>NZ_MWPH01000001.1 GCF_002177135.1 Natronolimnobius baerhuensis
CAGAGCGGCGAGGTGCCTCCCGTACCCATCCCGAACACGGAAGATAAGCTCGCCTGCGTATCGGTTAGTACTGGAGTGGGCGACCCTCTGGGAACGCGGATTCGCCGCCCCATTCATACTTTCATATTGCTTCATTGAGCAACAGCAGTGCTCTGTGGAGCTTTTTGTATGTATTTCGCAAATTTTTGTAAAAACACAGTCCCACTGTTCGGCTGAATCGAAACGTACTCCTGTCCGTTCTGGTGAGTGCAGATGGAAACGTGCGTTCACGGATAGAAAGTACCGAGACGGCCGGGGCAGTTCAACTGGCAGGATATCTCACACTCCTTGTGACGCCTGCTGCGTTGCTCGCCACTGCGATAGGCGCGTCGTCGGCTCACTCGAGTGCAACAATTGGGTTCGGAGTGGCAGTCGTCCTCGTGGGATCGGTTTCAGTCGTGAGTGAGCGAGGGCGGTTGTTTGAGACGGAACGAAGCGCACGAACGGGGACACAACAGGATGTTGGCACGGTTTTTGCCGTCGTGCTCGGGGCGGTGTGTACATATCTGTTGAGCGTCGCGGGTGGATTCGGGCCGGTTCTTGCGTCTGCGGTCGTCGGAGTTGGGGTTGGTATTGCCGTTCCGAGAATGGACTCTCAGGTCTACTGTGGTTCGTTTGTCGGGATGGTGTCGCCAGCAGTTATACCATCACTCGAGTATCTCGTCGTCGCGGGACTGATCGCTGGCGGGGTGTTCGTGGCGACGGACGAGGTGTTCGGTGGCGTTGGGGGAAAACTCGGGACGATTGCGCTGTGTGGGTGTGCTTCGATAGTGGCGCTGACTGGCCTTGAGTATGGTGCTGGTGGGGCACCAGCATGGGAGTTCGCGGCACTTGTTGTGCCGGTTGCGGTTGCTGGTGCAGTGGTGACTCTCCTGGTGAGTGTGCATCTCGGGTTTGGGGCCGTTGTCGGCTCTGGAGTCGTTGGTGTTGGTGCTAGTGTGGTCTTCCCACTGGCGAGTTCGGAACCAGCAGTTGGGACGATGCTCGCTGCCGTTGCATTCTGTGCGTCGTTTGTCGGAATGTCGAGCGTGACACGCCTCGAGATGCGCCACGTTGCACTTGCGGGTGGACTGTGTGGCCTCGTGTATCTCGTAACGATGCCGGCGTTCGACGGTGCCGGTGGAAAGCTAGGCACGGTTGCGTTTATCGCCTGTTTGGCGATGATTGGGGCGACCGAACTGGAAACGCACATCCGAACTCGTCTCGCTCGAGACTGACCTCACGGAACCGTCATGGGGACACCAGAACTGACGGACACTGGTCGGGATCAGTCGGCTGATAACGAGCAGGTTCCCTCGTAGGTTGCATCCTCAACAGATGTGATTTCGGGGTCATCACCACAGACTGGACAGGCTGGATTCTGCTTGATTTCGACCGGTTCGAAACTCATATCCATTGCATCGTACATAAGAAGGCGCCCCTCGAGCAGGTCACCCGTGTCGAGGAGGTATTTGACGACTTCGGTGGCCTGGATGCAACCGATGGTACCGGGGAGGACGCCGAGGACGCCGGTTGTCGCACAGTCTGCGACGGTGCCGGGTTTGGGGGCTTCGGGGAAGAGACAGCGATAGCAGGGGGGCCTCGAGTCGCCGGTACGAGCGTTCGAGAAGGTGGTGACCTGCCCTTCAAAGCGATAGATAGCGCCATGGGAGAGAGGGGTTTCGGTGAGGACGCAGTGGTCGTTGAGCAGGTACCGGGTGGGGAAGTTATCGCTTGCGTCGAGGACGATATCGTAGTCGGCGACGAGATCGTCGACGTTCGATGGGGAGAGGCGTGTTTCGTGTGTCTCAACGTCGATGTCTGGGTTGAGTGCGGTGACGTAGTCGGCTGCACTGTCGACTTTCGGGCGGCCGACGTCGGCATCTGCGTGGATAATCTGGCGTTGGAGATTCGAGCGTTCGACGGCGTCGTCGTCGACGATACCGAGGCGGCCGACTCCGGCTGCGGCCAGGTATTGGATTGCCGGCGAGCCGAGGCCGCCTGCGCCGACGACGAGGACGCTGCCCTCGAGGAGGCGTTGTTGTCCGTCGGGGCCGATTTCGTCCATGATGACGTGTCTCGAGTAGCGCTCGAGTTGGGTTGCGTCGAGGCGAAGGTCGCTCATGGGCGGGTCTTGGGCTGAGAGTGTCAAAAAGTCGCGGGTCGATTCCATCGAGTGTGGATAGGAGTCACTGACTGTCTCAGCTGGTCTTGTCGCTGTGGGTTGCCATCCACGCGTTCCAGGATGTCGTCCCAACAGTCCGGTTAGGACAGGTTGCCGCTCCGGCACGAAAGCCGGACGCGACTGCCCCTGGAAGCGGGAGTCGGATAATCGGTCGCCAGTGCCCGTGTTCCGCACGGTAGGCTCGAGCGAGGTCGCCGAGTGAGTGAACGTGCGGGCCACCGAGTGGGGCACATCGGCCGTGAGGCTCGAGTGTTACGTAGTCTGTGAGTGCAGTGCCAGCCTCATCGACAGCGATGGGCTGAAGTTGGAACGCCGTTGGCAACGGCCACACGGGCAGACGAGCTATTGTCGACAGCAGGTCGAAGACGAACGAGTGAAACTGCGTGATGCGAACGATTGTCGATGGAACAGGACTCGACTCGATAGCCCGTTCAGCCGCCAGTTTGTGCTCGTAGTACGAGTACGGAATTTGATCAACACCAACGATAGAGACGTAGACGAAATTCGAGACGCCGCTGTCAGCAGCCGCCTCGAGAAGTCGTTCGGTGCCGCGAACGTCGACTGCCTCGCTATCACCCCGCGGTGCTGTTGCGGCATGGACGACAATATCGACGCCCTCGAGTGCCCGCTCGAGGCCAGTGCCGTCGGTGAGGTCGAGTGTGACCCACTCGTCAGCAGTTTCTGGAGGTGGTGATCGGCTTGCGGCTCGCACTGTCAGTCCGTCTGCGGCGAGTTCTGGTCGAAGTGTTTGACCGAGCGTCCCAGTCGCCCCAGTGAGGAGTACGTGCGGTTCAGCCATACGGGATATACTGTCAATAGGGTATAAAGTATTGGTGTATAAGGGTGTTGGCGTCGAATATACAACGAGATAGTGAGACTGTGGCAGTCACTAAGGTCCCTTAGTCTCATCCAATTACATTGGGGCGCTGTTTTAAGTATGAGGGCGTGGGAAATAGTTGTATGTCTGATGTAACGTACGTCCCCAAAGCGTGTGCGTACATTACCCGCCACACGGGTGAACTGCTGGTCTTCGACGGCCCAGGCCACGATGGAATCCAGATTCCGAAAGGAACGCTCGAGGACGGCGAATCGCCTCGAGATGGACTCTTTCGTGAAGTCATGGAAGAGACTGGCCTCTGTACGTTGACCGCACCGACGCATCTCACGACCGACGTCTGGACGCGCCGCGAGTCGCCGCCGCGACGCTACGTGCGCCACTTCTATCACGCAACCGTACACGAATCGCGCGACAGGTGGACACACACCGTGACTGACGGCGGCGAGGAACACGGTGCCGAGTTCGATCTTTACTGGATTCAGCCTTCGACGGCCCAGACACGGGAGTTTGCGCTGGACCTCGATGACTACATCCACTTCCTACCGTCGTATACGCCAGCCGACCGCGTTGTCTCGGCCTCGGACTAACTGTCCGGATGCTCTCTCTGAGCGCTTGGTATCGACCTATGGCGACAGCGCGCGCTCGACTGCTTCAGCCACGCTCGTTGCCTTCTCTGCCAACGTCTCGGAGACGAGTCCATCCGAAACGGCGGCCTCGAGTTCGTCAGCATCGACGATTTCGACGGTGCCATCGGGCGTCCGAATCACGTCGATATAGAGATCGACGTATCGCGCTTCGTCCGGGAAGAGTTCGACCGGCGTACAGATGTTGACGTAGGTTCCCTTCGTCGAGTCGTCCGCCGCCTTGTACGTCGTCGGATACCACCACCGGCCCTCGCGGAACTTCGTCACCGCGACGTCACCATCTTCTTTGGGCACCTCGAGTGCATCGTAGGAGCCACCGCCGCGCATCGACCGCTCGAGTGTGAGCGAGCCGTCCGCGTCCCAGTTGGTGACCTCGCCGCGTCCGAGCGAGATGTGTCGCCCGTCGGGCTTGCCATGGCCAATTGCGAGGCGGTCCCCCGCGGTTGGCCCGAACTGCTGTGAGACGGCGTCAAACGGGAACGCCTCGTCGTCCGTTCCTGCGGTGCTGTCGTCGACGGTCGAGCCAAGAATCCCCTCCGCGAAATCAACGGCTGCACTCGCTGCTCGATCCGCGGCTTTCGTCCGATGGTGGCCGGGCATCGTTGTCTCGACCTGTCGGCGCTCACTATCAAGTTCGAATCGTGACTCGCGGCCAAACCAGCACCACGCCGTCGTTTGCGGCGTCGCTAGCTCTTTCGGCTCGCCATCCGAGGGACTCTCGGGCGCGTCGGCGAGCGCGCCCTCGAGTGCGGTCGCTCGCTCAACCGCCTGCTCGAGCGCGGTTCTCATTGCCTCAAGGTCGGCGTCGAATGCGCTGTGTTCCCAGTACAGCCCCCACCCGTCCGGAACCGACGGCGAGAGCAGGTCGGTCATGCCGACGAGTTCGGTTGCGCGTTCGCCTCGCCCGGCCGCCGAGATGCCGGTTCGATCCTGCGAGAGCGAGCAGAGTCCCCCCTGAATCTCGAGTGTTGGCTGGACCCGGGGATCGTCGTCGGTCCACGGCGGCGTCGGCTCATCGATCTGGACGCGGTACTGGTTGGCCTCGTCGACGTAGCCATCGACGTCGTCGTAGGGCAGGTAGCCACGCCGGCCGTCGCCGAGGTCCACCGTCGCACCGCCACCGCCCCCGGCGTCGATCACCTCGGCGTCGAACACCGCACCGCGCGGGGCGTCGTCGTCCCAGCGGAACGTGTCGATTTCGAGGTCCTCGAGGTCGGCGAGGACGGTTTCGACCGCCTCGCGGTCACCGGAGACCTCGAGTCCCTGCCGGTCGCGCGTCGTTTCGATACGAACGTCGGCTGGTGCGGTCTCGAACCCGTCATCGAAGCGTTCCTGAATCGGGTCCGAGGCCTGGACGACCTCGAGACCGTTTCGCTCGAGGCGGTGGGTGATCGCGGTGGTGTAGATCCCGCGGACGCGAACCGTCGTCATTGGAGTGTCTCGCGGTTGGCCGCGAACCGGACCCGGTCGTGAATCGTCGGGCCAAGCGTCAGTTCGACGTACTCCTCGTCTGCATCGAGGATCCGGCCATCCTCGACGAACGCGCCCCACGTCTCGAAGCGCAGCCAGCCCCGCATCTCGGCTGCGTGTGTCGTCACGTCGAGAGAGTCAACCGAGTGCTCGGGAAACTCCGCACTCGAGTGAGCCATATCCATATCCGAGTAGACCGTATCGTGCCGGTCGAAAAAGTCCGCAAGCGCGTTTGCGTCGGCGTCTACTGCCTCCGCGATTGCCGTCGAGGCCGCCTCGAGATCTTCGGTCTCGAGGCCGACGGCGCGCAGCGCCTGTTGCGTTCGCTGGTCGAAGTGCATAGGCGACGATTGGCGCGAGGAAACTTTGCTGTGTGGATTCTCGTACAGTGGTCACAACGTCGTGGGACGGCCGTTCGGACCGAACGCTTACCGGAACGGCGAGTGTAGGGCCAGTATGGCGCGCAAGCGCGACCCGGTTGAGCAAGCAAGCGACGAGTCGCGGGACCTCTATGAAGTCTCGACGTGGGAGCCGCGGTCGACGCTGGATCGCCTCTCGGCGGTCGTGTACGCGCTACTCAACTACGGCTTTCATGGCATCGTCGTCGGCGTCGCGCTCATCATCACCCTCGTGTTGCTCGTCCAGCCAGGGGTTCTGATTCTCGAGGATCCGGCGCTTGGCCTCTTCTTCGGGCTGTCGGTCGTCCCCGCAGCATTGCTGGCGGGCTTCATCTGGTATACGGATATCACGTCGAACGAGCCGTTGAGCCTCCTCGTGGCGACGTTTGTGCTGTCGATCCTCTTTGCGACGTTTGCCGGTGTCGTCAACACGTATACGCAGCCGTACTTTCAGGCGATTCCGTTGGTCGGACTCGTCCTCTATTTCTTCCTAATCGTTGGCCCCGTCGAAGAGGTGGTGAAGCTGCTTGCGGTCCGAATCTTTGCCTATCGAAGCGACTCCTTTGATGCGGTCATCGACGGTGCAGTCTACGGCGCGGTCGCCGGCCTCGGCTTTGCGGCGTTCGAAAACATGCTCTACATCTCTGCTGAAGTTGCGACGGCAGATGCCAGCCCGTTCGCGGCGGCAACTGGAATTACGACCGTGCGGGCGCTGGTCGGCCCCGGCCACGTCATCTTTTCGGCAATCGCTGGCTTCTATCTCGGCCTCGCGAAGTTTAATCCCGACAAGGCCGGTCCAATCGTCGTCAAAGGACTCCTCGTCGCAGCGGTCGTCCACGCAATGTACAACGTCACCGTCGGAATCATCCCCGACGCCATCGCCACGCTGTACCCGATCAGTTTCGGGATGGCGTTTATCGCCTACGTGATCCTCTATGACCTCGCCGTCGGCTACTACCTCTACCGGAAGATTGCTCGATACCGGCGAACCTACCGCGAGGTCAGAGACGATACCGGCGACCCACCAGCGGCCGAACTCACGGAGTTTGACCCACCAAATCGACAACCCTGACTGCATTCCACATCCGTCCTACTGACAGGGACACTCAGGAGAACATATATTTCACTGGAAACGGAATTGTCGCATATGGTTCTCGCCTCGCTCGTCGCATTTGTTGTTGCACTGCTCGCCGGTGGACTGGCGATCTATATCGGTGCGGCAGTCATCGTCGACGCCGACGACTACGGCCACGCGGTCGTAACTGCCCTCTTCGGTGCGATTGCCTAGGGGCTTACATCCTGGATCCCACTAATTGGCCTCTTTATCGCCCTGTTCGCCTGGATCTGGGTCATCAACTGGCGTTACCCCGGCGGGTGGGGCGCTGCAGCAGCTATCGGAATTGCTGCCTGGGTTTCCGCCCTCGTAATCCTGTTCGTGCTCAATGCCATTCTCAACCTCGGCGTTGGCGCGTTCGGCGTCCCCGGTGCCTAAACCGAATCGGCTCACAAAAATCGCTTACTCGAATCGCGCTTCTAACAGTCGCTCGACGTACTTCGAGAGTACGTCGACCTCGAGGTGAACCGGATCGCCCGGCTCTTTGTCCGATAGCGTCGTCAACTCGTACGTTGTGGGGATAATAGCGACTGTAACAGTCCCCGCTGTGGTGTCCAGATCGGCGACAGTCAGACTGATCCCATCCAACGTGATCGATCCCTTTTCGACGACATAGCGGGCGTACCCCTCGGGAAGGTCAAACTCGAAGAACCAGTCTTCGTCGACGGATTCGATAGCCGTCACCGTCGCGACCGCATCGACGTGACCCTGGACGACGTGGCCGTCGAATCGCCCATCAGCCGGCATCGCTCGCTCGAGGTTGACCTGGTCGCCGACCTCGAGGTCGCCCAGATACGTCCGCTCGACGGTTTCGGTTGCGAGAAAGACTTCGAACCAGGAGCCGTCCTCGAACTGTTCGACCGTGAGACACGCACCGCTGACACTGATGCTCTGGCCGTGTGTCAGCCCCGTCGCGACCGACTCCGCGCCAATGCGAAGCCGAAGGCCGTCGTCCGTCCGTTCGCGTGCTGCAATCTCGCCGGTCTCCTCGACGATTCCCGTGAACATACGCGGAGATACCAGCCCACAGCTAAAGACGTTCTGAATCCGAGACGCATCACAGTTCCGTGATAACCGTAGTCGGCGGCCTTTTGAGAGTTGCCACACTACCACGCAGCAATGGCCGGTCTCATCGAGACGATCAAGTTCGCCGGTGTCCTCATCTTCGCCATTCCAGCCGCACTTGCCGGCCTCGAGTTCCTGCTCGTTCGCGGACAGACACTCGTCGGCGTCGGATTACTCGGCCTCGCGGTTGGACTCCTTGTGCTCCAGCGGTATCTGACGACACCCGGCGATTTGCCGGGAATTGCCGCGAAACGCGCTGTTGGTTCGATGACTGACGACGAGACACCCGACGACGACCGTCCTTAATCAGTAAGTGCCGCTGGTTCGAGCGACCGCGAGGGTGACTCGAGCCACGAGACGCTCCCGTCGTGCTTTGCGAGCACGTCTGCGAGTCGAAGCCACGACCCGTCCGCGAGTTCGACTGCCGCCTCGAGACAGATTACAGTTCCCGGTTCGACCAACTCGCCGCCGTCAGATGGTCGTTCAGTCGGCTCAAGGCCGATTCCCGACACTCGTGTCTCGATCCCGTCGTCTTCACCAAAGGCTCGGATCTCGGCCTCGAGGTCGGCTTCGACGGCTCGAATCGATTCGGAATCGGCAGTGAGCATGGACTGACTCGAGCGAAACGCCTGCGTGAGTGCAACGTGGGCGCGTCGCTCGCGGCCACCGTCGCTGTCGACGACGAACGTCCGGACGAGTCGGCCGTGATAGCCGTCAGGCCCCTGTGGCGACACCGAGACAGTGATCGGCTCGCCAGGACGAAGCGGGTCGGTTGACTCGCGGGCTGGCCCCTGACGCACTACCGAGTTGTCGGCGGGAAACGCTCCCGATGAGATGATTGCCTGATCGAGTGCCACCCGAAGGTGCTCAGCGGTGATTGGTTCTCCATCTCGCTCGAGTTGGCCATCAGAAACGGTTGCATCCGCGAGAATCGCAGCTCCACGGCGAATCCCGGCACTCGCAGCCGCCTGTGTCGTCTCGGTGTTTGCACGCTCGGCGGCGGTCTTTGTCGTGCGAGCGCGCTCGAACACATCGCTCGAGGCGAGTGTCAGTCCCGCCGCCTCGAGATACAGCGCCGCGTCGTAGGGGATCGTCGCCGGTGTCAGGACCGTCCCCTCACCGTGTCGGTCGACAAGTGTCTCGCCGAGTGCCGTCGCTGGATGTGTGTTTGTCTCGGTGGCATCGAAAACAGCCCACTCCGTGCCATCGTAGCCGAGTGCAACGACCCGATTCTCGGTTCCGTCGTGTTGACCCACGAGCGCCGACAGACAGTACTGTCCGACCGGCGTCTGCGCCGCTTCGACGGCGACGGCGGCACACGCCTCACGGTCTGCGAGCGTTTCGTCGATGACGGACTCGAGGTGGCCTCGGCGCTTCCGGTTTCGTTCAGTTCCCTCGCGGGAACCGCGGTCAGCGTCGTCCATCGCCCCGTCAGTCACGGCGCTTCGGCTTCGATTTCGTCGCTGTCACTCTCGCTTTCGTCCGCGTCGACAGGCTGTTGGGCCTCCTCGACCAGGTCCTCGAGTGGCTCATCGGAGAGTTCGTTCTTCAAGAGGACGTCGATTGGCAGCGTTGGCGCGCCATCGACGAGATTCTCGAGGAGGACGAGTCGTTCGCGGGCGCGAGACATGCCGACGTAGAAGACACGTCGTTCGTTGTCGGTGAGGACGGGAACGGGCGAGGTCGTTTTGGTGAACTCCTCGATGCCGGGAACGCCTTCAGGGTCGTCCACGGTCGCGACCATCTGCTCGACGACCTTCTCGGTGAGGTCGGTGCCGACGATGACGTGGTCGGCTTCACGACCCTTCGCGGAGTGGATGGTGCCGACACGGACGCGGTCGGTTTCCATCCCGTGGTACTCACCGATTGCGAAGTACGAGCGAATGCTCTTTTTCTGGAAGTTCGTTACCTTGCGGACCATATCGGCCGCAGAGGCCGTATCGGGCATGAATGGCGCGTGGTCTTTGATGACGCGGGAGGGAATCATCAGTTCCTGCAGGTCCTCGATACCGGCTTCCTCCTGGCGTTCGTCAATCGTATCGAACAGATCGTCGCGTTCGTTCGTGCCGAACGCCGAGTCCTGCAACATATCCGCGAGTCGACGAGCCTGCAGGCCGGTCACGTCGTCGCCGTCGTCGATTGCTTCAACCGCACGGACGTATTGGGTCAGTCGATCCGTCCACATCCGCTGGTCGGTCAGCGAACTGAACGGGACGCCCTCGGTGATGAACTCATCGATAAACTGGAACATCTGATAGCGCGCCCGGAACAGGACCATCACCGATCCCTCGCTTTCGACGAGCGTCCGGCGAACGTTGCGAACCACATCGAGCATCGAGGCGTTCGCTCGAGCCTCGACTGCACCGCCTTCCTTACGCGGTTTCAAGTCTTTATCCTGGCGCTGATCGATGTGTCGAATCTCCTGATTGACGGCGTTGAGCACGTTCGAGGGCAGTCGATAGGAGTTCGGGAGAATAATGTCGTCGTCGACTTCTTCCTCGAGCAAGAGCGCGGGGTCGGCACCCTGCCAGGAGTAAACGACCTGGTCGTCGTCGCCGGCGATCAGGACCTGCTCGACGTGTGGTTTCCATTCCTCGTAGACGTCGTACTGCAACGTTGTAATGTCCTGAAACTCGTCGATCACCAGATAGTCGACGCTTGGAATCAGCGAGCGCTGTTTGACGCGCTCGAGCATGTCTGCGAAGCCGATTTTTCCCTGTTCGCCCTTGTAGGTGCGCCAGCCACGAATCGCTTCGGGGACGTCGATCCGGTCGTCGTCGCTTGGCCACGTCGGCGTGTACTTGTTGCCTTCCTGGGCGTTCGAGTCGATTTCCGGTGGGAGGCGAACCTCCTCTTCGTCCCACTGGAAGGGGACGTCGTACCAGTCCGAGACGTCACGACTCGTTCGCTGGAGCCACTGACTGGTTGCGATAATCTTGTTTCCAATCGTTGTCGACCGTGCTGTTCGGCGACCAGCACCCGAGTACTCGTCTTCGAACTCGAGGCCGAACTCCTCACAGAACTCCTCTTTCTCGGATTCGCCGATGACGTCGCTGCGAGAGAGATCCAGTAGATCGTACGCCTTCGCGTGCATCGTACAGACGTTGCCCTGTAGTGCACGTGGGCTCTCGTCAAGTCGTTCAGCCAGTCGTTCACGAACCTCCTGTGCGGCCGCTCGCGTGTACGAGACGACGAGGATATCCCGGAACGTCACGCCATCCTGCTCGAGAATTTCTTCGACGTGATCCAAAAGGGCGGTCGTCTTCCCGCTTCCCGGACCACCGAACAACCGGGTAACCTTCGTCTCCGTGGTAGCCATTGTACCCATTCAAGGGCGCAACACTCTTAAGTGACGTGGGTTCTTTCTGACGTAATTCCATCCGGTATGATATGAACAAAACACCTCGCGAGCCTTCCTACGACGACGGATTTCGCGGGGAACGCGCGCGTCGAATCTCTGCCCCATCACGAATTTTATCCTGGCAATCTGGGCACACACGCGGGTTATCGACCCCGCGTGGCGTAAACACGCGAGCGTACGCATCGGTGACAAACGAGCCACAGTTCTGACATTCTGGCATAGTTACTCAGTTGACCTATTCTCCCATACTCCATTATAATTGTATCGTTGATGGTTATTAGAACAGGCTAAAACACTCGCACAATAAACCGAATGAGGACTCGAGATCCCGACCGCGAATCGATACCTCGAGGTGGTTGTCTAGTAACAACTGAAACTGTTTCACACCAATCGCATCGCTGTCGTTCGATTGGGTGTGTATTGACTTTCAGTGGCTACTATAGTCTCGGATCCCACCCACAGACGGTACAGGAACTGGCAGACGAATCGTGAAGTCCGCCACAGTCTGGACACTGTTTCTTATTATACTCTTGTTCCCAGCCGACCTCTTCGACAGAGTGACCGCGGTCAGTGAGGAACTGGTCAAACGCGTCGTCGGCATCAGTGGGTGAGGATGCCATGGGCGTGACAATGTCTTACACAGTATTAAACCATTGGGTTGGTACGAGAGACTGCCACATGATTGGGTACTAGTAACACACTGTGTCGTGACTATTCGATACAGAGAAGCGTTTGAAACAGTGACTTCCACCCCTACAGCGCCATTTGACGTTCCGGGCACCTGCCTGTGACACTGTTCGGCCCCGTTCCGTCGAACTCCTGTCGGTCGGACTGGTCGACGGGAGATGTGTCCATCTCACCTCGAGCGAACCTTTCTTTACAGGCCGCCTCGGAGATATCGTATGGACGACGCTCGTGACCGCGAGCCCGAGCGGGTGTTACTCGCCGTCCTCGGCGCTGTCATCGTTGGACTCCCACTTGCGATTACGCAACTCGAGGTGAGTCCCCATCGCTTTACCCCGGGGACGGCCGTCGTGAGCGCGTTGCTTCTGATTGGTGCAGTTGCGGCCCCTGCGCTGTTGTTTTCTCGCTGGCAGGCCGCAGAGCCGTCACTCGAGCAGCGTCGGCGATGACAGCGTTGGCGGTTCATTACTCAGAACCGGCACGCCAAACGCACAACCGAACCCCTATCAACTCTGCGGGCAATAGCCCGCATATGACAAAGCGGTACGTCTCGCTCCCCGATGCGGCTGAAGCGGGGATGCGTGAGTTTATCGATGAGGTCGACCGCCGACTCTCGGGCGACGAGGACACCTGCTCGGTCGTCGAGGACGTCCTGATCGACCTTTCGGGCGACCGTGAGGCTTACGAGCGCTGGCAGGCAGGCGAGGACGTCTCAGCCGCCGAGCGCGTCCGCTTACAGAGTTACGATCCCTGTAACACGACCCTCGAGAGCGAGTACTACGCTGAAAAGGACGAAGACGTGTTCCGGCGCTCGAAACACCTCCAGTGGCTCTGGCGGCAGTTCGATAGCCTGCCAATCGCGGACAACGTCGAATTTGCCCTGCGATTCCGACGGATGCTCGCGGACCATCTATTCGAGGAGTGTGGCGAGAACTGCCGATTTTTCAAGGGGATTACGTTCACCTACGGCCACAACATTACGATTGGTGACAACACGATTGTCCACGACGAGGTGCATCTGGACGACCGCGGCACGCTCACCATCGGCGACCGCGTCTCAATCTCTGACGGCGTCCACATCTACAGCCACGACCATGACGTCGTCGACCAGACCGACGTCCGCAACTACCACACCCAGATCGAAGACGACGTGCGCCTGACCTACGACTCGATGGTTCGAGCGGGCAACAAAGTCGGCGAAAACGCCATCGTCGGCGCACGTGCAATCGTCCAGCACGATGTCCCTGCACACCACATCGCCGTTGGCATGCCGGCACAGAGCGTCAAAATCAAACCCGGCTGGGAAGACGATGCAACCTCACTCGAGGATGCCGGCGTCAATCGACAGGCCGAGCGTCGACTCGAGTATGACTTGCCCGAGAATCTCGAGGTCTTCGATGAGTTCCAGCGCGACCTCCAGTCCTCACAGTAAGTCACAGTCGCCAGACTGTCTGTTCAACCGCTGAAACGGGCAATATCCAAGTGGACTGAGAACGTATGTCACACCGATGGAGCTCTGGGGATGGCTCATCGGTTACGTCCTGTTGTTCGCCTGTCTCCACCTGGGGCTGTACTACGTGTACGTCCGTCGCGAAAGTGACCACGGCGACGCGACGGATCAGTCACAGACGCCATCCCTCACGGATCCCAACCGGATGCAATCACAGACTGCGCCCCGGGCTGACCGGTATCCACCCCGGCCAGAGGAGTACGGCGACCGGGATGAACCCGACGAATCCGCGCCTGACCGCTCACTCGAGGGCGAGACGATCCGGTGTCCACACTGTGGCGCGACCAACGCGGCCGATCCAACATATACGTACTGCTGGCGCTGTATCTCAATGCTTCGGCAGTAATCGTCGGCGCTCGAGTTACTCCTGTTCTAGCGTCTCAGCCAGCGTCTCGAGGTGGTCGACACCAACGACTGCGACGACGTCGCCGTCGGTGTCTGCGCGGAGTTCCGCGAGTCGGTCACTCATACAGCGTTCGCGTGTTTCGTCTCGATAGGCGAGTGCACTGCCGTCGGTATCGACACTGCCGAGTAGTGCCTGGACGGTTGCGACGTGGCCGCGTTCGTGGTCGGCCTGTTCGGCCGGCGAATCGTCGTGCGAACACTCGTACTCGATTGGGTCGTCGTAGGCCACCGTCATCGACGTCGCATGGTTCAGCGTCGCAGCAACGCGACAGGTCAGTGCCTCTCGAGTCGCACCACTGAGACTCGAGATGACGCGTCTGGCGGTTGCTGCCGAGGCACGGTCGGCGACCAGGCGCGCAACGACACGGCGGAGGAACGACCAGTTCGGCGCGTCAATGCCGACGACGTCGGCGTCAGTGGCACGGATCGCGGCACTCATCTCGCCACCAAAGCGCGGTGGACCCTCATCCGCGTCAGTATCGTCGGCGTACGTCCGATACAATGCCACCGCGGCCGGGGGTAACTCGAGAGCGAGTGTGTCGGGGTCGACGGCCTCGAGGACACGTTCGACACGGCCAACGCTCGCGGGGTGGTCATGGACGACACCGAGGAGGTAGCAATTCCCAGCAGCACCGCCGATATGTCGGCAGTACTCTGGGGTAATACGGGGGTCAGCAAGCGATTCGAGGAGGGGCGGGGACTCTGCCATCGGTCGGATAGTAATACGAGACTACCGGCATAACCCTTCTGTTGTCTGGGCGTATGGGGTGCCTACCGGAGCGGTAATTACGCATGTGCCGGTGATCACCGAACAGTCTCAGCCTACCGGTGCGTAACCTCGCCGTAGGTGTGTTTAACGGTTTGAACAGTTTATTGGGGTCCCCGTCTCGGTTGTCGATAGCGTAGTCACTGGTCGCCGTCGCCGACGGTGGCCGTGAGTCCAACCAGAGCCAATGACACGCGAGATGATTACGAGCGAGGAAGAAGGAAAACGCGTCCTGAACACCGATGGGACACCGGTCGGCCGCATCGTCGAGGTCCGCGATGGACGGGCGTACGTCAATCCCGATCCGACGCTGACGGAGACGATCAAAGCCAAACTTGGCTGGGGAACGGCCCCAGACGACGCCCACCCACTCGACGGCGGGAGCATCGAGAAGATCACGGACGATGCGGTCCATCTCCGTGGAACGCTCTGATCGCGTTCGCGAACGTGTAACGCAGCAGAAAACGCATCACAGTCCTGACCCAACGGTCAGTTGGCGAGGATGTGGGAATCACTGTCGTTGCCATCGACGTCCCCCGTTTGGCCTACTCGTGCCCTCCTCGCCGCAGCATCCACTCCGATCTTGTTGCCCGATCACCGCCTCCCACACCTGCCTCGGTGTGCGGTTGTAACTGCGTCTGTTGTCACAGCACCAACTCTCGAGTACCGTCCGTGAAAAGAGGGTGAGCGGTCGCCTTAGACGCCTGTCGAGTAGCGGAGAATGCCGGCAAAGCCGCCAAAGGCGTTGTAGAGCTGCTCGCCTTTCTCGAAGTCAGTCGAGATGAACTTCGTTTCGGTGCCGCGCTGTTCGGCGATTTCGATCAGGTGGTCGATAGCGTCCTCGCGGTCGTCGTCAGTTGCATCGACCTCACTCCCACAGTCGCTACAGGAGTGTTCGGGCGTGGACTTTCGGCGGTCGACAACCTCGCGGTCCGTATTCCCACACTCCTCACAGTCGTAGGTGATAACGTCCTTCCGGAGGTCTTCGCTGATGAGCAGTCGGTCGACTGCACCCATAATGAGGTTCTGGCGAGTCTGGTCAAATCCGTAGGTCGCCTGGTTGCCAGCGTTGAGTTCCTCGAAGAACTCCTCCATCTGCTGTTTGTCCTTGATAACCTCCGCATCCGCGAGTGCGTCTTCTGCGTTATCGACGAGGTCGTGCAGTCCCGACTCGTCCGTGTAGGCGACGTCGAACTTGCCGATGACGTTATCCTGAATCTCGTGGTGGAGATAGTCCCCGTC
Source organism: Natronolimnobius baerhuensis (assembly GCF_002177135.1). Classification (NCBI taxonomy): domain Archaea; kingdom Methanobacteriati; phylum Methanobacteriota; class Halobacteria; order Halobacteriales; family Natrialbaceae; genus Natronolimnobius; species Natronolimnobius baerhuensis. The sequence goes on from NZ_MWPH01000001.1 coordinate 15,701, forward strand.
GAGGAACTCGTCTTTCGTCGGCGAGGGGCCACCGACAAGAATCCCATCGAGTTCGTGGCGCTTGGGAACGAACAGATCGTTTGCCATCCCCGCGACCTCCTGATAGAAGTTGTCGATTGCCTCGAGGCGCAGTCGGGCGAAACGCTGGGCGGACTGACCACCTTTGCGCTGCTTGCCGGGGACAAGCGAGGAGGCGGACTTGACCGGCTCGACGCGCTTGCCCTTCAGCCAGCCAACGTTCGCTTCGCGTCGGTCGAGGACGACGAGCCCGTAGAGGCCCTTGTCCGCGAGCATCTCCTCGAGTGGCTCCGTCAGAAAGTCCGAGTCACAGTGATAGCGGAAGGATTCGACGGGTTGGGGCGGGCTCTCGAGGACTTTCGTGACCATCTCGGTGCGGCCGCCGCCGGAGTCGACAGCACCCGAGAACAGAACCAGCCCGTTGTCGGGCGGGTAGGTGTCGAAGTAGCGAAGCCGGTCTTTGATGCTCGTGAGGGCATCCTGGACGGCCGTTCGCGTCTGTTTTGACTTGATGTTGGCCGCTTCGCTGTGTTCCTGAGTTACGTGTGCAACGACGTCACTGACCTGTCGGTCGTCGGGAACGTAGATCGTTACGAGTTGTGTTCCGGAGCCGTCGAAGTCCTTGAGATCCTCGATTACCTTCCGGAACTCGTACTTTTTCCGGTCGGATTGCTCCTGCTCACCCTCCTGGCTCATTAGCCGTACAAAACGGTGCTGTGGCTAAGTATTCTTTGACACGCTACGCGTCGTATTGACAGTCATGCCTATGGAACACGTGGCTCATCTATTGTTCCATACCGGGCCGAACTAAATTATCGACACCTCACTGCTCGTCTCGAGGTGACGATTTAAGGTGTTCCCGTTCTACAGTCCGGACAGTACTCGAGTATGTCTCAAGAGACGGTCTATGCTATCGCGAGCGGGAAGGGTGGCGTCGGGAAGACGACGACGACGGTCAATATCGGAACGGCGCTTGCACAGGCGGGCAAGCGCGTGGCCGTCGTCGACGTCGATCTCGGCATGGCGAATCTCGCTGGATTCGTCAGCCTCACCCCTGACTCGACGACGCTACACGACGTGCTGGCCGGTGACGCATCGATTGAGGACGCCACCTATCGACTGGCGGATAACATCGTCGCGGTTCCAAGCGGAACGGGACTCGACGAGTACGCCGAGGCCTCTCCGGAGGGGCTTGGCGATGTCGTCGACGAACTTCGAACGGCGTACGATTACGTCTTCCTCGACGTTGGTGCCGGCATTAGCCACGAGACCGTGTTGCCACTCGGTCTCGCCGATGCCGTCCTCGTCGTCTCGACGCCCGAACCCGCAGCTGTACAGGACTCAAAAAAGACTATCGAACTGACTGCCCGCGCCAATGGCTCCGTTGCCGGCCTCGTCGTCACCCGGACCCACCCCGGAAGCGACATCTCCTACGAAGAAATCGCAGCCAGACTCGAGATCCCGCTGCTCGGGACGATCCCCGAAGACAGCGCGGCCCGTGAGAGCGTCTACGCCGGCACGCCACTCGTTGTCTACAACGCAGAAGGGTCGGCTGCAATCGCCTACCGGACGCTCGCGGCCGATCTCGCCGGGATCGAACTTGCCGCGCCAACACCGCGCTCGAGCGGTGATACGGCCGATGAGCCGGAGGCGGAAACTGAGTCGGCCCAACCGGCTGCCGATGCTGACTCCACTGACGACGCGGACTCGAGCGCCACCGAATCTGCGACTGCCGACGATGACGCTGCTGACGTCGACGACGCGAGCGACGATGACGACTCGAGCCAGGAAGCCGCACCCGACGATGTCTCGAGTGCGATCACCGAAGCCGAGTCCGATCACTGACCAGCGAAGTCGGACCAACGCCCGCAGGGCACTCCATCACACTGGAGCGACGACCGAGGTCGGTTCAGTACCCGATGAAACACCGGTATCGACACGGTAGGCACTGCCTGGAACCGCGTTTTCACTCCTCGAGGCCCCAAAATTCATCGAAGGTGGTGACTACTTTGAACCCAAGACACTCATCACGTCGAAAACGTCACCTTTCCTGACTGATTTGATCCTGTGAACAGTGGCTATATGCCGGAAATTGCTGTTCTCTGGGCCTCAAACAGTCAAACTCCGACTCACGATTGATGGCAGCCGCGATCATTTCACGCAGAGACTGGTACGAGCTAATTACTAATCCTCGAGTCTCTCGAGCGGTTGAGCATGGAGCGACGAAAAATCCTCCTTGGAAGCGGAGCCGCGCTCGCAACAATCGTTGCGGGCTGTTCCAGTTCCGAGACTGGTGACGACGACCCGAGCAACGACAGTGAAGATTCACTAACTGACCACGACGACGATGACGACTACGACGACGATCACGACGCGGACGATGATGACGACCGTGATGACGATCACGACGACATCCCCGGCTACAGTGGCGACGTCTCGTTCGACAGCGACAAACTCTCCGTCGAGAGCGTCGAGCGCAAAGACGACACACTCGATATCGTCGTCTACACGGACACGACCGACTCCTATGAACTCCGCAAAGAGTTCGAAAAACTCGGCGACGAACTCGAGAAATCGATTGACGACCCCGAGGCGTTCATCGCCGAGATCAACACACTCGAGTTGATTATCGAGTACGACGGCAGTCGCGTCCTCTCGGTGTACGTCGATGTGCAGTGGGTCATCGACTACATGCACGGCGATCTGACAGAGGAAGAACTCGGCGACAAGGTCTACGAGACCAAAGACTAACGTCCAGCGCTCGAGTGCGTTCGGCCCGACACAGTTTCCGTTTTTCTTGACGTTGATCCAACAGTGATCGCTGGCGCTCTACATAGACCGCGGCGCGTCGACACCCAGAATCGTGAGTGCGTTCGCGACCGTGTGTTTCGAGGCCGCAACGAGCGCAAGCCGTGCATCTCGCACGTCGGGGTCGACGTCATCGGCGAGCACCGGACACTCCCGATAAAAGGCGTTGAACCGATCCGCGAAGGTCCGCGTGTAGGTCGCGATCTGGTGTGGTTCCAGGTCGTCCGCCGCCTCGTCGACGACCGCCGGGAACGTCGCAATCGTCTCGAGGAGATCCTGTTCGGCTTCCGTCTCGAGCAGGTCGGCCTCGAGCGCCTCGAGTTCGATGTCCTGGTCGACGAGGTCGGTGTCGGCATCCAGTCCGGCCTCCTCTAAGATACCACAACAGCGCGCGTGAACGTACTGGACGTAGGGCGCGGATTGGGCTTCGAAATCGAGCGCCTGATCCCACTCGAAGGTGATCGCTTTCGTCGGCTGTTTCGAGACGATATCGTAGCGGACCGCGCCGATGCCGACCTGGTGGGCGATGCGCTCGATGTCCTCCTCATCCAGGTCGTCGTCGCGGATGCGGTCGTCCAGTCGGTCCTCGACTTCCTGGCGCGCGCGGTCGATGGCCTCGTCGAGGAGGTCGTCCAGATCGACGCCGGTTCCCTCCCGGGTGGACATCCCGAGTCCGCCGGGGAGGTTGACCCACGAGAAGATGACGTTCTCGAGTTGGTCGACATCGTTGCCGAGCAGGTCGAGCGTCTGTCGGAGCTGGGTCGCCTGTAGCTTGTGGTCCTCGCCGAGGACGGTCACAGCGCGGTCGTAGTTGTCGAACTTCCACTCGTGGTGGGCGAGGTCACGCGTCGTGTACAGCGTGGTGTCGTCCGAACGCAAGAACACCATTTTCTTGTCGATACCGTGTTCCTCGAGATCGAGTTGCCAGGCGTCTTCCTCGTAGACCGCTTCGTCGAGTTCTTTGAGCCGTCCCACGAGGTCGTCGGTGTCGCCGTTGCGCATAAAGCGCGTCTCCTTGACGAACTCGTCGAACTCGGCTGGCAAGCGCTCGAGACACTCCTGCATCCCAGAGAGCACCTGATCGACGACCTCGCTGACGCGCTCGTAGGTCTCCTCGTTGCCTGCCTCGAGGCCCTGCATGATCGACTCGATTTCGGCTTCGGCCTCAGCGACCTCGGCTTCGGGACCGTTCTCGAGGAAGGCGTTCCCTTTGCGGTAGTAGCGCACGAGGTCGTACTCGATGCGGTCGCGCTCGGGATCGTCCTCGAGGTCGGACTCGTCGAAGGTTTCGTAGGCCCAGGTGAAAACAGCCATCTGCCGACCGGCATCGTTGACGTAATAGTGGCGATCAACGTCGTAACCGGCGTAGTCGAGCAGGGTCGCGACGGCGTCGCCGATGATCGGATTTCGTGCGCGCCCGACGTGGACCGGCCCCGTCGGGTTCGCGCTGGTGTGTTCGACGACGACGCTGGTGTCGCGATCCGTGAGTGCGCCGTAATCCGAAGCAGTGGCCTCCGCAAGCGTATCGGAGAGGTAGGCGTCGCTCGGCAGGAAATTCAGGTACGGCCCCTGCGTCTGGAGTTCGCCAACGTATCGAAGAGCATCGACGTCGATTTCGTCGGCGATTTCGGCTGCAACCTGTGGCGGCGCTGCGCCCGCTTCGCTCGCGAGTCGGAACGCCACGCTCGAGGCGAGGACGCTCGGAACGTCCTCGGGCGGTTCTTCGAGACCGAGATCATCCGTGGGGTACTCGAGGCTCGAGAGCGCCCCCTCGAGGGCGTCTGCGACCTCGTCGCGTAGGGAGAGGAACATACCCGCTGGTATTCAGGGGGCGACTAAAGGAATGTCGGGTTCCGCTGCAGTGTGGTCGATGGCGGACTACTCGAGCAGCCGTGTGGCGGCCAGAAGTGGAAGTGCGTAGACGACCGACAGGAGGGTTGCTGCGAGCGTAATCGGGAGCAGGTAGAGGCCGAGCAGAACTCCCCAACCGGCGTTTATTGCGATCAAGCCCACGAGCACTGTCAGTCCGAACAGCGGGAGCGCCGCGAACCCGGCGACACTGAGATACCGCTGGCGTCGGGTTGAACTCATGCCGATCACGAACAACCAACTAGTTCCGTAGGCGATGAACACCTGTGGACTCGTGAGTGGTGTCAGTATCGACGATGATCTGAACGGACTCCAGTATCGAGGAAGCACGACAACGAGGACTGCGACCGCGACGACAGCCACTGCACCCGTTCCGACGGCCGCGCCAAACGACAGTGGTTCCGACGGCCGTCTCACCGACCAGCCTCCGACGACCACTCCGGCAAGCAGTGCGACGACACCGATTGCCATCGGATCGAAGAGCTGAACGGACACCCGCGGATACATGAACAGAAACGGTATCGACCGGCTCACTCGCTGGAAAAACGGCTCGACAGCGTCGAACACACTCGAGAGTGCCAGACACGCAATGGCGACGCCGACCAACCCGATCCCCACCCGCCGCTGAGACCCAACCACCATAACTACTGACAAGTTATGTGTTTCAATAATAAGTCTTCTTCACCGACAGAAGTGCGACTGTCGGGGTGTGTCTTCCTCGAGTTCGTTCAGATCGGAAAACCGCGCAAGCGAACTCGAGGGTCGCAGGGAATCACTCGAGACAATCAGTTCGTCGAGTCCGAAAACGTCAGTTCGTCTTGGCGCTCGCGCTCGACAGCAGTCTCAGCGGTGGCTCCAGCACCGCTATCACTCGAGCGTTCCGCCTCAATCTTCTCGATCAGCAACTCCACCGCAACCTGATTCGCGCCTTCGGGGATAATCACATCTGCATTTTTTGTCGTCGGCTCGACAAAGCGCTCGTGCATCGGTTTCACCGTCTCGAGGTACTGCTCCATGACGCCCTCTAAGTCGCGTCCGCGCTCGACCACGTCGCGTTCGATTCGGCGGAGGATGCGCACGTCTGCGTCGGTCATCACGTAGAGACACAGATCAAGCATCTCGAGGATGGCATCATCGTACAGCGCGAAGATACCCTCGAGGACGATTACGTCGCTCGACTCGACGGTGACGCGGTCGTCCGTGCGGTTGTGGATCTCGAAGTCGTACTGTGGCATCTCGATTGGTTGCCCCTCGAGCAGTGTCTCGAGGTGCTCGCGCAGGAGGTCCCACTCGAACGCGTCGGGATGGTCGTAGTTGACCTGTTCTCGCTCGGTGAGTTCGAGATGCGAGAGATCCTCGTAGTAGTTATCCACTGGAATACGGGTAATGGCTTCCCCGACGTGGTCGGCGACAGTGCGGGCGACTGTTGTCTTCCCAGCACCCGTTCCCCCGGCGATTCCGATGACGAACGACGGACTACGCATCGGTCGTGAAAAACGTGGCTGCTGTCTGGAATCGGTCCTCATGCACCGGCCGGAAGCGTTCGCTCGAGGCCGCAAACTCGCTCAGTGTCCAGAATTGGGCTGCGTTCGCATCGCTGCCGGCGTTCGGTTCGCCGGTCGCGTCGGCTCGGTCGGCGACGTAGTACATTGTGACGACGTGTTTCCCGTTGTGCGGTTCCAGTGCGGTTGCATCCAGCACCTCGAGGTCCGCCGGGTCGACGGAGATACCGGATTCCTCCTCGAGTTCGCGCGCCGCGGCGACGTGTGGTTCTTCGCCGACCTCCATGTGCCCGCCGGGGAGGGTCCACTCGCCGACGCCTGGCGGGACGCCACGTTCGACACAGAGGACGGCTGGCTCCGGCCCTGAACGGTCGACGACAGCGACGCCGGTACAGGGAACTGGATTGTGCCAGATCACGCGCTCGCAGGTCGGACAGCGCTGTCGCTCGCGATCTTCGAGCGTAATCGCCTCGAGTGCGTCGCCACACTGCGGACAGTAGTCGGGTGGGCGGCTGACCATCGATCTCTACGCCCTTCTCTGGGCCGGGGGTATCAAAGCGTTTTCAATCCGCTGCCGGTCAGCGGGACGACCACGTCGTCGGTCTCGTCGATGACGCCGTCTGCGCGATACGCCTCGAGCGCGGCGGGTGCGACCGCACTCGTCGGTTCGACGTAGAATCCCTTCCGGTGGAGTCGGTCGAGCGTCGCCTCGATGGGGTCGTCGCCGAGGGAGATTGCGTCGCCGTCGGTTGTCTCGATTGCCTCGAGAATCTCGTCGCGTCGCGCGGGCGTGGCGATCTGGATGCCGTCGGCGATCTCGCTGGGTGCGGGGTCGTCACTGTTGTCGCCGCCACTGTCATCGCTGCCGGCGTCGGACTCGTCGTCGTGTTCGTCCTCGAGGGCCTCGACGATGGGGGCGTGGCCGGTCGTCTGTGCGCCAAGCAGTCGGGGCATTCCGTCGACGATTCCGGCCTCGTTGAGCAGCGAGAAGCCGCGGTAGGCACCGAGAAACAAGGTGCCGTGACCAATCGGGAGCACGACGGCATCGGGGACGGTCCACCCGCGCTGGGCGGCGATTTCGAACGCGATAGTCATCGTTCCCGCGTAGAACGCGGGGTTCCAGGCGTGGCTCGCGTACCAGCCCTCTCCCGATTCGACTGCGTCGATACAGGCGTCCGTGACGTCCTGGCGGGTTCCCTCGATCCGAACCGGGCGCGCGTCAGCGCGCTGGATCGTCATCAGTTTTGACTGTTTGACATCTGCAGGAACGTAGATATCCGCCTCGAGGCCTGCGCGTGCGGCGTAGGTCGCAATCGCCGCACCCGCGTTGCCCGACGAATCCTCGAGGATGGTGTCGACGCCGAGTTCGACCGCTCGCGAGAGCGTCGTCGTCGCACCGCGGTCTTTGAACGACCCTGTCGGAAAGACGTACTCGAGTTTGAATTGGGCGTCCCACTCGGGGGCGTCGACCAGCGGTGTAAAGCCCTCGTAGAAGGTGACGTGGGGCTCGATTGGCAGGAACTCGAAGAACGTCCAGAGGCCGTCGCTGGTGTCGAGTCGGGGCAGTGGAAGCGGATTTCCTTCGGGTAGGGGCTGCTCGACGAACTCGAGGGCACAGCCACAGACACAGCGCCAGGGTTCGTCGGGGCCGGCCGCGTACGTCCGGTCGCAGACGGGACAGTGGAGATCGCTCGGCATGTCAGTAGGAGTCGATATCGGTGCCGACGGAGCAGACGTACTCGCCGGTTGCGACCTGTGGGAGTCGGCGGGTTCGCCAGAGAATACCGTCGCTGTCGGCGGTGACCGTCGTTTTCGTCTCGCCGAAGGCCGTCGTGATTTCGAAGATGGGCTCACCATGAGCGACGCGCTCGCCGAGTTCTTTGTGCATCTCGACGAGGCCGCCATTTGGCGACCCATACTGCTCGAAACTGTTCGCGCGCGTCTGGCGCTCTAAGTCGTTGGCTTCCTCGAGGAAGTCGTAGTAGCGCAAGACGTTGAACACGCCGGAAACGCCCTTCTGAATGCTTTCATCATCCCAGCCGACGCAGCCGCCGAGTTCGGGGTCGACGGTCGGGATGCCCTCGTCGGGGGCGGCACGGGCGAGTTGGCCGTCGGGGCCTTTCTGATCTAACACGTAGCCACAGCCGAAGGCTTTCGCGAGTTCGAGGCACTCCTCGTAGAGACGATGGCGCTTGCCACAGCGGACGCGAACCTCGTTGAGCATCCGACTTGTCGAGCCCTGATGGAGGTCGAGAACGAGGTCGGCGCGTGTCGCCACGTCGAACGTTGCTGCAGCGATTCGCTCGCTCGAGGTGCCCGACTCGTTGCCCGGATATGCGCGATTCATCTTCGTGTCGTCGATGGGATTCCGGTGTTCGGCGACCTGATAGGCGTGGTAGTTGACGATGCCGACGATGAGAATCGTGCCGGTGATAGTGGCGGGGTCGAGTTGGGGCACGACGCGCTGGATAACGCCGAGTCCGTTGAGTTCGTCACCGTCACTGACAGCCTGCAGATAGAGGGTTTTCCCCGATGAGGAGCCGTTGATTACGGCAACCGGCAGGCCGAACGGGTCCCCGTCTCGAGTCTCACCGACCTCGAGACGACCCGTATCGACCTCCCCGGGTGCGGCACTCGCCGTTCCGAGCGTCGTCGTCATGTCATCCACGACGGACCGGCCGGCCTTTATTGGTTCGGTGTTTCCCGGCCGGCGGCGGGTCGAAATCGCGCGTCGGGTCGCTGGTGTTGCCCGTTGTTTCACTACAGGAACAGGTCGTAGTAGTACGGACTGATGAAGCCTTCGACCACTGCGGCAATCGCCAGCAGGATTCCGACGCCGATCAGCACCCAAAACGCACGCTCGAGGCGGTCGGCGAACGCGACGCGGCTGAGTCGTCCCTGAACGGCTCGGAACCACGCAATCCCGAGCGAGATCCCGACGACCGTTGCGATGAAAATCGCCGGAATCTCGAAGATGCCGTGGGGGATCACGAACGCCAGCAACTCGAGCGGTTCGACCTCGAGTCGAGCCATGACGCCCAGGAAGACGCCGTTGAACACCAGTGAGAAGATCGCTGGAATCGCGAGTGCAAGGCCGCCAAAAGCAGTCATCAGCGCGACCAGCCAGTTATTGCCGAAGAACTCGAGGGCTGCAGCCGGCGGCATGTGGCCCTCGAGTCGGGCCGCAATCGAGGCCTCGAGCACGCCGACATCGGTGTAGGGATCGGCGAGTCGCCAGCCGACCCAGAACGACACGAGCGCGAGGGCGACGACGATGGCGTGGGTGCCAAGCGTTCCGCGGACGAACGTGACCATTTCGGTCCAGCCGTGTCGCAGTCCTCCTGTGGTTCGTCGGCGGAGTGGCCGCTCGGCAGGCGCTGGCGGCGTCAGTCGGCCACGATACTGTACGTAGAGCGAACTCTTCAGCAGGTCAAGCGCCGGCAACAACACCAGTGCACTCAGCAACGGAATAATCGCAGTGACCTCGACGAGCGCGAGCAGGCCAGTGAGTGTCGAGATTGCGAACATCGCCCCAATCGACACCACGTAGTAGACGATAGCTCCGACGGGTTGTGCTCGGATGAACCGTCCGGCGCTCGAGACCGAGTCGAAAATCCCTGCATCGTCGACGACGACGGCGACCGGCGCGAACGCAAACAGCGCGCGGATGACTGCGAGAACGCCGACGAACACGAGCGCGACGAGCAGACCCATGAGAACGCCAACGAGCGGGTCCGCAACGGCGAGCAGTCCGACGAACAGCGTCGCGCCGATGCCGCCACCGACGAGGACGACCGCCCAGAGGAAGAACTCGAGGACGTAGAGACCGGCGATCCGAAGCCAGTACCGGCGCGCACCGGCGATTCCGGCAACGAGTCCGCGTTCGTCACGCAGCCGCCCGTAACACGCCGACAGCTGGCTGGCGGTGACGATGCCGTACAGGATGATGGCACCGAGAACGCCCACAATGACTGTCCCGACTGCAAGCACCAGTATCGGGAACGGAAACAGCAGTTCCAGTATCGGAAGTAACTGTTCGAACCAGGCCTCGAACGCATCGGGGTTCGCTTGGGGGTCCGGCATCGGGTCAACTGTCTCGAACTCGGCCAGTGCCGCCTCGAGTCGGCCGGTCGTCTCGAGGTAGTAGTAGCCGATGAACGCCGCGATAAATGGAATCACGCGGATAATGGCAGGAACGGCAGCACCGAGTACGTACAGCGGTAAGATGTCGGCCGGTCGCCGCCGGAAGACAGCGCCGACAGCTCTGACAGCAGTTGCAATCGCCATACCCGGTATTGCACCGTCTCTCAGTTAAACGAACCTATCGAAAGGGTAACTGAAACAGCTAGTTGAACGTCCGATCATCGAAGCCGTCGCCCTCCGTATCGTCCGTCTGATCTCGCGAGAGCCGTGGCGTGAAGCCGCCGGTGAGTATTACGGCGACGACAACCAGTGACGCCGACAGCACGACGTAGTTCGCGCTCGGTTCGTAGCCCGCCAGTCCCGCACCCGTCGAAATGACGAAGATTGCGACCGCGAAAACGACGATTGCGACGAGCCCGATAACGACGATACCGAGCACACTGACGAGCAGTCCGCCGAGAAGCCGACGTATCGATGGCATTGTCGTTCCTCTGTTCACAACACGAGACTGTAGTCATTGCGCAATTGCTCTGACTGTCTCAAACCGAGGGAAAACAGCGCTCGAAAGAGTCGGATCGGTTAGCTGTCCGTCCTTAGCCGAGGATGTACCGGAGTTTCGGGTAGCGCTCGATCAGTTTCTCGCCGCCGACCTCGAACTGTTCGATGTAGCGGTCGGCACCGAGGATGCGTCCAGCGCCGAGTGCGGCGATGGTCAGGAAGACCATCAGGTAGACGAAGTCGCTGTTTGCGAACCCGAGCGGGCCAGCGACGTCCCAACTGGCGAGGTAGAACATCGACATCTGCATGGCCCCGCCTAAGGCTGCGAGCCTGACGAGTCCGCCCACGAGCAGGCCCACACCGATCAGGAGCTGGGTTGCCGGGACGATCACGTTGACCATGTCCATGAGTGCCGGGTTTGCCGCCATCGATTCGAAGACACCGGCGAAGGGGCCGCTTGCCCCCATCAGGTAGCCGCTTGCGTCGAACGCTTCTCCCGTTACCTTCCCGAGTCCAGCACCCAGGAAGACAAGCCCCATCGTTACCCGCAATCCGACGACGAACCACGCACTCAACGCGTGGGGTTCACCCTCGAGCGTCACACCGCCGTACCGGCTTTTCAGCCGATTTTCCGAAGCTGCTGCCATTGGTGGTCACCTTACGGGTACACGTTGAACGACTGTTTACTTGAACCGGACTTGTCGTTCCCGATACGAAGGAATGATTCCAGCTGTGTGAAAATCGAAACCGAACATGGTCGGTATGTGGTACAGGTGCATCTTCGCCGCTGCGCGGTCCATCACTCGGCCGATTGGGTAGAACGTGAGTTCGTTATGATTTTGCGCCGGCGACGCCGCTCCCGATTGCCGCGCCACACTCGGTACAAGCGACGAGGTAGAACCGTTTCGACGCCGCGAAGAATCCAGTCGAGGCATCCATTTCGACGAAGTCAACGTCCGAGTCACTCGTGAAGTCGGCTCCGCAGTCAGGGCAGTGAACCATACACACAAACGAGTTAGCTCCTATGAATATTTTCTGTTGCTCTGACGAAAATCAGTCCACCGCTGACCGTCTCGAGTGCGCAGTTCAATTCATCATCGAGCGTAGGTCTCGAGACGCCGGATTTTCCCGTCTGCAAGCGAGAAGAAATCAGCGAACTCGAACAGCGTCTCATCTGAGTCAGTATCGACGACAGTGCCTCGAGCGGCGACCAGTTCGTCGTCTGCGACGAGAGCGTTGATCTCGTGGCGAGTGTTCGGATTCGGCCGCTCCCCGCGCATGAACTGGATAAACGCTGTTCGATCATCGAAGGTTCGGTCCGGCCGGCGCTGGACGAACGAGGGCGCGAGGATCGACTCGAGTCGCTCGTACTCGTGGCCATCCAGTGCGTCGTAGTACTGTCGAACGAGACCGGCTGGGTCCATACGTCGCTCTTTCGACGCGAGTGTCAAAAGTGTGGGCTGGCTCGGCTGTTCGGTCAGAACAGACACCCGCAACCAGCCGATGTGCTCGAGGTCGAGTATCGACCCGCTTTTCTCGCGTGCGCCCGAAGTCGACCTATCGTGGAGTGTCACGTCTACTACGAGGGGGATGACGACCCCGACAAGTGTACCGCCCGTCGACTCGAGCGCTTCGATGAGGCGATTCTCCATCGCTCGATGCGTCAGGTCCCCTACGGCGTCGTTCTCAACCCCCATGCCGAGCAAGCCCTCTCGCCGGCTGATGCCGAAGACGGACTCGGCACGCTGGTCGCGCTGGATTGCTCGTGGGAGTCCGCCGAAGCAGCCTCGTTTCGCATGAACGGCGTTCATCGCGCCCTGCCGTTTCTCGTCGCCGCAAACCCAATCAACTACGGCCGCCCGTTTCAACTGACAACCGTCGAGGCGCTCGCGGCCGCCTGCTGTATCTTCGACGAGTACGACCGCGCCGACGCCCTCCTCGAGCCGTTTCGGTGGGGCAAGACCTTCCTGACGCTGAACGAGGAACCGCTTCGGCGTTACAGCGAGTGTGCCGACTCGAGCGAGGTTGTCGCCGTTCAGGACGACTATTTGGCGGACGACGACGCTGTCACTGACGAGGACTGATCACACGCGAGTGAGTCGGGACCACAGCGGTTATATGTACCACGGGCTAACGGAGCGACATGCCAAGTTTCGACGCTGCCGAAGACCGGACACTCGAGAAGATGATCTGCATGCGCTGTAACGCACGCAATCCACAGGATGCAGACAGTTGCCGCAAGTGCGGCTACAAGAACCTGCGTCCGAAAGCCAAAGAACCCCGCGCCGCATAACGCTGCGTTCCTGCGTTTTTCGTTCCGTTATTCGTTCAGTATCGACCGTCCACGAACCAGTGGGTAGCGTGTGCTGGCCAGTCCCCTCGATAACTGATACGTATAACTATCCATAATTATTCGGACCTAACTTCTCAAAATGTCTGTGCGTTAGACGTAAATCAAAGACACTAATTAGGTTGATTCCAACTCTCGGCCATGATCGTGTCCATATCCACGACTGAACAGAAAATTGAGATGAGCGCGAATACTGGAGGTGACCGATGATGCAACCACTGCTTATCGACGGCATTCGAATGGCAGTTACGGATAACATCGTCGGATTCGTCGAATTCCTGCCGACACTGATCGGCGCTGCGGTACTCGTCTACATCGGACTCTATCTCGGAAGGAAACTCGAGCCGATGGTCACCGACGCCGGCCGTCGTGTCGAACTCGACGAAAAAGTCCGTGAGACTCCCTTCGACGCGCTGTTTCCGGACGGCGACGACGGCGTCTCGAGGGTGTTTGGAGTCCTCATCAAGTTCTACGTGGCAGCGATCGCACTGGTTGTTGCGATCGAGTGGCTCCTCATTCAGATTGCGACGACGAACTGGTATCTGACCGACTACCTCCAGGAACTGCTGGGCTACGTCCCGCCGTTCGTTATCGGCGGCGCAGTTCTGTTCGTGGGCTTTTACGTGGCCAACTGGGCAACCGACGAAGTTCGCGACTCCGTACTCGCCGACCGGTTCGATATCTCGCCGCTCGCGGCCGGGACGACCAAGGCGTTTCTGTACTTCGTCGTTCTCGTCATCGGTCTCGACACGATGGGCGTCGACGTGACCATCCTCCACACGTTCGCGCAGGCGTTCGCGTACGCCGCCGGCCTCGCGCTCGCGCTGGCTGTCGGCATCGCGTTCGGCTGGGGCGGAAAAGACTACGTCGCAGAGAATATCGATAGCTGGTTCCAGCCGTCCGAAAACGCGGCCGACGATGCGACAGCAACCGTGAGCGACGACTGAGACTGCCGAACGGAGTCTCACTCCTCAGGATACTTCGGCTCTCGTTTTTCTGCACGCTCGAGTGCCGTCTCGACGACATCGCGCACGTCGCCGTGGAAGATGCCGCCGTGACCGGCGTACATGTGCTTGACGTCCGCAGGCATGCGCTCGAGTAAATCCTCGATGCTCTCGATGAGTCGCTCGCGTGACTGGCCCGGCATGTCGGTGCGGCCGAAACTGCCGTACTCGAACGCGCCGTCGTCGTGGACGACGACATCGCCGGAGAACAGCGTTGACTCGGAGACGAACGAAACGTGGTCATCAGCGTGGCCAGGCGTGTAGACCACCTCGAACTCCTTGCCGCTAATGTGGACGGTATCGCCATCATCGAGTGCGTAATCACGCAGTTCGTGATGGCTATGGGCGTACACCTCGGGATCGAAGGCATCGACGACGGCCTCGAGTTGCTCGACGTGGTCGCCGTGTTGGTGGGTCAGGACGACGGTATCGAGGTCGTCGGTGTGGGTGGCAATGGCGTCGACGACGCCGTCCCACGAGCCGGCATCGACCAGCGTTGTCTCCTCGCCGACCACCAGAAACGCGTTGCAGGTGAACGTCTCTGCATCCTCTGTGACGTGATGGACTTCCATAGTTGCTCTCTCAGTATCAGACAGTAAAATCCTGGTGTCGCCCACCCGACGTTGCCTCGAAATCAGAAGCGACAGTTGATTTTCGCAGTGTATTTGTCGCAATAATTGACCATGGATTTTTTGACTCTCACGCTCGTATGGTTACCTGTATGGGATTCGGGAGCTACGACGAATCCGAGCAACAAGACGTCGATGCTGACTTTGATGACGATGATGCAGTCCAGTCCTCGGAAACCGATCACGACGGAACGATAGAATTCGAAAATGGGGCCTCGAGCGATGAACTGCTCGACCGACTCAAAGACATAAAAGACGGCGACGAGTAAGCCGATGAAAGCCGGGGTGCGGGCGCTGGGCATCGCCGAATCGTACCACGGCGACGACGAGACCGGTTCGGAGAGCACACTCGCGGCTGCTGTCGTGCGTGCCGATCAGGTGGTCGACGGACTCGCATACACGTCGTGTACTGTCGGCGGCACGGACGCGACGGCCGCCGTCTGTGAACTCGTTGCTGATCTCGGTCGCCCGGACGTTCGGTACGTCTTGCTCGGCGCTGTCGCCCCCGCGTGGTACAACGTTCTCAATCTCTCAGAGATTGCACGCACAGCTGACCGGCCGGTGATCGCCGTTACGTTCGAAGACAGCGACGGCCTCGAGGCCGGCATTCGCGGTGCGTTTTCGGATGGCGAACGCGACCAGCGCCTCGAGACGTATCGCTCGCTCCCAGAGCGCCAGGCGGTGTCTGTCAACGACGAGACGGTCTACGTCAGGTGTGTTGGCCTCGAGCGCAATGTGGCAGCCGAGGTCGTTCGCGGATTTACGCCCGAAGGCGGCCGACCGGAACCGATTCGGGTCGCACGGCTCGCGGCTCGAGCGGGCGATACCTACGCGCGGTCGCAGACAGCGGATTCGGAATCGGAAAGGCGAAAGACGTAGTAGGTGTCCGGCAAAGCCAGCACCTATGGGCGAGATGGAAGAGTGTTCCGTGACCGAGTGTACGCGCTGTCCCGAACTGGTCGACTCTCGCAGTCAGATCGTCAACGGCACCGGACCCGAAGACGCCGACGTACTGTTCGTCGGCGAAGGGCCGGGTGCACAGGAAGATACGGAGGGCGAGCCGTTCGTCGGCCGCAGCGGCTCCGTGTTAGACGATCAACTTCGGACTGTCGGACTCGACCGCGAGTCAGTTCGGATCACCAACTGCGTACGCTGTCGACCGCCGGAGAACCGCGATCCAACTACCGAGGAACTCAGCAACTGCCGTGGCTACCTCGAGACCGAAATCGACCGCGTCGATCCGGACGTGATTATCACGCTCGGGAAGGTGCCGAGTGAACACCTCCTCGAGCGCTCGGTTGCGGTGACCAAGGAAGCAGGCACCGTCGAGGAGGTGCGGATTCAGGGGACGCCACGGCGACTCCTGATTTGTGTCCACCCCGCGGCGATGCTGTATGACCGCAGTCAGGAAGACACGTTCAACGAGACGATTGCACATGCAGCGGAACTCGCTGGCGTTGAGGGCAGCGAGGGCGGAAGCGGCCAGACGCACCTCGACAACTTCTGATTGTGGTGGGGAGACGTCTGATCGCAGTACCGATTGGTCTGACCGTGTAAGGTTAGCGGGAAGGGTAATGCACTTTAGCGCTTCCCACCGAGTACCAGTATGAGCACTGTTTCGTCTGCAACCGAGCAATCGCTTGCATCCGTCGTCGTCGTCGACTACGGCCTGGGGAACCTCCGCAGCGTGACTCGCGGCTTAGAGCGCGCTGGTGCCGATGTCGAGATCACCGACGACCCCGACGCGTTCGCCGCTGCCGATGGGATTGTCCTCCCCGGTGTCGGCGCGTTTCGCGAAGGTGTCGAGAACGCTGATCCGCTCCGCGAGGAACTCCTCGAGATTGCAGCAAGCGACACGCCGCTGTTCGGGATCTGTCTCGGGATGCAGATGCTGTTGACGACCAGTGAGGAAGGCGAAACTGATGGCGACGCCGCTGTCCAGGGCCTGGACCTGATTCCGGGAACCAACGTTCGATTCGACGAGGGTCAGAAGGTCCCACACATGGGCTGGAACGAACTCGAGGTCGAGCGCGAGCACCCGTTGGTCGAGGGCGTCGACAACGTTGCGTCGGAGACGCAACCAGCAGACGGATCCGTCGACGGCGAGTACGCCTACTTCGTCCACTCCTACTACGCTGTCCCGGACGACGAGAACGCAGCCGTCGCGACCACGGAGTACGGCCTCGAGTTCCCGTCGATCATCGCCAACGAGGATGGCACCGTCTTCGGCACGCAGTTTCACCCCGAAAAGAGCGGAGAAACTGGGTTGCAGATCCTACGGAACTTCGTTGAGATTTGCAGTCAGGAGTGACGGCCGCGAGCGAACAACGTGAGCGAGCGGTTTTTTGGCCTCTTGCCGAACGAAGTGAGGCAACGGTCAGCGAGAGCACGCTCTCGCCAGACAGATTTTTGCGCGAGGGTGAGTGGAACGAACCCGAGTGGAAAAAGGTGGGCGTGAGAGACTGGGTTACAGATCCTTCAGAACTTCGTTGTAATTTGCAGTCAGGAGTGACCCTGCGGTCGTATTTCTGTGTGCTGCCGTGGAGACACACCCCGGAGTGCCGCTGTATAGTGGTGCGGTGGGCGTGCAGTTTTCGAAGTGACTCGGACTCGAGTATCGCCAACTGTGAGTCGTTTGTCTACGAGCGGGCCGGTACTCTCTGGAAACAGCATTGTTCGATAGCGGTGTGGTTCTCCGAACTCGTCTCAACTTTCCAAGTTCACTGTTTGACCATCCTTGTCCCAATACCAGAATAGATAAATACAATATCTTTGTAATAGTCCAGTAAGTCAATCGAACGATATCTGTTCGATTCGGATCGAACACCACCCGAGTTCGAGGTAAATTCACCCTTCTCGAGGCCTCATTCCCGTGACTTTGGTATCAATACCGGCTCTCCTCTGGCGCTGAGAATTGTGACTGATTGGTATCTCGGCAGTGCAGTGACTCGAGCAATTCACCAGTCCACCCACCATTTCGACTCGACCACTCACGGATATCGTTACAGCGGCACCGCGGGGTGTCTGTCTCCCCATACAGCGGCACTCCGGGGTGAGAATCCCCACCAATGGGTCTCTTGACACGAGTTCGCGTTCGAATACAGCGGAACCGTGGCTGGCTGACGTCAGCAGGTCGACTCAAAGAGTGTCTCGGACTGGCTGCACTTCCGGGAATCGATACAGCGGCACTCGGGGGTCCGGCGTATGTATACAGCGGCAATCAGGGGTACCCGGTCACGTCTCTGTGTCGGCGACTAGGGACTCACATCGCGTGGACCTCGAGTAATGCACTCGAGATACCCACCGAAATCGTCCCGGTCTATACAGCGGAACCACGGGGTGTCTTGGCCCTTATACAGCGGAACCGAGGGGTGTACAATCGGATTCTCGAGACATCACGCGGGGAGACCCATCCTATACAGCGGAAACGCGGTTCCGAAGGTTTAAGATAGGGCCGAATCGTATCCTCGAGCAGTGAATGTCGGATTCGATGGACTATTTCGGAACGGAGAACGAAATCTTCCGGAACAAGGAGCTGCTGCAGGTCTCACACCTCCCCGACGGTGATCGAATCATCGGTCGTGAGGACGAACTAACGAATCTCGCGAACGCGATCAAGCCCGCGACGCGTGGGAATACGCCAAACAACGTCCTCGTCTACGGAAAGACGGGCACTGGCAAATCGCTGTGCTCGAAGTTTATCACGAATCAGGCAATCGACCGCGCCAAGCAAAATGATATCTCGATTGGCGTCGCCTACGTCGACTGTCTGCAGGAATCAACCGAAACGCAGGCCGTCCAGTCGGCTGGCCATCGGCTCAACGACAAAGCCGAGACGGACATTTCGATCCCTCACTCGGGGCTGAGCACAGCCGAGTACTACCGTCGGCTCTGGCAGATCATCGACACGCGCTACGACGTCGCCTTGATCATCCTCGACGAAGTCGACAAGATCGAAGACGACGATATCCTGATGCAACTCTCGAGAGCCGTCGAATCCGGGAAACTCACCTCGAGTACGGTTGGCGTCATCGGCATTTCGAACAAGGTCCGGTACAAGGATTCACTCGACGAACGCATCAAGTCGAGTCTGTGTGAACGCGAGTACGTCTTCTCGCCCTACGATGCGACCCAGATCCGCGAGATTCTCCGCTCGCGCTCCGACGCATTCCACGAGGGCGTCCTCGAGGACGGCGTCGTTCCCCGCGTCGCCGCCCTCGCGGCCCGCGAACACGGCGACGCGCGCAAGGCAATCGACATTCTCCGCTTTGCGGGCGAGATCGCCGAGGAGAACGACCGCGAGCGCGTGACCGAGTCGTGCGTCGATCAGGCCCACGAACGCGAGGAGACGAGCCGGCTGGCCGAACTCATCTCCAAGAGTCCGAGTCACGCGAAACTCGTCCTCGAGGCCATGGCGTTGCTCACCCAGCAGAAAGAGGGGACTGACGTGCCGGTGCGGACGAACGAGGCCTACGAACTCTACAAGCGCCTCTGTGATCGCGATCAGTCTGACCACCTGAAGCTCCGTCGGGTTCGGGATATCCTCTCGGAACTCGAGTTTCTCTCGATCATCGAACAGGAGCGCAAGTGGGCGGGGAAGGGAAAGGGTAACTACATGGAGAATCGGCTGATTGACGATCCCGAAGTGATTATCGCCGCGTGTAACGAGTCGGACTGACACCCGTCCGCGCTCGAGTGGGGTGGCTTTACGTCTGTGTTCTGCGAACCCGTTGGTATGTATGGCGTGCTGACCGACGACCGTGAACTGGCGCAAGCAGGCGTCGGTGACCGGCCACACTTTTTCGCAGAGGCCGTCGATGGGACGCGTCGCGAACCGCTCGAGGCGGCAATCAACGCCGTTGCCTGCTGGGGCGATACGGCGACGGTTCGAGACGACCCGACACGGGCTGCCGTGACCGCCGACGGAGTTCGTGCAACACCCGATGCTCGCGGGCATCACTGGGGGACTGTCTGTCCGAGTGATTCCGAGTACCGCGAGGCGCTGCTCGAGCGAATCGAACGCGTCGGCAGCGTCGGCGACGTTCGACTCACGACGGTCGGCGTTCCCGGCGCATCGTTCTGTCACTGCGAGCGCTGTGATCACGCGTTCGATGAGAGCGACCACACCGACCGCGGAGTCTGGCGGGCAGCGCTCATCACGGCGTTCGTCGCTGACGCTGCCGAGCGCGTCACCGGCGACCTGCTCGTGACCTTGTATCCGGATCCGTATCCCGGCCACCTGCGCGAGCGGACCGGTCTCGAGCCGGCTGCACTCGAGCCACACGTCGACGGCTTCGTCGTCCCCCTCTGTGGCGTCGGCTACGGGACGACCTACTGGGTCGAGTCACTGGCACAGGGGTTTGCAAGCGAACTCGAGGGCCTGGACGTCCCGCTCACGATTCAACTCTCAGCGGCCGACACCGAGGCCGACCGGCTTGCAGAGCTGACCCAACAACTCGAGCCCTATGCTGACCGGTTCGTCTACGGGACCCACCCTGACGATGCAGCGACCGTCCGGGATGTGATTCGGCGTCTGTCCGGAGCCAACGTGCACACCCCCGCCTAATCGACGTGCACTTTCCCACCTGAGCCGTTCCCACACTACTTTATTCCACGCGCTCACAGTCTCTGGTCATGCCGCAGTTCGAACGACGCGTGAGTCTCGCCATCGGTGTCCTCTTTCTTGCAACCTTCGGGTGGTCGCTGTGGTCCAGTCTCGAGGTGCTGCTCGATGGATTGGATTCGACAACGGCACTCCTGACGCTCGCTGGCGGTGGACTGATGCTGTTGGCGGGGATAACGTTCGTCGTTGCAGGTGTCGTCGATCAGCTGTCGGTCGGAACGCAGACGCTCGAGTGGTGGCAGATCCAGAGCGTTGGCTACGTCGCGATTGGGTTGTATATGGCCATTTCCGGCATCGTCCAGGCACCGCTGTCACTTCTCGGAGGCATGCTCCTGCTCGGTGGGGCAGCCATCATCGTCTTCGGACTCGTTCGCGCACGTGCGGGGCCGCCGACGGATGACGCGACTGCGGTGTAGTTACAGCAACTCGCGGACTTCCGAGTACCACATGTCGTGGTAGTCGACGTGGCCGACACGGCGGGCGATGGCGACCGCGAGGGCATGCCAGCACAGCTCTGTCGGATCCTCATCGTCCAGATTGTACTCGCTGTCCTTGCAGGTACAGCCACCGTCTTCGACGATGTACTCGTCATCGTAGCCGACGACAATCGTAAAATCTTGGTAGGCTTTGACGCGACCCTCGCCGACGGCCTCGATGGCGCGAACCCCACGGTCGCCGTGCAGACGCGAGATCTGATCGACGAGATCCGGCGTCAACTCGCCTGCCTCCTCGAGGTCGGCTTGCCACTGCTCGACGGGGTTCGCGTTCGACACGTTCGTGACTGTGTCCCGGACTGTAAAATCGGTTCGGTTGTCCCGCGCTTATTCTGTGGGTCATGCCTCAGCGCCAGTCGACAATCACGGCGCTTTTCGCGTTCCCGCGATGAGACGCAGTATGCGCGTCACCGAGGGTGGACTTGAACTCGAGGTCCCCGGCGAACAGACCGAGGGCATCGAGGAGTCGGTCTTTTATAATCCGCGCCAGGAGTTGAATCGGGATCTGACGATTGCGACGCTGCGAGCCTTCCGCGAGCGCGAAGAGCGCGCCGAGAGCTATCTCGATGCGATGACCGCAAGCGGCATCCGCGGCGCTCGAGCAGCCGCTGACGACTGGGACGTGACCTGCTGTGACTTAGACTCCGAGGCAGTCGATCTGGCTCAAGAAAACCTCGAGCGCGTCGGCCTTGCCGAGGAGACGCGAGTCGAACACCGGAACGTCAACGCGCTCATGCACGACGAGGCGTTCGACGTGATCGACCTCGACCCCTACGGCTCGCCGATGCCCTTTGCCGACGCGGCTTTTGCACGCTGTCGGGATCTGGTCTGTGTAACCGCGACCGACACCGCGCCGCTGTGTGGCGCACACTTCAACAGCGGCATTCGATCCTACAGCGCCGTCCCACAGAATACGGACTACCACGCCGAAATGGGTGTTCGAACCCTACTGTCGGCACTCGCGCGCAGCGCAGCGCGCTTCGATGTCGGGGTCGAACCAATTCTCACCCACGCCAGCAGCCACTACGTCCGCACCTATCTCGAGCTCGACCGGAAAGCCAGCGCGGCCGACGCCACCCTCAAGCACCTCGGCTACATCTCTCACTGCGAGGATTGCCTGTATCGCGAGGCCGAGTACGGCATGATCGCGGACCCACTCGAGTCCTGTCCCCACTGCGGCGGCGAGCGCATCCTCGTGGCTGGCCCGGTCTGGCTGGATGCCTACTGCGACTCCGAGTTCGTCGCCGAGGTCCGCGAGACGCTTCCGGATTCGTTTGGCACTGCTGAGAAGGGCCGAGAGCTCTGTCGAACGCTCGAGGACGAACTCGACGAGCCGACGCACTACGATCAGCATAAACTGTGTCGCACCTGGGGGCTACCGGCGAACGCGATGGACGACTTTCTCGCAGATTTGCGAGCAGCGGGCTATGAAGCCTCGAGCGCCCACTATGGCGGAACGACGTTCAAGACGGACGCGAGCGTCGGCGAGATTCGAACGGCGACCGAAGATGGACTTGTCTAACGCGTACGGTACTCGCCGTCAGTCGTCGTCCTCAGCATAGAGCCTGACGAGTCGACACTCCGGGCAACAGACCGCCTGCAAGCGTGCGCTGTCCGAGACACCCAATTTTCCGAGCAGTCCATCTCGTTTTCCCGTTCTGATCGTCAGTTTCATCCCCTCTCCGTCGCGGACGGGAGTCGGCTCCATCGTCACGCCACAGTCTGGGCACCGTCGCTGTTCCATACGATAGAGTTACCGTGCCGACAGATAATGCCACGGTCCGTGACAGACTCGAGTTCGTGCCACACAATAACATATCTTTCTGGCCGCCTAACTGTGGGGTACGTGATTGATCGTAGTTCTGCACTCGAGTACAGTCGTCGCGCCCTCGATATCGCCCGCACCGAACAGCTGACGCTCCTGTCTGCCGGTGTTGCCTTCTATGGCTTCCTTTCGCTCGTTCCGCTCATGTTGCTCGCTCTCGGGATCGCTGCATCGATTGGCGGTGAAACGCTCGCAGCCCGACTCACAGCCGCCGCTGGCGACGTTCTGACACCAACGGCACAGCAACTGCTCGCCGAGACGGTCCTCGATGAGGGTGGCCGTCAAAGCGCCACGATTGTCGGTGCTTTCGGTCTGATCTGGGGCTCGAGTCGCGTCTTCCGCGGGCTCGACCGCGCCTTTTCGAAGGTGTACGGCACCGCAGCGACGAAATCCCTGCTCGATACCGTCTGGGACGCCATGATCGTCTTTCTGGTGATCTCAGGCGGTCTCGCGTTGGTCGGCATTCTCGAGATCGTGCTCCGATTCGTTCCGATTATCGATCTCGGTCCGGTTGGCCCGGTTCTGGTCCTCTTGGGACTCGTCGTTACGTTCCTGCCGCTATACGTTGTGTTTCCGAACGCAAATGTCGGTATTCGCGAGGCGCTTCCGGGAACGGTTCTCGCCGCCGTCGGTTGGTTCGTGTTGAGTCGGGCGTTTACCGTGTACGCCTCGCTCGCATCCGAGCAGGTCATCTACGGCGCGCTCGGGGCTGTCTTTCTCGTGCTCATCTGGCTGTATCTCGGCGCGATCATCCTCGTCTTCGGTGCCGTCTGCAATGCCGTCCTCGCCGACCGTGAATTGGATCGGCAGCTACAAAGTCCCCGCGCTCGACAGGATGAGGTAGAAGCGATGACTGACGACGCTACGGGTGGCGACGAGGGGGGTACGGATCCAGCAGATCGCTCGAGCACCAGCGATCAACCAACCGACTCGCAGACACGCACCCACTCGCGCTCGAGTCCGAGTGCCCGGACCCGTGACCGTGCGGACGATCCGGCAGCACTCCGCGAGGAGATCGAACGCCTGCGCGACCGCGTCGAGGAGTTCGAGGGCAACGTCGAACGTCGAACAGTCGAGAAAGACTCGCTCGAGGGCGAACTCAAACGGTACGTCCGTCGACGCGTTCGCAGCGGCCACGCCCATGGCTGGGGACCGTATCTCGTCTTGCTGTATGGAACGGCCATGAGCATCGCGGCGTTTTATTTCCTCGAGGGGATCTGGGCGATCCTCGCGATGTTTACCGTCTGGACGTCGACGCTCGGTGTCTACTTCCTGATGGTGCTGTTCGGTGCCGGCCTCTCGATTCTCGGCATTCCGGGTCGACTCCGGAACCGTATCGGTGAGTGGCGCTCCTAAGTCAGCGACGGCGCTGTGTCACATTTCCCACCAGTCTCTCCTCGCTGACTGCCGTTCGACGATCTCTCGGACTGCGTGTCCCATCTTCAGCCAAGTTGCATCGCTCGAGTACTCGAGCGAATCCGAAGAAAACGAGCTGTGCGGCCGAATACCGGCCGCGAGGCCGATCAAACGTGAGCGCTCACACTGACGTCGTTAGTACTTCTCGAGGTACCGGTCGAGTTCCCAGTCGGAGACGTCGATGAGGTACTCCTCGAACTCTTGGCTCTTGGCTTCGACGAACTTCGGTGCGACGTGCTCGCCGAGGGCATCGTAGATGACCTCGTCATCTTCGAGTGCGTCGACGGCTTCGCCGAGGTTCGATGGCAGCGTGTCGATGCCGTACTCGTCGCGTTTTGCTTCGTCGAACTCGTAGATGTTCTCACGAACCGGGTCGGGACAGTCGAGATCGTTCTCGATGCCCTCGAGACCGGCGTGGATGAGTGCGGCGAGTGCGAGGTACGGATTACAGGACGGGTCGGGGAAGCGCGCTTCGATACGCGAGGCGGCCGGGACGCGGGCGGCCGGTTTCCGGATCAGCGCGGAGCGGTTGCGGTCGGACCAGGCGACGTAGACAGGGGCTTCGTAGCCGGGGACGAGGCGCTTGTAGCTGTTGACCGTCGGGTTTGCAACAGCGGTGATTGCCGGTGCGTGCTCTAAGATACCGGCGGTAAAGGCGTGTGCCTCTTCGCTCAGGTTGAACTCGTCGTCGTCGTCGTGGAACGCGTTCTCGCCGTCTTCGAACAGCGAGATGTGCGTGTGCATGCCCGAGCCGTTGATCTTCGGGATTGGCTTCGGCATGAAGGTCGCGTGGTAGTCGTGCTGGGAGGCGATGGCGCGGACGACAGTGCGGAAGGTCGCGACGTTGTCAGCCGTCGTCAGCGCGTCGTCGTACTCGAAGTTGATCTCGTGTTGGCCTTCAGCAACTTCGTGGTGGCTGGCCTCGATTTCGAAGCCCATCTCCTCGAGTCCGTAGATGATGTCGCGGCGAACGTCGCTGGCGAGGTCTTTCGGTGCAACGTCGAAGTAGCCGCCAGCGTCGTTGGTTTTCGTCGTCGCGCGGCCGTCTTCGTCTTCTTCGAACAGGAAGAACTCGGGCTCCGGCGCGGCGTTGACCGTATAGCCCATCTCCTCGGCGCGGTCGAGTGCGTTCTTGAGAACGCGACGCGGGTCGCCCTCGAACGGTTCGCCACTCGAGGTGTCATAGACGTCACAGATCATTCGTCCCGCGGCGCTGTCCTCGTTGTTGCGCCATGGGAGGACGGCGAAGGTTTCTGGGTCAGGAACCAGTCGCATGTCCGATTCTTGAATGCGAACGAACCCTTCGATAGACGACCCATCAAAGTAGATGCCCTCAGCAAATGCCTTCTCAGCCTGGCGGGCTGGGACGGCAACGTTCTTGACCGTCCCCAGGATGTCGGTAAACTGCAGTCGGAGGAAGTCAACGTCTTTCGCTTCAATCTCATCGAGTACCGCCTGTTCCGCCTCGCTGATGTTTCCGCTTGTCATCTTTCTAGTCGTCCTCTTCAAGAATCTCCGCTACTAAAACCCTACTGCTCTCTGCAAATCTTCCGTCACTCGGCTGGAATTGTATATTCGTAAATTTCTAAAGGGTTGAACGAGTGGATGGATGTGATGACGTACGAAAATCTCGATGCAAAACTAGTAAACGCGCTTTTGGGCGATGGCCGTGCGAGTCTTCGGAGTCTCGCCGAGGACCTTGATGTCTCCGTGACAACCATTTCGAACCACCTCTCAGATCTCGAGGATGAGGGCGTGATCGAAGGCTACACACCACGTCTCAATTACGACGCTGTCGGCTACGACGTCACTGCCGTGATCCAGTTGCAGGTCGAGGGGAACGCCCTGCCTGACGTCACTGACACACTGAGTGACCACGAACAGATGATCAGCGTCTACGAGGTCACCGGTGACTACGACGTAATCGCCATCGGCAAGTTCATGGACACTGATGGGATGAACGAACAGATCAAGTCCCTGCTCACCGATCCGGATATCAAAGCCTCGAACACGAGTGTCGTTCTCAACGCAGTCAGTGAGAACAAGCAGTTCGAACTCGAGGTCGACGAGCGCTAGAGCACGCCACTCGCCCGGTATCGTCCCCGTCGTCAGTCGTCTTCCATCAGCGCTTTCGCTGCCCGTTCTCGATCACCTGCCTGTGCACTCCACAGCGTCGCGTACTGGCCATCGGCCGCGAGCAGTTCGTCGTGACTCCCGCGTTCGACGATCTCTCCGTCATCCATTACGAGGATCGTATCCGCGTCTTTGACCGTCGAGAGGCGGTGTGCAATCGCAAGCGTCGTCCGATCCTCAGTGAGTTCGTCGATTGACTGTTGAATCAGCAACTCCGTCTTCGTATCGACCGCACTCGTCGCTTCATCGAGGATCAACACTGCCGGATCGGCGAGGACAGTGCGTGCGAGTGCGATTCGCTGTCGCTGTCCGCCGGAGAGTTTGACCCCACGCTCGCCGACTCGAGTGTCGTAGCCCTCAGCGAGGTCGGTGATGAACTCGTGGGCCTGGGCGGCTTTTGCGGCCGTTTTGACGTCCTCGTCGGTGGCGTCGAAGTGTCCGTAGCGGATGTTGTCCGCGATTGTGCCATCGAAGAGGAACGTATCCTGGCTGACGTAGCCGACTGCCGACCGAAGATCCGAGAGTGCAATCTCGCGAACATCGTGGCCATCGAGTCGGATGGTCCCGTCCTGGACGTCGTACAGTCGGAGCAGAAGTTTGAGCACTGTCGATTTTCCCGCCCCAGTCGCGCCGACGAACGCGACCGTCTCGCCCGGTTCGGCGTCGAAGGAGATATCTTCGATGACAGTCTCCTCGAAGGCCGTCTCGTCGCCCGATCCCGCCCGAACCTCGCTGTCCTCGTAGCTGAAGGAGACGTCTTCGTAGGCCACTTGGCCCTGGACCGGCTCGAGAGCCGCTGGCTCGTCCGGATCGTCGACGTGGACCGGAATGTCCATCAGGCCGAAAATGCGCTCGCTCGAGGCTTTGGCATTTTCGTACTGGTCGACGATGTTCGACACTTCGGCGAGCGGGTCGACGATGCGCTGGGTGAGCATGAGGAAGATAACGAAATCGCCAACCGAGAGCGTGCCCGTCATCGGTCCCGGCGCGGTGTTTGTCGTGAGCCAGTAGCCTCCGACGAGGAAGGTCGCGGCGAAGGCGACGCCGGCGAGCAGTTCCATGCCCGGCCGGTAGATGTAACTCAGTCTGAGCACGTCCATTGTCCGCTCGAACATGTTCATCGAGGAGTCACTGACCCGCTCAACTTCGTAGGCCTCGCTCGAGGTCGTTTTTGTCAGGCTCATGCCGGCGATGGCGTTCTCGAGGCGCGTATTCAGTCGGCCGACGGACGAACGCTGGCGAACGTAGCGGGGTTCGACGACGCGCATGAACCAGAGCGTAAAGACGACCATCGCGGGCACGGCAAACAGGGTGACGAAGGCGAGTTGCCAGTTGAGATAGAAGAGCACGGCCGCGATTCCGCCGACCATGACGATCAACCGGGCGGCGTTCATGATCGCGTTATCGAGGAACATCTCGAGGTTCTGGGTGTCGTTGTTGAGCACGGCCATGACCTCGCCGGTCTGTTTCTCGTCGAAGAAGGCCATATCGAGTTGTTGCATCTTCTCGAAGGAGTCGACCCGGACGGTGTGCATCACGCTGTGGGCGAACAGATTCGCGGTGACGCCGTAAATCCAGGTAAAGACGGCGACGAGGAGAAACGAGATGATGATCGCGGCGACAGAGAACTGGAACTGTGCGATTTCTGCGGTTGGCAACCACGCACTCGGAACCAGCGGGAGGTCGAACGCTTCCGCGTTTGGCGCGACAAAAATCGCGTCGATAGCGGTCCCCAGGATCAACGGTGGGATGAGACTCGCCATGCGGGCGATGAAGTTCGCGACCATCCCAACCGAAAAGTAGCCGAGATAGCCGGGTGCGTACTCGCGAAAGAGTCTCGTCAGCGGTCGGTCGACATCCTCACGATAGGCGTCAAACGGTGTTTCGTCCTCTGTGGTACTCACTGCCAACTCGCTATCCGTCGAACCCGTAAACTGCCTGCGATGGCGGCGAGTTACGCCGGTTGACGCCGGTTTCGACTTGAAATTGATGGCCCTGACGCACTCGACTGGTCCTCAGCGAACGTAGAGAATCGCAATCCCCAGTGCCAATAGGAGCACACCCCACCAGATCGAGTCGCCAGGCAGGGCGACCAACAACAGGGTGACGATTCCGGACGTGAATATCGACCAGCCGATTGTGGTCTGATAGGTCATGTGCGTTCTACGACAGCGAGCCACATTAGTTACGCGGGTATCAGATTCGCTGTCTGTCTCGAGCGCGAGAACGGCTGTTCGAGAAACACTTCAATAGACTCAAAACGGGTTGCGAACGGTCGTGTTCGGGTACGAGACGGTCGTGTGGGTGGTGGAAGGTGGTGTGGAGCCGAACTTACATCATGCCGCCCATGCCGC
Source organism: Natronolimnobius baerhuensis (assembly GCF_002177135.1). Lineage (NCBI taxonomy): Archaea > Methanobacteriati > Methanobacteriota > Halobacteria > Halobacteriales > Natrialbaceae > Natronolimnobius > Natronolimnobius baerhuensis. The sequence goes on from NZ_MWPH01000001.1 coordinate 44,367, forward strand.
CGCCCATGCCGCCCATGCCGCCAGCACCGCCGGGGCCGCCGGCTTCGTCGTCGCCCTTGTCGGTCGACAGGTCGCCAGCGGAGATGATGTCGTCAATTTTGAGGACAAGGTTTGCGGCCTCAGCAGCGGAGGTCACAGCCTGTTCCTTTGCGTGGGCTGGCTCGACAACGCCAGCCTCGTAGGTGTCCTCGACGTCGCCCGAGAAGACGTTCAGACCGGCTTCGATATCGCCGTCCTCGTGGGCTGCACGAAGGTCGACGAGCGTATCGATGGAGTCGAGACCGGCGTTTCCGGCGAGCACGCGTGGGACGAGCTCGAGCGAGTCGGCGAAGGCTTCGACGGCCAGCTGTTCGCGGCCGGAGACGGAGTCGGCGTAGTCACGAAGGCGCGAGGCGAGTTCGACCTCGATGGCACCGCCGCCTGCGAGGACACGGCCGTCCGAGACGGTCTGTGCGACGACATCGAGTGCGTCGTTGACACCGCGCTCGAGTTCGTCGACAACGTGTTCGGTCGAGCCGCGAAGCAGGAGGGTGACGCCGTGGGCGTCGTCGCCTTCGACGTAGAACAGTTCGTCTTCCTCGTCGCGGGTGACGTCACCGTGGCCGAGGTCGGCTTCGGTTGCGCTTGCGAGGTCGGAGATAACGGCGCCGTTGACGACTTCCGAGAGGAACTCGAGATCAGACTTCTTGGCGCGGCGGACGGCGAGGATGCCCTCCTTGGCGAGATAGTGCTGTGCGAGGTCGTCGATGCCTTTCTGGCAGAAGACGACGTCAGCGCCGAGGTCGGCGATCTGTTCGACCTTCTCTTTGAGCTGTTCTTCCTCGCGGTCGAGGAACTTCTGGAGCTGGTCGGGGTCCGTGACGGAGACTTCGGTGTCGACGTCGGCTTCCTCGACTTCGATTGCCTGGTTGAGCAGGAGCACGTCGGCGTCTTCGGCCGAGGTTGGCATGTTGTCGTGGACGGGATCTTTGTCCACGATGCCGCCAACGAGCAGATCGGATTCGCCGGCGCTGCGGCCGGTCTGGGTCTCAATGTTGAGGTACTCGAGGTCGACGACGTTGTCGCCCTCGTCGCTCTCGACGGTGACCTGCTTGACGGCGTCGATGATGAGCTGCGAGAGGTGTTCTTTGTTGACTTCGGTGCCCTTGCCGGTCATCGAGGTTTCGGCGACCGAGCGAAGGAGTTGCTCGTCGTCGGTGTCGACGTCCTGTGCGATGTCGTCGATTTCTTCGCGAGCCTGCTCGCTTGCGAGGTGGAAGCCCTTGATGATCGCCGTTGGGTGAATGTCCTGCTCGAGGAGGTCCTCAGCGTTTTTGAGGAGTTCGCCGGCGATTGCAACGGCGGTCGTGGTGCCGTCACCAGCCTCGTCTTCCTGGGTTTCGGCGACCTCGATGATCATCTCGGCCGTCGGGTTGTCGATGTCCATCTCCTGCAGGATGGTGACGCCGTCGTTCGTGATGGTGACCGATCCCATCGAGTCGACGAGCATCTTGTCCATTCCCTTCGGTCCGAGCGTCGAGCGGACGGCCTCGGCGACCGCACGCGCGGCGCTGATATTGTAGTCCTGGGCGTCCTTGTCCTTGACGCGCTGGGAATCCTCGCTCATCACGATCATCGGCTGTCCCTGCTGCATTCGCTGGCTCATAGTCAGCTGATTCATTGATTGTGATTCTATATAAATTCTTTGGTATTGTGTTCTCGAGTTGTACCCTGACTACTGTCTGAGCGGCCAGTAAACCACCGTACTGCAGTCGATACCCCGTGCTATGTTGTGTTGTGGTATCGAGTCCCGACCGTCCCCCGTTGACGGCGTTTCACGACACATTTAAGTAATTCCGGACGGCGGTTCAGGACTCGAGTGGCTCGAGCAATACGGGGTCGTCGTTCGCTGGATTGTTGACAGCCTGTGAGACTGGATAGGCGCACATTTCGTCGTCCGGATACGGCTCGAGGAGCGCCTTTGGATCATCGGCTGTCAACCACTCTCGTTCACTGCCGGGCTCGAGGATGACGGCCATTCGGTGGTGCAAGTCCGCGATGCGGTCGTTTGGCTCGGTCGTGATGATCGTAAACGTCTCGAGCGGGCCGTCGGCTGCATCGTCGCCCTCGACGCCGCCACCAAACGCGTCGAGGCCGGACTGAGTGGTCTCGTCGTCGGGTTCCCAGCGCTCCCACAAGCCGGCCATCGCGAACGGGCGGTCGTCCTCGAAGGTGACTCTGTAGGGTTGTTTTCCGCCACTGCCGTTCTCGCTCTCGTCGCCGTCGGTCCCCGTCTCGACCCACTCGTAAAACCCATCCGCTGGGACCAAACACCGACGCTGCTCGTAGGCTGCCTGAAAGCTCGGCTTCTCGTCGACCGTCTCCGCACGCGCGTTGATCAGCCCGCCGGTGTCGTCGTCGGCCCACGAGGGCACCAGCCCCCACTCGAGATGCTGAACCGCCTCTGGTGCATCGCTCGTGATAACTGGCAGTTTCTGGCCCGGCGCGGCGTTGTACCGCGGCGTGTAGGAGTCATCGACGGTCACACCGAAGCGATCTTCGAGGTCGTCGCGCTCGAGGGTGAGTGTGTAGCGACCGCACATATGGTAGTGGAGGCGCTCGGTCGGCAAACGTTTGCCGTTTTTTCCGCTCAAGTGACTGGTTTCGCCGTGATCGATTCGAACTCGAGGAGAGCAGTATTCTGGTTCCCTGCCTCACGGCGTCCCCTGACAACACGAACGCGAGGACATCGGTTTTTCGTCGGGCCTCGTCGCCACAGATTCAGATATGCCGCTGATGCGTGTCTCTGACTCGCGGGAAGCGAAATGCCTAAACGCTAACTGACCGATCAGTCAAGTACTGTGGATACGTTTCATCAGTACACCTCGAGCGAGTGCCCGAACCGGCTCGTTTCGGTCGCCCTGCTCGAGAGCTGTTTTGCTAGTTTGCTTCAGTATCCCGTGATCAGCCGATGAGCGGTGCGGACGATCCAGTCACTGATCCTGACGGCAACCCCAACAGCGGGTCGACCAACTCGAGTGGACTCTCGCGCAGCGAGTACCTCGTTATCGCGTCGGTGATCGCGAGTACGTTCTTCGTCGGCTTCGGCGGCGGCGTCATCTTCCCAATCTTGCCGAACCTGGGCCAGGTGCTTGGCATCTCGCCGTTTCTCGTCGGCATCATCCTGAGCGCGAATCGCTTCTCGAGGCTGTTTGCGAACGCGCCGGCGGGTAGTCTGGTTGACCGGATCGGGACGCGAAAACCGTTCGTCGTCGGCATGTTGATCCAGGCGCTCGCGACTTTCGGCTACGTCATCGCGTACGTCGCGCCGGCACCCGAAGCGTGGTTCTTACTCGCGCGGATCATCTGGGGACTTGGGAGTGCGCTCGTCTTTGCGACGGCGTATACGATTGCTGCGGACGTCAGCAAGAGCGGCTCGCGCGGCCAGAGTATGGGGCTCATCCGCGGCGGGAGTATCTTCGGCTTCCCGACCGGGCTCGTCCTCGGTGGCATCGTCAGCGACGTCGCTGACGGCGTCCTCTTTGCGCTGCCCGGCGACGTGATCGCGTTTATCCTCGCGACCGTCTTCTCGCTGTTCGCGGCGGCGCTTGCCTACGCCACTGTCCCAGAGACCCACGTCGACGGCGAGGTCAACCGCTCGATCAAGCCCTGGGAGATCGACTACACCGTCTCGACGCTCACTGTCGGCCTGGTTAACTTCACGATCCTCTTTGCCTACATCGGCGCGTTGTTCGCGACACTCGTGCTCTTTCTGGGCGAACTTGAGGTCAGCGTCTTCGGCTTCGATTCACAGGGCAGTTCAGGCATCTTCATGGCTGTGACGGTGATCGCGGCCGCCGTATTCATGTTCTATGGCGGCTACGTCAGCGATAATCGCGGCTCTCGAGTGCCGACACTGCTGGTGTTCGTGCTTATCTCGTCCGTTGGCTTTCTGTTGCTCGCGGTCGCTTCCTCCGTCTGGACGCTGACGCTTGCGTGCATCTTCATCGGTGCCGGACAGGGCGGGACGAGTGGGCCGCTCATCGCCTTGCTCGCCGATCTAACCCCGAACGACCGGATGGGTAGAGCAACTGGTACGAACAACGTCCTCGGCGATATCGGCGGCGGGGTTGGACCGCTCGTCTCGCTCCCACTCGTCGAAACCGTCGGCTTCTGGCCGATTTACGCCGCTTGTGCGCTCTTGCCACTGATCGCAGGCGGTATCTTACTCCTCGGAATGAAATACGAAACCGGTCATCTGTTTCCGACGACAGCCGTCATCGACACTGACGGGAACTCACCGGCCGACTAACCGCTGACCTGCTCGAGGCCGTCTCTATCCAGCGAAGTCGTACAGTTCGTCGCCAACGTGATGGAGCGAGTCGACGACTTTCCCTTCAGTCCCGACCATTTCGTCCCCGTTGACGCGAGCGCGACCGACTGCGAGCACTTTGCCGTGGGACTCCTCGGCGATGATGACCAGGTCATCTGGCGAAATGTCGTCGGTCGCCTCCGTAATACCGGGGCGCATCACGTCTGCACCGTCGCTGACGAACGAAATTGCACCCGAATCGACGGTCACCAGTCGCTTTTCGGGTTCGTAGGCGTTGGCTCCGCGCACGGTTAGAAACGGCTCGTCGTCGAAGTACGCGACCTGGGGCTCGCCGTCGATCAGGATCACTTCCCAGTCTGTTTCTTCGAATTCGACGCGCTCGTAGGTATCGCCGTCGGACTCGACACCAAGGTGGTCAGCCAGTGCATCCTCGAGGTCCGAGACGGCGTCGCTCCGGAGATGATGCCGCGATTTGACCTGCATACCCGCGCTACTTGCTGTATGCATTTAATGGATTAGATTTCACTTCGTAACCGCACATATTACGCTCGAGGGCGATACTGCTGGTATGGGCTGGACACTCGAGGGAGACGGAACGGACCGTATGGAAGGGCTGAGCGATGGTGTCTTTGCCATCGTGCTGACGCTGCTGGTGTTACAGTTCGAGGTTCCAGACGTCGACGCGGCGGCGTTACCTGGGGCACTTGCCGATCAGGAGACGCTGCTGATTAGCTACCTGCTGAGCTTTGTCGTCGTTGGTCTCTACTGGATCATCCATCACAACCTGTTTCAAAACCTCGTCGCCCACAACCGAGTATTGCTGTGGCTGAACCTGCTGTTCTTGCTCTCGATTTCGTTCTTGCCCTATCCGACTGAGGTGCTTGGCAGCTATGGGACTGCCTTCGCCTGGATGCTCTACGCCGGCAACCTCGCGCTGGTTGGCATCTTGCTCACACTCACCTGGGCCTACGCTGCGCGATCCGGATTTACCAGCGATGATATTACCGACGACATAGCGACCCTCATCACGATCCGTGGGCTGCTCGGTCCGTTCGTCTTTGTGCTCTCGATTGGCGTTGCGACGGTGTCCGTCTCCGTCGCCTTTTTCGTCCCGTTGTTGATCGCGCCGCTCCAATTTCTGTGGGTTCGACACTATAATCGCGTGACCAACGACTCGAGTGCCACTCAGTCCGTTGACCAATCACAGTGATATCGCCCACCCCACAGCAGGCGTCGGAATCCAGACCGGTCGCTCGAGCGGAGACTCTGTTCAGTGCGAACGTGTAACAATCGCTAAGTAGTAACGCGACCATCTAGCTCGTATGTGGCCTTGGTCCTCACAAAACCGGACGACGACGGTCACCTGTCTTGCCTGTGGCGAGGAGATTGGCCGGTCGAAGGCCCGTGAGTACGATAAGTACGGCAATCGCTGGGACCGCGAAGACAAGGCCTTCGAGTATCTCTGTAAAGACTGTCATCGTGAGCTCTGTCCTCACCCACGCCATGGTCTCGAGGACCTCTTGGTAGAACTCGAGGCCGGCGAACGTGACCAGGAGGCGTTCTTACGGGCGTATCTGCTCACCGTCCAGAAACGCCAGGATCGCGTCGAAGAACGCCGCGAGTGGGAGTGAACCGTCTCAGAGATCGCTCGTTTTAAACTGCAGGTAGCCGGCTGCGGGTGCGAGGACGGCCCATCCAGCGAGTACGAAGATGCCAAACGCAGACAGCCTCTGATCGAACTCCTCGCCGATGACGAACTCGAGAGCGCGCTCGTAGGCGACCGACGGTGAGAGTGTGCCGACGTAGTCGTGCCACCACGGCTGCTGGGCGGGCATCTCGAAGCCGTAGACGATGTAGGTCGTCACCTCGGGGACGAATCGCCAAGCGAGGACGAACAGCAAGAACGTACAGAACGCAGCGATTGAGGCCCACGTCTGGTCGCGCGTCAGCATGGACAGACAGATCGCAATAGCGATGTAGGCGAGGCCGAGCGCGCTTGCAAGCACGGTGAAGCCGAGCAATTCAGTGGTTGCCAGTTCGACGCCAAAGACGAGTGCGAGTATCGCTGCGGTGATAGTGCCTGCCGCGAGCGCGAGCGTGAGGATGACGAACCGGCCGAGATAGGTGCCGATGACGACATCGCGTCGGTTGTGGGGCAGTCCGAGCAGCAGGGTCAGTTGCCCATCTTCGCGGCGCTTAACGATTGCCGCATAGGACAGCATCAACCCGACTGCCGGGACGAGCATGATCGCAAAGAGGTTGAGAAACTCCACGAGGTCAACGGGGTCGGCAAAGCCCTCGCGTGCCTGCCCGACGTGGAAGTACGTGACGAGTCCGAACAGGATGATGAACATCGCAGCGTTCGAGTACAGCTGCCGGTTGCGAATCGCATCCCCGATCTCCTTGCGAGCGATCAGCCGCCAGCCGCGAGTCATCGTGCTCCCTCCGTATAGGAAACGAACAGGTCCTCGAGCGAGGCCTCGCCGGTCGTAAAGTTACGAACCGTTCCGCCAGCAGCACGAATTTCGTCTAACACGGAGAGTTTCGCCTCGTTCGTACAGGCGACGACCAGTTCGCCGTCGCGTTTGATCACCGACGAAACGCCCTCGAGCGAGTCGATTTCGGGTGCGAGTGCGGTCGGGTCTTCGGCGATATCGACCGTCAGTTCGGCGTCGGCGTCGACTGCGCCGCGCAGGCCGTCGATGGTGTCGACGGCGACGAGTTCGCCGCCGCGGAGAATGCCCACGCGGTCGGCGACGGCTTCGACCTGTTCCAGGATGTGACTCGAGAAGAAGACCGTCGCGCCGCGGTCGCGTTCCGCGCGGACGATCTCGCGCATTCGCCGGACACCGTGGGGGTCGAGCCCCGTCGAGGGTTCGTCGAGGATCAGCAGGTCGGGTTCGCCCACGAGCGCCATCGCGAGTGCGAGTCGCTGTGTCATTCCCTTCGAGTAGTCCCTGGCGAGTCGGTCGCCAACGCCCTCGAGGCCGACGCGCTCGAGAAGGACGTCTGGATCGTCGTCGGCCGCGTTCGATTCGATGGCGTATTCGACGTGCTGGCGGCCGGTCATCGTCTCGAAGGCGGCGAAGCCTTCGGGGAGGATGCCGGTGCGGTTTCTGACGGCGACTGGGTTGGCGGTCACGTCGTGGTCGAGGACCTCAACAGACCCGCTACTCGGGTGTGTGTAGTGCAACAGGATGTCGATTGTCGTCGACTTGCCGGCGCCGTTCGGCCCCAAAAAGCCGAACACCTCGCCGGAGTCCACCTCGAGATCGATTCCGCGAAGGGCATCGACGTTCCCGAAGCGCTTCTGTACATTGCGGAGGGCAATCGCGCTCATTACAGACTGTTCATGTTTGAGGGATACTATGTTTTGCTATCTGGATGGTTTCTCCGAGTCCGGCGTCCCGACACGACTTTCACCACCACGTCCGTAGGCGGTGGTATGAGTGACGATGCAGACGCCCAGGCCGAAGCCGGGACGGCGGAGGGCCAGGGCCCTGTCGAAATCAGCGAGGATCTTGCGCGACATCTCGAGAACAAACGCGAGGAACTCTTTGAGAAGTTCGAAATTCCCGATGGCTTCCCACAGACGGTACTCGATGAGGCCGAAGAACGCACCGAGGGAGTCCAACAGGAGATCGCTGACGAGGCCGACGAACGCGAGGATCTACGGGACCTGACGACGTGGACGACGGACCCAATCGACGCCCAGGACTTCGATGATGCGATTTCGGTTGAAGAACGCGACGACGAGTACGTTCTCTGGGTCCATATCGCGGACGTGACCCACTACGTCAACCCCGAGACGGCAATGTGGGATTCGGCCGTTGAGCGCGCGAACACGGTCTATCTGCCGGGCTATACGATCCACATGCTCCCGCCCGTGCTGGCCGAGACGGTCTGTTCACTCGTTCCCAACGAGGACCGCCTCGCTCACACCGTCGAGATGCACCTCGACAAGGAGAATCTCTCCTACGAGACCATCGAGATCTACAAGTCGGTTATCCAGTCCGACGAGCGACTGACCTACTCGCAGGCCGAAAAGCGACTCGACGATCCCGACGCGCCGCTGCACGAGGAGAACGTGTTGGTCCACGAACTCGCCGACCAGATGCACGAACAGCGCAAGGAGGACGGCTCGCTCGTCTTGAATCCCGCTCGAGACCGCGCGCACACGATCATCGAGGAATGCATGCTCAAGGCCAACAAGGCCGTCACGCACACGCTGATGTGGGATCGTGGCGTCGAGGCGATGTACCGCGTTCACCCACAGCCAAGCCCTGACGAGTGGTCGAAAGCCCTGCAGGAGATTCAGGACCTCGATGGCGTCTCGATCCCCGGCAGCACCTGGGACGACCCCCGAAAAGCCGTGAACGCCACGCTCGAGGAGGCACCCGGTCGCCAGCTCGATAAGATTCAATGGGCGGTGATGAAGGTGATGCCGCGAGCGAAGTACATGAACGACCCATTCGGCGGCCACCACGCGCTGAACTTCGAGATTTACGGCCACTTCACGAGTCCGATCCGCCGCCTGTCGGACCTGATCAACCACTGGATCGTCTACCAGAACGATGTGCCGGAGACCCTCATCAAGCTCTGTGATCGCGCGAGCGACAAGCAAAAAGACGCTGAGCAGTGCGAACGCGAGTACAAGAACTTCCTCCAGGAGGTCGGCCTCGATCCGATGGCGGTCAACAATCGTGGGATCGAAGTGGTAGATGAGGATGAGGCCGAGAAAACGCTATAGAGACGGCCACTCCTCAAATCGACTTTTCGCAGACGTACTCCTCGAGGCCATCCCCGAGATCCGTCTCTCGGATTGTGACTCGCTCGAATCCCACTGACTCGGCGAACGAGATACCGACCTCGTTATCCGCGAGGACAGCCAGCCGGATACGGTCGAAGGAGTCCTCGAGCGTCGTCTCGAGGTGCTCGAGAAGGGCCGTCCCGACGCCTTCGCCCCAGCTGTCCGGCCGGACGTAGAATCGCGCGAGGTAGGCCACTACCGGGTCTTCGGGCCAGGGGACGACGTGTGCGAAGGCGCGACAACGCTGGAGTCCCGTGAGGACGTCGCCCTCGGAGTCCGTGATGATGTCGTCAGTGCTTTTGTCCGGTTCGACGACGACGAACTCGACGTCGTCTCGGCTGCTTGCGTCGGCAATCGCGGACTCGAGGTCGCCGAGTGCGTACCAGTCGTCGACGACGCTATCGACGGTGTCGGAGCCCAGCACGTCGTCGTAGGTCGCGTGCCAACTCTCGCGGGCCGTCTCGTGGATTGCCAGGACGTCGTCGGTGGTTGCGCGTCGAACCGCGTCAGTCACATGTGTGTCTACCACTCCATCGACAAAAAGCTCGCGGCTGGCTATTGAGGGCGTACATCGCCTCTGATACGTATTCGTGGCGTTATTTCCACTGATGTGTGGTCGTCTCTCGGACCGACCTATCGATGATTCGACTCGTGTCTGCGGTCGGTTCCGAACGGCACGTCGGCCGGACCTCGCAGTCGCTTTGCTACAACGCCAGGTCCCGCGAATCGCCGTCTTCAACGCAGGCAGACCGATCCTCGAGTTCTGCACAGGCGTCGCGGAACAGGCCGTCCAGAATCTCGGGTGTCGTCGGATGGTACGCGCGCTTCGGGAGGTCGCGGACGTCGAGACCCATCTCGACGGCGACCTGCATCGTCTTGGCCATGACGTCCGCGTGCAAGTGGAGTCCCTGATAGCCAAGCACGGCTCCGCTTTCGGCGTTGACGACCAGCGTTGCCCGCCCCTCCGGGTGATTCTTCGTTTTGAAGACGCCGTCAGAGGATGCCTCGCGGGTGAGGACGATGGCGTCCATCTCGGCTTCAGCGATTGTCGCAGGCGTGTGGCCGATCCGCGCGAACGGATAGACACCTAGCCCCGAGAAGATGACGTGATGGGGGATGTTCGTGTAGGGCTCACAGTCCTCGCCACGGTGGTGGGCGAGGATGTTCTGTGCCGCCGAAATCCCCTCCTCTTTGGCGACGTGTAAGATTGGTTCCCGGCCGTTTGCATCACCGGCAACGAAGACGCGGTCGTCACCTGCGGCCTGCATCGTCGAACTGACCCACCCCTCACCGGGCTCGAGGCCTGTCTCCTCGAGTCCGAGCCCATCGAATGCGGGACGCCGACCGGTGAAACAGTAGAGGTGGTCGGCCTCGAGCGTCCGTTCGGTGGCGTCGCCGTCGCCCTCAGCGTTGTCGCCACCGGCCTGCTCGAGGGTCAGGCGAACGCCGCCATCGTCGGTCGACTCGATGTGCGTTTCGTCGGCGTTCGTCAGCACGTTGATGCCAAACTGCTCGCGGTAGAGTTCAAGAATCGTCTCGCCGTAGCCGGCTTCCATCTCGTCGAGCGGGTGGTTGTCGTGTTCGATGACGGTCAGATCGACGCCGCCGACTTCGCTGAGGTAGGGCGCGAGTTCGAGGCCGATATAGCCAAAGCCCATGACGATCCCCGACTCGGGGAATGTGGTCGCATCCAGTACGTCCGCACTCGAGGAGACGTCGACCTCATCGATGCCGGGGAGGTCGGGGATGTCGAGTACCGATCCCGTCGCGATGACGACGTAATCTGGTTCGAGGCTTCGGCCGCTTTCCTCGAGTTCGATCACGCGGTCGTCGACGAATCGGGCCGTGTCGTGGACGAACTCGACGGTCTCGCGCTCGGCCAGTTCGTGGACGTGTTTGCGTCGGTGCTCGGCAAAGCCAGTGATATGCTCGTTTTTCCGGGCGACGACGGCCTCGGGATCTATTTCGGGAACGCCCTCGAGGCGGTCGTCGTGGCGCGCCTGATACCGGTGTTGGCCAGCCGAGAGGACGTCCTTACTCGGCATGCAGCCACGGAGAATACACAGTCCACCACCGGGGTCGCCGTCGTCGATTAGCGTCAGTTCAACGCTTGGATCGCGCTCGAGAAGTTCATCTGCGGCGGCGACGCCAGCGCTTCCGTAAGCCCCGATAATCGCCACGTGGACACTCATACTGCCATGGATGGTCGCGACAGCCGTTAGTGTGCGGATCAGCCGGATTCGTTATGTGTGTTCGTCGTCAACTTCGCTCGTAAACATCTCACGGAGGTCGGCCAACAGCGTGCCGGCACGGTCGGTGCCGATGTAGACGACCGTCTCCGTCCGGCTATCGAACTCGAGCCAGCCACGTGCGTTCAGCATCGGCAGATGGGTGTGGACGAGTTCGACTTCGGCGGTGTTCGTCGCTAACTCCGGAATCGTCTTCGAGAGGTAGGTTGCTAACGCAGACAGCGATTCGACAGTTCGGTCGATTTGCACCTCGAAGTAGTAGATTACCGCCCGCCGGAGTCGATTACTCAACACGTCCAATAGCTGGTCAACCTCCGTACCCAGTTCGGTCTGGCACGCATGAGCTGTCATCGCTTGAATGTTATTGCCGATAATATATAATGGTATTTGTTGACTTTCTGCAGGTGCGATAGAAAATATGCATCGTGTTGTCCGGTTCCGACGCCCGGTCTACTCGACGGCGAACGTCTCTTCGTCCAGTCCGACACCGCCGAGGAGACACTCGAGCGTGACGATAGCGAGCGCCAGCGCGGCGACGAGTGCGAAGCCAGCGTAGATCAGGCTGAGACTGGACGCCTCGGTCAGCAGTTGCACGAAGCCGAACGTACTCGAGCCGAGGGCGAGGATTCCGAGGCCGACGGCAGCCACTCGAGGCCAGCCAATCGTGACGACGCCAAGCGGGAGACGCTCGAGACCGGCGGCAGTAAGCAGGGCCAGTCCGCCGATTCCGATCCACGCAACCGGAAGCCACGCTGTTGGGGTCGTCGGCTCGAGGGCGACGGCAAGCCCGACAGCCATTACTAACGAGAGGAGACCACCACCGAGCAACCGGCGGCGAAAGGCAGCTTTGTCGGTCATGACGTGGCCTTTCGCGTCAGTTCCGGTAATCGTTGGGATTCGACGTAGTGATCGTGTGTCCGCACATCGTCGTATCAGACAGCGTTCCTCGGTATTCAGCATTGACACGCGGTGTCTGTGAGCCACTACCGAGACACAGTTGATGGCGACGTGCCCAGCCAACAGACGAGTCATCCGACTCACCCGGCACCACCCGCGTCTGTCGTGCAACCGGACGAGAACAGGGGTTGGTCGGCAAGTACGAGATCTGGCTGTGTCGGCAATCGTTCCGAGAGATGGCCCGCGATATTGGCTTTCGAACGGACGACTAGTCGTCGTCCATCGGTGCCGACACCGGTTCGACGCGTTCACCGCGTGGCCCCTCGAGATCGATCTTCGGCAAGAGATCACGCAGGTAGCGGCCAGTGTGGGAGTCCTCGAGTCGGGCGACGTCTTCGGGAGTTCCAGTCGCGACCACTTCGCCGCCGTGTTCGCCACCTTCAGGGCCGAGGTCGATAATGTGGTCGGCGTTTTTCACGAGATCGAGTTCGTGTTCGATGACGACGACGGTGTTGCCGTTGTCAGTCAGTCGGTGGAGCACTTCGATGAGTTTGCGCTCGTCCTCGTGGTGCAGCCCCGTTGTCGGTTCGTCGAGCAGATACAGCGTCTCACCGGAGTCTTTCTTCCCCAACTCTTCGGCGAGTTTGACCCGCTGGGCCTCCCCGCCGGAGAGCGTCGTCGAGGGCTGCCCGAGGGTCATGTAGTCGAGACCGACGTCTTTCAGCAGTTTCAGGCGACGGCGGATCTGGGAGTTCGCCTCGAAGAAGTCGTAGGCCTCGCCGACTTCCATGTCGAGGACGTCCGAGATGGTCTTGTCCTTGTAGGTCACGTCGAGTGTGGCGTCGTTGTACCGGTCGCCGTCACAGGCCTCACAGGGTACGTAGACGTCCGAGAGGAAGTTCATCTCAATTTTCACTGTGCCCTGCCCACCACACTCCTCACAGCGCCCTTCTTTGACGTTGAACGAAAATCGACCTTTCTCGTAGCCGCGCTGTTTCGCCAGTTTTGTCTGGGCGAACAGGTCGCGGATGTGGTCGAAGACGCCGGTGTAGGTCGCCGGATTCGACCGCGGCGTGCGGCCAATCGGTGACTGGTCGATCAGGCGCACGGTCTCTACCTCCTCGAGGCCCTCGAGGCCGTCGTGATCGCCCGGAATGACGCTCGTGTTGTCGTTCATCTGGCGCGCGAGGCCCTTGTAGAGCACGTCGTGCATGAGCGTGGATTTCCCGGAGCCGGAGACGCCCGTAATCGCGGTGAAACAGCCGAGTGGAATGTCCACGTCGAGGTCTGCGAGATTGTGCTGACGGGCACCACGGATCGTCAGCGCCCCATCAGCGTCGCGTCGCTCGTCTGGCACGGGAATCTGTCTGCGACCGGAGAGGTAGTCGCCGGTCACCGACTCCTCACAAGCTTTGACCTCGTCGACGGAGCCGTTGACGACGACCTCGCCGCCGCGCTTTCCGGGGCCGGGGCCCATGTCGATGACGTTGTCCGCACGGCGCATCGTCTCCTCGTCGTGCTCGACGACGATCAGGGTATTTCCGAGATCTCGAAGTTCCTCGAGCGTATCGAGCAGGCGGTCGTTGTCCCGCTGGTGCAGGCCAATCGAGGGCTCATCGAGCACGTAGAGCACGCCCACGAGTCCGGCACCGATCTGGGTCGCGAGCCGAATGCGCTGACTCTCCCCACCGGAGAGCGTGGCGGCCTCGCGGTCGAGGGTTAGATACTCGAGGCCGACTTCGTCCATGAACCCAAGCCGCGCGCGGATCTCTTTGAGAATCTCTTCGGCGATGACCTTCTCGCGCTCGGTGAGGTCTGCCTCGAGCGACTCGAAGTGTGCGAGGGCGTCGCCGATGCTCAGTGCGTTGATTTCGGTGATCGCGGTCTCGTCGACGAGGACGGCTCGACTGGCTGCTTTCAGGCGAGTTCCGTCACAAGACGGGCACTCCGTCGCCGACATGTAGTCCTCGATGTGCTCGCGGGTCGAATCTGAATCCGTCTCGATATACCGGCGCTCGAGATTCGGGATGACGCCCTCGAAGCGCTTTTGCTTGCGCCGGGTGCCGTTTTTCGTGCTGCGCTTGAACAGGACTTCGCCGTCGGTTCCGTAGAGAAACGCCTGCTGGATGTCGTCCTCGAGTTCCTCGAACGGCGTCGACAGCGAGATGTCGAAGTGGGCGGCGACGGCGTCGAGTCGGGTGCGGTAGTAGGATCGGTTGTAGCTCCAGGGTTCGAAGACGTTCTTCAGCGACTTGGATTCGTCTTGGACGACGAGTGACTCGTCGATCTCTTTCGTTTCGCCGAGTCCTTCACACTCGGGACAGGCTCCGTGGGGCGAGTTAAACGAAAACGAGCGCGTCTCGATTTCGGGCACGTCGATCCCGCAGTGCGTACAGGCCAGATCCTTCGAGAACTCGACGACAAACCGGTCGTCCTCGTCGACTTCGTCACCGAGTGCGCCCGTCCGGCGGGCCGCATCGCCCAGATCGCTCGCGACTTCCTCGGGTGCGTCCGGGAGGATGACCTTTAGCACGCCTTCGGCCTCCTCGAGTGCGGTTTCGACGCTGTCGATAATTCGTGGCCGATCCTCGGCGGAGACTTTTACGCGGTCGACGATCACGTCGACGGTGTGATCGAAGTTCTCGTCAAGATCCGGGTCGTCAAGTGTGAGGTCGTACTCCTCGCCGTCGATTTCGACGCGGGAGTATCCCTCTGATACTAGTTCTTCGAACAGGTCCTCGAAGGCTCCTTTCTGGTCGCGGACGACCGGCGCGGCGAGTTTGACCCGCGTTCCGTCGGGCAACTCGAGGATGCGCTCGACCATGTTCTGGGCGCTTTGCTCGCCGACTTCGCGGCCACACTCTGGACAGTGGGGGGTGCCGACACGGGCGTAGAGAAGACGGAGATAGTCGTGCAATTCCGTGACGGTCCCGACCGTCGAGCGCGGGTTGTTCGCGGCGTTTTTCTGGTCAATCGAAATCGCGGGTGAGAGCCCCTCGACGGTTTCGACCTGCGGTTTGTCCATCTGGCCGAGGAAGTTCCGGGCGTACGCTGAGAGACTCTCGATGTACCGGCGCTGGCCTTCCGCGTAGATTGTCTCGAAGGCGAGCGACGATTTGCCCGACCCCGAGAGACCGGTAACGACGGTAAACGCCTCGCGGGGAATCGTCACGTCGATGTCCTCGAGATTGTGCTCTTCGGCCCCGCGTACCTCGATGTTGTCCATGCTCATGTCTTGGATCCAGTGTGTCGTGGTGACAGCTCGATTACGAAATGCGATACGCGATACATTGTAGCTGTATCAGTGGCCCGAGCAACTTAACGAGTCTGAAACCCGAACTCTGTGATATATGTTACCAATCCTCCCAACTGTGACTGCTGTGACCAAAGTGACTTCGCACGGGACCACAAACAGGGGGTCATGCGCGACGACACCGGGCCTACCCTGTCGGTCGGCGAGTTCGTCGAATACTGTCAGACACAGGCGGGGCTTCTCTCGGGACACGTCGAGACAATGGCCGAGGAAGCCGACGAACTGCTAGACGAGATCGACACGATGGTCGCCGACATCCGCTCGAAACTCGAGGGGCACCCAAACACCCAGGGGACGACAGGCCCATCGTCGACGACCGAACCGGGCGGCGAGGACGTCGACATCAGCGAAGCCGAGGAACTGGCGACGACACTCGAGCAGAAACAGGCGATTGTCGAGGCCAAACAGGCTCGCATGCAGGCGTTTCAGAAACTCGCGGCGAACTACACCGAACTCGCGGCGGACCTCCAGTCCACAGTTGATGACCCACAGGAGGCCGTCCACCGCATCGTCGAGTTCGAAGTCGATGCCGACGCGCCGGTGTACTTCGACGAGCGCGAGACGCTCGCCGAAGCCGCCGCTGCAGCGAGCGAGGACGACGAGACAGCCGTTGATACTGCACTCGAGGACGAAACAGTTGCAGACGCAGCCGACATAGCGTCCAGCGACGACGCTTCTGGCACAGACCGCGACGAATAACGACACGCCGCCGCTGCGAGACGGCTCGAGTGAGATTTTTGTCCATGCCCCAGCTAGTGGCTGTATGTCCCAGACAACCCACAGGTGCACCTGTGGCGCAACCCTCCAGTTTCGCCAGGACCTCCTCGAGGAGCGGACCGGTACGTATCCGACCTGGAAGTGCAAAGACTGCCTGACGCCGGTTCCCGGCCGGATCGGTGAACAACTTCGCCATCAACACCCATCCTGAGACACGTTGCTGTTGACTCGCTTGGCAGTGTAGCCGCTGTTACAGCGACAGCGCCTCGAGCAGTTGGTCGACGTCCGTGCGGGTGTTGACGGCATGAATCGATGCTCGAATCGCGTCGGGGTCGGGAAGCGAGCGGACGACGATATCCTGTTCGGCGAGTCGCTCGACCGTCGCTTCCGGCTCTGAAACGGCAATCGGTACGAGTCCGGATTCGGGTTCTACTGGACCCACCAGTCGCTCGTCGGGTATCCCTGCTGCGAGCCGGTCCGTCAGCCGGTCGATACGGTCCTGCACTGTTTCGAGGTCGACCTCAGTGAGCTGACCGATCCCAGCGCTCAGCCCAGCGTAGGGAACGGGACTCGAGGTACTGACTTCGAAGCGGCGTGCGCCCGGGTGGTAGCGGTAGTCCGCCCCGTGCTCGTCGGGGTTCTCGACGCTTCGGTAGCCAATCGCGGGCGGCTCGAGCCTCGAGGCAACGTCGTCTCGCACATAGAGAAAGCCGGAGCCAAAGGGTGCAAGCAGCCACTTGTGACCCGCGCCGACGACGAAATCGGCGTCCCATCGCTGGACGTCGACTGGTCCCTGGCCGACTGACTGGACGGCGTCGACGAGCACCAGCGCGTCGTTGTCGTGGGCGATCTCGACGATCTCTGCAACTGGGAGTCGCGTGCCGTGTGTCCAGGTGAGTGAACTCACGCAAAACAACGTCGCCTCGCTCGCGAGTTCGGTGACGTCCTCAAGGTCGACTCGTCCGTCCGTGGTCTCGAGCACCCGAATGTCGATTCCTCGCGTCCGCTCGAGGCGTTTCCATGGAAGGACACCCGCGGAGTGCTCGAGGTCCGTTCGGACAACGACATCGTCTTCGGCCCACTCGAGTGCGCCAGCGATGCGGTTGATGCCGTCGGTCGTGCTCTCGGTGAGTGCGATTTCGTTGGGTGTTGCGTTGAGCAGATCGGCGACGGCGGCTCGTGTCTCATCGTAGACGTCGAACGCGGCGGAATACTGCCCGCTTCCACTGGGGGCGTCGTACTCGTGGGCGGTGAGCGTTCGCTCAGCTGCCTCGACAACGGACCGGGGACTCGGGCCGCTTGCACCCCAGTTGCAGTAGATGGTCGACTCGAGAGCGGGAATCGTCTCACGAAGCGTGGTCGCGTCCATTGGGTTTCGTTCGGGTTCTGTCGTGTTCGTTCTGACGCCTGCCGGTGGCCGTCGCGCCAGACCCGCTGGCTTGAGGCGACAACCGGGGCGCTGTCTGCTGTTCTGTGTGATCGAATTGGGTGTTTGTCGGGTCCTGAAAGTGGGAATGGAGCCATAGAGCGTGTGACAGGGTGCCTGGCTCCGGGCAGGTAGTCCACATCGAGCGGTAAAACTGTATTGCCCACCACCATCGCACAGACTGGCCGTTCTCGTCCGTCGCCTCCTCGATACTCGAGTCCCGGCTGCCTTGCACTGAACTCGGCCGCCTTGCATTGAAACGGACGCCATTGATGCGGTTCCACAGACTGGAATCGCGCGGGCGTCCTCGATTAATACGGTTGTGTGACCCCCGTTTTGACTATGACACAGACACTCGAGATCGACGATGAACTGGCGGATCGACTCGACAGCCACTGCGAGCCGGATCAATCCCGCGTCGAATTCGTCGCGGAACTGGTCGCGATGTACGAAACGGATGGGACATTCCTGCAGGAAGGCTACTCGGAATAGCGTTTCACTCCGCCCGACCGCTATCCGTTTCGGGTGTGTGTGATCGGTTTTCGTGTCCGTGGTCAGCCCGCAAGTGCTCAATTGCGTGGAGTTCGACGACCGGAACGATTTTTGCAGCCGTCAGGAAGAACAGCGTCACCATCCCAATCGTGCCGATGATCGAGGAAATCTCGATCAGGCTTGGCACGTATATCCCCGGCGTCGCGTAGTAAATCTCGAAGGAGGGGTGGAGAAAGCCCTCGACCACGAACAACACCTTCTCGAGCAGCGTTGCGGTAAGGACGGCCAGTCCACAGATGATCGCTCGAGCCTTCGTAAACAGCGCCGGCCGAACCGTCGTCGCGAAGATAAAGGCGAGAACGGCTGCGACCAGCCCCATCGAGAGGAGATAGATCGGATGCTCGAGGGTGGCGACCCAGGCGACATCGAGGTCGACGGGTGGGAAGAACGAGCCGGTCGTGATCTGCTGGAGTTGGAGCCAGAGAAAGAGCAGACAGAAAAAGCCAAGCCAGAGCAAGAGCCCGCGGAAGACGTCGTCAGTGATGATGTGATCCCAGTCGTAGGCACGCCGGAACAGTGCGGAGAGGATAATGACGCCGCTGATTGCCGAGGTCAGCGCAATCGTCAGGAACTGCGGTCCTTGCACCCCGCCGAACCAGCGCGGATATGTCGGTAGGACGGCAAAGAGCCACGGAATCACGCCGCCGTGAAGCAGGAGTGGTGCCATGATAATGATCGCCAGTGCGAGCCACCAGACCATGCGCTGGACGACCTCGTCTTCGTCCTCGGAGTAGCCAATCGTCAACATGTTGTAGATCGGGCCAAAGTGATCCGGCAGATCGCCACGAAGGCGTGTAATGTCATATCGCAGTGTCAGTGCCAGATAGGTTGCCGTCAACACGAAATACGCCGTAATGACCGTCACGTCCCACACCAGCGGCGAGTTGTTCACCGTGATGTGATAGTGGCCAATGACGCTCGTCACCATCCGATCCGGCCGTCCCATGTGGACGATAATGTAAAAGCCCGCGGCCGAAAGCCCAGCGAGCGTTAGCATCTCCGCCAATCGAGCGACTGGCATGTACCGATCCATCCCCAGCAGTCGAACCGCTGCCGAGAGAATGATCCCGCCGTGTGCGATCCCAACCCACCAGATGAACGCCCCGATGTAGACGCCCCAGGTAACCCCACCGCCGGAGCCCCAATCGGAGAGTCCGGTGACGACCATCCCCTCGTACAACTGGTACATCCAACCGACGAGGAAGAGCGCAAACGCCAGCCCCGCAATCGCCACGAGGATGTAGTACGTTGTCGAGGTCTCCTGAATTGGCCGCAGTATATCCGCCTTACTCGGCGTTTTCGTACTCATGTGAGAGACTCTCACAGTTGTACCCCAACCACTCATTTTGAATCCGTGGTTACTCTTGCAAGGTGTCGACACCTGCCTCGAGTCTGCGAGCGAAACTCCGTCTCACTCGCCTCGCTCAACGTATGCTCGAGAGTCTCTCGCAGGGAACAAAAACAGCATCATCGGTGTGTGGATGCGACGGCGCACGCAATTCCCAGTCGGAACTCGCCGGCGATCCGAGTCGAGCGTCGGTTACTGTTCCTGGGACGGCGCGAGATTGTCCAGATCGACTTGCTTCTCGAGGAGCACGTCAGCCTGATCGACGACATCACGCTGTTCGCGCATGAGCTGTTTGAACTTGCTCTGTGGGGAGAGATCGCCGATGAGGACGCCGCCAACGATTTTGCCGTCCTTGAACGCGACACGTCGCCACTCGGTGTCGCTGTAGCGGCGTTCGGCGTGCTCGTCGCCGAGCGTTGGGTGACCGAACGAGAGGAACGGGAAGTCGAAGTGGGTGATCGAGTAGGAGGAAACCCACTCGAACTCCTCTTCTTTGGTGTCGGCGGCCATATTGACCGCAGCGACGCGACCCTGTTCTTTCGCCGAGCCCCAGGAGCCGTTCTGGGCCTGCTGGCCGAGGAGGACGTCGTAGAACCGGGTGATGTCACCGGCCGCGTAGACGTCCTCGAGGTTGGTTTGCATGTACTCGTCGACGAGGATGCCGTTGTCCATCTCGAGGTCGACGTCGTGGAGGAACTCCGTGTTGAACGTCAGCCCGATGGCGACGCCGGCAAAGTCACACTCGAAGCGGTCGCCGTTCGGATCGACAGCGGCGGTGACCGTGCCCTCGTCGTCGGTTTCGAAGTGATCGACGCCGCTGTCGAAGACGGGTTCGACGCCGACATCGCGCATGGCCTGGTGCATGATCTCTGCACCGTCGCCGGACAGCGCATAGCGCCACCAGCGGTCGCCGCGCATCAGGTATTTGCCCTCGACGTCCTGTGCGCCACAGATGGCCGCAAAGTCGATGCCGAGCAGTCCGGCACCGACGATGACTGCGTCCTCGGCGTTCTCCGCGCTTTCGCGGATCCGGCGGGCGTCCTGGAAGGTCCAGAAGTGGTGGACGCCATCAGCGTCGCTGTTCTCGACCGGCAACTGCGTCGGCGTTCCGCCGGTTGCGATCAGCAGTTTGTCGTAGCTGATATCGTCTCCCTCGTGCGTGCGGACGATCTTGTCGTCGGTATCGACCGTCGTCACGTGGGTGTTCAACGAGAGCTCGATGTCTCGCTCGGCGTACCAGTCCTCTTCGTGAATCGAAATCGGTGCTTCGGGAAGCTTTCCTTTCGCGTGCTCTTTGATGAGAATGCGATTGTACAGTGCCTCCCCCTCATCGGTGATGACGGTAATCTTCGCGTCCGGGTCTTCTTCCCGGAGGGTCTCGGCGGCCGAACTACCCGAGATCCCGTCACCGATGATGACGTACTCTGTCATATTCGGACCGTTCGTAATGCGGGTTAAAGTGGATTGCTATCTCGTCTATTTTGCCTCACTGTACCATGGTAGTCACACGATTGGTCGGTTCGACTGGATATGCTTCCAGAAATACCACCCATTTCGACGATTGACCGAAACTGTTCGGTTCCGACGGCTCATTTAGCACGTTGGTGTCTCACTCGTGACACTGCAGATCCACAGAACAGGTTTCACTGTTTCCCACATCGCTCATTACCCTCCCCGCCTAACGACCCGGATATGAAACTCCACCAGAACGCACGCCACTTCGCCTCGAGAAAAGCCCTCGAGACGCCGGTCGTCCGTTCGGTCGCCAAATCCGGCCTCGTCCGACTCCACACGCGCATCTTTCTCGGGAAGGCCGACCCGGACCGCGCCGACGAGCGCGAGGCCCACCTCGACGGCCTCTTCGACGCGACGGTCGACACCTACCTCCGCGCGCTCCAGGACGGCTTCTCCGAAGCCGAAGCCCGCGAAATCACCCACATCCAGGCCAATTTCGACTTCTACAACCACGGCTGGACCGAAATGATGGAGTTTCCGACTGGGGAACTCGAGGCCCACTACGAGCGCTATCAGGATTTCTTCGAGACGTGGGAGATCACCATCGACGACCCACTCGGCCAGTTCGCACCGTCGGAAGGACTGCCGGACGCGCCGTCGACGCCCGAACTGCTCGAGGATCCCGACCACCCCCACGCCGAGGGCGGGTTCGCGGACGACGTATACGTCGAAACCGACGACGGCGAACTGGTCGTCGGCGGGCAGGACGAACCCGACGACGACGAAGTCGATGTCTCACAGGCGGTCGGCGTGGACGACACTGAGTCGAACGACTAACTCGCCCTGCGTTCTCTTACTCGAAGGCCGCGACGAGTTCCCCATCCTCGAGCGGGTCGGGAGCGTCTGCCGCGATATCCTCCACATCCGGCGAGTCCACCGTGTCGGACTCGGTTCTTGCGAGTCCTGTGTCGTCGATTGCGTAGACGACGCCGGTGAATCCCAGATCCGCCACCCACTCGCCTCCGCCGTCGTCGATACCGTGCGTTGCGCCGGCCGCTCGAGAAACGAAGACGTGATCGATTCCCTCTCGACCGAACTGTTCGCGGGTATCGACGCTATAGCCGATCCGGAGAACGTCCCCAGACTGTGATCGGTCACAGAGGATCGACTGCGTGACGTAGGCGTGGTCGAACTCCTCGACGTACTCGAGAACATCGTCTTCTGAACCTGCTGTCGGCGGATCGGGGTAGGGAATCGTCGCGGCTGTGTCGGCCTCGCGCGTTTCGTCGCCGCGTTGGACCTCGATCGTCTCCGAGTTCACCTCACACTCCGGCCGTTCCGGGCCGGTATCGAAGTGCCCAGCGACTGTGTCGGCCGCGTCGTCTTTGTTACCGGTGTCGCCGTTCAGATCGTCCACACAGCCGGCAGTCACGCCCATCGCTGTCCCGAGCGCGGCCAGAATCGCTCTGCGCTTCATTACTCGCCTCTCTCGGCGCTGATCTAAACAGTGACGCAGGGTCAAACCAGTGTTTCACCTCACTCCTCCCCTCGAGGGGGTCTGCTGGAACGAGTTCCAAGCCGCTAAGTGCGCAGCGACCGCTCGTTTCGACGAACACTCGAGCATGGACGCAAATGATCGGTCGATAGCTGGCTTTACCATGACCGGCCACGCGCTGGTCCACTGGTTCGAAACGTCGATTCCCATCTTGCTCGTCGTCTGGCTCGCGGAATTCGACGTCAGCGTCGCATTGCTGGGACTCGTCGTTGCACTCGGCTATGCGCCCTTCGGCCTCGGCGCGCTGCCCGGCGGCATCCTCGCGGACCGCTACGGAACGAAGCGCTTGATTCTCTGCTGTCTCGCGGGCATGAGCCTCGCCTTTCTCATTATCTCGTTCGGCACCTCGATCTACGCCGTCGGCGTCGGACTCGTCCTCTGGGGAATCGCCGCGTCGGTCTACCACCCCGCCGGACTCTCGCTCATCAGTACCGGCGTCGAAGAGCGCGGCACCGTCTTTGCGTGGCACGGCATCGCCGGCAACGTCGGCATCGCGCTCGGCCCATTCGTCGCCGCGACGCTGTTGATCTTCCTCGAGTGGCAACTCGTGACTGCCATCCTTGCCGTCCCCGGTATTCTCGCCGTGCTCTACGGACTGACCGCTGACTTCGATCCGACCGCAGCCGTCGCCGACGACGTTGCGGCCGGTGCGAACGAGGCACTGTCGCTGTCGGATCTCACTGAAAACTCCCGCGTGCTATTCGCCAGCGCCTTCGCGCTCGTGTTCGTCATCGTCACATTCGAGGGGCTGTACTACCGCGGAATGCTGACCTACCTCCCCGAGATTCTGCACGACCTGCCCGCGATGGACGGGCTGGCTATCCCCGCAGGCCTCGAGGGAATCGAGCCGAGTCACTACATCTACGTCGGGCTGCTCGTTGTCGGGATGGGCGGCCAGTACGTCGGCGGGAAGCTGACGGACCGGGTCGAACCTGCACGCGGATTGGTCGCGCTGTTCGCCGTCTTCGTCCTCCTCGCGCTCGCGTTCATCCCCGTCACGCAGATGGGATTGGGCGCAGTCATCGTCCTCTGTGGCGTCTTCGGTTTCTTCCTCTTTGCCATCCAGCCGTTCTATCAGGACGCTGTCGCCGTCTACACGCCCCCGGATACGCGCGGGCTCTCGTATGGCTACACCTACCTCGGCGAGTTCGGCCTCGGCTCGGCGAGTATCGCCGTCGGCGGCGTCGTCCTCGGGGAGTTTTCGATCACCGTGTTCTTCCTCGTGATCGCCGCGTTCGCACTCGCCGGTGCCGTCCTCTCGGTCGGCCTGCTCTCCGGATTCGGCCGATTCAGCGGGCCAGAACCCCAGTACGAGACGAGCGCGGACGACTGAGTCGCTGCCTGCGAGCCGTCGCTCGCTCGTGACTCGAGCGGGCTGGGATAGCCGTCGTCGTTCGCTACCTTTTTGCCTGCACTCTGGCAAGAAATCGGCATGCTCACCGTGCGGGCGCCAGCGACGAGTGCGAATCTCGGGAGTGGCTTCGACGTCTTCGGAATCGCGCTCGGGACGCCCGCCGACGTCGTTCGGGTCGAACGCGCCCCGAAGACGACGATTTCAGTTAGCGGGGCCGGCAGCGAGTACATCCCGGAAGACCCCAAGAAAAACACCGTTGGGGCCGTCGCGGAGGCGCTCGACGCGCCAGCCCGGATCGAGATCGACAAGGGCGTTCGCCCCTCCTCGGGACTCGGCTCGTCGGCTGCGAGCGCCGCGGCCGCGGCCGTCGCCCTGAACGAACTGTACGACCGCGGGCTCACGCGCGAGGAACTCGTCCCGATTGCCGCCGAAGGCGAGGCACTCGTCTCCGGCGAAGCCCACTCAGACAACGTCGCACCCTCGTTGCTCGGCGGCTTTACCGTCGCCACGGCCGACGGCGTCACACAGGTCGATACGCAGATTCCCGTTGTCGCCTGTCTCCCCGAAACGACCGTCTCGACGCGGGACGCCCGCGGTGTCGTCCCCGACAGCGCACCACTCGGCGATGTCGTCGCCACCGTCGGCAACGCCGCCACGCTTTCGGTCGGGATGACGCGCAACGACCCCGAACTCGTCGGCCGCGGCATGGCCGACGAGATCGTCACTCCCAAACGAACCGCGCTGATCGACGGCTACGAACGCGTCCGCGAGGCAGCCCTCAAGGCCGGCGCAACTGGCGTCACCGTCAGTGGCGCGGGGCCGGGCGTCCTCGCTGTCTGTTACGAGGCCGATCAGCGCGCCGTCGCCTCGGCCATGCTCGAGGCCTTTAACGACGTGGGAATCGACAGCCGCGCCTACCAGACTCGCGTCGGCGAGGGCGCGCGGCTGTACCCCGACGACGCGTAGCGGATGGGTGCTCGAACTGACGCCGCGCTTTCCGTCTTCGTTCTCGTCGCCGTCGCTCTCGGATTCGTTTTGACGAACGCCACGTTTTCAACTCTCGCGTTCGCACTCGGCGGCCTCGCGACGCTCGCATTCGAGGCCGTCGCCACTCGCAACGCCGACGCCGTTCGCGCCTACTGGGAGCGACGGCCAGTGCAGGCTGTTGCCGTCGCCCTCGCGCTCGTCGGAGTGGTCGTTGGCGCATCCGTCGCCCCCTCGAGCGTGCTTTCAGCGATGGCGGGCGCGCTGGTGACGTACCTCGGTTTTCTGGCTATCGTAACTGCGACCCGCCGGTCGCGTGCCTGAGACACGCTCGACGGGCGTCTCGAGGCGGGCGGTTCGGTCGTCCCGAAGTGAACGCCGAAGTCGACGGCGACCTCGAGGGCGGCGAACACGTCCTGCGTGAACAGGATGCGGAGGTCGCCGGCGAGGTGATCGGGCGGTCCATAGAAATCAGGAGTGGCGCGGAACTCGACGGGGACGTGAGTGAAACGGGATCGGAGTCGGACTCACAGATCGTTCCCATACGGTTTTACTGTCGCGTAGACTCGGTTTCGACTGCGACTCATTTCGGTTTGTCCGCGCCGACGGTCCGCCAGCGCCGAGCGTAAATGCGCCGCGGTGCGTCGACCGCCGCCCCGCGAACGTTCGTTGGGACGGTCGACACCCGGGTCGAGATACTGGCCGGGAGCGGCCCGTGGGGGACCAACGAGACCGCCGTCGGATTCTTCGAGACTGGTCTCCGGCCGGCGTAGCCCGAGCCGCGTTGGTTCGACTCGTACAGGTCCTCGACTCTCGAGTGCCCTTCGACGACGGCTTTACGAGCCGCCGTCGTGCCCTCCGCTACTTCTTGCTGGATCGCCGCGTTCGTCGCCTCCGGTTTCACGTCGTCGACGAACTGCTTGACCTCGGCTACGGCGTCGGACTCGCCAGCCCCCGACGATGCGAGCGCATCGGGCCCGATCACGTCCTCGAGTTCGTCCTTCAACTGTCGCAGTTCCGATCCGAAGTCGACGAGGTCGACCGCGTTCCAGAGCTCCCGCAGATGGATGGCGCGTCGGATCTGACTGAGGTCCAACATCAGGTCGGGATCCGACTCGCGGATCGCGGCCGGCAGTTCCGCCAGGTCGATGAGGTCCGGCAGCGCCGAGACATCGACGGCGTCGGGAAGCTTCTCGAGGTCGACCGTCTCGAGGAGGTCCTCGAATTCGTCTACGACATCCCAGAGTTCGGCTGCCGTTTCCGATACCGTCTCGTTCGACGCCGACAACGTTCCGTCCGATCCGTCGCCGGCCTCGCGGAGCAGTCGCTCGGTTCCTGCTTCGATCTGACCGGACAGTTTCTCGAACGGCGTTGGTGACGGCGCGTGACTCATGTGGTGGATAGGACGGATGCGGGGAAAACGAGTCGCCTTGCCAATTGGGGCCGTTTCCGATAGGTAGCGTTCGGACGACGGAGCGGGCGTCGTTACACCCATCCACGGTGGAACATCGACTATAGGTCCGCGTTTGCACGTCCCGGTTCGAAAACGAAGTCAGCAAGTGCGGGAGTCAGGCTTCGCTCGAGCGAATACGAACTTCGAGGACGCCGTTGTTGAACCAGACGGTGGTCGCCTCGACCGACTCTCACGGGAGAGGCCCGCTCGAGGACGTTCGCAATCGCGTCGTTCTCGAGCAAACAGAGCGTGGTCCCCGCTTAGACGCCCCGCCCCTGCATCTTCTCTTCCTCGGGCAGATCGACGTTCGCGTCGCCTTTCATGCTCTTGCCGAGGTTCTTCGCAATGTCGGCGAGCGTCTCAGGCTCGTCCCAGTTGTTGACGGCTTCGACGATGGCCTCGCCCATTTCGACAGGATTCTCTGCGCCGAAAATGCCGCTGCCCACGAAGATACCGTCGCACTCGTGGTGCATCATGAGCGCCGCGTCGGCGGGCGTCGCGATGCCGCCGGCGGCGAAGTTCACGACTGGGAGGCGGCCCATGTCGGCGGTCTCGTGGACCAGTTCCGCGGGCGCTTCGATCTCTCGAGCGTAGGCCTCGCGCTCTTCGTGGGTCATTCCCTCCAACTTGCGGATCTCGCCTTTGATCGTGCGCTGGTGGTGGACGGCCTGGTTCACGTCGCCGGTGCCGGCCTCGCCTTTGGTGCGGATCATCGCTGCGCCTTCTTCGATTCGGCGGAGCGCTTCGCCGAGGTTGCGCGCGCCACAGACGAACGGCGCGGTGAAGTCGCGCTTGTCGATGTGGTAGGCGTCGTCCGCGGGCGTCAGGACTTCGGACTCGTCGATCATATCGACGCCGACGGCCTCGAGAATTTGGGCCTCTTTCGTGTGGCCGATTCGGGATTTGCCCATGACGGGGATCGAGACTTCGTTGACGATCTCCTCGACATCTGCGGGGTCTGCCATTCGGGCGACGCCGCCGCGTTTGCGGATGTCCGCGGGGACGGCCTCGAGAGCCATGACGGCGACCGCGCCGGCATCCTCGGCGATGCGGGCCTGTTCGGGGTTGACGACGTCCATGATGACGCCGCCTTTTTGCATCTGGGCGAAGCCGCGCTTGACGAGGTCCGTTCCACGTCGGAGGTCCTCGAGATCGGTTTCGGTTGCAGTCATGGTCGCGGCTTAGGACCCACCCCACTTACGCGTGTTTGTTCTGGATGGTACCACGCGGTCATCCTCGCCGAGTCTATTTGGGCCAATTCCTCCGCCTGCCGCCCGATGGCCGTATTCGAAGCGCGACTGAGACGGGCATCGGTGAAACAGTTGCACATGCTGTAATTCGGGCTTAGAATACGGATAGTAACGACTGTCTCCGGAATTAATATCGACATGAACGAATGGCATCGCCGTTCGGTACTGGCGACTGGTGCAGCGCTTTCGACCGGTGGGATTGCGTCGGCCACTGCGGGTGCCTCCGACGCTGACGAAGACGGCGATGATGACCTTCCTCACTCCGACTCGAGAGCAACACCGGAACCGGACGAAGACTGGTCATCGTATCGCGGCGACGCCGGACACGCCAGATACGTCCGCGATGGCCCGCAGTTCGAGGGCGACTCGCTCGGGGCAGCCTGGTCTCTCGCCTACGACGGCACCGTCGCAATCGCCGATAATATGGTGTACACGACGACTGTAGACGGTGTCGTCGCTGTCGATGCGACGGACGGGTCGCTCGTCTGGGAGACCGAAGTCGACGCCCGTGACCCCGCAATTGCCGGTGACATGGTCTATCTCGGGGGCGACGAACTCGTTGCACTTGATCGGTACGACGGGAGCGTTCAGTGGAGCCACGACCTCGAGTCTGACGAGGAGTTGGGTAGTCACACAGTAGCGTACGATGCGGTTTTCGTCGTCGCTGATGGGACCCTGTCCGCGCTCGAGGCAGCCGATGGATCAGTTCGGTGGCAAACGGATTCAGCCGTCATCGAGACGAACGGCGGAGATGAACTCGAGTCGGAGTGGACGACGGGCACCGCCGCAGCCAACGGCGTCGTCTACGCCGGTACGCGGCACGGGCTCTGTGCAATCAACCCCGAAACCGGCGATTCGGTCTGGCAGCGCACGGACGGATATGCGGGTGCGGCGGGCACCGAGATCTACGCGACATCGACCACCGTTCTCGTCGGCAGCCAATCGACCGTCGAATGCGGACTCTACGACGCACACACTGGTGAGAACGTGGGGACAATCACCTCGGAGACGCCGTACGAACCGGCGCTGAGCGACGATGCAGCGATCACCGGCACCAATCAGTCGTATCACAGTCGGTCGATCAGCGGCGACGACTACGACTGGGACCTCTCCGTGACGTACACCTACGGACAGGCGGTGATCAGCAGCGAAACCGTCTACGTCTACTTTGCCACTGACGGGCACAACTACGGCGACCTCGAGTACGATCAAACGCTCGTCGCCCTCGACAGACGCGATGGGAGCGAGCAGTGGTCACTCTCGAGAGCAGACGCACCTGTTGGCGACGTTCGCGCGATCAGTGGCGAAACCATCTACGTCGATCACGACGGCGACCTCGTCGCGCTCCGTGAACGAACGGGTGACGAGGACACGAGCGAGGAAGATGATGAGGGTGCACCTGCGGAAGAGGATGAAGACGATGATGACGGCGGTGAGGATGTAGAAGACGGTGGTGAAGGTGTAGAAGACGGCGAGGACGACGATGCTGAATCCGGTTGTGGCTGTCCGAACGATGGAGACGACGCCACGTACGACGGCGACAACTCGAGCACCGACTCTCCTGACACGACCGCAGACGAAAGCAGTGACGACTCGAACACGACAACCGATACCGACGCCGAACGCACTGGCGACGACAGCGCCACAGACGACATCGACAACGCGAACGAAACGGATCCCGAAACGCCCGCTGCTGAGTCCGAAACCGTCACTGACTCTGTTCCGGGATTCACCGCCGGATCGGGACTCCTTGGTGGTTCCCTCGGCCTCGAGTGGCTGCGCCGGCGGCAAAACGAAGACGACGTAGAGTAACCATATCGGCGGTACTAGACGCGACAGCGACGTTTGACGCCCCTCAGTTTATCGGTCACACTGTCGCGTATGGCGATACTCTCCGCTCGAGACACGCTGGCTCGCACAGGCCGGCACTCGGTAGCGCTAATCGCTACTGTTTTGCGGGTGTCGGTCGTCACGCCGGACGAACGATGTCTGCGACGACCGGGCTGGCTGACCGTGAGCCGTTGCCGAACTACCTCGCGCCCGTCCCGAAGACCATCGAGGACCTCGGGCTCCGGTTTGCGTGGCTCGTCGTCGCGATCAACCTTGCGGGGACGGTCTTTGGTTTCTGGTACTACTCCGGGCAGTTCGCGGCGACGCCAGCTGCGATGTGGCCCTGGGTGCCCGATAGCCCGATGGCGACGCTGTTGATCGCACTCGCGATTGCTGCGTGGAAACTCGGCCACGAACTCCCGTGGCTGACCGCGCTCGCCTTTTTCGGGAACATCATCCTCGGGCTGTGGACGCCCTACACGCTGCTCGTCTTCTACGAGACGTATGCCGCTCAGACGCATCCGCTCATGTTCCAGTTTCTGTTCTGGAGCCACCTCGCGATGGTCGTCCAGGCCTTTGTCCTTCACCGCATCACCGACTTTCCCGTCTGGGGGGTCGCCGTCGCGACCGTCTGGTACGCCAGCAATCTGATCGTCGACTACTTTATCCCCGTTCTCGAGGGACCCCACGGCGTCCATCACACGACGATTCCCGTCGCCCAGGATGCATCTATGTTCCTCGGCGCGGACGCACTCGGCGTCGTCGCTGCCGGCGAGGTGACGTTTACCCTCCTCGCGCTCTTTCTCGCACTCGCAACGGCCGTCAAAAAGTGTCAGGTCGCACGCGAACAGTCCTGAGGGGGCCCGTTTCTGGGCGATCAGTACTCGCGCTCGTCATCGAACGCGAGCGTCAGGTAGGGATCGAGCGCGCGAGCGGTTCTCGTCCGCTCGAGCGTCCCTGCATCGGCATCGTACGAGACGACGCCGGTGTCAACCAGCAGCCGACGGTGGTTGTGGTGGAACTCGAGAGTCAGTTCCTCGAGGAGGGTCTGTGTCGGCGTCTCGCCCGGCCGTTCGTAGTGGGCGAGTTCGTCGATCACGGTATCGACTGAGACTGCACCGACCGTCTGGGACAGGTAGTACAGTGCGTACCGACGACGGTTGTCGCTGAGCAGCGTAAAGACCGTCTCCGTTGGAAGGATAGCGTCAGTGCTGGTAGACTTGATTGGGGTGGTTTTCGTTGTCATAGTGCTCTGTACTCAGCTTACACGACGATAGGCAACAACTCGGCAGACACCAACTTCAGCAGAGCACAACAGTACATTGTCCACATTCTCTATAAACCTTCTCTTAAATGATGGTGTCTCTTCCTATTTCTCGGGCAATATACTGTATTCTAACTCTATTGCAGTAGTATAACCACACTTCCTGAACGTCTCCCACGGTGATGCATCGTCGCTGGTGCGGTCTCGTGGCCATTCTCGCCGACGAGTCGCCGTTCCTCTCCGCTGTCGGCGGGTAAGCAGTTCTTACCCACTTCACGAGCGGGATTGCCGAACGCCAAGCACTGATTGCCGGCGCGCGGGTAGCCGTCCTCGAGAAAGCCACCGCTCACACTCGATGAACGTCTCTGCATGACCAGATCACCAAACTGAGAGACCATTCTCGGTCTCCGTTGTCGGGTGAACTACTCGAGGATGATGACCGCCGAGTCGGTCTCGATCATCTCGCCATCGCCCGAGTAGGTTCGCTCGCGCTCGAGTTCGAACAGATCGGCCTCGAGTTCTTCGTCACCGACGTGAAGCGCGGTCGCGGTGCCGTCGTCGTCCGTCTCAATCTCGTACTCGCCGCTGTCGATGCCGGCATCGATGTCGCCGACTTTCGAGCCGAACTTCGGCCCGAGCGTCGAGTAGTCGAGATCGATGGACGCGATTTCGGTGGTGACCTCGGGTTCCTCGGCGAGAATCTCGAGGTGCTGGACGTGCATCACGTCCTGAATGGCGTCCTCGAAGCCCTCGATAGGGCCGTAGACGGCGACCGACTCGAGGTCGGCGTTCAGCGCCAGTTGGTTCTCGCTCTTGTACCGCCGGACCGCGGAGATCACTTCGATTGCCGTCTCGCCAGCCTCGAGGTCGGCGTCGTAGCCCTGTGGCTCGGGCCACTCGCGCGTATGGATGCTGACGGTCTCGAGGTTGCCGTTGTGCGTTCCGCTGTCTGCGTACACTGCCTGCCAGATCTCCTCCGTGATGTGGGGCAGGAACGGTGCCCACAACTCGAGGAAGGTTCGGTGGGCCGTCCGCAGCGCGTACTGCGTCGAGGGATTGTCCTCCCGGCCTTTGGCGATCTCTAAGTAGTCGTCACAGAAGGTGTTCCAGAAGAACGTTCGCAGGCGGTCGCGGGCCTTCGCGAACTCGTACTCCTCGAACTGGGCAGTGAGTTCGGCGACGGCGTCGTCGAGTTCCGCGAGCAGCCAGCGGTCGATTGGCTCGAGGTCGTCCGGTTCCTCGGGGTGGGCCGGCGCGAGGTTATCGACGAGTTTCGAGGCGTTCCAGAGCTTCCGCAGGAGTTTCTCGCCGGCGCGGAGATCTTTCTCCTGGTACGGGAAGTCGTCGCCGACAGCGGCGCTTGCGGCCCAGAATCGGACGGCGTCGACGGGATAGTCGGCGAGCACCTCGTCGGGAGCGACCACGTTGCCCCGCGATTTGGACATCTTCTCGCGGTTCTCGTCTAAGACGTGGCCGTTGATCAGCGTCGCGTCGAAGGGCACCTCACCGGTGTGTTCGTAGCACTTGACGATGGTGTGGAACAGCCAAAAGGAGATGATGTCGTGGCCCTGCGGACGCAGATCGAACGGATACAGTTCCGGGCTGTCCATCTGGAACGACTCGCTCTCGTCGTCCCAGTCCCAACCGGCATTGATCAGGGGCGTCA
Organism: Natronolimnobius baerhuensis; assembly: GCF_002177135.1. NCBI lineage: Archaea > Methanobacteriati > Methanobacteriota > Halobacteria > Halobacteriales > Natrialbaceae > Natronolimnobius > Natronolimnobius baerhuensis. Next base: position 76,802 of record NZ_MWPH01000001.1, read on the forward strand.
GCGAGGAGGTCGCCCAGGTGTCGAAGACGTCCTCTTCGGGCTCGAACTCGTCGTGACCGCACTCGGGACAGGCGTCAACTGGCGGCTCGTCGGAAAGCGGATCGACCGGAAGGTCCGCCTTCTCAGCCATAATCGGGTGGTCACACTCTTCGCAGTACCAGACCGGGAACGGAATTCCCGAGTCGCGCTGGCGCGAGATCAGCCAGTCCCACTCGAGGCCTTCGATCCAGTGCTGGTAGCGCGTGAACATCTTCTCGGGGTACCAGTCCATCTCCTGGCCGGCCTCGAGGTACTCGTCTTTGTGATCGAGAATTTCGACGTACCACTGCTTGGAGACGCGGTACTCGACGGGGGTGTCACAGCGCTCGTGGACGCCGACGGCGTGGGTAATCTCCCAGCGGTCGCGCAGGTGGCCCGCCTCGTCCAGATCCTCGACGATGGCCTCGCGGGCCTCCTCAGTGGACATGCCCTCGTAGTCGCCGGCGAGGTCGGTCATCGTCGCGGATTCGTCGATGGCGACGCGCAGCGGCAGGTCGTGGGCCTGATACCACTCGATGTCGTTCTGGTCGCCGAAGGTACAGCACATGACAACGCCGCTGCCTTTTTCCATGTCGACGCGCTCGTCGGCGATGATCGGCACCTCGTGGCCGAAGATCGGGATCGTGGCCGTCTCGCCGACAAGATCCTGATTCTCCTCGTCGTCGGGGTGGACGAAGACGGAGACACAGGCCGGGATGAGTTCCGGTCGCGTGGTGGAGATAACGAACTCGTCTCGAGGCGCGTCATCTCCCACGAGTTCGAACGCGATATCGTTGAAGTGCGAGTGGCGCTCGTCGTCTTCAGTTTCGACCTGCGAAATCGCCGTTTCACACTCTGGACACCAGATTGCGGGCGCTTTCTTGCGGTACTCGCGGCCCTTCTCGTAGAGATCGAGGAAGGACAGTTGTGAGATGCGCTGGACGCGCGGCTCGATTGTCTTGTACGTCGAGTTCCAGTCGATAGAGGTGCCGAGGTTCTGCATCTTGCGGGTGAAGTCGTCCTCGTACTCCGTACAGACCTCGCGACAGAGTTCCTGGAACTCGCGGCGCTCGTAGTCCTGATGGCGGATGTCCAGTTCTTCTTCGGTCAGGCGCTCGCTCGCGATGCCGTTGTCGTCGTAGCCAAAGGGAAACAGCACCTCGCCGTCTGCCATGCGCTGGAATCGGGCGGCGAAATCCTGCAGCGTCGAGCCGTAGAGGTGGCCCATGTGCAGACTGCCCGAGACCGTCGGCGGCGGCGTATCGATTGCGTAGGTCGTGTTCGGATCCCGCTCGGGATCGCTCTCGTAGGCGTAAACCTCCTCGTCGACCCAGCGATCCTGCCAGCGCGATTCGACTGCCTCGGGCTCGTAGCCACCCTCGAGGCTGGCTTCCTCGCCCGTCTCGTCGTCCTGTTCGGGTGTGTCCATACTCATGCTCTCACCGCCCGCGCGGGGCGTCGTCGGTACGTCGTCGTGGTGTTGTTGTGGTCGGTCATCGAAGATACCGGTCGTTGCTCGGTGAATACTGGTCGCGGACAATACATCCGTCGAAACGGGGTGAAGGAGGTGGGCCTAGAGGGGCCCTACGAAAACGGTGGTACGCGGCCCCTCGAACGCGCCGAGTACGGCGACCGCGACAGCGTCGCTCATACCTACTGTTGTCCCGGCAATCGTGTTAGGTGTTTCGTCGTCCTCGTCACTCCCGCTGCTCATACGCGGGCCCGTCGCTCTCCTCGAGGTCGATAATCACTCTCGAGTTGCTCACGCGCCGAAGCGTGCCGTCGAGATACGTCGTCATCCGCTCGAGAAATGCCGCGTCGCTCTCGTCGTGGTCGGTGGTGACGAGCGTAATCTGCTCGTGGCCCGCCGGATCGTGCTCGCCTTGCATGACGACGGTGAACAACTCGCGCGGCGTGACCGGCTCACCGGCCTCGAGTCGGGAGACGACGCCCGAAAGCGAGGATTCGACTGTCGTCTCGACCTCGAACGTTACGTCGACCGAGACGGTCTCGTCGTCTTCGGCCGCGAGATACTCCTCACAGCTCCTGACGGCGGGCTCGAGGACCGTTTCGAAGTCGGTACCCGATTCCTCGAGGCCGAGGTAGGCGAACGCGACCATCGACCGGACGGCCTCGAGCAGGTCGTCGTCGGCACCTTCCTGCTCGAACACCTGCTTGCGGTCCTTCTCGGCAAGGGTGTGGACGAACAGGTCGAAGTCGAGAACACCATTATAAATACGACGCCGAATTCGCGCCTCGGCGTTTCGCTTCGATTGCTCGTGGCTCATCTCGCGTTCGCCGAGCAGGTAGGCCCGGTCGGCGGGACTGAGGATGCCGCGTTCGCGGTCGATGTCGGTATTCATAATCGGAAATGGATTATACAACACCGTGTTTGGCCAAACAGCTATAGTTGTCGGTGCCTGAGTGCCGGACCATGATTCGCAGGTGCAGTCGCCGATGTGTTGGGACGACTCGAGTCGGGCCAGTTGACGCGACGAATACGAGTACGCGACCGATAGATATCCGCTGCGAATGAGTCGGTCACTCGCGACACGATATGCGGATGCGCTCGTCGAGCACAGCCGCGTCGTTATCGTGCTCACACTTCTGGTCACCGCGATTGTCGCTGCGGGCGTCGTTATCGGCGACCCCGAAGACGGCGACATCGGCCAGTTCGACGCCGATTCCGAGGAGACCGAGGCACTCGAGGAAATCGAGGCGACCTACGGCACGGACGACGATATCGTCACCCAGATCGTCATTCGTGGAACTGGCGATAGCGCAGATTCCAGCACCGGCGACGTACTCACCCGCGAGTCCTTCCTCGAGGGGCTCGAACTCCAGCAGGACATCCGCGACACCGAGTCGCTAAACGCGACGCTCGCTGACCAGGGCGTTCTCGCCCTCGAGAACGTCGTCGCGACCGGGGCGGTGTTCGAAGACCGCGCCGCCGAGGCGAACGGCCCGCCCGACACCAGCGAACCGACACTCGAGGAACAGATCGAGGCGCTCGAGGACCGCTCTGACGAGGAGTTCGAGGAATTGCTCGAGACGGTGCTCGATCCCGACGGTGACGCGGCCGGCGCGGACGCTGGCAGCGGCGAGGAGGGTGACCCATACGAGTTCCTCCCCACCGACTACGAACCCGGATCGACGACCGCCGACTCGCGCGTCGCGTTCGTCTTCCAGATCGACGACGGCGGCCCCGACGAGGACCCGGAGGCGGCCTACGCGGCCCAACTCGAGATCGACGCCCTCGTCGATGAACGCTTCGACGACGCGTTCGTCTTCGGGCAAGGAATCACCGACGAGGCGTCTTCGAACGCCGTCGGCGACAGTTTCGGTCTCATTACACCCGTTGCGCTAATCCTCGTACTCGTCGCGCTCGGCACCGCCTACCGCGACGTCGTCGACGTGCTCGTCTCCATCTTCGGTATCGCGGTCGTAATGGCCTGGCTCGGCGGCATCCAGGGCTGGCTCGAGGTGCCCTCGAGTCAACTGCTCATCGCCGTTCCCTTCCTGCTGATCGGGCTGAGCATCGACTACTCGTTGCACGTCATCATGCGCTCGCGCGAGGCTCGGACGGGCCAACTCGAGGACGATACGGACGCATCGCCACAGCAACGCGGCGTTCGAAACGGAATGCGCCTCGGCCTCGCGGGAGTCGTCCTCGCACTCGCCGCGGCGACCTTTTCGACCGGCATCGGCTTCCTCTCGAACGTCGTCAGCCCGCTGCCGGCGATTCGTGACTTCGCACTCTTGAGCGCCGGGGGCATCTTCGCGACGTTCGTCGCCTTCGCCATCCTCGTCCCCGCGCTGAAAGTCGAACTCGACGACCTGCTCGAGTCTCGATTCGGTCGGGATCGGACGAAACAGCCGTTCGGGCTTGGAACGGGGCCGGTCAACCGCGCGCTCACGGGCGTCGTCTCGCTCGTCCAGCGCGGACCGGTCGTCGTGGTTCTGATCGCCCTGTTGCTCGCCTCGGGTGGCGTCTACGGCGCGGCTGGCATCGACACGGAGTTCAATCAGGCGGATTTCCTCCCCGAAGATGCCCCTGAGTGGGCGAAGTCCCTCCCCGGACCGATTGCACCCGATACGTACACGATCAGCGACGACGCAGCGTATCTCGGCGACAACTTTCAGGAGCGCGGCGAAGGCTCACAGAGCCAGATACTGATACGCGGGGCGATCACAGATCCGGCCGCGTTGTCGGCCATCGAGTCAGCGACCGACGACATCGCCGCCAGCGACGAGAACACGACGATTTCGATTCGCGCGGACGGCGACCCCGCCGTCGAGAGCCCGGTGACGGCGATTCGGACGACCGCCGCGGAGAACGACTCCGTCGCAACCGCACTCGAGGAACGGGATACAACCGACAACGACCTGCCCGACGAGGACCTCGAGGGACTGTACGACGAACTGTACGCTGCCGACGAGGACGCCGCATCGTCGGTTATCTACCGGACCGACGACGGTGAGTACGACACGATGCGGCTACTCTTGACCGTCCGTGGCGACGCCGCGTCTCAGTCGATTGCAGACGATACGCGCGACGTCGCCTCGATGATCGAAACCGAAAGCGACGGCGCGGTGACGGCCGTCGCCGCTGGTGGCCCCGTCACGACCGCCGTGGTACAGGATGCACTCCTCGAGACGCTCGTGCAGGCGTTCGCGGTGACGCTGGTGGTGATTCTGGTCTTCCTCACGATCCTGTACTGGGTTCGCCACCGCAAGCCCGCCTTTGGCGTGCTCACGCTCGCGCCGGTCGTCGCCGCGCTGGCGTGGCTGCTCGGCACGATGGCCGTCCTCGACGTGCCGTTCAACAGCGAAACGGCCGTCATCACGAGCCTCGCAATCGGGCTCGGCGTCGACTACAGCATCCACGTCAGCGAGCGCTTCCTCGACGAACGCGAGCGCCAGAGCGACGCCAACGGCAATCTGGACGCTGGCGCACTCGAGAATACTCTCCGTGCGACGATCACCGGCACCGGTGGCGCGCTGTTGGGGAGTGCGTTGACGACGGCGGCGGGCTTTGGGGTGCTTGCGCTCGCGCTGGCCCCGCCGCTGCAGCGCTTCGGTCTCGTGACTGGCCTGAGCATCATCTTTGCGTTCGTCGCCTGCATGACGGTGTTGCCGTGTCTGCTCGTGTTGCGCGAGCGGGTGCACGCTCGGTTCGCCTAATGTGACGAACATGGCGATGGCTTGCTCGAGGTCGAACACGCTGCAACAGTAGCGTCGCGCGTCGCTAAAAAAGCGGATCGAGTGGTGTACGTGGGTAATCTACTCGGGTTACCAGCACTTCTCCGGACATTCGCCCGTCGCAAGCGTCGTCACGTCTCCGAGTGTCGTTGCGTTCGACCGTTCCTCGAGGTCTTCGACGAAGTGTATCGGGTCGTTTGATTGGCTCATAGCCGGTCGTCGATACACCTGCTCGTGGGATAAATACAATACATAATTGTTTAGATTATGGTCTGGGGAGAGAAACACAAACGTCAATTTCTGCGGTAGATGTGCTCTAATTCGATGGTACTGGGTCTATAGGACATACTTGCTTGTTGAATGGCTTGAAACAAACTTATGGTCGCTGCGAACGAATGGTTCGCTATGAGTGTGTTACTCCTTGGCCCTCGATCAGATCCGCAACTCGCTGCCGTCGAGCGTGCACTCGAGACTCGAGGCGTCGACACGTGCGTGTGGGATGCCGACGACTGGCCGGGTGCGGGCGCGCTGACGTACCACCAGGGCGACCAGACGCGCCTGACGGTCGACGGGATGCCCGCTGACGGCGTTCACACAACCTATCTCCGGAACTTCGCGCTCAACCCGCGACTGTCCGAGTACCGGGACGACCTCGAGGATCACCCGTTCGCCTTGCTAAATCAACTGCGGGAGTATCAGGCCACCCTCGAGTCGATGCTCTACTCGCTTGCGGCCCGTGGCGTGCGGATGGTGAATCCACTCGAGACGCAGGACCTGCACACCCGCAAGCCCTGGCAACTCGAGCGACTCGACGCTGCCGGCGTGCCAGTTCCGGAGACGCTGACAACGACCGACCCCGAGGCAGTGCGTTCGTTCGCAGATCGACTGGGTGCAATCGTCTACAAACCGGTCAGTGGGGGCGGCCACGCGGCGGTGCTTACCCCCGACGATCTCGACGCTGACCGGCTCTCGTTGCTGGCAAACTCACCCGTACAGTTCCAGGAGTACGTCGACGGCGAGGATATTCGCGTCTTCGTCGTCGACGGCGAGGTCGTCGCCGCCGCCCGGATCGTCTCCGACGAACTCGACTATCGAACAGCCGACCACGACGTCGAACGGATTCCACTCTCCGCGCTCGAGCCCGAGATTTCTGAGGCCGCCGTTACCGCGACAGACTGCCTCGGACTGGCGTTTTCGGGCATCGACGTTATCGACACCGACGGCGGCTGTACCGTCCTCGAGGCGAATCCGTCGCCGATGTTCGCGGCGTTCGACGAGAAGGCGGGGACGGACGTTGCCGGCGCGCTCGCAGACCACCTCGCGACGCCCGCCGAAACGGAACCGGCCGCTGCGTGACCATGTCCGCTGCGCACGACGGCGACGGCGACGGATCGCCCGCCCTCGAGTCGCTCTTTCGCGAGCCGTTCGGCTTTACGTGGGGCGACACGGACGGCACGATCTGGCTGCGGAGTGACGAGGGGTCGTACAAGCGCGTCCATCCGGTCTTCTTCGAGCAACTGCGTGAGATTGCGACTGGCTCGAGCGACCCCGCCGACCACGACGAGCGCGTCCGCGAGACGGTCGCGTTACTGGCTGCGGAGGGCTACCTCGAGTCCGGAAGTGAAATCGTCCGCGAGGAACCACCGCCGGATATCCGACTGTGGCCCCGACTCGGCGCGGTCGCCGGCGTCGTTGTGCTGTTCGTTGGCTGTCTCGCAGTCCGCTGGCCCGAACTCCGACAACTGCCCGCCGACCTCGAGTTCGGCCTCGGACTCGCGCTGATCGTCCTGCCCGTCTTACTCGGCTCGATTGCGCTCCACGAACTCGGCCACTACGTTCCGAGTCGGCGCTACTTCGACCCACAGCTCCGAATCGGGCTTCTCAACAGGGTTATCCCCGCGATCATCACGCGGACGACTGACGCCTGGCGCTGCCCGCGAAACGTCCGTCTCTGGATCAGTCTCGCGGGGCCGGTCGTCGATCTGCTCGTCGCGACCGGCTTCGCCGTCGCGTTCGTCGTCTTCCCCGACCAGCCCATCGTCGGCTTTCTGGCGCTCCTGATCGCCGCACGCGCCCTGTTCGTCCTGAACCCGCTCATCGAAGGCGACGGCTACTGGGCGCTCGTCGATGCCTTCGGTTGGCACAACCTGCGCACGCGTGGCTTTCGCGACCTCGAGCGCCGCGTCCTCTCGGGACCGGCGGTGTACGCAGTCTCGAGTGTCGTCTTTACCGTCGGATTCGTCGCCGTCATGCTGGCCGTGTTGACGAGCGCGATTGGCCTCCGATGAGCCTTCCGGTGCGGTCGAGTTGATTTCGAGTTCTTACGGCGACCCTGGCTCGTCCGAGTGCGCTCGCACCCACAACTCACCGATTCGAGAGAGGCGCGTCCGATACGATTTGCCGTGTTCTTCGCGCTCGATGTAGCCCTTGCCCCCCGGCCCAAGCCGGTCGACGTTGTAGATGACTTTCGAGCGGAAACTATCGGTGTACTCCTCGTTGAGTTCACTCGAGAGCGATTCTGCAAGTTCGGAGACGGAGTCGAACTCCCCGTCCTCGCCTAACTTGTAGAGAATCAACTCCTCGAAGGGTTTGACGTTCGAAAACGAGGCGACGGGCAACTCGACGATGTGGCGACCGTCGATCTCTTTCGCGCCAATCGTCGTCCCGCGCTCGTCGAACTCCGAGAGCAGATCTCGAGCGCTCTCGAGGCGGGTATCGATTCGGTTGTCGTCGATGACGTCGGCGTCTGCATCGCGTTCGTCCTCGAGATCCTCGAGGACGGTGATCTGTTCGCGCAGTTCTTCGGCGAGTTCGGTCTCGAGGTACTTTTCGGGAGCGGTGTAGTAGGTGTGGATCTGCTCGCGGTCGTCTTCGCGTTCGACCATCAGGGAGTTCGCGGCGGTCGCGAACGCGAAACTCACGGTGCGGGGCATCGCGGCGACGTTGACCCAGACTTCGTTGCCGCGATCAAGTTCGGCGGTAATGAGGTCGTAGGCCTGCTCGAAGGCTTCGTCGTAGTTGTAGACGTCCTCGAGAATGAATCGCTCGGTACTCGCCCCCAACAGGTTCCGAAAGTCCGTCTCGAGTTTCTCCGAGAGGTGCCGGGAGTACTCGACGTTGGCCTCGCTCCCGACGGCTCCCTCGAGCAAAATGACGCGCTCGACGTCGATCTGATCGCGGACGAGCGGCGCGATCAGCCGGTCGTAATCGAAGCCGACCGGAACGATGTGGGTCTGCATAGTCAGTACAGTGGGCTGATCGGTATAAAAATCACCAGACTTAGGCTCGCACTCGCTACCTGCGCTCGAGTGCGTTCGATACCGGTAGGAGCCTCGAGTCCGTGTGGCCAGCTATGACACTCTCACGTGAGCCGGACCGCGAACTCGACGGCTCGAGCGCCGGCGGCCAGTTTCTCCGAACCGCACTCGGCCTTGCAGTCCTCCGAAACGAGTCGATTCGGATCGAAAACGTCCGCGGAGATCGGCCGAAACCGGGCCTTCGCCACCAGCATCTGGCCGTTCTCGAGACCATGGCTGCGGTCTGTGACGCCGAGGTTTCGGGTGCGGAACTCGGCGCGGAGACAGTTGCGTTCGATCCGACTCCTGCGAGCGCCGAACCCGACGGCTCGCCCAGTCTGGAGGGCGGCCAGTACGAGGTCGATATCAACACGGCGGGGAGTATCACCCTGCTGTTTGATGCCCTCCTTCCACTCGCGCCGATTCTCGAGTCACCGCTTCGCGTGACGGCCACCGGCGGGACGGACGTCGAGTGGTCGCCGCCGCTTGACTATTTCCACGAGGTCAAACTCCCACTCCTTCGGCGATTCGGCCTCGTTGCGGCCTGTGAGGTCGACCGACGTGGCTTCTATCCGAACGGCGGCGGGCGGGCGACCCTGCATCTTGGCCCCTCGCAACTCGAGTCACTCGACCTCGAGCGACGCGGGCCGCTCGAGGCCGTGCGATTGTATTCGACCGAATCCGAATCGCTGGCTGACCGAGACGTGGCGCATCGACAACTCGAGGGCGCACTCGCGCGCCTCGAGGTCGGCGAGGGCGACGCGCCCGCTATCGAGCGCCACGAGACGACTGCCCCGAGTCCATCGCCCGGCTCAGCGCTCGTGATTCGACTCGACTACGGCACTGGCGTTGCGGGATTTGCTGCCCTCGGCGAGCGCGGGAAACCGGCCGAACGAGTCGGCGAAGATGCAGCCGACGGGGCGAATCGTTTTCTCGAGCGCGAGGCGGCAGTCGACCGCCATCTGGCGGACCAGTTACTCGTCTTCCTCGCGCTCGCGGGCGGGCGAGTTCGGATTCCGGCCATGACCGATCACGTACGCGCCAGCCGCGAGTTGCTCGAGGCGTTCGACATTGCCCTCGAGTTGGACGAACGCGGAGATGACGTGCTCGTAAGTAGTGGGCCATCAGACAGTTTGTTGTAACGAGGTACTGTTCAACTGCGATCTCGAGCGAGACTAATTCCCGGGGTGAAAACGGCTAATTCCAACGAGACCGGTACGACTTATACCACACCCGTTCGTGTATCGAGATATGATCGACCGATTCAACAGTGGGGGACTGTCCCGTGAGTGAACTCGTCTCGTTCGGCGAGACCATGTTGCGATTTTCGCCGGGGAAAGACGAGCGCCTCGAGGATGCAGAGGAGTTCGAAGTCCACGTCGGCGGTGCCGAAAGCAACGTCGCAATTGCGGCCCAGCGACTCGGGACGCCAGCGACCTGGATGTCGAAAGTGCCGGAGAACCCACTCGGGCGACAGGTCGTGGGTAAACTCCGCCAGTACGGCATCGAGACCGACGTCTCCTGGTGTCATCGCGGCCGACAGGGGACCTATTACATGGAACAGGCCGGCGAACCCCGCGGGACGAACGTCATCTACGACCGGCAAGATGCCGCTATTACGACGGCAGAGGCGCGCGAACTGAACCTCGATCTGATTCGCGACGCGACGGTCTTTTTCACGTCGGGAATCACGCCCGCGCTCTCGCCGACGCTGGCCGAGACAACGATGAACCTCCTGAAAGCAGCCAAAGAGGGCGGGACGACGACGGCCTTCGATTTCAACTACCGCGCCAAACTCTGGTCGCCCCAGGAGGCGACGGAGACGCTCACCCAGTTTTTCCCCGGCATCGACGTGCTCGTCATCGCCGCTCGCGACGCTCAGGACGTCCTCGGTCTCGAGGGTGACCCGCGCCAGATCGCGCACAACCTTGGCTCGCAGTACGACTTCGAGACCGTCATCGTCACCCGCGGCTCGGAGGGTGCAATCGGCTGGCACGACAACGTCGTCCACGAACAGGACGTCTACGAAACGGATACCGTCTCGCCGATTGGCACCGGCGACGCGTTTACGGGCACGTTCATCGCCCGCCGACTCGAGGGCGACGACGTGCCGACCGCACTCGACTACGCCTCCGCTGCGGCCGCACTGAAGCGGACGATTCCGGGTGACGTTGCGCTGCTCACTGCAGAGGAGGTCGAATCGGTCGTCAAACACGGCTCGAAAGCGATTTCGCGGTAGCGTCTGCGCCCCGTTCTGTTTTGCGCTCGTTTTGAGCACTGTGAAACTGCCGGCGGTGTCAGGATACGTGATGATCGGTTGTCGTTTGTACGAGTAGCCCGTACGTCCGGTATGGTACGTGTCTACGCCGCACTCCGAGACCGCTTGCTCGTCTGTCACGGATCAGGGACCGTCCCCGACAACTGGGCGACCGAGACGCGACTCGAGGGCCACGACCTCGAGTGTGTCGCCGCCTCGCCCGATGCGCCCGAGACTGTCTTCGTCGGCACATTCGAAGATGGTCTGTTCCGCAGTACCGACGGCGGCCAGACGTTCGAGCGCCTCGAGACTGACTTTGTCAGTGAGGCCGTGATGTCGCTCGCGATCAGCCCGCACGACTCCGACGTGATCTACGCGGGGACCGAGCCGAGTCGCGTCTACCGCAGCACGGACGGCGGCGACTCCTGGACTCTCCTCGAGGGGCTGACCGACCTGCCCTCCGAATCGGAGTGGTACTTCCCACCGCGGCCGCACACTCATCACGTCCGCTGGCTCGAGGTGGACCCGTTCGATCCCGACCGCCTGTACGTGGGCGTCGAAGCGGGCGCGTTCGTCTACAGCACAGATGGCGGCGAGACATGGAACGAACGCCCCGAGGGCTCGCGTCGCGACAATCACAGTCTGGCGACCCACCCCGACCGCGAGGGGCGCGTCTACTCGGCGGCAGGCGACGGCTACGCCGTGAGTGACGACGGCGGCGAGCGCTGGCGACAGCCACAGCAGGGCCTCGAACACACCTACTGCTGGAGCGTCGTCCCCGATCCTGTCGACCCGGAGCGGGTGCTCGTCTCGAGTGCGAGTGGGGCCTCGAGCGCCCACACGGCCGAAACCGCGGAGTCGTACGTCTATCGGCGCGAGGGCGACGAGTGGCATCGACTCGATGACCGCGGGATTCCGATGGGCGACGGCGTGGTCCGGACAGTGTTCGACGCGCCGGCGACAGCGACCGGTTCTGAGACCGAATCCGAACTCGGAAGCGTCGTCTACGGCGTGAACAATCAGGGCCTGTTCGTCACCGACGATTTCGGCGACCGCTGGTCACCGGTCACAATTGACTGGGCGGACGCCCTCGAGAGCCAGACGCCCCGCGGACTGGCAGTGATCGACGCCTGAGGCGAGTACTGCACTGGGTGGCATTGGCGTAGCTCGTCACGGATGCAGGACCTTACTGTGGCCGTGGCTTGGCCGGATCGCTGGTCGTCTCGAGTACGGCAACGATGAGGGCTGCGTGAAGCGGTGCGACGAGTGCCGTCCCGATGAATGGGCCGACGTGTGGGATGCTCGCGAGCAGCCACGAGAGGAGGCCAACGACGAGAATAAGGCTGACTATCGTCCAGCCGTGACCTCGCGTTCGACGCCAGCCCTCACGGACGGCAGCGGCCGGCCTCGCGCCGGCGACGAGACAGCCGGGTACTGCGAACAGGCGCACCAGCACATACGTGTACGTGACAAGCACTGGAACACCGACTACGAGCCCCATTTCTTGGAGCGCCGGAATCTGGCCGAGTACTCGCTGGCTGAGATCGACGATCACGACGAATCCGATGACTGACCCGAGCGTCTCGAGTCGTGGCGTCACCTCGAGTGCCCATGCCATTGCCAGCCCACTGGCAACCGCAATAGCGAGCACCGGCAGTCCATACGAGAGGAGTCCCCAGCCGAGAGACAACGGCTCGAGGCCGATCAGTGACTCGAGCGAAACGGCCGTGTGCCCTATCCCGCGCGGGTAGCCGACGTACTCGATTGAGAGCGCGCTGCGTCCGGCCCCTGCCTCGAGCGTCGGAATCGGGTCCCACTGCCGAATCTGATCGAGGCCGGCGAGGAAGAGGCCAACGACGACAAACGGCACGAATATGCGGGGATGGCGACGCAGGAGAGCGAGCGCCCGCGGGGCAATACCGGCCGGTAGGTCAGCGTTGTCTCTGTGCTGAGTGCCACGCTGGCCTGCTGTCGCCGCCGTCGGTGACTCGTCTGTCATTCGTCTTCGCCCTCCGTTGCCTCCTCGAGTGCAATGACGCGATTCGGGCCGGCGACGTACACCACGCCGTCACCGACGATTGGACTCGAGTAGCCCACTGTCCGGTCGAAGCCGAATTCGTAGCGCCATCGCTGGTCACCGGTCTCGGCATCGATTGCGAGCAGTTCGTCGAGCCAATCATAGCTGAGATAGACGACGCCGTCGGCGACCACTGGATTCACCTGCAGGCCGTACTCGTATCGCCACTCGCGTTCGCCAGTCTCGAGATCGAGCGCGTGCAGCGCCGTTTCGCCGTCCGTAACGAACACCCGGCCGTCGGCGACGGCGGCCGCACCTGTGATCGGATCAGCGAGTACGGATCCCTCGTGGACGTACTCCCACCTGACGCTGCCATCTGCCGGATCGAGGAGCGAAATTGCCTGTCGGCGCGGGACGAGTACTCCCTCGCTCGTCGCCGTCGCGCTGAGGACGCTTCCGTAGAGCAACTCGTCGTCTCTGTACTCGAGTTCGACGCTCCAGCGACGGGCACCACTCGCTCGCTCGAGTGCAACGACGGTCGTGGGCCCGCTCGCGACGTAGACCGTCTCGTCGGAGACAACCGGCCGCGTCGGCTGACTCGAGCGTTCGTCGCCGATCTCGTGACTCCAGTCGACGCGGCCGCTGTTCGCCTCGAGGGCGACGACGCGATTCGTCTCCGGGACGATGGCGTAGATCGTGTCGCCGATTGCAACCGGCGGTGGCCTGTAGGGTGGGGCCGATATTCGTCTGTTCGGCTTCCGGTCGGGTGCGTGCCAGCGCTCGACACCGATGGACCGTCCGAACAGCTCGTAGCCACCTGCTGCGTTCAGGCCGTAGATCCCGCCCTCGCCTGCGACAGCGAACGTATCCGATCTGTAGGCGCTCGCCCTCGCGGGGGCTGGCGACGACTGGTACGATCCCCGGCGCGTAAATCGAACGTCACCGCTTTCGCGCTCGAGTGCAGCAACCCTGTCGCGTCCGACCACGAACAGCGTGTCGCCGACCAGAATCGGCGACGATGGGTATCGGAGTCCGTCGATTTCTTCCACCCAGCGGATAGCTGCCTCGTCCGTCGGCCCCGACGCATCAGGGTTGTACCCGGACCCAGCGCCGTCGGCGCGAGCCATCGGCCACTCGACCGACGCAGTCGCCACACTCGAGGGCTCGACGGGGCCATCGAACGAGCGATACGCGCCGGCGAGAGCCGCCGCCGTGAGGCCACCGCTGGCGATAACCTGCCGTCTGGAGGGCATTACCACCAGTTGTGCAATCGGTGGTATATGTTTTCCTATTGTCAACACTGCGCTCGCTGGCGACTCCGCGAGTCAGCACGGACTCGAGACGACGGTGACCGGTTCGAAATCCTTTTAGGCGCTACAGGGGGATAGTAGAGTAACTGAGTGATATCATGGACGTCGACATCGTTTCCGAATCAGAGAACCCCATGTTGCATCGAACGGACGTTACCTTCGAACTAACCCACGAAGACGCCACGCCAGAGCGTCTGCAGGTCCGAGACAGCCTCGCAGCAAAACTCAACAAGAACGCTGACGAAGTCGTCATCCGCAGCCTCAAGACCAAATTCGGCATGCGCAAAACCGTCGGGCAGGCCAAGGTCTACGACACCGCAGACCACGCCCGCGACGTCGAGCAAGACCACATGCTCGAGCGAAACAAGATCGGTGCTGCCGACGACGCAGATGCAGACGCCGAAGCGGAGGAGGCCTAAGATGGCACGTCACGAACTCTACAACGACGACGGGAGCACGGACCGCGAACAGTGCCCACGCTGCGGTGACTCGTACCTTGCCGACCACGGCGACCGCAAACACTGCGGGAAGTGCAGCTACACCGAGTGGGAGTAACGCCGACGCGAGCGTAGCGAGAGGCCCCGACGGGACGACGTGAACAACCTGTCTGCTCCCGTTGTAACGCGCCTTGACCGCTCGTTCTACCACAGTTTCAATACAAATTCATAAGTCGTGAGTTCTGACACCCGCGTTCTCGGCATCGAAGGCACGGCTTGGGCAGCCAGCGCAGCCGTCTACGACGTCGAAAGCGACGACGTATTTATCGAGAGCGACGCCTACCAACCCGAAAGCGGCGGCATTCACCCGCGCGAGGCCGCCGAGCACATGCACGAGGCAATTCCGCAGGTCGTCGAATCCGCCCTCGAGTACGCTCGCGAGACCACTGAGCGGCCCGCCAATGAGTCGCCCGTCGATGCCGTCGCCTTTGCTCGTGGCCCCGGTCTTGGCCCCTGCCTGCGCATCGTCGGCACGGCTGCTCGAGCACTCGCACAGACGCTCGAGGTCCCTCTCGTCGGCGTCAATCACATGGTCGCCCACCTCGAGATCGGCCGTCACGCGTCGGGATTCGACTCACCCGTATGCTTGAACGCGAGCGGGGCGAACGCCCACCTGCTGGCCTACCGCAACGGCCGGTATCAGGTCCTCGGCGAGACGATGGACACCGGCGTCGGCAACTCGATTGATAAGTTCACGCGCCACGTCGGCTGGTCTCATCCCGGCGGGCCGAAAGTCGAGGACGCGGCGAAAGACGGCGAGTACGTCGATCTGCCCTACGTCGTCAAAGGAATGGACTTCTCGTTTTCGGGGATTATGAGCGCGGCGAAACAAGCATACGACGATGGCGTTCCCGTCGAGGACATCTGCTACTCCTTGCAGGAGACAATCTTCAGCATGCTCACGGAGGTCTCCGAACGCGCGCTCTCGCTAACCGGCAGCGACGAACTCGTTCTCGGCGGCGGCGTCGGCCAGAACGCCCGGCTCAGGGAGATGCTCGCAGAGATGTGCGCTCAGCGCGGAGCCGACTTCCACGCGCCCGAACCGCGATTCCTGCGCGACAACGCGGGCATGATCGCCGTCTTGGGTGCCAAAATGTATGACGCGGGCGATACGCTCGCACTCGAGGACTCGCGTGTCGATCCGAACTTCCGACCGGATCAGGTGCCGGTAACCTGGAGAACCGACGAACCGGATCTCACCCTCGGCCGCGAGGAACGTCCGGGAACGGTCCAGGGTGCTGAAGCCCTCGTCACCCTCGACCCCGACGCCGGCCGCGTCACGAAACGTCGCCAGGTAAAGAGCTACCGCCATCCCCAACTCGACGAGCGCCTGCGAACCGAACGCACGCGACTCGAGGCCCGACTCACGTCGCTTGCGCGCCAGGAAGGTGTACCAACGCCGGTGCTCTCGGACGTAGATGCGACGGAGGCCCGACTCGAACTCGAGTACGTCGGCGAGTGTGACCTTCGCGAGCGGTTGACGCCCGCGACAGTTCGCGATGCTGGGCGGCATCTCGCTCGCATCCACACCGCCGGCTTCGTTCATGGCGATCCGACGACGCGAAATGTTCGAGTCGGGTCAGAGCGAACGTACCTCATCGACTTCGGCCTCGGCTATCACACCGATCACGTCGAGGATTACGCAATGGACCTGCACGTCTTCGACCAAAGTCTCGTCGGCACCGCGGACGACCCTGCCCCCTTGCGCGAGGCGGTTCGCGAGGGCTATCTCGAGGTCGGCGAGGAACGCGTTCTCGAGCGCCTTGCGGACGTTGAGGGACGGGGTCGGTACGTCGAAGACAGCTGACCTGTCACTCCGAGTCACGAGAGCCCGCCGTCGTATCGATGCCAAACAGGTCGTTGCCACCACAGTAGCCAAACAGGACGTTCGGGAGCAATCCAGCGCCGGCGATTCCAGCAATCGCTGCGCGCTCGTACTTGTTGTCTTGATACGCCGATGTCGCGACGACGAGCAGCCAGATTCCGAAGACACCGCGTGCGATGCGATCGAGTCTGCCAACGTTTCGGTTCATTGTACACATTCAGTTGAGAGAACCAACCGGGTAGCAGTAGTGCCGAATATTTCTGCCTCCTTTATATGACGGCGGACGGTACGGATCACCAAGATGTCGTTCAATTAGTATGAAACGCGTTCGTATCACACTTCGACCGACTGGCGCGTACGCACCGCCGATCTACGAACTCCTCGCGGGCGATGCCGACTACCTCGAACAGACCCACATCGTCAACTGGAACGTAGCGACCCCGCCGACGACGTTTTTGCTGTGGCTTCGTGGCGACTATCGGCGGTTCGGCGACGTCCTCGAGACCCACGAGACCGTTCACGACTACGAGATTCTCCCACTCTCGGCGCGGGAGTGTCACTGCTTCTTCCAAGGGGAAGTTGCCACGGCTGCGCGAGCTCTGTTCAAGAACTTTACGCAGGGGAGTCTCATGACGGTGCCACCGATTGAGTGCAACGACGACGGGAGCAACACGTTCACACTCATCGGCTCGGACACGGACATCCAGGCCGCAGTTGATGGGGTGCCCGACGGCGTCAGCGTGACGGTCGACGCCGTCGGCGGCGCAGGAGTCGCGCCCGAACGCGTGCTCGACCGTCTCGCGCCGCGCCAACGAGAGGCGATCAAAATTGCACTCGAGCGCGGGTACTACGACGCGCCCCGCCGAGCCACGATCGACGAAATCGCCGAGGAACTGGAGTGTGCAACCGCGACCGCAGCAGAGCACCTCCAGAAAGGCGAATCTGTTGTGATCGCTGCGCTGTTCGACGGCTAAGGTTGTCCAACGGTGGACTCTGACGAGGCTACGGCCTACACCGCTGGCTCGTCTCGGCGACGACCTCGAGCCCCGGACTGTAGTAGTAGGTAGGCTCTGACTCCGGCCGCGCGAACCCGTTCGCTGCTAACAGCGTGTTCCGCTCGACGGTCGCGGTCGCCGGATACAGCGTCCACGGCTCGTGGGCAACGTCGGTGTAGCGGAGCGAGCCGTCCGGTGCCTCCGTGTAGAACCGGTAGCGTTCGACGAGAAACTGGGCGAGCGGGTCCTCGACTGCAGAGAAAGATTCACCTGTCGGCCGATAGGTGGCCTCGTAAACGCCAGGTCGATCGCCGGGATGTCGCCGTCGGCTTTCGAACCGGATCTGATTGCCCGTCGACTCGAGCGAGATACGCGCGTAGTAGTACGGAAGGTGGTGGAATGCTCGAGCGCCGAGTACGCTCGCGATGCCCTGTGCGTCGAGGCTGAAGAAGTAGACCGCCGGTTCGCCATCGCGAGTGACGTACGTCCGAACGTTGATCTCCGGCAGGGGGATCCCCAGTCGTCTCGGGACACGGCGGGGCCGCACGTCGACGTTAGTAAACGGAATAATCGACAGCCAGCCCGACCCGTCGTACGTATCGACAGCGAGCATGTCGGGAAGGTGTGCCTCGAGCACAGTTTCGTCGACCGGCCAATTCTGAAATAGGAGGTGACGCCAGCCCATCTCGAGAGGGAAGACCATACAGAACGATTCGCAAGAAGACGTGAAACGTGTTGTCGTCCGGTTCTCCGCCCGCAGTGCCGGTCTCGGTGTCCGAACCCACCGTTCGCGGCTGTTTCGAGATAATCGATCGCAGCGTCACGTCGCGTCCGGCCCTGCTTTCGGTTGGCGAGACGAGCACACAATACTCTTGGGAGGGGAGGTTGTATCACCGCACATGGCAGACAAACCGACCGCCGGAGAGATCCTCGGTGTGCCGTATAATTTCGAACGCCCAAGCATCAGCCGCATGCTGTCGGCCCACTGGGAGCCCGGTGAAGGGATGCTCGTCGAGAAACCGTTCGGCATCGGCTACACGCTGAATCTGGCGAACTGGCGCTCGTGGCTCGTCCTCGCCGTCGCCGGTATCCTCCTCTGGCAGCAAGAACAAAGTTCGGCCAGCGCTGAGAATACTGAGACCGAAGACGAACCGGTCGAAGTCATCGTCGACGACGAGTAACGACTCGAGTCATAGCCGACTCACATTCTCGAGAGCCGTATGGACTATTCGAGGCGGACTCGAGTCGGGCAGACTCCCATAGGCAACGCGAACGCTTTTTTATCGATTCGTGATACGACCGGTATGGGAGCTGATCGTGGCACCGTCTGGGAGTACGAGACGGTTCGCCCACCTCGTGAGGCGACGATGCGGGAGGCGAGTGATCCGACGAAAAAACTGAACGAACTCGGCGCGGATGGGTGGGAACTGGTCACGACGGTGGAGTACACCGGTGGTGGAACCAAGTATCTCGTGTTCAAACGGCCAGCGAGCGGTGAGACCGATGAGTGAGAGTGACGATCAGGTTTCCACCGCAGACACGATGCGCGAGCGGTCAGACGAAAGCCGACTCAAACTCTGGCTGCTCGTTGGAGCGAACCGCCAGTTGGTGACGGCCGTGCTCACACTGTCGTTTTTCGGGCTGTTCATGCTTGGGGCGCTGCTCGATCCGACGCTCTCGAGTCTGTTGCAGGATCGAACCGTCATCGAATCGCTGTACGCCCAGATGGTCGGTGCGCTCATCACTGGCGTCACACTGGTCGTCACCATCAGTCAGCTCATTATCTCACAGGAAAACGGCCCACTCGGCGAGCAACGGTCTCGAATGAGTGAAACGCTCGATTTTCGCTCGTACATTCACGAACTGACCGACAAACCGGCACCGGCCGACCCGTCAGCGTTTCTGCAGGAAATCGTCGACGCAACCCAGGAACGGGCCAATGCCCTCGAGGACGAAGTCGAACGATCCGACAACGAGGAACTCACGGGCGAGGTCGAGGAGTTCGTCGACAGCATCACGGGCAACGCAGAGACCGTCCGTGAGAAACTCGAGGGCGCGTCGTTCGGCACGTTCGAGGTCGTTTACGCGTCGATGGACTACAACTACTCGTGGAAGATTTTCCAGATCGAGCGGCTCAAAGCCGAGTACGGCGACGAACTTGACGACGATCAGCACGAAGCACTTGACAACCTCCGGTCGTCGTTCGCCATGTTCGGTCCCGCACGCGAACACATCAAGACGCTGTATTTCCAGTGGGAACTCATCAATCTCTCCCGATACATCCTCTATGCGGCGATTCCGTCGCTGCTCGTCTCAGGGATGATGATGACGTTCGTCGATACGACGACGATCACCGGGACAATTCTCGGCGTCGAGGTGTTGCTCTGGCTCGTCGCCGTGACGTTTACGTTCACGCTGATCCCCTTCTTCCTGTTGACGTCCTACATCCTGCGAGTCGCAACGACCGCAAAGCGAACGCTCGCAATCGGCCCGCTGATCCTCCGGGATTCACAGCGCTGAGTCGCTGTTTCTCCCGTTTTGGTGCCTCACTCGAGTGCAACCGACTCGCCCGCTTCGGCGGAGCGATAGATCGCATCGATGACGCGCTGGACGGTCAGCCCCTGTTCGACGGTGTTCAGTTCGGGGGCCTCGCCCGCGGCGACGGCCTCGAGGAAGCGCTCGTCGCTGCCGGCCCAGCCGGTGCGCTCGAGTGCGCCGTCGGCGAGCGTCACGTCGAGCGTGTGGTCTGTGCCCTGCGTTCCGCTCTGGAACATCGTCAACTCCTCGCCGCCGAGATCGAGCGCCGCGCCAGCCTCAGTGCCGCGGGCGACGAACGCCTGTGTGTCGGGTTGGTTTGCAGCCCAGGTGACCTCGAGCGAAATCGTTCGGTCGTCTGCACAGCGGATCATTGCGGTTGCGGAGTCTTCGACGTCGAAAACGGCGTCGTCGGTTTCGTCGTACCAGTCGCCGGGGTCGACGTAGTCGTCGCGGTGGCCGAACTCGGTTCGCGTGACGGCGAAGACGTCCTCGACGGCGGGGTAGTCCATGAGATACAGCGCGAAGTCGATGGCGTGGACGCCGATGTCGACGACTGCGCCGCCACCGGACAGTTCTTTTTCGGTGAACCACGAGCCGACACCCGGGATTCCTCGGCGGCGGACGTAGTTCGCGTCGACGTGGGTAATGTCGCCGAAGTGGCCCGCTCGCTGGTACTCTTTGAACACTTCCGTGGCGGTCGAGACGCGGTTGTGGAAGTTTACCATGCAGAACCCGTCCGAAGCCGAAGCCGCCGCGGCGATCCGCTCGGCGCTTGCGAGGTCGTTCGCGAGTGGCTTCTCACAGAGCACGTCGTAGCCTCGCTCGAGGGCGGCGACGACAGCGTCCTCGTGGAACGCGTTCGGCGTCGAGACAGCGACTGCGTCGAGGTCCTCGCCGTCGTACATCGACGCAAAGTCCTCGTAGGTCGTCGCGCCGTAGGACTGGGCGAACTTCTCGCGCGTTTCGGGGACGATATCTGCACCGGCGACGACCTCGTGGCCGAGTTCCGTGGCGTTCGTTGCGTGGGTCTGGCCCATAAATCCGAGGCCGACGACACCGAGTCTGACTGTCTTAGAACGCATACACTGACCAATCATAGCAGTGCTCATACGATTTACTGTCTATCATTTCCGGCATACCCGCTGTCTGGGTCGCTGGAACTGATCAATGTGCCCGATAGACTGCAGGCGGATTCCTCGAGTATGTATAAAAATCGATGTTAGCAGAAGTACACCCAGAAGGTGTGATCGTTCGCGCAGTCGATTGTCCGGTACTCCCCGAATGCAGCGACGTACGGTCTGACCTGTAGATCCACGTCCGCCGTTGGAACCGGGATTGTACTGGTGTCTCCGCAGTGTGGGCACGCCACCGCTTGGGTTTCTGTCACCTGTTCCATTGTGAATCAGTGCATGTACAACACGAACAATAATGAATTATTTTTAGCTCGAGGTGATAACTCTGGACTGCCGACGTAAGTGGTGACTGGCGGGAGTCTCGTTGCTTTCGAACTCGAGTCCACTACTATAATCGTTCAGCGAGAACCGAACGCGTATGGACAGATCCAGACTTGCACTGGCAGCACTCGCAGTCTTCGCCTGGTGTGTGACCCTCGCTTCCCACCTCATTACACGCGTGACGACCACTGAATCCGAGCGAATTGAGTGGACCGAACGACGGAACCTTTTCTTGCTCGTCTCGAGTCTCGCGACGAACACGCTGGTGTTTACTACCATTTGTCGAGTGCTCCAGCGGCGACTACGTCGCTGACTCGACCGCATCGCCAGCAACCGACGCCTATTTTCCCATAGCGCACCCCAACGCAGACATGTCTGTCCGCTTTGTCACCGGGAACGAGGGGAAAGCACGCGAGGCCCAGACCTATCTCGAGGGCATCACGAGCGTCGAACAAATCGAGTACGATTACACCGAAATCCAGAGTGACTCGCTCGAGGAAATTGCCGCCCACGGCGCGCGCGAGGCCTACGAGGAACTGGGCGCGACAGACCCCGTCCTCGTCGGCGACGCCGGCCTGTTCGTCGACGCACTCGAGGGATTCCCCGGTCCCTACTCGGCCTATGTTGAGGATACAGTCGGCCTCGAGCGCCTCTGGCGACTGGTCAGCGAGGAGGAGAACAATCGCGCCCACTTCAAGACAGTGCTCGCGTTCGCTGACGGCGAGCGAACGGAGACCTTCGAGGGCCGCGTTAGCGGGACGATTGTTGCCCCGCGCGGCGAAGGCGGGTTCGGCTACGATCCGATCTTCGAGTACAACGGCCAGACGTTCGCGGAAATGAGCACCGAGGAGAAAAACGCGATTTCACACCGTGGCCGTGCACTCGCTGAGTTTTCGGAGTGGCTCGCGGCGCAGGAGTAAGTACTCGAATCGAACTTTGTCGATCTGTAGTAACAACTGAAACTGGTTACATACCAATCGCATCGCTGTCGTGCAATTAGGTGTGCACTGCCGTTCAGTGGCACTATAATCCTTGTTTTTGCTTCTCTAGACCACCTCGCATTACGCTTTGAGCTCCCTTTGTCTGTCTCTGCGAAATACTTATATCGTAAAATCCCAATACTAGATTTGCTACGATCACGTCGGTGTGTCGACGTATGGGCTGATTCGAGACTGGCTATCGATAAAGCGTCGATATATGGCCCAACGAAGACACTGCTGGCCACCAACCAAATCTAAAAATCCAACTATGACGAATGACACTAACATGCCCGACACGCTCGAGGATGCGTGCCAAACCCTCGAGCAACTGTACGACGGTACTGATTCGGACCCAATCGCGGGCCTCGAGGAACGACGACCGGCTGATGACGCGGTTGGGACGCAAGCGACCGTTTTCGGCGCGCTTGCGAACGAGCATCGCGTTCGACTGCTCGAGGCGCTTCGGGACGGCGAACTCTGTGCCTGTGAATTGCAGGTCGTCCTCGAGGCACCCCAGTCGACGGTCGCAACGCACCTTCGAACGCTTCGGGAAGTCGGACTCGTCAAGACTCGCAAGAAAGGCAAGTGGACGTACTACCGAGTCGCCGATACGGCGGTCTTCGAACTCCTCGATATTGCGGCCGCCGTTGATGTCCCGACCGATGCCTAACCGATACCCCTCATTCCCATGACAGACTCATCCACGAACGACGACTCGACGGATCGACGTGCAAGTGTCCGCGAAACATACGGCACCCTCGCGGAAGTTGGCGAGAGTTGCTGTGAGACTGACTCACCAGACGATCACTCGTGTTCGACGGCATCCGAAAACGAGATGGCCGGAGACGAACGTGCAAACGCGAACCCCGTTGCCGACGCATCTCGATCTCTGGCACTCGGTTACGACGGCGACGATCTTGAGGAGGTACCCGACGGGTCGAACCTTGGACTCGGCTGTGGTAACCCGGTCGCAGTGGCTGCGCTCGAGGCGGGTGAGTCCGTCCTCGACCTCGGTTCTGGTGGCGGGTTCGACTGCTTCCTCGCGGCACAGGAAGTCGGTCCCGAGGGGCAGGTAATCGGCGTCGACATGACGCCCGAAATGATTGATCGAGCCCGCGAGAACGCTCGAGAGAGCGAGTTTGACCACGTTGAGTTTCGCCTCGGTGAGATTGAACACCTGCCGGTGGCCAACGAGACTATCGACGTCATCCTCTCGAACTGCGTTGTCAACCTCTCATCGGCGAAGCCGCAGGTATTCAGAGAGGCCTTCAGAGTCCTCCGTCCTGGCGGGAAGCTGGCGATTTCTGACCTCGTTGCAACCGAGCCGTTGCCCCCAGCGGTTCGAGACGACCCCGAGAAAATCGACGCCTGCGTTGGCGGCGCAGCAACAATTGATGAACTCGAACGCTGGCTCGCAGCCGCCGGATTCGTCGACGGTTCGATTACTGTCGACGGCGAGTGGACCGAGGACTTGCCGATTGTCTCTGCGCGTATCAACGCCAGAAAACCAGCCTGAACGACTCAGCTACCCTTACGCTCGTGGATCGCGGTCCGGCCCCGGATACGCGCCGCCTTCGACCGCCTCGTACAGACTCTCCGGATCGAACAGCAGCGTGAACGCATCCGGCGGGCGGACGCTCACCGAAAGCCGAGGCTGCATCGACAGTCCCGCTTTCGCCGAATTCAGGTGTTCGTCGTCACTGAGCAGGTGCGCCGCCTCGCCGCGGTAGGCCGACGCCAGCGCCGGGTGATCTTCCGGCGGGTGCTCGACCGCGACGCGCTCGGCCTCGAGTCGCTCCCGATGTGCGGCCGCGAGGTCTTCGTCCGCGAGCGTTGCCACGAGTTGTTCCGTGCGCTCGAGGAGGTGATCGCTCGCGACGAGTTCAACCCAGTCGTGCCGGCGGACGTGATCGAGTGCCGCGCGGGCGTCACCGTCGACGAACAGGTCTTCGGCGAGCACCGCTGCGTCGGCGACCACACGGGCGGGATTCGGCTGCTCTATGTCTCGCTCAGCCATCATTGCCCTCCTGTTCGTCGTTCTCGCTCTCGAGGTCGTCGGCCGTCGCACGAATCTCCTCGCGGTCGATGTCGTACGCCGCGGCTCGCTCGAACAGTGTCGCCCAGTCAGTCATAACCAGACGTTCGAGAGCGAGACAAAAAATACGCGCGTCTCAGTCGTCTCTGTCTGTAAGGCGTTGTTGGAGTGTCTGCACTTTCGAGACCAACTCGATTGGCGGTGTCGTGTTCACGTCGAGGGTCTCGAGATCTTCAAGTACAGCCTTCGCTTCGGGATCGATAGTCTCTCCCTCGTCGGTTTCGGACTCGCCCGCCGACTGGCCACCGTCCGGGCTCGCTGCACCGCTGAACTGTCCGCTGCCGAGGTCGAACACTGCCTGGACGGGATCGCTCGAGCCACCGCCTTTCGCTTCGATGGCTTTCTCTTCGCGCAGGCGCTCGAGGACGTCTCTCGAGCGCTCGACGACGGGGTCGGGGACGCCGGCGAGATCGGCGACGTGAATCCCGTAGGAGCGATCCGTCGGGCCGTCCCGGACGGTTCGCAGAAAGGTCACGTCGCCGTCGCGTTCGTCGGCTGCAATGTGGACGTTGGCGACACGCGGGAGGCTGTCTGCGAGGCCGGTCAGTTCGTGGTAGTGGGTCGCAAATAGGGTTTTGGCCTGCACTTCGTTGTGCAGGTACTCCGTGGCCGCCCAGGCAATCGAGATGCCGTCGTACGTTGCGGTGCCGCGGCCGACTTCGTCCAGAATGACGAGCGACTCCTCGGTCGCGGCGTGCAGGATGTTCGAGAGTTCGCTCATCTCGACCATAAACGTCGAGCGCCCCTGTGCGAGTTCGTCCAGTGCGCCGACGCGGGTGAAGATGCCGTCCACGAGGCCGATCTCGGCCTCTTTTGCGGGGACGAAACTGCCGATTTGGGCCAGCAGGGTGATCCCAGCCACCTGGCGCATGTACGTCGATTTGCCGGACATGTTGGGCCCGGTCACGACGAGAAAGCCGCGATCCTTGTCCATCCGCACGTCGTTCGGCACGAACTCCGTCGTCTGCTCGACGACGGGGTGGCGACCCTGCTCGAGTCGAAGGTCATCGCCCTGGTGCAGGTCGGGCTTGACCCACCGATTTTCTGCGGCGTGTGAGGCAAGACTCGAGAGCGCATCGACCGTTGCGAGCGCTCGGCCAACGTCTTGCAGCAACTCGGCGCGGGCGGCGACCTCCTCGCGGAGTTCTTCGAACAACTCGTACTCGAGTTCGCCGCGTTGTTCCTCGAGTCGGAGGATTTCGCGCTCTTTGTCCTCGAGTTCGTCGGTCGTGAATCGCTTCGAGTTCTTCAGCGTCTTGATCTGCTCGTAGTGGTCAGGGACGCCGTCAGCGGCGGATTTGCCGACCTGGATGTAGTAGCCGTCTGTCTTGTTCCGGTCGACGGTGACGTGGCTGAGGCTGTACTTTCCTTTCTCGCGCTCAGCGAGAGTGTCGAGCCACTCTTTGACTTCCTCGTGTTGGTCGATCACCTCGTCAAGGTCGGGGTCGTAGCCTCGCTGGAAGAGTTCGCCCTGCGTGACCGTCGACGGCGGATCGTCGGCAATGGCCTCTGCGAGCGTCTCGCGTAACTCGCGGGCGGCCTCGCGATCCGGGCGGTCGACGATTTCCGAAAGCGGTGACTCCGTGAGGTCGGGACTCGAGGCAATCGTCTCCGCGAGTGCGGGGAGGACGCCGAGCGTCTCCGCTGCTGAGCGCAGATCCCGCGCATCAGCGCTGCCGTGGCTCGCCTTCGATGCCAGTCGCGCCAGATCGTACGCCTCTCCGAGTTGGTCCTGTATTTCGTCGCGTGCGAGTGCGGCCGAGGCGAGGGCGTCGACTGACTCCTGCCGGCGCTCGAGGACCTCGAGCGAGCGTCGCGGGCGCTGGAGCCACTCTTTGAGGAGGCGACCGCCCGCGCTGGTTTCGGTGTGGTCGATAGTCTCGAACAACGAGCCGTCGCGGTCGCCTTGCATCGTCTCCGTCAACTCGAGATTGCGCTGGGTGGTCGCATCCAGCGTGACGTGATCGTCGCCGTGATGGGCCTGAATGCGGGTCATCGAGGCGAGGACGCCCGCGCCGGTCTCTGCGACGTACTCGAGGATCGCGCCAGCGGCGGCAATCGTCGGCGTGCCGACTGCGAGTCGGTCGACTGTTTCGCGGCCAAAGTGGTCGCCGACGGCGTGGTCCGCGCGTTTGGGTGCGAAGGCCTCGGTATCGTGTAGCGTCAGCGTCGCGTCGAGGCGTTCGCGGATCGTGCTCAACAGTTCGTCGTTCGCGCGGGCGTCGGGTCCCGGCAGCACCTCGACGGGATCGAATCGGTAGAGTTCGGTCAGCGCGTCGTCTTCGTCTTCGGCGTCGGCGACCAGAAAGCGCCCCGTGGTCACGTCTGCGAACGCGAGGCCGTAGGCTGTGTCGCCGGCACCAACCGCGTCGCCGTCGACCACCGCCGCGAGGTACTGGGCGTCAGCATCCGTCGTCTCGAGTAAGGTGCCGGGCGTGACGACGCGGACGATTTCGCGGGCGTGGCCGGAGTCGGTTTCGTACTGGTCGGCGACGGCGACGCGG
The DNA here is from genome assembly GCF_002177135.1 of Natronolimnobius baerhuensis. Classification (NCBI taxonomy): domain Archaea; kingdom Methanobacteriati; phylum Methanobacteriota; class Halobacteria; order Halobacteriales; family Natrialbaceae; genus Natronolimnobius; species Natronolimnobius baerhuensis. The sequence goes on from NZ_MWPH01000001.1 coordinate 103,790, forward strand.
TAGCCGCGTTCGACCAGGGCCTTGAGGTAGGGCGTCAGATCCGCAAGCGGGACGCCGGCCATCGGATACGACGAGCCGTGTGAGGACTTCTTCGAGAGTTTGAGATCGAGTTCGTCAGCGACGAGCTCGGCATCTTCGGCGAAGAATTCGTAGAAATCGCCACACTGCATCGCTAGAATATCGGCGTCGGTGTCTGCTTTGAGCGAGAGAAACTCCCCGACGATACCCGTCGCCTCTGTCATACCCGGTGACTATCCCTCCATCGCAAAAACCCTGCGGGATCCGCAGTGGACGTCATCGGGGCCCATTCGAGTGTCGTTGGCAACTCGATAACAGGAACGGCGTTCGACTGACGGGAACGGCAATCCGCTGACGGGAGCGCCAATCGACTGGCGGGGCTATATTACGCTCACCGTGGTAGTAGGATGGCGTCTCCAGTCATGTCATCATCCCGCAATCATCGTGTTCTGGTTCCGGTCGACGTCCTCGAGGGAGAATCCGTCCCATCGACGGTCGTCGACGCGTTCGCGTCGATTCCGGTCGTCTTGCTCGGCTACCGCGAGATTCCTGACCAGACCGCCCCGGAGCAGGCACGCGACCAGTACGGCGACCGCGTGCGAGCCGAACTCGAGGAGCTCCGAACGGTGTTCGAAGACGCGAACTGTGACGTGGCGACGCGACTCGCCTTCACTCACGACCGCCTGAAGACGTTCGAACGCGTCACCGTGGAGGAATCGTGTGACGCCATCCTGTTGCTCAATCCGGCACCCGTCCTCGAGTCGGTCCTCGTCGCACTTCGAAGCGACGTCACCGTCGCCCACATGGCACGACTGCTTCGGACCGTACTCGACGGCACGGATCTCGAGGTGACGCTCTTTCACGTCGCCGCTGACGAGGACGGCCGAAACGCGGGCACGGAACTGCTCGAGACGGCACGGACCGCGCTGGTCGACGAGGGGGTCGCCGCCAATCGGATCGACAGCAGGGTCGTCGTCGGCGGCTCGCCGACGGATGCCATTCTCGAGGCGGCCAACGATCACGACCTGCTGGTCGTCGGCGAGAGTCGGCCGTCGGTCCGTCGCTACGTGTTTCGGGATCGGGCCGAACGGCTGGCGAAACGGACCGTCGATCCGGTGCTCGTGATTCGTGGCGAGTACCTCGAGTCAGCAACTGAAGCGGCGGAGAACGGGAAGACGGCGGACGAAAACCCGGGCGAAGTACCAGTGACTGACGTGGTCGAGACGGTCGAGAGGGGCGACGAGAGCGGCGGAGACGAGGGTTCCTAACCGTCGTTCTCACGTGTCCGCAGCCGTCACCGTTTCGTCGAGGTTCCGCACGACGAGCACCGGTGCGACGGATTCGACGGCGATGCGTTCGGCCTCCTCTCCGAACAGCAGCGAGCGAAGCGACGGAGCCCGTTCGCCAACCACGATAGCGTCGTGGTCGATACCGACCTCGAGCAGCGCCTCGAACGGCGACGTATCGACCGCGAACTCGGTCCTGACATCGATCTCGCGGGCGGAAAGGGTGTCGGCGGCCGTCTCGAGCAACTCTCGTCCCCCCGTCTCGTCGTCGGTCGCCAGAAACAGCGTGACGCCGATCTCTCGCGGTCCAATCAGTTCGCCGACGAACGAGCAGATCCGGTCGACGGCGACGTTACCCGTCAGCGTGACGAGGACCCGCTCGATCTGTCCGCTCGCGCCGGGAATCGTGTAGGCGTCGGCCGCCGTCTCCGCGGCCACGCGATCGATCGTCTGTTCCCGGTCGTGGGTGAACACCAGCCGGTGGTCGGCCTCGTTGCCGCCGACCCGGAACGTCTCGACGAGGTCCTCGAGGGCCTCGGTCGCCCGCTCTTCGTACTGTATCCGGGCCTGGTCGGGTGGCGTCTGTTCGGGGAGTTCGTGGTAGCCGAGCACGGTCACGTCGACTGGCTCGAGCAGCGTCGTCAGCCCGGGGGATACCGATTCACCCTCGAGAATCGCCAGCGGAACGAGGACGCGGGTCATAGTGCACCTCGGAGGTTCACGTCCCGAGCGTAATAGACGTACCACCCGGCGGTAGTGAGCATGATTCCGACGCCGACGAGCTGTGAGGTGGGTTGCATGAACCCGATCATGGCGAAGCTGGCAATCGCACCGAGAGCCGGCACGATGGGGTAGCCGGGGACCCGGAACTCGGGGTCGTACCACTCCGGCTCGTCCCGGCGCAGTGCGATCAGCGCGACGCAGATCAGCCCGTACATGATGAGATGTAGAAACGAGGCGACCTCGGCCAGCAGTTCGACACGGCCCGTCGCGGTCAACACGAGAATCGGGCCGCCGGCCAACCCGAGCGCGACGTGTGGCGTGCCGTACCGGAGGTTGATCCGGCTCGCCCGCTTGGGCAACAGGGCGTCCCTCGAGACGGCGTAAATCGCCCGAGACGTGCTGAGAATTGAGGCGTTGGCGCTGGACATCGTCGCGAGCAGCCCGCCGAAGACGATGGCGAACGCACCGGCGGCGCCGAGGTAGTGGCGGCCGACCTCGACCATCGCCGTCTCGCCGAAGCCCGCGAGCGCCTCGCTGCCGAACGCGCTCGTCGCGACGAAAATCGTCACGACGTAGAGCACGCCGACGGCGAGGACCGAGCCGACCATCGCCAGCGGCAGGTTCCGGCCGGGGTCTTTCATCTCGCCGGCGACGGTCGCCACCTGTGCAAAGCCCAAGTAGGAGGTGAAGACGAGCGCGGCCGTTGTCAGGATCGGCATTGCGCCGAAGGGAGCGAACTGCTCGGGCGCCGCCGATTCGCCGATGAGTCCGACGGCGTCAAGGCTGCCGTAGCCGAGAAAGACGATGAGGATCGACAGCAGCAGGGCGACGATCCCGTTCTGGAGCTTCGCGGCGTTCTCGGTCCCCGTGACGTTCAGGACGGTAAAGCCCGCGCCGAACAGCAAGGCGATGGGGATAACCAGTCTGTCGCCGACCGTGACGCCGAGTTCGGCGAGCGTGTCGACGGCGTAGTAGCCGAAGCCGACGAGGTAGAAGGCCGTCGCGAACACCAACCCGAACCACAGCGAGAGGCCAACGACGGCGCCGGCCAGCGTGCCGAGCGCCCGCGAGATAAAGTAGTAGCCGCCACCGCTTTTCGGCATCGCGGTCGCCAGTTCGGAGGTGGGCAACGCGACCAGCAGGGCGACGACGGCACCGATGGCGAACGACGCGGCCGCAGCGGGGCCGGCCTGGCCCGCGGCCAGTCCCGGAAAAACGAAGATGCCGGCACCGATCATCGTCCCGATTCCGATTGCGAGTCCCCCGGAGAGCCCGAGCGTGCGCTCGAGTTCGGCGTCGTCGGTGATCGTCGCGTCGTCCGTCTCGACTGTCGGTTCGACCTCCGGGGACTCGCCCTCGATATTGGTCCCCTCGGCCGGCGGCGGTTCGCCACCCATAGGGGGCCGTGACGGCCGCCGGACAGATAGTCTCACTGTCAGACTTTATGAATTCCAGCGAGCCGAGACGGTCACCGATCAGAACAGTAAGCCGTCAAGCGGGACGTTCTCGTCCGGTTCCACGAGCACCGGATACTCTTCTTCACCGGGGACGCAAACCGTCAATGCCTCGGATTTGAATCCTGCGATGCGAACCGATCCGAGGTTTGTCGCACAGAGGACCTGCCGTTCCTCGAGTTCCGCCGGATCATAGTGGTGATCCAGTTGCGCAGCGGACTGGATCTCGCCGTGGTCCTTGCCGAGATCGATCCACAGTTTGGTCATCTTCGGTTTGTTCGCCTCCTCGAATCGCTCGGCTTCCAGCACTTCGCCGACGCGGATCTCCACGTCGAAGGGGTTCTCGACCATGACTCGTGGTATCTGACCACTCGCCGATAAACCGTCGGGTCGCGGCGGACTATGCGAGTAGTCACCCACTCATGGTCGTAGTGAGCGCTCGGCGTTGTCGACCGCCTCATCAAGTGTCAACACGCGCTCGAGGAGCGTCTGCAGATCGGGCGCGACGACGTACGCCATCGGCTCTGTGCCTTCACTCCCAGTCTCGAGGACGACTGCCGGTGGCGCGTCTCGGCCGTCGATCTGCCCGTTCTCGACGATGTCCCACTCGAGGGACTCGAGTGCTTCCCCAACAGCGTCGTCGTACCGGCAGTTGAGCGCGAACCGCAGGTGGGGGACCGACTCGCGCATCTCGAGCAGCACGCTCGCGACGTGACTCGAGGCCCCGAATCGGACGCCGCGGGTTGGCTGGACGCCCGACAGCGTTCGATGCACGCGTCCCTCGACGGCGGCCATCTCGTTGGCGGATTCGGCGTACGGCGTCGCACCGACGACATTCATCCCGACTTCGGGGACCAGCGCGCTTACGTCGGTCGCGACGAGGCGCTCGAGGATGACTTCGACCTCCTCGGCGGTCGCTTCTCGAGCGGCGGCGTTTCGCAGGTCGACAGCGTGGTTGACTGCGCCGGGACCCTCGCCAACGTCGTAGTAGTACCGAACTGCACGCGCGAGAAAGTCGGTCGCACCCGCAACGGCGTCCGCGAGTTCGTCGCCGTTCGCCAATCGGGCGGCGATTGCCGCCGCGAGCGAACAGCCCGAGCCGTGGGTCGCCTCGGTGTCGATTCGCGGGTGTTCGAACGTCTGGCTTCCGTCCGCGGTGACGAGGATGTCCTGTACCTGCTCGCCGGGAACGTGGCCGCCTTTGACGAGCACGGCGTCGACCCCGGTCTCGAGCAGTGCCGTCCCGGCCTCGGGGGCGCTGTCTGCGTCCTCAACGACGGTGCCGGTCAGCACCTCGGCTTCGTCGGCGTTCGGCGTCGCGAGCGTCGCTTCAGCAAGTAAATCCTCGTAGGCGCGTTCGGCTGCCGGCTCGAGCAGTCGATCCCCTGTCGTCGCGACCATGACGGGGTCGACGACCAGCGGGAAGTCGAACTCGCGGGCGCGCTCGGCGACGGTTTCGACGATCTCGGTCGTCGCGAGCATCCCCGTTTTGGCCGCGCCGACCGAAAAGTCGCCGGTGACGGCGTCGATCTGGGCGTCGAGCTCCGCGGTGGGCAGTGCGAACGACGACTCGACGCCGCGGGTGTTCTGGGCGGTGACGGCGGTGATCGCCGACGTGCCGAAGACGCCGTGGGCGACCATCGTCGCGAGGTCGGCCTGGATGCCAGCGCCGCCGCCGGAGTCGCTGCCGGCAATCGTCAGCGCGACCGGACGCGTCTCGGGTGCTGGGGTTCGCATACACGGCTGTATTCGCCTGTTATACAAATCGATGATGGTCGCACTCGAGGCGGTAACGAGAGACTCGAGAAGCGCTGCGCCAGCTATGGCAGCCGACTCCCGCGGTAGATATCCGCCACGTCTTCGTCAATTTCGTCGTACGTGATGACGTCGTCCTCGTTCAGATCGTCGTACTGGTCGACGTACTCGAGGGCGAGTTCCTCCTCGGCGTAGACGCGCGGATCGACGCCCATCGGGTCGTCAGCTCGCCGTTCGTCGTGCTCGAGGGCGAAGTATGCCTCCTCGGCGTCGATGAGGTCGCCGGTGTCGAAGTCGGTCGTCCAGACGCCGGCAATCTCGCTGTCGGGACCGTCGAAGTGGTCGGGTGCGACGAGGTAGGCAACCAGACAGCCCGAACTGCAAAACGTCATCCCGTCGCCGCTTTCGTGGGCGACCTGTGCGTTTCGCTCGCTGTAGTCGACGACGCCCATGCCACAGACGCCACAGCCGTGACTGCTTTCGAACTCGATTGGCCCGTCGCCGGGGTGATCGATGTACTCGATATCCGCACTGTCGTCCTGCTCGTCGTCCGCCGCGTCGCTGTCGTCGTCATCGCCGCCGAGACAGCCAGCGAGGCCGACAGCCGTTCCCGCACCGACCGCAGTGAGCAGTCGCCGACGCGACCGCGAGCCGAGGACTGGATCTGTCATTGTCGGATCAAGGGCGCCTCGTTGTATAATCACCACGGTCCGCGACGGTGTTGTCCCACTGCACTCAGTTCGTCTCGTCGTCCGCAGCCGACCCGAGCGCCGCGTACGCCGCCCACGACGGATCGACGCGCGGATGCTCGAGCGTCTCGCCGTCGACGACAACCCGCCCAGTTTCTCCGGCGGAGTCATCGACACGGCCGATTTCTGCAACGACTGTGCCGCGGTCCTCGAGTGCCCGACGCACGTCCTCGACACCCTCTGCGTCGACGGCGATCAGCAGCGAGCCACAGCTGGTCGCCGTCCAGGGATCGATCTCGAGGGCGTCACAGACCGCCTGCACGCCGGGTTGCATCGGGACGGCTGCGCGGTCGATGTCGAATCGCACGCCCGCGCCGTCGGCCATCTCGTTCAACGCGCCTGCAAGACCGCCTTCGGTCACGTCATGCATCGCCGTTACCGGACCCGACGCGGCCGCCGTGAGCGCATCTCGGACGCAGTGAACGTCCTCGAGTCGCGCTTGTGCGTCCGCAATCGTCTCGTCTGGGAGGTCAATCTGCTCGCCAAAGAGCGTACTCAGCAGTCCCACGGATTCCGCGGCGGGGCCGGTCGTCAGCAGGAGTCGGTCGCCGGGCCGTGCGCCGTCGGGGCGGATGATATCCTCGTGGTTGCCGACGCCCATCGCGGTTGCCGCGCCGATCCATGGATGGGTGGGATCGGAGTAGCGGGCCGTGTGGCCGGTGACAACGGCAACGCCGAGGTCGGCACACTCCGCGTGGATCGTCTCCCAGACGGTCGCAAAGTCGTCGTTCGTCATCGACTCCGGTAACGTGAAACAGATCGAGAGATGTGACGGCGCAACGCCGCTGACGGCCACATCGGCAAGGATCAAATCGAGCGCAAACCGTGCCGCGCGCTCGAGGCCGAGCGCCGGAAGAATCGAGATCGGATCGGTCGCGGTCACGAGCGCCTGCCCGCTCACGTCGATGACGCCGAAGTCGACGCCGTGCTGGGGACCAATCGCTACATCCTCGCGTTCAGCGCCGAGATTCGGCGCGATATGCTGTTCGAAGAATTGCCGGTCGATTTTCCCGAGGTCGCTCACGCTCGAGTGCTCGCAGGGGGCGCTCTTAGCGGTGGTGATCCGTGCTCTCGCCTTGAGTGCGAGGGTCGCTTTCGGCTACCAGTTGAGCATCCCACCGATCGTCAGGCCGATGACGAACCCCATCGGAAGCCACAGTGCGAGATTGTCCGTGAGCAGGCCAATGGACGCTCCAATCGCCAATCCAACGCCGATACCGATCCCGAGACCATCCTCCTCGTCGCCGCCGTCGGTTGCGACTGGCATGCAGAGCGGTGGGCGCTCTGGCAGAATAACTGTATTGCGCCGCCGAACGGAGCCAATTCGGTACCCTCGTGTTTGCTGGCTCCCGCCTGACGTAACCGAACGTGTTCACACACTGCTCGAGCATAACCGTGGATGGTTACTCACAACAGTAAAACCGTGTGTTCGCAAAGAGTGGGTAGATGGCGTACTCGTTCCCTCGAGAGACGGATTCTGACCTCGAGTTCTCGACGTCGGAACTGACGGGTGCGCTAGGAGATTCGGTTACAGTCTTGCCGCTGATCATCGCGCTGGCTGCGACGACGAGTGTCTCCCTCCCCCATGTGCTGGTCGGCTTCGGCGTCTTTCAGATTATCTGGGGACTCTACTACGGAATGCCGCTCTCAGTCGAGCCGATGAAGGCGCTCGTGGGGCTGGCCATCGTCGGCTCGCTGTCGTACCCAGAATTCGCCGCCGCCGGTCTCCTCGCGGGCGGTGTCTTGCTCGTGGTCGGAAAACTCGGCCTCGTCTCCCACCTCGAGCGCGTCGTCGGCGAGCCGGTCATCCGCGGCGTTCAGTTCGCCGTCGCGCTCCTCCTCCTCGAGTCTGCAGTCGGGCTCTCAGTCGGCAGTCCCGCCGTCGCTGTGGCTGGACTCGCCGTCGTCGGCCTGTTTGCGCTCCGCGGCTATCGCCAGTCGAGCGTGCTGGTCGTGCTGGCACTCGGTGCCGTTGCGGCCGTCGCTGTTGCTGGCATCCCGACGCCTCGCCTTCCTGAAGCCACGCTCTTTCCGGCAGGCACGCCAACGGTTTCTGGGGCCGCACTCGAGGGCACTGTCGCCCAACTCGGCATGACGATTGGGAACGCAGCGATTGCGACCGCGCTGCTGTGTGGTGATCTCTACGACCGAGACGTCTCGCCCGACGCGCTCTCGAAGAGCATGGGCGCGACCTGTCTCGCGGCGATTCCGGTCGGCGGCGTGCCGATGTGTCACGGTAGCGGCGGCCTCGCCGGCAAGTACGCCTTCGGCGCGCGAACTGCCGGGGCGAACGTCCTGCTTGGGGTCGGCTACCTCGCGCTCGCGCTGGTCGCGACCGGCGCACTGCTTGCGGCGTTCCCAACTGCGCTGCTCGGCGTCTTGCTCGCCGTCGTCGCACTCGAGCTTGGCCGGGCTGCGTTCGCCCCGCTCGAGGGGAGCCGAGCGCTCGTCCTCGTCATCAGTGTCGGCATCATCGGACTCGTCGTCAACGTCGGACTGGCGTTCGTGCTCGGAGCTGTCGTGTTCTGGCTGCTCTCGAGGTGAGCCGACAGGTCTGCGAATACTCTCTCTGCAATGAGTCCGAAGTGCATACGTTTTTGCGAGTACCGAGACATGCTTTCACATGGCACTCACGCAGGAACTCGCGGGAATCACATGCCCGGTCGTGACACCGTTTGACGAAGCCGAGCAAATCGACGAAGATGCACTCCGAACGCTCGTCAACTCACTGCAGTCGGCCGGTATTGACGCTGTCTTCCCGAACGGAACGACCGGCGAGTTCGCCAGTCTCTCACCCGACGAACGCCGGCGCGTCCTCGAGATCGTCGTCGACCAGGTCGACGGCGAACTCCCTGTCGTCGCTGGCGCGGGCGCAACCAGCGTTCCGGAGACTCTCGAGTACATCGACGAGGCCGCCGAAATCGGGGCCGACGCTGCCGTTATCGTCCCGCCGTACTTCCACACGGCGAACTCGCCAGCGGGCAATGAGCGCTATTTTGAGGCCATCGCCGACGAATCTGCGCTGCCGCTCCTACTGTACAATATTCCGGCTTGTACCGGCCAAGAAATCGCCATCGACACCGTCAGCGCCGTCGCCGACCACGAGAACATCATCGGGCTGAAGGACTCGAGTGGCGACCTCGAGTACTTCCTGGGAGCGATGGGAGCGACACCCGGCGAGTTTCTCCATCTCCAGGGCTACGACTCACTGCTCGTGCCGGCGCTGCGGATGGGAGCCGACGGCGGCGTGAACGCGCTGTCGAATGCGGTGCCGGGCGCGTTCGCCGAACTGTTCGACACTGCTGAGACTGACCGCGGCGCGACGCTGCAGGCGGCGATTGCCGACCTCTTCGAGGGCTGTGGCGCGTACGGCTTCGCCCCCGCCTCGAAAGCCGCGCTCGAGTATCGTGGCGTCATTCCGACCGATACCGTCCGCCCGCCGCTGATGACGGTTCCCGACGAGGGCCGCGAGACGATTCAGGCTGGCGTCGACGGCGTTCTCGAGCAGTAAGTCCTCGGGTGACCGTGGAGTCTCCCGATACGCTTTTGCAGCCCCTCGGGAACGTTCGTGTATGCTGACTCTCGGCGACCGACTGCGAACGGGGTGGTGCGGTCGATGACTGACGCGCCGGATTCACGCTCACGCGCCGATGCGTCCGACTCTCTCGAGGAGACGGCGATTCGCCAACTCGACGAGAACACCGTCGCTCGGATCGCCGCCGGTGAGGTCGTCGAACGGCCCGCAAGCGCGGTCAAGGAACTGCTCGAGAACAGTCTCGACGCCGACGCCTCTCGAGTTGATGTGACCGTCGAAGCGGGCGGGACCGACCTGATCCGCGTCGCCGACGATGGCCACGGAATGAGTGAAGCCGACCTCCGCGCGGCTGTTCGCGAACATACGACGAGTAAGATAGACGGCCTTGAAGACCTCGAGTCGGGCGTGTCCACGCTTGGCTTTCGGGGCGAGGCGTTACATACGATTGGCTCCGTCTCGCGATTGACGATCCGGTCGCGACCGCGGGCCGACGGCGAGGACGCCACAGCAGGCGCGGGAACGGAACTCGTCTACGACGCCGGCGAGGTCGAGCGCGTCGAACCCACGGGCTGTCCCGAGGGGACCAGCGTCGAGGTGACAGAACTCTTCGCGAACACGCCTGCCCGCCGGAAGTTCCTGAAAACGACGGCGACGGAGTTCGCCCACGTCAACCGTATCGTCACCCGCTACGCGCTGGCGAATCCCGACGTGGCGATCTCGCTGACTCACGACGACCGCGAGGTGTTCGCCACGACGGGCCAGGGCGACCTGCAGGCCGCCGTCCTCGCCGTCTACGGCCGCGAGGTCGCCTCCTCGATGATTCCGGTTGAGGCAACCGGTGACGAACTCCCGCCCGGCCCCCTCGAGTCCGTCTCCGGGCTCGTTTCCCACCCCGAAACCAACCGCTCGAGTCGCGAGTACCTCGCGACGTACGTCAACGACCGCGCCGTCACCGCGGATGCGATTCGCGAGGGGATCATGGGTGCCTACGGCACGCAACTCGGTGGGGATCGCTATCCGTTCGTCGTCTGCTTTCTCGAGGTGCTCGGCGAGGCCGTCGACGTGAACGTCCACCCGCGCAAGCGTGAGGTGCGCTTCGACGACGACGATGCGGTCCGCCGGCAAGTCGACTCGGCGGTCGAGAGCGCGCTGCTCGAGCACGGACTGCTTCGCTCTGGGGCACCCCGTGGCCGGTCTGCACCGGATGAAGCACAGATCACCCCTCACCAAACTGCGACTGCTGAGACGACCAGCCAGGAGTCGCTCCCAACGGAGTCAGCGCCGCCGACGGAGCAAGGCGGCGCGGACGCAGACTCGAGCACTGGTTCGGACGCGGAGTCTGACTCCGACTCGACCTCGCCAACCGACTCAGCGGTGAGTGGAGACACGACGGCAGCCTTGAGCGAGACTGCCGATGAGCCGGAGTCAGCGGACGCTGACAACTCGGCAACTGCGACGGCGTCACGCGCTGATCGGACGCCGGAGACGACATCGACGGCAGCCACAGAGCCACCAGTCACAGATTCGACAGCTACGGACTCGACAGTTGCAGATCCGGAAGTTGCGGACTCGACAGCCACAAAGCCAACAAAGGCGGCGACATCCGGGCTCGAGTCGGACTCAGCCTCGGAATCCGAACCGGAACTTGACTCGAGCCGAAAGTTCGACGGGCCAACCGAACAGCAAACGCTCGCTGGGGACGAACCGGCGAGCGAGGCGGGCGAGTTCGACTCGCTGCCGTCGATGCGCGTACTCGGGCAACTACACGACACCTACCTCGTCTGTGAACTGCCCGACGGACTCGCACTGATCGACCAACACGCCGCCGACGAGCGGGTGAACTACGAACAACTGCGAGCGGCGTTCGAAGACGAGCCGGCTGCTCAGGCGCTGGCCTCGCCGGTCGAACTCGAGTTGACGGCGCTCGAGGCCGCGGCGTTCGAAGATGCCGTTGACGCCCTCGAGCGACTCGGTTTTTACGCGAATCGCGTCGACGACCGAACCGTTGCGGTGACGACCGTCCCGGCAGTGTTTGCAGAAACGCTCGAGCCGGCAACCCTGCGGGACGTTCTGACGTCGGTTATCGATGGCGACCACGAGGCGGGCGCGGAAACGGTCGACGCACTGGCTGATGAGTTCCTTGGCGACCTGGCCTGCTATCCGTCGGTGACTGGCAACACCTCGCTCACGGAGGGCTCGGTCGTCGACCTGCTGTCAGCACTGGACGACTGTGAGAATCCGTACGCCTGCCCGCACGGTCGGCCGGTGATCGTCCGGATTGACGGCGACGAACTCGAGGATCGGTTCGAACGGGACTATCCCGGCCACGATGCCTCCCACTATCGCTGAATTGGATTCCATCGTCTATAGCAATTAGCAATACGATAGGTACGCAGGTGTTGTCGCTTCATTTGACACAGGGCCTCCGCTGGAGGCGACATTCGAGAACACACTCTTTTCCCGTGAATTGTCAGAACGCTTTAACACGGGGCGTTTTATTACTGCTTTCGTTGTTCGTATCCCTACTCTTGCAATGACCAACTCGGACGAGAGCGCCCAGCACGCATTCGAACTTCGCCGTCATCTGGGGGTTATCCACTCGCAGGCGACGCTGCTCGAGGACGAAGCATTTGGGCCGATCACCGCTGACCAACGCGATGCCCTCGAGGAGATCATCGCAGCGTCGCTGGCACTGACCGGCGAGACCGCGACCACGGTTGAGCCTGCTGTCGAGGGATACGTTACCGACCACGACGCACAGATTCTCGAGGAGTCCCCGTCCGAGCTAGCGTCACCAGTGACTCCGACAGAGATCGTGCTTGCGCTGGACCGCGACGATGAGTTCGTCGACTTGCTGGCGAGACAGTTCGAACGGGCTGGATACACGACACAGAGTGTCACAGAGGCTGCTGAACTACCAGCACTGCTCGAGCGGCCGGAGCCACAGCATCTCGTCCTTGACTGTCGGTTCCCGTCTGGGCCATTCCTCGAGTCACTCGAGCGAACAATCAACGCAACGGACGGTGAGACGGCAGTGACGCTCGTTTCGACCGTCGTTGCACCACTGATGAACGCGGACAGAGGCGGCGATGCAGACACGGACGCAGGTACGAATGCGGACGGAGACGCGGATACAAATGTGGACACAGATCAGGTCTCTGTCGCACCAGCCGGAGCAGGGCCGCTGCAGGGACTCGCTGGCATCCTCTCACCAACTGTTTCGGTGAGAACTCTCGAGGCGCTGTTCGAAGCGCGGTTCGGGCTGACCGCTGCGCTACTTGAGGCTGACACGACAGTTGCCGTTGTCGGCGATGTCGACGAGCGGTTTCTCGAGACGCTTGAGGCAGTGACGGATTGCGGACACTCGAACGAACGGGATGCCTACGTCTCTTCCCGTGCACTCTCGATGGTCGATCCGGCAGCTGTCGACTGTGTCTTTCTCACTAGCGAGGCCGTCGACCGAACCGACGACGCGACGCTGGCTGCGTTTCGCAGACCGACTGATGACGAAGCGACTCCAGTCGTCGTTGTCGATGAGTTGCCGGTCGAGACGGCGGAGCGACCGGACGACGCGGACAACGAGTGGCTGCCGATTCGCGGCTATCGAACGCCGCGAGCGACGCCGTTGACAGCAACCGAACTCGCAGCAGTAGTACTGACAGTGATTGAGCCGACTCCAGACACCGAATGACCCACCAGATCCTGATCGCCGAAGACGATGAACCAATCATCGAAATTCTTCGCTACCGACTCGAGTCCGATACATTCGACGTCGAAGCCGTTACCGACGGCGACGACTGCTGGGAGACCTTAGAGGCAGCCGAGGAATTGCCCGACGCGCTCTTGCTCGATGTGATGATGCCAGGGCTCGACGGCTTTACGGTTCTCAAACGGATCCGCGATGATTCGCGTTATGACGACCTCGTCGTGATTCTCGTCACCGGACGCGGCCTCGAGGAAGACGTCGTTCGTGGATTCGAACTCGGTGCAGATGACTACGTCATGAAACCGTTTAGCCCGTCCGAAATAGCTGTTCGCCTCAAGCGCTCGCTCCGATAATGGTCCTGCTGACGATTTTTGTTGTGATCGTCGCTATCTGTCTGTTCGTCGGGCTGTTCACGCTCGCCCTGTCGATTGCACGATACTGGTTTGACCGCCGCGAGGACGCCACTCGTCCCGAACTTCGTCCGAAACTGTTCGCTTACCTCGAGGAGCCAGGTCCGGACGCAGCGGCATGGTACGACTCGCTCTCGATCAGCGAGCAGTACGTCGTTCGCCGCCAAATCCTCGAGTATCTGCGGCGACTCGAGGGGAGCGATCATCGCAAGTTCGTCGCGCTGTCGGCCGCGCTTGGACTCGATGACCGCGCTGTGTCGTTATGTACGCGCCGCTCGGAGTTTAATACGCTTCGCGGACTGATTTGGTTGACGCTGCTCAAGCAGTCGATGCCCACGGAATTTTTGCGCCGACACTGCATGGCAACCTCGGAGACGCGCGCGGCTGCCGCACGATTGCTCTGTGCTGTCGACGAGGAAACGACTGGCATGGACGGCACTGCGTTACTCCTTCAAGACGGAGAGCAATCGCTGTCGGTGTACGGACTCGATACGCTCTATCAACTCAACCGCTCAGATTCGACGCCGTTGCTGTCGAAGGCGGCAGCCGACGCGAGTTGGTGGAACGACCGGTTGCTGTTGCAGTGTCTGACCGTTCTCTCACACTGCCAGTCTGCTGAGCGAACCGAGCAGTTCGCGTGGCTTCCACCCCTGCTCGAGGATGAGTCGCCACAGATACGGGCCGGCGCGTTGCTGGCGTTCGCACGGCAGGGCTGGCGCGGTGCGTTCCGCGACCACGTCGTCGTCGAACAGGTCCTTTCTGATCCCGAGCCACTGGTTCGAACGGCTGGCTACGAACTGCTCGGCCAGTGGGGAGACAGCAATGCACTCGAGTGGCTGCGCTATGGTGCCTACAATGATCCGGACGACCGCTCGCGACTCGCTGCCGCCCGGACGCTACTCGGACATGGATACACGCTTGCGAGTATGCCACCTGCCGAGACCGATGCCGGTCGAACGATTGCGTGGGCCAAACGTGAACGCCGATCTAGACGGAGGATTGCAACCGGATGGTCGTAGCCGCCGACCCCGCGCCGGTCCTCTGGGCGATTAGCTGGTTCTTCTTGCTGTACTTCGCGCTCGTCAACGGCAGCTACCTGTTCGTTCATCTGGCCTCAATCGTCTCGCTCCAGCGTAACTTTCGTGACTGGCTGCTCGAACCGACGTACAATCCCTATCGGTCGCCGTTCCTGCCCGGCATCGCGGTCCTCGTTCCCGCCTACAACGAGGAAGCCGTTATCGTCGACTCCGTGCGCTCCCTGCTCAACCTCGAGTATGGCGTCTTCGACGTGGTTGTCATCAATGACGGCTCGACCGATGCGACACTCGAGCAGTTGCTCGAGGAGTTCGACCTTGAACCGGTCGAGGAGGGTGTGCCGTTCGACCTGCCGTGTGAACCCGTCGATGAGGTCTATCAGTCGACGGAGGTCGACCTCGTCGTGATTGACAAGGCAAACGGCGGGAAAGCAGATGCGCTCAACGCGGGTGTCTTCTTTACCGATCAGCCACTGTTCTGTGCTATTGACGCCGACAGCATCGTCGAGCGAAACGCGCTTCTTGAGGTGGTCGAACCGTTCTTAAAGGACCCGGAACGAACCATCGCGACCGGCGGCGCAGTCCGGGTTGCAAACGGGTGTTCGGTCTCCCGCAGCACCGTCACAAAAGTCGGCCTCTCGAGTAACCGACTCGCGTCGCTGCAGACCGTCGAGTATCTCCGGGCGTTTCTGTCCGGTCGAATTGGTCTCAGTGCGCTCGGTGGCCTCCTCATTATCTCCGGCGCGTTCGGCGTCTTTCGCACGAGCGCCGTCCGCGAGGTCGGCGGCTACTCGACAGAGACGATCACCGAGGACATGGAACTCATCGTTCGGCTTCATCACCACTACGCGGACACGGACTATTCGATCACGTTCGTCCCCTACCCCGTCGTCTGGACCGAAGTGCCTGCCTCCCGGAAAACCCTCGGCCGCCAGCGAATGCGGTGGTATCAGGGCTTGCTCGAGACGCTCTCGATGCATCGTGGAATGATTGGGAACCCGAAATACGGGTCTATCGGCCTGTTCGCGATGCCCTTTTTCTTGTTCGTCGAGGCGATTGGCCCGCTCATCGAGGGGCTTGGCTATGTCATCGTTCCGTTTGCGTTCATCCTCGGCGCGTTGAACGTTCCCTTCTTCTTGCTGTTTCTGGGCGTTGCCGTCGGCATTGGCACCCTGCTGTCGTGGCTGAGCGTCCTCAACGAAGTCCTCAGTTTTCGGCGCTATCGCAACCCCAAAGACATCGCGATCCTGCTTGGCTACTCACTGCTCGAGCACGCCCCCTACCGGCAGTGGAAATCCCTGATCACGTGGCTCGCGCTGATCCGGTACCTCCGTGGAGAGTCCGCGTGGGGCGAGATGGTCCGCACCGGATTCGACCGCTAAGTGTCGCCGTATCGTTTCGGATGAACGTTCGGCGATACTGACAGAAGGACTATCCACCACAGCGGTCTATGAGTGGTATGATCGGGGCGATAAATGCACGGCAGCAGGCACCAACGCATGGCTGAGTCGCCGCTCGGTCCGGACGAGGCGCGAGCCGAACTGTACGAAATTATGAACGATGAGTGCTCGTTCGAGACGAAAGCCGACCGCGCACTCGAACTCGGGAGACGATATCTTGGGGTCGACAACGGCCACGTGACAAAAATCGACGAGCAAAGCGACTACTGGAAGTCAATCGCGAGCACCGATCCCGTCTCCGGGCGGTTCCCGCCCGGGCTCGCCCTCGACTTGCAAACAACGTACTGCCGTCGAACGATCCGCGCCGACGAGCCAATCGCGCTCAATAACGTCCCCGAACAGGGCTGGGCGGACGACCCTGCCTACGAGGCCCACGGCCTCAAGTGCTATCACGGCACGACGATCACGCTCGACGATGGTGTCTACGGCACCGTCTGTTTCGTCTCGACGGACGCACGCTCGGAGCCGTTTTCGAGCGACGAAACCATGTTCGCGGAACTGATCGCCCGACTCCTCGAGCACGAACTCGAGCGCAAGCGAACCGAGATCCGACTTGAGCACCTCGATACCTTCGCCAGCGTCGTCAGTCACGATCTCCGAAGTCCGCTGACGGTAATCCAGGGCTGGACCGAGATGGCCGAGGAGTCCGGCGACGTCGAACTCTTAGCACACGTTCATCCGGCGGTCGACCGAATGCAACACCTGCTCGAAGATGTCCTCCAGGCAGCCAGAAACGGCCAGATCGTCCAGGAAGTGCGCCCGATGCCACTCTCGGGTCTCGCCTGGGCCGCCTGGGACACTATCGAGACGGGACCACATGACCTCGTCGTCGAGACTGACGCTGTCGTCCGAGCGGGACCGGAGCGACTGCAGGCGCTGCTCGAGAACCTGTTTCGGAATGCGGTCGAACATGGCGCTCCCGACACGCAGTCTGAATTACCAGCGCCCGCCGATCAGCAGTCACTAACGATCTCAGTCACCGATCTCGAGGACGAGTACGGTCGTCCGGATGGCTTTGCCGTCGCCGATACCGGCGTCGGCATTCCCGCGGACAGACGCGACTCGATTTTCGACTACGGCTATACGACCTCGAGTGAGGGCACTGGGTTCGGGTTGGCAATCGTCGAGGCCATCGTCGACGCACACGAGTGGTCGATTGCGCTCGCCGAGCACGAGGGCGAGAGCGTCCGTGATGTCGACGGTGACGCCGACAGCGCCGGTGATGAGAGTGGCGCTCGATTCGAAATCCGAGGCGTCGACTTCCAGCCATCGGACCTATCGTGACGAGTCGCTGAGACACCCGTCGTTTCGCTCGAGTGACATGAACCGTGGAATTATGTGCGATTATCTCGATGTGCTGAGTCAATGGACAGAACAGTGAAGGCACGGTGGGAACGCACGAGCGACGAGTTCCAGGAGACCGCTGACGTCGACGTTGGCCTCAACTGGGGCTGGGACGACGTCGATAGCGATGCTTTCCTCGGCGATCTCGAGGGCAAACACGTCCTCGAACTCGGCTGTGGCGGCGGGCAGGATACGGTCGCCCTCGTCGAGCGCGGTGCCAGTGTGACGGGCATTGACCTCTCGCGCGAACAACTCGGCCACGCGACGGCGCTGTTCGAGGCACACGACCTCGAGATCGACGTTGCCGAGGGCTCGGTCACGTCGCTGCCGTTCGCCGCCGACCAGTTCGACCTCGCGTTCAACACGTGGGTGTTCCAGTGGGTGCCCGACCTGCGCGCCTGCTTCGCGGAGGCCCACCGCGTGCTTCGCTCGGGCGGCCGCCTCGTCTTCTCGATGCCACATCCGTTCTTTTCGCTCGTCGATCCAGATTCGCACGAACTCGAGGAGAGCTACTTCGATACCGGCCGACACGTCGTTGTCGACCACCGCGAAGACTATCCGAATATGGTCACCTACCGCCGTCGAGTCAGCGACGTGCACACCGCACTGCGGGAGGCGGGATTCGTCGTCGACGAACTGAGAGAACCCGGCTCCGCTGATCCGGCCGACCACGAGGCGGGGCCGTGGGGCGAGTCCCCGCCCGAACTGCGCGCGAAACTCCCCCGCGTGCTGATCGTCGCCGCGACGGCGGAATAAGTGGGCCGCTGTCAGCCGTCGCTCTCGCCGCCCTCGAGATCAAGCGCCTGAATCAGCGTCGAAATCGTGTCTCGAGCCCCGTCTGGGTCAACGGTCGTCTCGGCTGTGAGTTCCTCCGGCATCGACTCGAGGCCGTCCGGCCGCGGGAGCGTCCCGCCCGCAACGGCGAAACTCGAGTCGGTCGGCCAGACGGCGACGTGGGCTTCGGCCGGCACGTGGCCGTTCGCCTCAGCCTCGATGTCAGCCTCCGCCTGCACGTCGTCCGAGAGCGGGTGGGTCGTCTCGAGGACGTACCATCTCCCCTCTGTGCCGTTCGGCGCTTCGAACGCAAGCGTCTCTCGCGTGCCATCGACGGTCAGCCCCTCGCTTTCGACAGTGTCGATGAACTGATCTCGAGCTTTGGGTGCGGCCTTTGAGAAGGCGGATTCGGGCGGGATGCCGACCGCCGAGAGCGGCGGTGAGATCGAGAGGTCGACGACGAACAGCGAGCGGAGTGGAATTGCACTCGCACTGCGTGCGGCGAGTGCCGTCGGCTCCGTCGGCTCGTACAGCGTCGTCTCGGCGTTGATCGAGGCGATCAGCACGGTCGACTCGCCGGTTTTCGTTCCGGCGAGTTGCCACGAATCGGCGAGCGACTCCGGCAGAGAGGTTGGCATTGACTCCGAGTACGCGGTCGGTCCCTTTTGGCGTGTCGCTCTGGGTCGTCAGTCTGCCCGCAGCCCGTCGAAGTAGATCGCCCGCCGTTCGTCCGCTGCGGGTGTCGTCACCAGCGAAACGCCCACGGTGACGATGAGACCCAGCCCCATCCCGACGAGTCCGGCCGTCCAGCCCAGATACGTCGGCTGGAAGACGGTCGTGACGATGGCGATGAGTGTGGGCGTGAGCGCGCCGAGGATCGGGACGAGTGCGAGCGCCTCGAGGCCGGCCACAATCGTCCCGAGGAACACTGTCGTCAGGTAGAACGCCTGACTCACGAGGATTCCAGCGGTGATGCCTGCTCTGGTCGTTCGTCGCCAGTAGAGCGCGACTATGACGGGCAGGGCGAGTTGGGCGAAGCCGCTGAAGGCCGCGTCGCCGAGTTCGAACAGCGTCGCCGGATTCCAAAGGCTGGCGACGAAGGCGGCGGTCGCGAAGACCACGACGCCAATACGGGCGAGCAGGTCCTCTCGGCGCTCGGAGACGTTGTAGTCGATGTAGGGTCGGTAGAGGTCCCGCGTGAAGTACGACGAACCGGAGAGCAACATCGAGTCCGAGGAGGACATCATCGCGGCCATCGCCCCCGCGATGACAAGTGCGGCGAACCAGACCGGCGTGTACTCCGCGAGCACGGCGGGGAGGACGTTCCCACCTTCTGGAATCGTCACCTCGAGGCCGCGCGCCCATGCGCCGAGCAGGAACGAGGGGACAAAGAGAAGCACGCACAGAATCGGCCAGAGCGCGAACGACCGTTTGAGGACGGTCTTCGAGCCCGCGGCGAAAAAGCGCTGGTTCACCTGCGGGAACATCGCCACGCCGAAGCCAATCGTGATCGCCGTCGAGAGCATCCACTGGACGGTGTAAAAGTCGCTGCCGAGGGCGACGTGCTGGGCGACCTCGGCCTCGAGCGCCGCCGTGGCCGCACTCGGTCCGCCGACGACGGCGAGCAGCCAGACCAGCGCGAGCCACGTCACGACGAGCATGAACAGCCCCTGCAGCGTGTCGGTCCAGGCGATGCCGCGCATCCCCGCGAGGACGACGTAGAGGATCATAAACGCTGTAATCAGGCCCGCACCGAGCCAGTACGGCAGCGCGCCCTCGGTCAGCGCCTCGAGTGCCGTGCCCGCGCCGACCTGCTGGAGCATGACGTACGGAAAGAGCCAGAGCAGGCTGATTCCGGCGACGAGTCCGCGCAGGCGTCTCGAGCCGAAGCGGTCGCCGAGCATCTCCCCAAGGGTGACGTAGCCGCGTTGCTGGCCGAGCAGCCACTGTTTGTAGCCGATGACGTACCAGAGGATAGCGAAGATGATGCCGTCCATCAGGCCCATCACGAGCACCCATTCGGGGCCTTGCTGGTAGGCGATGTTCGGCCCGGCAAAGAAGGTAAACGCCGACAGCAGCGTCGCGAAGGTCGTAAAGAGGAGGACGACCGTCCCAAAGGTTCGGCTGGCGAGATAGAAGTCCTCAGCGGTCCGGTCGGTGAGTCGGTAGGCGAACAGGCCGACGACCAGTGCAAGGACGAGGTAGCCGACGATGATCCCCAACTGCAGTGCCAGCGTCACCGGGTGTCACCTCCGGCGTACTCATTTTGGGGGCGGTCAGGGCGCTCGCTCGAGTTCCCGTCATCTTCACTCTCGGGTTCGATGCCGATTCCCCACGCCGTCTGGGCGAAGTACCAGAAGACGAGCGATGCGAGGAGCATCCAGCCAACGTGCCACCAGAGCCACAGCGGAATCCCCGCGACGGTCGTGGCGTTGCCCCAGAGAAACCACGGAATCGCGAGCGCACAGAGGACGACTCCGACGACGATCCAGCCACCGATTTCGAGCCGACGCATGTGCGGTGGTTCGGGTCGACGTTGGTAACTGTTTCCCTTCAGAACTCACGATTGAAGAGATTCTCTGATCGGTGACGATCTGTGGCCAGTTTTGGACAGTGGTCGCTCCTCGAGCCACACAGTTTCCCGGCCCGCCGATCCACCCGCCGTCTGCGCATCTAGTCCCTGCGTACCAAACTGAAATCGCTCTTTCAGCGAGGAAAAAGCGTATACGTGTCGGCAGGCGAATGAAAGCAGTAGCCACATGGCCCGTCTGTTCCCCTTCCGGTCGGAAACGCCATCACAGGAGGGGCAACCGCGCGTCGTCGATCTCGAGGGTGAGGACGCCGATGCGGTGTTTAGCGCCCTCTCGTCGACGACGGCCCGCCAGATTTACGCGCGACTCGATGACGAGCCAGGAACGCCGAGCGACATCGCCGACGCCATCGATTCCTCGATTCAGAACGTCCGCTACCACCTCGAGAATCTCGAGGAGGCGGGCCTCGTCGAGGTCGTCGACACCTGGTACTCCTCACGGGGCAACGAGATGAGCGTCTACGCGACGACAGACGGCCCCCTAATCGTCACGAGCGACGAGTCGACGGCGAGCCAGTTGAAAGCCGCCATTTCGCGGCTCATCGGCGGCATTGGCGCGCTCGCTGGCGGCAGCTTACTCGTCCAGTACGGCGTGACCCAGTGGGCCGGGTCCCACAGCGAGGACGCCGTCTACGGGTCGGCCGCGACGGACGACACTGCTGACGATCAGTCGGAGACACTCGAGGTGCAAGACGAGTCAGTTGACTCTGGTGCACCCGTGGATGAGACGGATGATAGCACAGACACAACGGAGAGCGAGGATTCCTTCGGTACCCAAACTGTTGACGATGACGCGGACTCGAGTGAGGACGACGCGGCCGATGCCGAAGATGATGGTGCGACTGATGCCGAAGATGACACTGCGACCGCCGGCGACGAGTCATACGACTCTGGCCGCGGCGGTGACGAGGCGGCCGCGGATGATGCGGGTTCCGAGGAGTTCGCGCTCGATGCCGCCGAGGGCGCTGATCCGGAACTTCTGTCGGTGATTCCGCCAGGATTACTCTTTTTCCTCGGTGGACTGGTTGTTTTGCTCGCCGTCTGGCTCTATTGGTACTGGTATCGTCCAGCATACTGACATCGGGAGTGTTCATTTCGCCAGTCTCTGCGAGTGAGGTCAACAGCTATTTGCCTGTCACGACCGATATTTACGGTATACGGCTTCGGACGCCTCTCGCCGTCCCCTCCCCGGGGACAGATCTCCCATGGAAGACACCTCGAAATACCTCATTCACGCCAATGTCACCGCTGACGGTGTCGTCGAGCGCAGCGACGTCGTCGGTGCCATCTTCGGCCAGACCGAAGGGCTCCTTGGCGACGAACTCGACCTCCGCGATCTGCGCCAATCTCAGAAGGTCGGACGCATCGACGTCGAAATCAGAAGCACCGCCGGCCAGTCACACGGCCACCTCACCATCGCCACCAGCCTCGACAAAGTCGAAACCGCGACCCTCGCTGCCGCCCTCGAGACAATCGACCGTGTTGGTCCCTGTCGCGCCAGTCTCGAGGTCAGCGAGATCGAAGACGTTCGGGCAGCCAAGCGCAAGGACGTCGTCGACCGCGCAAAGGAACTGCTCGAGACGGGCTTCGACGACACTGTGATGAGTTCCGAGGAAATTCTCGCGGAGGTTCGCCAGCACGTTCGCGTCGAAGACATCACCGAGTACGAGGGTCTGCCGGCGGGGCCGCGGGTCACCGACAGCGATGCGATTATCGTCGTCGAAGGACGCGCCGACGTGCTCACGCTGCTGAAATACGGCATCAAAAACGCAATCGCAGTCGAGGGAACGAACGTCCCCGACGCGGTCGCCGAACTCACACGCCACCGCACCGTCACGGCATTTCTCGATGGGGACCGTGGCGGTGACCTGATTCTCGAGGAACTCGAGCAGGTCGGCGAGATCGATTACGTCGCCTTTGCACCCGCTGGTGACTCCGTCGAGGAACTCGACCACCATCAGCTCTTTACCGCCCTCCGGAACAAGGTCCCCTATGAGACGGTCTCGAGTTTGAGCGAACCGCGGGCTGCTATCGCCGCAACGGATGGAAGCGCCTCGCCGGCACCGGCCCCTTCGGGCGACCCTATCGACCCTGATGCGCCAGCCTCCACTGACGATTCTGCGACTCGAGTCGAGCGCCAATCTGCCTCGAGTGAGTCCCAGGAATCCACACCACAGCAGGCCGGGGCAGGAGCAGATGCAACCGCTGGGTCCGACGACCCCGACGATGCGACGGCGGCCGACGATACCGCAGCGCAGTCTCCCACACCGGCCACTGTCTACGGCCACGCAACCGATATTATCCGCCGCGGGACGCACCATGTTCGCCTTCTCGATGCCGAAAACGAACCGATCACCGAGGCTGATGCCGGTAAGGCATACACCGTCCTTGAGGAGTGTGAGCCCGTTGCGACGACTCTCGTTCTTGACGACGTGTTGACCCAGCAACTGCTGGATGTGGCGGCTGACAGCGGCGTTGACAGAATTATCGCCCGCTCGCTCGGGCAGTTCACCAAGCAACCGACCAGCGTTAACATCCACGCGATTGATGACGTTGCTGAAACGCCGCCAGAGACAGAGTAGTACCCGGTTTCCTCGGCTCTGTTAGCCAAGCACAGCAAACGAAAGCACAAGCAGCGCACAGGCGAGTGCGCCCGACAGCGTCGCGAGGAAGTTCACGCCCTGATTGCCAAGCAACGTCCCTTCGAGTGTCGCACCCAGCAGGCTATCGACGGTCATTCCGACGAATCCGGCGGCAGCGATGATTGTCGCACCAATGAGTTCGACTTCCGGGAACAGTCCGTACGAGAGTAGCGCAACGATTGCTGCGCCGCCGAGGCCGGCCACCTCGCCCTGCCAAGTGACGCCACCGTCGGTGCCGGGGTCGACCGGCTCGAGCGTGGTGATCAGCCGCGGCGACTCGAAGATGCTCCCGATTTCGCTCGAGAGCGTATCACTCATCGCGGTCGCAACGGAGCCAGCGAAGGCGAACAGAAAGAGGGTTGGCTCGAGGTCGATTGGGAACACCGCGGCAGAACTGGCAGCGTATCCGAGGACGGCTGCGATGGCGACGGACGCGTTTCCGAGGACATTGCCGATTCCGCGAGCGCCGTTGTTCTCCTCGGCAACGCCCAAATCCTCCTTGCGGTCGTAGCGGAATTTCGTCGAGAGGCCACCGATTGCGAAGAACGAGACGAGGACGGCGAACCAGCCGTAGCCCCCGAGGATAATCGTCAGCAAGCACAACAAGACGCCCGTCAGCATCCCCGCAATCGAGGCCGTCTCGAGCGCGTAGGCGACGTAGCCGAAGGCGGCCGTAATCGCGAGTGCAATCGTGATTTCGACAGCCCCGAGTGCTGGCTCGAGTTCGGCGAGCAGCCACAACAAGAGGCCGACAAAGAGCATGACGACTGGATCGTCGTACAGCATGAGAATGTCTCGGAGCAAGGCGGCGAGTAACGCGCCGCTGGCTGCGAGGAAGACGAGTGTCGGCAGCACCGACTCGAGCGCGCCGGCCCCGTCGGTAATCGCGACGGTTGCAACTTGTCCGGCGACAGCAGCGACGAGCGCGCTGAGACAGAAGACGGTCACGCGGGCGACGTCGTGGTCAGTCCGCTGGCGGGCGAGTTGCTCACCGAGGTCGCCGTAGCCGACGAGGAAGACGGTGCCGACGAAGACGGCGGTCGACATCGACGAGGTTTCGGCGATCACGCCGAGTAAGACAGCAGCGAGGATGAACGTCAGCAACCCATAGAGGCGACCGTCCTCGTAATCGCCCGGATAGGCGAGGAGATCGAACACGGGGCCGTCGGAGACGACGCCAGCCCCGAGTAAGGCAACCGCGGCGACCGCCACCGCGACCGTCGTACCAAAGAGCGGAACGACGAGCGCAAGCGTACACAGCGCCGCAAAGACGCCTGCTCGTCGAACAGGTGCTGTCACGATACGGGTGTCTTTCTGTCGGGTTTACTTGAAGGTTCCCGAACGTCCCTCGAGCGTCAGTTTGTGCGTGTGAGCGTCTGTCTGGCGCTCCTGTCCCTGCAAGCGACTCTCACCAGCCGGCCGTGACCGTAATCTGTATAGTACCGGATCGGAAAGCAGATGCCGTGGGTCTGTACGAACAGTATCTCTCGCTGCGGATTCAACGCCATACCGGCTCTCCCCCCGACCACGTCGCGCTCGTCATCTCCGAACGCGATCTGCTCGAGGACGGTGCCTACGAGACGCTCGCCGACTTCTTCGAGTGGGCGTTTACCTACGGTTCTCGACTGACTGTCTATGTGAGCGTCCTCGACCGGGATGCGGTGCCAGCGCTTCGACGCGACCTCGAGGAACTCGATGGGCCTGCGGGCCGAGAAATCGCGGTCCGCGGGCCGGACGATCAGACGCCGGCGGATGCGCCGATTCAGATCGGGATCGGACTCGGCGGGAAACACGAGTTCACGAGCGCCGTCCAGACGCTCGCCGAAAGCGTCGAGGCTGGCGACCTCGATCCCGCAGAGATCGACGACGAGCACGTCGAACAGCATCTGATCTTCCCCTCGGAGCCGGATCTGGTGATCAAAGCCGGTGCGGAGCGACTCTCCGATTTCATGATCTGGCAGTCCGTCTACTCGGAACTGTACTTTACGGACGTTAACTGGCGGGATTTCCGCAAACGAGACTTTCTGCGGGCGGTCAGAGAGTACTGCAACCGCTCACGGCGATTCGGGCGGTAATCAACAGCAGTGCGTTTTCGACTTAATCTGCGGCCTGACTCCCCGAGTCGATGCCGTCAACGTTGTCGGCATCACGTTCTTGGTCGCCGTTCTCGAGCGTCTCGAGACCATCGAGTTCGCTCCGTTCAGCCGTTGGCAGCGAGTCACGAAAGCGGTCGACAACGGACTGGGCTTCGGTGAGTTCGGTTTCGCTGACAGCGCCGAGCAAGGCAAGTGCGCGCCGAGCACGGGTGCGTCGCCAGGACTCCTCGCGGTGTTCGTAGGTCCGGATTCCCCGGAGAAAGTCGCTTTTCGAGAACTCTGGCCAGTAGGGCGTACAGAAGAAGACCGCGGCCTCGTTGCCGTTTGCGTGCCACGGCAGGAAGTTCGAGGTGCGTTCCTCGCCTGCCGGCCGGATAATCAAATCCACGTCTCGAACAGGCTGGTCGTACAGGCGCTGTTCAATCGTTTCCACGTCGATGTCGTCCGACTCGAGGTCGTTTGAATCGACTTCTCGAGCGACGCCGCGGGCGGCCTCGAGCAGTCGCGACCGTCCACCATACGCAAGCGCGATGTTGAGGACGAAATCGTCGTACTCGCCGGTCTGTTCTTCGGCGTAGTCGACGGCGTCCTGAACGCGCTCGGGAAGCATCTCGATTTCGCCGATAGCGCGGATACAGACGCCGTTGTCGTGGACGCGGTCGGCATCGGCGAACTCGTGGAGTTTGTCACAGAGCAGGTCGAACAGGGCCTCTTTTTGGTCGTCCGGCCGGTCGAAATTCTCCGTGGAGAAGGTGTACAGCGTCAGTTCCTCGACGCCAATTTCCTGACACCACTCGAGGACGCGCTCGGTGGTTTCCGCCCCTGCACGGTGGCCTTCGTGGGCCTCGTCGCCGTTTTGACGTGCATAGCGTCGGTTGCCGTCTTGAATCACCGCAATATGCGTCGGTGCACCGGCGAGTTCATGCGAGAGCAGCCGCTCGTAGACCGTATCAACACGCTGACGGAGCCACCGCTTCATCGACTGAGTTGACGATACCAACGACTATGTGTCTTGTGTGTGACTCTCCGACAGTGATACACGTCAGCACGCCAATTACTTTCGCGGGTAAGGCGCTCACATAGACCCGTCATATGGCGTCAGACCGGTCCGACGGAACCGTGAGTGCTATCCGTCAGGCGGTCCTCGCTCCAGGCAATGACCGACGTGATCGATCAGGACCTCTACCAGCGGACCAAGGCACTGCTCGAGCCGGGCGAGATCGAACTCAACGGCGCGATCATCCATACGGACTACAGCGGCCAAGAAGACGTCCAGATGATGCAGGCGACGATTGATATCGGCGATATCATCGCCGAACAGTCGACGTACGATCCGGCCGACTGTTACGTCCACTCCGGCAACGACGACCCCGATTTCTCCTCGAACCAGCACCAGGGACTCACTCTCGAGGACGAGGAGTTCGTCTGGGAGTGCCAGCAACTCCTGCGCGATGGCAGTTTCGATATCGTCATCTACTATCGCGCAACCGCGGATCACGACGCGATTCTCGAGGACATTCGGGACCTCGGATTCGACGTGACGGGCGTCGAAGGGTAGGCCGGTCGGAGAGTCAGTACCGTTTCTTCAGTGATGTTCTGAAGTCCGTTATTGTCACAATAACTGTCGATACAGCGGCTGTACTGCGCTGTTTGGCACGGGTATTTTCCGACTCGATACCGTAGTGTCTGTGATGTCACTCGAGCTTTCTCCCACGACGGATTGGAGCGATCTGTACCGCGACGGCGAGTGGGTTGACCCCGATAGCGGCGAGCAACTCTCCGTCGAGGATCCGTCGACGCGCGAGTCACTGACGACGGTTCCAGCAGCCAACGAGGACGACGTCGACGCCGCCTACGAGACTGCTGCAGCAGCTCAGAGCGAGTGGGCCGAGACGCCACCGACGGAGCGCGCGCAGGTCATTCAGGGCGTCGTCGAAGGACTGCAAGACCACCGCGAGGAAATCGTGGACCTGCTGGCCCACGAGGCTGGCGGCTCCCAACTCATGGGCGAGACGTCGGTTCACCTCGCGACGGATCAGGCGAGTGAGGCCGCAACGTTGCCCCGGCGGCTGAAAGGCGAACAGTCGGCCTCGAACATCCCCGGTAAGGAAAATATCGTCGAGCGAGTACCCAAGGGCGTCGTCACGGTCATCTCGCCGTGGAACTTCCCGCTGAATCTCTCGATGCGCGCGGTCGCTCCTGCAATCGCCGCCGGTAACGCGGTCGTGCTCAAACCGGCGTCGAACACGCCGATTTCGGGTGGCCTCCTCCTCGCGAAACTGTTCGAGGCGGCCGGCCTGCCAGACGGCGTGCTCAACGTCGTCACCGGCCGCGGCTCCGAGATCGGCGACCGCGTCGCCGGCCACCCCGAAAGCGATGTCGTCGCCTTCACCGGCTCGACACCGGTCGGCCGACAGGTCGCCGCCACTGCTGGCGAAAATCTCGCCATCGCCGCCATGGAACTCGGCGGTAACAACGCCCACATCGTCACCGCCGATGCCGATGTAGAGCAGGCCGTCGACGCCGCCGTTTTCGGCAGTTTCGTCCATCAGGGACAGGTCTGTATCTCGATTAACCGACATCTCGTCCACGAAGATGTTTACGACGAGTACGTCGAGGCACTGACCGAACGTGCCGAATCACTTCCCGTCGGCAGCGCCCACGACCCTGACACCGTCGTCGGCCCGATCATCGACGAGTCTCAGCGCGACGAGATGCTCGAGTACGTCGACGAGACCCTCGAGCAGGGGGCGACGCTCGAGACCGGCGGCGAGACGGTCCCCGTCGAGGGAGTCGAGGACTCGCTGGTTGTCGCGCCGACGGTCATTTCGGACACGACGAACGACATGGCGGCCGCGTGCAACGAGCACTTCGGCCCCATTGCGCCCGTGATTCCGTTCTCGGATATCGACGAGGCGGTTGCACTCCACAATGCCGTCGACTACGGCCTCTCGGGGTCAGTCCACGCGGGCGATGTCGGCACCGGCAAGCAGATCGCCGACCGCCTCGAGACGGGGATGGTCCACGTCAACGATCAACCGATCAACGACGAGGCCCACGTTCCCTTTAGTGGGACCGGTGCGTCGGGCATGGGCGGCTACAACGCCATGGAGATTCTCCGGGAGGTCACCGAGACGAAGTGGATCTCGCTCCAGCACGAGCCTCGAGAGTATCCGATCTGAACGATTTGACCGTTCTAAACTGCCAGTTGCCGCTTCGGACGCGATGTTTCGGTTTCTGTTTTTCGACGCCGGGTGGGTTCCGCAGTCGTTCCCGTGTCTCATATTGGTGCAAATATTGGCCGAGACCGGCGATGATTTGTCACCGTAGCAGTTAGCTCCACATCAGCGAACGAATCTGTACGATCTCTCGGAATGATTCCACTCTTGCATGATTTCACGGGGCAGACGGTACTCGTTGTCGGCGGCGGAGCGGTCGGTGCGCGCAAGGCTCGCCGGTTCGCCCGCGAAGCCGACGTAATCGTCGTCAGCCCCGAGTTTGCAGACCGCGACTTTGGCGGCGCGACACGCATCCGGGCTGCACCCGACCCCGACGAGATCGACGGCTGGCTCGAGCGCACTGCGCCCGCGCTGGTCGTCGCGGCGACGGACGATGAGGCGATCAACGAGGCCCTCGAGTCGGCGGCGCAAGCTCGTGGCTGTCTCGTCAACCGCGCAGATCGGTCGGGCGGTCGCGATCCCGGGAGCGTCGTCGTGCCGGCGACGGTTCGAGACGATCCGGTTGTGGTCGCAGTTGCGACTGGCGGGACGGCGCCGACGCTCAGTGCGTATCTCCGCGATGAGATTGAGGAGACGGTCTCGGGAGCCGGGGAAATGGCGATGTGTCTGGCGGAATTGCGTGCA
The DNA here is from genome assembly GCF_002177135.1 of Natronolimnobius baerhuensis. NCBI lineage: Archaea > Methanobacteriati > Methanobacteriota > Halobacteria > Halobacteriales > Natrialbaceae > Natronolimnobius > Natronolimnobius baerhuensis. The sequence goes on from NZ_MWPH01000001.1 coordinate 133,229, forward strand.
GACCTCAAATCACAAAACGTGTCCCCTGCGCGGCGACGGAAACTCCTCGCTGCGGTTACTGGGTCTCCGGAACTTTGGACAGCTTTACGTAAGGGCACCCCCAAAGCTTGCCAAGTGATCGAGGACGTGCTCGGTGAAGAGGACTCTGGGGGTGACAGCACGTGATGCCAACTGGCGTTATCGCTGCCGCACGCGTCACACACGCAAGTGGTTCCGTCGATGAACTCGCTGCCGTTAGTCCCGACAACCAACGGAGTGCCGTTGCACAGCTTCACACCGTACCCGACATTGAGGAGGCATACGTCCTCTCGACGTGCAATCGGGTCGAGGTGTACGTCGTCAGTCCCACTGCCGGCGTCGGCCGGGCCGCACTCGAGGAGTTTTTCGGCCCCGCTGACGACGAGTCGGTCGTCTATACGGACCACGACGAAAGCCTGCAACACCTGCTGCGGGTCGCAACCGGCCTCGAGTCGGTCGTCCTCGGTGAGGACCAGATTATTGGGCAGGTCCGCGACGCCTACGAGGACGCCCGCGAGGCAGACGGTATCGGCTCGATGCTCGAGGCGGCCGTCACGAAGGCGATTCACGTCGGCGAACGCGCGCGGACGGAAACCGAAATCAACGAAGGCATCGTCTCGCTTGGCTCCGCTGCGACGAGTCTCGCCGCCCGCGATGTCAACCTCGAGGGGGCAACCGCACTCGTCGTCGGCGCTGGCGAAATGGGCCAACTTGCTGGTCGCAGCCTCGTCGACAACGGTGTCGAGACGCTACTGGTCGCAAACCGGACCGTCGACCGCGCCGACCATCTCGCGCGTGAACTCGCGGCTGACGGGACAACGACTGACGCGATTCCGCTCGAGGCGCTGTCGACGGTGACGCCAACTGCAGATATCGTCGTCACAGCGACCGGCAGCACTGAGCCAGTGCTCACCGAACCAGCGTTCGACGACGACGGCTCGACACAGATCGTCGTCGACCTCGGCCAGCCACGAGACGTGGCCCCAGCTGTCGACTCGCTCTCGTCCGTGACCGTCCACGACCTCGATGACCTCGAGTCGATCACGGATGAAACGCGCGAGCAACGCGCCGACGCGGCGCGTGAGGTCGAAGCTATGATCGACCACGAGTTCGACGTGCTCTGCGAGCAGTACAAGCGCGCCCGCGCGGACGAGGTTATCGCCGCGATGTACGAGTCCGCCGAACGGATGAAACAGCGCGAACTCGAGACTGCGTTCTCGAAACTCGAGGCCAACGGCGACGACCTGTCGCCGGGCCAACGCGAGATCATCGAGTCGATGGCTGATGCGCTCGTCAGTCAGTTGCTCGCGCCGCCGACCAAGAGCCTGCGTGATGCAGCGGCCGAGGACGACTGGAGTACGATCAACACAGCGTTGCAACTGTTTGATCCCGACTTTCAGGAAGATACCATGCAGTCATCGCTGTTTACGACAGGTGGCTCCGTCGGCGTCGGCACGGCGGACGACGACTAACTGTCTGTTACTCACTTCGATTTCGTTCGCCTTGCCCGAAATTGTTGTCTCGAGGCCGCTCACACTGTTGAACCGACTATCGCTGACGGACCGGCCGTGGCACAATGATTATTTGAGTGGGTTCCGTTCGCCAGCACATGGGAGAGTTACTATCTGACGAGGAGATCGAGACAGAACTGCCCGAGAGCTGGTCGCGCGAGGACGACGAAGTCGTTCGTACCTACGAGTTCGACGATTATCTCCACGGCGTCAACTTCGCCCAGATGGTCGGCGAAATCGCCGAATCGCAGGTCCATCATCCTGAGATCATCATCGGCTACAAAACGGTCGAGATTCGACTCACCTCCCACGAGGAAGGCGGCATCACCGACGCCGACCTCGAGATGGCAGACCTGATCGAATCCGAACGAGACGCCTGAACGGTCCAAAGCGTCATTTTTGCGGCTTTCTGCTCGTGTCTGGATTCGCACGGAGCGAGCGCAAGCGCCGCTGCAGTTGCAACCGTAACGCCGACAGGTGTGGCTGATATCAGACTCCGGTATGAACGGGCAGTACGTCTTCGCCGTTCGCGTCCGTCTCGAGCCCGCACAGGAGGGGATCAGCCTCGAGCCGGGCAGCGCCGAGCCGAGGGTGACCGTCTTTCGTGAGGCACCGGAGCCGGGCAGCGAGGGGTGGCTGTTCTTCCGGAACACGCTCTGGCACGGCGAGGTGTCGGATCAGGATCACGCCCGCCGACTCGCCGAGGAGTGGCTGGACCTGCCGGTCGTCTCGGTCGACTTTCGCGAACTCCAGGTCGACGAGGCGTACTTCGAGGCGATGAACGCAGCAATCGCGGAGGATCTCGAGGCGTTCAACGCCGACAACGTCAGCGAAGTTCGCTCGAAGTATCTCGGCTCGAGTATTCGGGTGACTGAGGAGATATAGCGACAGGGAGCAGTTGTCCGTAACCGATACGCATTTACTCACGACGGCCGTACAGTTGTGTCCGAATGGTCTCCGAGTATGACTTTTGGCTGCTCGATCTCGACGGCACGCTGGTCGACGTCGACTGGTCCTACACCCGCGAGGTGTTCGACCGGGTCGGCGATAGCCTCGGCCGTGAGTTCACGGACCGTGAGGCCGAGATCCTCTGGAACGGTCTGACCGGCTCTCGTGACCACCAACTTCGCGAGTGGGGGATCGACCCTGCTTCCTTCTGGGAGTCGTTTCACGCTAACGAGGACCCGATGGTGCGGGCCGAACAGACCTACCTCCACCCCGACGCCGAGTTCGTCGCCGACCTCGAGGAACCCGTTGGCCTCGTCACCCACTGCCAGGAGTTTCTCGCAGAGCCGGTCTTAGAGCATGTCGGCATTCGCGACTGGTTCGACGCGCGCCTATGCTGTACCGAAGAGACGGGTTGGAAGCCGAATCCCGAACCCGTCGAGCAGGTCATGGCAGACCTCGGGGTTGCAGGCAACGGGGCACAGGGCGTGCTCGCTGGCGATGGCGCGTGTGACGTTGGGGCCGCCTGGAACGCCGGCCTCGATGCGATCCACGTTGAACGCCTCGGGCACGACCGGCGCGGTCGCTGCGTCCTTGGTGACTACCGCGTTCAGTCGTTCGACGAACTGTCGGCCTACTCGAGGACTGATTGAGACCGTTCTTTCGTTGGCTGTAACTCCTCGTCGACCAGCGTCTCGTAGGCTCGGCGGAATCGCTCAGAGAGCGCCTGATGAGAGATGCCGAGTTCGTCCGCCAACTCCTCCATCGAAATGTTACGCGGAATCTCGAAGTAGCCATACTCGAGGGCTGCCTCGAGCGCTTCTCGCTGTTGTGGGGTCAGCCGTGTCTCTGGTTCTGCATACGCCGACACGTCGGTCACGCGCCGAAGGTCGGCGTTGACGCCACGGTCGACAAACTGGTCGTACGCGTCACAGAGCGCGTTTCGGTCGGGAAATCGGGCGCGAACCTGCCACCAGCCGTCGCTGCCCCAGGCCTCGAGCAGCGACCCGCCTTCCGCGAGGAGGTCATCACACAGGCGCTCGATGCCTCGCCCATCGAAAAATCGCATGTCGAATAAGTATCGCGAGTCGGTTTCGACGAGTAAGTCGAACGTGTCGATGGTTGGGTCGCGTTCGAACGCCTGCTGTGCGCTCGCTCGGTCGATGCCGGAAACCCAGAGACAGGGCTGTGTCCCCGAGACTGACGACTCGATTTCGAACGTCGCGTCGGGGGCGTGCTCGAACGTCGTCTCGAGTATCGTGTCCGTGGCTGGGAGCCGGATCTCGGCTATTGTCGACATCAAGCGTCATACATCAGCATACCCTAAAAACCGCTGTCCAGACAGTCCTGACTGTCCACTCGAGTTATCAATCGTCGCTCGAGCGCCGACGCAACTCGTCGATGGTCTCGAGTGCTGACTCGAGTTCTCGAACGCCGGGTTTGTCGATCCGGTCAGGATTCGTCAGCACGCGGATGGATTGACTGCCAACGGGGACGAATCCGAGGTCGAGTCGGTCGGCCGTTTCGCGCAGGCCGAGACCCGCATCTGCCTCTCCTGCGATAACCTTCCGTGCGGGACTTTCGTGGGCTCGCAAGCCGAGATCGAAGCCGTCGATTGCCTCGACGAGGTCGTGTCGCTCCACGCCGCGTTCCTCGGCAAGGTCGGCGATGGCCGCCCCGAGACTCGAGCGCAGGCCGGAGTCAGTGGTCCGGTTGACGAACCGGAGGTCGCGATCAACGAGAGCCGCCAGTTCGTCGATTTCGTTCGGGTTCCCTGCCTGGGCGATCAGTCCCCACTCGCGCTCCCACTCGCCGAGCGTCGTCGCCTCGAGCTCCCGCTCGAGCGGCCCGGCGACGACGGCCACGTCGGGGACGCCCTCGCGCAGTCGGCGCAGGCCAGGGCGCGAGCCAACCGAGAGATAGCGGGGATTCTCGAGGCGGTCGAGCACGCGATTGAGTGTTGGATCGTCCTCGCCGACGCCGAGCATCGTCGGCGGCCGAACGTCCGGCGAGAACAACTGGACGGTGACGGACTCGCCGGCCTCGAGATAGTCCGTCTCCGCGTCGACTTCGACAACGCCGTCGGCTTCGGCAAGGCTGGTCGTCGCGCCGGAACCTTTGTCGACGGGGTAGACGAGCGTCTCGCCGTCACCATCGTTGGTCAGGCCAACGGGTAATAGCAGGTGTCGACCCTCCTCGGAGCGCGCCTCTCGAGCCAGTCGACCCGAGACGGTCGCGGCTGCGGGTTCAGGGAGTCCGGCCGCTTCGCGGATCGCTGGCGCGACGAACGTTCGAAAGACCATCATCGCTGAGACGGGATAGCCAGGGAGGCCGACGTACGCCGACGACTCGAGTCGGCCGACGAGCATCGGTTTGCCGGGTTTGACGCTGACGCCATGCAACAGGAGTTCGCCCTGCTCTTCGATGACGCGGTAGATCACGTCGACTGCGCTCGCGCTTGTTGAACCCGACGAAAGCACGAGATCACACTCGTTGGCAGCCTCCCGCAGAACGCGCTCCATCTCGTCTTGGTCGTCGCCCGCGTGGGGGTAGAGAACGGCCTCTCCGCCTGCATCCTCGACGCCCGCGGCGATGGTGTAGCTGTTGACGTCGTATATTTCGCCGCGAGCGCTGTCGACATCGTTTCCCGGCCGAACGAGTTCGTCGCCCGTTGAGACGATACCCACTTTTGGTGGCGCACGGACGGGAACCTCGTCGATCCCGAGCGCAGAAAGGAGGCCGATATCTCGCGGCGTAATCCGCGTTCCGGGGCCCAGTGCCCGCTCGCCCGCAGCCACGTCTGCGCCTGCGAACATGACGTTATCTCCGGGTGCAACCGACGTTCGAACCAATACGTCGCCGTTCTCGTCGACATCGGTGCGCTCAACCGCCACCATCGCATCCGCGCCCTCGGGCATCACCGCTCCCGTCGAAATCTCGACGGCCTGTCCGGACTCGAGCGCCACGTCCGGTTCCTCGCCGGCATGTACTTCGCCAACGAGTTCCAGGCGCGCGGGGTCGGCCTCGTCAGCGCCGAACGTGTCACGCGCGGCCAGCGCGTAGCCGTCGAGACTTGCCCGGTCGAACCCCGGCACGTCGAGTTCGGCATCGAGTCGTGCGAGCAGTACCCGGCCGCGGGCCTCTGCGAGCGATACCCGGTCGACGCCACCCTCGAGCGAGAGCGAGTCGAGTGCCTCGCGTGCCGCAGTGGGTGAGGCGAGATCGCGAAACTCCTTGCGGTCCATAGCGGGTTGTTGGGACTCGAGGCTATAGTAGCCACTGCAAGTCGACACACAGTGCACACGAGGACGTCATACCGCACGAATCTACTGGATTTTTGTTCAGGTCCGAGTCACGATTTGCGGGATATAGGTGGATTTTTATGATAGACAGCGAATCTTGTGGTATGGCTACCCATGGCTCTCGGAACGGGGCAACAGGGGGTTCTCGTCCCACTCTTCTCGCGTTGGATCTGCCACAGTTCTCGCGATTGAGTTGGGAACTCGGCGCACGGCTACTCGACGACGATGCAACGTGTCACAGCAAGTGGGAACGGACCGGCAGCACATGGCGACTCTCGATTTTCCGCGTCGAAACGAATACGGCCGTTGTTCGGGTCCAAACGCCCGTCGGCCGCGAACGCTTCTACACCATCGCCGAACTCGACCTCGAGGCAGTTATTCCTGAACTCGAGGCTGCAGCGCACTGGCAGCGCGTCTAATCTCTGCCTGTTCCACACGATAGCTCGGAACTGTCGTTAGCTAGTTGGCTCCCAGTCCTGCACAGCAACCGTCTCGCCAGCCGGAATCCCCTCGAGTGCATCGTCAACGACGACCCAGCCATCCGCGAGTGCGACGCTCGAGAGGACGCCCGAGCCGCTGGCCCGCGTTGGCGTCGCTGCGTACTGCGGTTCACCGTCGTCGATGTCGTCGGCATCGCGGGCCTCGAGTTGCACGCGGGCGAACGTCCTGGTCCCGGGTTCGCTCGGAATCTTGCGCTCGAGGACGGCCTGTGTCGTCGGGTGGGGTGCTGGCTCGGTGCCCTCGAGCCATTGGAGGACGGGTCGGAGGAACTGGACGGCGTTGACGATGCAGGCGACTGGGTAGCCGGGCAGGGCGAGAACGGGCGTGTCCTCGACGATGCCGAGACAGACGGGATGGCCGGGTTTGAGCCCGACGCCGTGGACGAGCACCTCACCTACGTCGTCGATCACCTCCGGGAGCAGGTCGCGCTCGCCGACGGACGAGCCGCCGGTCGTGACGACGACGTCTTTCGTCAGATCGCGCTGAATCGCGACGCGTAGTGACTCGGGGTCGTCGGTAACAACGTCGCGGTAGGTTGCACGCGCGCCCCAGCGTTCGGCTAGCCGCGAGACGGTCAACCCGTTCGTCTCGATCACTTCGCCCGGTTCGGGATCGCCCGCAACGAGTTCCTCGCCGGTGGGGATCACGCCGACGGTTGGCTGCGAGGCGGCGGCAACCCGGTCGTAGCCCGCCGAGCGAATCAGACCGAGATCCGACGGTCGAAGGTGATGCCCGGCATCGTAGAGGTGCTGGTCCGCCTCGATATCCTCGCCGATTGGGGCGACGTTTTCACCCTCGGCGACGGCATCTTCGACCTCGAGTTCGCCCGTTGCCTCGAGTTCGGTGACGTGCTCGATCATGACGACGGCGTCTGCGCCCTCGGGGAGCGCGCTCCCGGTATGGACACGCGCGGCGGTGTTCGGGTTGACAGTGGCGGCTGCACCGACGCCATCCGTCACTCGAAGTAGTTCTGGTGACCGGGCACTTGCGCCGAACGTCTCTTCGGCGCGGACGGCGTAGCCATCCATTGCCGCACGCTCGTAGTGTGGGACGTTCTGGGCGGCCGTAATCGGCGCGGCGAGGACGCGCCCGTCTGCGCGCTCGAGGTCGATTGTTTCGGTTCCAGTCGCGGGTAGTCCTGCAGCACCGGCAGTGCTGTCTGCACCCTGTTCCGGCTGGGCGTCAACCGCCTCGCGGAAGATCTGTCGTGCCTCATCGACCGGGGTCCGCACTTTGAACCCCGATTCCGTGCGGTCGCTGTCTGGTCCGTTCATACGCTGCATCGGGTCGGCCGAGGGCAAAAGCGTACGGGACACGTTGTTCGTTCTCATCGACCGCGACCGCGGGCTTTTTCGTATCGGCGTTCGAACGTGTATCCATGTCAGCGCTTCGTGACGCCTTGGGGACCCTCTCCGACGACGTCTTCTTCGATCTCTTAGAGAGCGACGAGGCGTATCTGCTGGTCCTCGACGTCCCCGGTATCTCCGCCGATTCACTCGAGTTGACGGCCGACGACAGCCATCTCGAGATTACCGCGCGTCGAGCGAAATCCCTCCCCGATGAGTTCCAGTATCTCGAGGAAAATCGCTCGCTGTTTTTCGATGTTGAGCTCCCCGTGCCCGACGATGCACTCGCTCAGGAGGCCCAGGCCATGGTCGACCGTGGGGTCCTCGAACTGACGATTCCAAAGCGCACGTCGACGACGGAGACGACCATCGACGTCGTTGACACCGACCAGTCAACGCGGAGTGAGACCGAAATCGAACCTGCGGCTGGATCGTCCCTCACAACTGAGACCGAGAGTGACCCAGAAACTGACACCGAGGCCAATACCGAGACGGAATCCGGGTGACCTAGTCTGCTCTCGCTTCGTGCGTACAAACGATTCGTCATCGTTGCCTGGCAGTTTCTGCCCCTCTTGCTCGCGTATGCCCGCGACCGCCGTCGGTTTCTCCTCTTTGGCGGCCGCCGGCAGGTTGGCCCCGAAACCCACCGCGAGCGCGCTGAAATCCTCCTCGAGTCGCTGTTAACGCTTGGGCCGACGTTCATCAAACTCGGCCAGTTGCTCTCGACTCGCCCCGACGTCTTGCCCCCGGCGTACATCGACGTCCTCTCTGCGCTCCAAGACGACGTGCCACCGGCCGAGTGGGACGACGCCAGAGTCGTCCTCGAGGATGAACTTGGTCCCATCGAGGAGCGCTTCCTCGAGTTCGAGACCGACCCGATCAGCGGCGCGAGTCTGGGGCAGGTGTATCGCGCTCGCGTCGCTGTCGGCAGTGAGAGTGAAGCTGATGGGGGCGCTCGAGGCGACTCGCCAGAGCACGTTCGGGACGTCGCCGTCAAAATCCGTCGCCCGGGTGTCGACGAACTGGTTTCAGCCGACTTGCAGGTTATTCACTGGTCGCTCCCGATCCTGCTGTACTTCGTTGACGACGCACGATCCTTCTCGCTCGAGAATCTTGCCGACGAGTTCTCGAAGACGCTTCGCGAGGAGATGGACTACGAGCGCGAAGCCGAGATGCTCCAGGAGATCCAGGCGAATTTCGATGGCGACGACCGCTACGTCATTCCGGACGTCATCGAGAGTCACTCGAGTCCGCGCGTGCTCACGATGGAGTACGTCGGCGGAACCAAAATTAACGACGTCGACGAACTCGAGCGCCGGGATGTTGATCGCAGTCAGATCGCCGAGAACCTCCAGTTGGCGTACATGCAGATGATCATCGATGACGGCGTCTTCCACGCTGATCCCCATCCGGGCAATCTGGCGGTCAGCGACGACGGACGGATCGTCTTCTATGATTTCGGTATGTCCGGGCGGGTCGACGAGTTCGTCCAGTCGAAAATCGTCGACTTCTATATCGCTGTTGCAAACCAGGATATCGACGCCATCCTCGATGCGCTCATCGAGATCGGGACGCTCTCACCGGAAGCCGACCGGGCGGTGATGGCCGATGTGATGGAACTCGCGATTCAGGACGCTCGCGGCGAGGATATCGAGCAGTATCGCGTCCAGCAGATCATCGGACAGGTCGAGGATTCGATCTACGAGTTTCCGTTGCGTTTGCCGAAGAACCTCGCGCTCGTCCTTAGAGTGGCGACTGTCGTCGAAGGCGTCTGTGTCACGCTCGATTCCGACTTCGATTTCATTGCGACGGCAACCGACTATCTGGTCGACGAGGGCTACCGCGAGGAGTCGATTCGCCAGTATCTCTCCGAGTCGGGCAACCAGGTCAGGCGCTCGGCCGAATCGTTGACCCGGATTGCGCCAAAAACTGAGCAAACGCTCGACCGACTCGAGCGCGATGACTTGTACGTCCGAATCGGCGTCGAGGACTCGAAGAACGTCTTCGCACTGCTTGCAAAGCGGCTGATCTACGGCATGCTGTTGACGATGTCGGTGTTCTCGATGGGTGTTCTGTACGCCCTTGACGCCGCTGAAGCCGCAATCGTCGCTGCCGTTTTTTCCGTGGTCGTTGTCGTCTTGCTGTACCGCTCGTTCCAGGGCCGCCGCTCAACGCGCGTGAAGCCGCAGTTCACTCGTCAGAGCATGCGCCAGCGACGCGGCGAAGAGTAGCATGATACACTCTTCGAGTGAGCCTGTCACTCTGTGGCCGGTCGTTCGATATCAGGAGTTGGCAACGATAATTAAAAACCCATAATCACAAACACCACAATATAGGAAATAATCCCGAAGAGAGCGGTGGCTCCCATCCAGACAGCAACTATTAGGGCTGCCTGTTTTCCAGTCATATCCTCCCCTTCGAGGAGCTTATTACATTGTGACAGCAAGTCATGGAGTCCCATGATAGAACTGTAATTTGGAATGGATAAAAAGTTGGTGGGTTATTGAACAATAATCAATCGTTTTGCTCGCATGTGCAGTGACCGAACTTCCAGATTCGGTTACAGGTGTAATTCTGAATAGCGAGGTCGCGATTCTATCTACTGATAGTGACGGTCGTCGTTTCGTCCATTTCCACTGTGGCTGCTTCAGTCGATTCGACTGCCTCAGCAGCAATCTCATAGGTCCCAGAGCTGACAGTCGTTTTGTAGCTCCCCTCGTCGTCAGTCATCACTGTGTCGGCGACGACTCCAGTTTCCGTGTCTCTGATTTCAACCGCCGTCTCGAGTGGCGTTCCGTCAGCATCCGTAACCGTTCCCTCGAGTGTGCCGGCGTCGATGACAATCGTTCCTGCCTCGTGTTCGCTCGTTTCAGTACTGATGGTGAGCAACGACTCGCCAGTCGCGTTTTCGGGCATTTGCAGTGTCGTGAGGCCCGCCTCGGCTTTCGGCTCGAGCGTCACGTTTTTCGTCTCAAGGACAGTGCCGTCGAGTTCGAAGGTGAGTGTCTCCGTCGCGGTTTCGCGTTGATGGTTTATATATTCGGGGTGCCAATCGCCACTCGAGTGTTTGAATTCGTTGGAACTGAGCGTTCACGGTCGGTGAAACGTACTTCTGACTCGCCCGTGATGGATCAGTACGATGAACGAGCAGATTGCCGATTTGTCCCTCGAGATCGCATCCGTTTCGACGACCCGCCTCGAGCGCGAGACCTCGAGTGAGTTCACCCGTGCAACGACGGAAGTGACGCTCGCCGGTCTAGCGGCTGAATCGGCCGGCGACGACCGACTCGAGGGGATCGGTGAGGACGTCACCTACGAAACCGAAGAACACGACCGACTGGCAGAGACCGGCCTGCCGGACCTGACCGGCGAGTACACCCTCGAGTCGTTTTCCGACGCGCTCGAGGACATGGATCTCTTTCCCGCGGGCGCGCCCGACCGCGAGGTCTTTCGGAACTACCGGCGCTGGGCACTCGAGAGCGCGGCGTTTGACCTCGCGCTTCGACAGACCGATGTGGGCCTCGAGGACGCACTCGAGCGTTCACTTGAACCGGTGCGGTTCGTCACCAGCACCAGACTTGGCGACCCGCCCACCGTCGACCGCCTCGAGCAACTGCACGAACAGGTGCCCGACCTCGAGTTTAAACTCGACCCCACGCCGGAGTGGGACGACGCCGTCGTCGACTCGATTCAGGACGCCGTCGGCACTGACGCGATACAAATCCTCGATCTCAAAGGGCAGTACGAGGGCACCGACGTGGACGTCCCCGCTGATCCCGACCTCTACGAGCGCGTCCTCGAGGCGTTCCCCGAGGCCGTCATCGAGGATCCCGGCGTTACTGACGAGACGCGGCCACTGCTCGAGGACTCTGCAGTTCGGAGTCGACTCTCTTGGGACGCGCCGATCCACGGTGTGGACGACGTCGAGGCGCTACCCTGGGAACCCGAGTGGCTGAACATCAAACCCTCGCGCTTTGGCTCGCTCGAGTCACTGCTCGAGACGCTTGCCTATTGCGCCGAGCGTGACATTACGATGTACGGCGGCGGCCAGTTCGAACTCGGCGTCGGCCGCGGTCAGTTGCAACTGCTCGCCTCGCTGTACTATCCGGACTCGCCCAACGACGTTGCGCCGGGGGCGTACAACGACGCTGACGTGGGCGATGGGCTGCCGGAGAGTCCGCTCGAGGTGCCGGCGGAGCAGAGTGGCTTTCGGTGGTAACTTCTCACGTCCAGCAGTTGCGTCCTAAGGGGTTGCGTTCTCCGATAAAACATAGGACTACATATCGTGCTGGGTAGATAGTCGTCGTATGTCGGTCCGAGAGAAGGTGCTCACGACGGATTTCGATGCGTGGGCCCACAAGCGAAGAGTAGTGCTAGCGATACCGATTGCTGCTGTACTCGGTGGAACAGCGGGCTCCCTGTTCGCTCCGCATATGACGAATAGCCACGTACTCACCGGCGTCCTCGGCGGTCTCTTCGCTGCCGGTGCTGTACTACTGTGCTGTGTTGTGCTCGCGATTTTCGATTGAATTACACTCTAATCTGCGGTATCGACCGGAAACCGCTTCCAGTACGTCCTACTCGCGACAGGGCCCCCAGAGCGTCGCACGGTCTGCGTTCGGCTCGTCACTCTTGCCCTCGGAGGCCGCTTTGACGTCTCGGTGCAATTCGAACGCCCGATACTCGTCATCGGTGGCCACTCGCTGTGCAAACGCCGGCGGCACTGAGACGCGCCGACACTCGCCGTCGACGAGCAGGCCGCCAGGACCGAACGTAAACTCGAGGTCGTACCGTTCGACACGGTCATCGCGCTCCTCGAGCACCGGATGGATCGCCTCGAGGACGTCGACGACGTAGCCGAAGACGAGTTCCATCCCCGGCCTGTCGGCGGTCTCGAGGTCGATCCGGATGACCGGGATGATCGCCGGTGGCTCGTCGTCGGTGCTATCGATTGCCCGGACCTGTGGTGACGACTCGAGGTGGGTTCCCTGACCGGCCGGCATCGAGTCGGCGAGGCGCTCCTCGAGGACCTGAACGCGACCACGTTGGCCGCGCGTCCGCAAGCGTTGGACGAGTTTGACGCCGACGACGACCGCGACTGCGACGGCAATGCCGCCGAGTACCGGTGGAACGTCTCCGAAGACTGCCATCATTGGCACATCCTTGGCGGGCTACGTAGTAGGGATTTCGACGTTGGTCGGTCCTCGGTATCGCAGTACAGGCGTCCGGAGCGCATTCCAAACGGTTTATGCCCGTCGGTTGATTACCCCGGGACATGGCGAAACAGCAAACCGAAGTTCGCGAACTCCAGGAAGGAAGCTACGTCATGATCGACGATGCAGCGTGTCAGATTAACGGCTACTCGACCGCAAAGCCCGGCAAACACGGCAGCGCGAAGGCCCGCGTCGAGGCCAAGGGCGTCTTTGACGGCAAGAAACGCTCGCTCTCCCAGCCTGTCGACGCGAAGATCTGGGTCCCAATCATCGAGCGAAAACAGGGACAGATCGTTTCCGTCGACGGGAACGACATGCAGGTCATGGACTTAGAAACCTACGAGACGATCACGATGCGTATCCCCGAGGACAAAGATGTCTCCCCCGACGATAACATCGAATACCTCGAGATGGAAGACCAGCGAAAGATCGTCTAATGTTTCCCGGGGCGACTGACAAACGCGGAGCAGGCGACGCTGCCGGCCAGACGGCCGATTCGGCGGACGCGAACTTCGTGGTCGTCGGTGCGCCCCTGGACGTCTCGACGACCTTTCAGCCGGGGACCCGATTCGGCCCTCGGCGCATTCGATCTTTTGCCGCGCCGTTTGACGATTACGACTACCGGACGGACCAGCACTTCTCGGATCTCGGCGTCGTCGACCGCGGCGACGTCCACACGTGGGACGACGTTTCCGAGTACCTCGAGTGGCTCGAGGGAACACTTCGCGACGCCGTCTGGGACGACGCCATCCCGCTCGTTTTGGGTGGCGAACACACCGTTTCACTCGCGGGCGTCCGCGCTGTCGAACCGGAGGTGTTCGTCTGTCTGGACGCCCACCTCGACCTGTACGACGCCTACGACGGCAATCCGCTCTCGCACGCGGCCGTTACTCGCCGCATTCTCGAGGATGTCGACTCCGTCGAGGAGGCCGTTATCCTTGGTGCCCGGACGGGCAGCGAACTCGAGTGGGAGCGCGCAGACGCCGACGACGTAACCGTTGTCTCACCGGAGACGGTCGCAGCGCCGTCGTTCGCCCTCGACGATGTCGTCGACCTCGAGGCTCGATCCACCTATCTGAGCGTCGACATCGACGCCGCAGACCCCGCGTACGCACCCGGGACAGGGACGACGGAGCCGTTCGGCCTCGAGGCCCGCGAAATGCGCGATATCGTCCGCGCGGTTGCCCCCCATGCGAGTGGGTTCGATGTGGTCGAGGTCAACGACCGCGACGACGGACAGGCAGCCTCGCTGGCCGGTAAACTGCTGCGGGAGTTCGTCTTTTCGGCTGGCGCGACAGCCCAGACACAGTAGCTTTCCGTGCGGTCGACTGCGTTTTGTTTTCAGTACCCATCGTCGACTGGCATCAATCCATCTTGCCAACGCGCCCACTCATCGTCTCGAACGATCAGTACCCTACCAGTTAGGGACAACAATTGCACTGTCGATGCCCTAACGTAGGCTCGTGACACAGCCGCAACTCCCCCAGATCGACCGACCGGCGGCTCGCGCAATCGTCTCGAACCACCACCGACGAAGGCTGGTCTGTCACCTCGAGCACGGCGAAACCGTTTCCGTTGCCGAAGCAGTACGGCGACTCGGCACTCGCGACCAGCAGTCAGCCGAAGACGACGCAGCCGAGCCGACCCGCCAGCAACTCAGACTCGCACTTGTACATAATCACCTCCCGCGACTGGACGACCACGACGTCCTCGAGTACGATCCAAACACAAACGAGATCACTCTCACGGCACCACTCGAGTACGAACATTCGGAGGCAGTCTTCGAGACGCTTCTCGAGCCAGCGCTCGAAGCTCCAAACGCCAATTCGTGGTGACTCTAGGCAACCAGCCCTCGAGTCCACAGAGTAGGCGGTGAAAGCGCCCGCTCAGAACGGCGAGGACAGGTACGTCTTCGGAATCGCGTTTCGAACGGTCACCAGCGGATCGACGACCTGGCTGATCTCGAGTCCACCAACCAGACTCGAGACCATGTACGCCTCGGTGTCGTCGAACCCGTGTTCAGCCGCCAGTAACGAAATCGCATCCCGGTTCGCGAGTTTGCAGGCCTCCTCGAGCGTCTCCGCGCTCGCGAGGGGCTTCCAGGCGTCGTCGGTTTCGACCAGCGGCCGCTCGAGGTCGACTGCAGCGTCGTCACCGTCGATGACCTCGAGTGTCACGTCGATCTCGCAGGCGATTTCCGCGCCTGTGCCACACATCTCGCCGTCGGCCATCGCGGCCTTGCAGTCACCCATCGCGAGCATCGCGCCTGACTGAAAGACGGGTAAGTAAACCGTGTTGCCCACCGTGATATCCGTCGTATCCAGGTTCCCGCCGTGATCGTGCGGGACGAGCGTCGTGTACGACTCCGCGTCGGGAGCGACGCCGATTGTTCCGATTACGGGCGCGACTGGCACCTCGAGGTCGTCGAATGAAATCGTGTGCTCGTCGCTGTCGCCATCGACGGGCGTCATACGCGTCCTCGGCGCGTCAATCGCCTCGTCGCCGTCGAGCAGGCCGAAGCCGTCGATGGTGACCACGCGGCCGTGGTCCTCGGCGAGTCGGATGGCCTCGATCTCGACTCGCAGTACGTCTCCCGGCTCGGCGTCCGAAACGGCGATTGGCCCTGTGGCCGCGTTTACCTCCTCGGGAACCGACTCGAGGACGTCCGAGTCGGACTGGACTGCGCCATCGAGGCTATCGCGGGTGTCAATCGTCAGCTCGGTTCCCGACTCGACGGTTTCGATTGCCTCGAGATCGGGTGTGAACTCGTAGATCGCACCAGTTTCGTGGCTCACTGTGGGACGTATCATAGCGTTCTCTTTTACCGGGATGCTGGTAAAGTCCTCCCTCGCGGCGACTGTGGGTGGGTATTCTTGAGGAGTACTGACATTCCGACTGCGCCCAGTACGTATCGCAAGCATACAAATCGCTCGAGGCCAAACTGGAGATATGGATCTCGCGGAGTTCACCGCCCAGCTCAACGCGGAGTTACGCCACGCAGACTACGCCGACATCGACGCGAGCGTGAACGGCTTGCAGGTCGGTCCCGAGACCGGGTCGGTCGAGCACGTCGCGTTCGCCGTCGACGGTGCACAGGAGACGTTCGAGCGCGCGGCCGACGCCGACGCTGACGTGCTGGTCGTCCACCACGGCATCTCGTGGGGCGGCTTCGACCGCGTCACCGGCCGCACCTACAACCACGTCGACACGCTGCTCGAGAACGACCTCGCGCTGTACGCCTCCCACCTCCCGCTCGACGGACACCAGCAACTGGGCAACGCAGCAGGGGTCGCGAACGTCCTCGACCTCGAGGACTGCACGCCCTTCGGCGAGCACGGCAGCGAGTACATCGGCCAGCGCGGACGCGCCGCCGAGCGCTACACGGCCGCGACACTGCGCGACCGCCTCGAGGCCAATCTCGACACCGGCGGCGAGGGCGTCCGCGTGCTCGAGTTTGGGCCGGGCGAGATCGACGAGATCGCCATCGTCACCGGCAGCGGCACGGACTGGCTCGACGAGGCTGCGACGGCCGGCGTCGACGCACTCGTGACTGGCGAGGGTAAACAGAAAGTCTACCACGCCGCAAAAGAGGCCGGAATCACCGTCATGCTGGCAGGTCACTACGCGACGGAGACCTTGGGTGTGCGCGCACTGCAAGATCTGGCCGAAACTGAGTGGGGTCTCGAGACGACCTTTATCGACGCCCCGACTGGATTGTAGCGTTCAGTCTCCGAACGCCCGATATCTGCCCCGTAACAGTCCCATACTGCCCCGAAGGAGCCACTGTGCTCGAGAGGCGACGATGTGGACTCCGACGATGGCGATCACCGTCCTTTCCTGTGCGTTGTCGCACCGGTGAGAGACACCATTGCGAGCCTCCGACCGTTCGTGTTGTGACTGCATGAAGTGCGCTGGCCAATCACAAGATTCGGCGCTGGGATTGACAGCCGCGACGAGCAACGCTGTCTATGTACTCTCCTTTGACCGTGTAAGCGCACACTGTCGTCGGTAGGTCACTGCTGTCTCGTCCCTGCGTGTGCACATCACCTTGTTTCTCGATGGTCGACTCGAGTAGCCAACTCCTGTGTCAGTCGTCTCGAGTAGACAATGGCCTGTGGCGTGCCCTGTATGGTGGCCTTTCAATCCATATCCATAGACTTCCAGTGTGTCTGTACATCGAATGGTGGACGTAGGCGCTACTAGTCGGCGGTTTCTCTACGGATTCGAATCGCTCTCGAGACGTTCACAGCCATGACTCTCACGACGCAGTGAGCGTTCAAGAAGTAGTAGTCTCGTGAGTTTGGTTAGTTCACTGATTACAAACCGTCCGTCTCTCGGAGTACTCGATACTCACCGGGTCGGCGTGACCGCCGGCGGCCGGGAGCGAACCTATGACCGACGAACGTACTCTCTCAAGACGGGATAGCCTCAAAGGAATCGCAACGACTGGCGCACTTATCGGCGGCGCTGGCATCGGGCTCGGTACAGCAAGCGCACAGGAAACGGACGACCACGGCGTCTCTCAGGTGACCTTCCAGCAGTGTCACTCACTGTACGTCCTCCTCGAGGACACGGACTCGCTGCCGATCAACGTCTGGATTCGCACGTACAACGCGGAACGTGAACGCTTCGAGAACGTCGTGAAACCGATCACGGCCGCGCATGTGTACCAGTTTCCCGCGGTATACGGCGACTACTACGTTGCCGAATTCAATGTCTTCCAGTTCTACGACCACACGTTCGATGCCGGTGACGAGATCCTCTCCGTGACGATCGGCGGAGAAACGCTGGTGAACCCGAACAACTGCAAGGCCCTTCCGGAAGACGGAATGGACGCGAATGACCGGAAGAACGGGAAGAGACACGAAGATCACAAGAAGCACGACGAGGACAAGTACGCAGAAAAGAAACGCGAGATAGGCAAGAAAGACACGAAGGACACGAAAGAAAAACACGACGAGAAGGCTAAGAAAGAAAAGAAACACGAGAAGGGCAAGTACGACGACAAGGACAAAGACAAGGACGACAGCGGTACTATCGATCTGAACAACGTCAGGCTCGTGGCCAAGTGCGTCGATACTCCGCTTGGACTCGCTCGGTACCGGGTCGAGAACCAAAACGAGAAGTCAATCACAGTCGCGTACGGAGTTGATGATACCGAGCAGACTGGTTCTATTTTTGTCGAAGCAAAAAGTGCAACTTACTTCGAAATTCCTGCCCCAGAGGGCGACGCACTCGTCGGACTGTTCTACGACGAACACCAGATTGATGCCGCGGAGAGTGCGACGGAAACCGTGTGTGTCCCTCGAAGTCGGATCGGATTCGATGGCCGGTGTATTGACCCCGAGGCGAAAGAAGCACGGTTCTACGTGCGAAGCGGAACTCACACCGATCGAACCTTTGTCTACCGTGTCGCTGAGACCGGCGAGATTGGCACGGTCACGATACCGGACGATCTCAGTAGTGCCGAGATTTTCTGGGTCGCTGCCCCGGACGGGGAGGCAACGGTGACGCTGTTCTACGAGGGTCATGCCATCGGAACGGCTACCGTCGATCCAGACGATCACTGTTAGGTAATCCGAAACCAGACTCGCCAGGCTGGTTCTGTACTTTTCTCTTCAGTCGGCGTCCTATTCACGACTGAATCGGCGCGTTCAAACCACTGGCTCGCGGACAGGTCGATATGAGCGACCCGCACGATTCACACGAGTCAGACGAGCAGGAACGGGAGACGTTTTCCCACGACCCAATCGGCCACGCGGAAGTCCGTGCCGGGATGACCGTCGGCGACCTCGCGGACGAGTACGGTGCGGCCGGCGTCGGCGCGGCAGACCTCCACGAGGCAGTCGATATTACCGAGTCGATGTTCGACGACGACGTGACCGTCTTCTTTGGACTCGCGGGTGCGATGGTGCCGACCGGCATGCGCCGCATCGTCTCTGATCTGATTCGTGAGGGTCACATTGACGTCCTCGTGACCACTGGGGCAAATCTCACGCACGACGCCATCGAGGCAATCGGCGGCAAACACCACCACGGCGCGGTCCACGCCGAGGGGAAAACCGAACGCGAACATGACGAAACCCTCCGCGATGAGGGCGTCGACCGCATCTACAACGTCTACCTCCCACAGGAGTTCTTCGCCACCTTCGAGTCACACCTCCGAGACGAGGTGTTTCCGGTGCTCGAGGCCGAGTGCGAGGAGTCAGGAGCTGTCTCGATCCAGCGACTTACCGAGGAACTTGGGCGGGCGAACGCCGAGGTCAACGAGCGCGACGAGATCGACGAAGACGCCGGGATCGCCGCCGCGGCCTACGAGTCGGACGTGCCGATCTACTGTCCGGCCGTCCAGGACTCCGTCCTCGGCCTGCAGGCGTGGATGTACTCCCAGACCGGCCCGTTCACGCTCGACGCGCTCGGCGACATGACCGCGCTGACCGATATCGCCTACTACGCCGACGAGGCGGGCGCGTTCGTCGTCGGCGGCGGGGTTCCCAAGAACTTCACCCTCCAGACGATGCTCGTCTCGCCCGATGCCTACGACTACGCCGTCCAGTTGACGATGGACCCCAAACAGACCGGCGGCCTCTCCGGCGCGACGCTCGACGAAGCGCGCTCGTGGGGCAAACTCGAGAAAGACGCCGAAAACGTCTCCGTCTACGGCGATGCGACGATCACGTTCCCGCTCGTCGTGGCTGCGGCGCTCGAGCGACTCGAGGAGTGACCAGCCACGGCCAGCCGTCACTGAGTCGATGCGAGCGCCCGACGACTGCATGAACTGTTATGTTCGCTGACGTGAATGTCAGCGTATGACGGCTATCGTGTTCGACCTCGACGGCACCGTGCTTCGTACGGTGAAAGCCTACCGAGACGTACTCGCAGACGCGATTACGTCCGTTCGCGGTGACGCACCTGATGCGTGGCTCGAGACCTACACTGCGTCGTTTCTCGAGTGTTTCGCCGAGTGCGAGCCAGAGCCGATCAGGCGAACGTTCGCCAGAATCGACGACTGTGACGATCCCGAACGCTATGCGACCGCCCTGCTCGAGGCCGAGATTGAGTCGTTTTCGCCACCGCCGGATGCTCGTCGCGTTCTCGAGGAACTCTCAGCAGCAGATACGCACGACCTCGGCGTGCTCACGAACGGCGTCCGCGACTGGCAGTTGGCGAAGCTCCGCGGGAACGACCTTGAGCAGCGTTTTGATGCAGTTGTCGCCTCCTACGACGTTGGAGCGCACAAACCCGCCGAAGCACCGTATCGCGAACTCGAGACGCGCCTCCCGGCGGATCGGTACGTGATGGTCGGGGACAGCGACAGCGATATCGAGGGCGCACAGGCTGCAGGCTGGGATGCGATCCGATACGATGGCGGGAGCTTTGAGGACGTACTGGCTGCAATTGACTCTGCCTGACCGCACACGTGTCGAAATCAGTACGTCTGGTAGCTACTCGAGCCGATATCGATTCGGACGAGCGTGTTCTCCGCGTAGGCGTCTGACTCCGCGCCGTACTTGTCGTTAATTCGCTCTCGAGCGGCGTCCGTCGCCTCGTCGTCTTCGACGATGGTGGCCGTCCCGAGCAGTGTGACCATCCACTTTGTCTGGCCAGCGTCGTCGGTCTGCACGGACAGCGACACGCGCGGATTTTCGCGGACATTCTCGAGTTTTCGCCCGGTCGTCACGATTTCGACGACCCCGTCCGTGTAGCGATACCAGACCGGGGCGACGTGTGGCCGACCGTCGACACAGGTTCCCAGATGGGCCATCAGCGGCTCGCTCTCGAGGAGCTGTGCGGCTTCGGCGTCGACTGTCATGGTCGATGTGGCACTGTCGACGCGCAAAAAGTCCACCCTTGCTGGTTGCTGTGCCGAACGAGGGACTGCTACGCGCCTGCTTGCAGGCGCTTTCGATCCAATCGGGCGTAGTGATACAACGTTCCGGTGAGTCCCTGCGTGGCGATGCGCCGCCCCGAGGACTCGACCAATACGTCGGGATAGTAGCCGGTCGGATACGCGCTTGCGACCGTGCGGCTGAACGCGGTATCCTCGTTGGCGACCGTTGGGAATCCGCCGATCTCGTCGAATACACGCCGTTTAATCAGGAAATTAAATCCCGGGAGAATCGGCTTCTCGAGGCGCGAAAGGATGTGATTGAGCGTCGCTTCCATCAGTTTGGCTCGCATCGGGCCGGTGATCCGACAGTAGGAACTCGCAGCGGCCAATCCGGTAGCCTCCGCATACCCGACGAGGTCGGTCACGTAGGTCGGACGTACCCGTGTATCGGCGTCGATAAACGCCAGCCAATCGCCACTCGCGTGTCGAGCACCGTAGTTTCGCCCATGGGCGATACTCGAGCCATCGCCCTCGAGCACTCGAGTGTCGTACTCGCGTGCAATCGCGGGCGTCCGGTCACTCGAGTCGCCGTCGACGACGATCACCTCGTACTCGTAGGCCGTCTCGAGTGCGCCGAGACTCGCGAGGGTTTCAGAGAGGTACCCGGCTTCGTTTCGAGCCGGGACGACGAAACTCACATCGACCGGTGTGTCAGCGTCACCTGCGGCTGGTGTCTGACTCTCCCCAGAGTTCGATCCCATGCTACTCGAGCGGTCATCACTGGCGAACTTAGCCGTACGGGCTTCAGGTGCCACTCGAAACAGTGGCGCTCGAGGTACCATTCATGCCATGGTATTACACAACACATTGCGTATTTTATAACATGAACTTTTATGATGGATGGCGCTGTAGCAGGTTGTACCGATGACACACCACTCGGTTGCCACGCTCGCTATCGCTGTACCTGCGCGTCTTCGATCACTCCTCGAGTCCCCCTGCACTGTGAGACGACTGTTCGACGACGCCTATACACGCAACTTCCATGAGTTCCAGCCCACACACCCAATCCCGAACTGACACCGACTTCGACGCGGCACCAGACAGCGACACAGCCGACCACACCACTCCGACGTCACCGCCAGCGCGTGCAGCCACCGACACTCCATCGCGGTGTGTCCAAGCGATGTTCTCTCCAACCCAGACAGACCGTATTCAGAGTCTCATCGACGAGCACAACGCCGCTCTCGTCTCACCCGGCACTCGAGACGACTGACAAAACCCTCATCAAAACCATCTTGGGGTCGTCGCTCGTAGCCTCGAGCGGCCGATGACGATTGCTCCGCTCTGAGCCGGACTCGGCACCCGGTGGTGATGAGCCCTATGAGTGCCGAGGCCACCGATTTACTGTGCAACAGCGACGAACCGGAGCCGACGGTAGTCGGCAATCCACGTCCCATCACGGAAATACTGGTCACGAAGGTCGTCCTCGACAGCCGCTATTACGGCGTCTTGCTCATCCGACGATAACGGCGCGAAGAGTCCATCGCCGAACAGCTCGAGCCACGCTTCAAGCCCGTCTTCTCCGTTTTCGAGTTCCGTCGGTCGGTCGAACAGTTGTGCGTCTCTTACCTCGAATCCGGTGGACTCGAGGCGGGTTGCGTACTCACCGATACTCGGGAAATACCACGGATGGTCGAATTCGTAGCCGCGCTGGGTCAGTTCCCGCTCGACGGCGTTCGTGATTGCGGCTACGTTTCCGTTCCCGCCCATCTCTCCGACGAACCGTCCGCCGGAAGCGAGCACGTCGTGTACGTTTTGGAGCACCTGGTTCTGGTCGGCGTCCAGAATCCAGTGCAACATCGCGTTCGAAAAGACCGCATCGAAGTGGGTTTCAAAACTCAGTTCTCGAGCATCCATACAAACGAACGAACACTCGGGGTCACTCTCTCGTGCGGTCTCGAGCATCTCTGGGGAGGTGTCTACCCCGACGACGTCGGCCGCCTCGCTCGAGATAGCACGTGTAAGTTCTCCTGTCCCGCACCCGAGATCGAGGATGCGTTCGTCGTTGTGGGGATCCAGAAGTGCCAACACGTCTGCTCCGTATTCGTAAACGAACGAGTGATCGTTTCGATAGTCGGTCCCGTCCCAGTCGTTAGTTTCGGCTTCGGAACTCTTCATCAGTGACGTGTTACTTCTCGTGTTATCGTATTTATATTACTGGCTCGTCGGAAGAGTACCGATAGAACACACGATGTGATGCTCGCAGACGATCTCGTGGCGCGGTCATCACTCTAGATCGTTGCGGGAAACGACGATCCGTGAGTTCCTCCTTCCCACCGATAGTAACAACAAAATCTGTGTATACACCACGTTCACTGTCCGAAATTCTCACTCACTCCATTCGTTCCGAACCGCGTACTCATTCCGAATCCACGCCTCTTTCGAACCGCGTTCCCGTCGTGCGGGTCAGTCTGCACTGACTGGCGTGGCTACTTGCCGACAGCACCAAACGCCTGCTGCATCACGTCATACGACTCTTTGAGCCGCTCGCTGTAGGCGGGTTCGTTCCACGTCTCCCACGTGAACTGGGCGGCCGAATCGAACTGCAACTCCCCATCACGTATCTCGGAGAGTGAATCGGTAATGTTCGGCTCCGACTCGAGGTCAGCTGCCTCCTGCTCCGAATCCGGCCTGACGGTCACTGCGGAGATTGAAATGTCGTCGATAACATCCCCTGCATACTCCTCCAGGGAGTACTCGTCATCCCAGAGATCCGCGATGACCTCACGTTGACTCGGGTCGCCGAAATTCAAGAGTAGCCATGGGAGTCGAATTTCGATCATGTTCTCTTCTGGGGTCACACAAACGTCAGCCAACGAATCGTACTCCTCGTGGTCTGGATCGCCAATTCCGAACCGTAGTTTCCCGGTTTCGTAGCTTTCGAACGGGACGGTCTGTTCCGGGTCCGGAATCTCCATCTCTCGGCTCAACACCAGCTCGATCTCGTGGAACTCCCCACTATCTCGGTCGCCTGCGTACTCGACCTCGGGGATCATCTCGAGAGTTTCCCCGTAGATGTAGTAGAAGACGTCGTAGTAGCTGTCGACGAGGACACGAGAGTCGTCGGGCCCTGCGAGATGGACAAGGAAATCGACGCCGTCGTTCGTCTCGAGGGCCGTGTTGAACGGGATCGAGGTGTTGCCTTGATCCGGCTTGGTATCGAGAAGGACGTACGTATTCGTGCGCTCCCAGTCGACGCTCGAACCGAGGTCGTCGTAGGTGAGTTTGAGCTGGAGATAGCGGGGATCGACCGCCGCCTCGAGTCCGGTGAGCGTTCGCTCCCCGTTATGGCCGTCGTCGAGACTCAACAGGGGCTCCGCGCTCGCGTCGGCGTGTAACTCGGTTGCGCCCTCCCACTCCGTCGGGTCCCCAGAGAGGGTAATGTCGGTCTCACCCTTCGGATCGAAACTCAGGAGGCCAAAGGACTGCTCGCACGTCTGGAAGTCCGACCAGTACGGGCGGCGGTTCGGGTCCATGTAGTCCATCGTATTCCAGACGCGTTTGAACCACTCGTCCTGCCAGGCGAAGACGGCACCGCCAAGCGAATCCGACGCCAGTATCTGTTCGTACAGTTCGGCGTTTATTGCTCCCTGTTCGTGTTCAGTGTGATGGCCCTGATCGAACCCGTGGACGTGTCTGTGGGTCATTCCTCGCGAGTCCGGGACACCGAACTCGCCGATGAAAACCGGATAGTCGTTCGCCTCGAGGAGGTCCTCGAGATAGCCGCGGTAACTACTTCGCTCGCCGTCTTCGGTAACGTAGTCGACGTAGTCGGGTTCGTAGTTCAGGAAATCTGGATAGTAGGGATAGACGTGGTAGGTCGCAAAGAGTCCGCGAGTGAATTGGTCGGTCGGCAGCACGTGGTTGAGTGTGGCGCTCGCGAGTCGCTCCTCTTCGACGGGCTCTGCGGGCTGTTCGATATGGTCAGTCGTCGGCCAGTTGGTCACGCTCAACGGCCGAAGCGTGTCGTACTGTTCGTCTTCGTACGTAGCCACGTCGTCCAGTCGCGCGCCCATCCAGTGCTCGAACGGTGTCGCGTCTTCCGTTGTAAAATAGGTTCCCTCGTACTCCTCGAGTCCGTCGTGTTTTTCGTCGGTCGCGTGGACGACTTCCGGATTCCACTCGATGCCAAGTATGTATCCGAGGACGTACGGTGAGACGTCCGCCCGAAACTGTCCGTCTGCGTGCCCTGGCCTCTCTGCAATCGAGCAGTTTCCGTGTACTGCATCGATAACGTTCTCTGTCCGCTCTCGTTGGATCGCGAGTACCTCGGAATCGAACATATCTCCCGCTTCGTCCATCACCTGTTCGTCGATCCAGTTTCCCTGTAAGAGTAACAACGGCTCATCTCGGTCGACGTTGTGCTCGGCGAGTGCGTCGTAGAACGCCGGTGGATGAAGCGTGTACGTTCGGATCACGTTCGCGTTCATCTCCGAAATCTGTCTCAGCCAGCGACTGTATTCGGCTTTCGTGATCGCTGCTTCGCCCGGAAAGTGACCCGGTTTCGCCATGCCGAGATTCACGCCTCGAGCGCGGAGGTCCGTCCACTCGCCGCCGTCTCGTCTCGTTTGGAACCGGTCGTCGGTGACGTTGGGTTCGATGTTTTGTGGCTGTGGTGGTGGCGTCTGAATCGAGAGACAACTGGAAATCCCAGTACCGACTGCTACCGTCCCCGTTGCTTTGAGAAAGTGACGTCTATCAATCAACTATAGTGTATATTAGGGGTTGCAGAGGCATACTCTTGTCCCCCACCAATCCGTTTGTCTTTGTGTGCAACCAACGGAATCAAACCGTTTCCTTCGTACTCGCGGGACATCTCATTCCTGACCCTCGGGAGGGGAATCCCCTCTCTGATCAAAGCGGCGAGAAATTGATGGCAGCCACAACTAGTTATCTATATGTCTTCTCCGGCCGTTGTGTTCGTATGAACCAGCCGACTGACACCCGTCTCCTCGGACGGATGTTGTGTGCGCTCGTCCTCACGCTCGTCGGCTACGGCGTGTTACTTTGGGTCGTCTTTACGCTCGCACCCACGGGACTCGCAGTTGTGATTTGTGCCGTGTTGGCACTCGTCCTCATCGGCTGTGTCACGCAGGCCGACTACGTCGCCTACTGGGCGACGAACGCCGTCGCCATCGACCGCGAACAGTATCCGCCGCTGTACGACACCACCGACCGTCTCGCACGGCAAGCAGACATCCTGCGCCCGCCAGTCGCCGTTATCCCTGCCGACGAACCGAACGCGCTCTCGGCGGGAACGGGCTCGAGGACCGTCCTCTGTGTGACGACCGGACTCTTGAAAACGCTCGAGGAGGACGAACTCGAGGCGGTGCTTGCACACGAACTCGCCCATTTGAAGAACAGCGACTCGGCGGTGATGACGATTGCTGGATTCCCAACGACGATTGCGATTACCGCGATCACGCTGTCGACTCGAGCCCTGACGCCGACGACGATGTTTCTCGGGCTTCCGTTCTGGATTGCGATGTACGTTCTCTTTATCGGCGTCCCGGTCTATCTCGCCACGTTGCCGGGAACGCTCGTGCTCTCGCGATATCGCGAGTACGCTGCTGACCGTGGCGCCGTAGCCATTACGGGCAAGCCGTTTGCGCTCGCGAGCGCCCTCGCGACGTTGCACTCGACGCCCACGCCACCGGATACTGACCTCCGCCGCGTTGCCGGGTTCAACGCATTCTGTATCGTCCCCTCGCGGTCGCTGCTTCCGACGGGGGCGACGCATCCGCCGACGCACAAACGCATCCGCAGGCTGCGCCAGCTCCAGACCGACGCGGCGGAGTAACGGACCTCCCGACCACGTCCACGCAATCGCCTCACTCACTACGACCCCGATGGACTGACTCGAGTTCCTGATACCGCTCGTCGTCTCGAACGAGCGTGAGCCACACGTCGTAGACAAGTGCGGCGTTGCGCTTCTCACTGTCTGCCCAGTAGAGAGGTTCTCGCTCCTGTCCATTTTCATACTTTTGACCACCAGGGTATTTCGCGTATCGCATTGCCCGCGTGTAGCCCATTTGGAGGTACTTCCGTGCCATGTCCATTCCGACGAAATCGTCGCGATTTTTGTACCGCTGGAACTGCTCGTAGATGGCCTCCCCGCCATCGTCTGCCGTCTCCCGATCAGCGTATCCCCACAGCGGGAGGAGTTCAGACTTGTACGGCTGAACTTTGAACACGCCCTCCTCACCGCGGCCAATTTCGCACGCCTCCGGTTCTTTGCGGTAGTTTATGTCGTGTGAAACCTCGTCTGTCAGATGTGGTGGCGGAGTGGTCCCATCGTTTGTCTCAGTCGCTGTATCCATGTCAGCAGTCATCTCGTTTTTGGGATTGCTCGAGTGCTGTTCACCGTCTGTCATAGCACGGTTACACACTGGATTGACTTTGCGTTGATTCCGTCAGGTGCCACCTGTCTGCATCGTTCCCAGACACAGCCCACACATGAACCAGTCGCTTTTCAAATCATATGTGTAATATGATCAATTCACGAGTGTGTCGAACTGGAGTTCGGAGAATAACGACTATACGGCCACGTTCCCAATCGCCGCCATGGACGTTTCTATCGTCGATCTCGCGCCTGTTCCGGAGGGTGGGTCAGCGACCGACGCCTACGACAACACGGTCGAACTCGCGCAACTAGCCGACCGCCTCGGCTACGCGAGATACTGGCTCGCCGAACACCATGCGTTGGGTGACTCAATCGCCAGTACGACCCCGGAGGTTCTCATCGGCCACCTCGCGGCAGAAACGTCATCCATTCGAATCGGGTCTGGAACAATCTTGCTCAATCACTACAGCCCGTTCAAGGTCGCCGAAACGTTCAGTTCGCTCGACGGGCTGGCTCCCGACCGCGTCGACCTTGGTCTCGGGCGGGCAACGGGCGTCCCAGCGGCCGACCGTGCACTCGGCACCGACCGCCGTAAAGAGGACCCGGATGGCGACCACGCCGACAAAATCGAGGAAACCGCTCGCTACCTCTACGACGGCTTCTCCAATACCGACCCTGCCGCCGAACTCCAACTCGCCCGAAGCGACGACGGCGTTCCCGAAATCTGGGTCCTCGGCTCGAGTCCCTCGAGTGCGAAGATTGCGGCCGACCTCGGCCTGCGCTACTGCTTTGCGGCGTTTATCAGACCGACGCTCGCCGAACGCGCCTTCGAGGTCTATCGCGAGCACTTTGAGCCATCCGAATTCGGCGCTGGTCCCGACGAGCCAACGGGAATGCTGGCGATGAACGTCGCCTGTGCGGAAACCGATGACGAGGCCGCACGTCTCCGTGCCACTGCCGAAGCCTCCTACCAGCGAATGCGCCAGGGGGTCGCCGGTTCACTTCCTCCCGTCGAGGAGGCAATCGACGAACTCGGTGCCGTTCCCGACCCAACGCCGAACCCGCTGCCCGAGGATCGCTGGCCGCGCTCGATTTCGGGCAGTCCGGAAACGGTTTCCGACCTCCTCGAGCAACTGACCGACCGAGTTGGCGTCGACGAGGTAATCGTTCAAAATCTCATCGCCGACCACGACGACGTCCTGCGTTCACACGAGTTGCTCGCGGACGGCATCGGACTCGAAGGCTGATCGACGACAGTGCGTACTGTCTGGGTCACCACCGAGCTATTTCGGGCCAGTCGTTGAGTGGTTCCGTATGGAAACCGAAGAGACGGTTCAAGTCTGGCTCGTCGAACGGACGTATTCGGATGACGAGCAGAACCTGATTATTCTGACCTACGCGACGCCCGATGGCTCACAGTACTTTCGCAAAGAGCGAGCACTCACGTCGTCTGCTGACGTTCGGGAGACGACCGCGGCTGTCGATGCTGACCCAACAAATCTCGGCACTGTCGACGAGTCGGCACTGCGAGAGCAGTACGCCACTGAGGCACGGCGAATGGCCGCGGAACACGAGCCGGACGATGCGATATAAGGCGTTCAGACGGCTTCGACGCGCTCAAAGAGGTACGCGCCGAGGGCGACCATCGCAATCGACGAGAGTGACAGGAGCCCGGCGTTGAGCGCGACAGGGAACATCGACTCCTGAATCAGTACGGCGCGAAGCCCGTCGACGCCATACGTCAGCGGGTTCACGTAGGCGAGATACTGCACGGGGCCGGGCAGTCCTTCGATTGGGAACAGCGCTCCCGAGAGGAAAAACAGCGGGAAGATGATAAACTGGACGATCAGCATGAACCCCTCGCTGTCGCGGAACTGCGAGGCGAGTGCGATGCCGAAGCCGACGAACGTCACTGCGATCAGAACGAGAAAGCCAAACGCCAGCGGCAGCGAGAAGACACTCGCGAAGCGAAAGCCAAGCGGCACCGAGAACACGAGGATGAGAATCCCCTGCAAGAACGCGGTGGTCGACCCGCCGGCGATACGCCCGAGGACGATTGAGGTGCGACTGATCGGTGCGACCAGAATCTCTTTGAGAAAGCCGACGTCCCGATCAGAGAGAATCGAGAGACCGGCGAACGACGCTCCAAACATCATTGTGAAACCGACGATTCCGGGCACCAGATACTGGATGTAGTCGATGTCCTCGGAGAGTCCCGGCAGTGCCGCATCTTCGAACCCGTAGCCCAGAAAGACGAGAAAGAGCAGCGGCATCGATAGCGCCCCTGCGATGCGTGACGGCGTCCGCAGGAATCGCTTGACGTCTCGCAGCCACAGCCCGTAGATGCCGAGCGGGTCGATTCGGTTCATTGGATTCCCTCCGCTGACTCCGCTGGTTGCTCACCGACGGCTGTCGCCTCGCCTGTCCCCGTCCCCGCCCCCGCGGCGTTGCGTTCGTCGAGTGTACTGCCCGTCACCGAGAGGAACACGCTCTCGAGGTTGGGCTTTCGAAGATCAATCGAGGACAGTTGGACGTCGGCCGCGTCTGCGAGGCGCACGAGATCGGCAACCCTCGATTCGGCAGTATCGAGCGTGACGTGGATCGCCCCATCGGTTTCGGTGTATTCTGCAACCCAGGATTCGCGCTCGAGGCGCTCGCACAACGGCGCTGCGTCGGTTTCGACCTCGAGTGTGACGACGTCGCCACCGAGTGAGCCTTTGAGTGCGTCTGGCGTGTCGAGTGCGGCAATGGTGCCGTCGTCGACGATAGCGACACGGTCACAGAGCTGTTCGGCTTCCTCGATGTAGTGCGTTGTAAGGACAATCGAAATGCCGGCCTCCTCGTTCATTTGCTGGATGTACTCCCAGGTGTCGCGTCGTGACCGCGCGTCGAGACCGACAGTTGGCTCGTCCAAAAACAACACGGCAGGTTCGTGCATCAGTCCGCGCCCGATCTCGAGGCGGCGTTTCATGCCGCCGGAGTAGTGCTCGACGAGGTCGTCTCGTTCGTCGCTGAGATCGACCAACTCGAGGATTTCCTCGATGCGCTGTTCGCGTTCGGCTTTCGGCTGGCCGTACATGCGAGCGTGCAGGGCCAGGTTCTCCGCGCCGGTCAGTTCTTCGTCGAGTGCGGGTTCCTGAAAGACGATGCCGATGCTGTCGCGGACGGCCCCACGTTCGGTGAGGATGTCATGACCGTCGACCGTCGCGGTCCCGGCTGTCGGTTGGAGCAAGGTGACGAGCATTTTGATAAGCGTCGATTTGCCTGCGCCGTTCGGGCCGAGTAGGCCAAACAGTTCACCGGAGTCAACGGTAAACGTGAGGTCATCGACGGCAGTCACGTCGCCGAACTTCTTGGTCAGTCCGTCGACGGTTATCGCAGTCATTGCACACCGCTAGTTTCAGCAGACCAATCAATGTTTCCATCGTGACAAGACAGTCATGGACGCTGGCGGGAGCCTCTCTCATTACGGATGAGTGGACGGACAGCTACAGTCCGTCATCCACAGTGAATCAAACCGCGTGCGTCAGTGATCTGTTGGCTTCTCTTTCTTCTTGGCGACTGCATCCTCGAGGATGGTCTGTTCCGGAAGCTCGGGGTTGGGTGTGCGTCCGAGCGTCAACAGCCGTTCAGTGAGCGTGAGTTCCTCGCCGCTCGGACTTGGTTTTTCGATTGCCTGATGCTCGACGACGATATCGGTGTCTGTTGTGGCGATCCGGACGGCACAGAGCTGGTAGGACGGATAGAACACTGGCGGAAGCAGGCCGGTTACACCGTCTCGTCGGTGCAGTCGCTTGAGCCATGTTCCCGAATTGACGAGCAGTCGGCCGTCGACTCGCCGATTTTCTGGGCGGTGCGTGTGTCCGTAGCAGAAAATCGCCGTCTCGGGGCACTCCTCGAAGACGTCTCGTGCCGCCGTATCGTACGGTTTCGCCGGATCGACCGTCAGATCGGTCTCGAGGATGCCAAAGCGGTCAATCGTGCGCGTGATGTCCCGGCGAAGGAAGTACACTGGGACACCAACGAGCAACAGCAGGCCGGCAACGGCGATGTTGGCAGCCAGCAGGTACCAGACGGCGGTGCCAGCGATGCCGAACTGGCCAAGAAATGCCGTGGCGTCGTCGACCGGCTGTGACCAGATGCCCGCCAGGTCCAGCCCTGCAAGGATCGCGAGAAGCGCACTGATGTTGAACAGCAGCAAAAACGGCACCAGCGCGTACCGCAACAGCGGGTTCATCTCACGATAGAAGTACTTCGAAGCCAGCCAGATCGGCATCCATTCAGTCGGTGTCACCGCCTGAACGTCCTTGAGCCAGTTGTATCGGCCACGGTCGGACACTTGCCCAGCCCGGCTCGTTACGAGCGTGTTGTAGTAGTAGCCAAGCGGTGACGCATGGGGACTCCCCCAGTCTTCGATCCGATTGTTGGGGTCCTGTTGATTGCCGTGTTCGAAATAGATCGTCCGATCACCGAGTTGGCGGCTGGTCGATTGCTCCTGGACGAGATCGACATTGTACGCCGCAAATCGCTCGACGTACGCATCGTATGCTGCGAGTTCGTGATCGTGGTTCCCCGGAAGGAGTGTAATCGGGATCTGTTCGCCCGTCGCACGCAACTGCTCGAAGAGCCTCGGATACGTCTCCTCGAGTAAGTCGAACTTCTCGATGCCATCGACCTGGGTAATCTCCCACAGTCCGAACGCATCGCCGTTGATCACTAACTCGGCGTTTTCATCCGTCGTCTCGAGGCGCTCGAGAAACGCGAGTAACTCATCGAGAAACGGCGCTTCCTCGAGTTGTTCGTCACCACCGATGTGTAGATCGCTGAGTACGTAATAGACACGATCATCGTCGGTGTCGGCCATTACCCACGGATTAGGCCGTTCCGTGAAAAAGATTGAGTTTTTGGGCGACGAGAGGGCAACGGCGATTCGTCTGCGCTGGTTGTCTCTCGGTGTGACGATAGATTGATTAGTCTCGCTGGCAGATTTCGTGTACAGACGAGACGGGTAGAAAAATGGGTATTTGGAAACGAGATCTCGCCCGTGGCTTGGTTGTCGTCGCGCCAGTACTCGTTACCGGATTCGTCCTCTATCTTCTCTATGGCTTTATCGAAGGTCTCACGCCTGGGTTTCTCGTACCCAACTGGCTTCTCGAGGGCCTCATTGCGGATGAAACGGTGCGTGAACAGGCAACCGAATTTCTTCGGGTTGGCGTCTCGCTTAGTCTCCTTTTAGTCGTTCTCTACGCGTGTGGATCGTTGATGCGAACTGCCATCGGCCCGGCTGCTGAACGGGTGTTCGACGCCAGCGCAAACTACATCCCCGGCGTTCGGATGGTCTACAACGCCTCCAAGACAGCCGCCGAAACTGCCGTTGGCGACCAGGACCAGCTCCAGGAACCCGTCAGACTCGAGGTTTGGGACGAGATTCGAATGACGGCGTTCAAAACCGGCCAACCAGCCCCCGACGAGCGCGAACTGTACTTTATTCCGACCGCTCCGAACATCACGACCGGCTTTCTCGTCGAAGCCCATCCTGACGAGGTGACCTCACTCGAGGAAACCTCAGAAGAGGCACTGACACGCGTCCTGAGCGCCGGATTCGGCGATGCGGATACCGACCGCGGGATGCGGGGTGGTGTTCCCATTGATGTTATTGCTGAGTCCCGTGAGCCGCGTTCTGAGCGCTAAGTTGTCGCGCAGGCTCTCCATGCGGTCGTACTCAGACAGCTACTCTGGGAACTCACACAGTGGACCAGCGTCTCGAGGTATTATCCCAGCCGTGATAGGTTCTCGATTGTATCGAGGGACTGATGGTGTCTGGTGTATCCGATCTGGATCCGGGATTATTTATGTTGTATTCTCATTTGGGAGCGTATGGCCGACACATCGGGCACGAACTGGTCGGGGTCCGAGGGGGAGGAACCTGTTGATACGAACGCGGAAATTATGTGGGCAGTGTACCGAGCACTGTCGAAAAACGGCTATCCGGAGCTAACGATGTCACAGATCGCAGCCGAGTTCGAAAAGAGTAAAGGATTACTGTACTATCATTATGACAGTAAAGAAGCGATCCTGAACGATTTCTTTACGCACCTGTGTGAGCGACTCGAGACCTCACTGGTCGACGACGAGTACGATGATCCGGCCGAACAACTCTGGGCAGTCATCGAGCGCATCCTACCAGCAGCGATGGACGACGAACAACTCGAGTTTCGGCAGGCGTTTTTTGAGGCTCGGTCACAGGCACCACACAATCGCTCCTATCACGAACAAATCCGGCGGTCTGACCATATCATTATCGAGACACTCGAGGAAACGATTGCGTGGGGTGTCGACACTGGCCAGTTCACTGACGTCTCCCCTGAGGATCATGCAGAACTGCTCTTTTCGTTGCTCTATGGCTGCTTAGAGCGTGGCACCGCACTCGAGGATCAGGACCTCATCGACCGCAATCGACAGCTCATCGAAGCACATATCGAACGAACGTTACTCGAGTAGAGTCTCCGTTCTCGGAGTTCCATTGTGCCGATATGGATGCCTCCTATTCGTGCTCCGTAGGAGGCTATTTTGGCTGTCGCGGGGTGTCGACGCCACGTACACTATATCTTACATTCATACGAATGTAATGAAAAACGCTCGCTCTTACTGACCGATTGGTCAGCGTGCGACTTAAAACTTACTGACTATTCAGTCAACGATCCGACGCTGTTTCGTCTCCACTCCAGCGGCGCCTCTGCCGTGCCCGCCTGGTTCCACATCGAGAAACGAGGCAACAGACCTATATTGACTGAACGGTTAGTCATTGATGCTGGGTTCCACCAGCTCGCTTCGCCACGACAGTGGTTGCCCCATCACCGTCGTCGTGAAGGGAGTGGACCGAACGCTACCAGGGATTTCACCAGTCCCAGGCGTGTTGGTCCATCTTTCTCTCTCTTTGCCTCTCCACTAACTTCACACTGTTCTGTGCTTCTGGACATATGTTCAGTATCCGCTGCTCTCCTCGAGTATGGTGATTTCTCTTTTTTGCCATACGTCGGCTTCTCCAGTATACTGGTACTATTATGACTCTCCTGAAATATATGGTATTTTGAACTTCTGTACTACTCTGTCTCATCGTCTTTTCCACTCACCAGTTCCCCTCGTGTGGAGAGACTCTTGACACTCGAGAAGTGTGTTGGATTCGCTGATCGGCAGTGGGACACGGTGACTGTATACTATCGAGAGTTATCTACAAACCCGTTTAATTCCTGGTAGACGACGATTTGGCGCTGTCCGGCAGTATGAATCACTGTCTCTAATGGATGCTGCAAGTCATACTCCGATGACCAGTCAACTGTTACTCGAGATATCTATACGAACGTGTTCCTCGCCACACTCAGTTTTGACTCGAGCAAAAACTACCGATTTACTATACTACTCCCTTACCTGTTATTCTTTCGCATTCTGAATTCGAGCGGCCTCGATCACCGTGACACACCATCCGCTCTCGGTTGGAGACAGACAGAACGTCGGTCTGTACACCCGTCTGCGCTCGAGGCCCCAGCGCAAACGACTGTGAGAGGTTGGTAGACGGACAGTGGCCGTTGTTCCGGTGCGACACGACTGTCGTGGGTCTCACCAAGACCCGTTACAACAGTACTACTCGTCGGTGTTCAGTTCGAACTGTTCGTTCTCGCTGACGCTGTTGAGAACGACACTGGTGTTCGACTGATTGATGTCTGGATCGGTCAGCAGCGCCTTAATCTGGTCGTTCATGTCGTCTGTATCGGTGAACTTGCCAATCGCGATGACGTCGTAGTTGCCGGTGACTTCGTAGACGGAAATCATCTGCTCGTGATCTTGCAGTGTCTCCGTAATCTCGGGCAGGGCGTTCCCCTCGGCTTTGAGTTGCATAATCGCCGTGACGTCGTAGCCGACCTCATCGTAGTTGAGGACCGGCGTATAGCCCTCGATGACGCCTTCGTCCTCGAGGTCAGAGAGGTGATTCGAGACGGTTGTAACCGAAACGTCCAGTTCTTCGGCGAGGCTTCGCAGGCTTGCACGGCCGTTCCCAAGCAGTTCGTTGACGAGGTCCGAGTCGAGATGTTCGTACGTCATACTGAAGGTTGACTCGCTTCCACTACTAGATGTTTACGAAAATACGATTAATTGCATGAAACGATACGTCTGTTAAGGGACTGAGCATACATTATTGTGCCATAGGTATTCGGAACCGAGTGAATCGACAGGGAGTCGAGAGCGAACGACTTTTCCATGGATTTTCCGAACCAGCAGTATGGACCGACTCCTCGCGTCACTGGATGATGCCCCGATTATCGACAAGGACGGCTACGAGTACCTCGTCCACCCGATCAGTAACGGCGTGCCACGACTCGAGCCAGACCTGTTGCGGGAAGTCGTCGTCGAGGTCATGCAGACGGCTGACCTGGATGTCGACAAAATCGTCGCACCCGAAGCGATGGGCATTCACCTCGCGACGGCGCTCTCGCTGCAGACTGACATCCCACTCGTTGTGATCCGCAAGCGTCCGTACGGCCTCGAGGGCGAGGTCTCGCTGCACCAGGAAACGGGCTACTCGGAGTCGGAGATGTACATCAACGATATCGAAGAGGGCGACCGGGTCGTGATCGTCGACGATATGCTCTCGACGGGTGGCACGCTCGCGGCGATCTGCCAGGCGCTCGATGACATCGGTGCCGACATCGCCGATATCGTCGTCGTGATGCGAAAAGTCGGCGACTCCGCACTCGATGACACCGAATACGACGCAACGAGTCTGATCGATATTACGGTCGAGGATGGCGATGTGACGGTACACGACGACCAGTAGTTCCGACTAGCTCTCGCCCCTGAGGTATGCACTTCCGTGCACATATTTGCACCACTAGGGACGAAATAGACGTATTTACGAAGCTTTTTGTACACCTATCTGCAACGTGGCGGCCACACAATGTCGTCTAACACGGATGGGGGCGTTCAGATCGAATACGGCGTTGACGAGAAGCCGCCGTTGTCGAAATCACTCTTGCTCGGGGTACAGCATATCGCCGTGATGATCGTGCCAGCGACGGCGGTCGCGTACATCGTCGCCGGTGACGTGGGTCTCAGCGTCGCGGATACGGCCTACATCGTCCAGATGGTGATGCTGTTCTCGGGGATTGCAACGATGATTCAGGCCTATACTATCGGCCCAGTCGGGGCTCGACTGCCGATTGTCATGGGCTCGAGTTTTACGTTCGTCGGGGCGTCGGTCTCGATTGGGCTTGACTACGGCTTAGCGGCCGTATTCGGCGCAATTTTGGTCACCGGTTTCGTCGTCGAAGGACTCATCGGCTGGCAGTTCAAGCGGATCAAACCCTTCTTCCCGCCGCTCGTCACGGGACTCGTCGTCGTGATCATTGGTCTCTACTTGATCCCCGTCGCGATGGACTATGCAGCGGGTGGTGCCGATGCCGCAGACTTCGGCGCACTCCACAACCTCGGATTGGCCGGTCTCGTACTGCTCGTTGCCGTCGTCCTCAACATGCTCACACGCGGTGTGACTCGCTTACTCAGCGTGCTCATCAGCATCGTCGTTGGCTACGTTGCCGCCATCGCGCTCACGTTCGGTACCGGCCTCGAGATCGTGGACTTCTCGCCGGTTGGGGATGCTGCGCTGATCGCGTTCCCCGAGCCAACGCGCTTTGGCCTCGAGTTCGAGCCGATTGCGATTGCAACGTTCGCCGTGCTCTTTCTCGTCTCGGCGATGGAAACGGTCGGCGACATGTCGGGCGTGACCGCTGCTGAAGGCCGGAACCCGACGACAAAGGAGTTCCGCGGTGGCCTGTTTAACGATGGATTCTTGAGTTCGATTGGCTCAGTTTTCGCTGCGTTCCCGATCACCTCGTTCTCCCAGAACGTCGGCATCGTGAACTTCACGGGCGTGATGAGTCGTCACGTCGTGGGTATCGGCGGCGGTATCCTCGCACTGCTCGGCCTGAGTCCAATCGTCGGCGCTGCTGTCACGACGATTCCGTCGTCCGTCTTCGGCGGTGCGGTCTTGCTCATGGCCGGCATGGTTGCCGCAAGTGGCGTTCGGCTCATTATCACGAACGCGAGCCTCGACCGCCGAAATATGGTTATCGTCGCCGTGTCGCTCGGACTCGGCCTCGGAATCGCGACCACGCCCGAAGCGCTTTCCGGACTGCCAAGCGACGCCGAACTGTTCTTCGGCCAGCCAGTCATCGTCACGGCACTCTCTGCACTCCTGCTCAACACGTTCGTTCCTGGCCCGCAGAGTCCGCTGTTTGACCGCTCACAGCCCGAGCAAGCCGAATCAGAAGCAGCCGTCTCGAGCGACGACTGACACGAATAGTACTCGCAAAAACGCCGCCGCTCAGGCTGCGTCGGGCTGTGACTCGGACTCGAGGTGGTCCGGGTCGGATCTAAGCGAGAGCAGCCGTCGGTTCTGTGCGGTCTCGGCGAGCGCGTCTCGACTCCGAAGCACGATGCCACCAAAGCCGATGACAATGATCGCTTCCACGTAGATCGCGAGGAGTTGGCTGATAAAGTCATCAGTCAGCGCTGCTGCCTCGCCGAGCATGCCGGTAACGACGAGTGCAATCCAGCCGAGAACGATGAGATTCCGCAGTTTCGTATAGAGGAGCCGTCGCTCCCCGCTGACCCCTGCAACTGCCTGCATGAACGGGCCGAACAGCAGGTAAATCCCGGCAGCGAGCAACACGAACGGCGCAAGCGTCAGGATCGTCCCAATCGTTCCCTCGAGTTGCCAGCTTGCGTAGGTCACCCACAGGCGCGCAAGCACGATGGCGAGCAACGCAGCGGTGAGGCGGCGTCCAGCACCGGCAACGCCAGCGACCACGAGACAGATCATGCTCCAGAGGCCAGTGTAGCCAGCGAACCGGATGAAATCTGTTTCAAGTGCCGCCATGTCGGCAGCGCCCATCAGTACGTACGAGACGGTCATCGTTCCGGATGCAACGACAGCGGCGTATCCGTAGTGGCGCCCCATCGCAGGCAAGCTACGGGCACTCCACAGGAGCACCAGCGTCGTCAGCCCGAGAACGCCTGCAGCGGCCAACGTGATCAGATGCGTTTCGATCATCGAATCGCACCTCCGCTCGCCGCGATCCGTCGATTAGTGACGGTAAACGCATCGAGCAGTTCGCGAAGGTCGATTGCATCGTCCTCGAGTCCGGTTGCCGTCCCGGAGACAGTCTCGATTGTCGCCGTCGTCTCCTCGGCTGCGGCAGCAGCCTGCTGTGCCGTACTCGTCGTCTCGTTCGAGACGGCCGCCACATCGTCGACAATCGTCGCTAACTCCTGGGCCGAGTCAGCCTGATCGTCAGCCGTGTGCGCGATCTCCTGAATGCTTTCGTCGACGTGTTCGACTTGGCTAGTGATCGTCTCCTGTCGCGACTCGAGGTCAGCGACGAGCGACGCCGTCTCCTCGAGTTCGGCATCGACCGTCGTAATGTCGGCTGCCGTCGCTTCGGTCCGATTGCGGATCGACTCGAGTGTCGTCTCGATTTCGTCGACCGCGTCCATCGTCTCCTCGGCAAGCGATTTGATCTCGCTTGCGACGACCGCGAAGCCGTCGCCGTCCTCGCCGGCCGTTGCCGCCTCAATCGAGGCGTTCAGCGCGAGCAGGTTCGTCTGATCAGCGATGTCGTCGATCAACGCGATAATCTCGCCGATTTGGTCGGTTTCACGCTCAAGTTCGTCGACTCGGTCAACGACGGTATTGGTGTTTTCGACGAGCGAGTCCGTCGTCGTCGCGGCGGTCGCCGCCACGGACTGGCCCTCAGCGGCGAGCGCTGCGACTTCCTGGGACTGGTCTGCGATGGCGGCCGTCGTTGAGGCGACTTCCTCGGTCGCCGCCGAAAGGTCGCTGACCTCACTCGCTGCGACATCGAGTTCTTCGGTCTGTGATGCTGCCCCCTCTGCGATTTCCTGAACAGAGGTTGCGACCTCCTCGCTCGCATCTCGGATCTGCCCGCTCGAGTGCTGGAGTTCGGTCGCTGCGTCTCCAACCGTCTCTGCGGACGTCTGGATTTCAGTAATCGTCTCGGTCATCGTGTCGACCATCTCGTTGAACGAGTTGGCGATGGCGACGATTGCCTCGTTATCCGTGGTCGGCTCGAGGCGCTGGCTGAGGTCGCCGTCAGCGCAGGCGTCCATCGTTTCCGAGAATCGTTCGGCTTCGGCGATCAACGCCTCGTTTTGCTGTTCGACTTTCCGGCGGGTCTCCTCAACGCGCTGTCGTTCCTGTTCAACTTCCTCGGCGCGCTGTTCGGCGTCCTGTTTGGCCGCCTGTGCACGCTCTTGCTCGGCCTCGAGGTTCGCAACTGACTCCTCGAGCGAGTCGCGCATTTCCCCAATCGTGGCGTACAACTGCCCGATTTCGTCGATTCGATCCGTCTCGAGGTCGACGTCGAACTCGCCGTCACCGATCTGTTCGGTTTTCGAACTGAGTTGCTGGAGCGAGAGTGCAGTGTTGCCGCCGGTAACGATACCGAACAGGCCGAGATTCATGAAGAAAACCACCAAGAGACCAGTCAGCGCGCCAATCGCGCGGTTCGTTGCTTCCTCGGCTGGACCCGAAGCGACGTAGTAACCAAAAATAACGCCGAACGCGAGTGTCACGGCGATAATCACCCCAAGCGAGGCGGTAATTTTCGTGCTGTACTGCCGACGGATGTGCCGTGGGACGACGGCTGTGGTCGTCACTGGCGCCCCCCGTGTTCTGTCTGTGTGCCCATCATCGTTTCTCACCGACTCATCTCGGACGCACTGGGATAATTGTTATTGCCGTCTGATATGTCGTCATCATCTATTGACATCTGGGACACTGAAGAAACAGAACCTCCGTTTAGATCTATTTTCGAAGACGAAGAAGTCGTAACCCGAGTACGAACGACGCAATCACTTAGATGACATTTATGAAAACAAATGGGTTCGTCAACTGGATCACTGATTCCGTCGTGTCGCTGGGATCTACGACAACTGGTCGTCTGCCTCGAGTGCTGTTGCACTCTCCCAGTACTCGTCGATTCTGTTGTGTGCCCACGAGTGAACCGCTTCGTCGTCGGTATCGACCGACGCTCGCAACACGCCGTGGTCGTCTCGCAGCAGAAAGTACACGATGTCGTCGATGATCATTGCAGCAATCGGCACACCGTCGGATCGAACACGAACCGTCGCCCGGTCGTTCTCGAGAAGTGTTTGAAACTGCTTATTCAGCGCTGTATCGGCTGCGAGTGCGTCAATCGCATCCTGCGAAAAAACGCCCTCGAACGTTTGTTCACCAGCGGCGGTCCGTTCACGGACGACAGTCAAACTTTGCTCGTTGAACGCATGCGAGACGGCTCGGACGCTGTCTCCGTCCTGAAGCAGCGAGAGCAGACGCTGGAGCGGTGCGTTCGGACGCGTCTGGGTCGGCAGCGTAATCGTCGCATCCGACAGTCGCCGAATATCGAAGTCGAACGCTGCGGCCGGCAGATACTCGACGATTCCCCGCAGTTTGCGCTCGGTCTCGAGGATACGCTGTAAATCCTCGAATCCCGCCGCGACCAGTTGGCCGGTTGCTGTTGCCGTATACTCGCTGCCCGCTCGCGTGATCCATGAGCGCTCCGCGAAGTCACTCAGAACACGCCCCAGCGTCGCCTGTGACGCGCCGGTCTCAGCAGCCAGTTCGGTTCGCGTATAGCTCCCCGTAGCGAGCAACCCGAGGACTGCAACCCGATTCGACGACAGGGACAGAAACTCGATCTCCTCGAGTGACGCGTCCGACGGTTCCATACGCTGAGTCTCTCCTGTATCGACAAAGTGCTTTCGCCCCATGAAATAATTTCACGGCATGAACGTCCAACACACGTGAACCACCTTTCGATTGGTGAAAGATTTTCTGAAACAACCTATGGCTGTTGGTGCCGTTTTGATGAATATGATCCCATCTTCCCTCATATACCCATTCCTCCGTAACAGATGGTCACTTTGTCATTCCAGTCGGTCCCTGCGTGGTGTCCACAGCGGGGTGAGCCGCTAATGGATCGGCGAGCAGCCAGCTTTTTCGTCCTCTCGAGTCTCTTCTTTGGCGGCACGTTCGTCGCCGCAAAGGCTGGCCTCGAGTACTTTCCGCCCTTGTTGTTCGTTGCGCTGCGATTCGACGTTGCAGCCGTGTTGCTCGGCGGCTACGTCCTGCTGACGTCCTCACGTGAGGAGTTGCTGCCGACGACTCGCGGCGACCTCCTCGGTATTCTCGCGACTGGCGGCCTCGTGATTGGTCTCTCGAACGCGCTGTTGTTCGTTGGCCAGCAGTACGCCACGAGCGCAGTCGGGGCCATCGTCTTCAGTCTCAACCCGATTCTGACGCCCGTCTTCGCGGCTGTCCTCCTCTCGAACGAGCGCCTGTCCGTCCACGGTGCAGTTGGGATGGGACTGGGACTCCTCGGCGTTATCCTCGTCGTCAGCCCCGATTCTGCGAGTCTCCTTGGCGGCGACGCTGTCGGCCGCGCGATTCTTTTTGCCGGTGCAATCAGCGCTGCGCTCGGTGCGGTTCTCATCCGCCGGGCCAACGCGACGCTCTCGAGTACGGTTCGTATCGCTTGGGGACTGCCACTTGCCGCGGCGCTCGCTCACGGCCTCTCTGCGTTTGCAGGCGAGTCACCCGGCGCTATTCGCTGGACGACAGAAGCACTCCTCGCACTCGGCTATGTCAGCATCTTCGCTGGTATCCTCGCGTATCTCGCGTACTTCGCGCTGCTCGACTCGACTGGGGCGATCCACGCCAATCTGATCTTCTACGTCGTGCCCGTCATCTCAACACTCGGTGGCTGGGCGCTCCTCGACGAACAACTTGCCCCGAGTGCCGTGTTTGGATTCCTGACTATCTTCGCTGGCTTTGCCATCCTTGGCAGCGAGTCGGTCGATCTTCGGTCGCGACTGCCCGCACGCGTTCTCGAGTGTGACCTGTCCGCGCATCTGCCGGCGACGATGCAGTCGGGACCCGACGAGCACGGAGCACTCGAGCAAGAGTCTCATAGTTCCCAAACGGACTAACCCATTACAGTGTGCTTGATACGGTTTACTGTAAGTCATTTCCGGTGCAACCGCGACCCGGCCGGCGGTTGCAACGGTGGACTCGCTGCACTCCTCCACCGAGACTCGTCTCACACGGTTCGACTCACCGCCGGTACATCGTTACAGCAATCCGTATGAGGCCACCGGCCGGAGTCTCAACCGCGTCACCCGTGTCTGTCGATGCCAATCGGTTAGTCGGTGTCACTCACTGATGTCGACCGCCTCCCGATTGAGTGAGCTACGAGCACCATATTACTAGAACTCGAGTACTAGCTGAAAGTGGTACGTTGGTCGATTTTTGACCTCGAGATGCCGTGGCAGTTTTCAGTTAGTTGTCGGATTGGCAGTCACAGCCACCCTGGTCGAGCAGGTCTCGGATCGTATACTGGGTTTTGCAGTCTTCACAGGTCACGGTCACGTTGACGAGCACGTTGAACTCGCCAATATCGATGACGTCTCCGCGCTCGAGTTGGGCAACCGTATCTTCGGTGACCGCTGCCGTTCGGTTGCGAAGCGCACCGAGTTTATCGCGGCTTCGCTCGAGTTTCTCCTCATCGGTTGGCTCCTCGAGTTCGGCCTCGAGACACTTTGTGAGGTGGTTGTAGACCGTTTGGTGCGAGATGAAGTTTCGTTCGACGTTTTCGACTGGCACTGCGTCGCGCTCGAGTTCCTTGCGCGTCTGTACGCGGGTCCCGCTGCTGACATCGTCACTCGTCAGGAGTCGGTAGGTGTTCTCGACTTCGCCGTCTTTGTACTGCAAGCCGGCGTCATCGAGTGCAGCCTCGAGTACGCGCTGGTTGACGTGTTCAGCGAGGTCACGGGTGCTGTAGCGGTCGTCTGTGCGGTCGGTCCAGTAGCGAACGAGTTCGTCGTTGAGGTCGGTAAGGCCGTATTCTGTGGCGATTCGGCCGACTTTGCAGCCACACGCCTCGCTCGTTTCGGTGGGCGTCGTCTGAGTCACTACCGCTACTATCCGCGCGGAGTGCAAAAATCTTTCCGCAGGCCAACGGTTTACAAGAATACTGGCGTAATCAATGCCGTCACCCGACCGGAAGCGGTCAGACGCCTGTCTGACGCAGTGTCCGCTCGTCCGCAATGAGTCACAGCCTCCTCGTCCCGCGCTGGGAGACGTTGACCGTTCTGATTATTTCCTTGTTCGACGAACTCTATATATTCTGGTGTATTTCTCGAGGCTGAACGCAGTACCGCTCGAGAACTGTGGTCACCGTGTGAGACAACGGTTTTGTACCGCTACCGGCACGTAGTAGCCATGGAACGGGCGCTCGTCGTTGCAGACGATTACACCGGTGCGATGGACACGGGGCAGCGATTCGCCGCTAACGGCCGGTCAGTGCGAGTCGTTCTCTCGGGTCCCGACTCGAGTGGTCTCGAGCGACGCGACTCGAGCGATCCAGACGTGCTCGTCGTCGACGCAAATACGCGCGCAGCCGATTCGGAAACGGCAGGCGACACCGTCTCTCGCCTCCTCTCGGATGCGCCGTCGCTCGTCTACAAGAAAGTCGATTCGACACTGCGCGGGAACGTGGTGAGCGAAGTCGATGCCGCACTCGCTGCACTCGGTGCG
This sequence comes from Natronolimnobius baerhuensis, assembly GCF_002177135.1. Classification (NCBI taxonomy): domain Archaea; kingdom Methanobacteriati; phylum Methanobacteriota; class Halobacteria; order Halobacteriales; family Natrialbaceae; genus Natronolimnobius; species Natronolimnobius baerhuensis. The sequence continues at coordinate 176,968 of NZ_MWPH01000001.1, forward strand.
GATCTGGCCGTCGTCGCTCCCGCGTTTCCAGCAACGGGTCGGGTGACGGTCAACGACCGTCTGCTCGTCGATGGCGTCTCGCTTGCGGATGCGGGGTATGGCGTCCAGTCGTCGACGCTCGAGTCGCGATTCGCCACGTCACAGTATGACTGCGAGTCACTGCCCATCGACACCGTTGTGTCAGGGCGGGATGCAATTCGATCCGCACTCGAGTCGACACTGGGCGGGGAGCCGACGCTCGTCACCTGCGACGCGATCCACGAGCGCCATCTCGAGTCGATTGGCGCTGCAGCCCAGTCGCTCGAAGCGACTGTATTGTTCGTCGGCAGCGGCGGATTGGCGAGTGCGCTTTCAGTCCCGGGAATGGATACCATGGCCGCGCCCGCCGTCGACCGACCAGCTGGCGATGTCCTCGGCGTCGTCGGCAGTATCAACGACCGGACGCTCGAGCAACTCGCAGCCGTCCCTGACAACCGCGTTGTTCGATTGGCCCCCACGGATGCTGTGTCGGATCCACTGCGAGCGGGCCAGAACGCGGCTCGCCCCCTCCAAGAACGACTCGAGGCCCACGGCGAGGCGGTTGTGACTGGCGCGCTCGAGCCAGGTGACGTTGAGCAGGCCCGCGAGGGTGCAGCGGCCCTTGATCGCGACATCGGCCCTGGGAGTCGAATCGAGAGCGCACTCGCGAGTGCAGCCGCGGAAACGGCGAAATCGACTTTCCTCTCTGGGCTCTTTCTCACCGGTGGCTCGGTCGCTCGAGCGACACTCGAGCGCCTGAACGCGACGGCAATCGACCTCTCCGGCGGGGCCGTCGATGATGGAATTCCAGTTGGCCACCTCGTCGATGGTGACCTCGCGGGTGCAACGGTCATCACGAAAGCCGGTGGCTTCGGCTCGCCTGGGAGTATCGTTAACTGTCTCTCCGCACTAGATGAGGCCAATGACTGAGAGCGACCGGCCGACCGTCGCGGTGACGATGGGCGACCCCGCCGGCGTCGGCAGCGAGATCATCGTCGCCGCCTACGAACGGCTGTGTGACGTTGCAAATCCTATCGTCATCGGCGACGCGACCGTCTTAGAATGGGCACTGGACGTACGCGACAGCGACCTCGAGATTGCACCCGTCGATACCGTCGCGGACGCCGCGTTCGATCCGAACGCGATTCCCGTGCTCGACCTCGCAATCGTCGATTCCCTCGAGTATGGCGTCGTCCGCGAAGCGTATGGCGAGGCGAGTTTGTCGTACATCGAGCGCGCAATCGAACTCGCGCTCGCGGGCGAGGTCGACGCGATGGCGACAGCGCCGATCAACAAACAGGCGACCCGCCTCGCGGGCAGCGAGTACGCCGGCCACACGGGGATGCTCGCGGACTACACGGACACCGAGCACTACTCGATGATGCTGGTTGAAGACGACCTGATCGTCACCCACGTCAGCACGCACGTCCCGCTGCGGGAGGCCTGTGACCTCGTGACGACCGAAACCGTTCTCGAGACGATCCGCGTCACCGACGCCGGTCTGCGAGATCTGGGGATCGACGACCCCGACATCGCCGTGGCTGGGCTCAATCCACACGCGAGCGACGGCGGCTTACTCGGCGACGAAGACGACGCCGAAATCCGACCCGCAGTCGAGGCCGCCCGCGGGGAGGGCATCGACGCACAGGGACCGGAATCGCCGGATACCGTCTACGTGCAGGCCGCCCGCGGCAACTACGACTGCGTCGTCTCGATGTACCACGATCAGGGCCACATCCCGATCAAAACGCTCGGGTTCTCGAGCGGCGAGGCCGTCTCCGGGGTCAACGTCACGATTGGACTCCCAATCGTTCGCACGAGCGTCGACCACGGCACCGCCTTCGATATCGCCGGCGAAGGCGTCGCCTCCGAAGCGAGCCTGATCGACGCCGTCGAGGTTGCTGCGGAGATGGCTCGGCGGCGAAACGAGCGCGAGCAAACAGCGAACTGACCGCCACGCTCGTCCACCCCTACGTCGATGGCTCGACGACGATAATCCGCAGATCGTTGACGTTCGTCCCGCTCGGACCAGTCCGAATCACGGCGTCTGCGTCCTCGAGCACCGATAGCGCGTCGTGTTGCTCGAGTGCGCGACGCCCTGCCCGGTCGGGTATCGTTGTCCCATCTGCAATCGCGCCGGCGACGTCGGTCGCGCCGTCGATGCCGTCCGTATCGACGCTCGCAACGACGATCTCCTCGCCCTCGAGCGCGAGCGCGCCGCTCAGTACGAACTCCTGATTCGGGCCGCCCGCACCGGGGTCGTCGCCGAGCGTGACCGTCGTTTCACCGCCCGAAAGCAAGACCGCTGGCGGGGAGATCGGCGAGCCCGTTTCACGACATTCCTCCGCAATCGCGACGTGAGTCAGTGCCGCCTCTCGAGCCTCGCCACGCACACCCGACGCGAGTATCAATGGCTCGTAGCCGGCCTCGAGCGCGGTTCCACGCGCCGCCTCGAGTGCCGTTCGCCCGTTGCCGAGAACGTGCGTGTGGGTGCGGTCGAACGCCGGGTCGGTCGCCGTCGGCGTCTCGCTTTTTTCGCCGTTCGCGCCCGCCTCGAGATGTGCGCTGACCGCCGCTGGGGCATCGAGATCGTATCGCTCGAGGACGGCGAGCGCGTCGCGGTACGTCGAGTCGTCGGGAACGGTCGGGCCGCTGGCGATGACGCTTAGGTCGTCGCCGACGACGTCGCTTAAGACGAGCGTCACGAGGGTCGCCGGTGCCACGGCGCGAGCGAGGTGGCCGCCCTTGATCGCCGAGCAGTGCTTTCGGACGGCGTTGATCTCGTCGATGGCTGCGCCACAGGCCAGCAGTTCGTCGGTGACGGCTTGCAGGTCCGACAACGACAGTCCCGGCGCAGGGGCCGCAAGCAGTGCGCTTCCGCCGCCCGTGATCGTCACCAGCACGAGGTCGTCCTCGCCGCACGCGTGTGCAGCCTCGAGGATGCGCTCTGTGCCCGCCACGCCGTCTTCGCTCGGAATCGGATGATCGCCCGCGTGTACGTCGACGACGGCAGTCTCAGTCGGGTCGTCGGTGACGACCGCGCCGCCGGTGAGCCACTCGACGAGGTTGTCCTCGAGTGCCGAGGCGAACTGTGCCGCGGCGTTTCCGCCGCCAAACAGCCGGATATCGTCGTACGCCTCGAGGTCGTACTCGCTTGCCTCGCCATCGTCAGCCTCGCCGCTCGCGATGGTGAGCGTTCCATCATCAACGGCGACCATCTCTGAGACGAGTTCTGAGGGATGTGCAGCCTCGATACCAGCGAGAAGACACTCGAGTGCGACCTCGTGGGCCTCGCTCCGGCAGACGACGTCGCGGCGATGACAGCGGAGATCGGTCATGCGTCAGTTTCGCGTCCCGCAGGATATGTATCTACTGCGAGGACTGCTTGGCTTTTACTGTGATGACTGCTGGGCTTCGACCGTCGCGACGGCTGCCAGATTCACGATGTCTTTGACCTCGTCGTCGCGCTGGAGGACGTGGACCGGTTCTGCCATCCCCGTCAGCATCGGGCCGACCGCCTCCGCGCCGCCGAGGCGCTGCAGCAGTTTGTAGGTGATGTTGCCCGCCTCGAGATTCGGCATGACCAACACGTTCGCCGGCTTCTCGAGGTCGGCGAACTCGTAGGTTCCCTGTAGCGTCTCCTCGACGACGGCGGTGTCTGCTTGCATTTCACCGTCGACTGGGAAGTCAGCTTCCGAGTCATTCCGCAGCAACTCGGCTGCGCGCCGTGGCTTGCGCGTTCCCTCGTTGTCGACGCTGCCGAAATCGGAGTACGACAGCAACGCGGCCCGCGGCTCGACGTCGAACCGCCGGGCGATATCGGCCGTGTGGCGGGTGACTTCCGCGAGCGTCTCGGCGTCGGGATCCTGATTGACCGTCGCGTCCGCGAGGAAGACCACGCGGTTCTTGAACGTCAGCATGTAGACGCCCGCAGCGTAGTCGACGTCCTCGGCGGTTCCGATGACCTGCAAGAGCGGGCGCAGCGCAGAGGGATAGTGGTGAGTCAGTCCCGTCAACATTGCATCGACATCGCCCTGTTCGACCATCACCGAGGCGAAGTAGTTGCTGTCCTCAATCAACTCCGCGGCCTCGCGCCGGGTGATTCCCTTGCGTCGACGTCGTTCATAGAGTGCATCGACGTACTCGTCGTACGAATCGCCTTTCGGGTCGACCACATCTGGCTCGAACTCGAGGCCGAGTTCCGTGGCGATACGTTTAATTCGCTCTTCGTTGCCGATCAGCACCGGCTCGGCGATGCCTTGCTCCTCAAGTTGGTAGGCTGCGCGGACGATCTTCTCGTTGTGGCCCTCTGCGAGTGCCACCCGCTGTGGGTCGCTCTGGGCCTTGTTGAGCACGACGCGCATCATCTCGCGGGATTTGCCGAGTCGGGCCTCGAGATCCTCGACGTAGGTGTCGACCTCGAGGTCGACTCGGGCGACGCCGCTGTCGATGGCGGCGTTTGCGACCGCTGGGGCGACCTCAAAGAGGACGCGGGGATCCATCGGCTTCGGGATGATGTATTCGGGGCCGAACTGCAGCGGCTGGTCGCCGTAGGCCTTGCGGACGGCGTCTGGGACGTCCTCTTTTGCGAGGTCTGCGAGCGCCTCGGCAGCGGCGACTTTCATGGCTTCGTTAATTTCGGTTGCACGCACGTCGAGTGCCCCACGGAAAATAAAGGGAAACCCGAGGACGTTGTTGACCTGATTCGGGTAGTCTGAGCGGCCCGTAGCCATAATAATGGTATCATCTCGGGCCGCTTTGGCCGCGTCGTAGCTGATTTCGGGCGTCGGATTCGCCATCGCGAAGAGGATCGGGTTGTCCGCCATCGAGCGGACCATCTCCTGAGAGACGATATCGCCCGCTGCAAGCCCGACGAACACGTCTGCCCCGACCATCGCGTCCTCGAGTTCACCTTCGGGAACATCGCGAGCGAATTCGCGGTTGTAGGCGTTCAGGTCGCCTTCCTCGGCCCGCTCAGTCGTGAGAATCCCGTCGATGTCGACCATCGTGATGTTCTCTCGCTTGACACCGAGTGAGACGTAGAACCGCGCCGACGCGACCGCGGCAGCGCCCGCGCCGGCGAACGTCACCTCGAGGTCGGCGAGATCCTTCTCGAGGACTTCGGTGGCGTTCAACAGCGCCGCGCCGCTGATGATCGCGGTTCCATGCTGGTCGTCGTGAAAGACCGGCACGTCCATGCGCTCGCGCAGCTGGCTCTCGATGGTGAAACACTCGGGCGCTTTGATATCCTCGAGGTTGATCCCGCCGAAGGTCGGTTCCATTCCGGCGACCGACTCGACGAACGCATCCGGATCCTCGTGGTCGAGTTCGATGTCGAAGACGTCGATATCTGCAAAGCGCTTGAACAGGACGCCTTTGCCTTCCATGACGGGTTTCGATGCCTGCGCACCGATATCGCCGAGTCCGAGCACCGCAGAGCCATTCGAGACGACACCAACCAGATTCCCTTTGACGGTGTACTGGTAGGCCGCGTCCGGATCCGACGCAATTTCCCGACACGGGCCAGCCACACCCGGCGAGTACGCGAGGCTCAACTCGCGCTGGGTGTTCGTCGGCTTTGTCGTCGTAATCTCGAGTTTGCCCGGCGGGCGTTCCGCGTGGTACTCGAGGGAGTCATCTTCGAGAGTCATATGCAGTAGTGCGCGTATCCGGTCAAAAGCCTATGGAAACCGACGCAATTCGCGTCAACCGTCCGGGAAACTATACGCTTCGGTGGTGTTCGTGGTGAATTCGTGTCATTCAACGCTGTGTGTTCATGACTCAGTCCGCGAGGATGCGTCTCTATTTGCGTCTCATTCCATAGTAACGCCAGTACTGGTATTTTGTATCGCTGTATTCAGTTTATCCTGTTCTCCCTGGGATCTCGTTGGTGTCTCTTTACTCCCTCTTACGGTCGAAATCGGCCAGGTGATTCCTCGAGTGATCGATATCACCCTCACCTGCCCGCTGTGGAGTCGGACGAGCGTGTCCGGTATTCCTGTCGTTGGCCAGCTGCGTCTATGCCAACTGGTGAGTAACATTCCTCCGACAGAACAGTACTGTCTGTCCACGGAATGGGGTGCGAACGATTAGGGTCGGATCTCGCATACGCGCGCGCGAGACCGATGGACAGTCCAACTGGAGGCCGAAGAGACACTGGTGGGGAGGTCGTTCACCGCCGAATACGAGTCTACGTGTGGTATCCGGAAATTCGCGCCAGATCCGCGGTGTCTTGCCGCACGTTCGGCGCGTGGCAAGATGGAGTTCCAACTGCAACGATGTATCGTAACAACTGAAACTGTTTACACACCAATCGCACTATCCGCGGTTCTCACTCACTTCGCGGCTCACGGGTCACCAGGTTCTCCGTCCACTCACGGGCATGCTGTTTGCAGGGTTTGTGGAATCTCTGAGCCTGCGTGATTCGAATTGGCGCAGTCTCGCTCACTGCGTTTGTTCCCGACTCTGTTGGTCGCCGTGCGCTTACCGCGGTTCTCACTCATTTCGTCGCTCACGGGTCACTCTGTTCCCCGCTCGCTTTGCCGCGGTTCTCGCTCGTTTCACTCGCTCCGAACCGCGTACTCGCTCCGAACCGCGCACCCATCTGGCGATCTGGCGTGTACTGACCTCGTGGCTACTGTATACCGAACCCGGTAGTCGCATACGACGTGAGCCAGTAACTCGAGCAGACGACAATATAAATCAGATATTGCGATATTAATTCGTCTCGAGCGCACCGATCCGGCCACCCCGGTGACAAGTCTCGAGACGGCTGTCTGCGGCCGCACTGTGTGACAGGTACCCACCCGGGCGAAAAGCCAACTTGTATGTTCTCGTGTGCACCTCCTGTGAACTAGGATGACTGAAGTTTGCGTAATCGGTTGCGGGAACATGGGGGCGTCCTTACTCGAGGGACTCTCCAAAACCGATGAGTACACCCTGACAGCGTGTGATATCGACCCGGACGCGCTCGAGGCAGTCTCACCGTTCTGTGAGACAACGACGACGGACCTTAGCGCGGCCACAGAGAGCGAGGTCGTCATTATCGCCGTCAAACCGTCGGTCGTACCGATTATTCTGGACGAACTCGAGTTGTCGGCAGACCAGACGCTTGTCTCGATTGCAGCCGGCGTCTCGACGGATATGATCACAGACGAGACTCCTGCGACAGTCGTTCGCGTGATGCCGAATCTCGCAGCACGGACACAGAATATGGCAGCAGCGGTTACGGCGGAAACCGTGACCAACGAGGTGCGAGAAATTCTCGATGCTGTCGGTGAGTTCGTCGAGATCGATGAGTCCCAGATGGACATTGCAACGGCAGTCAACGGTAGCGGACCGGCGTTCGTGTTCTATCTCCTCGGGGCAATGCAGGCGGCTGGCGTCGAATCGGGACTGTCGGACGACGAGGCCAGAACGCTCGCCGCACAGACTTTTAAAGGCGCTGCTGAGACGGTTCTGCGATCCGACGAGCCAATCGATGACCTCATCGATGCAGTCTGCTCGCCGAACGGCACGACGATTGAAGGGATGGAGTTGCTGTGGGACAGTACCGCAGATGAAGCGGTCACTGACGCTGTTCTGGCAGCCGAACGCCGCTCGACGGAGTTAGCTGAGGACTATGGCAATGAGTGATGGAGTCTCTCGCTCGGAGATCGAGCAGGCCAGAGCGTTGGCGGCGAACGCAGACCGCGTGGTCGTCAAAGCAGGGACGAACTCGCTGACGAACGAAGCGTCAAAACTGGACATCGACAAGCTCGATAAACTCGTCGATGATATCGCTGCGCTCCGTGAACGGGGTAAGGACGTGATCCTCGTCTCCTCGGGTTCCATCGGTGCGGGCAAGGGACGAATCGCCTACAACGGCGAGACCGTCGAGGAGTCACAGGCATTATCGACAGTCGGTCAGAGCCTCCTGATGCACCAGTACACCGAGAGCTTCGAGCGCTACGACCAGAAAATCGCACAGCTCCTGTTGACCCAGCACGACCTCGAGAATTCGGAACGGTTCACGAACGTCCAGAACACGATTGAGACGCTCCTCGAGTGGGATATCGTCCCGGTGATCAACGAAAACGACGCTGTCGCCACGAAAGAGATTCGCATCGGCGACAACGACATGCTCTCGTCGTCGGTTGCAGTCGGCGTTGACGCCGACTTGCTCGTGACGCTGACGGACGTTGGCGGCGTCTACACCGGCAACCCGAAAGAAGACGAGACGGCAACGCTCATCGAAGCGGTGGGGCGCAATTACGACGACGTACAGGGGATTGTCGAAGCAAGCACCAGCAGCGAGTTCGGCGGCATCCAGACGAAAGTCCAGGGCGCACGCGACGTCAGCGAGTACGGTATTCCCGCGATAATCGCCAAATCCACCGAACCAGACGTCCTCGAGAAAATCGCAGCTGAAAAGGCGGTCGGAACACTATTCATCCCAATAAACGGAGTCATCAATGACTGAACAGACAGCTCGAGCCAAAGTTGATGAGGCACAGACTGCAGCGCGCACGCTCGCGATGTGCTCGGAAGACGAGCGCAACGCGGGGCTGCGTTCGATTGCAGACGCACTCGAGGAGCGAACGGACGAAATCCTCGAGGCGAACGAGAAAGACGTCGCCGCGGGCGAGAAACTGCTCGAAGCGGGCGAGTACAGCCAGGCGCTCGTCGACCGGCTGAAACTCTCCGAGTCGAAACTCGAGGATATCGCGGAGATGGTCCGAAGCGTCGCCGAGCAGACGGATCCGCTCGAGAAGACCCTCGTCTCGCGACGGCTCGACGAGGACCTCGAGTTGTACAAAACCGCCGTCCCAATCGGCGTCGTCGGGACGGTGTTCGAATCCCGACCGGACGCGCTCGTCCAGATCGCCGCGCTCAGCCTCAAATCCGGCAACGCCGTGATTCTGAAAGGCGGCAGCGAGGCGAGTCACTCCAACCGAGTGCTCTACGAGATCATCCAGGAGGCGACCGACGAGTTCCCAGCCGGCTGGGCACAGCTGATCGAGGCGCGCGAAGACGTCGACGCCTTGCTCGAGATGGACGATGCAATCGACCTCCTGATGCCACGGGGCAGTTCGGCGTTCGTCGAGTACATTCAGGACAACACGAGCATCCCGGTGCTCGGCCACACTGAGGGCATCTGTCACGTTTACGTCGACGACGACGCCGACCTCGAGATGGCGGCCGATATCGCGTTCGACGCGAAGGTGCAGTATCCCGCGGTCTGTAACGCCGTCGAGACGCTGTTGGTCCACGAGTCCGTCGCGGACGAGTTCCTGCCAGCAATCGCCGAGCGCTACGAGGACGCCGGCGTCGAACTCCGCGGCAGCGAGGCGGTCCGTGAGATCATCGACGCAGGGCCAGCAACCGAAGATGACTGGGCGAGCGAGTACGGCGATCTCGTGCTCTCGATCACACTCGTCGACTCGCTCGACGGCGCAATCGATCACATCGCCGAGTACGGATCGAAGCACACGGAATCCATCGTCACCGAAGACGACGACCGCGCCGTCCGGTTCATGCGCAGTCTCGACTCGGCGAGCGTCTTCCACAACGCCTCGACGCGCTTCAGCGACGGCTACCGCTTTGGCCTCGGTGCCGAGGTCGGCATCAGCACCGGCAAGATCCACGCTCGCGGTCCCGTCGGCCTCGAGGGCCTAACTACCTACAAGTATCACCTCGAGGGAGACGGCCACATCGTCGCGACCTACGCCGGCGAGGATGCGAAACCGTACCTCCACGAGGAGTTCGACGGCGACTGGCTCGACAACTAACTGACTCGTTTTTCACGATCTACATCCGAATTCGCGCTCATCGACCGCCGCTGCGCCAACGTTTATTCACCTCCTTCGAGGTCTAGGCACATGGACGACATCGGCATCATCGGCGTCGGGCACATCGGCAACGGATTCCTCGAGAACTTGCTCGCTGACGGCTACGACGTCACGGTGTACGATATCGACGAGACGACACTCGAGCAGGCCAGCGAGCAGGGTGCCAGTCGCGCCACCTCGCCGGCGGCGCTGGCAACGGCGGTCGACGCCGTCGTGATGGCGGTTCCGGGCACGCCAGAAGTCGAGGCCGTGATGGGCGGCGACGACGGCGTTCTCGCCGGCGCATCTGATCTCTCGCTCGTCATCGACGTGACGACGACGCTCCCCGAGACCAGCCGCGAGTGCCAGACGCTGTGTGCTGACGCCGGCATCCGCTTTCTCGAGGCCCCGATCACTGGCGGCTCTCCACGCGAGGGCATGCACATGCTCGTCGGCGGCTCCGAAGCCGACTACGACGCCGCGAGCGACCTCCTCGAGACGCTCTGTACAGAGCACACCCGAATCGGTCCGGTCGGCGATGCGACGATTTTCAAACTCGGATTGCAGGTGCGCTATGCGGGCCACCACGCCATCGACGCTGAGATCATCGAGTTCATGCGCGCGAACGATGTCGACCCTGACCCGCTCGTGGACTTCCTCGAGTTCGATATCGAGGAGCGATACTTCAGCGGCGACTTCAGCCAGGCTATCGAGGGACTGGGCGGCCTCGCAATCTGGCACAAAGACATCGGCTACGCCCGACAGGTGGCTCGAGAAACCGAGACTGCGCTGCCGCTTGCTGGGGTGTTGGCGGAGGCGTACAAAGCGACCGTTCGACGAACCGACGACGAGGCGGGCCACGCCGCCGCGCTGCGGACGTACTGGCAGGTACTCAATGGAACGGATGGCGAGAACGGCGACTGAGACGCATATGCCAACGACTCGAGGACCACACCTCCAGACTGTGTGACACGCCAGCACGTTTACCACGACACCGGCCGATGTTCTCCTATGGCGCTTTCAGCCGAGCAGGAACTCATCAGGGACACGGTGCGGTCGTTCGTCGAGCGCGAGGTCGAACCAGCAGTCGACGAGGCGGATGCGAACCAGGAGTTTCCCGAAGCCGTCTGGGATGGCCTCGCCGAACTCGATCTGACTGGGCTGACCGTGCCCGAGGAGTACGGCGGATTCGACGCCGATCCGCTGACGGCGAGTCTCGTCTACGAGGAACTGGCTGCCGGCCACCTCTCGCTTGCGACGGCGCTGTCAGTGCACTCGCTCGCAACCTCGTGTATTCGCGAGTTCGGCACCGAGCATCACCTCGAGACGTGGCTCCCGGAGATGGCCGAGGGCCGGCCGGTCGGGGCGTTTGCGCTCTCGGAAGCCGAGGCGGGGTCGAATCCGGCCGAAATGAGCACGGAGGCGCGGTTCGACGAGGACGCCGACGAGTACGTGATCAACGGCACGAAACAGTGGATCACCAACGGCGAGCGCGCGGGCGTCGTCATCCTGTTCGCGAAAACCGACCGCGAGGATCCCGACACCGTCACCCAGTTTCTCGTCCCGAAAGACACCGACGGCCTCGAGGTCGGCAAAAAAGAGGACAAACTCGGTCTGCGGGCGAGCGACACGACGACGCTCGTCTTCGACGACGTTCGAATTCCCACAGAAAATCGACTCACCGAGGTCGGTGAGGGACTGAAAGCCGCGTTTTCGATCCTGACTGGCGGGCGAATCGCCATCGCGAGTCAGGCCGTCGGGCTGGCGCAGGCTGCCCTCGAGGATGCCGTCGCCTACAGCAAAGAGCGCGAGCAGTTCGGCCGGCCGATCAGCGACCATCAGGTGATTTCGCACAAACTCGCGGACATGCAGACGAACGTCCAGGCCGCTCGCCTGCTGACTCGTGACGCCGCACGGAAGAACACAGAGGGCGTCGATCCGATGGCTGCGAGCATGGCGAAGTACTTCGCGAGCGAAACCGCCGTCGACGTCGCCAACGAGGCCGTCCAGATCCACGGCGGCTACGGTTACACGACCGATTTCGACGTCGAGCGCTACTACCGCGACGCCAAGATCACCACGATCTACGAAGGCACCAGCGAGATTCAGAAGGAAGTCATCGCCCGTCACGTCCTCGAGTGAGCGGTGCTGTCGGCTACTGACCAGTCGTGTCCACTTCCGTCCACTCTTTCCGTGTGATGTGGTACCAACACTTTAGCTTCCGGACGCCGATAGAGCGTGCATGTTCGACGACGACGACCTCGAGGCGGTCCGCAGCGGGCGCGAGCGCTGGGCGCGTGAGACACTCGAGCCAACCCTCGAGCGCCACGGCGAGCGCCAGGAGCGGTTCGCGACGGTGTCGAACCACGAGGTCGAGCGCCTCTACACGCCCGACGATATCGCCGACCTCGAGTACGACGAGGATCTCGGATTCCCCGGCGAGCCACCGTACACGCGCGGCCCGTATCCGACGATGTATCGCGGGCGAACGTGGACGATGCGCCAGTTCGCCGGCTTCGGGACAGCAGAGGAGACGAACGAGCGCTTTCAGTACCTGATCGAGGAGGGCCAGACAGGCTTATCGACAGCGTTCGACATGCCCTCGCTGATGGGGCTCGATTCGGACCATCCGATGAGCGAGGGCGAAGTCGGGAAAGAGGGCGTCGCAGTCGATACCCTCCGCGATATGGAGATTCTGTTCGACGGAATCGACATCGGCGACGTCTCGACATCCTTTACGATCAACCCCTCCGCGCCGGTGATCTACGCGATGTACGTCGCGCTGGCAGACCAACAGGGCGTCCCTCGAGGCGAACTCCGTGGCACCCTTCAGAACGACATGCTCAAAGAGTTCATCGCGCAAAAGGAGTGGGTCATCCCGCCCGAACCCTCACTCGCGGTCGTCACGGATACAATCGAGTTCGCGGCCGACGAAACTCCACAGTTCCATCCGATCTCAATTTCGGGCTATCACATCCGCGAAGCCGGCTCGACGGCCGCACAAGAAGCCGCGTTTACGCTCGCGAACGGCTTTGCGTACGTCGAGGACTGCCTCGAGCGTGGCCTCGATGTGGACGACGTTGGGCCGCTGCTGTCGTTTTTCTTCAACTCACACAACTCGATCTTCGAGGAGGTCGCGAAGTTCCGCGCCGCTCGCCGCGTGTACGCCCGCGTGATGGAAGATCGGTACGACGCAACCAAACCTGAATCGACGCGCCTGAAGTTCCACACGCAGACGGCGGGTCAGTCCCTGACCGCCCAACAGCCGCTCAATAATATTGTTCGCGTCACGATTCAGGCGCTTGCGGGCGTACTGGGCGGCACGCAGTCGCTGCACACCAACAGTTTCGACGAGGCGCTCGCGTTGCCAAGCGAGAAGGCCGTCCGCGTCGCGCTTCGAACACAGCAGATCATCGCGGAGGAATCCGGCGCGGCAGACATCGTCGATCCGATGGGCGGGAGCTTCGCCATCGAAGCCCTGACGAACGAGATGGACGACGAGATCACGGCCTATCTCGAGGAGATCGACGAGTTAGGCGACGGGTCGATTCGCGATGGCGTCCTCACCGGCATCACCGACGGCTACTTCCAGCGTGAGATCGGCGACGCGAGCTACGAGTACCAGCAACGCGTCGAACGCGGCGAGGAAACCGTCGTCGGCGTCAACGCGTACACGATAGCGGAGGACACCGCACCGGACATTCTCCAGGTCGACGAGACGACGCGCGACCGCCAACTCGAGCGCCTCGAGTCCGTCAAAGCCGAGCGCGATGATGATGCCGTTTCGGCCCGTCTCGAGGCGTTGTCCGAGGCAATCGCCAGCGGTGAGAACGTCATGCCGCCGATCATCGACGCGGTGAAAGCGTACGCGACGATGGGCGAGATTATGCAGGTCTTCGAGGACCACCACGGGGCGTATCAGGAGCAAGTCAGCCCTGTATAGACTCTTTCGCAGTGTTGGACACGATTTTGCGGGTATCCGTGCATGCTTCGATAGGGGGTGTTTTCACTGTCAGTCAGCAGTTACGGATGCTGAATCTCGAACTATAATTTTATATGGTTGTCACGAGAACAAACAGGTAATCCTATGCCGTCCGGCCCCTCCCGAACCGCCAAACGCCCCTCGCTACTCGAGTCCGTAAGCCAATGAGCGAGCGCCGTCCACAGCCTCGAGCATACGTCGCTGTCGGCCTCAAATGCTCACATAGAGTCGTCGACGTACTCGCTTCGGGTGCAATTATCGCCACCAGCGTCACGTCCGTGCTGGCGCTCGTTGTCGGGGTTATCTACGTCGCAGGTGGCCCAGCATCAGCTGCGGTTCGCGAGATTACGTTCGTGTTTACCGCGTTCGCCGGCGGCTTTCTCCTCTTGACGCTCGGGACCGTCGGGATCTACTTTCTACTATATCGAATCCGCGGCGAGCACAGCCACGGCGGGATCATCGCCGGCTGGTAGATCCAAAGACAGTCCATCTGCTTACCGCAACGACAATCTTTTTCGTTCTCTCGCGGCGGTGTACGAACGATATGGATCTCCAAATTGACGGCAACGCAGCACTGGTAACGGCGTCCTCGAGTGGACTCGGCAAGGCCTCAGCAACGGCGCTGGCCCGCGACGGGGTCAACGTCGTGATCAACGGCCGCGACGAGGACCAACTCGCCGAGGCGAAAGCCGAAATCGAAGACGTTGCAACGGGCGAGGTCGTCGCCCAGCCGGGCGATCTCACCGACGAGGACGATATCGAAACACTCGTCGAGACAACCGTCGACGAGTTCGGCGGCCTCGACCACCTCATCACCAGCGCCGGTGGCCCGCCATCCGGCCCGTTCCTCGAGACCGACGACGATGACTGGTATCAGGCCTACGACCTGCTCGTGATGAGCGTCGTGCGCCTCGCTCGCGAAGCCGAACCCCACCTCAAAGCAGGTGACGGCGGGACGATGGTCAACATCACCTCCCGCAGCGTCAAGGAAGCCATCGACAGCCTCGTCCTCTCGAACTCGGTCCGGATGAGCGTTATCGGCCTCGAGAAGACGCTTTCCCAGGAGTTCGCACCCGACGTTCGGGCGAACGCAGTCCTGCCCGGCCCACACGAGACGGCCCGCATCGAGGAACTCGTCGATCAGGCCGTCGAGCGCGGCGAGTACGACTCCTACGAGGAGGGACTTGCGAGCTTTGCGACTAACCCGCTCGAGCGCGTCGGCGATCCGATGGAACTCGGCAACACCGTCGCGTTCCTCTCCTCGCCACAGTCCGGCTTCATCAACGGCCAAAGCATCGTCATCGACGGCGGCACGACCGGGTCGAACCTCTAACCGATGGAACCCGTCCCATTCGACGACGCCGAGACGTACGAACCCGACGCAGGGTGGCAACGCGCGGCGCTGGCGGGTAGTGACCGCTTTAGCTTCGAGTGGTTCGAGAAACCGCCGGGTCACAGTTCGCCGATGCACGACCACGAGAATGAACAGGTCTGTCTCTGCCTCGAGGGTGAACTCACTGTCCGAACTGAAGACGAGTCAGTGACGCTCGAGCAGTACGATTCCGTCTGGCTCGAGGCTTGGGAATCCCATGCGGTCGAAAACACCGGCGACGAGCGAGCGGTTGGACTCGACGTGTTCGCACCGGGGCGGTCGTTCGAGTTCTGGACAGACCGTGAGGGCGACGACGATAGCGAGCAAACGGACGGTCTGTAATCGGCTATACCGACAGAGAACCGTACGTAACGGCGTTATCTGTTGGCTTTCGCGCCCGACAGCCGCGTTACACTCGTCTGGAGCGACCCACCACAGTCGGGGCAGGCGGCACGATACGAAACGGGGTGAACTGCTGCTTCGCATTCCTGGCATTCGTAGCTGCTTTCGTATCGTTTCATTCTCTCATCACAGCTATCGGTGATGGTATGGGTAGATATAAATGTTTTCCCCAAACGAATGTATTGCATCGATAGGAGGGGATTCGATAACTTCTTGCAGAATTTCATCAATACGGTGGTGTCTGTTACCAACTGATGCCGAGTTTACAGATATATGACTGCGTTCCGTCACGTTTGAGAATCGAGTTCAATTGCCGAAAGATACTGCGGACGGCTGGGTTCAGGTTCGCTGTGGCGCGGATCCAATCGCGAAGATTTCCTTGTACAGTCCGGCAGCGAGTTTATCCAGGTTCTCTTCGGCGTCACTTGCATCCATCGTATCGCCAACACCCTGCCACTCGACCGAGAGGCGGGAAATCGGCACCAGTGCGAGGCCGCCGATCACGATATCCCCGTCTGGCGTCTCGACGGTCCATTTCGTCTGTAATCCGTCGGACGAACGCGTTACGTCCGTGATCTGCCCGCCAGCATCGACCCAGCGTTCGACCAGTCCGTCCGTAATCCGGCGGAGTTTTCGCTCGCCGAGGACGTGAACGGCGACGCCGCCGCCCGCGATCACGACGAACGCGCCGGCCGCCATCGCAAGACCACCAAACGGAATGTTCAACGACGCGGCCAGCGCCGCGATGACACCGACCAACCCAAGCACGCGCACATCGAGCGCACTCGGGACCGTCCCGTGCCACGCGGTCTGTGTCGCCGCTTGCTCCTCCCCTTTCGTCCGTGTCGGCTCCTCGAGTTGCATATCGCCACTCTGAACGAGACTCGGATAGTTCCTCTCCTGTCCACGTGTACGCTTTATAAGCGATTATTGTCCCTTACTCATCCTCGAGTAATCGTTCGTCTCCGTGGTCGGATCTGAGCCCCTCGAGAACGGCCTGCTGGCGCTCGAGTCGTTGCGATGGCTCGTCGTACACGTGGTCGAAGATAGCCTGTGGATCAGCAGCTACGTCTTCGGCGCGGTTGATCAGTTCAGAGAGAGTTGACTCGATTTCGGCGTCAATCGTCTCGATTCGGTCGTCGTCGAGCGTGTTGCGCTCACGTAGGTACGATTCAAATCGGTCGATTGGGTCACGCTCTCGCCACTGTTCGACCTCGTCTTCGTCGCGATATGCGGATGGGTCATCAGCCGTCGTATGCGCACCATAGCGGTACTGGACGGCTTCGATAAGTGTCGGCCGAGCGTGTTTATCGGCCGACTCGAGAGCCTTCCTTCGAGCGGCCTTCGTGACGACGTAGCAGGCGAGCGGGTCCATGCCATCGACCTGTATCCCCTCGAATCCGTAGGCGTGTGCTTTCTGGGCGATAGTCTGACTTGCCGTCTGTGCCTCTCGTGGCACCGAAATCGCCCACTGATTGTTGTTACAGAAAAAGATCGTCGGGGCGTCGGCCACGCCGGCGATGTTCAGCGCCTCGTGAAAGTCGCCTTCGGAGGTCGCTCCATCCCCGAAGTGGACGACGCTGACGCGCTCGTCGTCGTTCAGTGTTGCCGCCCACGACCAGCCCACGGCGTGGGGGAGGTGCGCCCCAATCGAGATGTTGAGTGGAAACACCTCGAGCTCGGCAAGCGCGGCGTTGCCGTCTTCGTGGCCGAGCCAGTACAGGAGATACTCCCACGGTAGTCCCCGCGCGATCACTGCGCCGTGTTCGCGGTACTGGTATGAGAGCAAATCCGTGTCTGTAAGCGCATACGTCGACCCAATCTGAGACCCCTCCTGTCCCGCAAGCGAGGCGTACGTTCCGAGTCGTCCCTGTCGTTGCAGGCTGATCGCTCGCTCGTCGAATCGCCGTGCGAACCGCATATCACGGTACATCGAACGCAGCGTCTCGTCCTCGAGCGCTGGCTCGAGGGCTGGATCGACGACATTACCGTCTGCGTTGAGCACCTGCACCCGGTCGGATGGGGCTCGATCAAAGAGCGCCGACTCGAGCGAATCCTGCGGCATAGTACATAGTTTCTGCCGGTTTTAATAAACACTCGTCCGATGGGCGTTCCTCGATGCTGGATCATACAGTTCATATACATATATATCTAAGATAAATTATTATTCTCTATTTCTATGTATGCGTTAGATCGAGTATGAATCAGAGAGATGCCGCTCAAAGAGCTGAAAAGCCTATATAGGTGCAAATAGTTGATAGCACAACACTTTGGAATGTTTATCTCCCTATATCAACAATACGTGTTACTACCGCTCGAATAGTGCCTATAAGCGCTGTTTATAATTTATCAACTGCATGGGCACAAAACAGATAGTTACCCGATATTTCCTTGGATCTCCCATGGTTACGATACTTCTGAGTCCAGTTCGTCTGTCTTACTGACTCTACTATATTACAGTCATGCATCTGTAACCCACCTCGAGAGCGAGAACTCGAACGCCATATTGTCGCATCGATATCTGTTTGAGATGATCAAACACTTCACACTGGAATTTACGCTTGTACATGTGTAATTGGATGTTCGAGGAATGAAAGAGAAGCGGATGATCGACAGATGGCCGGGTTTTGTGTGTTGATGCTGAACATTTATTTTGTCTGCGCTACTCGAGAGTGCTATGAACACCCGGCAGCAACTGACGATTGGGATCGTGGGGCTGGGAAGCCACGGAACCCGGCATTCACGAGCGCTTCAGGAGTTAGGTCACGATGTGATGGGGGCTGATGCAGATCCGACGATTCGGGCTGACTTCGCCGCGGAGTTCGATACGACAACATTCGAACACCCATCGAATCTGTTTGACGAACCAATCGATGCTGTGATCATCTCTTCGCCGACGAAGTTCCACGAACCCGTGGCAACGAAAGCACTCGAGGCCGGTCTGGATGTCTTACTCGAGAAGCCACTTGCCCATACGGTCGAGAGTGCCGAACGCATCGCACAGGTTGCAGAGCGAACCGATCAGGTGTGTATGGTCGGCTATCACCATCGATTTCGCAATCCCTGCACTGTGTTGAAAGACTACATCGACCAGGGCTATCTCGGCGATATTACCCACATTCAGGCGAAGTACATCCGGCGACGCGGCGTGCCGGGTCGTGGAACGTGGTACACCTCTCGAGAAATCGCTGGGGGCGGCGCGCTCATGGATCTCGGGAGTCACGCACTGGATATGGTGTTGTACTTCTGTGACTGGCCAGCCATCGAGGACGTGCTTGGACAGGCAACCTCTGAGTTCGGCCCACGAGAGGACTACTCGTATCTCGATATGTGGGGCGAAGATGGCGAAGCACGGATGTACGACGTCGAAGATTCAGTCCACGCGTTTCTCGAGTTCGAAAACGGCTGTACGGCAAGTATCGAGGTTGCGTGGGCGACGAACGCCGAGTCGGTCCACTCCTACGACGTTCGCGGGACGGAAGCGGGTGCCTCGCTGGACATCACGAATACCTTAGATGAAATCGATCCGTGGATCGACCACCGAAACGATCTCACATTGTATGAAGTCCGTGGCGGTGCCGCCGATCACTTTGTCAATTCCGAGATCGTATGCGAACAGAACGATCCGTTCCGTGACGAACTCGCGACGTTCCTCGAGACGGTTGTCACCGACACACGGCCGGCACAATGTAACGTTCGTCAGGCGCTTCAGGCCCAACGCGCGGTCGACCGAGTCTACCAGGAGACCGATGCATAGTCGGTGACTCCACCCATACTTATTTGTACTACAGCATGATTGAAAGAAGCATGCACGACCAACGCACGGGGTCGGAATCGGGGAAAACGATCAAGTCAATCGAGACGATGCTCGAGATCCTCGAGTCGATTCGTCGCCGTGAGGAGGCCGGTGTCACGGAAATCGCGTCGGATATCGGGATGTCGAAGAGTACGGTCCATCACTACGTCAAGACCCTCGAGTTGTACAATTGCCTCGAGAAAACCAACGGCCGGTACCGATTTGGACTGCAGTTTCTGACGTACGGGGGACAGGCTCGGACTGGCCACCGACTGTATCAGCTGGCAAAAGACGATGTCGACAGGCTGGCGGCCGAAACGGGAGAGGAAGTCCGACTCGCTGTCGAGCAACAGGGGTATGGAATCACGTTGTATCAATCGACCGGCGAGCACATCGACACTGCGCGGTCCTACGTCGGCCGCGTCGAGGAACTTCACTGTACCGCCGCTGGCAAGGCATTTCTGGCTGCGTTACCAGAGAATCGCGTCGATACGCTTCTCGAGGATCTCGACCTGAAAGCGTTTACACCACAGACGATCACGGATCGCACGGAGTTAGAAGCGGAACTCGAGCAGATTCGATCCCGTGATGTCGCGTTTGACGATGAGGAACGCCACGAGGGTGTTCGCTGTGTTGCGGTGTCGATTACGAACCGATCTGGGGAGTTGCTAGGTGCGATCAGCGTCTCGGGACCGACAGCGCGTATCAGTGGAGAGCGATTTACGACGACCATCCCCAACCAGTTACAGAACATCGTCGGCGTTGTCGAAGTGAACACGACGTACTCCGAGTGGGCAGAGCCACAGTGACCGACTCGGATTCTTTCGTTTCCCATTGTCAAACTCTCTGTTGCTGGTTCGTGCCTCGTTCTCGTCCACCGAGTCAGCCACCAGCACTGCTCTCAACGATTGTGTGACCGGGACGTCACTGTTCTCGAGGCGAGTTTCTCAATACTGCCTCTGTATTTGACTATCTCAAACACTTCTGGTTGTGTCAACCGGTCATCTCATAACATATTTGTATCTGGCCTGTCCCTGTACAAAGACGATACAAGCGGAGTACAGGACGATCAGGGCACCATGAGTGAGATAGTACACGGAGAGTACTGAGCGGCAATTCGACCGAGTATGGCACACACAAATTCCACCCAGACAGAACAGCGCCAGCAGCTATCGCTTACCGGAACCTGGCGATTTCGGGCGATGGGGACCGAACACGACGAGTGGCGACGCGGGACCGTTCCAGGCGACGTCTACACTGACCTCTACGACGCTGGCGTCATTTCGGACCCCTACGACGGCGACAATGAACTCACCCAACAGTGGGTCGGCAAAACTGACTGGATCTACCAGCGGACGGTCGACGTTCCCGAGTCGCTGCTCGCACACGACCGACTCGAGCTCGAGTGTCTCGGGATCGATACGGTCGCCGAAATTGCGGTCAACGGGACAACCGTCGGCGAGACGGACAACATGCATCGCCGATACGCATTCAACCTCTCCGAGGCCCTCGAGCCCGGCGAAAACCGAATTGCGGTCCGGTTTCGTTCGCCAGTCGAGTATGCAGCCACCCAGGCAGCGGAGTATCCCTATGACGTGTCACTGATTCGCTACCCCGTCGACCAACCGGGGCGAAACTTCATTCGGAAAGCGCAGTGTCACTTCGGCTGGGACTGGGGCCCGTGTCTCCCCGGCGTCGGCATCTGGCGCGACATTCGAATCGTCGGCTACTCGAGCCCGCAGATTTCCTATACGACGACCGAACAGACTCATCACGAGGACGGCGATGTCACGCTCTCAGTACGGGTTGGCACGGACGCGCCGACGGGTGGAACCTACCGCCTCGAGGCCGAACTCGACGGCGAACGGGCGACGCGAGAGGTAACGCTTGCAACGGGCGAGGACGAGGCGACGATAGCACTCACCGTCTCCGACCCCGACCTGTGGTGGCCGAACGGCTATGGCGAGCAGCCGCTGTCGACGCTCGAGGTGACGATTTCGGATGGGAAAGCGGCTCACACCGTGACCGACCGAATCGGCTTTCGCGACCTCGAACTCGTCAGAGAGTTGACCGAGGACGGTGGAGAGATGTTCGAATTCCAGGTCAACGGTGAACGGATCTACGCGAAAGGGGCCAACTGGATTCCAACCGAGAACCTGCGCGGGCGGATCGACGACGGAGACTACGAATCGCTGCTCTCGAGTGCTGTCGCGGCGAATATGAACATGATTCGGGTCTGGGGCGGCGGCTACTACGAACTCGAGCGATTCTACGACCTGTGTGACGAACTTGGGCTGCTCGTCTGGCAGGATTTCATGTTCTCGTGTGCGTTGTACCCCGCCACTGACGAGTTTCTCGAGTCCGTCGAAGCGGAGGTTCGCTATCAGGTGCGTCGACTTGCGAACCACCCCTCGCTCGCGCTCTGGTGTGGGAACAACGAAAACGAGATGTCGCTGGTCAACTGGTTCGACGACAACCCACACATCGAGGCGTTCTACACCGATTACGAGCGCCTCAACGATCAGACGATTGCACCCGTCGTCGCCGAAGAAGACCCCTCGAGAACGTTCTGGCCGGGGTCGCCCTCGAGCGGCGGGCTCTTCGCAGACGAGGGTGAACTCGACCCACACGATCAGTCTCGTGGCGACATTCACTACTGGGACGTCTGGCACGACGGCGAACCGTTCGAGGACTACCTGACTGTGAAACCGCGGTTCGTCTCCGAGTTCGGCTATCAGTCCTTTGCCTCGACGGACCTCCTTTCGACAGTGGTACCTGACGACCAGTTGAATCCGACCGCGCCGATTATGGAACACCACCAGCGCAATCCGGGTGGGAACAAGCGCATCCTGCAGCGGCTGGCGGATCACTTTCGCGTGCCCTTCGACTTCGACGACCTCGTCTATCTGAGTCAGGTACAACACGGGCTGGCGATGCAAACCGCAATCGAGCACTGGCGACGGCTGAAACCGTACTGCATGGGGACGCTGTACTGGCAACTCAACGATCTCTGGCCCTGCGCGTCGTGGTCGTCGATTGAATACGGCGGCGAGTGGAAGGCGCTTCACTACATGGCGAAGCGGTTCTACGAACCCGTGCTCGTCTCGTCGGTCCGACCCGGCCTCGAGCCGGGTGTCGACGACGGTGAGAAAGAACTGAACCTGAACACCGACGGCGAGAACGGCGAGCGCGACTGTTCCGTCGAGGTCTGGATCACGAGCGACCGCCCCGAGCCACTCGAGGGGACACTCACTGTCGAGGGCTACACGTTCGACGGTGAGCGGCTGTTCGCCCGAGAGGAAGGGGTCTCGCTTGAGGCTCAAGAGAGTCGTGCCGTTGCAACGGTGCCCGATTCAGCGTTCGGCGACGCCGATCCGACGTACGTATTCATCCGCTCGAGACTCGAGACGGACGCGCCGGTCGAGCCAGCCCCGGATTTCACCTTCTTCGAGCCGTTCAAGCATCTCGACCTCTCGGAGCCGGGACTCAGCGTCGAAGTCAAGGACGGAATTATCACTCTCGAGTCGAATGCAACAGCGCTGTTCGTCGAACTCGAGGCCCGGTCGCTGCCCGGTCGCTTCGCGGACAACTATTTCCACCTCGTACCCGGCGAGCAGGTTCGCGTCCCCTACGATGGAGATGAGGTGACGGATGCCACACTCGAGGCGGCGCTGTCGGTGCACAGCCTGTGGTCGACGTACTGACCGGCTGTCAGGACCACTGGCGAACCGGCGGTCCCGGCCGCCGTCATCACCTTTATCGTTCGGGCAGGTCGTTGTCACAGCATGGCACGAACCGCAGTCCAGCTGTACTCGCTCCGGGATATCGACGCATCACTGCCTGACATTCTCGATCTTGTCGGCGAGACGCCACTCGAGGGCGTCGAATTCGCCCTTCGAATTCGCGAGGACGACACCGATGTCGAGGCCGTTCTCGACGCACTCGAGCGCAACGATCTCGACGTTGCCGCCGCCCACGTCGGTCTCGAGGATCTCGAGGAGAACTACGACGAGATGATCGAGCTGTACGGCCGCCTCGGCTGTAAGACGCTCGTCGTTCCGTGGCTCGACCCCGAACACTTCGAGTCCGAAGACGCCGTCGCGGACGCGGCTGAACGACTCGAGGCTGTCAAATCGGACCTCGCGGACGACGGCTTCGACCTGCACTATCACAACCACGATCAGGAGTTTGTCGACCTCGGCGAGGCTGCAGCAATGGACGAACTACTCGCGCGGGCCGATATCGGCTTCGAGATCGACCTCGGCTGGGCACAGGCGGGCGGCGTCGACCCCGCCGAGTACGTCGAGAAATACGCCGACCGCATTTCGCTCGCTCACTTCGCCGACGCCGACGGCGAGACCATGGAGTGTGTCGAACTCGGTGCGGGTGATCTTGACCTCGAGGCCGTCACCGAGGCCGTCGAGCGCGCCGATGTCGAGTGGTACATCTACGAACACGACAATCCAGAAAATCCGCGCGAATCGCTCCGGAACGGTGCCGAGACACTCGAGTCACTCCGGTAAGACGTTGGACGGATATTTGGCTTCGTTTTCGGTCGTTGTTGGATCTGGCGAGAGGGACTCGGTGTCGATATCGAACGCCTCGGTGACTGTCACGCGGTTTTGGCTGCCACTGTGACAGTCTCTGCAGGTTCCGACCGTGGAGGGGAGCGGCCTCGAGTCTCCTGGCGACAGAATACGATATCGACACAACACTTTAGGGAGGAGGGTGCAACTACAGCGGTATGCATCTGCGGGGATCGAACCGACAGCGAGGTGTGTGGGTCAGATGAGTATGAGTGGCCGTGAGAAGTTCTGGGATTCTGTCTGTGACTACCGGCCGTACCTGCGCCTGCTGTTGGTCTTTACGACGACGTTGCTCGTTCTCACGCTGCTGGCGATGGGAATCGGCGACCAACAAACCGACGCCTATGTCATCTCACTGGTAACGATTGGACTTCTCGGAATCACGATTGTTCCGGCAGCATACTGCGTCTGGCGCTGCGGACAGGTCACGAACGAGTTCGAGAAACCGAAGTAATGCGCCTAACAACGCGGATATTTTCATAGAGGATCGAGTACAAGCAATCGGTAATTATATAACAATCTATCATCTGGTAGCATACGATGGCGACACAGCAACGGCACGCGACAGCACTGCGAACCGCGGTGCAGTCCGACCCTGAGGCAATTGACCACGAGGTCGTCGAATCGTGTTTCGATGCCGAACGAGCGAGTGACCGGACAACGGCGTTACAGGCCGTGTCGGTGCTTGCCACACACGACCTCGAGCAGGCTCTCGAGTACACTGACCGCGTTTACACTCGACTGACCGACGACGTGCTTGCCGTCCAGAGCGCAGCAGCGATGGCAGCGCTCTGTCTCGCACGCGAGCGACCGGAATCGATGGTTGAGGCGATCCCATCGCTTGTCGAGTTGCTCGAGCGGGATCCACCGTTGCTGCGATTTCGGGCTGCTGGCGCGCTCGCACCGCTGACGGAATCGCACGCATCGGCGTTCGTTCCGCACACTGACCGACTCCTCGAGTTGCTCGTCGACGGGCCGACGGTCGATGATCCACAGGAAATCGCTAACGATCCAGCGCTCTCCCCAGCCGAAAAGACGGCTCGAGTTTCGATGCTGACCGGCCGCGGAAGCGAACTCTCGCGAAGCCGGACGCGGTCGGTTGGAACGCGGGAAGTAATCGCGAACATCCTCGTTGAACTCGCGCGCATGGAGCCGGCGATGTGTGCGGATCGTCTCCCGGTGATTGTGCCAGCCCTTTCAGACGAGGAAGCCGCAGTTCGCGGTGGGGCCATCGAATTCGTTCGACACGTTGCTGAAGACGAACCCGACACAGTCGCACCTGCAATCGACCCGCTGCTGGCTTGCCTCGAGGACGAGGTCACGTTCGTTCGTGCTCGAGCGATTCGCGCACTCGGCTACGCGGAGGTGACGGTGGCAATCGATCCACTCCGGGAACTCGCTGACAGCGAAGAGAGTGATGACGTCGCGACACTTGCAACAGAGACGGCCGACTGGCTCGAGAGCGAACTCGAGGGGTAATCAGCCTCGAGTGGACAGTTCGGAAAAGCAGTAAACGGCTGTCTCAGGCGGTGTGTCAGGGTTTTCTGGCGGTGTAGTGAAATCTATACACTGGTCCATGTGTGTTGTTCACGAATAACAAATCCAATCATTTATGTAGGTTGACTCTGCATTGGAAATTGCATGGCAGACTATGGTAATATAGTGTCACGTCGAGATATGCTTGCTGTCACAGGGACAGCGGGTGCAGCCGCACTCGCAGGCTGTTTCGGCGGCGATGATAACGGGAACGGGAATGGGACCGACGATGGAAGCGCTGTCAACCCAGATCAGGAAGTTGTCGACCACGCGGACGCATACTTCCGGACGGCTGACGGTGAACATCAGATTACGGACTTTCAGTACAACCCGCATCCGTGGGCGGGCTACTCACACATTTCGTTTGCACTGTTCGCCGAGTGGACGAAATACCTCGTCGGACAGGACGATTACTATCCACACGCCGTTGAGGACTGGGACATCGACGATGGTGTGATGACGTTGCACATCAGCGACGAGTTCACCTGGGCCGATGGCGAGGAGGTCACCGCCGAGGACTTCGTGATGCAACTCGAGCTTCTGGAAGCGCTCGAGGACGACGTTTACGACTTTACCGACGCCGACGATATCGAAGCCGTCGACGACTACACGGTCGAAATTGGCTTCGATGAGGGGACAAACCACGACGTCATGCGCCACGTCGTCCTCGACCGCGACCTCGATCACCCGCCGGCTGACTGGGCCGAGGTCCACGAGCAAGTCGTCGATTCCGACGACCCTGCTGGCGACGAAGACATCGATGTCTTCGGCCACGACGTCGATGAGCCAACCCCGTCCGGCCCCATCGACCTCGAGGAGGTTCAGGAAGGCCGAGCACTGTTCGGCGTTCGCGATGATCACCACCTCGCGGACAACTTCAACTGGGAGGGCTACGAGATGGGCCACCAGTCCGGTGGGAACGAAGGCTTCCATCAAGCGTTTGCGGCACAGGAAATCGACGGCGTCCACAGTCTGTTCGCCGGCCCTGGCGCGCTCGAGCAGTTTCCGGACACGCTCGAGCAGATCCAGATTCCCGGTGGGTTCGGACTGGGAATGGTGTTCAATTTCGACGATGAACACTTTGGTCACCGCGAGGTTCGACAGGCGTTTGCCTACGCGATCAACACGGAGGAAGCAATCGCATCCGCCGGTGCGGACACGAAAATGGAGTTCCCGGTTCAGACCGGGCTGACGGTCCCCGCAATCGACGACTGGCTCGAGACGGACGAGTACGAGAGCTACGAGCAGGATCTGGACATGGTCGCCGAACTGCTTGAGGAGGCAGGCTACGAGCGAGAGGACGAAGACGACACCTGGGAACGAGACGGCGAGACGCTCTCCTTTGAGATTATCGCCCCGGCGGGATGGGGTGACTGGGTGACGCCGACGAGTACGATTGTCGACCAGCTCAATATCGCTGGCTTCGATGCGCAACTCCAGACGGAAGATCAGGGTGTCTGGAGCGATAATCTGGCGAACGGTAACTTCTCCGTTGCTGCCTACGGCCATACTGAGGGTGGTAACGCCTCGATGAACCATCCGTACTTCACCTTCCGATGGAAGTTCGAGAACCCAGACCACGGCCGACCGAACTTCTTCAACTATCCCGAAGACGAGGAGATCACCGTCGACGACGGCGATGGCGGCGACCTCACTGTCAATCCACGCGAGGAAATTTCGACGATTGCAAACTCGAACGACGACGACGAGATTCAAGACCGCGTCGAGAACCTCTCTCGGCTGTTCAATGAGGATCTGCCGATGTACCTCATCGATGAGAAGTACGAACAGTCGTTCCTCTCTCGAGACGGCTGGGAGTTCCCACAGCAGGATGATTCGGATCACTTCATGGCGTTCTGGCCGCTGTACTGGCTCGCAAAGCAGGACGAACTCAAGGCGACGGCCGCAGCAGAGAACTAACGAACGCGCACGATATCAGTATACGAACGCTCTATGAAGTGGTTTATCAAGCGGACGGGACAAGCACTCTTTACGCTCTGGGCGGTCGCGACGCTTTCGTTCGGGCTTATCCGGCTTATGCCAGGCGGTGCGGCAGATATGATGGCGACCCAGATTCAGCAAAACTCTCCCGGGACGAACATCCCACGAGAACAACTGCGAGAACAGATCGCATCGCAGCTACAGATCGACCCAGATGCACCGATTCACGAGGCCTACTACCAGTACATGTCGAGTCTGGCTCAGGGAGACTTTGGCTACTCGATTCGCTACGACGAGCAAGTCAACACCCTGATCGCCGACGTTCTGCCATGGACGCTGTTTCTGATGGCACTTGCAACGCTGGGAATGTTCGCGTTAGCACTGTCGCTTGGTGCAATCATGGCCTACAAAGAAGGATCGTACTTCGACCTCGCGAACACTGGGGTTGGCATCTTCCTCAGCTCGGTTCCGTACTACGTGGCAGCCGTTGTCTTCATCGCGGTGCTTGGCTATCGGACACCGCTGTTTCCGACCGGCGAGCGCTACCCATCGGGTGTCGATCCCGGACTCTCACTCGAGTTCATCTTCGGTGCGCTCCACCACGCCACGTTGCCCGCACTCTCGTTTATCATCACCGGCTACGGACTGCTCGCGCTGACGATGCGCGGCAACAGTATCCAGACGCTCGGTGAAGATTACGTCAGAGTCGCAC
This sequence comes from Natronolimnobius baerhuensis, assembly GCF_002177135.1. Classification (NCBI taxonomy): domain Archaea; kingdom Methanobacteriati; phylum Methanobacteriota; class Halobacteria; order Halobacteriales; family Natrialbaceae; genus Natronolimnobius; species Natronolimnobius baerhuensis. The sequence continues at coordinate 205,122 of NZ_MWPH01000001.1, forward strand.
AGTTGCGGGGCCTCTCTGACCGTCGAATCGCACTCCGGTACGTCGGTCGCAACGCCGTGTTGCCGCTGTATACCAGCCTACTGATCTCCATCGGATTCATGTTCGGTGGCTCGATCATCCTCGAGATCCTCTTTAACTACCGGGGGATCGGCTTCATCATGGAACAGGGGATCATCTACCGTGATATGCCGCTGATGATGGGGACGTTCCTCGTCATCACGTTCGGCGTGGTGATCGCAATCTGGATCGGCGATGCAACGTATGGCAAACTAGATCCGCGGATCAAATCGGGTGATGAAGGTGAAGCGTACTGACGACACACGCGATGACGACGTACGGCCGGATGGGGGAATGTTCTCCCAGTCTGAGATTACACAGGTTACACGCAAACAACGTGCTGAGGAGTGGATTACCGAATCGATTACCAAGCCGTTCCATATCGCCTGGTCGGACTGGCGAACGAAGATCGGCCTGTTGATCATCATCGGCTTCCTCGGCATGGGACTCGTTGCCTGGATCTCGTCATCAACGTGGTGGCTGCTGGATCGACTCACGCTGATTGAGCAACCGATTGCCGGTCAGGGTGCGCCCCGAACACAGCCGTTCGAGGATATGAGCCATCCGCTTGGGACCGATATGAGCGGCCGTGACATGATCTCTGGCGTCGTCCACGCGACACCGACGATGATTCAGATGATCCTCGCCGGTGCCGTCTTTACGATTATCGTCGCGACTATCGTCGGCACCGTCGCCGGCTACAAAGGCGGTCGGACGGAGACCATCCTCATGACCGCAAGCGACATCGCGATGACGATCCCCGGCCTCCCGCTGGTGATCGTCCTCGTCGTCCTGATCGAACCCCAGTCGCCGGCGATAATCGGCATCATCATCACGATCAACGTCTGGGCCGGGATTGCACGGACGATCCACTCCCAGGTCCTCTCGTTGCGAGAGAACTCCTACGTCGAGGCGTCGCGGACGATGGGCATCGGGACGGGAACGATCATCCAGAAGGATATCCTCCCGAATCTGATGCCGTACATCCTGGTCAACTTCGTGTTCGCCTCGAGGCGGGTGATCTACGACAGTGTTGCACTGTACTTCCTTGGGTTCCTCTCCTTTAGAGGGGTGGAAAACTGGGGTGTGATGATGAACCTCGCGTACGAAAACGCGAGTGCGTTGCTCAACCCCAACGCGACGTACATGCTGGTCGTCCCGATGTTGCCAATCGTGATCCTCTCGTTCGGCCTGATGCTGTTCGCACAGGGGACCGACCGACTGTTCAATCCACGCGTCCGCACGCGACACGAAGGGAAAACTGATCCAGATGACAGCGAGGAACCAGACCCAATGACGACGGTGGCACAATGAGCATGCACGAACAGGACTCCACAACTGATCGCGAACTGTACCAGACGGCCGATCCAATCGTCGAAATCAGAGACGCCGAAGTCGTCTTCGATATGGAGCGTGGCGTCTCGCGAGTCCTCGATAACGCCAATCTTGATCTCGAGCGAAACGAGATTCTCGGTGTCGTCGGCGAGAGCGGCAGCGGGAAATCGATGCTCGCCTCTGCGTTGCTCGATGCCGTCGTCGATCCGGGGATTCTCTCGGGCGAGATTACGTATCATCCCGAGGGCCGCGAGCCGATCAACGTCCTCGAACTCGACGATCAAGAGCTGAAACAACTGCGCTGGGAGGACATCTCGATGGTGTTCCAGGGCGCGATGAGTTCGTTCAACCCGACGATGTCCGTTGGTGCCCACTTCGAGGAAACGCTGAGTGCACACCACTACGACATCGACGAGGGGATGGCCCGTGCACACCAACTCCTCTCAGATCTGTACCTCGAGCCAGAGCGCGTCCTCGAGTCGTATCCCCACGAACTCTCAGGCGGGATGAAACAGCGGGCGTTGATCGCACTCTCGGTGATTCTCGAGCCGGACGTCCTCGTGATGGACGAGCCGACGGCGGCGCTCGACCTGTTGATGCAACGGTCGATTCTCTCCCTGCTCGAGGGGTTAAAAGAGAAGTACGATCTGACGCTGTTGTTCATCACGCACGATCTGCCGCTGGTTGCGGAACTCGCCGACCGGATGGCAGTCATGTACGCCTTCGAGATGGTCGAAATCGGTGCGACCGACGAGATTCTTGGGAACGCAGCACATCCCTACACGCGGGCACTGTTGAACTCGACGCCGAATCTCGACGCACCACTCTCGGAGATGCAGGCCATCGAGGGCTCGGCACCGGACCCTGTCAACGTGCCCGAGGGCTGTTCGTACCATCCGCGCTGTCCGCTTGCGGATGAGGAGTGTGAGTCGTCCGACCCGGACTATCAGGCGGTTTCCGACCAGCACAACGTCGCCTGCTATCACTGGGACCAGGCAGCCGCGGAAATCCCGTTCAATATCGAGGGCGATAGCGGGACGAACACGACGATGCACAGCGATACGACCGAGAGCGGCCGTGATGACCAACCACACCCCGATACCGCTGAACCAGCAGGTGATGAGCGATGACAAACGAGACACTCGTCTCACTCGAGAACGTCGAAGTGCACTTCGAAGAAGAGAAAGGACTGTTCGATTTCGGCGATCCAGACGTTGTTCGCGCCGTTGATGGCGTCTCGCTCGATATCGAAGAAAACGATGTGGTCGCATTGGTCGGCGAATCTGGCTGTGGCAAGACCACGCTCGGCAAGACCTCGATTGGGCTGCAGCGCCCGACTGGCGGCAGCGTCCGCTATCGCGGCCAGGACATCTGGGATGCCAAAGACGGCCGCGGCGATGTCGACACCCCCTACGATGAGATTCGTCGCTCGCTGCAGATCATCCATCAGGACCCCGGCAGTTCGCTCAATCCGAACCGCCGCGTGATGAAGATCCTCGAGGCGCCACTGAAGCGCTGGCAAGAGGAGATGAGCGCCGGCGACCGTCGCCGCGAGGTCCTCGAGATGTTAGAGCGCGTGGGGATGACCCCGCCGAACGATTACGCCGGCCGATACCCACACCAGCTCTCAGGCGGCGAGCAACAGCGGGTTGCACTCATCCGCGCGCTGTTGATGGATCCGGACCTCATCCTGGCTGATGAGGCGATTTCGGCACTCGACGTCTCGTTGCGCGTTGAAATGATGGATCTCATGCTCGAGTTACAGGAGCAGTTCGATACGTCGTTCGTCGCCGTGTCACACGACCTCTCGAACGCACGGTACTTCGCCTCACACGGCGATGGCCGGATCGGTGTGATGTATCTCGGTCGACTCGTCGAAGTCGGGCCGCCAGAGCAGATCATCAACAACCCGAAACACCCCTACACGAAGGTGCTTCGCTGGGCCACGCCGGACTTGCGGGCGGGTGCCGACGGTGGCGAGCCGCCGGTTCGAAAAATCGACATTCCGGACCCGAAGAATCCGCCAGCAGGCTGTCGATTCCACACGCGCTGCCCGAAAGCGCGTGAGGCGTGTCGTGGCGATACACAGCCACCGGCGTATCAGCTCAGCTCAGATCACAAGGTTGCGTGCTTCAGAGAGGATGACGGCCACGAGTACTGGTCGAGCAGTCCACTTCCGGGAACGGACGACGACCCCGACTCGACCGAGTCAGATGCTGCGTCATCCGTTTTGGACTGAGCACCAACGCGGCTAACTCGTTTGGCAGTGCCGGTACGAAGACTGGCATGTTGGTGCATATAATTTACTATTTTTAGAGTAAAAACTAATGTTTTATGTACTGGCTGCTGTAAGAGGGCGGTATGACCGAGCGAATCGAGTGTGATTCGAACGCGGAGACTGTCGCAGCGTTGCGATCCGAGCTGACGCTTTCGGAGAAAGTCGGGCAACTCGTTGGCACGTTTGTCGGGTCGATGGGTGATCGAGACATCTCTGTTGCTGATGCAAAATCGGAGGTCGTCGAAGACAACGTTGGCACCGTCGCGGCGTTTGGCATCGGTGTTTCTCGATATCACGACGCAGAACGCGTCGCCGAAATCGCGAACGAACTCCAGCGAACAGCACTCGAGGAGACCAGTCACGGAATCCCGCTCCTGTTGCCCGTTGATGCAGTTCACGGGCACGCGTACATTCACGACGCAACGGTGTTCCCTCACGGCCTCGGCGTCGCCGCAACGCGACATCCTGCGTATGCGCGGACGGCTGGCGAGATTACGGCGACTGAGATGCGAGCGACGGGTGCGAACGTGAACTATGGGCCAACGTCCGACGTGGCTCGAGACCAGCGTTGGGGACGAACGTTCGAAACGTACGGCGAGAGTCCGCTTCTGTGCGGGCGCTTCAGCGCGGCGGCGATTTCCGGGCTGGAATCGACGACTGACAGCCCGCGAGTCGCGGCGACGGCAAAACACTTCCCGGCCTACGGTGACTCGGCTGGTGGCGAAGACGCCGCCGTCGTGGACCGCTCGAGTACCACCATGTACAGTCAACTGCTCGCGCCGTTCGAGGACGCACTCGAGGAAGATCCCTCCATCGTGATGCCGTGTTACAACTCGATTGATGGCGAACCAGCCCACGGCTCGCGGCGGTATCTCACCGAACTGCTTCGTGAACGACTCGGCTTCGACGGGGTCGTCGTCTCCGACTGGGGCGGCGTCGATCATCTCCACGAAGACCACCGGGTGACAGCCTCCCAGCGCGGGTCGGCGAAACGGGCCGTCCAGGCCGGTCTCGATCAGGTCTCGGTTGGCCATGGCGAGTACGCTGCTCACCTCGAGTCGCTCGTTGAGGCGGGCGAACTCTCCGAAGAACGCATTGACGAAGCCGTCGACCGCATCCTCGCGCTGAAAGTCGATCTCGGATTGTTCGACGATCCGTTCGTCGACCACGAGCGAACGAGCGAGATCATTGGCCGGGACGATCACCGCGAGGCAGCCTACGAGACGGCCAAAGACTCCCAGACGCTCTTGAAAAACGAGGACGACCTGCTCCCGCTGTCGCCATCGCTCGAGTCAATCCTCGTTGCCGGACCGAACGCCGACTCGCTGCGCCACCAGTACGGCGGCTGGAGTGTCAAGCATCCAGAGGCGGACTCTGGAACGACCGTTCTCGAGGGCGTTCGAGACCGCGTCAGCGAGTCGACGACGGTTCGGTACGAACAGGGCGCGACGATGACCGAATCAGTCGATCCCGATGCGGTCAAATCCGCGGCGGCTGACTCGGACGTCGCTGTCGTCGTCTGTGGCGAGAACTGGTACTTCCATGAGTTCGGCCCGAACCAACTGGTCGGCGAGACTGGCGAGTTCCCGACGCGCTCGCAACTCGAGTTGCCACCCGCACAGCGGGAATTGCTCGAGACAGTTCACGCGACGGGGACGCCGACTGTTCTAGTGACCATCACGGGCCGTCCGCTCGCGATTTCGTGGGCCGACGAGCACATTCCAGCGATTCTCCAGTCGTACTACCCAGGCAGCGAGGGTGGCCGCGCTGTCGCGGACGTCCTGTTCGGCAAGCACAACCCCGCAGGCCGGCTTCCGATCAGCGTTCCACGGTCGGCCGAGCAGTTGCCCTCGAGATTTAATTACTACGCACACCCGACCCCAATCGGCGACGACGAGCATCCCGACACGTACGATCCACTGTACGAGTTCGGTCACGGTGAGAGCTACACCACCTTCGAGTGCTCGACCCTCGAGGTCGACGCCGACGAAATCGGGCCTGCCGAGTCCGTTCGGGCGACGATCACCGTCGAGAACACTGGCGACCGCGCCGGCGCTCGCGCGCTCGATTTCTTCCTGCGCGACGAGGTGAGTTCCATCGTCCGCCCAGTTCGTGAACACGTCGCCTTTACGCGTGTCTCGCTCGAGCCAGGCGAGTCGACGACCGTGTCGGTGACGATTCCGAACGCTGCACTCGCCGTGACCGACTCTCGAGGCCGCCGAACTGTCGAATCCGGGGCGTTCGAACTGACCTGCGAGGACTGTTCGACGACGTTCGAGGTTCGGTAGGGTCAGGCGCTGGTTCCAGAGACTGTCGCGCCGTATTTAAGGTTCGAAATCTGGGTTTCTCGTTTGTTGATGACCGGCAGCCAGTACAGAGTGACTGCGCTCGATTCGATTACACATGTGTATAGTATAATACTATGAATTTTGTTATATATTCCCCACTCGAGTCTGCCTTTGAGAGACAATAACGCGGGAAATCCGATTTAGACGGCCAGATGGGTGCATATACTGTTTCAGCGTAGATACCAACGGATTCTCTTTCAGGACGCGATATTTGGCTTTTTATTGTCTCTTATTCAGATTTCCACGCTCTCACTCGATGAGCGCATATTATATATGTTTCCTGTCTATTTCTATCTCCAATATGTATTTTGGTATGTTTATTTCACTCTCGAGCAGTCACGGCCACTGATAACTACTGAACGTGTGAAGCCGGGCGACTATAGCGGGGGAGTCGGCTAGTCGAGCGTACGACGAATGGGACGAAAGTACGTCCGCGACCTGCGGTGGGGGTGGCAGTGTCCGCGCTGTGAAACCGATGTGCCGGTCTCGAGAGATCCGTCGACGGAGACGTTCCGGTGGGAGTGTCCAACCGAGTCGTGTTTGTCGGTCGGATTTGGCTTTTCATCGCGGCGAAAGGCCCGGATTGCACTCCGTGAATATCACGAGCGGTATCAAGAAATATATCGATGAATGTCGATTTATCCCCCGTAGAGCGGTGCTGTAGCCGCTGACGTGTCTGTCGGCGCTGTCATCGCAGCCGGTGCGGATTCGCTCGACTCGGTGGTTGTCTCGTTCGACCCTGTGTCGGTCTCCTCGATCACGTATCGCTGGCCGAACATCGGATCGAGGAGGCTATCGACTTCGCCGCGGTCGTCTCGCAAGACAGGCGCGTCGTCGGTGTCAGGAGCCGCCATCCGATTGTCGATTGCAGCCGAGAGGTCCACGCTGAGGTCGCGCTCGTCGTTTCGCTCGACGAGGTCTGCAACCGAGAGGTCTCGTGGCTCGTTCGAGGCGACGATTTGAATATTCTGGATGGCACTCGAGTCCGAGGTCCGGAAGCTCTCGAGGTCGTCGAACGACGCCTCCATCGTTCGATACTGGGCGTGATAGAACTCGGCGGCAGCGCCACTCGGTGCGGCGATGACGTTCGCATGGAGCATGCCGTTGTCGGCCAGCCGATCCGACGCGAGGTCCATGAACTCCTCGGTCGTGAGGTGGAACGGAACCTGATCCTGTTTGTAGGCGTCGAGGACGATCAGGTCGTAAGTCTCATCAGTTCGCTCGAGGAACTGGCGGCCGTCTTCGGTGTAGACGGTCACGTCGTCGCGCTCGAGGCCGAAGTACTCCTCAGCAGCATCGGTGACGTCGGGATCGAGTTCGACGACGTCGATGTCAGCGTCGTACTGTTCTGCGAAGTCCTGCGGGCCGGTGTAGCCACCGCCGCCGATGAACAACACGCGGTCGACGTCATCCACGCCGTCGGCCATGAGCATCGGCAGGTGGAAGTACTTCGTGTAGGTGAAGACGTGGCGATCAGGGTCCTCGAGGTCAATCGCGCTGTGGCGAGCGCCGTCTAAGTACATTGTTCGTTCGCTTCCGCTGTCGACGATCTCGAGTTGCTGGTGGGCAGTGCCGGTTTCGTAGACGATGTCGCCGCGGTGGTCGAAATCGACGGGTGCGCCGCCGGCCGCGCCGACGAGCAACAGGACGACAATCACGCTCGCAACGGTTGGCTTTCGTGGCGGTGTCGGGCCGGTGAGTGCGAGTGCCGTTCCGACGAGGATGAGGCCGAACAGCAGTCCGATCTGGCTGACGGTAAGGACGGGAATCAGGAAGAACGTCGTCGCACCCGAGCCGATGATGCTGCCAATCGTTCCGAGTGCGTAGACGTGGCCGGAGGCCTCGCCGGTTCCCTCTTTTGTCGAGAGTTCGGCCGCGTAGGGGCTGATAAAGCCAAGCAGGTACGTCGGTGGGCCAAACAGGACGATGACCGCCGGGAGCGAGGCGTATCGCGGCGGCAGCGCCAGCACTGACGTATGTGTCAGCAACAGATCGCTCGCGTAGATGACGACGCCGATGTAGACCGCGGTTCCGAGCATCAGCCAGGACATTTCTCGGTTCGTGGCGAACGCCGCTCGTTTCCCACCTTGCCAGTAGCCAAGACTCAACGCCGCAAGACAGACCGTCAAAATGCCGCCGACGGTGTAAATATGGCTGCCGAACTGCGGCGCGACGATCCGGACCGCAAGGATCTCGAGGCCCATACTGGTGATTCCCGAGACGAATACCGCGAGTTCCGGCTTCGTCGGCCGGTACGCAACGGCACTCCGTATATCCATCACCTGTGTGAAACCGGTCCGGCGCTGAGTACTTGTCGCCTCGAGACGCACTGACCGGTCCTCTCTGTCCGCTGGACGCCGCGACCGCCTCACCTGGGGTCGTTAGTTCGTTGTAATAATTTCGATGACGTCACGGGATTCGACTTCGTAGTCCTTGCCGAGTTGGCGGTTCGACCGACAGTCAATGGCGTGGAGGAAGCCGTCGCCGATATCGGAGTGGAGGCTGTACGCGAAGTCCTCTGCGGTCGAGTTCGGCGGGATCAGATAACAATCCGGCAGGACTTCACCGCGTTCGTTCCCCAGTCCGTTTGCGCCGCCGGGGAACACCGGCGTCACGCCGAGGACGTCGAACAGCGCGGTCTCGAGGGCTGCCTGAACGCCCGTTGCGCCGTATTCCGAGAGGAAGTCCCGAATCTGCTCGAGGCCTTGTTCTTGCTCGCCTGAAACGTCACCCGAGATATCGAAGTCCGAATCGCCGGGTCGGTAGTCGAGGACGCCGGCTTTGTCGGCCGACTTCAGGGCTTTCTCGGCGTGGGCGCTACAGGGGACAATCGTCAGGTGCTCGTACGCCGGATCGGTCGTGATCTCCTCGTAGTTTTCCTGCGCTTCGGGCGTGTCCATCTTGTTCGCCGCGATGACCATCGGCTTGGTCTCCTTGCGGATCTCGCGGGCCAACTCGAGTCGGTCGTCGTCGTCCCATTCTTCGGGATCGAAGCCGATGTCAACGCGGCGGATCAGGAGTTTGATCTCGTCTTCGTTCGTTTTGAACGCGCTCATCTGCTCGGCGAGTTCCTCCTCAATGGCGTCGTCCTCGGTGGTGTAGCCCGACTCGTAGCGGTTGATCCCCTTTTTGAGGACATCGAGATACCACTGATCGAGTTCTTCCTCTAAGAAGGCGATATCGTCGCGTGGGTCGTGGCCCTCCGTGGCTTCGCCCTCGAGGTCGGTTTTCCCGGAGAAGTCGACGACGTGGACGAGGACGTCGGTTTCGTTCAGGTCGGAGAGGAACTGGTTGCCAAGGCCAGCGCCCTCGTGTGCGCCGGGGATGAGTCCGGCGACGTCGACGAGTTTCGTCGGGACGAATCTGGTGCCGTGGTCGCAGTAGCCGACGTTCGGGGTGCACTCCTCGTCGAACTCGGGGGCGGCACAGTCGACGCGGACGTACGCCTCGCCGACGCTTGGGTCAATGGTCGTGAACGGGTAGGCCCCTTCGGGGACGTCGTTCATCGTCGCGGCGTTGAAAAAGGATGACTTGCCGACAGAGGGTTTGCCGACGAGTCCGATCCGGTAACTCTGACTCATTATCCCGTCTGCGCGAGCGGCACCTAAACGGGTTTCTCTCCGCTTCCACAATGGTATGAATTCACACAACAGGGGAGTCAGGAGGGCACTCGAGTACTGAATCGAAGAACCGGGCCGAAAAGGACGCGACAGCAGAGGCGTCGCCGACCGCGACGCTACTCGGTGCTACTGGAGATCGCTCGCCAGCTCCAGCCGGCAAGCCCGAGCCAGACGAGCACGAGCACGCCGAACATGCCCCACTGCTGGGTCTGAGTCTCCGCAACGGGGGCGAAAATACTCACCAGCCCAGTCGCTTGCATCAACGCGATTGCGACGAGCAGGAGCCCAAAAATCGAGACGGCGGCGATCCCGAGCCAGTTTCTGGCCATCCACTGTCCCTCGCGCTCGGCCTCCTGCGTATCAGTAGTCGGCGTCTCCGTCGGCTCTTGGTCGGGACTGGACATGCTATGTCCTACAACAGACATCCGGGAAACGATTGCACCTGCAACTTCCGGCCACGGTATTCGTCCGTCTCACTCCTCGAGGACGGCCCCCAGCGCGTCCATCGTCTCGTCGACCCGCTCGAGGCGAGCGTTGTGTCCCATGTGACCAACTCGAAGGATGTCCTCGGCTTGGTCGCCGAGGCCGGTCGCGAGGACGATATCGTGCTCGTCGCGCATCACTTCCTGTAGCTCCACAGCGCGACCGTCGACCTCGAGTGCGGTGACGGTCGGCGAGGCGGCTGACTCGGTCGCATACGTCTCGAGGCCGATTTCCGCGGCGCGGTCGCGACACCGCGTTGCAGCCGCTTCGTGGCGCTCGAAGATGGTCTCGAGGCCCTCCTCGAGCAGCAGGTCGGTCGCGGTCTCGAGGCCGGTGACGTTCGCCGAGAGATGCGTGTAGGGGAACCACTCGTCGTCGGCCGCGGTCCGCCAGGGCTCGAGATTCGTATAGAGCGAGTTGGTCTCGGTGGCCTCGATACGGTCCCACGCGCGCTCGCTGATCGCACAGGTCGTCAGCCCCGGCGGCGCGCTGACACACTTCTGGCTCGCACCGAGACAGATGTCGATCCGATCCGTCGGGACCGGTGTGCCACCGAGCGAGGAGACAGCATCCACAATCGAGAGCACATCGTGGTCCTCGAGCACGTCCAGAATCGGCTCGAGGTCGTTTAACGTCCCGGTCGGCGTCTCGCAGTGGACCATCGTCGCCACGTCGATGGGGTCGCCGGTATCCGCCGCACGCTCGAGTTCGGCTGCGACGGCGTCGGGGTCGAGCGTCTCTCGCCACGACGACTCACACATGAGTGCCTCGCCGCCGTAGTCCTCGACGAATTCGCCGAACCCATCGCCGTAGAGTCCGTTCGAGAGACACAGAACGCGGTCGCCCGGCGAGAGCACCGACGCGATTGCAGCCTCGAGACCGAGAATGCCCTCACCGCCGAGGACGACGATATCCCGGTCGGTGTCGGGGTCGGAACTCGAGCCCTGCGGCTGGTCGGTGCTCGCTCCCGCGGCGTAGATTTGCTCGAGGTTGTCGGTCAGCGAGCGATAGATGTCGAAGAACTCGGGTTCGACGTCAGGGTTCGGCGTCGGCTCGGCCATTCGCTCTCGGACGGCGGCCGGGACGGCAGTCGGACCGGGAGTCATTCGGAGTCGGTCGTCGGTCATGGGCGCTACTCGGGGAGCCGTGGCGTTAAATCCCGACCTTCTCGCGTTTTGTGCGGAGGGTTCCACGAACGAACGGCGTCGCGGGAAACACGCCGAACGCGAGGCGTTCGATCTCGTCGACTGCGAATGCCTCGTGGCCGGCGAACAGCGAGACGGTGTCGCGATTCAGCTGACAGCCCCCAGCAGCGCGCTTCCAGACCGGGTTCAACACGTTCTGACCAGTCCCACGCCAGCCATCAGCCCGGACGTGCTCGAGGAATCGAAACTCACCGCCGGGGCGAAGCACGCGGGTGACTTCCGAGAGCGCGGCTTCGGGGTCTTGAACGGTACAGAAGACCATCCCGGAGATCACCACGTCGAAGGAATCGTCAGGGTAGGGAAGCGACTCGGCGCGGGCATCTCGCAGGTCCACCGCGAGTTCGGCGTCTCGAGCCGCTGTCACTGCCCGCTTGCGCATATGTGGGTCCGGCTCGATTGCGTGATACTCGAGTGTGTCAGTCGCTGCTCCCTCGGCGACGAAGGGAAACATCGCGCCGTTTCCGGCCCCGATCTCGAGGACGCGACCGGCTAGCCCGTTGGCGAGATACTCGCGGTGAGGGCCGAGCAACAGTCGCTGGGGAAGCCAGTCGTAGAGTGTGGCGAATCGGGGATGGGCGATGTCGTGGTCGGAATCGCCGTCGTGATCGGACCGGCTCGATCTGGTGGGTGCCGTCATAGTGCAAGTAACGGGAGAGAGGCAGGTAATCGTTTGCTCGGACTCAGCGAATCGTCTTCGGAATCCGCTCGAGGACGTCCGTCGCGACGACACCGGGACCGTAGTCGGCCGTCGCCAGTTCGCCGCTCTTACCGAGAATCCAGGCGGCCAGCTCCGCGGCCTCTTGACGGTCCAGTCCCTGCCCGAGCAGCGACGCCGTGATCCCGGCGAGCGTATCGCCCGTTCCGGCGACGGACAGCGCCGACGTTCCCGTCTCGTTCTCGAGGCGCTCGCCGTCGGCGACGATTTCGTCGACCGCGCCGGTCAGTGTGATGACCGCCCCTGTCTCCTCGGTGAACGTCTCGAGCGAGCCGTAGGCGTCGTAGATCGGGCCGTCTTCGGAGCCACTGGGCGTCAGAACGGCATTCGAGAGGTCGGCCTCGAGTGCGGGTTCGATTGCGAGTGCATCGACAACGACGGGACCCTCGAGCGTGTCAATCGCCTCGCAGATGGCGTCAGTGTCGGCGTCGACCAGTCCGGGGCCGATGACGAGCGCGTCGGCCCACTTGTCGAGGTCAGTGATGCGCTCGGTTGTCTCCGCGGTAAACGTCGTGCCCGCATAAGAACTCACGAGCAGGTTCGGTGAGTGACTCGCGACGATCTCGTAGATGTGCTCTGTCACCAGCGTCCGGACGTGGTCCGAGCCGGTTCGAAGCGCTGCCAGGCCGACGATGGCTGGCTGATTCGGGTAGTCGACACTGCCGCCGACGACGGCGACCCGGCCGTTGTCCGTCCCGGTCGCCTCGGAGACGTTCGAGAGTGTCCGCTGGAGTCGTCCCATACTCCCGGTGGCGGCGCGAGCCTGGTAGTTATTTGGCAGGCGTGGTCGTGCCGGTTGTCCACTGGTTCGCTGGTTCAGCCGTCATGTGCTACGTCACCATGTTACAGCTGGAGTTCGTCTAGGCAGCTATGTTCGACGATAGAACTGATGCCGGAACCCAACTCGGTGCGGATCTCAAGCGCCGCGGTGTCGAAGCCGATCTCGTCCTCGCGATCCCTCGCGGGGCGCTCCCCGTGGCACGACCGGTTGCGGACGCACTCGAGGCAGACCTCGACGTCGTCGTCGCACGGAAACTCGGCGCACCGGGCAATCCCGAACTGGCACTGGGCGCGGTCGCAAGCGACGGCAGTGTCTGGTACAACGACGACCTCATCGACCGACTCGGTGTCGACGACGAGACACTCGAGGCGATCCGAACGCGAGAAGCAGCGGCTGCTGCAGACAAACTCGAGACTTATCGTGACGAGTCCGGTGGTCCCACACTCGAGGGACAGCGCGTGCTCGTCGTCGATGACGGGGTTGCAACGGGAGCCACTGCAAGAGCGTGTCTGGAACAGGCTCGAAATGCAGATGCTGCGGCCGTTTCCCTGGCCGTGCCTGTCGGGCCACCGCAAGCGATAGCGGACCTCGAGGCGCTGGCTGATGCGGTGTACGCGCTTCGGGAGCCAGCCGACTTTCGGGCTGTCGGACAGTGGTACCGGGAGTTCGGCCAGGTCTCTGATGAGACTGCGATGGAGTACCTATCGTGACCGCCTCGAGTTCAGACGCCGTAGGTCTGGCCAATATCTGAATCGACGACCACGACCTCGTCGAACTCGAACCGTGCGCCTCCTGCCGCGCTGGCTGTTGCGCTAACGGTCCAGCCGTGGGCCTCGGCGATATCATGAACGATTGCCAGCCCGAAGCCCGTCCCGGTGCTCGCTGTCGTATAGCCGCGTTCGAACAGCATCTCCGTCTCGGCAGTCTCGGGAAAGCCAACACCGTCATCGACGACTGCAAAGCCGTTTCCAGTCCACTCGAGGCGGACGGTCAGCGGTGGGTCTGTGGCTGGCGCTGTCTCACCGGCGTCGTCGGAACGCTCGCCGTCGGTACCAGCACGCGCGGTCGACTGCGACTCCGGAATCCCGTGATCGACAGCGTTTCGGAACAGATTCTCGAGCAGGCGCTGGAGACGCTCGGGATCGGCATAGACTCGCCGTGTTGTCCCGACCTCGAGAGCGGCGTCGGCCGTCTCGACGGTGTCCCAGGCCTGTCTGGCGACGGCGCGCAAGTCGACTGGCTCCGGTGACTCGACGGACCGGCCCTGTAAGACGAACTCTCGAATTTCGTCGATTAGCCGGCTAATTCGCTCGAGCGAGCGCTCACAGGCTTCGATGGCCTCGCGGTCGTACTCCGTCTGCAAGACGTCAAGATAGCCCTGTGCGACGTTGACGGGGTTGCGAAGGTCGTGTGTCAACACCTCGGCGAACTCCGTGAGGCGCTCGTTGTGGCGCTCGAGTTCCTTGCGAGAGGTCACCCGGTCAGTGATATCGAGCGTGACGCCGACGACGCCGGCAACGCGGCCGTCCGTATCGTACCACGGTGCTTTCGTCGTCGCCGTATACAGTTCCTCGCCGGTGCCCGTTCTGGCAGCCTCGAGTCGGTCCGTAATCGTCGCTTCGCCGTCGATCACTCGGCGGTCGTCTGCGAGTGCCTCCTCGGCAAACGCCGTCGCGTAGAGGTCGAAATCCGTCTTGCCAACGATGTCCTCGGCGTGTGGATGAACCTTCCCCTCGCTGTTCTTGATGAACGCCTCGGGGTTGTTTCGCGTCATGTAGTCACTGACTCGGACGTGTCGACTCGCCCGATCCTTGAAGTAAATCGACAGCGGCAGGTTCTCGAGCAACGACTCGAGCATCGCCGCCTCGCGTTCCAGAGACTCGATCTGCCGTGCCCGTTCGGTATCCTCGATGACGGTTCCGACGAGTTCGTCGCCCGCGGGTCGCCACTGGATGTGAAACGTTCGGCGCTCGCCATCCCGACCTGCAATCGAAAACCGCATCTCCCGTGGCTGATCGAGCGTTGCCAATTCGTCTGCGACCTGCTCACGATGGGATGGCGTGACCAACTCGGTGAACGACCGCCCCTCGAGTGCGCTGGCGTCAGTTCCGAACAGTCGCGCGAGCGATGGCGTCGCGTAGGTGATGACGCCATCACGGACGAGACAGTGCCCGGCCCCACCAGCCGACGCCACGCGCTGTGCGCCTCGAGTGCGGTGATACTGATCGACGGCTGTGCGACACTCGTCGACGACCGTCTCGGGCGATTCAGTTCGGCGAACATAGGCCGTCGCGTCCACCTCGAACAGCGCCGCACCGACCGCGTCCTGTGGCTGCTCGCCAACGACGATCACGGGACACGCGTGCTCACGCGCCCGAACAGCCGCACAGACCTCGAGTCCGGTTTCATCCGGCAGATCGTATGCCGTGACGACGCCATCGAATCGCCCGTCTTCGAACCGGGCGATTGCCGCTGCGGCGTCGGGTACCGCCTCGAGTGTGAACTCAGTGGCAAGGTGCCGCTGGTGCTGTGATCGCTGTGGCAGTGGCTCACCGACGATCAAGAGTCGGTCACTTGTTGGCACACTTCACGTGGCGCTGTATAACACTAAATAAGTATGGATAAATTCTATATTAATTATCTATCCAGAACAAATTATCGGGGTGAGAAACAGCCATTCGGTTGTCTCTTGCGCTCGCGTTCGCGGCGGAAACGGCTTGTGGCGCGCTCAGGGCCACAGTCCACGTGCGTCGTGAGCAGCCGCGATTCGAGAGAGTGCAACGACGTACGCTGCGTCTCGCCACCGTACACCGCGGTCGTCGACCTCCGAACGCACGGCGTTCCAGGCCCGAACCATCTCCGTCTCGAGTTCGTCGTTGACGCGCTCGAGGCTCCACGAGCGGCGGTTGATATCCTGGAGCCACTCGAAGTAACTCACTGTCACACCGCCTGCGTTTGCGAGGATATCAGGGATGACAGTAACGCCCTGTTCAGCGAGGATCGAATCGGCGGCGAACGTCGTCGGGCCGTTCGCCCCTTCGACGACGAGATCAGCCTGAATCTTATCGGCGTTGTCAGCCGTGATCGCGTTGCCGACTGCGGCGGGGATCAATACGTCGACGTCGAGTTCGAGCAGCGCGTCGTTGTCGAGAACGTCGTCTGCGTTGCGCGTGACTGCCTCGGGTTCTTCGTCGTGTGACGGGATCGAGGCGACGTTGAGGCCGTCCGGATCGTACACTGCGCCATTGACATCCGAGACGGCGACAATCGTTGCACCCCACTCCTCGAGCAGGCGTGCAGCGCTCGCACCGACGCTTCCGAATCCCTGGACGGCGACGGTGGTCTCTGAGAGTGGCCGCTCTAGGTACTCGCAGGTCTCTCGAGTGACGATTGCAACGCTGCGGCCGGGTGCTTCCTCGCGCCCGTAGGAGCCGCCGACTGCGGGTGGTTTTCCGGTGACGACGCCCGGGATGGTTTCGCCTTCTTGCATACTGTAGGCGTCCATAATCCAGGCCATCGTCGCGGGATCGGTCCCCATATCGGGTGCTGGAATGTCCCTGTTCGGCCCAATCGCGTCGCGAATCTCCTGTGTGAACCGGCGGGTGAGTCGTTCCTTTTCGGCACTCGAGAGTGATTTCGGGTTGACGACGATGCCACCCTTTGCGCCGCCAAACGGGAGGTCCATGACGGCACACTTCCAGGTCATCCACATCGAAAGCCCGACACACTCGTCGCGGCTGACCTCGGGGTGAAAGCGCAGCCCGCCCTTGTAGGGGCCGCGCACGCTATCGTGCTGGGCGCGATAGCCGGTAAACACCTCGACGCTTCCGTCGTCGCGCTCGAGCGGAATCGTCACCTCGTGGACTTTTGCGGGGTGTGCCAGCCGTTCTCGAATCGCGTCGTCGATCTCGAGTTGCGAGCCAGCGCGAGCCAACTGTCGGCGCGCCGTCTCGAGGGCGCTTTCGGGTTCCGTCTCTGTCTCCGTTGTCGATACATCGCTCGTCGTCGACGCCGACTGCTCGTCTGAAGCCATTGCTGTATTACTCGATTGGTGTTTGTCGATTCCGCATCGCTGCACCGCAGTTCGGGCAGTCTTTTGGGGCCGCGGTGGTCACGACGGTGCCACAGTCGAAACATTCGTAGGACGATTCTTCACGTGGGTCGAAATAGACGTCTTTCATGGCTGGAGTGGGGTGCGCTTTCGATTTAGGAATAATAGGGATATTAGGATATGCGTGATTGTTGAGTATCTAGGGCCTGTTTTCGTATCGGGTTCACTATTCAACCCCTTCTGCAATACTTGCTGGAAGTCCCAACTCGTCGAACACCAGTGTGAACAGTTTCCGCTGTACGGTCCGGTTGTGCTGATAAAACGCGGCCGGCGAGATGCCGAGTGTCTCTGCGATTTCTTCGCCGGAGCGTTCCCGTGGCGCTTCGAAGTAACCACCGTAGTACGCAAACTGGACGACCTCGAGTTGCCGGTCGGTCAATCGCTCGAGGAGCGCTGATCGCACGTCGTGGCCGTGTACCCGTTCGGCGGTCTGTTTCGAGCGGAGTTCGACGTCAGTCAGCGCACTTGTGACGACGTCGGCGCTCTTTCGCTCGTCGACGCCGTATGGAACCTCGACGAGCAGACGCGTTCGGTCCGGCGTGGCCTCGACGTGGCGCAACACCGCGCCGTGGTCGGCGAGCTGTGAGGCAAGGAACGGACCCGCAAGCTTGAGAACGACGGTGCCGCCCTCCCCAGTTGCTGCCCCGTCTCCGCTGGTTTCACTTTCATCGTCACCAGTGCTACTCCCGTCACGTCCCTCGCCAGTCGTCGCATCCGCGCCCAGCACTCGAGCATGGTCGACGGCGACGAGGTCCTCCGCGGCACGCACAACAGCCCCAGCCGATGCCCCCTCAACCGTTGCAAAAATCGTCACACCGTCTTCGCGCTGGCGAACACCCCCGTCAAACGAGAGCGTACACTCGCTGCGACGAGCAAGCCGCGAGAGCACGAACCCCTCATCGTACGCGTCGAACTCGAGGCGCGTACTCGAGTCAGAAAGCAGCGCACTCTTGCGTTCGACACCCGCGATAGCCGAGGCGACGGTCTCGCCGAGTTCCGCGAGGACGGCCCGCGTCATATCGTCGACGGCGCCCGGCCGGTCGGCGTAGACGGTCAACACGCCGTAGGTGAATTCGTCGTAGGCGATAGGGACGCTGATGACCGAGTGATACTCGCGAGCGAGCGCTTCAGAACGCCACGGCGCATCGCGCAGATCGGTTGCGACGTTATCGACAATCGTCACGTCTCGAGTCCAAGCGGTTCTGACCGCCGGTTCGCCGGTAGCGGCCTCCGAATCAGCGTCGAGGCCGTCCTCGAGCGTCAACGACACGCCGTCAAGGTACTCGCCGCCGCGTCCCGTTTCGGCGCGCGTCCGGGGTCTGAGTTCGTCGTTTCCGGCGGCGACGGCACCGATCCAGGCAAAGGAGAATCGGTCGGCCGTCGTCAGTCGGTCACAGACTGCGCGTTCGATTTCCTCGCGGGTCTCGGCGCGAACGAGTGCAGCGTCTATCTCGCGGATAATCTCGTTTACGCGATTGAGGCGAGCAAGTTGTCGATTTTGCTGCTTGAGCGTCCGATCCCGTTCGCGAAGTCCGTGCTCGCGTTCGACGCGATCAAGTGCCGCCTCCGCCGTCGTCGCCAGCAAGTCGGTCAACTCACACAGCACGTCGTCGAAAACGTCCGGTTCGTCGGTGCCGACGAGAAACACACCGTGGTCGCCCAGTGGCACGATGCCCGCGCTCTTGATCTCCGTCGTCGGATTCGAAAATAGCGGCGACTCTCGAATATCTGGATAAAACTGGCCGTCGCCCTCGACGAAAACCTCGCCCGTAATACTGTCTCGAGTCGCCGTTCGAGGCGACAGCGGCCCGTGCAGCGCGGTCATCCCTCGCGAGTGTGCAACCGGTCGCAACACGTTTTCGTCCGTCTCGAACAGGTACGCGGCGCTGGCCTCGAGGTCGAGGACGTCTGCTGAGGCCTCGACGATGGCGGTTGCGATTTCGTGGTCCGTCTCGGCGTAGAGCAGGTCCTGTGAAGTCCGATGCAGCGCCGTCAAGGCCTCCTCACGGTGTTTTCGTTTCGTGATGTCGCGACAGCTATACAACAGTGTTCCATCCTGAATCGACACTTCGCGGACGTTGACCAACAGTGTGTGTTCGCGTCCGGCCTTGTCCGTCGCCGTACACTCGATATTCGTGAGCACGCCCTCGGCGGCGAGTTCCTCCCGGTCGAACAGCTCCGGTTCAAGCAAGTCGTCAATCGTCCCCATCTCGTGGATTTCGTCGTCCGAGTAGCCGAAGATGAAGTGGACGTTCGGGCAGACGTACGTAAACGCGCCCGTCTCGTCCGTAATGAGAATCGTATCGGTCATGTTGTTCAGCGTCACTCGGTGGAGTTCCTCGGACTCTCGAAGTTCGGCCTCGAGACGTGCGCGTTCGGTGACGTTGCTCGCTCGTGCGAGGACAGCGGTGACCGTCTCGCCGTCGAACACCGGCCGAATAGTGAGTTCGAGAGTCTGTGGGTCCGCCGTGGTCTCGTGTGTGTCCGTTTGGCTCAGTTCCCGACTGACGGCCCGTCCCTTCTCGAGTGAACGCTCGAGTACCCGCGACACCGTCGTCTCCCCGTCGTCGACGGCATCGAACCAGGCCAGTTCCGGGAACGCCTCTCCGTGGACATCGCCGCTCTCCATCACCGCGAGTGCAGCCTCGTTCACCCGTCGAATGTGACCATCAGGCTCGAGCACCCACGCCGCTGTCTCGGGGTCGTCGAAAATCGCATCGAACTGGCGGGCCCGAGCCCGCGTTTCGGCACAGTCGCGGCCCGTCTCGAGGGCACGCTCGAGCGCCCCAGCGAGCGCGCCACCGGCAGTGCCGTCGCCTCGCGGGACGTACTCCGTCACCCCCGCCGCGACCGCATCGCTCGCAAGTCTCTCGTCGCCGTCCCACGGCGCGAGGACGACCGGCACCTCACTGCGCTCGCGAACGCGCTCAAGCAACTCGAGGCCGGAGCTATCGGCGAGGTGTTGTGGCGTGACGAGACAGTCCACTGCAGCAGCCGCGAGCGTCTCGAGGGCCTCAGCCGCCGTTGGCACTGTCGAGACGCTGGCCACAGACTCGCGGTCGACTGTAACCGGTTCGACGTTCTCGGCCGGTTCGACGACGACGACTCGAGGTTCGTCGTCGGCGTATGCAAAACCCATTCGATGGCTATACGAGGTCCTGTGGATAGAATCCATCGGTCGCGCGACTGTGGGAGTCCTACGAGTGCGGTCGCTCACTACGGATACCCGCAATGAACGCCTTCATGCCGCGATAGAGCACGTACGCCCCAGCGAGGCCGATCAACAGGCCGGGCTCGAGCGAGTCGCCACGAACGGCCCCGAGCGCAGCCGAGAGTCCAATACCGGTGACCCCGAGCAAAAACAGTGCGGTTGCGCCGGCGACCAGCCCAACGGCGACGTATCGCGCGGCCGTCGCCGCCGATGAGCCTCGGCGCAGGGCGTCGGTGCCGTCCTCGGAAATGGCAGCGACTTCGACGGCGACCTGCAGTCCGACCAAGAGCGCACACGCAGCCAGTCCGACGAGGCCGAGCGTCGAGGGGAGGAGTGCTGTTCGTCCCGTGATCTCGAGGCTCAGGACGAGTACGAGAAAGACCGCCATCGCTGTCGGAAGACCGATGGAGACGGCGATTTTCGCCTGCGCCAGCGCAGTTGCACACGCCGACCGCAGTGGACTCGACATAGGCGAACTGTTGCTCTTTTGAATAATAGTGATTTCGGTGGGTCACCTGAACAGGCCGGCGTACTTCGACCACACGCCCCACAGGGGGACCCACCCGTCGTCGGGCGAGACACGATCTGCGAGCACGGCGTTGAGGACGGCTCCGAGCAACAGACAGAGGCTTCCGAAGTAGACCCACGTCAGGATGAGCAAGATTGCGCCAGCGATCCCGAACAGAGCGACGCTATCGGAGGTTGCGACGTAGAAGCGAAAGCTCGCGGCGAGGACGGCCCACGACAGCGCCGCGAAGATCGTCCCTGGAAACACCTCCCGGACCGAGACATCGACCTGCGGAAAGAGGTAGTACATCGGGATGAAGACGACCACCAGCAGACCGGTCAAGACGACAGAGCCGGCCGCCGTCGCGGCGAGCCCGCCCCCGCGAATCGAGAGGCTCATGCCGACGATACTGACGAGCGCGACACCGGCGACCAGCGTGAGCGTCATCAGGGCGACGTTGAACCCCGTGACGAGCGTCACCGTCGCCGCCGTCGTCATGTACGACTCCTTCTTGCGCGAGCCGTAGACATCGGTAAAGGCGCTGTTGACCGCCTGAAACAACCGGACGGCGCTCCAGAGCAAAATCACGAGCGCCAGAATCGCCGCGTACGTCCGCGCCTCGTTCCCCTCAGCAGTCGCCGCCTCGAGTCCTTCCTCCGAGACCATGCCCTCGAGTCCGGTGGCTTCCTCGAGCGCGGTGAGCAAGGGCTCGAGTGCGTCGACGAGCGTGACGCCGACGAGCAAGAGGATAACCAGCGGGACGAGCGTGTTGAACCCGTGATAGGCGAGGCCAGCGGATTTGACGCTGATCTGGCGCTCGCGGGCGACGGCGGCAACGTCTCGAGCGAGGGTCAGGAGACTCGATCTCGAGTCCGAATCGGCCATACGGTGGTCTCAACGGGGGGATACAAGTCCGTTTGGCCGGCGCCGCAGTGGTGGCAGTGAGTGCGGGCGCTCGAGCACTCGAGTTCGGTCCTATTTGTCGTGGACGACCGACTGGACGTGGCCGACTGCGCCGTTTTTCAGTTCGACTTTGGGGCCTGCCGGGTCGTCCTCGTAGACCGTTCCAATCTCACCGATAATCGGCTCACGGTCTTCGGACTGGACGTCCTGATCGCCCTGGACGAGTTCGACGGTGATACCGTGGCGGAGTTCGTCAGCGGTGGGGCGTTCGTTCGACATACAGGTGCGTGTGAGCCAGTGGCGTCAAAAAAGCTCGTGCCTGCACTCGCGTTGACCGGTCTTGTGACGCCGTTACTCGTCGTCTTCGAACTCGAGGGCGACGCTATTGATACAGTAGCGTTTGCCGGTCGGCTCGGGGCCGTCCTCGAAGACGTGCCCGAGGTGGCCGCCACACTCGGCACACAGCACTTCGGTGCGGCGCATGCCGTGGCTGGTGTCGGTCCGCGTTTCGACGCGTTCGTCGTCGGTGTCGTAGAAACTCGGCCAGCCACACCCGGAGTCGAACTTGGTTTCGGAGTCGAACAGTTCGGCCCCGCAGCCGGCACAGGCGTAGCTACCGTCGTCTTTGTGGTCGACGTACTCGCCGCTGAACGGGGCCTCCGTGCCGGCTTCGCGAAGGATGCGATACTCCTCGTCGCTGAGTTGTTCGCGCCACTCCGCGTCGTCCGTTGGACGGTCGTCGGCGTCGCCTCGGTGTTCCATACTACCAGTATGGCCGTGACGGCAAAGAATCTGTCCGCGCCGACTGGCTTATCTGTGTGTCATTACGTCCGTACTCTCACACTTCGGACACTGGGTCATCCGGCCGAGCTTTGGCACCTCGAGGCGAATCCACTGGTCGTCTCCGCCGGGTGCTTCGAACCCGCAGTTGCGACACCGTGAATAATTCGTGGTGGCTGTGTTGCTGGCCATGCGTGACTGTATGCTATTGAGTCGCATATAGGTTCGTTCAGTGCAACGTTGACTGTTCTCTCTATGTACGTATCAACAAACTCGATACTTTGCGTGCTGGTACCCAACGCACACATTCACGGCTCTCGGACGCTAACGACCACCAATGACAGTTGCGCGTACCGTCGAACTCGAGGGTCACATCATCGACTCGGGGACGATGGGCCACTGCTTCGGCGCCGTGATGGACATGGGCGGAGAATTCGAGGTCGAGGCGTTCGAGGTTGGCCGCCACACGCACGAAGAGACCTACTGTCGGATGCGGGTGCTGGCCGAGACTGAGTCGGACCTGCGGGCAATTTTGCACGAACTCAACCAGCAGGGCGCGACCGTGGCTGATCCCCGGGATGCCACGCTCGAGGCTGCGCCCGAAAACGGGGTCGTGCCGGTCGAGTTCTACAGGTGGTTTAAGGCGAGTGCCTCGGGGTCGTACGGAAATCGGAGATTTCCGTGATGACGAGACGCTTTGCGTCTCGAACCACTTGACCCCGAGGGTGAAGCCGACAACGCCTAACCTATCAACGCTAATCCATACCTTTACAACACCCAAGTCCGTCGATTAGGATATGGAAAAGTCGCTCACGAAGACACTCGTCTTCCAACTGCAATCCGATAACGAGCGACTTCTTTCCGAGGCGTACCACGAAGCCCGATGGGTGTACAACCGGACCATCCGATTAGCGAAAGACGGGATGGACTGGGACGACATCTCACCGCGTCTCGAAGACGACGCCGACCTCGTGAAGAACACTACGCAACGCATCGTCGCCAAGGCACTTGATGCACTTCAGCAGTCCTACGACCGCGACGAGTACAACACCCCCAGTCACGAGAAAGCGGGGGCGTACCCGTTGCGAATGAACTTCACCGAAGGCTACAACCTCTCCCTCGAAGACGGCGAGATACACTACCGGGTTAGTGCCAAGCCGTACAATCCGGTGAAAGGCACACTTCGTGGCGCACCAGACAACCTCGAACTTCTCGAACAAGCCCTCAAAAGTGACGAATGGAAAGTAGGAACCGCCGAAGCGATGAAGCGCAACGGCAACTACGAACTCCACGTCAACGTTACTCACCTCGAAGCCACTGTTCAGGACAAAACGGACGCTCAGACCGTCGTTGGTGTGGACATCAACGAGGACTGTGTAGCACTCGCTGCACTCCGCGAAGACGACATTGATGATTCGGTGGTCATCGACTACCCTGAAATCAAGCAAGAGCGTCATCGGTACTTCACGATGCGAAAGCGAATGCAAAACGCTGGTCAGACAGCGTTCGACCGCGTGTTCGAGGACAAGGAAGAACGGTACGTTCACGATCAACTCCACCAAGTCTCCCGGCGAATTGTGGAGTGGGTTCAGCAATTCGAGTCGCCGCTCGTTGTGTTTGAAGACCTCAAGCACATGCGAGATTCGATTGATTACGGCACTCGGATGAATCGTCGATTGCACTCGTTGCCGTTTCACAAACTCCGTTCGTTCGTCGCGTACAAAGCGGCGTTCGAAGGGATTCCGAACGATAACATCGACCCGGCTTACACCAGCCAGACGTGTTCCTTCTCAAAGTGTGAGCATATGGCTCGGTCGAATCGCCGGAAGAAGCGGTTTAAGTGCAAAGCGTGTGGTCGGCAAGACCACGCTGACCGGAACGCGGCAGTGAATATTGCGAAGAAAGGATTGGAGAAGTTGAATCGAAATGTGCCTGCTCTCAACACGTTGCCAACTGTTCGGAAACTGCGACGGCAGGCATCGGGCTGTGTGAACCAGCCGACCGTGACCCACGCAACCGTTCGAGGCCACCAAGCCGATGGTCGCGTGGGAGTGTCCGATTAAACCACGGGAAGCCTCGGGGTCGTTCGGAAGATCTTCGATCTTCCGTGATGACGAGACGCCTCGGCGTCTCGAACCACTTGACCCTGAGGCGGTTCACGGCACGTCGCTGGGCGTCGACACCGAGAGCTTAGAGCACCCACGTACGGGCCACAAACACCACATCTACACGATCAGCGAGATCGTTCGTCTCGGCGGAATCGCAGAAGCCGTCGCCGAGGACGTTGTCGACGAAGGCGTGATGTACGAGTGTGTCACAAATGACGTGCCGTTCGTCCTGGCTGGTTCGATCCGCGACGACGGGCCGTTGCCCGATACGATCACCGACGCACTCGAGGCGCAAGACGCCATCCGCGAGCAGGCCCAGGAAGCCGACCTCGTTCTGATGCTTTCGACGCTGTTGCACTCCGTGGCCGTCGGAAACTGCCTTCCCTCGACCACGAAAACCGTTTGCGTCGACATCAACCCCGCGACCGTTACCCAGCTACTCGACCGCGGCAGCGCACAGGCCATCGGACTGGTCACCGACATCGGAACGTTCCTGCCGATGCTCCGAGACGAGTTACTCGAGTGATTGGTTATCTCGAGAGAATATCTCGAGTGAGAGGAATTCGGCGAGAGCCGGTTTGTTATTACGGTTGAACGCCAAGGCCCGACAATGCCACCCCGGGATGCACTCGCTGCGGCCGCACTCGAGACACTCCCGATCACCGTCGCCGTTCTCGATGATGACGGGGAGATTCTCCTTACCAACGAGTCCTGGCGGGCGTTCGAGGGGGACGAACTGTCGACTGATCACGTCGGCGTCAACTACGTCGCAACCGCAGCGATGGACCGTGACGACGACGATCACGCCGCTCGAGCAGTCGAGGGAATCGAAGCCATCCTTGCCGGCGACCGCGAGACGTTCTCGATGGAATACCCCTGTCATTCGCCCCAGCAAAAGCGATGGTTCTTGATGCGTGCGAGTCGGTTCAGCGCTGATGGGGAGATGCGCGTCTCGGTCATCCAC
Organism: Natronolimnobius baerhuensis; assembly: GCF_002177135.1. Classification (NCBI taxonomy): domain Archaea; kingdom Methanobacteriati; phylum Methanobacteriota; class Halobacteria; order Halobacteriales; family Natrialbaceae; genus Natronolimnobius; species Natronolimnobius baerhuensis. Next base: position 230,529 of record NZ_MWPH01000001.1, read on the forward strand.
CTTGATATCACCGACCGAAAACTCGCCGAAATCGCTGCCGAAGCCTCAGCCGAACAGGTCCGCGAAGAACACCGCGCACTCGAGCACGTCTTACACCGTGTCGACGGCCTCGTTCGCGACGTCACGGACGCTGCCGTCGGTGCGGGCACTCGTGATGAGATCGAACGGCAGGTCTGTCAGCGACTCGTCGACACCGAGCCGTACGTTCTCGCCTGGATCGGCCGCGTCGACGTCGCGACACAGCGAATTACACCGCAGACGTGGGCCGGCCACGACGACATCCCACTCGAGGATGACGAACTCGTCCTCGAGTCCGAGGATGATCGCTCGCATCCAGCCGTCCAGGCGCTCGAGGCGGGCGACTCTCACGTGATTCAGGACCTCGAGTCGTTCGAGGCTGCTGATCGCTGGTGGCCCACCTGCGCTGGCGAGCACGTCCAGTCGGTCGCGGCGATTCCACTCGAGTACGGTGACGTCACCTATGGCGTCCTCGTGCTCTTTGCTGCTGAATCGGGCGTCTTCGACGGTCGGGAACTGCCAGTCCTCGAATCGCTTGCCGGCACGGTGTCGACTGCACTCAACGCTATCGAGACACAACAGATGCTGACAACCGAAACCGTCGTCGAACTCGAGGTGGCAATCGAGGACCCATCGTTGTTCGTGACGTCTCTCGCAGACACGCTCGAGGCGATGATCACCTATCGGGGGCTAACCTACGACGAGAGCGGGACACCGCTGGCCTTCTTCCACGTCGACGAAATCGACGGCGCTGTCGATGTTGCGACCAATATCGAGGGCGTCGAACAGGTAACCGTCGTCACCGAGTACGACGATGGGTTGTTACTCGAGTTAGCACTGGTAGATGGGCTGGTCCCAGCACTTGCCACCCACGGCGCGGTTATCCAGCGATTCGACGTCGATGGCCGCGTCGCGGACCTCACACTCGAGTTGCCAAACGGACAGTCCGCCCGGGCAACGTATAACATGATCACGGAGCGCTACGACCGAGTGGAACTACTCAGCTATCAGGAGAGCAATCGGCCGGCCAAGACGCCACGAGACGTGAGTGCACAACTCGATGAGCGACTGACTGACCGCCAGCAAATGGCCCTTCAGAAGGCCTATTACGCCGATTACTTCGAGTGGCCCCGCGACGTGTCGGGCGAGGAACTTGCGGCGTCGATGGGCGTCTCCAGATCGACGTTCCACCAGCACCTCCGCGCTGCACAGCGAAAACTGCTTGAGGAACTGTTTGCCGCTGACCCCACTAGTGAGGGCTAGCTATTTTATAGACACCTGTTGTACGAGAGACACCAGCCGGCGCGACCGGATTACTTCACCAATGCAACAGGATCAGATTGATGCCGGAAAGGCGATCCAGCGCCGCACCGGAAAGACGTTTTATCTCGCCACCAAATTCCTTCCAGAGCGTGTCCGACACGCAACACACGTGCTGTATGCGTTTTTCCGAATCGCGGACGAGGTTGTCGACGACCCCGGCGACATTTCGCCCGAACAGCAACGTGCTGAACTCGAGGCGCTGCGAGCGCAGGCACTCGGCGAAACCGAGCCTGACGATCCAGTTCTCGAGGCGTTCGTCGAACTGCGCGAGCAGTACGGCATCGCCGACGAGGAAGTCAACGAGTTCATCGACGCCATGGCGACCGATATCGAAACGAGTCGGTACGAAACCTACGCCGACCTCGAGGCCTATATGCGTGGCTCAGCGGCCGCCGTCGGTGTGATGATGACGGCGATCATGGAACCTGAGATGGAAGATGCAGCGCTTCCACACGCAATCAAACTCGGCGAAGCGTTCCAGTTAACGAACTTCCTGCGAGACGTTCGCGAGGACATCCTCGACCGCGACCGGATCTATCTCCCCGAAGAGACGCTCGAGAGATACGACGTCAGCGAGGAAGAAATTGAACGCCTCGAGTACTCTGAGGAGTTTGGAGCGGCGATGGCACACGAACTCCAGCGCGCTGAGGACCTGTACCGAGAGGGCGTTGCCGGTATCCGCTATCTGCCCGAGGACTGCCAGTTGCCAGTGTTGCTGTCGGCCGTGCTCTACGCTGAACATCACGCACTGATCCGTAATCAGGAGTACGACGTACTCTCCGCTGGCCCATCGTTGTCGACGACGCGAAAACTGTGGTGTCTGGCGAAGACGCGCTGGCACTGGCACTGGAATCGTGACCCTGAAGCGGTGTTTCACCGTGTGTCTGCGATTCCAACCGTCGACCCCGACCCTCACGGCCGCAGCCCCGGCCACGGTGACAGCATCCCGACGCAGTAACTCGCTTATGAAGGCCCCAGATATCGTGGCCATCCGTTCGTATCCGATTCGTTCGAACACAGTGGTATGAGCAGTCAGACACAGACACGTTCTTCACAGGCACGTACCCAGCATCGTTCGACTACCGTCTCGGAGACACAGTCGTCACCAGCGGATTCGGCGAGCGACCTGCTCGAGGTTGAAGCGAGCGATCAGGAATTAGCGCGAACAGCAGCGATCACCCTCGGCATCTGGCTGATGTTGACGCTTGCTGCCGTGGGGATACTCATGCTGACCGGCGATGCGATTTCAGCGGTGGTCGTCTAAGCGACCGGCAATTTTGTTTCGCAGTTGTTACTATATTAGCGATACCAGCTGTGTTTGTGTTCGTAGTCCCCGTCGTGTTTCTCGTTCGCTCGCTCTTCGCGGGACCGGGGACGTTCGACTGACCGCGTTCGATAGAGGTACAGGCTACCGACGATCAGCGGTCCAGCCAGACCAAGGTAGAACTCGAGTCCGAACGCCACGACCGCGAGGCAGGTACTGAGCCCCATCGCCACGGCCCAGTGGAGCGCCGTGGAGAGGCGCTTGCGGCGGGCGTTGTAGTACACCGCTGTCGTCGGCGGCAGGACGATGATCGCGCCGATCAATCCAAGCGCCAAGATCGTGGTTCCAATTTCGGACATAATCGAGATAATACTGTCCTTGCATAAAAATCTTGTTCGAATTTAGCCAAAATGCATCTTCAGAGGAAATTCTAACGCATATTTGTTGATGGAATCGCGGTTCGAACCATCTCCCAGTCGTACCGATCCGTACTAAACAGGCCGAGACAGAACAGCCCGGCGACGCCCGCTGCGATCCAGTTGCCATAGAGGAGGTTGATCGCTCCCCACAGTAACACAAAACTCACCAAATCGTCGAGGATGAACACGCAGTCGTCGACGCGCTCGAGCAACGCCTCGCGGTCGAAAGCCAGGTCGACGAGGAGGATGGCGACGGTGCCGGAGATGATCCAGCCGAAATAGTTCGAGAGCGGCACGCCGTAGAACCCGCCCGACTCGAACGCCCAAAAGCCGATGGCGACGGCAGCAGGGTCGAGGACGACATCGACGGCGACGACGGCGGCGATGGCGACCGGCACCCGGACAAACAACCGCTCACGCCAGTCGCCAAGTACCAGCAGCGTCAGCAGGTAGGCGTTCAACACGAGCGGGATGAAAAACAGCGGGAGCGCTATCGGCACCTCACCGAAGAGCATCGGCCCCAACTGGATCGTGTACTCGAACGCGCCGTAGGGCCAGTCCGTCCGAACGCCGATCATCTCGATTGCGTACGTATAGATCGTCAACACACCGAGACAGCCAAGCGCCCACCAGCCGATTCGCGGGAGGAGGCCGACCAGCAGTGGCGAGCGCATGACTGCTGTTCCAAAGAGGATGAACAACGGATTGTACGCCAGTGGCCCCGTGAGCCAGCCCTCCGCGCTCGCGACGAGCGTCACCGCGCCGATAAACGGAAAGACAACCGCAATCGTGAACCGATTCTCTTGGATGATCTGCTCGAGGCGGTGTTGAACGCTTTCTCGCGTACCGGCTTGGTCGTCGTGGTCGTACTCGTCGCGTTCGCTTCCTCGAGTGTTCGTGTTATCCATAGAGCAGCCTCCAGAGTCCGCCCATCGTTAGCACTGCGCCGACGACGGTGTTGATCGCCGGGAACCACCAGTACGCGTGGTCGACGTTGACGCTCGCGGTGGCAATTGCCCCCACGAGGACGGGGTAGACGAGCATGACTGCGCCCAGTCGCACGTCGAGTGCACCAAAGGCGAGTGCGCTCGCGAGCCAGCAGGCCCCGCAGTAGGCGTAGGTCCGTTGCGCTCCCAACACGGTCGCCGTGGTCCGAATACCCGTTTCACGGTCAGGTTCGATGTCGGGAATCGCCGAAAACGTGTGCATTCCCATCGCCCAGAGCCAGCCGCCGACAACGGCGAGGACGGGCGGCTGGACGCCGGCGACGGCAGCGTACGCCGCCGCACCGGGGACGATGTACAGGCCGTTCGAGACCGAATCGAGCACAGGCGTCGTCTTGAACCGTACCGGCGGCGCGCTGTAGGCGGCCCCGAGGACGACAAATGCGGCGAGCCAGGGCCAGGCGGCTGTCGGCACCAGTGGTGCGAACAGCAACGGGAGCGCCCCGCAGATTCCGACGAGAATCGGGACAACTCGTTGCCCGCGATAGCGACTCTCTTTTTCGTCTTTCTTCGGATTTGCGGCGTCGATCTCGCGGTCGTAGATGTCGTTGATCCCGTACAGAAACACGTTCGCCGGCAGCAGGAAGTACGCGAACAGCACGACCGCTGCGGGCGCGATCAGTTCGGCCTGTGACTCCGCCCCGTAGGCGACCCCGACCAGCACCGGCCCCGCGAGGTAGAGCCAAAAGCGCGGCCTCGAGAGCGCCACGAGATACGACAGTTGCGCACCGATCCCGTCCTCTGTCATCGCTGGTCCCGTTTTCGAGTCATTCGATCCGTTCGATGACTTTGTGTCCGTCTCCCGCGTCATCTCTTCCCCTCTCGAGTCCAGTACTGTTGCGATGCTCGAGACTCGAGTCTGTCCCTGCCCGCGATGACGCTCGTCCCCGTCCGGTATCGATGAACCACTGGCGGCTCACTTCCGTTCTGACTGTGGCTGTGCTGTCTGGTGGCCATAGTCTTCACAGACCGATTCAGCGGTCAGTTCGCCGCTGATGAGACACATCGGGACGCCGATGCCGGGCGTCGTATCCCCGCCGACGAAGTAGAGTCCGTCGACCTCTTTCGAGCGATGGGGCGGCCGAAACAGCGCCGTCTGTCGGAGGGTGTGAGCAAGTCCGAGTGCCGTCCCGTCGTAGCTGTTGTACCGTGAGGCGAAATCGTCGACCGAGAATTGCTCCTCGAGGACGATCCGGTCGCGAATATCCGTTCCAGTGTTGGCCGCGATATCGTCGAGGACTTCGTCGCGGTAGTTCTGGCGAATCTCGGGTGTATCGTCGAGTCCGGGTGCAACCGGCACGAGAACGAACAGGGCACTGTGGCCCTCGGGTGCGACGGTGTCGTCGGTTTCCGAGGGCACGCAGCAGTAGTACGCGGGATCATCAGGCCAGGCCGGGTCGTCGAAAATCTGCTCGAAGTGCTCGTCCCACTCCGTTGGCAACACGAGGGTGTGGTGGGCCAACTCCTCGAGGTCGCCTTCGACGCCGAGATAGAGCAAGAACGCGGAGGGGGCGTAGGTTCGTGCGTCCCAGTAGTCGGCGTCGTAGCCTCGTTGCTCCGCGGGGAGCAGGTCCTGTTCGGTGTGGGCGTAGTCGGTGTTGCTGACCACGAGATCAGGTCGGAGCGGGCCATCCGGAGTTTCGACGAGGAACGCTCCTTCGCGGCCTTTGATCGCGGTTGCCGGTCGGTCTGTATCGTAGGTGACGCCGAGTTCGGTGCCCAGTTCGACGATGGCGTCGATGACAGCGCCGATCCCACCCTCGGGATACCAGACACCGAGGTTGAAATCGACGTGGCTCATCAGATTGTACAGCGCGGGCGTGTTCGACGGCGACCCGCCGAGAAAGACCAGCGTGTACTGCATGATCTGCTGGAGCTTTGGATGGTCGAAGTAGTTCTCGACGTGGCCCTGCATCGATCCGAGCAACGAGAGCCCGCGTGCCTGTCGTGCCACATCGAGGTCGACGAAATCCCGCAGCCGTGTGCGATCCTCGTAAACGAAATGCTCCATCCCCACCTCATAGTTCTCGCGTGACTTCTCGAGGTAGCGCTCTAATTGCTCGCCTGCGCCCTCTTCGTACTCCTCGAACAGTTCCTTCGTCCGCTCGAGGTCGGGCGTGATGTCGACTTGATCGTCATCTTTGAAGAAAATACGATAGTGCGGATCGAGATGCGTCAGTTCGTAGTACTCCGACGGTGTCCGGTCAAAGGCACCGAAAAATCGCTCGAAGACATCAGGCATCAGGTACCACGATGGCCCCATATCGAACCGAAAGCCATCGCGCTCGAGTCGACTCGCCCGGCCACCGAGTTGCTCGTTTTTCTCGATGACGTGGACGTCAGCGCCGGTATCAGCGAGATAACACGCACTCGAGAGGCCCCCGACACCACCTCCAATAACGACAACGGACTCATCGGTCAGCGCTTGCATAGGTATTCGTGACTGTCGCCGCAGTGAAAAGCCTATACCATACTATGTTGGATTTCCGTTGAGACAGCGCCAGTACTCGAGAATTGGGTAGCCGTTCTGCCTGCATCTGGCCGTCACCGCTCCGATTCGGTGACTGTCATCAGTATAATTAACTCGGTTCCGTATCTGCGTACTTTTATACCTGATCCTGGTATACACCCACATGATGCCGGACGTTACCGTCTCCGACAACCTGTACGCAAAACTCGAGGAACAGACCGATGAGTCCATTGAGGAGACGCTGTGGGAACTGATGTACCAGACCCAGCGTGGCTATCAGTAGCGAGAATAGGTCGTCCTGATGCGATGTCGTTTCGCTGTAGGTCGCTGGTGAGATATCTCTCGAGCACTATCGCTCGGCCCCAACTGGGGACTAAGCGCACAGCGGTATCCGCGAGTAGAAATCAGTCGATATGGCCTTCGCGACGGAGCTGGTCTGCGTCCTGACTGGTGTATCGCCATTCAATCGTCGCTTTCTCGTCCTGCCAGTCCCAGGGCTCGGCGACGACGATGTCGTCTTGCTCGATCCAGGTCCGATATTTCATTCGTCCCGGAATGCGTCCGAGACGCTCTTCGCCGTCTGCACAGCGAAGTTGGACGTGGTTTCCACCGAGATGCTCGGTGACGACGGCGAACACTTCATCGTTGTTGGGCATACGGAGATTCCGACGCCCGGATTCTTCTGTCACACTTGCCCTACGAACGGAAGACGTTTAAAAGATTGGAGAGCCGTGGTAACATGACTCTTGGATTATCACTCACAGCTCCCGATCCGAATCCGGATTCTCGAGGTCCCAGAGAATCTCCGGTAAGAATGCCTCGAGATTGTCGATCACGCTGCGTTCGCTGACGTTTAACCCCTCACAGTGCTCGTGGGCTGAGTCGCGAATATCGACGTGGAGGTCGCCATCCTCGAGCCAGACACCGAGGGGAAACACCGAACAGCGTGTGGGTTTCCAGTCTTCCTCGAGGTGGAGCGTACAGAGGCCGTCCTCTCGGAGAAAGGCACAGGCACAGCCGTCCTCGGCGACGTGCTCTTCGCGCCCTTTCTCCTCGCGCGTGACGAACTTCTCGCCGCGAAACTCGGTCGTCGTCTCCGCGAGGTTCGCCCGCTGGGCTAACTCGAGGAGATCCCGGTCGTAGAGCAAGACGCCGTGGTGACAACACCACGTACAGTCTTCGACGCACTCGAACGTCAGATCGGGATCGAACTCGACGATAACCTCGCGGTCGGGGTAGACTTCGACGCGACGCGGGGTCTCGGTGCTCACGAGCGAGGGGAGGGAGCGCGTGCGGAAGTGCCTTTCTTCCTGGCCTGTTGGTCGAACCAGCGAGCAGACAGGACTCGTTGCTCACTCACTCGAGGCGACTGTATTTCGCAGCGTCCCGACGCCGTCGTACGTAATCTCGACGGTATCGTCCGGTTCGACCAGCCCGGGATTCGCGGGGCTGCCGAAGGCGACCACGTCACCCGGTTGGAACGTAAACCGCCGGGAGAGATACGAGACGATCTCGTACGGATCGAACAGCATCAACTCCGTATTTGCCTCTTGGCGGCGCTCGCCCGCGACATCCGTGTGCATATCGATGCCCCGCGGATCAAGGTCCGTCTCGAGCCACGGCCCCAGTGGCCCCGAGCCGTCGAAGGCCTTCCGTGCGGTGCGGCCCTGCTGGTCGAGTGCGTCGACATCGTTCAAAATCGTGTAGCCGCGAACGACGTCGGGAACCTCCTCCTCGGCTACGTCGTGGCACTCTTCGTCGATGACCGCGGCGAGTTCACCTGCGTATGTGAGTTCGGTCGTAAATTCCGGATACGGAATCGACTCTTCGTGGGCCAGCACTGAAACAGGTGGCTTGATGAAGAAGTCGGGTTCCTTGGGCCGCTCATATTCCATTTGCTCGAGGGTCTCGGCGAAGTTGCGCCCGACGCAGTACAGCGCTGATGGCTCACAGGGAGCTAGAAGGTCGCCGTCTTCGCCGACGACGTACGTCTCGTCGTTGCTGTGGACGACGCCGTCTTCGTATCGTCCAGTCACCGGTCCGTCGGCCGTCGCGATTCTCGCGACTCGCATACCTGCGGTGGGGCGGCCGGGGGATTAGTGGTGTCGGTCCCGGCGAGAGACCGACGACCGGTGCATATGCAACCGTGTCGTGTTTTTTCCTGCCGACTGTACACCGACCATGGCAACTACGACTGATCGAGCAACCCTGCTCAAGAATGCGGGCGTCGTCACGACACTCATCGACGCCGGAATGGAACTGCTGAAGGGACGACGAAAGAGCGGCGCGCTCTTGCTCGGTGCAGCCGTCGTTTCCTCGAGAGTCCCTGGCTTCGGGACGGCAGTCTCGCTCGCGTTGCGTGCGTACCGACGGCTTCGGTGAGTTGCGCGTTGACCCGTGTTTACTCCTCGAGGACGAGATACGTCTGTGCACCACAGCTCTCGAGTGAGACGCGTCGCGTGTCGACGTTTTCCTCGACGAATCCCGCGATGTCGTCGGCCGGCATGTCAGTCACGTCGATTCGGCGTCGCTCCTGGGCGCTCGCGTCTGGTGCGTCCGAACCGGTGTCGTCCTCGCTCGAGGCGGCCGTCATCGTGGGGTCGGTCGTTGCGTCGACGATCAGTGTCATACTGGGTCATTAGACTGTTTGCATGTCAAACCGATCCGTCCGCAGTGAAAGTGAAAGTAGACGGTAAATCGCGTGCTGCCGGAGAATTTCCGATGCGAGGACAACAAGCCTTAGCCGAGGCGTTTGATTGAGACCTGCTGTGGACCGGCCGGTGTCTCGAGCGTGATGGTCTCGACAATCGCTGTCATTGCGCTTTCGCGCCACTGCTCGTGTGAGTCGGCGTGGCGCTCTCTGAGGCGTTCGGTGTCTGTCTCATCCACCGAGGTCTCGACAGTGTCCTCGAGTCGTGGGTATGCGTCGACGACGTCGTCTGCGATGAGTTCGGCGGGCCGGATGTGGAGTGCGCCGGTCATGTGGGTGTCGTCGACGCGGTAGACGTGGAGGCGCGCTCGCATTCGGCCGTGAAACGGGGGTGTGACCCGAAGGACGGCCTCACCGGGGTTTTCTTGCGTATAGATGTAGGCGTTGACGACGTCATCGGGTGAGACGGCAAGCGAGCGGATCGCCGACGGATCTGGCTGTGTCTCGGGTTCAGACCTGGACTTGCTATCGAACTCGTCCTCGGGCGCTGTCTCGTGATCCCCCATTGGTCTCTGTTACGCTCGAGGACGTTTAGATGGTCTGTTCTCGTCGTTCGCTGTTATCACACGTCGCCGGCGTTCGTGGTGGCGTCTCTCGGCCGAAACACAGTCGCCTGCTCGCTCGTCGAGACGCCGTGTGTTGCCTCACCGACTGAGGCGGGTACCTGTTCCGTCCGGTCGGCGTAGTGTGCCTGCAGTGAGGCTCGAACGGCCTCGCGGACACAGGCACGCGTTGTGGCACCAACCTCGGTGCCGGTCCCCGAGAAGGGCACCGACTCGCCGCTGGGATCGTGGCCGACGACGATAGCATCCGTCGTGGTCCCCGGAAAGCCCGTCTCGGCGAGTAATGTCGCCGCTTTCGCCTCCGCTGCCACGGCAATCAGGTTCGCTAGCGCACCCGGCGCAAGCGCACGCGTCGTCCCAACGATGAGGTTGACAGTGCCGGTTCCGGGCCGAGTCAGCGCGTCGTCGCTCGAGTCCGAGCCAGACTGTCCCTCGTCAGGATCCATCGGCAGCGCTGCCGGGTTCGAAATTCCGGCGGTTGCGTAGACCGTGACGGAGCCATACTGTGCGCCTCGAGCGTCCGCGATGTCGACACCGGTTAGCAGAACCGGACGCTCACGATCAGCGTCGTTAAACCCAGCCTGCTCGAGGCGCTCGGTCGTGTAGGTCTCGAGGTCGGTCCGGGACCAGTGTTCCGGGACGGAAATGTTGTACGCGCACTCAGCCTGGCGGCGGCCACCGTTCCAGCCGGTCGAGAGCCACTCGGTGTCGGGTCGCCGGACACAGAGCACGCCGTCCCGGTGGACTGCGGGATACGCGGGCGCTTCCATCGAATCGGTGTCGCAGTCGTCCATCAGTCCGCCCCTCCGCTCGAGTTACTTGTCCCACCCGAGACGTCCATCGCAGTCTCGAGAGCAGCGAGTAGTTGGTCGTTCGCCTCGCGGTCTTTGATCGCAACCCGGATGTGCGACTCGAGGCCGCGGAAGGTCGTTGCATCTCGGACGACGACGCCTGTATCGCGCGCAGACGCGAGGATCTCTGTCACCGAGCGCTCGCCGACGTCACAGAGGAGATACGGAGCCTCAGACGGGTGTACGTCGAACCCGCACTCGGTCTCGAGAGCCTCGCGTACTCGAGCGCGCTCGCTGGTGACGCGCTCGCGCGTCTCACGAACGAACGCGTTCTGGCGCAAGCAGTACGCGCCGAGCCGTGCGGCCGGCGTTCCCAGCGACCAGGCTCGACGCGCAATCTCGAGGTCGTCGCGTCGGTCCCCCCGTGCGACGGCGAAGCCGGCTCGCAGTCCCGGCAGACCGAACAGTTTGGTCAGCGAGCGGGCGACGATGACGTGGTCGTGCTCGAGTTGGGCCGCCGACGGCAGGTCAGTATAGCCGAGAAACGCCTCGTCGACCAGCAGCGTCGTCTCGGCGTCGCCACAACGAGCAGCGAACGCAGCCAGCGCGTCCGGCTCGGCGGCCGCTCCCGTGGGATTGTTCGGCGTGCAGACGACCGCGAGTGCACAGGACTCGAGGAGACTCGTCTCTACCTCGAGCAGGCTATCCGCGTCGATATACTGCGGCGTCGCGCCCTGCAGGTGGACCTCGCGAGCATACTCGCCGAAACTGGGCGCTGGAACCAGCGCGTCGTCGCCGGGTTCGAGTGCGAGTTCCATCGCCAGCCTGATCGCAGCCAGCCCGCCCGGCGTCGGGATAATCTGGGCAGGCTCACAGCCGACGAACGCGGCCGCTGCGTCTCGAAAGTCCGCGTAGCTGTCGTCAGGGTAGCGCCGCGAAGCCTCGAGCGCCTCGGCGTACACCGACTCGACCCCGTCGGGCGTTCGCGGGTTCGTGTTCGCAGAGAAATCGAGCAGTGATTGATCGGGGTCGCCGCCGTGGGGGACGCGCTCGCCCGTTCGAATCGACTCAGGGTCCATGGTCATCCTCCGGCGTGACTGCCTCTTCGCTCCCGTCGGGACCGTCGACACCGAGTCGGTCACAGACGAGTTCGATCCGGTCGAGAACCGCCTCGAGTCGTCCGTCTGGAACGAGCGAGAGCGCCCCACCCATCGCGACGCCCTCTTTCGCTTCGCCGGCGCAGTAGCGCTCCATCGAGACGTGATCGCGGGCGTCGAAGCCGGGGTCAGTCACCGTCAGGTCACACTCGAGGCGGGTGCACACGTCCTCGAGTGTGTCCCCCTGCTCGGTGGCGACGAACGACGTCGTGGCGACCGAGACGGGCGCGTCGACCCCTAACCGGCGCAGCAGGGCCACAACAGCGATCATCTGTGTCCCGCCAGCGAGCGTGACGTCGATTCCCGACTCGAGCGCGCCGGCCGAGATACCCGCAACGGTTGCCTGTACTGGGTCGCCAACGGCGCGGATTGCCGCGAGTGGCTCGTCCGCACAGTCGCCGGACTCGAGGCCGCTTCGCTCGAGGCCGGTTTCGACGACTCGGTGCTTTTGCTCGAGGGGATTGTCGGGGAGCGACGAGGAGACGCCACCGGGCGACCCGAGTGCGGTGAGAACGCCGAGTGCGGTCGTCGTCCCGCCGGGAATCGTCTCGCCGATTAGGAGTTCGTCGTCAGGGAGGCTCGCGCCGTACTCGTACGCGCGGTCGAAAATCGTTGCTGCATCAGGAACGGCCTCTTCGGCGCGAACGTCTGCTCCGGGCTCCGTCCCGAACGCGACTGTCGGTGCCATCGTTGGCCGGGCGAGGCCGGCGTCGACGACCGTCAGATCGAAGCCAACGACCTCCCGCACCGCGCGGCTGATCGCTGCGGGCGTCGGACAGCCGGTCGGACTCACCGGCGTCACGGGTGCGCCCGTTGGCTCGCCGTAGGCGAGGATCTCCGCATCTGCGGCGGGCGTGTGGTTCATCAGCTCCGGCGTCGCGCCAGCAGCGCTAATGCCGTCGATCAGTGCCGTTTCGGTCGTTCCAGCGGCGAGGAGTACGCGCGTCATTTAGGTGTCTTTCAGGAGGTCGGTCGCACGGTGGCTGTCTTCGCGTCGGTTCACGTTTATGGCTACTCGCGGGTCGTAACTGCGCAGAATGTCGGTCCGCTCGCCAGCGCCCACGACGTTGAGTCCCGTCGGCGCGAGGTGGGGTGCCTCTTCGAGTCGCGTCTCAACACTCACGCCGAGTCGGTGCTTGAGCGCAACGGGCACGCAGACGGTCAGCGAGCGCTCGCGCGACTTGCACGCATGCGACTCGAGAACGCGGTCGATACTCGCCCCCTCGAGCAAGGGCAGGTCCGCGGCGACGGTCAGTACTGGCGGTTCGATCTCGTCGCGCTCGAGCAGCGCCAGAAGGTCGGATACGTAGCCGTCACCGGGCGTCTCGAGTGAGTGGATGCTCACATCGCTGCCGTCCGCGATGGACTCGAGGTGGGTCCGGGTTTCCGGTGCGTTCGGCGAGACGGCAGCGTAGCTCGTCTCGATGTGGCTCGCCTCGAGCGCCGCGAGTACGCGTTCGATCATGGGTGTCCCGTCAATGGGGTGTAGCGGCTTTTCGTGGGCACTCTCGAGGCGGGTGCCGTCGCCGCCACACATCACAAGAGCATCCATGCGATCACCCCCGCGTGCGCGCCGACGACGCGGCCGAGTTCGTTGGCCGCGCCGAAGACATCGCCGTTGATCCCCTCGAGGGTGCGGTTCGCCCAGTACCAGGGGGGCCATAGTCCGGCGAGCGCTCCGCAGACGGCGACCGCGGCCGGATGTGGCCAGATGATCGCGCAAGCGCCGAGGATCAGTCCCGCCGGGAGAATGAACTGCCCGGGAGACGCCGCGTCGGTGACCTGCTTGGCCATGCCGTCGTGGCTCGCCTCGCCGAAGCAGGCCATCGCGGCCATCCCGAGTTTTGCGCCGACTTCGGCACCGATTGCAATGGTCACCGCGACGATGGCGGGGAGGCCAGCCAGGCCGAGCCCTGCGAGGGCGAGTCCGACGACGACGATGGCAACCGCCAGTATCGCGCCGACGCCCGTCGTCGTATCTTTGAGCACCTCGCGGCGTCGCTCCTGGTCGCCGTGGACCACCAGCGCGTCGCCCAGATCCGCAACGCCGTCGAGGTGGTGAATGCCCGTGACGGCGTACACCGCGAGCACGTAGCCGAAGGCGACGGTCGGCCCAGGAAGGACCTCGCTCGCAAGCAACGGAATCGCTGCGAGAGCGCCGACGATCAGTCCGGCGAGCGGAAACACCGCAGGCCGCGACCGGAACGCTGCCCAATCGCCCTCGCGATTGTGAACCGGGAGTCGCGTCAGAAAGCCAACGCCGCTGCGGATCGCGCCGGTCCAGCCGGTTTCCGGCTCGCTCGAGGCTGTCTCGTCCGTCTCACCGTTCCCGGTTGTGTCCCTCTCGACGCCTTCGTTCGGCTCCGTTTCCGTTCGCTCTGTCATCGCCCTCTCACCACCGTTCCGGCCGTTGACTCTACGAGCATCGAACTGAGCAGTGTGGTCCCGAATGCGGCCCCGAGGGCCACGATCACCGCGACGACGGCTGCGAGGCCAACGACGGTGATCGCGCGCTCGCCGTCTGCGAGCGTCGGCAGGTCGGCGTCGGGGTTCAGATCGTAGACGCCGGGCTTGTGCAGACGCACCGAGAGCACGCAGGCGAGTGTCGCCATCGGCCACCCTGAGTTCGGAGAGGGTGGCTCGCGCGCCCATGCTCGAGCGCGCCGAAGTGCAAATAGGTCCCTTCCACCAATCGCGAGCGTCACGGCTGTCACTCGGGCGGGAACCCACATGACGTAATCGTCGAGTCTTGCGCTCGCGGTGCCGATGGGTTTCGAGTGGTAGCCGAGCATCGAATCGAGCGTGTTGACGCCTTTGACCCACGCTGCAGCGGCGGCGGCGAGGGGCAACGAGAGCGGTGCGAACAGCGCAAACGGCAGCAGCGTCGCGACGAACCCGTCCGCGAGGTTTTCGCTCGCACTTTCGACTGCCGCACTGCGGATTTCCGCTGGCGACAGCGCTGTCGCGTCGCGCCCGACCAGTCCCCGAACGTCCTCGCGAGCCGTCTCGAGGTCGCCCTCGGTAGCCGCGACCACGGTTTCGGTCAACTCGAGGAGGGCGCGCACACTGGTCGTCAGAAAGAGGACGAAGCCGGCGGCGACTGCGCCGACGAACGGATGGACGGCGGTTCCCGCGAGGACGACGCCCGCGGCGACGCTTGCGGGCACGAGCGGCGCGAACAGTGCGATTGCGACGCCTGCCAGTCGTTGGCCGGCCTCTGTGTCGCCCCACTCACGCTCGAGGTGATCGACCAGTCGCCCAAACCACGCCACCGGATGGGCGCTGTTCGGTGGCTCGCTGATCAGCAGGTCGAGGCTGCAAGCGAGTGCGATCACCCCGAGCGTCGTCAGTATCACGGGTCTCCTGTCGCCCCCGGGTCTTTGTCGGCCGCTCGCAACTGTTCGACGACGGCTGTCAGTGGTTGGTCCTCGAGCAACAGCGCCGTTCCGCCAACGGCTTCGATCCCGCCATCAGTTTGGGGGTCGTCTCCGACGTGGACCAGTTCGTCGACGGAGACGCCGAGTTCCTCGGCCGTCAACTCGAAGATTTCGGGCGCGGGCTTGCGCCAGCCACAGCCGACGCTCGTGACGACGGCATCGAACGCATCGCGGTCTATATCTGTCCTGATGAGCGTACGAGCGACGAGTTCGGGGACGCTGCAGTTCGAGCAGATGGCGATTGGCCCCTGCTCGCGGGCGGCGGCGACCGCCTCGAGCGCGCCGGCTCTGGTCTCGACGTCAGGATCGAACGCGGCGACGACGGCGCGTCTCACGGCGTTGTGCTCGAAGCCGACGCCGCGACTCGCGAGTGCGTGTCCGACGTGTGCGGGTAGCGGGACCTCGGCGTGCTCGGGGGCGTCGACGTGGAGTTCGGTGTAGGCGTCGGCCCAGTCGTCGGGGACGTCGACATCCCGCGCTGTCAGTTCCGACGCAACGACTGTGGCCGGATCGTCCGGCGTCTCGACACGAACCAGTGTTCCAAAGAGATCAAACGAGACTGCCACAGCAGTGTGACTAGCACAAGTGGACTTTACTGTCGCGGTTCACTCGTGGACGATGATGTCGACTCGAGCGCCGAAATGAAAATCAGTTCGCCGTCGATGCTGCGTGGTCGGCCTGATCAGGCCTGCCGAGCGAACGCGAGGTTGCCTGAGATGTTCTTGATGTAAATCTCGACGACATCGCCTTCGGATGCGCCGGGGACGAAGATCGTGTACTCGCCTTTCTCGGCGACACCGTCGCCTTTGCGGCCCGTGCCCGTAATTTCGACCGTGTACGTCTTGCCCTCTTCGACGGCGTCGGCCTGTTGTTGCTGCTGGCTTGCTGCCGAGCGTTTCGTGACCGGGCGGAACGCACCACAGGCGTCACAGCGAAGCATCGGCGTGCGGTCCTCGCGCACGAGACGCGTATCCGGCAGGCCACACTCCGAACAGAGTACGTATTCATCGACGTAGGCATCGACGGCCATGCTGAAGTCCTGATCCGAGAACGTTCCGTTGTAGCGGGCACGCCCATCCTCGAGTTTGCCGCTGGTCCCCATCTCGCGCTGGATAAAGCGGTGCAGGTGCTCGTCCTCACGCGAAAGCACGTCGGCGATCTCGCCAAGGTTCCGGAACCGAGTGAACGCCCCGTCTTTCTGGGCTTTGGCATCCGGGATCTGCAATCGCTGTTCGTCGCCCCCAATGTCGGGAACGTCCTCCATCGCACGGTCGAGACTCGATTCGTAATCCATACGCGAGACCAAACGACGCTGACGTAAATCGGTTCTGCTATCGTGGTCCCGCGACCGGTCCACACTCGAGAGCGCCGCTATTGCGGCGGTTTTGTGTGTGCTTGCACTACACTCCGTCACGGCTCACAGCGAGTCGCCACCGCGTTCGCTCGGTGATCCCTGTTTCTCCTCGTCTCCCGCCGAGAGGTCGCGTTCCGGATTCGCCTCGTTCGAGGTGCCGGCCTGTCCTGTAATCTCTCCGTACACTGCCTCGCGGACCTCCTCAGGGCTATCGTACTGTTCCCCCGCTAACCGGTCGAAGACGCTCCCCAGCGACTCCGTCTCGTTTGGCATATCGAGTGGCTCGCTGCCGTACTCCGCCGCAATTTCCTCGCTCGTGGTCGGATACTCGAGGTCGCCCAGATGTCGTTCGACATCCTCGAGGATCGATTCGGTAGTGTCTGCCCGCTGGGATTTGCGCTCCGTCGCACGGTCCTGTGCGCGGTCTCGAGAGGGGCCATCGTCGCTCATGGCTGGTGCTTTCAGGAGCCAATCACAAAGGCGTTGGCTGGCGTTTGCGTGGTGGGCCTCTCAGCGTAAATATCGGACTCCAATCACTTACTCAGACGAATCCTATACCGGCATTTCGGACGGGATGACAGTGTCCAGACAGGATATGGCAGTGGGCATATGGGGGGCTTGCACACTCGTCAACGATGATTTATGTGCGCTCAGTTCCAACTGGTAACTGCCCCTGGAGAACGGTGGCGCGTTGCCCAACGGCTACCTTCTTTCCAGGGACGTTTTCGACTCGAGAGCGGTGCGAAGAATCCTATCAGAACCGATTTAAATCCAGTAACACGCTTCGATTTCCGTGCACAAAACAGGGTTGGACGAGTCGGCTACAGTTCGGCGTCGCCGTCCTCAAAGCGCGGGAAGACCTCCTCCTCGAGCACCTGACAGAACGCTTCCTGGTCGGGGCTGTGGCTCTGATAGACGATGTGATTGAAGCCGGCATCGACGTATTTCTGGGTCACGTCGACGATATCCTGTGGGTCGGTCGTGATCGTCATCTCCTCGCGAAGGACGTTCGGGTCGACCTTGTCGCCGTGGCGCTGGACCGTCCGTGGATCGGCGATGTCTGCCTCGAAGAAAATGTCAAGCATCGTCCCTCGCCACGGGAGACACGGCTCGAGGGCTGCCTCCTCGCTGTCGGGGTCGTAGGAGACGTGCAGGTGAATCGAGCGGTCGAGGTCGTTGATCGACTCATTACGGTCGGATTTCTCGACGCCGGCTTCGACGGCCGGGAACAACTCGTTCTGGACGCGGTCTGGGTGCTCGAAGACCGTCACGTAGCCGTCGCCGAGGTCGCCGGCCATCCGCGCAAGCGTCGAGCCGTTACTGGCGATGTAGATCGGCGGTGCCTCGTCAGGACCCGTATAGAGGTTGGCCTCGTCGAGCGACCAGAAGTTGCCGTCGTAGCTGACGAAGTCGTTCTCGAACAGCGCACGAATCATCCGAATCGCTTCGGCGGTTCGCTTTGCGGACTCACCAAAGCCAGGCATCGGCAGCCCCAGCGGACTTTCGTTTAGCGCTTCTCCTGAGCCAACGCCAAGGAAGACCCGATCAGGGTACATCTCCTCGAGCGTCGCCAGTTGGTGGGCGACGTTGCCAGGGTGGTACCGGTGGATAATCCCCGTGACTCCCGTCCCGATAGCGAGGTTGTCGGTGCGGTCGAGCGCGGCCGGTAGCCACGCCCAACAGTTGCCACCGTTGGCCGACGAGCCATCCTGTTTGTGGTCGAACCAGGGGTGGAAGTGATCATTAACCCATGCCGTGTCGAACCCGTATTCGTCTGCGAGTTCGACCTGTTGCAAGCATTCATCTGGCGTGAACTCTTCAAGAGAGGCAAACCAGCCGAATCGAACCATGCTCGTAGCTACGTTGAGGCCCCACTAAGTCCATTCGTCTCGGCGAATCTAACCGCCATCCGTGACGGCGCTCGAAAAATCTACTCAGGTGGCCTACCGCTGGCGGTGCGTAGGTCCCTGTAAGTCAGTCGGCGGCCAGGTATCTAACTCCGCCGCCGTCTCGAGCAGTTGCTGGAGACTGTCACCCTCACAAAGTGTCACTGTCTCTGACGACCAGTCGATATCGATAGTAGCGGAATCGGCGAGTTCCGGCAGGTGTTTGTGAACCAGTCGGCTCTGTGCCTGCTCGACCCTCGTCTCCGTTACGTTTGCTGGCGGCAGTTTGTGCCGACGGCTTGCGACAATTCTCGAGAGCGCCTCGATTGGAATCGGATCCTCACGGACAAGCAACTCATCGAGGATAATCTGGCGGTCCGCACTGGCGAGGATGTGCACTGTCTCCGTCCGATTCATACGCCACCAGCTAGCCTATCGCGAGCCCACCCAAAAACTACACCGGCTACTCACGTTGGTTGTTCCCACCTCGAGTCGACCCAACGACCCGTTCGTTTCAGTTCTCGTGCAGTTGCACGCGGTCGCTGCGTGCTGCACTGGCCTGTTGTTCTTGCTATAACAACAATACGGTTATAGTTTCGACCGACAATCGATTAATCAATGGCACGGGGAGACACAAACGGTCGAACCATGGTACAGTGTACCGCTTGTGGCTCTGCCTACGCTGCACGACAACTCGACGATGGGTCCTTCGTCCCAATCGGCTCTCGGAACGGCTGTTCATGTGGCAGTACGTCTTTCGACGAACTGACCGATTCGACCCTCCTCGAGTTCGATGAGGGCCTTGAGGACGATAAGTAGCGCTCTTCCAGATGAGACTTTCCTCGGTGACCGCGAGGCAGTCACCCATCTGTGTTATCTTTTCGGAACGTTCAATTGAGTGGGGTTTGTCACCAACCGTATGTCTGTCACACAGCCGACGCGAATGCAGCCACAGGCTGCTGGTATTATCGTTGCGTTCTTTCTTCTGCTCGGCTGTCTCTCGAGTGTTCTTATGGGCGGTGTGTTCCCTCTCATCGCACTGGGTTTTCTCGGAGCCATACTCGCTATCGCGTATATTCTGTTCTACCTGACACTCGCCGTCGAGGAACTTGCATACGACTCGTGACTGGGTCGAACACAGGTCAGGTTGATCGCTCGGGAGGACCATTGTCCTCGCGCTCGAGGACCTGACAGGCGGCGACGGTCAGGAGGACGTCCTCGCAGGCGGACGCGGCTTTCGTCTTGTTACAGTCGTCGAAATCCGCTGCTCGCTCGAGTGCGCTATCTCGGTAGGCGTAGTCGCCGTCGGTTCGGATTCAAATGCTCGTACACACGACCCCCCAAATCCTAGTTTTTTCGACTCACTGAACCAGCCCATTCAGCCCAAAACGGGGGTGTTTCTATCAGACTGCCAGAACGGTTCGGTGGATCGCCAGCCCAATCACCGACCACTATTCACACAGGGTTCGTCGTCTCGTGTGCATATTCGGGAAACGTGGTTTACTAACGTCCAAGTTCAAGGGGAGGGAAAGTAGCAGCAGTAAACTAATGAGAGAGGAGACGTTGTTAGCCACATGAAAATATACTTATATGTCCACAAATCAAGGTGCGAGTCTTGACTCTAAATCAGCAGTGAAGCACCAATAGAGATTAGTTGGTTGTCTACTAGTTCTACGTAACCGTGGTTGATCCAGAGTTTTGGCGTTTGTTCGCAACAATTTCTGCAACGATGATTGGTCTTGTTTTCTTGGGTACTTTCTATTACTTAGAAGCAGGGTGGCGAACGTTTGATTATTTCCAATCAGAAATGGAGAGTTTAACACTGAATTATTCAAAGATAATTATCGCGTATTTCTCATCATCTCTGTTGCTTGCACTTATGCAACTTCCGTTCTTTTATAACTGGCTGAGTACAGTTGGTCTAGTCATCATCGTGAGCGGAGTATTCTTAACGACCAAGTCACTCAATAGTCAATTAGACCGTTTCTCTAATCTTTCACAAGATATTTCGAACATATGGAATAAATGGCTGAATTGGGCATGGTTTTCCATAGTATTCATCGTTCCACTATTGGCTCTACAAAACTGGTCTGTTGGAATTCCGACTATAAATGGACTTACTGTTGACGAAGAGGTATTCGGTTGGATAATATTTGGCTCTCTCACATTTGGATATTGGAATTTAATCATATTTTTGCTCACGCCGTTTCAAATGCATAAAATAGAGAGAGACAAATCCGCAAAAGAGAACAAGAAAAGAAGTAGACAGGGAAAATCATCAGCGAATGAAACATGGGACCAAGATCGAATTAACCTTGCAGAGAACAGACTCAAAAGCGAACTTGATGAGAGTGGGTTGTCAATTAGTCCAGATCTCGATATCATAGAATCACACGCGGAAAATGAAGAACTATCAGGTGATCTTTCTGAACCATATCTTTACGCCCCACCAAGCGTCGATAAAAATGGCGAAGCCAGTGTCTTTGTCTACCTACCAGATGATTGGGAGTCAGATAGAGATTTGTTAGACCAATCAAGTTATCTGGCTCAAATTACTGGGATTCTTGTCCGAAGTGCGTATCGAGATCTAACTGGAATTCAAGTTAGAGTTTTTCGCCGTCGTATGGATCCTTGGAAGGACTATTCCACTAACCAAATGTTATTAAAAATTCGGTGGACAGGAACAAACTTGAGTGATTTAGACACAGTACAATCAGACTCAAAAGAGATACTCAAATCCGCTTCAAATTATTTACTTGATCCCACGCTCTATCCCCTGGGTCTTAAAGACCATAATTTTGATCTTACTGAAAAGGAACCTGAAGAAGACGAACAATACTCACTCTATACAGTATCAGACAAGAGCCATGCAATGGCAAAACGTTATTCTTCGAAGGTCGTCATTCAGGAAGGGCTATCAAAAGATCAGATGAAAGAGCTAATTCCCGATATTATTGAGAATATTAGCAAGAAAGACGTATACCGAAATGAAAGTACTGAAGATCACTGGAAAGGAAAAAAAGCAGATGTTGTTTGGATCCATCTTTTTAGTGAAGCTCGAAAACCTCCAGAAATGATCTGTATTGACCATATGGATCATTATATAGGAAAGGCAGAATGGTTTGCCCCGGATCTTGACCCCAGCTACTCCCCAAGGGAAATGTCTGACCCGAGTGAAGTTATTGATAATAATATACGAGTTATGTGGAGCTAGTTTGACTCGTCACTTCCCATGATTTGGTGATGTCTCAGTAGTCGCGACATTAATACCCCTGTTTCATGTGCTTCAACTCGAGAATTCTGTGCGGAGGTGGGGCGGGGGCGGTGTATTTTTTCGGCTTTGTCCCCTTGGGGACACCCATAGGGGGTTTCGCGCAAAGCACGAAACCCTGCATGCGGTGCGGCGAGATCGGCGCGACGACCCCGCCCTCGAGCGCAGAACCACAACCAGAATTGACTACACAGTGCTCTTACGCAAGCAATCTTGGTAAAGACGGGTATTAGAACAGTGCAGCCACGCAGAGAGACGGTGCAACCAGTCGACGAGCGATTCTAAGCTCAAATCGACTCGATTGGATTGTCCGAGAAAGTCCGTCTACCCCGATTTGAACAGTTGGAAGACGGTCCGCCTTGCTTCGCGCGGCGGCTGCGACTTCCATGTTCAAATCGGCTCGAGATAGCCTTTTGCGCCGACCAGTTGCTCGCTTCGCTCGCGATGTTGGTCGACACAAAAGTCCGCCCTCCCCGATTTGAACGGGGGGCAAGTCGATCTACAGTCGACTGCTCTACCAGTCTGAGCTAAGGGCGGTCGCACTTTGATGTAGACGCCGTTGCCAATATAAGGGTTATTATTCAAGCCGAAACGAAACCCCTCGAGGCACCTGACTAGCAGAATGATTGATATGGGAGGCCATACAATGTGAGCGTATATCACCGCATGAGTAAGATCACGTTTCGCGCCGACGATGCCCTCGTCGAGGACCTCGAGGCGCTCGACCTCTCGAAAAGCGAGGCGATGCGAGAGGCGCTTCGAGCGTATCTCGACGGGCCACACTCGAGCGAGGCCACCAGGTCCAGCGCCGCGCAGAGTGACGCCGCCGGGGCCAAGGGTGAGCAAGCGCGCACACGTGATCACAAGGCAGTCACCGAGGACACCGCAATCGACGACATCGTTCGCGAGCGCGTCGACGAGCTAGTTTCGGAGCGACTGACAGCACTTGGGCTCGATCCGACGGACCCGATGAACACGGACTCGCGTGCACACCCACACGAGAATGAGTCCCAAGATATCAACGTGACAATCTCGCTTGCGGACCGTGAGCTGAACACGCACCAGCAACGCGACTCACACGCACGGACTCGAGGCGATGTGTCTGACACGCACGGTCCATCCGACGAGCACCCAGCTGTCGGACATCGTGTGGACGGTGACCGACAGCAGACCCCGCCACCTCGAGACCACGAACACGACCACACCGGCGATACCACACACTCGACGTCGTGTGCACAGTGTGGCGAAACCGTCGACGAAGACCACGTGTACTGTCCGAACTGCGGCGAAAAAGCCGCACATCGGCTGTTCTGTGAGTGTGGGGATGAATATCGTTCAGACTGGGCGTTCTGTCCGAGCTGTGGGCGTCGGACAGCCTCAGCGGACGTCCTCGAGTCGAATAGTCGGTAATCGTGAGTGTTGTAAGACACTGAAAGTCGTGTCCGACGAAAGCTTTATTATTCAGGGCCGTATTCCGTTTACTCGCGTAAGACGGTCGTCTTACACCTGCCACGAATGGCCTGAAACCGCCCGATGTCGGGCGGTTCCGGTGTAAGACACGTCGCGTCTGACAGGGGCGCGCCACCGTCTTACCCAACGGGGAATACAACCATGGAGCGTGTGACACTGCGAATTCCGAAACAGCAGATCGAGGAGGTAGAGCAACTGGTCGATTCGGGCGAGTTCCCGAACCGGAGCGAGGCAATCCGGTCGGCCGTCCGTGAAATGATTAACGAGGAGTACGACGGACAGACCGACCACTCCCGTCAGCGAAACTGGGCAAAGGTGTAACGATGCAGGATATCGTACAAGACGCCCTCGAAAACGCTGAACAGGAAGCCCGAGATATGGATGTCGACATGGACGACGATGAGTTCGGCGATCCACGGATCGTCATCGTCGGCTGTGGCGGCGCGGGCAACAATACCGTCAATCGATTGTATAACATTGGTGTCGAGGGCGCTGACACCATTGCAATCAACACGGACAAACAGCATCTGAAGATGATCGAAGCCGACACGAAGATTCTCGTCGGCAAATCCCTGACCAGCGGACTCGGTGCCGGTGGCGACCCATCGATGGGCGAACGCGCAACCGAGATGGCACAGGGAACGATCAAGGAAGTCCTTGGCGATGCGGACCTCGTGTTCGTGACGGCAGGCATGGGTGGCGGAACCGGCACGGGTGCCGCCCCCGTTGTCTCCGAAATCGCCAAAGAACAGGGCGCAATCGTCGTCGGCATGGTCTCGACGCCGTTTAACGTTGAGCGCGCACGGACCGTCAAGGCCGAGGAAGGCCTCGAGAAGTTGCGTGAGCAGGCCGACTCGATCATCGTCCTCGACAATAACCGACTGCTCGATTACGTCCCGAACCTCCCGATTGGCAAGGCGTTCTCGGTGATGGACCAGATCATCGCCGAAACCGTCAAGGGAATCTCGGAGACGATCACCCAGCCAAGCCTGATCAACCTGGACTACGCGGACATGTCCACGATTATGAATCAGGGCGGCGTCGCGGTGATGCTCGTCGGCGAGACGCAGGATAAGAACAAGACCGACGAAGTGGTCAAAGACGCGATGAACCACCCGCTGTTGGATGTCGACTACCGTGGTGCATCCGGTGGTCTCGTCCACATTACGGGCGGTCCTGACCTCACCCTCAAAGAGGCAGAAGGCATCGCAGACAACATCACGGAGCGCCTCGAGGCCTCCGCGAACGTCATCTGGGGCGCCCGAATCCAGGAGAACTACAAGGGCAAAGTCCGCGTCATGGCGATCATGACCGGCGTCCAGAGCGCACAGGTACTCGGCCCAACGACGCAAAAACAGGCCGACAAATCCCGCGCGAGCATCGAAGGTGTCAAGGATACAGACTTCGACGCAAGCAACAACATCGAAACCAGCAACACCGGCTACGGTGCGAAAAGTGATGGCGGCCGCAACGAAGTCGACAAACAGAACGGCGTCGACGTAATCCGGTAAGCAAAAGCCGGCTGATACTACCGGACAACAGTCAGTGGAGGTTTTCGACCGACAGGGGGTCGAAAATCTGTCACTCGTTTTGTCCGGCAGTATGAACCGACGCTCAGTACCGGTTCGTTTTCCAGATCTCTTCAGTCAGCTAGTTCTCGAGAGTGGTGTTTACGGGCGTATACGAAGCTATTGTCCAGAGACGGGACTGCTTCAGACGAGTGCCTCGAGCAGCGAGCACTTCCGACAGCGTTCCCGCGTCGTCGTCGACCCACATTCGACACACGCCTGTAAGTCAGCGCCGCCGTCCTCGCTGAATTCGGTGGCAACCATCCCGGCCAGTTCTTCGTACCCAGACAGGATCGAGTGACGGGTGCCGGGGTGATTTTCCTCGAGGCCGTACAGGAGTTGCTGAATCTCGCCGCGATAGGCTTCGCTGGCGTGGGGACACTCCGTGATGTGTGCGGGGAGGTTGTTCAGGTGGGCATAGAGTGCGACTTCCTTTTCGGGCACATCTCGGAGTGGCTTTGCTCGCGGGACGAACTCGTCTTGGTCTTCGCGCTCAGAAAGCGGCCCCAAACTGGCGTCGAAGTGCTTGGCGATTTGGTCGACATCGCCCTCGAGGAAGTTCATCAGCGCCGTCTGGGCTTCGTCGTCTAAGTTGTGGCCCGTCAGGAGGAGGTCTGCCTCGAGTTCGTCGGCATAGCGCTCTAAGACGTCCCGGCGGAAGACGCCGCAGTAGGCGCAGGCGGCCATATTTTCGGGGTCGTCCTCGACGACGTCGTCCATCTGGACGCCGAATTCGTCCTCGTAGCTGACGAGTTCGTGGTGTATCTCGAGGTCGTCAGTGAGTTCGACGCAGGCGTCGACTGATTTGTCGCGGTAGCCCTCGATCCCTTCGTGGATCGTGAGGCCGACGAGTTCGATGCGGGGGTCCTCGGCGAACGTATCATACAAAATCTGGGTGAGGACGACGCTGTCTTTCCCACCGGAGAGGCCGATTACCCAGGTCTGTGGGTCCTCTGGCGTCGCGTCCTGTGGGACGAGGTCGTCTCGTCTGACACGGCGTCGGACGCGCTTTTCGACCGACTCGCGGAAATGATCCTCACAGAGGTGTGCTCCGGAGTAGGCGGCGTGCATCACCGCGTCCTCGTCACACCGATTGCAATCCATCGCGCTCACGTAACCAGCGAACGCGTATGTCCGTTTCGTCTTTTCGTCTCGAGGCGTGGGCTCGAGGCGTCGTTGGATGAGCGATTCGAGGCGTCATCGGCTGACCGGTTCGTGCATCTCGTTCCGACAGCCGGGCCACTCAGGCCGGCACCGTCTCTTCTGGCTCGTCGGATTCTGCGTCTTTTTCGACCGCCTCAGCACCCTCCTCGAGCGTTGCAAGCACGGTCTCGAGGTAGTGGTCGCGCGCGGTCGAAGAGAACAGTTCGTGGCCGCCGGAGTAGACGACGATGTGTTCGGCGGGGACGCGCTCGCCGATGGGTCGAAGGCTGACGACGGGGTCGCGAAGCGAACAGAAGACGACGGCGTCGTGGTCGATTGCGAGCAGTTCCTCCTGGGCATGGCGAATCTCACGGACGAACGCGGGCGAAATCCATCGTGGCATCGTCGCGAGTTGGTGATCCGTCGCCTGCTGGCCGAGCGCGTCGCGGTCCATCCCGCGAACGGGGATACACGGGAACGTCGTTGGAACCCTCGAGACGCCCTCGAGCAGGAGGTCTGGATACGTCTCGGCAAAGCCCCACCAGGGACTCAGGTAGACGTGGTTGTCCGCACCGTCTAAGGCTTGGGCGACTAACGCGCCCGCGCTGTGGGCAAGCAGCTGGTACTCCTCGTCGAACTCGAGGACGTACTCCGCGATGGGCTCGAGCCAGTCCGTTTTGAAGTCCTCGATGTTGGTGGGGAGTTCGAACGCGTGGACGCGATAGCCCGCGTCGGTCAACTGGTCGATGAGCCAGCTGACGTTGTCGTGGGTCCAGCGGTTACCCCAGCCCATGACGAAGACGAGTTCCTCGTCACCGTCCTCGTTGAAGATGCGGTGTCTCATACAGGTCCATTCGATGTGAATCACCAAAAACCTGCTCTCTTGACAGGACGGATCAGTATCCCGTCGGACTGGAATCGATCAGGCTGAAACGAGAAACCGTTTTGCACCTCGAGTCCGCAGAGTCCCCAATGAGCGTGAGTAGCGATGGGGTTTGATCGACTCGAGGCAGTTGATCGACTCGAGGACGTTGTCGACACGGTTGCAAACGACCGGATGCCGGTGCCTGTCCGCGAAGTATGGGCCTTCGGCGACGTCGCGCTGGGGCTCGATCCTGTCGACCGACTCGATATCTATCTGACCAAGGACGTGTTACTGCGCGATGATAGCCCGTCGCCAACTGATACTGGGGCCTCCAACAGCGACGAGCCGGATCCCGAAGCGCGATTTCGCGACTCACACGGCATCGCCGGCGTCGGAAAATCAGTCCGCGCCGACTGGGCAGACGCCCACCCCGAGTTCCTGCGAGCCAACGCGAACGGCCACGCAGCGCCCGAGAAGTGTCTCGCGGCCCACCTGCTCGGTGACGACGATGAGCCGATCCATCTCGAGGTCTGTAACGCCAGTTTCGAGGACAACGTCACCCAGCGCCTGCGCGGCGCGAAACTGCGGGAAGACTACACGCAACTGCTCGACCCACGCGGCGTCTGTCTCTGGGCGGATGGTGTCCGAAGCGACGACGCCGTCCGAAAACTCCGGGAGAGCGAACTCGCCTTGCCAACACTCTCGAGTGCCCTCGAGATGCTGGGATTGGACGAGGAAGACGCGACGGCGGCGGCACAGGAACTACACGCCTGGCGCGAGCAACAGGAAGGTGTGACGGTGCGCGGCGACGTGGTCTGAGCAGCGTCAGTGATTACGCCTCGAACGTCACGTCGGTCACCTCGAAGCGTGCACCGCCATCGTTGCTCTCTGTCACTGAGATCGACCAGTCGTGTGCCATAGCGATTTCTCGAACAATGTTGAGACCGAAGCCGGTTCCATCAGGCTCGCTCGAGTAGCCAAAGTCGAAGACTTGTTCGCGTTCTGCCTCTGGAATCCCCGGCCCGTCGTCCGCGATGGCGAATCCGTCCGGGCAGTCCTCGACGGTGACAGTAACGTCGGGTCCTGCGTGTTCGATTGCATTCCGAATGAGATTCTCGAGGAGTTGCTGTAGACGGGAGCCATCGGCCAGCACGACGCGATCAGTGTCGCGTTCCAGTGTCGCACCGGTGGTCTCGACACCCCGCCAACTGCGGTCGACGACGGCTGCCAACTCGACCGGACGTGGGTCGGTGACCGATTCACCTTCCCGTGCAAGCGCCAGGAGCGTCTCGATGAGCGACTCCATTCGGTCGTGTGCGGCCGCCACCTCGTCGAAGTGGTCGCGACCGCCATCAGTGTCGTCCCGAGCTAACTCGAGGTGGCCGGCTGCGATGTTTAGCGGATTTCGAAGGTCGTGAGAGACGATGCTGGCGAACGCCTCGAGTCGGTCGTTTTTCCGCTCGAGGGCCTGTTCGCGGGCCTTCCGCTCTGTGATATCCCGAACGACGCCAACCTGCTCGAGTTCAGTTTGGGACGCTGTGACGATGCTAAATCGCAGTTCGACTGGAACGGTCTCGCCGTCCGTCGTCGAGAACTGGAATTCGGCGACGCCGACATCTTGCCTACCTGATTCGAGTGCGTCTCGGGCCGAATCAATCGTCTCGAGGGCAGTAGGTTTCCCCCACTCGTAAATGTCAGTCCCGATGAGTTCGTCGCGGTCGATCCGTTTCAGCGACCCGTAGGCGTCGTTGACGTAGACGATGGTGTCGTCTGAATCGATTGCGTAGACGGCGTCATCCAGCGAATCGAGAATCACTGTATATTGCTCGAGTCGTTGTTCGAGGTTCCGTCGGTCATCGATTGGCGTCGAGACGAGGACGTAGCCGCCAGTGTCCGGCTCTGGGCGAGGGGGAGCCCGCGTTTCGAACCAGACCCATGAGCCATCGGCGTGACGAACGCGGTACTCGATGGGCTTGTCGAGTGTCGCCTGTTCGGGACACTCGAGAAGGCCCTCGAGTTTCGACCGGTCAGCCGGGTGAATCGACTCGAGGAGCGACGTGTCGATGAGATCGTCCTGTGCGTAGCCACAGTGGCGGTTGATCGCCGCATTCTGATAGCGAATCGTGCCACCGGTCTCGAAGATGGTGAACAGTTCCGAACTCCGGTCGAGCAGTAATTCGAAATCAGGCATCGGTATCGAGTCTCTGTTCGCCGAGGTGAGGCTGCGTGCGGACGCGTGCGGCGACCAACAGGGAGTGTGAGATTATCGCTGTCCCGGTTAGTTGGGTGTTTCGGTCGAAAATAGTGTTTTGATTCAACTGATGTCACGCCGCCTGAACCACAGTTGGCTCACGACTACCAAGAGGATCGTCATCCCAATGAGGACGCCTGCACTGGTGAGATCGTACGTGCTCTCGAGGAGAACCTCGTTCGGATCGAAGTACCGCATCGGCGCGATTGCACCGACTGCTTCGTAGTCCGTGCCATCGACTAACGACTCGAGCATGAACAGGCCGAAGACGACCCCGAGAGCGATCCGCTGGGCGATACTGGTTCGGCTAACGGCCACCGATGCGACCAGTCCAATTCCAGCACACGCAAACAGGTAGGGAACCGAGAGCGCATGAATCGCAATCAGATCGACGATATCGAGCGATTCGCCGACCAGCACGGCCGAGACGTAGATGACAACCGGCGTCAGGACGTTGACGACGACGATTGGCACGGCCAGCGACCCAAATTTCTCGGCGACGACGCGGGCTCGAGAGAGCGGCATCGAGAGCAGGATATCCATGCGTTCGTGTTCGATATCGCTGGCTATCGTGCCGGCGGCGAGGTAGGCGAGATAGAGCCCGAGCAAGATTACCCAGCCGAAGATGTAGAGTTCGAACGCGAGAAAGCCCTCGAGCGTGGCCATCGTCTGGACGTCAAACAGCTGGATCACCTGCTCCGGATAGGCGTCCATGAACTGCTCGTCGATATCGTCGAACGACTCGCTAAAGGAGGGGTAGATCCAGATGACGACGGCGGCCAGTACGGACATCGCAATCGCAAGGTAGATACTCCCTTTCAGCCGGTTGCTGCCGTCGTAGCGGGCGAGTTCAAGCATCGTTGCTCACCTCGGAATCTGTCGCGGCCTGTGGCCTGTCTGTCGCGTCCGTCGCATCCGTCGATTCCGAGTCGCCGCCGTAAAACCGCATGAACACGTCCTCGAGCGGCGCTTCTTCAATCGAGAGGTCGAGCAAGTGAGACGGCCCAAGGCGCTCGAGCAGCGCGTTGACGTCGCCGGTGAAGGTGAACGTACACTCCGTGACTGCAGTGTCGTCCGCCGATGAGTCGTCGGTGACCGTCGTTTCACTCATCTCGAGCTCGTGGACGCCCTCGAGGTCGAACGCCGACGGCGACAGCGACTCTGTTGCGCGGATTCTGACGACCTTGCCGCTGCGGTCGAGCAACGAGGCGACGGGTTCGACGGTGACGAGTCGCCCGTTACGGATGATGCCGACCCGGTCACAGAGCCGCCGGACCTCGCTCAAGACGTGCGAGGAAAAAAAGACCGTCATGCCGCGGTCGCGTTCGGCCCGTAGAAACTCGGCGAAACGCTGTTGCATCAGCGGATCGAGTCCGCTCGTCGGCTCGTCCAGAATAACGAGGTCGGGGTCGTGCATGAACGTCGTCACGAGCCCGAGTTTGCGGACGTTCCCGTGTGAATACTCTCGGACCTCGCGCTCGAGTGGCGGATCGAATAGTTCGAGTAACTCCCCGCTGCGTTCGTCGCCTTTGATCGACGCATGGAGGTCGAGTACTTCCTGTCCGGTTGCCGTCTCGTCGAACGCTGGATTGTCGGGCAAGTAGCCAAGCCGTCGTTTCGCCTCGAGTAAGGCTGATTCGTCGGTGATGTCGTGGCCGAGTAACTGGCCTGTCCCCGACGTCGGCGAGATAAAGCCGAGCAGCGTTCGAATCGTGGTCGTCTTCCCAGCCCCGTTTGGCCCCAGATAGCCGAAAATCTCGCCGCGTTCGACCTCGAACGAGACGTCGTCGTTGGCCAGTACCTCCCCGTAGTCCTTTGTTAGCCCCTCGAGTCTGATCACGGCCATAGCCACCAGTACTCATCCAATCCACATGTAAGTACGTCACAATTCCCGCTGTGTGCTGTCGTCGATGACCGGTTCGGCCGCTTCGTGGCGACTGGAAAGCGTTTTGTCAGTCCCGTTAGGACCTTCTGTATGGTTTCGCTGTCTTCGATTATCGATGGGCTTCGGTCACCACGGACCGCCTTGCTCCTCAACGTTGCGCTCGTGATGTCCGGTTCGGTACTCGCCCTTGTCGGCTACTTCGACGTCGTGACCGGTCTCATCGTCGTGACGGCTGGGCTGCTCGGCATGGGTATCTCACTGATTGGGCGCCAATCCGACGAGTAAGACTACCGGTCGGCGGATGTGGCGTGTCCGACTGTGACGAAAAACGGAACGCGCTCGGTTCGGCGATACGACTCCGTGCCCATCTGTTCGATGACGTCTCGGCCCATCTCGCGCCACTCGCCGCGCAGGTCGTCGAACTCGCCCGCAGTAAGTGCCCCCTCGAGCATTGTCTCTCGGTCGTCGGCTAACCCCGCACCCGTTGCCTTCCGGCGCGCTGCGGTCAGCGCCGCCTCGCCGTAGGGCGGTTCGACCGTCCGAACGTGGTCGTATCGGCGCGTCTCGAGCACCTCGAGTCCGGCCGCTTCGAACGTCTCACGGGCATCTGCACCGAGGGAAACGTCAGTGTCGACGCCGTCTAAATAGGCGCGCCGTGCACGCTGCTCGAGGTCGTTTTCGGCGGCGACGCTCGAGTCGATTTCGACGGCGCCGTTGTCGGGTTCGACGGCGGCGACGAGGTCCGATGAGACGCGGGCAAACTCGGTCACTGCGGCCGCTGGATCGGGCAGGTTGATTAACAGTGCCTGACAGACGACCAGATCGAACGCGTCATTGGGAAACGGCAACTCGAGGGCGTTTCCCGCGACGACGGGGACGTGTTCACGGGCGAACGCGAGCAGTGCGGGATCGACGTCACAGCCGACCACCTCGCCGGGCGACTCGTCGGCGAGCACACGACTCAACTCGCCCGTGCCACAGCCGACGTCGAGGACACGCTCGCGGGAGGCAAGTTCCAGGGGGGAAAGGGCCTCGCGGGAATCGTCCCACATCCCCTGGCGGGTCCGCTCGAGGTAGGCTTCTGAGAACTCGCGCACAGGCGGGAGTTGTCCGACTCGAGTAAAAACGGGTCGATCTCAGTCCGCGAGGATATCGCGAGCCACAGCGCCGAGCAACACCACTCCGATGACGATCATCGAACCCTGTGCAACGGCGGCGACGCTCGAGTCGACGCTGCCGCCGGTCACCAGTGCGATCACGTCCGACACACCGCGTGCGGAGCCGAGTACGCCGAGCAGTGCGAGGATTCCAATGCCGTAGCCTGCGATCTGCTGGCGATCAGTTTCGCGACCGACGAGTCCCAACGCGGCGATGACGACGCCGAAAATCGTCGGGATGAGCGCCGTGACGCTCGCGAAATCCGAGAGCACGTAGGCGGCGATTCCGATAACGACGAGAACGGCTCCGAGGACGATTCCGAGTCCGGGTGTCCGCTCGAACGATGACATACCTGACCTTCTCACTGCCTGCTAGTTAGTGCATTGGTACGGGTGCCGAATCTCGAGGCTTGCTTCGTTTACTGTGGCTGCGCCGCTCTCGAGGCTCCGTCGCCCCGGCTCATTCGCTCGAGTCGCGCAACTCGCGGCTTACGCCGCTCGTTATCTCGAGATTCTCACTCGTTCGAATCTCGCAGCTCACGGGTCGTTCCTCCCCGTTCGCAATCTCGTGACTCTCATTCGCTTCGCTCACTCCGAGTCACGTAACTCTCTCACCTTCTCAATATTCCACGCGAACCCTTTGCCGTCTTCCGTCGGCGTCTCGAGTGCGAACGGCAGGTCCCGCAGTTCGGGATGGTTCACAATCGCCTTCATGCCGTCTTCGCCGATGTAGCCCTCGCCGATGAGGGCGTGTTCGTCCTTGTGCGTGCCCACGTCGTGTTTCGAATCGTTCAGGTGGATGTACTCGAGGTGCTCGAGGCCGACCTCGTCGTCGAACCGGGACACGGTTTCGTCGACGGCTTCAGGGGTCGTGAGGTCGTTGCCGGCGACCAGCGTGTGGGCGGTGTCGATGCAGATGCCGATATCTGTCTCGGTGCGGTCGATGATGCCCGCGAGGTGTTCGAACTCGCCGCCAAGTTTCGTCCCGCTGCCGGCGTCGGATTCGATGAGAATCTGGACATCCTCTGGGACCTCGAGGTCGTCGATGACGCCCGCGGCGTTGTCGAGGCCGCCCTCGACGCCCGCGCCGGTGTGGGCCCCGAGGTGGACGTTGACGTACGGAACGCCCAACTGCTCGGCCGCGTCGAGTTCCGCCTGCATGCTCTCCGTTGATTTGCGCCGGAGGTCTTCTTTGGGCGTACAGAGGTTCACGAGGTACGAAGAATGGATCACCCACGGCCCCTCGAGCAGTTCGTCGGTTTCGTCCTGAAAGCCGTCGGCTGCCTCGTCGCTGATTTCGGGTTGGGCCCAGACCTGCGGCGAGGTGGTGAAAATCTGTCCGCAGTTGCCACCGAACGCGAGCTGGCGGTGGACCGCGTTGCGAACGTCGTCGTACGGCGGTGTTTCGTCGTCGGAGGAGACGCGCGAGCCGGAGATCGAAACGTGTGCGCCGACCTGCATGGTCATGAATCCTCGTCAGTACCGGTTCGTGATAGGTATGTCGGACCCGCCGAAGCACCGCTGGACTACTCAGCGGCCAACGACCGCAGCGCCTCGAGTCGCCCCTCGAGCGGCGGGTGTGTCGACCGAAGCCCACCCAGATCGCCCTCCTCGCCGAGCGTCGGCATGACGGTGATCGCGTTCGTCGACCGGGCGTGACGAAAATCCGTCGAGGGGCGATATCGCCGATCTGCGAGACGCTCGAGGGCCGACGCGAGCGCGCCAGGGTTGCCAGTCGCTTCGGCGGCCCCACGGTCCGCGGCGAGTTCCCGCTCACGGGAGAAGACACCGAGGCCGACGAGCGCAACAGATGTGAGCGCCCAGCCGAGCGGATCGAGTCGCCACGGATCGTCCTCGTCGGACAGAAACTCCGCGGCGAACAGCGGCACGAGCAGCCACGACGTAAACTGGAGGTCGTCGTTCGCCAGATGCGCACACTCGTGGGCCAGCACGGCCTCGAGTTCGTCGCTCGAGAGCGTCTGTACGAGCCCCCTCGAGACGACGATGACGGGCGAGCCACGGCGGCGGACCGCAATCACCGGGTCGGTCGGCTGGGTGGTCGTGTATGCCATCGGTGTCGCATCCGACCGGACCCGAATCTCCGGTTCGGTGATGTCAAACTGCGTCGCCAGTCGTGTCGTCGCAGCCTCGAGCGCTCGTATCGCATCGGCGTCGATTTCCGACGCGGGGACAGTCCCCTCGAGCAGTTCGAGGCGCTCCAGTCGGATGGCGTGGGAGATGACGACGGCAAAACAGGGCAGGACCGGAATCGCGGCGATGACGAGCGTCCACAGGAAGCCGGTCTCGGTGAACTCGAACGGGCCGAGTTGCATCGCGACGAACATGATGGTCGCCGCGGCGAAGACGATGGTGACGTACGCGCTCGCGAGCAGCGTGACACCGGTGATGCCGGCTGCGAGGAGGGCTCGGACGCCGATCCCAATCGAGCCGGTCAGTCGCATATCGTGTGGTCTTGCCGTCGAAAGAAAAGCGGTCCGTTTTCTGCACCCGTGGGCACGGCGTGGCTTCCAGACGGCTACTGCTCGCTCGCCTCGAGGGCCTCCCGATTCTTGATCCACGCATCCGAGCCGTACTTTCGGTCGGCGAGGTCGCGGGCAGCCTCGAGTTCCTCGGCTCGCCACGTACCGTCGTCGGCGTCGCACCAGTCACCGAGCGCATCGCCGAGCGTCTCGAGTGCCGTCTCGCGGTCGATTTCGCCGACTTGCTCGCGGATACTCGTCACACGATCAGTAAACGTCGCGTCCGCGATGTCTGTCGCGAAGGTTCCGACGTGGCGTGTGGGCTCGAGATCGAAACTCAGAGAACCGTGCTGAATGACGACATCGCGCTGGCGGTACTGGGCGTTGCCGCTGATCTTCTTCGGACGGGCTGTGTCTGCAGCCCCTGCCGGTGCGACGATATCGTGTGCCGGATGAATGTCCCGCAGATAGCAGGCGGGCTGGTAAATCGCGTCCTGCTCGCTCGCCGCGAAGTCGGCGTCGACGCCGAGTCGGTCGAACGCCTCGAGAATCGGCTCGCAGAACAGGTCGTAACAGTCCATCAGGTCCCCCGGGACCTCGTCTGCGGGCGCGACAATCGTGTAGGAAATGTCCGCAAAGCGGTCGTGATAGATCCCGCCACCGCCGGTCTGTCTGCGGGTGACGCCGATGCCCTCGCGCTCGCAAAAGCCCCAGTCGACCGTCTCGGCGTCTTGGCGGTAGCCAAGCGAGAGGGTGCTTGGCTCCCACGAAAACGTTCGGACCGTTCTGATTCCGTCTGTGATGGCCGTCTCGGCGGCGACCTCCTCGAGGGCCATCTGGGTCGCGCCGTCGCGGGCATCGTCGCGGATGAGTCGCCAGTCGCGGTCCGCGAGGGAGCCGCTGGCTGCGTCGGTCATATGTACGTACTCACACTCGAGCGGATTAGCGTTGAGGGTTTACTCGAGACGCGGTTAGATGATTGCGATACATGATCGCAGTAGCGGACGATGTGTCGCAAAGTGTCGTCTGTTACTCAGGAAGCGACGGCCATGTTGTTGCGACCGTTTCCTCGATCAACTGTGTTTGGGCACGACGAAGTCGCTCCGATACGGAGGATGCAGAGATGTCTAACTCTGCTGCAACCTCTTTTAAAGAGGTCCGACGTGGAATCTGGAAAAACCCGTTCTCGTACGCAATTCTCAGCGCCTCGCGTTGTCGATCTGAGAGGCCATCGCCAGGTGGTTCAGACGCACCGTTTTGAGTAAGACGGTGCAACCGGAAGCCACCGTTTTGTTGCCAAAACAATGAAAACTCGGTGAACGCGTCCCGATTCGCAAACCAGCCCGACTGTCGCCATCCCTCCTTGGTCACTTCGATTCGCTCAATAACGGCCTCGACAGCGGCAAGCGATTTGAGTCCAGCAGGATTGTCGATGTGGTCCCCGAGCTGTTCCTCGAAGGTGAGGGCTGGGGTCGCTTGATATCGTCGTGTAGAGCCAGCCTCGCCAATCAGCATCCATTCGTCGATATCAACGGCCGCCGTTAGCGCTGCTTCAATTGCTGTCCGTGTACCGTCTGTGACGGTGATTATGAACAGTGGTGGATTGCCGTGATTGAATTGGAACTCGAACAGAACAGTTGCATCTGGTAGCTCTCTTGCAACCCCAACGAGCGGAAGTGCATCGCAGTAGATATCGAATTGCGCGAGAAGTCCCATGTAGTCACGTCTTTCTCAGCGACAATGTACGCATCGAAACTATCTGATGACTGACTGAAATCCCGTCGAATATAGTGACTTGTTGCGAGTTTGTTTTAGCACCAATCCGCGATAGACTGCACGATTTGTATTTCATTCTCTATTTAAATGCCCGTCTGACTGAGAGAACTGCTTACGCTGATTTCTCTCGAACAGTGGTTGTATGCAAACGATACAGTCCGAAACAGGCATTGAAGTAACATACGACTGTGACGGCGATGGCCCGCCGTTGATTCTCCTACACGGTGGGATGGCTCCAAAGGAATACTGGACGCCAATCGTCCCATACCTAGATGGGTATACGACGATCATTCCGCAGCGACCCGGATTTGGAACCTGTCCCGAGAGTCTAGCCGAGCTGACCGCTGATGACGTGTTGAATCGCGAAGTAAAGTATGTGCAAACGCTCGTCGAGGATATCGACCGTGATCCAATCTTGTTCGGGCATTCCTATGGGGCACTCACCGCGATTGAGGCTGCAACAAAAGTACCGGTTACGGCAGTCGTTGCGTACGAACCGGCGATCCTGCCTGCGGAGTATCGAGAAACAGCCAACCTTGCGGATCAGATGCAGACACGTATTGAGGCAGGGAAACCGGGTGAGGCGATAAAACAATACATTGAATTGGTTCTTCACCCCGGTGGTATTGACGACCTCGATGCGTGGCTGTCAGATTGGCCGGTGTGGCCGGACTGCATCGACCTTGCTGACGAAGTTCTCCGAATGAATCGCGCTGTCGAACGGTACCAGCTCCCACCCAGTCTCGACGTCACCGCACCTGTGCTCACACTGACCGGGACTAACGGACCCGATTTTCTTCGAAAGAGCGCCCGTGATACCCACGTTGCACTCTCACAGAGTCGCCTCGTCGAATTCGACAGTGTTAGTCACGCCGGCCCCGCCGAAGCACCAGACGTACTCTCGAGCGAAATCGAGACGTTCCTCCGCGCACATTCGCCACGTTCTCGCGACTGATCACTCCAAAGACGGGTTCATTCTGAACTGATACGCTCGAGAAACGTCCCGCTCGCCTTGTCCCACGCCTCGATAATCGCGTCATCGTTCGCGCTGTCCCACGACTCGAGGCCCTCGCGGTCCTCGAGCGCGTCAATCGTTCGTCGAATCCCATCCTCGAACTCGATGGTGTACTCGAAGCCGAGGTCGCGTTTCGCCTTCGTGTTGTCGAAGACCGTACTGTACTGGAAGTGTGCCTCGAGCATGTCGGTGCGCTCGGGCGCGGCTTCGCGGAGTTGCTCGGTCGGAATGTGGACGAACTCGGGTTCGGGCGCGTCCATCGCGGCCGCGACGCGGCGATAGTACTGATTCCAGGTGATAGTCTGCTCGCTCGTGGCGTGATAGGCTTCGCCGTAGGCGGTTTCGTTGCCGACGGCACCGACGAACGCCGTCGCAACGTCGTCACGGTGACACGGCCCCCACAGCGAGGAGCCGTCGCCGTGGACGATGATCGGCTCCCCCTCTCGAATTCGGTCGAGGTAGTAGGTGTCGCTGCCGAACGTGTGAAAGACCGCGCCGCCCTCGCCGTAGGTGCTCCACGGGCGGATAATCGTCACCGCGAACGCGCCTTCGGAGTCTGTCCCGTGGACTGATTCGGCTCCGTCGTGAGCCTCGAGAAAGACGTCTTCCGCGGCGGCTTTGTTCGCGCTGTAGTCGCTGACCGGCTCGGCGTCGACGTCTGATTCTCGTGGGGCGTCTTCGGTCGCCGGATTGGACTCGAGCGGGCGGTGATACACGTCGACCGTCGAGCAGAAGATGTACTGCTGTATCTCGCCGCCGAAGACATCGACCGCCTCGCGCGCCTGCTCGGGCGTGAAACAGACCATATCGATGACGCAGTCGGGGTCGACCTTGCTGGCGACTCGCTCGAGCGCATCACGGTCGTTGCGGTCGCCGGTGACGAACTCGACGCTGTCGGGAACGTCGGCGTCGGTTTCGCCGCGAGTGAGACAGACGACCTCGTAGCCGTCGTCGACCAGTTGGCGGGTGATGCCGGTGCTGATGACACCGGTGCCGCCGATAAGTAAAACGCGCATAGCTATCGGTTACACTGACCGGGCATAAACCCGGGTACCCCACCCCGTTTGTTCCGCCTCCCGAACGCTTTTGGACCGGTCCGCGCGAGTGCACCTATGACATCGTTCAACTGTGGGCTCCAGAGCATCGTCTTCGGTGAGGGAACACTTGAGGACGTTCTCGACTCACTCGAGACAGCCGATACCGACCTCGAGACGCTCGAACTCTGGGACCGGCATCTGCCGCCGACCGACGATCCGGACGAGCGACTCGAGATCCAACAGCTGCTCGAGGAAGCGGCCATCGACGTCTGTGGCTACGGCGTCGTCGACCTCGAAACTCCCGAGGACGCCCGCGAGTATATCGCGTTCGCAGACTGGCTCGACGCCGACTACATCACGGTCAACTATCCGCCGGATCGGGACGAGATTACCGAGGAACTGCTCGCCCTTGCCGAGACGTTCGAGATCGACGTTGCGATTCATAACTACTCGTCGGTGCACCACGACGACCTCTCGAGGGTGTTTTCGTCCATTGACGACGTCCGCGAGGTGCTCGAGGCGTACGACCATCCGCGACTCGGCGTCTGCATCGACACTGGGCACTTCCTTGTCGAGTCGGTCGATCCGGCGGATGTGATCCCCGCTGTCGGCGACCGAATCGTCGCCACCCACCTCAAGGACACCTCCGAGGCGGAACTCGAGGACGTACCCGGATCGGGAGTGCTCGACCTCGAGCGGATCGTCTCTCTCCTTGGCGACCACGCCGACCCGGATACGCCGCTGATTATCGAGTACGAACTCCCCGAGGACCGACGACTCGAGGCGCTCCAGGCGGGTGAGCGAAACGTTCGTGAGGCACTCGAAACTGCCGATGCCGGTTCGGACAGCCGCTAAACTCGGAATCGGCGACCGCTACATTTCTATCTCCATCGCGGATCGCGTCGTGCGCTCGCTCGAGTAGCGCCGCGGTTTCACTCACGGGAAGATTTCGTATTGCTCTATGGGGTTTACCAACCCCCATCGCTCGATCACGCTATCGAACGATAACGGGGCACAGAGGAGCTAGTGGTGCGGTTGGCACACCACTGATCTCAGACTCAGCGTTTGGTCTCGAGGAACGAGCCATCGTGCGCTGGCGGGCGTTCGTCACGACGTTTTTACGTACTCGCCGGCTATCGCACTCTATGGTGCGGAATGTCGCCGGGGTACTCCCGGAGCTCGAGGACGAGGACTTCTATCTCCTCTCCGGTGTCGAACAGGGGATGCGCTTCTCCGAGTGGGTCCAGCGGGAGAAACTCTCGGAGTTCGCCAGCCTCACCGACGAGGAGGTCGACTACCGCCTCGAGCGATGTTTGAAACGCGGGTTGATCGAGAAGAAAACGATTCAGTACGAGGGCTACACCCTGCAGTTCGAGGGCTACGATACACTCGCCTTGCGGGCGCTCGTCGAGCAGGATACGATTTCGGAATTTGGCTCGCCACTCGGCGTCGGCAAGGAAAGCGACGTCTACGAAGTGCGCTCGTACAAACCCCACGCGCTGAAGTACCACCGTGAGGGCTATACCAACTTCCGGGAAGTCCACAAGGAACGCGATTACACGTCCGACCGCGACCACGTCTCCTGGATGTACACCGCGCGCAAGGCCGCCGAGCGCGAGTACGACATCCTCGAGTCGCTGTATCCCGATGTGTCGGTTCCCCAGCCCATCGGCCAGAACCGCCACGCCATCGTCATGGAGAAGATGGAGGGGGTCGAACTCTCGCAGACAAAACTCGAGGACGAGCAAGTAATTGGCGTCCTCGATCTCCTACTCTCGGAGATCGCGCGCGCGTACGATCATGGCTACGTCCACGCGGACATGAGCGAGTACAACGTCTTCGTCGATGAGGGCGGAGTGACGATTTTCGACTGGCCTCAGGCGATTCCGACGGATCACGAGAACGCAACGGAGTTCCTCCGGCGTGATCTGACCAATGCTATCGGCTACTTCCGACGCAAGTACCCCCAGCACATCCCGGACGATCTCGAGGCCGAGCCGGTTGCGGCTGCGATTGAGCGAGGATCGTTCGAGTCGGTGATGGCAATCCTCGAGTAAGCGACTGCACGTCTCGTAGTCGCTCCGTGTGTCTCACTCCGAGTATACGTCTTTTCTCGGTGTATTTCGGCTGGTATGGTGAGTCGCACAGTTCGACCGCTTCCGATCACATACACGGTATTATGATATACAGAATTTGGATA
Source organism: Natronolimnobius baerhuensis (assembly GCF_002177135.1). Lineage (NCBI taxonomy): Archaea > Methanobacteriati > Methanobacteriota > Halobacteria > Halobacteriales > Natrialbaceae > Natronolimnobius > Natronolimnobius baerhuensis. Next base: position 271,043 of record NZ_MWPH01000001.1, read on the forward strand.
CTGAGTCTCGAGTCGGCAGGGGACAAAAGGGCGCGTAAGGAGCCATGTTCGAGCCAAACCGGACGAGAACGCATTGTTGCCCGGTTCTGATTCCGCGGATCGTACCACCACCTAAAAGATTACAAGTGTGGGCCTGGGTGTTCGAGATGTGCTATCGACTACACCGCTGTTCGTGGCTCCTGGCGGGCCTGAGATCTTGCTGATCGTTGGGATCGCCATTTTGATATTTGGTGCACAGAAGATTCCGAAACTCGCTCGATCTATCGGCGAGTCGACTGGCGAATTCAAGAAAGGGCAGGCGAAGGTCGAACAGGAACTCGAGGAGATTCGACCGGACACTGATCTGAGCGCCGACGTGAACCCAGACGCCGGCGCTGCGGTCGACACTGAAACGAATTCGTAACGACGTTGTCGCGTGGTTCTGCGAACGATTCTATCGACGAGCAGTTACTCGAGAGGTTCGACTCCGAACTCATCGCTGAGGTCGTCGTCTGCAACGGCGACGTCGAACGCATCGATGGTCGAATCACCGACGAGCCAGTCGGTATCGTCGCCAGTCTCGAGTCGGTAGGCATCGCTCGTGAAGTTCGTGACCCACGTTCGCCCGTCGCGGTGGTTGATACGAAGGCCGTCGGGGAGTCGCTCGGTGTAGTCGACGTCCGCACGGGCGAGCAGCGGGCGAACGAGTTCGTCAGCCAGATCAGCGTCGGGCCAGACGCCGCAGTAGACGACGGTTCCGTCGCCGACGCTGTTTCGAACGGCCGCCGTATGGCCGTCCTCGATGCCATCCATCTCGTAGGTGAAGAGGGGGTCGGCGTCGTCGGCCTCGAGCCATTCGGCCCAGGTGCGGAAGCCGTAGCTGTCGTCGCCGTCGACGGGACTGACAACGGTCTCGATCCGTTCGGGGAGCGTGTCGTGTTGCTCGACGGTCGCGCCGACGAGATCGGTCAGCGGGCCGGGCTGGAGCGCGGGTCGAAGTTTGTTGTATGCGTCTTTCACGCCGGTTCGCGGGCCGAGAAGGAGTTCGCCGCCGGCTTCGACGTACTCCTCGAGGCGGGTTGTGATTTCATCGGTGACGAGATGGAGCGCGGGTGCGACGACGGCGTCGTATCCCTCGAGGTCGTTAGTCGGTGGAACGACATCGACCTGCACGCCGCGTGCCCGAAGCGCGCCGTGGAACGACTCGAGCAGTTGCCAGTAGTCGAAATCGGGTGCGTGGGGTTGCTCCTCGAGCGCCCAGCAACTGTCGTAGTCGAACAGGAGGGCAACGGGTGCGTCGACGTGGTCGACGCCGTCCTCGCCGCCGATTGCAGCGAGTTCGTCTGCAGCCTGCGTGGCGTCGTGATAGCCGCGATCCGGCGAGCCGTCCTGTTTGCGCAGGCCCGCGTGGTACTGCTCTTGGCCCTCGAGACAGCGTTGCCAGCGGAAGTAGACGATGCCGTCTGCGCCGTGGGCGCTCGCGTGGTGGGCCCAGAGTCGCATCGCGCCGTCGGCTGGCTGGGTGCCCTGTGCGGGCCAGTTGATGTCGCCGGGCTGTTGTTCCATGACCCAGAACGGGCGATCACGCGCGCTGCGATAGAGGTCGTGATTCAGCCCGAGTTGGTCGGGGTTGCCGGCGCGCAGTTCGTCGACCGTTGGCTCCTCGGGGGACATCTCCTGGACGAAGCCGGTCGGATAGGAGTCCCACGCGACCATCTCGAGGTCGTCGCTGACGTCGAATGCGTTCAGGTCCGAGAAGTGACCCATGAAGTTGTGGGTGACGAACCAGTCGGCGTCGATCTCGCGGAGTAGGTCGGCCTGGAATGCGTTGTAGTCGACGACCGAATCGCTCGAAAAGCGGGCGTACTCGAGGAGGCGTGCGGGATGGTGGCCGTCCGGTGTCGGACCCGGTGCGTCAATCTCGTCGAAGGCGTTGTACTGCTGGCTCCAGAAGCGATTGCCCCACGATTCGTTGAGGTCTTCGATGGAGTTGTACTTCTCGGCGACCCACTCCCGAAAGGCCGCTTCGCAGTCGTCACAGTAACACCGAACGGTCTCGTGACAGCCGAACTCGTTGTCGGTTTGCCAGCCCGCGACGGCGGGATTGTCGGCGTAGCGGCCGGCCATCTCGCTGATGATTCGGTCGGTCTCCTCGCGGAACGCATCTGAGTTGAAACAGTAGTGACGGCGACTGCCGAACTCGAGGGTGGTGCCGTCGAACGTTTCCTGTCGAATTTCTGGGTGTTCGTCGACGAGCCATTTCGGCGGGGTCGCAGTCGGCGTACAGAGGACTGCCTGCATGTCGTACTCGCCGATTAGGTCGACGACCTCGTCGAGCCACTCGAAGTCGAACTCGCCGCGTTCGGGTTCGATGGCGGCCCACGAGAACTCCGCCATGCGGACGTACTCGAGGCCAGCTTCGGCCATCGCTTCGATATCGGTTTCCCAGCGCTCGCGCGGCCAGTGTTCCGGAAAGTAACAGACGCCGAGGTTCATACGCGGTTGTGAATTGGTACTCACCTAAGTGTTGTTTTTTCGTGCCACCCGTCAACACGCCTGTATCCTCGTCTCGCGGTTCGAAGCGCTTATACGGGAACGCTGGCTACCATTGACCAACTCGCTGGGTTGCGGGCGCCAGCGGGCACCTGTTCGGTGCGACGCCCACAGGTCGGGATGTGATCTCGCGTATCGGGATTGAACCAGGAAAGCCCGCGGTGATACATATGGCACGAAGCTTCTACTCCCACATCAAGGAGGCATGGAAGGACCCCGGCGACGGTAAGCTTGGGGAACTGCAGTGGCAGCGAAAACAGGACTGGCGCAAAGAAGGTGCAATCGAACGCATCGAGCGCCCAACGCGACTCGATAAGGCCCGTGAACTCGGCTACAAGGCCAAACAGGGCATCATCGTGACCCGCGTCTCGGTCCGTAAAGGGACCGCCCGAAAGCAGCGACATAAAGCAGGTCGGCGCTCCAAGCGCCAGGGTGTCAACCGCATCGGGCGGCGTAAGAACATCCAGCGCATCGGCGAAGAGCGCGTCTCGCGCAAGTATCCAAACCTGCGCGTACTCAACAGCTACTGGGTCGGTGAAGACGGCTCGCAGAAGTGGTTCGAAGTGATCCTCGTTGATCCCGAACACCCAGCAATCGAGAACGACGACGACCTCAACTGGATCTGCGACAGCGCACACACGAACCGTGCGTTCCGTGGCCTGACCAACGCTGGCAAGGCCAACCGCGGTCTCAACAACCGTGGCAAAGGCGCAGAGAAGGTCCGCCCGTCCAACAACGGCGGGCAGGGCCGCGCGAAGTAACGTCGCCCGAATCGATTTTTATCGACTAACTGATTCCCGACCAGTGCTAACTGTGGCTGGACTTTAAGCCCGAGACGCTCGTAGGGACAGCTATGACATCTCACATCCTCGTTCCAGTCGACGACTCAGAGCACGCAACCCAGGCCCTCGAGTTCGCCTGCACCGAGTACCCAGATGCCGATATCACGGCACTCAATATCCTTGACCCGGGCGATTTCTACGCTGCCACGGGCATCGAAGGCGGCTCGATGGCAAACTACGATCAGATCCAGAAACAGCAGGAAAACCAGTCCGAGAATCTCCTCGAGCAGGCGAAAGACCAGGCAGCCGAGTTTGGCCACGAGATCCAGACCGATCACGTCGTCGGCAGTGTCTCCCGGTCGATTGTCGATTACGCCGACGAGACAGATGTGGATCACATTATCATCGGCAGCCACGGGCGAACGGGTGCCAGCCGCATCTTGCTCGGCAGCGTTGCCGAAACGGTTGCTCGACGCTCGCCGGTGCCGGTGACGATTGTTCGCTAAGCACTCGACCCCTCCGTTCCATGCCTATTGTTCTCACAGTAGCTCACATACGAACGATTAGGTAGCGGTCGTCCCTCTCTCCGCGTATGGCTCCCGACACCCGAATCGCGCTCATCTGCGTACAAAATGCCGGTCGCAGCCAGATGGCGACCGCCTACGCCGAGCGAGAACGCACCGAGCGCGACCTCGAGGACCACATCGAGATCATCTCCGGTGGCACACACCCAGCCGAGGCTGTTCACGATGTCGTGATCGAGGCCATGGGCGAGGATGACATCGACCTCTCGAATCGAACGCCACAGGCGGTCTCCGAGGCAGAACTCGAGAGCTGTGACTACGTCGCGACGATGGGCTGTTCGACGCTTGATCTCGAGGCAGATACTGACGTTCGAGACTGGGACCTCCCCGATCCACACGGGGAAGACCTCGAGACGGCCCACTCGATTCGGGAGGATGTCCGCGCTCGCGTCGCGGACTTATTCGACGAACTCGAAGCCGAGAGTGCATAATCCAACCGTGAGCGCCTAGACCGTTGTGAGCGCACCAATTGGTGCGTCGGTTCGCTCGCGAGCGCGGTCAGTGCCGTCATCGCCGGCAGCAATGAGGGCGAAGACGCCAGCGACCTCTGCGTCGGCGGTGTCGATAATATCGAGGAGGAGTTCCTGTGTTTCGCCCGAGCGGATGAGATCGTCGACGACGAGGACGGTTTCGCCGGGTTCGATTGCGGAGGCAGGCAGATAGTAGGTAAGTTCGATTCCGGACTGGAGGCGCTGGCGGGCTTCGATGAACTCCTCGACGGCGGTTTCTTTTTGTTTTTTCGCGTAGGCACAGCGAGTGCCGTAGTAACTCGCAAGCGAGGCTGCGAGGGTGATGCCGTCGGTCGCAGCGGTGAGGACGACATCGGGGCGGTCGAACTCGAATCCGTTCGCGACGACCGGCGCGACGAGGTCGAGGAAGGGCTGATCGAAGACGGCCGCGCTGTTATCGACGTAGCCCTCGTGGTCGACGCGGATGCGTTCGTCGAGTTCCGCCGCGAGCGCGTCCCGACCGAGTTCTTCGACAACCTCGCGTGCGCGTTCGGTGCCGGGGAGGACGTGGCCGTTGACGTACCGGTTCAAATCGCCGGCAGGAAGCCCAGTCGTCTCGGCGAGTTCGTCGTACGTTCGCGTCTCTTTGAGCATCCGCAACACGTCGACCGCTCGCAACTGCAGGGCTGCTTTCTCGGCTCTGTTCATACAGGTATGCACGATTCTGCAACTATGTGGATTTCGATCCGTGTACGCTTACAAAAGCGCACGAACATGTGGGCTTACGTCCCCTGCTGTCCGGCCGTACCGTTCAGTGAGGCGTCTCATTACCCGCGCCTGGGCCTTCTGAAGCAGCGTCGCGGCCGTACTCGGCGCACAGCCCAGTTCGTCGGCAACATCGCGGACGCCAGCCTCGCGAGGCACGTCGAAGTAGCCAACGTCAACTGCCACCTCGACGGCCTCGAGTTGGCGATCAGTGAGATCGCCGACGAGCGGCGCGTGGCGGCGGTCGTAGTCACCGATAGCACGGACCGTGACGTCGATTTCGTCCGGCAGGCCCTCGAGCATCGCTTGCAGATTGTCGCCGCTGCCGACGACCGTCATGTAGAACGCCGCGGTGGGGTCGTAGACGATGGGCGGGATAACGACGAGATTTAGCGCCGCGAAGGCCTCACGCCAGCGAACGTCCTCGCCGCGGGTCTCTTGGCAGATGTAGACGTAGAACGAATCGTCGTCGATTGGGGTCAGATCGTACCAACGAACCGAATCGACAGCAGCGAGCGCGTCCTCGTACGGCTCGCGGGCGGCTTCGACGTAGAATAGTTCGTACTCGAGAGCGTCGCCAGTGGCAATGGCCCACGCCTGCAGTTCCTCGTACCGAACGACGCTTTCCTCGCGGATGAACCGCTGCATCGGGTGGAGCATCCAGTCGGGCTGAGAGAGTCGAACGGTGCAGTATTTCATCCCGTTGACTCAAGTGAGGTCTCGAGGGTATATAAATCACCTAGCGTGTCCGTGAGAAGATTCCAGCGGATTGCGACTCGAGCGTCGTGTATGGTCCAAACACTGGGTGCGACCGCGGAGGGAGTACGAGACGGATGATCGATGCCGTCTTCACGACTGTCAGGGCGGACTCGCTGACGACGTTCGTATTCGTCCTCGGCGTCGGACTGGTCACGTTGAACCTCGCGGGTATTGTTGCGAGTGCTCTCGGCTTGGCCAACTACTGGCCGCCCGGCGAACGAGGGTGGCAGTTTTACACACATTGGACGATCTCACAGGCGCTCAACGTACTCTTGCCTGTCCTTGCATATCTCACCTGGAACACGCTCGGTCTCCCGCGGATACCATCTCTTCTCGCAGGAGTGAGTTTATTCGTCGGTGGGTTTGCCGTCGCTATCGCTGCCGGGTACGACCTCGGCGTCGAGGAGACGAAAGGCCTCTCTGGCGAGTTACGAACCGGCGGCTGGTATCGCTACTCGAGAAATCCTCAGTACGTCGGCTACATCGCTGCAACGGTTGGGTTTGCACTTCTCACGAACTCGCTGTTGGTGACGATCATCTGTGCGATCTACTTCGTGTGGTGGCTCGCGCTTCCCTTTGCCGAGGAACCGTGGCTGCGAGAGCAGTACGGCAACGCGTACGAACGCTATGCGGAGCGTGTGCCGCGGTTCGTCGGGGTACAGACGATTCGTGCACTCGTCGGGAACCGATCAGAAGAGACGGCGGTCAGCGACGGTAGCTGATCGCGTTCAGTCCTGCAGGAAGTCCGGCTCCGTCCGCTGCTCGTCGACCTCGCCCTCGAGATGGCTGCGGAACGCCGCAATCTCGACGTCGTACTCCTGGTCCTCGAAGCGGTCTCGAACCGAGATGTTGCCAGCCTCTTCTTCGTTGTCGCCGACGATGATCTGGTAGGGGACGCGGTCGTCGTGGGCCGCGCGGATCTTTCGCTCGAGCGTGGAGTCGCGACCGTCGACCTCGGCACGGAAGTCGTCGAACTCGTTTGCGACGCGGTGGGCGTAGCCGAGGTTCGCGTCCGAAATTGGGAGGACGCGGACCTGTTCTGGTGCGAGCCAGAGCGGGAATCGGCCCTCGTAGTGCTCGATGAGCATCATGAAGAACCGTTCGTAGCTGCCATAGAGCGCGCGGTGGATCATGACGGGTTCGTGTTCCTCGTTGTCCTCGCCGACGTAGGAGAGGTCAAAGCGGTCGGGCATGTTGAAGTCCAGTTGGACCGTCGGACCGTCCCAGGCGCGACCGATAGCGTCCTCGAACGCGAAGTCGATTTTCGGCCCGTAGAACGCGCCGTCGCCCTCCTCGACCTCGTACTCGAGGTTGCGCTTTTCGAGGACGTTCTCGAGTTGCTCCTCTGCGTGCTCCCAGATGTCGTCGCTCCCGACGGACTTCTCGGGGCGCGTAGCGAGTGCCATCTCGTACTCTAAGTCGAACGTCTCGAGGACGTCCGTGATCATGTCCATGATCTCTTCGACTTCCTGTTCGATCTGGTCGGGGCGGATAAACAGGTGGCCGTCGTCGATGGTAAAGGCCCAGACTCTCGAGAGTCCCGACAACTCGCCGCGCTGTTCTTTCCGATACACTTTGCCGTTCTCCGCGTAGCGGATGGGGAGGTCACGGTACGACCAGGATTGGTCCTGGAAGATGGCTGCGTGTCCCGGACAGTTCATCGGCTTCAGGCCAAATTCGTCGTCGCCGACGTCAAAGATGAACATGTCGTCGGCGTAGTTCTCGTAGTGGCCCGAGCGGTGCCACAGATCCGTCTTGAAGACGTGGGGCGTCTCGACGTAGTCGTAGCCGGCGTCCTGATTGAGGTCCTCGACGAAGTCCTCGAGTTCTTTCAGGACCGTCTTTCCGGGCGGGTGATACAGCGGCAGTCCGGGGCCGGTCACGTCCTGAATCGAGAACAGGTTCATCTCGGACCCGATCTTTCGGTGATCTCGTTTCTCGGCTTCTTCCTTGCGCTCTATGAAGTCCTCGAGGTCGCTCTCGTCTTCGAACGCGGTGCCGTAGATGCGCGTCTGCATTTCGTTTTCCTCGTCGCCGCGCCAGTACGCGCCAGCGATCTCGAGCAGTTTGACGACGCCGATTTCGCCCGTCGACTCGACGTGCGGGCCGGCACAGAGGTCTTCCCACTCGCCCTGTTTGTAGAAGGTGACCTGCTGGCCGTCGTCGGCGAGTTCCTCGAGGAGTTCGAGTTTGTACGGTTCGTCTGCGAGGCGTTCTTCGGCCTCCTCGATGGAGACGTCTTCCCGTTCGATCTCGTAGTCTGCGGCGATGATTTCCTCGATTTCGGCCTCGAGGTCGCGGAGATCGGACTCGTCGATGTCGAGGTTGTCGAAGTCGTAGTAAAAGCCCTCGTCGGTTGGCGGGCCGATGGCGAGTTTGACCGTTTCCTCGTCGTAGAGGCGCTCGACGGCCTGTGCGAGACAGTGCGAGGCCGAGTGGCGCATGACGCGCAGCGATTCGTCGCTGCCTTCGGTGATGATCTCGAGTTCGGCACCGTCGTAGGCGGGTGCTTCTTTGGCGACGAGGTCGCCGTCGAGTTTCCCGGCGACGGTGTCGCTGCCGAGTCCCGGGCCGATTTCGTAGGCGCAGTCTTCGACCGTCGCGCCGTCGTCGACGGCGAGTTCCGAGCCGTCTGGGAGGACGACCGTGAGTTGTTCCCCTGCGTTCGCGTCTGAGTCTGAGTCTGACATGGCTGTAGCTGTGTGGTACGATTACTGGAAGAACGTCAAGACGACGTTCGGCGTGGCGTCCGTCAACGTTGCCCGCGCAGTTCGAACCGGCGCGAGCGACGGGCGTGAATGTGAGTTAGAAGCGGGCAAACGCCCCTGTAAAACGGACACCTACCATCGTAGCTACGCGTAGTCTCGAGCGGGATAAAAACATTGTGATGGTGTGCGACGGCGCATGGTGGGGACAACGGCCCGTTTTCACCTTCTTTTCACCTGTAGACACACACTCAGACGACGCCGATAACTGGCTCATCCTCGAGTAGCCTGGTGAGAGCGACGTGTGGAACGTTACGAAGCGCATGAATCTCGGCAGCAAGATCGCGTGCGGTCGACTCGAGTGCCGGCGTGTCAACCATGTTCAGCAGTGGGATTACCGTTGCGCCGTCGGGCACGTCCTTGCACCCACCACGGTCGCTCGTGAGGACGGTCGCGACATCGGTGACAGCAATTCGATCCCCGCGCTCGAGGCCCGTGATCGCGGCGACGCGCTCCGGACGGTGAACGTGTTCGTCGGTCAGGGTCTCGCCGACGATTTTCGCGCTGGCGATTGGAACGACCACGTCCGTAGTGGTGGGCAGTTGTGGCTCGTGTTCGCCCGGTGCCTTGAACCAGCGCGTGCGTGCGCCGTCGGCCTTGACGAGAATGGTGGTGTCGGATGCGACGCTCGCGAGTGCATCGATCTGTTCTGGCTCGTAGCCGTGACACCGCTCGCCGTCGCGGTCAGCAACGAGTCCGAGCGGCCAGTCAGTCGCATTCTCGAGTATTTGGCTTGGATTCGCAGTCACCCGAACCTCGGCGACCTGGTCGTCAAAGGGCGGAATCCGAACCGTGGCGGTGACGACTGCCCGCTCGAGGTGCCCAGCGAGCGCATACAGCGTCGATTTCTTGCCGCCAGCGCCGACGACGCAGACGGTGTTTCCCTCGGCCTCGAGTGCGCTGGGGAGGTCCATACGCGAGCCACCAGCGCGAGTGGCTTGAGTGCGTCGCCGGTGTGAGAGACAGCGACTCGAGTTCGGTTACGCGCGGTCCGCGTCGGCCAACAGTTCGCTCGCGGTCACGAGCGACTCCATCTCGAGGTCGGCGTCTTCGACGTTCTCGCGGCCGCCTTCCTCGCGGTCGACAACGACCAGTGCGCGGTTGACGGTCGCACCCGCGTCGCGAAGCGCCTCGACGGCCTCGACCAGACTGGTTCCCGTGGTGACGATATCTTCGACGACGACGACCTCTTCGCCCTCCTCGAGTCGGCCCTCGATCAGGTTGGCCGTTCCGTACTCCTTGCGCTGCTTGCGGGCGATGACGTAGGGAACGCCAGCCGCGACGCTGGTTGCAGCGGCGAGTGGGACGCCGCCCAGTGCGACGCCGCCGAGCTTGTCGTCCGAATCGAGTCGCTCGGCGAAGGCCTCAGCGATGGCCTCGAGACAGGTGGGATCGGTTTCGAAGAGGTACTTGTCGACGTAGTACTCGCTGGTGCCGCCGTGGGAGAGTTCGAACTCGCCGAATCGGACGGCATCAGCCTCGCGGAGCGCGTCGATGAGTGCCTGGTTCGTCATTGCTCGAACGCGCGTGCCCCGACAAAATAAGCGGTGTGGAAACGGGTCGGACAGACGCGGTGCATGCTCGCGGAACCAGTCGCACTCGAGGCGGGCTTTGATGCCGTCGACCGGCTTAGGCCGGATCTGAACGCGACCCTCGGCACACGTGGCAGCTGATCGGTATGTTTTTTATAGCAATGATTCTTGATTGTGTATGAACCGACGGTCCGCCCTCCTTGCTGTCGTCATCTGCGCCGGGATTGTGACGACCGGCGTCCTCGCCGTGTACTCGCCAACCGACGCTCGAGCGGCCGAACCTGCTGATCCGACTGAACTCGAGGGATCATACACTGTTTCGGAGACGGTCCTCGTCGACGACGACCTGTTTGTCTCGCTCGAATCGACCGTGGATAGCGACACTGGCGAACAGCGTGAGACGCTCGCGTTCGAGGATATCACGTACGACCACTACTGGAGCGGAGATGGTGAGCGATACACGAAGGCGACCGCCGAGTCGGCCGACCGACTCGAGGAGTGGCTCGCGGAGACCGACGACGAGGTGCTTCGAACGTCTGAGGACGAACACAGCGCGATCACCACGGCGGACGGTGCTGTTTCTGATGGACCAGCGACCGCCGTCTACCCCGACCGCCTCATTTACTCCCAACTCGAGATGACTGCATTCGAGCAAACGGCCGAAACGACCGATAGCGGGACAGCGCTCGCTGTCTACGAGCCAGAGACGGGGTGGACCGAAATCGAAACTGGCGAGTCCACCTACGAGACGCAGTACGTCACTGACACCGACGGCGAGGTGCACGTCGACGAGGCCGGACAACTGCAGTACTCGAACATCACACTCGAGCGCGTCGATGCCTCGACGTGGGGTGAGTACGTCCTCGAGCGCGGCGAATCGTGGACGACGACGCTCGAGTACGACGTGATAGAAACTGCTGAGAACGTTCAGCCGGAGTGGCTCGAAGACGTTTCAGAAGACTAAATCGCTTCGGACAGCTTACCAGGGCTCGTTCTTCAGGCCGAGTTTGTACGCGATCATGTTCGTCGTGACGTGCAGGATTGGCGTGACCACGACGACGACGAGGATGACCTCCCACGTGAAGACCGTGCGGAACCAGTCGGTTGCAAGCAGCGCGGTCAGGGGCAAGGAGACGACGACGAAGTCGAGCTGGTCGAGTCCGGGGAACATCGCGCCGCGTTCACGGCCGCTGCGGCGTTTGAGAAACGACGCGAGAATGTCCCCAAGCATTGCACCGGCAGCGAGTCCGAGCGCCGCAAGCGGGGCAAACTCCGGCACCTCGAAGCCGAGTGCGCTGCTCACGTCGCCAGCGAACAGCGTCAAAATGCCCGCGAGTGCGAGCCCCGCAGTGATACCCGCAGCCGTCCCGCGCCACGTTTTCCCGTCGCCGAGGACCCGTTTTCCATCCCAGGTTCGCCCGCCATCGATTGGCCGGCCACCGCCGGCCAGCACGGCGGCGTTGTTCGGCACGTACGCCGGCAACATCGCCCAGAACGCGATCACGATGGTCTCGAGTAGTGTCATATACTGGCGGACGAACTGGCGTGTCTTAACCGGCGGTGGTTTCTCGCGGCGCGTGAGTGCGCTCGCCTCACCGTGTCGTTGGTTTCCTCGAGACTGGTTGTTCGCACGCACAGTCACTCACACCAAACACCTTACAGGGGGTAGATACTAGTACCAGTATGATCCCGCCAATCGCTGACCGGTTCGTCGCGGGGGAGTCGGCCGCCGAAGTCCTCGAGCACGTCAGCCGGCTCAACGGACGAAACGTCGGCGCAATCATCAACCTCCTTGGTGAACACTACGGCGAGCGACCACCAGTGCGCTCCGATGCAGCGGAGTATCGGGCGTTGGCTGGCGACATTTCCCGCTCGAATCTCGATGCCTGTCTCTCCGTGAAACCCTCGCAACTAGGTCTCGACCTTGGCGAAGACGTCTTTCGCGAGGAACTCGAGGGCGTCGTCGATGCCGCAGCCGAGCACGACGTCTTCGTCTGGATCGATATGGAAGATCACACGACGACCGATGCGACGCTGGATGCATTCGAAGCACTCGCTCACGAGTACGACGGCGGTGTCGGCGTCTGTGTACAGGCGAATCTCAAGCGAACGCGGACGGATCTCGAGCGACTGGCCGACGTCCCCGGAAAGATTCGGTTCGTCAAGGGAGCCTACGACGAGCCAGCAGCGATTGCATATACTGACTCCGAGCGAGTCAACCGCGAGTACGAGGCCTTGCTCGAGTACGCCTTCGAGCACTTTCACGACGGGCCGACGATTGCCGTCGGAAGTCACGACGACCGGATGCTCGAGCGCGCAATTGCCCTCCACGACGAGTATGGGACCGACGTCGAGTTCCAGCTGTTGATGGGCGTTCGCGAGCAGCGCCAGTACGACCTCGCCGCCGAGTACGATGTCTATCAGTACGTTCCCTACGGCGGCCGCTGGCTCTCGTACTTCTCTCGGCGCGTGATGGAGCGCAAGGAGAATCTCAGATTTGCCCTTCGGGCAGTGCTCGGACGCTAAAGGGAAGGGCTCATTATCCCGTAGTGTGAGTCTGCGTACATGGCTTCGTGGAAGCGGGATTTCGCGAGTGGGCTGATCGTCCTCGGCCCGATCCTCATTACCCTCTACGTCATCTACTGGATCTACGGGATTATCGCCGGGATCACGCCGGGACTGATTCTCGAGTGGCAAGCCGTCGAGCCGTTCGTTCCGGGCGGCCAAGAGCAGGCCGAAGAACTCGCACAGTTCCTCCGTGTCATCGTCGCACTGACCGTCCTGACGATACTGACCCTCTCTGTCGGCTATCTCATGCGAACGACCGTCGGCGGACTCGTCGAACGGCTTGTCGACAACATTGCGAATCGTGTCCCCGTAATGCGCGTCGTCTACAACGCCTCGAAGATGGCTGCCGAAACCGCCTTCGGCGAGCAGGAATCCCTCCAAAAACCCGTCAAACTCGAGGTTTGGGAGGGACTTCGGATGACGGCGTTTAAGACCGGGAAAGTGACTGAGGACGGCCGAGAGGTCTTGTTCCTGCCAACGTCGCCGAACATTACCACCGGGTTCGTCATCGAGGTCAAATCCGACCGCATTCAGGAAATTGACGAGGACGTCGAAGACGCCCTCACGCGAGTCCTGAGCGCCGGATTCGGCGACTCGGACCGCAACAGGGGAATGGATGCCGGCGTGTCGATTGACGTGATCGACGAGGCGAGAGCCGGCGGGAACAAGAACACAGACGCCGCAGACGACGACTGAGACGGTCTGTCGGTCTTTACTCTCGAGTCGTCACCCGACGCTGGACGAACGGGTTTATTGGACAGCATGTGAAAGGACTGTGTGATGGCTACTGACGACCGAGCGGACCTGATTCAGGCGTATTTCGACGCGATGGACGAGGAAGACCCCGCGATTGCCCGTGACGCACTCGCCGATGAGTTCGTCTACGAATCGCTCTCGGGCACGCTCGAGGGATTCGACGGCTTCGCACGCTACGTCAACGAACTGCGCGGCCTCTCGAACTCAACACACGAGGTGTCGCTGCTCGTCCACGACGAGGACGCCTCCGTCGCTGAGGGGACAGTCACCGGCGAGAAGGACGACGGCACGCTCGAGGCGAAATTCTGCGATGTCGTGGAGTTCGACGAGCACGAGGAGTCGATCACGCGAATCAGCGTCTATCTGAACGACGCCTAAGTACCCGTACGCAGTGTCAAACTGGTTCTTTTGTCGGTATGAAACGGCCTCTCGAGCATCAACAGGAGGACTCGAGGTGTTGTGCTATGGCAAGTACCGACGGTGCTCAGTGACGCCTTCGGTCGGCCCGTTCGCGGTAGTATTCATACAACATGTAGCCGAGTATGACCACGCCAAGTGGTGCAAACAGCACGAACGAGACAAACGCGAGGAGCCAGAGGCGCAGTCCGTATCGCTCACGGTCGTAGAACGCCTCCCAAGAATCGATAGCGGCGACCTCGCTGCTGCCATCGTGCGTCATTGAGCACAGGTCGGTTGGCAAACAGTAATCGCTTCTGGATACTGCAACCGAACGATTCGGAGACTATACTGGCCGCTCCACTCGCTGGCAGCGGGTCAGAGCACGCCAGACAGGATGTCCTCAGCGCGTCTCAGACGTAGGTGAACCACTCGTCGTAGGCGTCGGTCTTGCGTTCGACGACGTCGAAGAACTCCGACTGGATGTCTTCGGTAACCGGGCCGCGCGAGCCGTCGCCGATGACGACGTTGTCGACTTTCCGGATGGGCGTCACTTCGGCTGCAGAGCCGGTGAAGAACAGCTCGTCGGCCGTGTTGAGTTCACCTCGAGAGATCGAGACGTTGTCGTGGACGGTGTAGCCCAGATCCTCCGCGAGCGTGATGACGGTGTCGCGGGTGATGCCGTCGAGAATCGACTCCGAGAGGCCGGGCGTGTAGATTTCGTCGTCACGCACGAGGAAAATGTTCTCGCCGGGGCCTTCCGCGACGTTGCCTTCCTTGTTCAGCACGATGGCTTCTGCGAAGCCGTTCCGGCGGGCTTCCTCGCCCGCGAGCATGCTGTTGACGTACAGGCCTGTGGTCTTCGCGTTCGTCGGAATCTGACTCGAGGCATGTTTTCGCCACGAGGAGATCATCACTTCGATGCCCTGCTCTAGGGCTTCCTCGCCGAGGTAGGCGCCCCACGGCCAGACGGCGATAGCGGTCTTGGTCGGGCAGTCGGCGGGGCTGACGCCGAGTGAGTTGTAGCCGTAGTACGCGATTGGCCGGATGTAACAGGAGGGCAGTTCCTGGCGCTCGATGAGCTCGAGCGTGGCCTCGGTGAGTTCCTCCTTCGAGAAGTCGATCTCCATCTCGTAGGGCTTTGCGGACTGGTAGAGTCGATCCAGGTGTTCCTCCCAGCGGAAGATCGCTGGCCCTTCTTCGGTGTCATAACAGCGCGCGCCTTCGAAGACGCCGCTGCCGTAGTGGAGTCCGTGCGTGAGCACGTGGATCTGGGCGTCGTCCCAGTCGACGAACTCGCCGTCCATCCAGATCGTGTCGACATCCATCTCGTCGAATCCCATGATCGTGTGTGTTGAAAGCCACCGTACTAAGTGTTCGCGATTTACGAGCAGAAATCGACTCGAGTGAAGTCCACGGGCCGGTCAGTCGCGACCCCGATCCCGATCACGAAACCGGACGGATTCGACGACGACGGCGAGGCTGCCAACGATGCCGACGGTGATGGCACCGAACTGAAGCAGCGTGGCGAACGCGGAGTCAGTGTCTGTGTCTGGATCGTGGTCGTGGTCATCGACTCCGGCATGGTCGTCGTGGTCGTGGTCCTCGACTTCGGCATGGTCATCGTGGTCTCCGTGATCATCGTGATCATGGCCTCCCTCCGCCGCCACGTACACCTCGAGCCACTCGCTGACGAACTGCTCATCCGGACTGCCAGTCACACGGATATCCCAGTGCCCGGCATCGGCGAACGGCTGGACGACCGCGTACGTACCGTCATCGGTCCGCTCGAGGTCGACATCGAACGTCGTGTCGCCGTCGACGGCGTCGGCCGTGAGCCGAACGGTCTGGTCCGACTCGAGGGGAGTCGCGTTGTCACCGGCTGCGCCTGCCTCGGTGAACGCGACCTCGAAGACGATTGGCTCGTCCGCCTCGAGGTGGAACTGTTCGCCCGCAGCAGCGGGCGACGTCTCGGCGGGAAGTGCCGTCACTGCGATATCGATGTCGTCGCCCTCGCGTTCGATGGTCGCGAGTTCCGGACCGTCGTCGCTACCGCCGACGACTGCGGCCGTCGGAACGGAGGTCAGCAGCCCGGAGAGCAAGAGAACGACGACGAGGACGGCGACCTCGAGGCGGACGACGCGAACGAACGAAGTGGTCGTCCCCGACTCGTCGCTTGCTGAGGCCTCGAGGTGGCGAAGCAGGACGAACCGCGTGAGGCCGCCGAGGCCGAGCGCCAGCAGGACCAGCAGGGTTTTCGCGGAGAGCGCTGTGCCGTAGACGCTCTCCGTGAGGGCCGACAGCGAGGGGACGTGCCAAGCGGCAAGCGCGAGGCCGGTCGCGCCGGCGAGCGTCACGCCAGCGAGTGCGAGCAGCGAGTAGCGTCGGATCGTGCCCGCGGCAAGCGCTGCCCGATCCGCTGGCGGTGTCTCTCGAAGGACTGCGGGAACGACGAGTGCGAGAACGACGAGTCCGCCAACCCAGAGCGCTGCGCCGCCGATGTGGACGAAGTCGACGGTCATCCCCTGGAGGCGGTCGATTGCCGTCGCGGAGTGACTCGTCCAGCTGACTGCCGCGCCGACGACGACCGCGCCGAGCGCGGTGCCGCCGAGCCAGACGGGGCGAGAACCGATGCCTGCGAGGCCGAGTGCCAGCACGCCGCAGACGGCGAGTGCGGCTACAAACTGCACGGTCCACGCCTGTCCAAGTGGCATCTCGAGGAACTCGAGGAACACCTCGAGCGACGGCGAGCCGACCGCACTAGCCTGTACGTAGCCGAGTGCGAGCACCGCCGCGAGCAACACGACGGCTGCGCCGGCTAGCAGTCGTTTGAGACGCTGGTCGACGACGTGCGTCGAGGAATTGAGCCGGTCGGCAACGGGATAGACAGCCAGTGCCCCGGCGGTAGGCCCACCGACGAGGCCGACGAGTGCAACCAGCAGGAGTCCTTTCGCGGCGGTCTCGAGCGGTGGCACCTCGTCGTCGACTTCGTCGTCGTCTTCGTAGGCCTCGAGGACGGCGTCGCGGTCGAGCGGTTCGTCACCGAGGCTGAAGAAGAAGGAACCGGCGGTCGTGTGGCCGTCGTCGGCCAGGACCTCCCAGTCGACGGTGTACATGCCCTCGGGGGCGTCGCCGTCTGAGGCCTCGAGCGGAACCGTAACGATCTGCGTGTCGTCGGCGTTGATTTCGGGGTCGCTACTGATGTCCTCGCCATCTGGATTGGTGACGGCGATATCCGCATTCTGGACGCCGTCACCGGAGAACGTCAGCGTCACCTCCTCTGGCAGCGTTTCGACCTGCTCGCCGTTTGCGGGATCCGTCTCGCTCAGGTAGGCATGAGCCGCGACCGGCATCGCGAGACTCGAGAGCGCGAGCGCGGCCACGAGGCCGACGACCGCGAGGGCAGCCACCATGCGGGCGCGAGTTTCAGGGCGGCGGTCGGACGATGCTGGGGTTCGGGGCATCGATTATCGAAGCTTACCGGTGTAGCCGGTGCCGGAGTCGCCGACGTACTGGACGGTGTCGACGCCATCTGCGACTTCGACGTGCTCGATCAGTTCCTGTTCGGCCATGTTGACGACGGCGACGAAGCCGTCTGCCTCGGCCGGAGTAAAGAAGTACTCGTCACCGGCGACCGCCGAGCGATGGAGGTGGTGGGCGTCTTCGGGGCGCTCGATATCGCCGACTGCGAGCGTCTCGACGACCTCGAGGGCGTCGACGTCGATCACGGACGCCTGGTCGGTCATGGTGTGTGCGGTGAAGGCGTACAGTCCGTCGTCACCGTCGTAGTAGCGCAGCGCGTCGGGACCGTCGCCGACGTCGACCGCGCCGAGTTCGTCGCTGTCATCGCTCGTGGCATCGAGGAATCGAACCTGATCGCCATCGAGAACACCGAGAATTTGCTCGTCCGGTGTGAGGTACATCCCACCTGCAAACTCGAGTTCGTCGACGATTTCGTCATCCTCGGTGTCGACGACGACCGTCACGTCGCCGTACTCGAAGTACGCGAGGCCGGTTTCTGGAGCATAGGCCTTGTAGTGGGTGCCCTGCTCTTCGTCGTCGAACTCGATGAAGTCGCTTCGCTCGTAGTTTTCGAGGTCGATCACGGGCGCGCCGGGGTCGTTGACGTTCGTCGCGTAGCCCATCGAGCCGAAGTCCTCGTGGTACAGCAGTTTGCCGTGGCCTTCGGCCTCGAGGCCGGATTCGACGGTTTCGATGACCGAGTGGTCGTCGGTGTCGATGACGTAGAACGTCCCCTCTGCGTCGGCGTGGACCCACATTTCGTCGTCGTTGGGGTGGTACATGTGTGTCGCGTCGGGGCCAATGTCGACTTCGGCGACGATTTCGCGCGTCTCGGTGTCGATCACGAGCACCTGATCGAGCGATTCCTCGATGGCGTAGAGTTCGCCGAAATCAGCCGTGATTCGGGTATCGCCCCAGCCGTTGTCGTCGATGCCGTCGGTGATCTCGTCGACGACCTCGCCCGCTTCGGGGTCGATAATCGCGATGGTGTCCGGGCTGAACGCGTAGGCGTGTCCGTCGCTGCCGGGTGCGTCGCCCTCCTCACCTTCATCATCGTCATGATCGTGCTCGAGATCATCGTCGTGGTCGTCGTGATCGTCTCCGGTTTCATCGTCACCGTTGCCGGTGTCGTCGTCGCCGCCGAGACAGCCGGCAACACCGACTACCAGTCCGCCACTCATCGCCTGTATCAATCGCCGTCGTTTGACGGGGCGCTCCATACGGCCGCATCTTTCATATCGACTATTTATTGTTCTGGTACGACTGTCGAAATTATGGTTCAATCGTCGAACTAGCGCGATTCAGCACCGGCCTCGAGCAAGTCATCGACGAGTCGAGTGAACCGGTCTACGAGCCGGTCGGGGACCGTGGGTTCGACGGCCGAGAGTAACTCGCCGGTCCGTTCAGGATTTGCCAGCGTAAGCGTGACCTGATTGCGGTGGTCGTAGGATTTGTCGACGATGTTGCGCTCGACGAGTCGCTCGAGGTGGTACTCGAGGGTGCTGCGAGCGATATCGAGGGCAGCGGCGACTGCGGCGGGTTCGGCGGGTTCGTGCTCGATGAGATAGACGACGAGTTCGCGGGTCGTTTCGCGTCGAAAGAGCGCGAGGGCGGCGCGTTCCCACTCGTCGTAGGTTGGCGGATAGTAGTGAGTGCGACCGTAAAACTCGCCGCGGACGAGGTCGCCGCTGTCGATCAAGCGCCGGACGTGATACTGAATCTGTCCCGGGGCGAACTCTGACTCCCTGACGAGTTCGTTGAAGTGGATGCCGGCGTTCGACTGGACGTGCGTTCTGATCTGGCCTCTGGTTGTAGTCATGGATGATCGATAGACACTCGAGGTGGTTGCTTACTCGGCGCTAGTGGCGCAGTTACCATAACGGATTCTCATCGTTCCCGATAGATGAGAACGGGTCATATGTCGGTTTGGCGTTCCGAACGACTCGTTTTCTACGAGTGGCTGTTATAACTCACCGTCTGCTCGAGGGGGCGACCACCGAAGCACATACGTGACCGTCCCACCGATGTACGATAGCGGCGATGCATCATACGACTCCGTTCGACGTCGAGTGGGTCAGCCCGGAACTCGCACCGGTACTGCTCGCGATCATCATTTTGGCGGTGATCGGCACGACGATTCTCTTTGGCTGTGGCCTCGTCGCCTACTCGAGGCGCCGATCACAACGCTATCTGCTGATTACAATCGTTCTTGGCCTGTTGGTTGCACGCTCGGTGATCGGACTCGGGACCGTGTTCGGACTCGTTCCGATGGCGTTCCATCACCTGATGGAACACAGCGTCGACTTCGCGATTGCCGTGCTCATTCTGTATGCAGTGTATCGAAGCGGTGCCAGTTCGAGCGAGTCGGTGCTCGAGTCCGGTGGAAGAAACGGTGACTGAATCTTAGCCGAGTCGCTCGAGGACGCTACTGGCCTCGAGATATGCGAGGTCGTAGCGGTCGGCGTAGGCGCGGGCGTCAGCCGGGTCGAGTGCGCCGCCGGTTTCGTCGTCTAACATCTCACAGACGACGACGGCGGGCGAACGGTCGGCGGCGTCGGCGAGTGCAACGCCGAGTTCGGTGTGGCCCTCGCGCTGGGCGAGTAAGTCGGGGGCGGCTTTCAGCAGGTGGACGTGGCCGGGGACGCGAAACGCCTCGGCAAAGTCGACGGCGGCCGGCTCGGTGGCTGCCTCGCCGAGTGCCTGGATGGTTTTCGAGCGATCAGCGTCCGTAATGCCGGTGTAGGTATCGCGGTGGTTGACCGTCAGCGAGAACGACGAGCGGTCGTCGTAGCCGAGTTCGTGGTCGGCGGCCGCGGGGTGGTCGATCTCGTCGGCGTAGAAGGGCAAGTCGAACGTCTCGGCGATCTCGTGGCCGAGGGCGACACAGACGAGGCCGCCAGCATCGTTTCGCAAGCGAGCCACGGCATCGGGCGTGACGGCGTCGGCGTGATAGATCAGGTCCGTCTCGCCCTCGCGGTCGGCCGCGTCGTGGACCAAAATTGGCTCGCCCGCTCGCAGCGACTCGAGAGCGTGCTCGAGTGCGTCGTCGGTGGCGTCGGTGCTCACATCGGTTGCGGCCGTCTCGGCGTCACCGCTCGAACTCGAGCGCGGGCCGGCGTGGTGGCCGGTCATTGGCGATCACCCACGGCAACGGTCACGAAGTCGTCGTCCTCGAGTGCGAGTTCGTCGCGGAGTTTGATCGGGGCGATGACCTCGAGTTGGTCCTCGTCGTGGTGGGTTCGCTCGGGGGCGATTGTGTGTGCGCCCTCGTAGGTCTCGCCGTCGCTGGTTTCAATCGTCGCTGGATAGCAGACAGCGGGACCATAGGTTCGGTCGTCGTCCTCCCAGCCATCGATGGAAACTGGCTCGAGCGAGGAGACGGCGCTGCGTCGGCGGACACTGTCCTCGCGCAGGTCGACGTTCAGCGTGCCGGGGAACGGTTCGTACCCGAGGCGGTCTTCGAACTGGCGCTGATAGCCCGGCAGCGAGATGTAGTGGCGACCCTCGCCCATGCCGCTCGTGACGGTGCCCTCGAGGGCGACTTCGGCGTCCGTCTCGAAAATGCGACGGTACTCTTCGTACTCGCCGTGAAGGGCGCGCTCGCCGGCATCGGTGATCGCAACCCACTGGCCGTCGTTGACGGTATCGCGCTCGAGCAATGCGGCGCTCTCGAGTCGCTGAAGGCGTCTCGAGGCAGTCTGATTCGACGCGTCGAGACGGTCTGCAAGCCGCGAACAAGAAATCTTGAGATCGCCCTCGAGTCCGCCCTCGAGTGCCAGCAGTTTCAACACTGCAAGCTCGTCGGGGCCAACGGCGGACTCCGTTGTGAGTGACATACTCCGACGTTTGGCCGGACACCTCAAAAGCGTATCGGATATGGCATGCGTAACACAACTGTTACGCAGTTCATCCGCGTGTACGCCGCTTGTTCAGAAGTCGGTACCGGCCCGTAGAAAACCCTCTGGTCTTGCATCCGTTTACGGCGGGCGTAACGGTGAGTCCGCAGTCGGTCAAAGAGTCGATGCGATGTAGTTATCGACCGCAACGACCGTTTCGGGATCGAACGTCCAGAAGCTGTCCCAGATCCGCGGTTCGACCTCGAGACAGACCAGTGCTGCCGGTGTCGCATCCGACGCGGTCGGATCGGGCGGTCGATGAACGACGAACCAGCCGTCTCGGTACTCAGCGCTCGAGCCCGTGTGTACTGTTGCGTCGAGCGCCGCTGCGGGGGTAACCTCGTCTTCTGCCATCCCGTAGAGATGCACGTCGACGCCGGTGTCGGCGAGTCGTTCGTAGACGCGGCGGGTTCCGAGTTCGTCCTCGAGTCGCTCGAGGTGCTGGAACGACGAGCGGATCGTGCCACTGTCTGCCTCCCAGGCGGTCTGTTCGATGTAGCGCGACAGGAGGATCAACAGCAACTTTTCCTTGTGTGAAAGCGGATAACCCCGGAGTCGGAGGCGCGTGTCTGTGAGGGTTGTAAGAAGGTCCGGCAGTTCAATCTCTCCTAACCCTCGCGCACCAGTTATAAAGAGATCCGAGTTGATCGCAAGCACCGTCTCGTACAGTTCTGAGAGCGGTGACGAGGCGACCGGTGTGCCATCCTCGAGTAAGACGGCGAGGGGATCGTCCGTGGCGATGGGGGACTCGCCTTCGACTGCAACGACTGTGTCGTCTATTTCAACACTGCCCGTCTCACGCTGTCCCGCCTCGAGTTGCACGTCGATTTCGCTGTCGGTGAACGAGGTCTCGAGGAGTTCCCCAAGGGGGTCTTCGGCGTCATCGCCGAGCACTGCAATTGCGTGATTCGGCGTCCCTGCTGAATCGAGAAACGTTCGCAGACTCACTTGCAAACAATCGACTGAGACGGGCTTAAAGATTGTCGCCGGTGGGTCCGTTACCAGGGTGTTGGGATTCGCTCGAATCCACCGTCTGCGCTGTCGAACTTTGCCCACAGCAAGAGTGCGGGCGGGAGCGCCACGATGGACGCAACGAACGAGTAGAACACACTCAGCGCCATCAACATCCCGAAGTCCCCGAGGACTGGCGTGATCGCGAGTGCAAGCGCACCCGTCCCGAGCGATGTCGTGAGCATGCTGCCGGTGAGTGCACCGCCGGTCCCCGACAGCGTCGTCGTGAGCGCCGTCACCGGGTCGCCGGTGGCGTTGTACTCGTCGATGAACCGCGCGGTGGTGTGGACGGTGTAGGCGATTCCAAGGCCAATCGAAATTGCGAGGATCGTCGCCGTCAGCGCGTTCAGCGGCATGCCAAGCAGCCGCATCGTCCCGATGAGAAACGCCACTGCAATCGCAATCGGGAACAGGTTCACGATTCCGAGCAACGGTCGACGCTCGAGGATCGCATAGATGACGACGAGGAAGACAGCGGAGAGCACGAGCGCGAGGATCAATCCATCAACTGCCGAGTCGAAGATCATCCCTGTAATCGCATCGAAGATGACGAGTTGGCCGGTTGCCGTCGCCGAGTAGTGGAAGTCCTCAGCGAAGGCGGCACCGTCTTCGGCAGCATCTTCCTGGCTCGCCTCAGTATCGATCACGTACTCGATCTGTGCGCCGCGGCGGTCGTCCGTGAGGTACTGTTCAGCCTGCGAACTGGCTGGTGATGCGAACAGTTCGTCGTAAATCCGGTCGAGGTTTCTGTCCGGAATCCCGTTCCCGCTTCGGTCATTGCGGTCAACGAGTGCAGCGAACTCCTCGTCCTGTTCGGCATACGACTGGATCACCGTGATGATACTCTGTTCGTCCGCTTCGCCACCCGGTGCGACGGCCAGGCTACTCGGTGGATCGTCGTTCGCCCGATCAAGGGCCTCGAGGGCGTGTTCCTCCTCGAACGGTCCTTCGACGAATATCGTGACCGTCTCATCCTGATTGGCGTCGAAGCGATCCTCGAGGATGTTGATGGTCTGCGTGAAGGTGTACTCACCCGGTGCGAACGGCTCGGGGATGTACTCGATGTACCACTCTTCGTCTTCGGGCGGGAGGAAGTCCTCTTCGTCGAAGGAGGTGTCGACGCCAGTGCCGTAGGCACCCATTGCAGCGCCGCTGACCAGAATCACGAGGACGAACGCCGTTGGTGCGTACTGGCTGGCTTTCACTGGAAGCGTCAGGATGCGCCCGAGCGAGGAGTCTTCCGAGGCAATTGGCGTCGAGTTGAATTCTGGGACGCCATGTTTCTCCCGGAAGTCGTCGACAAGCAACTTCATCGACGGGAGGAGAATCCCGAAGATGAGGAACGTAAACAGCATGCCGATCCCCGAGGCGATCCCCATGTTCCGGATCGGATCGAGATCGGAGACGACGTTCGCGCCGAAGCCGAAGACAGACGTTACCGTCACGATGATGAACGCGATCATCAACTGGTTGTTCGCGGTTCGCATCGCTTCCAGGGGTTCATAGCCCTGAATCGTCTCCTCGCGGTAGCGGTTGATGATGTGAATCCCGAAGTCGACCCCGACTGCTAACAATAACACGGGGACGGCGACCAGTTGCTGATCGAACGGAATCCCCGCATAGCCGAGGAAGCCGAACGTCCAGACGACCGTCAACAGGAGCGAGAGCAAGCCGAGGCTGAGATCGATTGGATCCCTGTAGGCCGCGATGAGGAACGCGAGCATCAACAGGACGACGATGGGCATCACAATCGCCAACGAGTCGATGATGACGTTCTCGAACTCGTCGAACATGATCCCCTCGCCGAAGATGATAATGTTGGCCGATTCGTCGTCGGCAATCGACTCGACGCCCAGTTGGATATCGGACAGATCCTCCTCGCTGAACCCCGACGGAACGTCGTGTGTGACGACAGTGATCGACGCCGATGCGGCAGGGGAACCCTCGTTGAAGTCATCCGCAAGCAATCCCGCAAAGCCTGGCTCCTCGCCAAGCGCCCGGACTGTCTCTCGGACTTGTCTGTCCGTGGCTCCCTCGAGAACCTGGCGCTGTTCGGTTGGTGTCTGTGCGGTCTCGTCGATTGCCTGCGCGACGATTGGTGCGGGACCGTTCGCACCGTCCATACGCAGGTCGGACTGGTCGTCGACCTGCTCGAGGACGGAGAGGCTGGCAAGTAACTCCTCGCGGGTGAGTACGTTCGAACTCGTGTGAATGAGTTGTGTGCTCTCTTCGTCGGTGGTGAACGGGCCAGCAAACTCCGATTCGATTGTGTCGTAGGCTTGCTGTTCCGCTAAGTCCTCTGTGAACGCGTCGGTCATATCGGTCTCCGTCTCGATCAGCGGAATCCCGGCTGCAAAGACGACTGTCAGCACCAGGAAAACCAGTACGACCGTTTTCGGACGAGAGACAATTGTCTCGTTGAGACGCTCGGTCGCGCCCTCGATTCGCTCACTGAGGTCCGTCATTTATCTCCTCTGGAAGATGTATGCGCCCGCACCGAGACTGAGAACCGTGATCGTTGCAATTGCGCCGACCGGAAGCCCACCGCTGCTGGCAGTGACGTCGATAGCGACGCGCGTCGTATCAGAGAGGTGGCTGGTGCCGGAGGCGTCATCGTAGCGGAAGTCGAACGAAATCGGATACGTTTTTTCGGCTGCGTCGCCGTCTGCGTCCAACTGGAACGTCATTGTCACGGTTTCGCCCGGCTCGAGTTCCTGGATGAACGCCTCGTCGTCGTCGCTGTCGAGTGGGTCGCTGGCGAACAGGCTCGCTTCGACGTCCGTGACGGTCTCATCGAGGTTGTTCGTCACCTCGACGTCGATGTGTTTCTCGTCACCGGCCGCAATCTCGCGGTCCGGCACATCGACGATGAACTCATCGCGCTGTTCGTTCACCGCTGTGACGACCTCGAGATCCTCGTACATCCGCTGTTCGAAGTCGGCGGTGCGATACACCACGCCGAGGTCGATTGTCCGGTCGATTGCCTCGGCTTCGCTACTGATGTCGAGTGGCATGCTGAACGCCTCGGATTCGCCCGGCTCGAGCGAGCCGACGGCGATGCTCGGTTCGATTGGGATCACCGTCTGGGACTCGTCGGTGTACTGCACGACGACGTTCTCGGCTTTCGTTGGGCCGTCGTTCGTGACGACGCCGTGGAGGTAACCGTCTTCGCCGACGTACAGGGATGAGTCGACGTTGTCGATGCTAAAGCGCTGTTCTGCAAGTGGAGTGACGCCCGCGGTCGGGCTGTCATCGGCTCGTTGGAGGCCATCGGGCGTCTCGAACGTCACGGTCCCATCGAGCATGTAGTACCGTTCCGACGTTCCCGGCAGCACCGAGACGTCGTATTTCACCGGTGCCGTCTCGTTCGGCTCGAGTTCGTCGATCATTGCGGTATCCTGTGCCGTCGTCGTCTCGTGTGTCAGATCGCCGAACAGGAAGCCACTACTCATCGACTCGAGGGCGACGTTGACGTTCGAGGCGGTTTCGTTGCCGACGTTTGTGACCTCCACTGTCATCGTTCCCGAGTTGCCGATCTGTGCATCGGTCGAGACATCGACGATTTCGAACCGTGCATCGTCGTCGACGACGACATCGATGGTCATCGAATCCGACGCAGAGCGTTCGTAGACACCTCTACTCGAGGTTGTGCGCCACGTGTAGTCATAAGAAACGTCGACGTCGATGGAGTACGTGCCAGCGTCGATATTGTTCGGCACATCGACTGCGAGTGTAGTGGCGTCGTTCGGTTGGCTATCCGCGACGGGGCCGATTGCCATTGTCCCGCTTCTGACCGTCAATGGCGTGTCGTCCGCGTCGGCCTCGAGTTCGACGTTTCGCGCCGTCGTGACGGCCTCTCGCATGTCTCCAGTTCCGCGCTCGAACTCGCCGTCATTCGTGACGACGAGGGGGACTTCGTTGGTCTCACCGGGCTGGACGATTGGGTTCGGTACGATGACATCCAGATCCGGCTCACCGTGTACATCGTATGATTCCGAGCCTTGCATCTGGGACATGGCTATTTGCTGACCTCTCAGTTCACCCTCTTCGAGGCCTTTTTCGTACGCTGCTTCCTCTTCAGGACTCATCTCGTCGTCATCATCGTCAGCGACTACTGTTCCAACGCCGGCGGCGAACACGCCTGAAGTGACCAACAGCAGAGCCATCACAACCGTAAGCGACGACCTGAACGTCATACGACTCCCTCCACGGGCTGTACTCGAAGGATCCGTCGCTGCTCGGGCAGCGAGCCGTCACTCGTAGTATCAGCCGTCTCTCTCGCAAAATTCGGTTTGGCGACTACGCTCGTCATATAGGAACCTGAGAATAGAAAAATAAAAAAGGTTTCTATTCATGAGTTTCTGGTAGGGCACGAGAACTGATGACAATCGACCGGCCACAACGGGGCATGTGGGCGCGGACACCAGGAACGCGACGTACTGTGGTGGCACACTCGAGTGCAGACGCGCAGCGATTTGCGTCCAGACTCGGCGTTTCGAAGACGACCAGCGCCACGCAGTTACAGCGCCAGACCGAACGGCGAGACAGCGACCTGCCGTCCTGTCACCCCATAGCGAAGGGACGCATTGATTTACGACCAGCACGCACCGACAGGAGCAACACGTAAATGAAGGGATTCAGCGACGAGGAACGGGAACGAATTAGAGCCGACCTGATCGAGTCAGGGCGAGCGTTATTCATTCAGTTCGGCTTAGAGCGAACGCGCATCAAGGATATTACCGACGAGGTCGATATCGGAACGAGTACCTTCTATCGATTTTTCGACTCGAAGGAACACCTCTATACGGAAGTGCTGTACACGGAAGTCGAACGGTTCACGGTCGATCTCGAGGAGAAAATCGAGACCGAACCCGAGCCACGCGAGCAGGTGCGAGTTGCGCTCGAGCAAACGTTCGAGGCAGTCGAATCGAACCCAATCGTCAAGAACCTCATTATCGAGGACGAGGTTCGAACGCTACAAACACAGCTGTCGGACACGAAGCGAGCAGAACTGTCGAACCAACTCGACGATGTCTTCGTGGCGACAGACGAGTGGACCGATCTCGAGACGTTCAAATACGACGACCCAGCAGTCGTCAACGAGTTCTTTCGAACCCTCGTTTTTAGCACGCGATACAAAGACCTTCATTCTCGAGACGCGGTACCTGGATACTCCGAGATTAGAGACGAGTTGATCGACACGATTGTCGATGGCCTGTTCGAGGACTGACCGAACTGTTCGTCCATCTCAGTTTCTCTGCAATTACCGCCGAACGTACGGTCTCGGTGCTCTCGGAGAGCGATCAGTCACCCGTCACTGGATCGCGTTCCCAGAACTCGCTGTCTTTCTTTAACTTTGGTACCCACGTATCCTCAGTCTTCGACAGGAGAGCGACTCGAGACGGTGGCACACCCTTTACTTCGCTGAACTCGGGCATGTACTCCCCGACCGCCTCCGCAAACGCCATGACCTCTTCGTGGTCGGGCATCGACGAGCGGTCCAGCCGACCGCGGGAGTGGCCGACGTGCATGTACGCTTTGAGTTCGATGAAATCGGGATCGGCCAGGTCGTAGAATCCGGCGTACCAGTCGGGATGGTGCATGTTCTCGCCGTCGACGAGCGTCGTCCGCAGGACGGTTCGGGTCTCGTCTTTTGCTCGTAGGACGGCCATCGTCTCGAGGAGGCGGTCCCAGGCGTCGTCGTCGACGGCTTTGACGACCTGATCGAACGTGTGGCGTTCGGGGGCGTCGACGCTGACGTAGAGTTGCGTCGGGTCACACTCTCGGAGCACGTCGGGATTCGTGCCGTTCGAGACGAGGAAGGTCGTGATATCGCGCTCGTGGAAGGCCTCGAGCAGTTCGGGGAGATAGGGGTAGAGCGTGGGTTCGCCGTCGAGTGAGATCGCGACGTGGCGCGGTTCCATGGCTTCCTCGAAGCGCTCGCGTGGGACCTCGTCGTTGCCGCCGAAGCCCGAGAGGAGTTTCTTCTGTAACTCGAGGGAGGCGTCGGCGACGGCGTCGGGGTCGTCCCACTCGACGTCGTCCAGTTCGTAGGCGTGGCCGCGGTGGTCGCGCCAGCAGAAGACGCAGCGTTCGTTGCACTTGACGACCGGCGTCATCTGGATGCAGCGGTGGGATTCGATGCCGTACCAGATGTTTTTGTAACAGCGACCCTCACCGCGGAGGGCGTTGGCCGTCCAGCCGCAGGTCTGGGCGGCCGTGTGGTTCTCGCTGTGGTAGTCGGGCGAATCGACCTGATTCGGCCCTGCCTCGGAATCGCTCATTAGGCGAGGACTAGACCCCAACGGCAAAAACCTCCACGTTCGAGCGCCCCCACCCGACGAGCAGCCACAGGTGGTGATTTTGACGGTGTAGCCGGCGCGTACCAGCCCTCGAGGCGCGTACAGACTGTGACAAACGCCGACTAACAATGGGTCACAACCACACTATCAACGCGTGATCAGTCCGTGTACCAGAGGCGACACGAGAACGCAAGGCAGTCGGGCAGGGCACAGACTCCGGGGCACGCCGTAATGCGGGCGAGTGGACCGCACCCGCGTACGCAATGACGGAACTCGGCCATCTTCCACGGACGCTGTGGTGTACCGGAAAGTACTTCGTCAAGAAGAAAACCGGGAGCGAGACGGTTGGGCGGGTCGATCCGGCGCTGTTCGAGCAACTACTCTCCCAGTACGACGAGGACGTCGTCTTCGTCCATGCGGGGCTGAGCGACGTTTCGGACGCCTTCGAGACAGATCCCTACGAATTTCTGTTCGACCGGCTCACCGACCAGTTCGAATCGGTGCTTGCACCCGGATTTACCCCGTCGTTTCGTGACACGCGCGAGTACGATAAACGCGACTCTGTCCCCCAGATCGGCGCGTTCTCGCGGTGTTTTCTCGAGGATGCACAGTACCGGACGGACGATGCGATTCACTCGATTCTGGTCCACGGCTCGTACCGCTTCGACGACTGCGACCACCACGATACGTTCGGCGAGGACGGCTGTTTTGCGAAACTCGACGACGATAACGTCCTCGTGGTGAATGTCGGCACGCCCTGGCTCATCAGCACGCAGTTACACTACATCGAGATGACGTCCGATCCGCCCTATGCTGAACTCGCCGACACTGACGGGACGATTCACTATCCTGACGGCGAGTCCAGACAAATCACACAGACGAGTTTCGACAAGAACGAGTACGTCTACTACTGGAACCGCGAAAAGATCCGCGAGGATGCCAAAGCCGCAGGCGTCCTCGATTACTCCTCGCTCAACGGCCTCGACGTGATGGCATTTCGAGCCAACGACCTCTCACAGTTCCTCGAGCCAAAACTCGAGGCGGATCCGTACTATCTGGTCCAGTGAGTCACTTGCCGTGTGGCAGTTCGCCCGGTTCTGCAGCCTCGTCGTCCTCGCTCGAGACCTCGCGTTCGAACGTATAGAGCACGATCCCGGTGTTTGCGGTCATGATGACGCCGGTCGTCGGAACTGTTGCGAAGAGATAGAGACCGACGCCAAGCGCGAACGCACCGCCGGAACACACTGCCCAGAACCGAGGGCGAGAGACCTCATTTCGTATTGCATCCCGGTAGGTCCAGCCAACGAGTCCGGCTGAAACCACAATACCGAGAACAGCAACAAGGGCATCTGTGAGGTCCATACGTGACGATACGGCTGCCAGCGCAAAAGCGTTCTGTCAGCGACGTAGTGCCGAACAAAACCTCACCGTGAACGTCAACGTTTTTGAGGGTGTTCGCTGTCTGTTCCGGCATGTTCGACGGCATCGGATCAATCGACGACGTCAACGGCGTCGGCAGTCCGAACGACATTCGCTACGGCATGGGCGCAACGGCCGAACTCGAGTCCTACGCGGCCGAAGAAGGTCTCGAGTCAGTACTGGTCGTCACAGACGCGGGCGTTCTCGAGGCGGGTGCGGCCGACCCGGTGATCGACGCGCTCGAGGCGGCGGGCGTCGAGGTGTCGATTTACGACGGCGTCCAGCCGGAGCCGAAACTCGCGCTCGCGGAGGCGGCCGCCGCGCAACTCGAGCGAACGAACGCGGACGCGGTGGTCGGAATCGGCGGCGGGAGCAGTCTCGATACGGCGAAACTCGCCTCGGCGCTGGCCGCACACGACGAGCCGGTACGGGATATGCTGGGAATGGGCAACGTGCCGGGTCCCGGCCGGCCTACGATCTTGCTCCCGACGACGGCGGGGACGGGCAGCGAAGTGACCCACATCGGCGTCTTCGCGGACGGAGAGGACGACGGCAACAAGAAGGTCGTCTACTCCGAGCACCTCTACGCCGATCTGTCGATTGTCGACCCCGAACTGACGCGCTCGCTGCCGCCGGGCGTCGCGGCCGCGACCGGCATGGACGCGCTCACCCACGCGATCGAGGCCTACACGTCGACGCTGCGAACGCCCTACACCGACGGGCTCGCGCGCCACGCCATCGACCTGACCGGCGAGCACCTCCGCGAAGCAGTCCATCAGGGTGAGCACAACGACGAGGCCCGCTACGGGATGAGTCTCGCGGCGATGCTCGGCGGCCAGGCGTTCGTCAACTCCGGACTCGGAGCCGTCCACGCGCTCACCTACCCGCTCGGCACCGAGTGCGGACTCGGCCACGGGCTGGCAAACGCCGTCCTCCTGCCCCACGTCATCGAGTACAACGTCCCCGCCGAACCCGACCGCTTCGCCGACATCGCAACCCTACTTGGCGTCCCCGAACGCGACGACGAAACTACCCTCGAGCGCGCCCATCGAAGCGTCGACGCCGTCAAATCGCTCAACGACGATATCGGCATTCCGAACCAGATCCGGGACCTCGAGGCCGATGTCGACGAGTCGCAGTTCGACGAGTTTGCGGAGATTGCCCTCGAGCACTCCCAACATAACATCGACCGGAATCCACGTCGGATGGACAAACGGGATATCATCGACGTGTTCGAAACAGCGTACTAAGGTTCTCAAAGGCGTTCAGACGGTCTCTTGTCCAGATTACCAGGCGACCGCAGACGGTCGTCAGTTCCACTGGAACGACACCTCTAATGGGGTCTGGCTCCTCTCTCCCGTACATGAATCGTCGTTCGTTTCTCGCCACGGCCGCCGGCACCGTCGCCATCGCTACAGCGGGTTGTACCTCGCTGTTCGAGGCCTCAACGCCGGATGACCTCGAGAACGTCGACCCAGATCAGCAACTGCCAACGCCGACGCTCGGCGATGGCACGGTGACGGTCGAGGGCTACGAAGACATGGGCTGTCCGTACTGTCAGGAGTTTCAGGCGGATGTGTTTCCGGTGCTCGAGGACGAGTACATCGCAACGGACGAAATCGAGTATCGCCACCACGACTTCGTCGTCATGGCCTCGGACGCGTCGCTCGCCATGGCAAACGCCGCGCGTGCAGTGCAAAACGAAACCCGAACTGACGACGATCCGAACGGCAGATTTTTCGACTACAAAGCCGCGGTGATGGCGGCGGACCCCGAGAGCGCCGACGAGATCGCCGCGCTTGCAGCGGAGGTCGATGTCGACCCAGCGGTCGTGACAGATGCACTCGAGGGCGACACGTACTATCCGACGCTCGCCGCGAATTGGGACCATGGCGAGGAAAACGGGGTCGAGGGGACGCCAACTGTTATCGTCGACGGGGAGACCGTCGACGAGCCAACGGATCCGGATGCAGTCACCACTGCGATTGACGAGGCGCGGTAATCTCGAGACGCCCACCTCGAGATTAGCGGTAGGCTTCGAACTCCTGGCCGAAGATGGCGAAGTAGACCACGCCGATGAGGCCGATACTCGAGGCGATAGTAAAGGAGAGTTCGGGCGTGGCGTACTCCCAGAGGACGCCGCCGATCAGGCCGCTTGGAATCACGATGAGACCGCGAACAAAGTAGTACGAGCCGGTGACACGGCCGCCGGAACCCTGCTCTGCGGGACCAACGATGAGGGCCTTGTGTGCCGGTAGGCCGGCAAAGCGCAGGCCGGAGAACGCAAAGAGAACGAGCAGGACCCAGACATTTTCGGGCGCGAAGATGAGCATTACTGGGAAAATGGCATAGACCAGAAAGCCGAGTCCGACAATCGGTTTGAGACCCGTTCGTTCGGCCAATGTGGCGGCGGGAGCCATCGTCAGCAACGCGACGAGCATTTCGATGCCAAGCAGGACGCCGAAGAACGCGGCGGGCGCGAGGTCAATCGCACCGACGAGGGGGAGCGACACGTTCAAGCCGATATCCATGAACTGTGTGATCACCAGGACGAAGAAGACGTACACCATCCCGTTGGCAAAGCGGACGAAGGTATCTGCGACCAGCAGCGGGCGTAACGGATCTGGCAGCGCTCGAAGATCGTTGGCGATCTGGCCGAAGCCTTCGAACTCCTTGCCGACGGTGTCCTCGGCGGCCTCGTACATGAAATGCTGGAGGATTGTTCCGAGCAATGCGAAGACGAGTCCGATCACGAGTACCCAGAGGAAGCCGGGCATGAGCTGGTCGGCGACGAGGGCGGCGACGATCAGCGGTGCGATCAGAAACGCTGTTCGGCGAAACGTCTCCGTGCTCGCAAAGCCGTGTGCCAGGCGCTCGGGTTCGGTCGCTTGCTTGACGATTGCGTAGTGGCCGCCGATGCCAAACGATTTCCAACACTGTGCGAGCAGCAGGCCGACGAACACCCAGACCCACGGCTCGAGGACGATCACACCGAGGTCGATAGCCGGGACGAACGCAGAGCCGAGCCAGATACCGAAGCCGAGTGTTGAGAGAAAGCCGAAGACGGTCAGTGCGTACCGCGACCCAACGCGGTCGGAGACAACGCCGCCGTAGTAGGGATACACCGCGCCGATGACGTTTCCGAACGTCCCCCAGGCTCCGATGATCAGTCCGCTTGCGCCGAGAAACGCAAGGTATTCCGGCAGAAATCGATTGGTCATCTGGAAGCCAAGACTGAACGCGAACATCGCCAGCGAGAGGACGAGCACATCCCGCCGCAGAGACATGAACTGCCGGAACGCATCGAGTGGCCCCGAGACTTCGGCCTGTTGTTGTGTCATTATCGGTGATTCAACGAACGACGGGTAAAATAGTTCGGAACCTAGAAGTGAGGCCGGTATCCGATTCGGCCTCGAGACGCGGCCCTCGAGCACGCTCCGGAACCGCTACGAAAACGGCACGGATCGTCCCCGAGTGTGCCGATCCCCGTCGTCGTCGCGGTCGGTTCCAGCGGCGCTAACGTTGGGTTTCGCGCACGAACGCCTCGAGTTCGTCGTCGATGAGCGTTGCGACGCGTTCGCCGTACTGCCAGAGCGCCGCATTGAGGCGCTCCTCGAGGTCGTCGTCGATCCCGTCGCCGCCACGAAGGACGGAGTCGTCGGTGATCTGTGGGTGATACACGCAGACGACCCCGAGTGCGGTGTCGGAACCTGTGGGGCCGCCCGTGTGGATACCGTACTGATCGGTCCCCCAGACGCCGTCACCACCGTGTCGTTCCAGCGCCGAGTCGAACGCATCGAGGCGGTGCAGTTCGTCAGGGGAGAGGATCGGATCGTTGCCCTCGAACAGTTCACGGTAGGCCGCTGTACGGGCACCGTTCGTCCACTGCTCCAGCTGGGACCGTGCTCGGACGACCAGTTGTCGCTCTCGCTCGTCTGGACCCTCGACCATACGGTTCTGAGGAGGCCCACGGCAATCAACGTTTGTACATTGGTAGCACACAGTGACCGTTGCGACGAGGCTCTCGTCACCTCGCCACTGACATGACTGCTGAGGTGGGGTAGTCCCACTCTCGGAGCGACTCGCGAGTGCCGCCCGCAGCGTTATCCCGTTCACGGACGTGTGCCATACTATGGCAGACACAAAAAAGGGGCGAGAGGACCAAGCGCGCGACGCGGAGGATCGCCAGCGAGAGCGAGAACTCGAGGAAGCGCTCGACCGTGACGACGAAGCCGAACCAGCGCGTGACGACCAGGACGACGACACAGCGGTCCGCCGCACGGAGGACGAATCCGCTGATCCTCCCGCCGAGTGTCAGCGGCGAGGCTGCACCGAGTCGGCGTCGTTTACCGTCGTCGAACGGTATCAGGAGGAAACCGGCCACGGTGCCGTCGAAGCGACGGCGTCCCTCTGTCGGGACCACACCGCCGCGGAGAGTCCCGCGAATCTCGACGGCGTGTATGCGGAGTATCTGTTTCGCGTCGAACCGCTTCCGGAAACGTCCGACGACACGGAATAGCAGCCACTGGACGACCGACCGCCGTCAGTACCCGCTACAGAGCGGCTGTTGTACGCCGCTGTGTGTCTACCGAATTCTCGACATCTGCGTTACTCGCTCGGATTCCGAGCCGCCGCGATGCGCTCGAACTGGTCGTCGCTCAGGTCGAGTTCGACCGCGCCGACGTTCTCCTCGAGTTGGGTTGGCTTTCGCGCGCCGACGATTGGGACGCACGTATAGTCCGGCTGGTCCATCAGCCAGCGCAGCGAGACCTGTGCCGGGGAGGCATCGAGTTCGTCGGCGACGCTCTCGACTGCCTCGAGCACGTCCCAGGCTTGCTCCGTGACGTACCACTCGTCGAACATCTCGTCGAGACTGCCCCGGGAGCCGTTGGGCGCTTTGACGCCGCCGTCGTCGGTGCGCTCGTACTTGCCGGTGAGGAAGCCGCCCGCGAGCGGCGAGTACGGACACACAGCGAGGTCCTGATCGGCACAGACCTCGAGATAGTCGCTGACCTCGTCGTACTGGACCGCGTTGACCATCGGCTGGGTCACGTCGAAGCGCTCGAGACCGTTCACGTCGCTCTCCCAGAGCGCTTTCGTCAGCTGCCAGGCAGCCATCGTCGAGGCCCCGAGGTAGCGGACTTTGTCCTCGCGGACGAGTTGCGTGAGTTCCGAGAGCGTCTCGCGGATCGGCGTGTTCTCGTCCCAGCGGTGGATGTAGTAGACGTCGAGATAGTCGGTGCCGAGGCGCTCTAAGGTGCCCTCGATCTGGGCGCGGATGTGCTTGCGCCCGAGGCCGGAGTCGTTCGGGCCGGGCTCGCCCCAGCCGTCAAATGGGAAGTACACCTTCGAGGCGATGACGAAGTCCTCGCGGTCGTGATCCTCGAGCCACTCGCCGATCCACTCCTCGCTGGTGCCGTTTGGATCGCCGTAGACGTTCGCGGTGTCGATGAAGTTGACGCCGTTCTCCCAGGCGGTATCGAGCAGGTCGTTTGCTGCGGTCTGGTCAGTTTCGACGACGCCGCCACTTTCCATCGCGAATCGCCAGGTGCCGAAACAGAGTTTCGAGACCGTCGTCCCCGTGTTGCCGAGCGTGGTATACTCCATAGTCGCCCGGACGTTGGCGAGCAACGGGTAAAACGAATCGGGAAGCGGCGAGTCGCAGGGGGTACGAAACCGTGAATCTCACTCGAGTCGGTACCAGTCGAAGCGCTCGACGGCGTAGCGGTAGGCGACCGGCGGCGCGATCACTCCGATGACGAGAATCGTCCACGAGAGCGTCGTGACGGTGCTCGCCTCGAACGTCGCCTCGACCTGCGGGACGACGGTTGCCGTCATCGTGGCGATCTCAGCGATAAACGCCGCCGAGTCGGTGTAAAGGACGACCGCCGCGCCCGCGGGCAGCATGATCGCGACCGTGTAGACGAGAAACGCCATCTTGCTCGGCATGACCGCCTCGCTGTTGTTCGTCACCTTGACGCTCCCGAATCGAGGGAATACGGAGCCGATGCCGGCCGCGAGCCCCGGCGTGACGACCGCCCCGACGGCCGTCCCGACGACGAGCGCGCCCGTCGCCTCGAGCGAGAGCGGGCTACTCAGTCCCATCACGAGTGCGACGACGACGGCGAGCGGGACGCCGACGAGCGAACCGGCGATCATTCGGCCTCTGATCGCGTCCGTGCCGGAGAGCGTCGACGTGAGGACGGCGGGGAGCGCCTGTCCGAGGTCCCCGAGCGGGTTGAGCGTGAACAGGACGCCCGCACCCCAGACGACGTACAGACAGAGCGCGACGGCGAGATACGTCGGGACGGTGCCGGTCTGGATGATCTCCTGGGCGAAAAATAACGTCCCAAAGAGCGGGTAGGCGGCGTAGGCCAGGCGAATCGGCGCGCGTTTCGTCCGGCGAATCGCCGTCACCGCGACGGTCCGCGTCGGCTGGGAGAGACCGTGTGCGAGGAGGCTCGAGAGTCGATTCGACGAGTCGGCGTCCGAGACGGTCTCGTCACCCGTTCGAGCCGGATCCGCGTACCAGTGGATGCGAGCGACGGCTTCGCCGACCACGAGGGCCAGTGGCGCGACGACCACCGCCGCGACGACCGCACCAATTGCGGCCGTGCTCGAGGGAGCAACGCCCGGAACCGCGAACAACAATAGATGGCCGGGCCAGCCGAGTGGGCCATCACCGAGGAGGTCGAAGAGGACGGCGGTGATCTCGTTGAACCAGCCGGTTGCAATCGAGCCGAAGTACGCGAGCGCGAGCAGGGCAAGCAGCGGGGTGCGATAGCGCGCAATCGGTTCGTAGACGGTGATCAGGTGACGGAAGCAGACGCCGATGACGAACCCAACCGGGATCGCGGTCACCAGCACGAGGGCGACGACCAGTGGAGCGATGAGAACGGGCAGAATCGTCCCGGCTCCGGAGGCAAACGCACCCGCGAGGACCAGCGCGGGCGGGACGACCCACAGCGAAAAGAGGAGGATTTCCGCGCCGACGACGCCGACGACGACGTTGCGCAGTCGCGTCGAGACGAGCAGGCAGGCGGGCTTGTCTATCTTGGCGGCCGTCGTCACGGTCCGAATCGCCCCCATCAGCACCACGAAGAGCCACGCGACGGCGACGATACCGGGGACGATCTCGAGGATCATCGACGCCATCTCCGGATCGACAGCTCCCGCTGCGACCTGCTCACCGAGTTCAGGCAGCAAGAGCAGCGCCACGGCCGTCAACGGGCCGAACGCGAAAACCCCGATGGCCGCCATGACGAGAATCTTCGTCCGGTCGCCGGTAACCGCGCGAATCGTCCGCCGACACTCCATCCCGGCGATGCTGAGAGCGGCGTTCGTCACTGCATCTCACCGCCACACACAGCGTTCTCTCCCGGCGTTTTCATACCTGATATCAGGCCGCCTGCTACGTAAACCGTTTGGACCGTTGTCACGCACAGAACCTGCGAGTCGTCTGCTGGCGTGTGCTCGAGGGTTGCATCCGAGCCTGACACCGGTGTCATGGATTTAACTGGATGCGAGCGCAACGGAGGGTATGGTTCCGTCTCCGTCTTCGCCTCCATCTTCGCCAGGGTCGTCTGGCACTGGGACAGCCGTTATCGAAACTGCCGACCTCACGAAACGCTACGGCGAGACGACTGCCGTCTCCGGACTCACGCTCGAGGTCGACCGGGGAACCGTCTACGGCTTTCTCGGCCCGAACGGCGCGGGAAAGACGACGACGATGCGGATGCTGACGACGCTCACCCAGCCGACGTCAGGGACGGCCCGCGTCGCCGGCCACCCGATCACCGACCGCGAGGCCGTCACGCCCCACATCGGCTACCTGCCCGAAGAACCGCCGATCTACGACGAACTCTCCGGGCGCGAGCAACTCGAGTACGTCGCCGGACTGCGCGATCTGCCGGCCGAGGATGCAAGCGAGCGCATCGAATCGTTGCTCGAGCGATTCGGCCTGCTCGAGGATGCGGACAAGCGTATTGGCGACTATTCGAAGGGGATGCGTCAGAAAGTCGGCGTGATTCAGGCGGTGTTGCACGAACCGGCCGTTGCCTTCCTTGACGAGCCCACGAGCGGGCTGGACCCGCGTGCGGCGCGGACGATGCGCGAGACAATCGCCGATCTGGCCGACCGGGAGATGACCATCTTCCTCTCGACGCACATCCTCCCCGTGGTCGACGAACTGGCCGACGAAATCGGCGTCCTCCACGGCGGCGAACTCGTCGCACAGGGCGACCCCGAAACCCTCAAATCCCGCGCCGAGACCGGCGAAGCCCGCAGTCTCGAGGATGCCTTCCTCGAGGTCACGCAGGAACACGGCGAGGACGCCTCGAGGCGGTCGGCGGAAGCATCGCCTGAGTAGGATCGCTTACACCCAATTCTGTTTCCATTCTTCGGAGATATGCATAAATAGTTGTGTGCTGTCATCTCTGCTATGCACTGGTCCCGGCCCACCGCGACGACGCTCGCGCTCGCCGCCGTTGGCGGTCTCGTAAACCTCGCCATCGTGTTCGGCCTCTACATCCGCGCAGCGTATCCCATCCTCGAGTCGACCGGCGACGTCGCCGTCCTCGCGGTGGCGCTGTTCGCAGTCGGCGCGATTGCGGCCTTCGCTTCGGCGTACACACGGTTGCTCACACCCGCACTCGGCTGGCTCGCGGCACTCGCCGGCACCGCGTACTACGAACTGACGACGCCGATGCCCGAGTGGAGTGAATTCGAGGGGTACGTCATCGTCGACGGCCCGACCCACGTCGCCAGCTACGCCAACACGTGGTACGTCTGGCTCGCGCTCGCGTTGTTCGCCGGCGTCCTCGAGTTCGGCATTCGACGCGGATACGGCCTCGGCGAGCGATCTCTCCGAAACCTTCCCGAGCTGCCGCTGTCGCGGGCGGACCTCGGTCGCGCCGTCGTCGGCTTCGGTGCGCTGGTCGGCGTCGCGACGATGTTGCTGGCGATTCGGTCCGGTCTGCCACGCCTCGCGACGGCGCTGGCCATCGCCGTTCTCGCGACCGCCGTCGCCGCAGTCCCCCTCGCGGCGTTGCTCGCTCGAGGACTGCTCCTCCCAACTGTGCTGTTCGCGCCCGTCCCGTATCTGCTGGTCTACGAGGTGTTCGTCACGACCGACAGCCACGTCCACATTTTGCTGTTCGGCCCCTACGCGCTCGTCCTCGCACTCGCGTGGGCGCTCGAGGCTGTGCTCCGGTCGCGGCTGCGAGGCTGGGACGGCGGCCGGTTTACGAACCACAACGCTGCGTGAGGCGACGCCGCCGGAGACGGGGGCAGCCCCGAGTCCGACACCCTAAAGCGGGCTGACTCTGTGGTTCGGATATGGAGTATCACGAGGCGGCGGACACGCTTTTCGGGCTGCGGCGATTCGGCCCGAAACCGGGAACGGAGTCGACCGAACGACTCCTGTCCCACCTCGAGGACCCCCACGACGGCGTTGATTTCGTGCAGATTGCCGGCTCGAACGGGAAGGGAAGCACGGCACGGATGCTCGAACGAACGCTTCGCGAGGCGGGGCTCTCGGTGGGACTGTACACCTCGCCGCATCTTGAGGACCTGCGCGAGCGGGTTCGGGTTGATGGACGCAAGATCCCGAGGTCAGCGGTCTGTGCGTACGTCGCAGACATTCAGGAGTATGTAACGAAACGGGCCGCCGACGGCGAGTCGCCGACCTTCTTCGAGGCGATGACGGCCATGGCGCTGTGGCACTTCGGGAACGAAGACGTCGACGTGGCCGTCCTCGAGGTCGGTATCGGCGGAAAACTCGACGCGACGAGCGTCGTCGACCCGATTGCGAGTGCAGTGACGAGCGTTACCTTAGAACACACCGGTATCCTGGGCGACACGGTCGAAGAAATCGCCCGCGACAAGGCCCACGTCGCCCCCGCCGACGCGCCGCTGGTCACCGGCGTCACGGGCGCTGCGCTCGAGGCGATTCGCGACGTGGCCGGCGAGGTGGTGACGGTCGGTGGCGTCGATGGCTCAGAATCGGGCACAAGACGCGCACGGCCTGACGTTCGGGTCGCCTACGACGGCCTGACGAACCACACCGAAGCGGGCGTCTCGATTACGGCCGACGACTGGGACCTCCAGACGCGGGTCCCACTCCCCGGCGAGCACCAGGCCGAAAACGCCGGCATCGCCGCGACGCTCGCTCGGCAGGTCACGGCCGTCTCGAGCGCGGACATCGCTCGCGGCGTGCGAAACGCCCACTGGCCCGGGCGGTTCGAAGTGATGGGGACCGACCCGCTGGTCGTCCTCGACGGCGCGCACAACCCTGGTGCGTGCGAGCAACTCGCGGCGACGCTCGAGCAGTACGCATACGACGATCTGACGCTCGTTTTCGGCGCGATGCACGACAAGGACCACCGGGAAATGGCCGATGCCCTGCCGACGCCCGACAGCGTCGTCGCAGCCGAACCGTCGCTCGAGCGGGCGGAGGACCCGGCCGTTCTCGCCGACGTATTCGAAGACGCTGGCGTCCCGGACGTTCGAACCGAATCCGCCGTCACCGACGCCCTCGAGACGGCACTTGTAGATGCTGACCCGAACGACTGCGTGCTCGTCACCGGCTCACTGTTTGCGGTCGCCGAAGCCCGTTCGCGCTGGACTCGCGCGGACGTGCCAAAGCGGGTTCGTGACCGCACAGACGCCCGAAAAACGCTCGAGAACGCAGACGTGACGCCAGAAACCGTCCGGCGACTCGAGGACGAGGCGGTCCACCGCGTCGTGAAGACGACGGTCCAGCCCGGCCAGGCCGACCGCCTGCAAGAGGAACTGCTGCGTCTCGGCGGCGAGTGTGCGATTTCCGGCCACCGGGACGCCGGCGAGCGCGTCGAGGCCGTGCTGATGGGCACGCTCGCGCAGTTCGAAGGACTGATCGACACCCTCGAGAGCGAGTCGACGGGCGACGGCCTCGCGGCGGTCACCCGCCACCTTCGCGAGACCATCGGACTCGAGGAACGCGACCCCACCGTCGGGGCCCCGGAGAGCAATCCACAGTACCCGTGGCACGACCGTACTGCCGTCATGGGTATTCTGAACGTCACGCCGGACAGTTTCCACGACGGCGGCGAGTACGACGCGCTCGAGGATGCCGTCTCTCAGGCCGAGGCGATGGTCGAGGCCGGCGTCGACGTGATCGACGTCGGTGGCGAATCCACGCGCCCCGGTGCAGAACCCGTCTCGACGCAAGCAGAAATCGACCGCGTCGTCCCCGTTATCGAACGCATTCGCGACCTCGAGGCCCACATCTCGATTGACACGCGCAAGGCCGTTGTCGCCGAGGCCGCACTCAAGGCCGGCGCGGACATCATCAACGACGTTTCGGGGCTCGAGGACCCCGAGATGCGCTTCGTCGCGGCCGAGTACGACGCGGGCCTGATCGTCATGCACAGCATCAACGCGCCCGTCGTGCCGGACCAGGACGTGACCTACGACGACGTCGTCGAGGACGTCATCGATCAGCTCTCAGAGCGCGTGTTGCTCGCCGAGAAAGCGGGCGTCGACCGTGCAAACATCGTTATCGACCCCGGAATCGGCTTCGGGAAAACGGCCCGCGAGAGCTTCGAGATGCTCGACCGCCTCGCCGAGTTTCGCGCGCTCGGCTGTCCCATCCTCTTTGGTCACTCCCACAAATCGATGTTCGCACACGTCGGCGGCGAGGCCGGCGACTGTCTCGAGGCAACTGTCGCGGCGAGTGCGCTGGCGGCGGATCGCGGCGTCGATATCGTCCGTGTCCACGACGTGCCCGAAAACGTCGCCGCCGTTCGGACAGCGCTTGCGACGCGTGACCCGGAACAATTCGAGTGGGAGGGGTAGGATCGCCTGCAGGCGGCCACAGCCATCGAAACATCTGATCGCCAAAAAAGCTCGAGTCGCCTGACAGAGAGCTACCAGCGGTGGTGGACGTGCTCTGCGACGGACGCTTCGTAGACGTCCTGCGTCGCGCCATGGGCCTGATTCGAGAGCGACTCGAGGTCCGACACCGCGGCGTTCGAGCGGACGTGCTCCGGCGAGGTCGTCCCCGGAATGACGGTCGAGACCGCCTCGTGGTCCAAAATCCAGCGCAGTGTGAACTCGGCCGTGGTCAGGTCCTCGGGGACGTGGTCCTCGAGTGCATCGACGGCGTCGTGGCCGGTTTCGTAGGGGACGCCCGCGAACGTCTCGCCCACGTCGAAGGCCTCGCCCTCGCGGTTGAAGTTGCGGTGGTCGTCCTCGGCGAACTCCTGGTCGCGCTCGAGTGCGCCCGTCAGAAGCCCTGAGGCGTATGGAACGCGGACGATAACGCCGACATCGTTTTTCTTCGCCTGTTCGAAGAACAGTTCGTTCGGACGCTGTCGGAACGGGTTGAAGATGATCTGGATCGTCTCGACGACGTCGTACTCGATGGCTTTCAGCGCCTCCTCGACCTTCTCGACGCTGACGCCCGCGTGGGCGAGTTTCCCATCGGCTTTGAGTTGCTC
The DNA here is from genome assembly GCF_002177135.1 of Natronolimnobius baerhuensis. Lineage (NCBI taxonomy): Archaea > Methanobacteriati > Methanobacteriota > Halobacteria > Halobacteriales > Natrialbaceae > Natronolimnobius > Natronolimnobius baerhuensis. Next base: position 313,560 of record NZ_MWPH01000001.1, read on the forward strand.
GAGCGCCTCAAACGTCTCTGGCTGGTAGTACGCCTCGGTCGGCGGACAGTGCAGTTGCAGGAGATCGAGCGTCTCCATTCCGAGGTAGTCGCGGCTCCGGTCGACGAACCACTCGAGATTCTCGTGCGTGTAGCGGTCCGCCTCGTGCGGGTCGAGTCGTCGCCCCGCTTTGGTCGCGACGAACACGTCGTCGTAGGCGTCTTCGTCCTCGAGGACGTGACCGATGTGTTTCTCACTGCGGCCGTCGCCGTAGACGTCCGCCGTGTCGATGAAGTCGATGTCCGCCTCGAGGGCGGCGCGGACGACCTCGCGGCCGGTTTCATCGTCGACATCGCCCCAGCTGCCGCCGATGTTCCAGGTGCCGAGGCCGACTTCCGAGACGTCGTGATCGGTCGAACCGAGTCGTCGATGGTTCATGCGTAGCTACTGGGGCTGGTGGCGGGTATGGGTTTGCCTCGTGGCAATCGCTTCGGTGGAGTTACGGGCACGGTGACGACAGTCTCCGAGACAACTGTCGAGATCGAGGCCGCGTCGTTATCGACGACCGAAGTGCCGCTCTAGCCCCATGACTGACCGTTACCGGAGCGACGGCAACACGTCCTCCTCGTAGAACTCGAGTGCGGGTCCCTGTTCCGGCCCGATCTGGTGGAAGTAGACGTGGTCGTAGCCCGCGTCGATGGCCTGCTCGAAGCTGTCGATGTGGGCTTGGGGGTCGGGGCTGGTAATCGTCGCGGATTCGTCGATATCGTCTTTGTCGACCATCTGGGCGGCCTGATCGAAGTGTACTGGCGTCGGCAGTTCCTGGGTGAGTTCGCCCGGAATCGAGCCGTTGGGCCAGTATTCGTACACGGTGTCGACGGCTTCCGCTTCGGTTTCGGCGTAGCACCCATGTAGTTGCGTATACGCCGGCCCGTCGCCGCCGGCGTCTTCGTAGGCCTCGACGGGTGATTCTTTCGGGCCGGAACACCAGAGGCCATCAGTTTCCTCGGCAACCCACTCGGCCGTTTTGGGGCCGAACGCGCTCCCGATTACCGTCGGCTGCTCGTCGGGACAGGTGTAGAGTCGCGCGTTCTCGAGGGTGTAGTGCTCGCCGTGATGGCTGACAGTTTTGCCAGTCCACAGTTTTCGCATGACCTCGAGCGATTCGTCTAACATCTCGAGGCGGACGTCGTGTTCGGGCCAGCGTTCGCCGGTGACGTGCTCGTTGAGATTTTCGCCGGTGCCGATGCCGAAGGTGAATCGGTCGCCGAGCATTTCGTCAACCGTCGCAACCGCGTGGGCGACGTTGACCGGGTGGATTCGAATTGTGGGGCAGGTGACGCCGACGCCGACGTCAATTTCGTCGGTTGCTTCGGCGATAGCACCGAGCGTCGACCAGACGAACGGCGATTCGCCCTGTGCTGAAACCCACGGATGGAAGTGATCCGAAATCGAGAGAAAGTCGAAGCCAGCTGCTTCGGCGCGCGTAGCAATCTCGACCAGTTCCATCGGCGTGTGCTCCTCACTCGAGAGGGTGTATCCGAGTTGTGTCATTCGAGCGTGGCTACACTGAAGACGTCAGTAATGGTTGAGCCTGCGAGAGCGCGGGCCATAGTGAGCAGGCACAGGCCGGGAGCGAATCTGTTCGGCTGCGTTCAGTCACGGAACAAGAAGACAAATACGCCATCGCTACAAATCCTCGATAATGGCAACTGTGAACGCGAGACGGCGGCTTCGGGAGCGACCAATTGGTTTCACACTACTGCTGACAGTTGTCGGCTATACGCTCGTCATCGGCACGTTCGTCCTCGATATTCCGCTCTATCCAGAGCTAACGAACGAGCAGGTGAACATCCTCACACACGCGATTGCGGTGATCAATGCGGTGACCACTGTACTGCTACTCGCTGGCTGGTACTGGATCCGCAACGGCGAAACAGGCAAACATCGCGCTGCGATGCTTAGCGGCTTCGCGACCATTTTGCTCTTTCTGGTCGTCTACCTGATCCGTGTCGGTGGCGGCGGCACGAAAGAGTTCGTCGGTGGCGCACTCGTCCGCAACGCCTACCTGCTCATGTTGGCGATCCACATTATCCTCTCAATCGTCGCTGTTCCGGTCGTCCTCTATGCGCTGATCCTTGGACTGACTCATACACCCGCAGAACTCCGCGAGACTGCCCACGCTCGAGTCGGTCGAATTGCGGCTGGCTCGTGGATTCTGAGCCTCGTCCTTGGCATCGTCACGTATCTCATGCTCAATCACATCTACGACTACGAGTTTGCGATGGTCGTCGGGCTTCCGTAGGCTCAGCGTCTCGAGGCCGTTTTTACTCGAGACATCCATCTTGAGACGAGACGCGCGCGGTGATCTGTCAACACTCGAGGGATGGCATTTACAGTCCGCAAACGAGTAATATGGCCGAGATGGGGCCGTCGGACAACCGATCAAACGACGAACTCGAGTACCACGCTCACCAGCAACAGGTTCTCGCCGATCTGGGGTCCCAGGCACTCGAGACGAGCGATCTCGAGACGCTTTTAGAGGATGCAGCGGAGACGGTCCTCGAGACATTGCCAGTAGATCGGTGTAGCGTCCTCGAGTACCAGCCAGACTGTGGTGAGAACGCCGACGATGGCAGGATTGTTCTTCGAGCAACTGCCAGCGATGGTGCGGAAGACGCAGTCGGCAAGACGACTTCCCCAGTCGACGAGGAGACACAGGCTGGCTACGCACTCGAGGCTGCGGAGCCTGTCTTGGTTGAAGATCTTCGGAGCGATTCCCAGTTTCAGGCACTCGATCCGTTTTTCGCGGACGAGATGGACACCGGTATCACCGTCAGGATCGGACCGGAACCCGATCCGTGGGGTGTTCTCAGTGCCCATTCATCGACGAGTGACTCGGTTGGACGGACGGCAGGGACATTTCTCCAGACCGTCGCGAACACCCTTGCATCGACGATCAAACGCGAACAGACGACACGGCAACGTGACGAGGAGGCGGCGGTCAGACAAACGATTCTCGAGACGTGCCCTATTGGCATCACACTGATCGACGCTGACGGGATGAACGTGTTTGCAAACCAACGCGCCGAGGAGTTACTTGGTCGGTCGAATCCGGAACTGCAGACGTACGCTCACGATGACGAGCGGTGGGATCTGATCGACGAACACGGCGTTCCACTTGCAGCAGACGAGCTTCCGTTCGCAACGGTGAGAGACACCGGTGAGCCGGTGTACGACGAAATCGTTGGCATCGACCATCCAGACAGAGACCGGGTCTGGCTCTCGGCTCACTGCGGTCCAGTCATCCACGACGGCGAGTTCGATGGAGCAGTCTACGCGTTACGGGAAATCACCGAACGACGACGCCTCGAGAGCAAACTCGAGGAGATTCTAGGCCGAGTCGATGATGCGATCTGTGCGTTCGATACGGACCTGCGGTATACACACGTCAACGAACGTGCCGAGGAACTCCTCCAGCGGCCCGAATCCGAACTGCTCGGTGAGACACTCTGGGATCGGTTTCCCGAAGCAACCGAAGACGAGATCGTTCAAGAGAGCTTCGAGGAGGCACTCGAGACCGGCGAACAGCGCAGTTACGAACACTACTACGATCCCGTCGACGCCTGGTTCGAAGTGACGGTGTATCCCTCCGAAACCGGCGTGTCGGTGTACTTTCGCGACATCACCGAACGGAAGGAGTCCCAGCACCAACTCGAGGAATCGAACGAACGACTCGAGCAGTTCGCGTATGCCGCCAGTCACGATTTACAGGAACCCTTGCGGATGGTCACGAGCTATTTGCAGTTAATCGAGAGTCGCTACGGTGACGAGTTAGACGAGGACGGACAGGAGTTCATCGACTTCGCTGTCGACGGTGCCGAGCGAATGCGCGAAATGATCGATGGCTTGCTTGCGTTCTCACGGGTCGAAACGCAGGGAGAGCCGTTCGAACCGGTCGATCTGGACGATGTGCTCGCGGACGTCACCCATGACCTGCGCGTTCAGATCGATGAACACGACGCGACGATCACAGCCGACTCGTTGCCGACGGTGTATGGCGACGGGAACCAGTTACGTCAGGTGCTCCAGAATCTGCTCTCGAACGCGATTACATACGCTGGCGACGAGCCACCGGAGATCGACATCTCGAGCGAGCGGGCCAGCCGGAACTGGTGGCAGATCGATGTCAGCGACGAGGGCATTGGCATCGACCCAGCGGAGGCAGAGCGGGTCTTCGGTGTTTTCCAGCGCCTGCATACTGACGACGAGGGGTCTGGAAGCGGCATCGGACTGGCGCTGTGTGAACGGATCGTCGAGCGCCACGGCGGCGACATCTGGGTCGACTCCGAACCCGGTGAGGGCTCGATGTTCTCGTTTACGGTGCCAGCAACTGACACTGCGGTCATGCCGAAAACCACGAACAACGCGTAACCTCCTCATATGGTCTCGTGCAGTCAGTACCGCTGCACTTCCGAGTGCGGCGACAGTGACAGCAGTCCGTCTCAATCCGTCTGCGGGATCGAGCGCGCACCGAGTGCGAACGTGACGACGGCGATTGCGAATAAAACCCCCAGGTTCGCAATCGCCGGGTCGAGTCCAGCAACCGCGGCCGTCTCGGTGGTCTCTGGGGCTGTCGCCGCACGGACGCCGCGCGAAAAGTACGTCAGCGGCGAGAGATTCACAAATGGCTCGAACCAGCCGGGCAGTTGCTCGAGCGAGATGAACGTCTCGGAGAGAAAGAGCAGCGGGAGACCGATTGCGTTACTGGCGGTGATCGCGCCATCTTGAGAGTCGGTGTAACTGCCGAGCATGGCACCGATACCACAGAAGGCGACGACGCCGACGAGGACGTAGGGGATCAAAAGCGGCGAATAGGTGATGTTTGCGCCCGTCAGCAGAACCACGAGCGCGAGGATCAACAGACTCGCGATAGCGATGATAACGGCGTTGACGACGGTCTGGGCGAACAGCCACTCCGGTCGCGACAGCGGTGTCGTCGCGAGTTTCTCGAAGCGACTCCCTTCACGGTGGCGTGCGACCTCGCTCCCCATCCTCGAGAAGGGCGTAAAGAGGACGACGACGGCGAGATAGCCCGGCACGTAGTATGCGGCGGGTTCTGCGAACAGGCCACCGTCGCCCGGGTCCGTTCGGACGAGCGCACCGAAGATGACGATCAGGATCACCGGGAAAAAGAACGTAAAGAAGACTGCCGTTCGGCGGCGGATGAACGACCGCCAGCCGGCACCCGTTTCGGATCGGATGCGTGAGAGTCGGCTCATGCCGTCTCACCCGTTTGTGGGGCGTCCTCAGCGTCGGCATCCGTTTCCGTCCCCATTTTCGTCGTCCGCTCGCGCTCGGTCGAATCTGCGAGTGCGAGATAGACGTCCTCGAGGTCGGGTTCGGCCCACGTCAGGCCGGAGTACTCGAGGTCGTTCCCCTCGAGATAGTCGACGACAACGCCGATATCGGCAGGCTCGATGTCTTGGACGACGATGGTGTCTGGCTGGCGACGTCGATGTGGCTTCGAGTCGGACTCGCCTGAGGCGACAACCGGATACGCGAGGTCCTCGAAGGCCTGTGGGTCAGCATCGGTTTCGATGGCAAGCCGACTCGAGCCGGCGTGGTCAGCGACGAGCGCGGCAGGAGTTCCCTGTGCGATGAGCGCGCCATCCGCGAGGAGGCCAACACGGTCTGCCAGTCGCTCGGCTTCGGCCATGTCGTGGGTCGTCAGCAGGACGGTCGTTCCGCGTTCGGTGAGGGCTTCGATGAGTCGCCAAATCGTTCGCCGGCCAGCGGGGTCGATCCCCGTCGTCGGTTCGTCGAGAACGAGCACATCCGGGTCGTTGACCAGCGTCGCACCCACGCAGGCGCGTCGTTGCTGGCCACCGGAGAGGTTCTCGTACCACGTATTACTGGCATCGACGAGTCCAACGTCGGCCAGCACGTCGTCCGGATCACGCGGGTCGTCATAGAGGCCGGCGTAGTAGGTCAGCAGTTCTCGAGCTGTGAGCCGATCCGGCGGTGAGAAGTCCTGTGGTAACACTCCGAGTCGGTCCCGGTCGATTGCAGTTGGCTCTCCCTCGAGGACTCGCACGGACCCCGAGTCAGGAACGGTCGTTCCTGTCAATGCACGAACGAGCGTCGTTTTTCCGGCTCCGTTTGGCCCGATGAGCGCGTAGACCTCGCCGGCTTCGACGGACAGTGACGCCGACGATAGCGCCACTGTCTCGCCGTAGGTCTTCGCTACGTCCGTCGCTTCGACTACGGCGGTCATACTGGCCGATTGCAACGCATCGCGGGTAAGGCGTTCGATTTACCGGACAACAGTCAGTGACGAGTTTCGATAGTCGAATAGCTGTCACTCGTGTTGTCCAGCAGTATCACTCGTGGTCGTCCGGATCGAGAACAACACGTCCATCGGCCATGACGACGACGTGATAGCCACAGTATTGAAAGGAGACAGAACCGCCGATTCGTGGCGTTCCATCTGCCTGTTGACTGAACAAAGTATCGAGTGACTCCGGATCAATTGCCGTGTGCAAGGGTTCATACTCCGGCGGCCGCAAGTCAGTTGTGGGGATGTCTTCTGCAGCCGCGACCGCTTCGATTACTGCCCGACTCGGTGGTTTTCTGACTGCCCCACCGACACTATCGCCACCACTCTCCATACTCCACACTTCCAAACCGTCTCGAATAAAACTATCCATACCAAATCTCCATATTGACAAATAGATTTCGATGACCTTCGATATCGAAGGTGTTCGGAGCGGTGAGCTGCCTCTTGATTTCAGGACAATAGTGATGCCGCCGCTTATGCCTTTCCACGAATGTACTAGTTACTGGACAAAAATATCGACACTGTTTGCACTCAAGTACATGTGAGACTGCAAAACCCCTACCCGGCGTCGTCGTTATCGGCCGGAGACGTTGTAATCGACGTGGACGTTCGGCGTGCTCGCAGATTCTGGCGCTGGAACACCGTTCCAGTCGACGAGGTGGACGTTCGCCATGTCACCTGAGAATCTGAATCGCTGCACACCGACGTCGATTGCCCCTTCGGCAACGTTCTCGGAGACGACCGTCGCTTCCGCCACGGGGTCGTCTGTGAGCATCTCGATTTCACCGTCGACGGCGATCTCGAAGTTCGAGGGAACGCCGCGACCAACGATGGTCACGAGATTCGGCAGGTGTGAGTCGTCTGTTGATGCTGTTTGGCTCCGACGTTGGACCGGATTGTCGCGTGCCATAATTGCAAAAGTAGAACCGGCCGGTATAAGCTTTCTTGCTCAGCAAACGGTTAGATTGGTCGAATTACCCACTGAGCGTATAAAATACCGTGAGTAGTTGGAAGTACGTATAGTACCAACTGCAACGTTACACACTGCTCGCCGACTCGACTGGCGGTCACGTATACACTGCGTGTCAGTGACTACGCTCTCTCCCACTCGATACCTGTTTGCCCCCTCGCCTCATTCGGCAAGCGCCGTGATGGTTCGGCGTAGACCTCCAAGTGAGGCCTCGATTTCTCCTTAGAAGCCCTTTCCGAGCATCTCTCGAGCGATAATGTTCTTCTGGATTTCGGTCGTGCCCTCGTAGATCTGGGTGATCTTGGCGTCGCGGTAGAAGCGCTCGACAGGGAAGTCGTTGACGTAGCCAGCGCCGCCGTGGATCTGGACCGCTTCGTCGGCGACTTCGACGGCGACGCGAGAGGCTTGCTCTTTGGCCATCGAGGCGAGTTTCGTCACGTCGCCGCCCTGATCGACGTTCCAGGCTGCTTTGTAGGTGAGATTGCGGGCGGCCTCGGTGTCGGTTGCCATCTCGGCGAGTTTGTGCTGGATCGCCTGAAACTCCGAGATCGACTTGCCAAACTGTTCGCGGTCCTGTGCATACTCGAGGGCGGCCCGAAGCGCGCCTTTCGCGATGCCGACGCCCTGTGCGGCGACGGCGGTTCGGGTTTCGTCGAAGAACTGCATCTGTTGCATGAATGCGGCGTCTTTGGTGCCGATGAGGTTCTCCTCGGGGACGCGAACGTCGTCGAAGACGAGTTCGGCGGTGTCGGAAGCGCGGATGCCCAGTTTGCCGGTGATCTTCTCGGCGCTGAAGCCATCGCGGTCGGATTCGACGACGATCTGGCTGAAACCGTTGTACCGGCCCTCGGCGTCGGGGTTGGTCTCACAGAGGACGACGAAGAAGTCCCCGACGGTGCCGTTCGTGATCCACATTTTGTTGCCGTTGATTACCCACTCGTCACCGTCTTTCTCCGCCCGCGTGGAAACGGAGGAGACGTCCGAGCCGGTGTCCGGCTCAGAGATCGCTGCGCCCGAAATCTTCTCGCCCATTGCAACGGGTTCTAAGAAGCGCTCTTTCTGGTCTTCAGTCCCGAAGTTCATGATCGCCTCACAGCCGAAGGAGGTCGAGACAATCGAGAGCGCAATGCCGGGGTCGTACGCGAACAGTTCCTCGGTGATGATCGCTGTATCGAGGATGGAGTAGCCAGCACCGCCGTACTCGAGTGGGATGTACGCGCCGGTCAGGCCCATCTCGGCTGCCTTGTCGATGATCTCGTGTGGGTACTTCTCTTCCTCGTCGTACTCGGCGGCGACGGGAACGATCTCGTTCTCCGCGAATCGCTGAATTTCGTCGCGGATCTGCTCTTGTTCGTCAGACAGGCCAAAGTCCATGTGGGTCCCTAACTATGGCTATTGATAAAGACCTTTGTAACCAGACATAAACCTAAACATAGTTTTTCCAAGGGAATGGGGAAACGTTCAAACGGCTCCCCATCGCATTACAACGTATGGACGTCGAAGATATCAACACCGTCGCAGTTCTCGGTGCCGGAAATATGGGCCACGGAATCGCGGAAGTTGCCGCGATTGCTGGCTACGATGTGGCGATGCGTGACATCAAAGAGGAGTTCGTCCAGAATGGCTACGAACAAATCGAGTGGTCACTCGGCAAACTCGCCGAGAAAGACCGCCTCTCGGAAGACGAAGCCGACGCTGCCTTAGCGCGCGTGACGCCGGTGGTCGAGATGGAAGAAGCCGTCGGCGACGCCGACGTCATCATCGAGGCCGTCCCCGAGCAGATGGACATCAAGAAAGACGTCTACGGGGAGGTCGAGGAGTATGCGCCCGACCGTGCACTGTTCGCGACGAACACCTCGAGTCTGTCGATTACGGAACTCGCTGGCGTCACGGAACGTCCAGAGCAGTTCTGTGGGATGCACTTTTTCAACCCGCCAGTTCGGATGGATCTCGTCGAAGTGATTTCGGGCGCGGAGACGGCCGAGGACACACTCGAGGCAATCGAGCAACTGGCCGAGGCGTTCGACAAGTCGCCCGTGCGCGTCCACAAAGACGAGCCGGGATTCATCGTCAACCGGATTCTGGTGCCGCTGATGAACGAGGCCTGCTGGCTCGTCAGCGAGGACGACGCCACCATCGCCGAGGTCGACTCCACGACGAAGTACGGCATGGGCCTGCCGATGGGCAGTTTCGAACTCGCAGACCTCACCGGCATCGACGTGGGCTACCACGTCCTCGAGTACATGCACGAGGTCCTCGGCGAGGCCTACGAGCCGAGCCCGCTGTTCGAGTCGAAAGTCGAGAGCGAGGAACTTGGCAAAAAGACCGGCAAAGGCTTCTATGACTACGACAACGGCGGCGTCGACATTCCGACCGACGAGCAGTCTGAACTCGTCGAAAAGCGTCTGCTCGCGGCGATGGCCAACGAGGTTGCCAAACTCGTCGGCGGCGACGTTGCGCCACCGAAATCCATCGACGAAGCCGTCCAACTTGGTGCCGGCTTCCCAGATGGCCCCGTGAAACTCGTCGACGAGTACGGTCTCGAGAACCTCCAGGAGACACTCGAGGAGGCCTACGAAGAGACGGGTCACGAGCGCTACAACCCCGATGAGTACCTCGCCGAACGTGCCGACGAAGGCGGCTTTTACGTCTCTGACGAGAGCGACGACGGCCTCGAGTTCGAAGCAATCCGCGTCGAGTACCCCGGCGACATGGTCGGTCACATCGTGATCGACCGCCCACACCGGATGAACACGATCAGCAACGAACTACTCGCCGAGTTATCCGAGGCGATTGACCTCCTCGAGGACGACGACGAGGTCCGCTCGATCCTGATTACGGGCGAGGGCGACCGCGCGTTCTCGGCTGGCGCTGACGTCCAGAGCATGGCAAGCGGCGCAGACCCATTACAGGGCCAGGAACTCTCACGCGAGGGCCAACAGACCTTCGGCAAACTCGAGGCCTGCGATTTGCCCGTTGTCGCTGGGATCGACGGCTACTGTCTCGGCGGCGGGATGGAACTTGCGACCTGTGCGGACCTGCGCGTTGCCAGCGAGCGCTCGGAGTTCGGCCAGCCAGAACTCGATCTCGGCTTGCTGCCCGGTTGGGGCGGCACCCAGCGCCTGAAGCACATCGTCGGCGAGGGCCGCGCAAAAGAGATCATCCTCACTGCAGACCGCTTCGAGGCCGCAACGATGGCCGATTACGGCTTCGTCAACGACGTCGTCGACAACGACAACCTCCTCGAGGAGGCCCTCGAACTCGCGAGCGACCTCGCCGGAGGACCACCAATCGCCCAGAAGTTCACCAAGCGCGCGATGCTCGCCGGCCGCGACGACACGGATGCCGGCCTCGAGTACGAGGCGTCAGCCTTCGGACACCTCATGGGGACAGAGGACCTCATGGAGGGAATGACGGCGTTCATGGGTGACGGCGAACCGGAGTTCGAAGGCAAGTAATACTGCCGGACAACACGACTCAGACGGATTGCTGTCCCGATTTGCCGACGCACCCGTACCGGGTCGCGGGTGTACCGGGAATGACTGACAGAAGACCGTCTCACAGCGGTCCGACCGACCGAGCGAACGAAACTCAGAGTTCCTGTCGTGTGGGTATATCACAAGCATTGACCGACGTACCGTCTTGTTTCTCGGTGACAGGCTGCATGAAAAACTCCAATATAATGTAACCTGTCCTATATATGGTCGCGAAGTTTATGAACCAGAGGGACAATTGGTGACCCGTGGCTGTAATCGACGAAGGGTATGGAGGGGTCAGCCAGTGAGTGACGAGGGACACGTTCTCGTCGTTGATGATGAATCCCGACTCGCCGATCTGTTCGCTGCATGGCTCCAGAGCGACTGGACCGTCGATACCGCCTATGACGGCGATTCGGCCCTCGAAACGATGTCAGACGACGTTGATGTCGTCCTCCTCGACCGACGGATGCCGGGACTCTCGGGCGATGAGGTGCTCGCACAACTCCGCAAAGAGGGATACGACTGTCGTGTCGTGATGGTCACGGCAGTCGATCCCGACTTCGATATTATTGAGATGGGCTTTGATGACTACCTCGTCAAGCCGGTCTCCAGAGATGAACTGATCCAGATGGTTGAGGATGTTTCAACGCGCTCTGCGTACGCATCCACCATTCAGGACTACTACGCGCTGGTGTCGAAAAAAGCACTCCTCGAGAGTGAAAAAGCCACCCGCGAACTCAAAGATCATAGCGACTATCAAGACCTCTGTACCCGCGTTGCCAAACTTGAGTCAGAGGTCGACGAAACGGTCGCCGGGATGTCCTCACACGATGAGTTCGTCGGTGCTTTTCAGGACCTACAGACAGAGAACTGACGACGCTTCACAGTCGTCGCTCGTCACCGGTCGTGTCGAACTCGAATCTGGCCCCACCCGCCTCGCTTTCCCCCGCAGTGACCGACCAGCCGTGTCCGGTAGCGACTTCTCTGACGACCCACAGTCCGATTCCTAACCCTGATGAGGATGTCGACACCGACGGGTCGAATATTTCGTCGCGAATTTCCTCGGGTAACCCACAGCCATCATCAGCAACGTAGAAGCCACGACCGTTCTCGAGCGTGCCAACCTGAATCGTGATGGCGCTGTCGATGTCGGCTCCACCGTTGGTGCTCGTGCCGCCGTTTGTTTGGACTGCCTCAGCACTCGTACTCGCGCTCGCACGTTCCTGTTGCTCACGCTCCGGACTGCCGTGTTCGACACTGTTTCGGAAACAGTTCTCGAGGAGTCGCAAGAGCCGGGAGCGATCAGCCGCGACGGTTGTCGACGCTGTTACTGACAGTGTCGCAGCCGGTGTCTCGACGTGTTCCCAAGCATCGGTTGCAACGGCCTCGAGGTCGACAGGGTCGGTGTCGGCTGCCCACTCGCCGCCGCGGGCGATTGCGAGCACGTCATCGATGATCGACTCCATTCGGTCGAGTCCGTCGCGAATCTGTGGAATGTGGTCGGCCGAATCGGTCTGGTCCATCAAGTCGAGATAGCCCTGGGCCACGCCGAGGGGGTTTCGCAAGTCGTGGCTGACGATCTGTGCGAAGGCATCGAGGCGCTCGTTTCGCTCGCGAAGTTTGCGCTCGCGTTGCTTTCGCTCGGTGATGTCGCGGACGACACCGACCGAGCCATGGAACGTCCCATTGTGTGTCAGTACAGCGATCTGAATCTCACAGGGGATCGTCTCGCCCGATTTCGTCTCGAGGACGACCTCGAGCGTGTCGGTGCCACGGTCGTCCTCGAGGAGTGATTTGATGACGTCCGTCCCGGCTTCGGCGTCGGCTTCGTCGAGCAGGAAGGTTGCGTGCTCGCCGAGCAGTCCCTCACGACTGTAGCCGGTCATCTCGACGAGGGCGTCGTTGACCGTCATGAAGTTGCCGTCCTCGTCGAAGACGTACATGCCGTCGCCTGCTGTTTCGACGAGTCGCTCGTATCGCTGGACGGCCCGTTCCTGTTGGGCGAGTTGACCGCTTGTCGCAATCGTCTCGAGGACGTGCGAGGCGACGTCCGCGCTCGAGTGGATAACCTGCTGGTCAGCCGACGACAACCCACGGCGTGCGTAGACGACGAAGACGCCGTAGAGTTCATCCTCGCTGCCGAGTGGAATCGCAGCGACCGTTCCGACGTCTTGCTCGAGTGCGTATTCGGCGAAGGGCACGAGCGCTGTGTCGGGTTCTGTGATCGTCGATAGATCGACTATCTGCAACTTGCGTGATTGCAATGCCCGCTCGAGGAGCGTCCGTGAGCCGTCGTCGGAGCCGATGGGAAACGTCCGCTGTATCGGCCAGTCTGTCGCCGATGGATCTGTGAGCCATGGCACGATCTCGCGTTCGCCGCGGTCGTACTCGCCGACCCAGGCGAAGATGAATCGGTCACTCGCGACGAACTCTTCACGAAGCACACGCTCGACGGTTGCAGGCGAGGTCGCATCGGTCAGTCCCCGCCGAACCGCGTCGTCGATCCAGGCGAGATCCGGCGGGAGGTCGGGTTGTGTGTCGGCTGCATCCGCGTCTGTGTCCGTTTCAGCATCGACTCGAGCGTTCGCGATGATGCGGCCGGCGACCGCTTCGTTTCCAATGCCGTCGTTCAACTGCTCCGTGATCGTATCGGCGAGGCGATTCGAGCGCTGCTGGTCGGTGCTTCGAGCGACGACCTGGCTTAAGACAGCCATCGACTCCTCGTCGGTGTCGTCTGCAGTCTCCCAATAGATGAACGTCGGCAGTTTCGGTGTCTTGGCCTCGGCTGCGCCGATCACCCGCGGTACATCCGCAATCGACCCTGCGTCGATAACGATTGCATCGATTGATTCGTGCTCGAGTCTCGAGCCGGCTTCGTCGGCTTGCTGTGCGAAGACGACGTTGACGGGTTCGTCCGTCAGCGCCAGGGTAAGCGATGCTCGCGTCGCTCGATTACCACTGACACAGAGAACGCGTGGACGACTCATAGTTCGGTTTCGGATTTCGTCCGACACTTCGGCGGACGGACACGTCTTTGCACGTAGTGTTCGGGTCAATACGGTTGATTCTTTCGACCGCGTGCTGTTGATATGGGGTCGCGTATCTGTCGCCAGTTGCGTCTCGGGCTAATTCGCTGAGAAACCCTTCATCGAGTCGGACTATTCGGCAACGTGGTGATTTTGTTACTGTGGCGACAATTGCAGGCACCGTCGTTTTACTCGCCCGTCGACTACCGCGCTCGAGAACATGAGTGATACGACAAACACCAATACCGGTCGGAACCGTGAGACGATGAATACGGACGCGATGCAGTGGCTGAGCGCTCTTGTCGCGCTGATCGGCCTCTATCTCGTTGCCTCGCCGTTCCTCTTCGAGGCGACAGATGCGGCGTACTGGAACGATACCCTGGTGGGGACGGCGATCTTCTTGCTCGCGGGTTACAACTTCTATTTGCTCTCGAAGGACCGACTGGCAAACGTCAGCATCGCGTCGCTTGCGGCCCTGCTCGGCCTCTGGGCGCTCGTCTCACCAGCGGTCATCGAGATGGGCAGCAACGAACTTGCGACCGGGACCGCGATCTCCGGGCTCCTCGTCGCCATCCTCTCAGCGTACAATGCCTACGCGAACAGCAAGGCCGATACGCCGGATCACGCTGGTGCTGGCGCTCGAGGATAACGTATAATCCGGCCGTCAGTCAGCTATTTTTGCCGCGCGTGGGAACGAACGACGGCTACGCGGTTACGGAGCCTGCCGGTAGATGAGGTTACGCTGAATCTCGTTTGCGCCCTCGTAGATCACCGGAATGCGGGCATCGCGGTAGACGCGAGCGATCCGGCGTTCGTTGAGAACGGAGCGCCCGCCGTGGAACTGCATGCCTTGTTCGGCGATGTCGACCGCGGCTTCCGTTGCGCTCGTCTTCGCGAGTGCGGCCCAGTAGCCGGCGTTGTCGTCGGTTTCGACCTTGTTGCAGGCACGCCAGGTGAGTGCGCGTGCGCTCTCGAAGTCCATCAGCATATCCGCAAGCCCGTGCTGGACGGCTTGGAACTCGTTTATTGTGCGGCCGAACTGCTCGCGGTCGTGGGTGAACGACCAGGCTTCTTCGATGGCGGCCGCAGCCATGCCGAGACCGTGTCCGGCGACGGCGATACGGCCGTGGTTGAAGAAGTCCGCGAGCATCCAGAAGCCTGCGCCTTCGGCACCGATCAGGTTCTCCTCGGGAATCCGGCAGTCGTCGAACTCGATGTGGGCCTGTTTCGAGGCGCGCATGGCCATCTTCTCCGGGATGTGTTCGGCATCGTAGCCCTCAGTATCGGTCGGGACGATGAACATCGAGTGATTGCCATAGCGGTTGTCCTCGTCGTCGCCCGTTCGGGCGTAGAGGGTGATCCAGTCGGCCTCGACACCGTTGCCGATCCAGTACTTTTCGCCGTTGATGACCCACTCGTCGCCGTCCTTCTCTGCGCGGGTCTGGACGCCCGCGAGGTCGCTGCCGGTCTCGGGTTCGGAGACGGCCAGTCCGGACAGTTGCTCGCCCTCTGCGACGGGCCGGATGTACTCCTCGCACTGCTCGTCGGTTCCGTACTCGTAGGTAATCTCACAGCCGAAACTCGCAAGTTGAAGCGTGAGGGCAATGCCTGCGTCCGCACGATAGAACTCCTCGGTCAGCGCGAGCAACTGCGGCAGGTCAAAGCCACGGCCACCCCATTCTTCGGGAATATCCTGTGCGACCAGTCCCGCGTCCTGGCCCGCCTCGAGAATGTCGTGGGGGTACTCGCCAGCATCGAAGTACTCCTGGGCGTTGGGCGCGATGTACTCGTCGGCGAACTCGCGGGCTTCCTGCTTGACGTCGTGTGCGTGCTCGGGCACGATGGAGTCATCGAGTACGTCCATACATCGCTAGACGGGAGCGACCCGAATATAGCCGCGGGTTTCGACTCAGTGACCGGCTGTCAGTCTCCCGCCGGTCTCATAGTCATACTGGCCGCAAGTGTTCGCAGTCGCCTGCCGCCACGGTCACCCGCCCGTCGTCGGCCTCGAGGACGAGCGCACCCGTTTCGGTGATGTCGACCGCCTCGCCGACGACCTCGCCGGCCGGTCGATCCACGCGCACGCGCTGACCGAGCGTCAACGCCAGCTCGCGCCAGTCGGGGACGACCGACTCGAGGTCGGATCGATACGCGTCGAACTCCTCGAGGAATCGCTGGACGAATCGGCGTCGGTCGACGTCGCCTGCCTCCTCGCGGATGCTCGTTGCACCCTCGGGTAACGCCTCCGCGTCGATGTTCGCATTGGTTCCAGGGCCAACGATGAGCCACTCGATGCGGTCCGTCTCGCCTTCCATCTCCGTCAAAATTCCCGTTAGCTTTCGATAGTCGCCCTCGTCGCCGACGGGAATGACCACGTCATTTGGCCACTTGATCCGTGCATCGACGCCCGCTTCGCGTGCCGCTTTCGCCGTCGCCACCGCCGCCGCGAGCGTGTACAGCGGTGCTCTCGAGGGTGCAATTGCTGGCCGTACGACGATACTGAGCCAGACGCCACCCGACGGAGCCGTCCACTCGCGCTCGAGGCGGCCCCGGCCGCCCGTCTGTTCGTCCGCAAGGACCACGACATCCGTCGCGCCGTCGACTGCCAACTCGCGCGCTCGCGTGTTGGTACTCCCAATCGTCTCGTGGTATTCGACCGAAAACGGTGCCTCGAGGCCGAACTCGACGGCGTCGCTGCCGTAGGGGGCGACCTCGAGCAGGTCGTACCCTGCCGGTCCGCTCTCGATGTCGAAGCCCGCGTCTCGGAGTTCCTCGACGTGCTTCCAAACCGCGGCGCGGG
This sequence comes from Natronolimnobius baerhuensis, assembly GCF_002177135.1. Classification (NCBI taxonomy): domain Archaea; kingdom Methanobacteriati; phylum Methanobacteriota; class Halobacteria; order Halobacteriales; family Natrialbaceae; genus Natronolimnobius; species Natronolimnobius baerhuensis. The sequence goes on from NZ_MWPH01000001.1 coordinate 330,154, forward strand.
AGACCTCGAGTGACTCGGCCAGGTCGGGACCCGAGACCGGGCCGTCGTCGAGCGCCTCGAGGATGGCTCGTCGCGTCTCGTTCATAGCAATACGAGGGAAGCGCGCGCACTTCAATCGGAAGGATCGATGATTATCCAATGCCGATTCCTCGAGCGATCGATGGTATCGGAAAGGAGAGGACCGATATTGAAAAGAGCGTACTGATTGGTCGATCAGTCCCGAATCTCGAGTAACTTCTCGCGACCCGGTGCGATCAGTTCATCGAGGTAGCTCGCGAGCGTTCCCTTCGCGTCGGCGGGGTGAAGTTCACCAGACTCGAGGTCCGTCGCTAGCGTCTCGTAGTCGTCGTAGGTCAGGTCGCCGCCGTACTCCTCGGGGCGCTCGACGACGATTTCCTCGAAGCGCGGGAAGACGTGGTACTCGAACAGTTCGAGGACGGGATTCTCGAGGTCGCCCTCCGGCTCGCGCGTCGGTGGACAGAACGCGGAGTTGACCTTCTCCTCGAGTTCTGCGGTCGAGTCTTCCATCGAGATGGTGACGCCCTCGCTCGAGGACATCTTGCCTTCGCCGCTGGTGAGGTCGGCGACGATGGGCGTGTGGAGTGCGGGACGCACGTCGTAGCCCAGTTCGGGCAGTTCCTCGCGAGCGAGCATGTGGACCTTGCGCTGGTCGAGCCCGCCGACGGCCAGATCGAGGTCGAGGTACTCGATATCGAGCGTCTGCATCAGCGGGTAGACGACGTGGCTCACCTTTGCGGTCTCGCCGCCCTGAATCTCGGCCATCGCACGCTGGGCGCGGTTGAGTGTCGTCGCGAGCTCGAGTTCGTGCAGATCGAGGGTGTAGTCCTCCTCGAGTTGGAACTCCGACCCGTAGACGAACTCGGTGTTGTCCTCCTCGAGGCCGTAGGCGATGAATTGGGCTTTCATCTGCTCGGCCGTCTCGCGGATTTCCTCGAAGGTGCCTTTCCCGTTGAGGTAGGCGTGGACGTCCGCGAGGAGGACGACGACCTCCATGCCGGCGTCTTGGAGGTCGATGAGTTTGTTCGCGGTCAGGAGATGGCCGAGATGGAGCACGCCGGAGGGCTCGTAGCCGACGTAGGCGCGTTTGCCGTCGGCATCCGTGGCAAGGTCGCGTACTTCGTCGTCGGTCACGACCTCCTCGGCGTTTCGCATGATCAGGTCGTAGGTATCCATTGGTATCGGAGTGAAATCAGCGGACGGGTTTATGTGTTCTTGAACTGTGCGACCATGTCGGTCGGCTCAAAACGGCAGTTTGTCTCGGGCCGATCCCGCGAGGTAGCCCGTCGCCGCGCCGACGCCCGCCCCGACGGCACCGCCAGCCGGACCGGCGACGCCGCCGACTTTACCGCCGACTTTCGCCCCCTTCGCTGCGCCTTCGGAGGCGTGTTTTGATCGCAAACACGGTGGCTCGAGTGATGGCATATCCCTCGCTTCGTCCGGCATCGAAATAATCGTTCGGCTCTCCTCGAGTACCTGGCCGGTGACAGATTGGGACCTGCCTGCCGTACACTCATCCGGTTCGCGCCCGTATCTTCGGGGCGTCTATGGGGTACACGGAGGATTTCATCAACGCAGTCCGGCGAAGCTTCATTCCGCAAATCCACTACCTGCTTCGGGGCACGTTCGGCGGCTACGCCGTCAGCCACACCACAGCGAAAGAGTACGCCCTAACGGCTCGCTGTTCCGAAGCCGACCTTGAGGACATCCTCGAGAAACTGGGCTTTTCCCGGAACCCAATCGCCTCGCTGAAGGTTCGGATGGACGGCAACACCTCGGAGGGGTCGTGGGTCTGGCGAGCGTCGCCGCTCGCGGACAACCAACTGCACATCGTCCTCCACGAACTCGAGGACGAATCCGGCGTCGACGTCTACGCCCACTGGGAGTGTTCGTGGATTCGCCATCCCTACAAACACTACGTCGCGCGGGGCTACGACGCCGATCTGGGTGTCGAACTGGCTCGGCGCTGGCTCACCGACTACGGCGGCGACGAACTCGAGGGAACGGCAGTCGAGTACGAAATCGACAGCTCTGCGAGCCGCCGCCTGAGCGAGTACCTGTCGCTGTCATACTACCAGTTCGAGGACATGTTCGCGGCGATCCGCTCGCGGGTGCCGCAACTGGACGACGAGGATGATCTCGATATCGACCGCGACGGCGAACGCGATGGCGTGTCGCCGCGGATCGCCGACCGCTGACTGAGGTTCCACCGGCAGCGGAACTCTCCTGAAATTGGCCTCAGTAAACTGTTTATTGCCGTTTGGCGGCCGCCAAATTCGAATGTGGGTTTAACACCCCTTGCCGAAATGAGTCCACTAGCGCGATGGCTTCGCTCCCTCCCTGGATCGACACCCGCATCGACGACGGCCTGAACAAGAAGTTAACACAGCGACACGTCGTCGAGACGATGCTCGAGGCAGACCGGCCCTACTTTTCGGCCGAGCAGATCCGCGCACGGGTCCGCCCGGACGTGAGCAAAGAGACCGTTCGACTTCGGCTGAACGAACTGCTCGAAATCGACGTCATCGCAGCCGATACGTACCCGGAGTCGATCACGCTGTACTACATCAACCATCCCAACTCACATTGGCCACTAAGCCCCGAAGGAAAAGACGCCCTGGCAGACGAGACACCGCTCGAAACACTTTCGGTCGGTGACTTTCTCCGCCTGCGGAATCCGGCCGGGATCAGAACGCTGGTGCTCGCGGGCTTTCAGTTGAGCCTCGTCTTCTTCGCTATCGGAATCGTGGCTCCGCTTATCGCAAGCGGCCTGCTCGTCCAGAGTTCGAACGCCTACTGGGAGGTTTCAGGGAACCTGTTCGTCCTCTGTGCCGGTCTGCTGATCCTCGAGCGTGGTGTCAGGAAGCTCCGAACGGATGGGATCCGTGTCAGCAGCGTTCGCTCGAGTAAAGCGGAATCGAAGTAGCTTCGAATTCCACTGCAATCAATCACGACGCCAGCGAACATCGCCACCCACACTACCCAACATATGTCCAACGAACACGACCATCCGACGGCATCGACGACACAACCAGGACCGAGCATTCTCGAGGAGCGGACGCTTTCGGGAATCTTCGTCCACGTTCTCGGACTCGGGACTGGCGTCATGCTCCCCGCACTCGTCTATCTGGTCGCCGAGAACGAGTTCACGCGCGAGAACGCTCGGAACGCGTTCAACTGGCAGGTGATCGTGACCGGCGTCTTCACGGTCATGTTCGGACTCCTCGGCGGCGCAATCACGATTGATTCCGTGTTTCCAGAGGAGTCGGCCGTTCAGTATCTCGGACTGGCGTTGCTCGTCAGCGGGGCGATCATCATGTTCGGATCGACGCTTTTCTTTTTCGTCAATTTCGCCTTCGGGCTGATTGCGATGGGGAAGGCAATCTTCGGGACGGCATGGGCCTACCCGCTTGCACCAGATTTCGTCGGCTGGCTCGCAGCGAGAACTAGCGACGATAGTCGCTGGTGGCGAGTCCTCGTCCCACACCTGCTTATCACGCCGCTACTGGGAGCGTTTTTCGCCCTCGAGTCGGGGACGGAAAACGACCCACTGTTTGTCGTCGGTTTCGGACTCGTACTGGCGGTACTCCTTACGTCCGTCCTCACACCGGGTGTACTCGTACGTGATATGCAATCCGTTGCCGCGAGGACGTCGTGGCAGCCACAGTGGCTGTGGTACATTGGGGGTCCAGCTATTGTCGCCGTGTTCACCTATCTCGTCGCGGCCGTCCAGTTCACCTCCGAAAATCCAGGCGGGGATGCGATTTACGCGTTCGCGGGCGCGCTCTGGGTTACCGTACTCATCTACCTGCTCAGACGCTATCGGCAGGTTGGCGCGTCGTAGAATCTGCTTCCCTGTTAGAGACCGCTTCGAATCCGTTCCTCTGCCTCCTCGAGCGCTTCTTCCCGGTCGAACGCTTCGATAATCCCCTCGAGTTCGCCCTCTCCAGCGTCGGCCAACTCCTGTGCATGTGCCGCCATGTTCGGCACGGCGCGAATGATGTTGTCGACGATTGGCACTTCGGCAACCTGTGGCGACCGCGAGAGCGGATTCAGGTCGATCACGAGTTCCGTTTTGCCCATTGCCTCGAGCGCTTCGGCGCGGTCGCCGTCCTCGAGTGGGACGAGCACCACGTCAGCCTCGTAGATGCCGTCGGCGTCGACTTTCGCGCGCTGGTGGTCGAGATTTGGGATGCGGGCGTCGGCCTCGAGGCCCTTTACTTCCGTCGCGCCGTGCTCTCGAAGATGGTCGGCGATGGCCGCGATGCGCTCGTCAGTCCGGTTGAAGAGGTTGATCTCGAGGTCGGCATCGGTCGCGTCTGCTAGGTCGACCATCTCGCCGGGGACGAGTGCGGCGACGTTGCCGTTGATCGAGAGCACGGGGTGGTCAGCCAGAAGGAGATGCGCCGCTGCGGCGCGCTCTGCGGCGTCGGCGCTCGGAATCGTCTCCTCGCCAAGCAGGTAATCGAAGGCGCTGCCCCGGCCTTCGGCGTGCATCCCCTGGAGGTGGGTAATCCCTTTCTCGACGCCCGTCTCGATGCGGTGGCGCGTGAGCAGGTCCTGATAGCGGGGGTGGTCCTCGGGAATCTCCTCCTCGTGCGTCACGTCGGCCGGAACGGTCTCGTCCTCGCTCACGTTCGCGAGGTGGCGTGGGGCGATAAAAAGACGACCGATCCGTCACTCGAGGCGCGTCTCCGCCATAGACGCCGCGCTCTCGAGACACCTGCACGGACATTCGCTCTCGCTGAACAGTCGGTCCAAACTGGTTCTCTGGTAGATAGTTATATCAAGAATACGGGCGGTACGGTCGGGTTTAATGCATGATTCTGGCGTAGGAGTGTCTCATGACATCTGTCCGCATGGAGAATGTTAGCAAATACTTCGATGCGGGAAACACCGTCGCGAACTATCAGCTCAATCTCGAGGTCGAAGACGGTGAGTTTCTCGTCTTTCTCGGGCCCTCCGGGTGTGGGAAAACCACGGCACTCAGGCTGATCGCGGGCCTCGAGCAGCCCTCGGAGGGAGCGATCTACTTCGGCGACGAACGCGTCGATGGGCGCTCCTCGAGTGATCGTAACGTCGCGATGGTGTTCCAGAACTACGCGTTGTATCCGCATATGACGGTCGCGGAAAACATCGGCTATCCGCTGAAAGTCCGTGGGATGTCCCCCAACGACCGCGACCTGAAAGTCGAGGAGGTAACCGAGTTGCTTCACATCGAAGGCCAGGTCGACAAGAAACCGGGGGCCCTGTCTGGCGGCCAACGACAGCGGGTCGCGCTCGCTCGCGCAATCGTTCGCGAGCCGAGCGTCTTCTTGCTCGATGAGCCCCTGTCGAACCTCGACGCCAAACTCCGTCAAGAGATGCGAATCGAACTCAAACGCCTCCAGAACGAACTCGAGGTCACGACGGTCTACGTCACGCACAATCAGGAGGAGGCGATGAGCATGGCCGACAGGGTCGTCGTGATGAACAAGGGAACGATCCAGCAGATTGCGCCGCCGGGCGAGTTGTACGAGCGCCCGCGGACGGCCTGGGTGGCTCGGTTTATCGGCTCGCCGCCGATGAATCTCTTTCAGGGCCAGCGCCGAAACGGCTCGCTCGAGGTCGGCTCGGCGGGAGCGGTCGACCTGACGAGCATTGCATCGACAGCGGAGTCCAGCCCACAATCGGGTGAGGAAGCTGTCGTCGAAGCGGGCCAGTCGGATGCGGGCTCGGCTGGCATGGTCACGGACGCCTCTCAGGCGACGGGCGACCTCTCGCTCGGCGTTCGCCCGGAGGATTTGACGGTGACGACGTCGCCGCCGGCGACTGGTCACGCACTCGAGGGCACCGTCGACACCATCGAACCCTTCGGCGAGTACGACCTGATCAACGTCACCGTCAACGACCAACTGGTCAACGCGAAAATGGCAACGGCGACAGTCAGCCGCGGCGACACGGTCTATCTGACGTTCGAGGACGACGATGCATACCTGTACGACGAAACCGGCGAACTGGTCGGGTGAGATGAGATGAGCTTCCGAGACCGACTCGAGGACCTCGAGTTCGATACCGACCGCGATGAGGGGTCGATTCTGTCGTTCGACCGGGAGAAAGCGCTCGCGATAGCGGTATTTCTGATTCCTGGGCTGACACTGTTTGGCATTTTTTCCGTCGGGCCGATTGCCTACTCGGCGGTCGGCAGTTTCTACTCGTGGGAGACGTTCACGATGGGTGAGTTCGTCGGGCTGGACAACTGGATTGACTCGCTCACTAATCCGCTCATCGTCCACTGGTCGAACATGCGCGAGTTACGGTATCCGATGGGGGCGCTGACGCACAACCTCCTCTGGGTGGTGATTCATGTCCCGGCGAGTACCTTCCTTGGGCTAGGATTGGCACTCCTCTTTGCAGACCTGCGCGGGCGGCGAATCCTCCGTGCGATGGTGTTTGCGGGCTTTACCGTCCCACCAATCGTCATCGGACTGGTGCTGTTGTTCATCTACGACCCGCAGGCAGGGATCTTCAACGAGTTACTTCGAGTGATCGGTCAGGAGCAGTGGGTTCGCAACTGGACGCAGTCACCACAGGTCGCCATCTACGCGCTCATCGCGGGCGGCATCTGGGTCCACACCGGCTTCAGCATGCTGCTGTATAGCTCGTCGCTGTCGGCGATTGACCCCTCGCTGATCGAATCAGCCAAAGTCGACGGCGCTGGCCCCTGGCGGCGATTCCGCGACATCATCTGGCCGCTGGTCAGGCCGGTGACTGCCGTCGTCGTCATTATGGGCATCATTTGGGTGATGCGCATGTTCGACATCGTCTACGCCGCCGGCGGCGCAGCAGGCGGGCCGAATCACGCCTACTCGGTCCTCGGCATCGAGGTGTATCGCGCGGCCTTCCGGCCGGAAATCGACTACGGGATGGCGATGGTCGTTGCCCTGTTGCAACTGTTCATCGTCGCCCCGCTCGCGCTGTACATCGCACGGATGAGATAATCATGAGTAACGACGACCCACTCGAGCCGACTGGCACCGGTCCAGATTCAGACACGGCGGGCACAGACCGCTATCTGCGCGTCGAAGACATCCCCGAGACGGCTCCAGCAGCGGATCTCACGTGGCAGGAGCGACTCGCCGACGCCATCCCAACGAAACGACGCACGCTCAAGTACATCCTCGCGATTTCCATTGCACTCCTCTGGATCGTTCCCTTCATCGGCTTGCTCATGGCCTCGTTCCGGCCGCTCTCGGAGATCATCGGCGGCTGGTGGCACGTCGAGGGAATGACCCTCACGCTCGAGAACTACTACGGCGCGTGGAACTACAGCACGGCACCGATGAGCCAGGCGCTGCTCAACACGTTCATCGTGACGATTCCGGCAGTGTTAGTCGTCATGCTACTCGGCGTGATGGCGGCGTATCCGTTCGCTCGCTTCGAGTTCCCGCTGAAGACGACGCTGTTTTTCCTGATCTTGCTCGTGATGGCCGCGCCGCCGGAACTCGTCGCGATGGGCAACTACAACGCCCTGCGCGATATCGGCCTGTTCGACACCTACATGGGGCTGATTCTGATCCACATCGGCTGGGGCCTTGGCTGGGTCGTGCTGTTCTTGCGCAACTTCCTACTTGGCATTCCGAAAGAACTCGAGGAGGCTGCGAAGATCGACGGGGCATCTCGCTACCAGATCTTCCGGACGATCATCCTGCCGCTGTCGACCCCGGCGCTCGTCTCGGTTGCGGTGATTCAGTTCACTTGGGTCTGGAACGCCTTTTTCTTCCCGCTGGTGTTCATGCGCTCGCCGGAACTCTATCTCGCGCCACAGGTGCTCCCGCTGATGAGCGGACGCGTCCAGGTCGAGTGGGGGATGATCGCTGCTGGCTCGATTATGACGATGGCAGTGCCAGTTATTCTGTTTCTGGTGCTCCAGCGTTACTACACGCGCGGAATGGTGGCTGCCGTGGCGGATTGAGTGTCGACTCGAGACGTTGTTGTGCTCGAAACGAGGGATAGATCACAGCACCACAGTAACACTTTTGCCCTCTACACTGATAGATATACACGTCGGTCGATTACAGAATCAGTCGCCTGGCAGAAACACATAAAATAGGGCTGGCCGTGTCAGCGACCAGCGTTACTCGTCAGGCGACTCATCGGACGGTGCGGCGATTGCGATGGCGACGAGCAGCCAACCGAATGCGTTCCCCTGTGTCAGCAGGGTCACGCCGCCAGTCGCAAGGGCCGCGCGAAGTTCAGGAGGTATCCGTTCTCACCTCCACTGCTGTCGTTTTGTTACCACGCAGCGTGCGTGGGTGGTCAATGACCACGTTCTATTCGAGACAGAAATCCTGTATAAATAATGGCATACGAGCCAAAGCTGATCCGTCGACACCCACTTTTGCGACGGTTCCGATATGGCTAGCGTCCGCTACAGCGGCATGTACCCGGCTCGAGTCACGGCCACTGTCACACCGATCACGAGCACGTTCGTGATGAAAAACAGGCGTGAGGACATCCACGCGAACGAGAGCAAGACGGCGATTGGGAGCAACGCGATGAGCGCCGGCCAGGTGCCCCGAATCGCGAGCGTCGCGAAAAACGCCATCGTGAACACGTACAGGAAGTCGACGGCGACGGCGTTGGCACTACTGCGACGAATTTCTTGTCCGACGATGACGAGCGACTCGAGGGGGCCACGGCGGTCGCCAGTGGCCGACTCCGATCCCGACTGCTCGCTTCCATCGCCGTCGCTGCCGTCGGTGGGTGTCGCCACGGGTTGATTAGGTCTCGTCCTCGCCGACGGTTTCCTGTAACACGTCGTCGAGCGACTCGAGCATCGGTTCGACGTCCTGTTCGGGTTCCGCCCAGAGGCCGAGCAGTTGCGACCAGAACTCCGCCTGGAACGGATCGCCGAGTGCGTCATCTAAGTCGGGGACGAGTTCGACCTCGTCTGCCTGCTCGGAGATATCTTGCATCACCTCGAGGTCGAAGGCGTCGTCGGGCACGTCGAGTGCGGTGGGGACGAACCCGCCGCGTTCGGTCCAGACCTCCTGCCCGTCGGGTGAGATGATCGCCTCGACGGCATCAGTTGCGGCGTCGACGTCGGGTGCGTACGCGGGCACGGTAAACCAGTTGATGCTCGTCACCATGGCCTCCGACCCAGGGAGCATGAAGTAGTCCAGATCCTCGGGGTCTTCGATTGCGCCGAAGGCGGGCGTCCACGAGCCCATGAAGTACAGCGGAATCTCGTTTTCCCAGAAGAACTCGTACTGGACGCCGAAGTCCCGCACTTCGCTGAAGTAGCCCTCCTCGAGCAGTTCCTGTAACTCCTCGAAGGCGGTGACGACGCGGTCGTCAGTAAACGAGGCGTCGCCCTCGATGAGATCGAGTTGCAGTTCGGCCCCATCGTCCTGCCGGAGGATGAACGCCTCCGCGACGTCGCTCAACGGCCAGCCGTCGCCGTTGCCCGACGCCAATGGCGCTTCGACGCCGTCGATATCGTCGATTTCGTCGAGCAGGTCGACGAACTCGTCGTAGTCCTCGGGCTCCTCGAGGTCGTGTTCGTCGAAAAACGACGGTCGGTACCAGAAGCCGGGTTTGATGTCCCCGCCGAAGGGTGCGGCGTACACTTCGCCGTCGACTTCGACCGCGCTGTAGTCGGTCGCGTAGTCGTCTTCGTCCCAGAGATCCCCGAGTGGCTCGAGGTGGCCGGCGGCGCCGTCCCGTTGGACACGCCCTTCAGTCGGGAGGACGACGATATCAGCGGTTGCGACGCCGACCTCGTAGTCCATGAGCGTCTCCGTCAGGAGGGTCTCGGTGTCTCGAGGCGCATACGAAATCTCGAGGCCGGTCTCGTCTTCGGCGTAGTCGACGACGGCGAGGAAGTCCTCCTCTTCGTCATCGGTCCAGACCGCAGTGACCGTGATCGCTTCCTGTGCGCTTACCCCGCCAGCGCTTCCCAGACCAGTCAGTACAACGAGTCCGCCGCCTGCTCCTCGAAGGACCGTTCGTCGGCCGATAGGTGCGTTATTCTCGCCCATACCAGCCGTATGCCGATCATATCCTTAATGGTTTCACACATGATACTGTATGTACAGTTACGTGTACTGTCAGTCCCACCTCACACGTCTGCAACAAGTCGGGTCACGTTCCGTCGACCCAAACAACTCGAAAAAACGATTGCTGACGTCTCGCGTTACTCGGTGAACGTGATCCAGCCGTTCGGTGCGTGGCTCTTGACGTCGTTCATCGCCTCGCGGGCGTCCGTGCGGCTCTCGTAGGTCTGGGTGCTCTCAGCCATCGTCGAGCCGTACTCGTCGATTAGCTGCCAGACCCAGCCATCCTCGGCTGTGTGCAACTCGAAGGAGACGCTATCGATCTCGAGGATGCTCGCCGAGTCGATCAGCTCACGGACGTTCTCGAGTGCCTCGCGGGCGCGGTCGTTCGACTCGTACGTTTCCGTGCCGGTTGCGACCCCACGGCCATCAGCATCGAGCAAGCGCCACTGCCAGCGGTCGTCCTCGTCGGCAACGAGTTCGAACGACGCGACGTCGAAGTCGACACGGCCGGCCATCGGCGCGAGCTGGCGGACGTCCTCGACGACCGTATAGAGGTCGTCTTTCGTCGCCTCAGTGTCGGCCGAGCCAGCGACAACCTCACGGTCAGCACTGATGAGGCTCCACCGCCAGCCACCTTCGCTATCGTCGTCGCTCGCCGCAGTATCGCCGTCTTGCTCGAGTCGGACGACAGTGTCTTCAATTGTGAAGATCGGTGCCGATTCGGCGTGGTCAGTGAGCGCTGCGACGCGCTCGCGAGCGTCTTCACGCGTGTCGTAGGAGACGTTCGAGTCGGCGATTTCCTCGCGGTCGCGGTCGAGGACGCGCCAGTGCCAGCCGCTGCTTTCGTAGAGTTGGGCAGTCGCGTCGCCAATCGTACAGCCACGTGCCCTTGCGGCGGCCTGTTTGATCTCTGGAACTCGCTCGGTGAGTTCGTCCCGAGTTGGATGTGGTTCGTCGTCGACGGCCACGGTCTCGCCCGACGGCAAGACGAATCGCCAGTGCCAGTCCTCGGCGGCCGAGAGTTGGAAGATGGCGTCGTCCATCGTTCGCACGTCGGACTCGAGGTGCTCGAGCAGTCGGTTCATTGCCTCTCGAGCGGCGCTGCGGGTCGGATGGGTCGTCGGATCTTCGGCGACGAGTTTGCCGCCCTCGTCGATGAGCCGCCAGCCCCACTCGTCGTCATCGTTGACGAACAGTTCGAACGCGGCCGTTTCGATCTCGAGCAGTTCGGCGTCGGGTGCCTGCTCTTTGAGCGTCATCATGGCCTCGGCGGCCTCGCCGCGGCTTGTGTGCTCTTCGCCGCTGTCAGCCAAGACGTTGCCGTCCTCGTCGATGAGCCGCCAGCGCCACTCGCTGTCATCGGCTTCGTAGACCTGGAACGCTGCGTTTTCGAACTCGATCAGATCCGCTTCGCTGGCCTGCTCGCGCATGCGCTGAATGGCGTCTTTCGCCGTTTCCGTGCCCATGTGGCGCTCATTGCTCGCTGCAATAACGTCTCGCTCTTCGGTGACGAGTCGCCACTGCCACGGCGACTGTGGCTCTATGTCCTCGTCGTTATGCTCGAGCGTGACGCCGCCGTCGGTCGTCGCTGTCGGCGAATCGGCCGCCGCTGGAAGGTCATCGTCTGGCGTCATCCCGTCGCCGAGTGACATCTCACCAGCGGGGTAGAGTTCGTACTCTGCGCCATCGATTTCGACGACGTCCGCGTCGGTTGCGTGTTCGGCGAACGTGTCGGTTTCCTCGCTCGCAATCGCGTGATTCGCATGACCGTCCGGTGAGCGAGCAACGATGCGTTCGGCACTGTCGACGAGTCGCCACTGCCACTGTTCGCCGGATTGATAGCGTTCATACGTCGGTTCGCCAGCAACTGTCACGGGTGCCGAACCGAGATCTGGCAACAGCGTCTCGGCGGCTTCCTCTGCATCACGGCGAGCATCGTAGGTCGCTGTCGCAGTCGCCATGACGGTGTCGGTGTCGTCGACAAATCGCCACGTCCAGCCTTCATCTCGCTCGTACAGTTCGACACCGAGATGTTCGATATCGAGCACTCGAGCCTGTTCGACCTGTTCAGCGAACGTTCGAGCAGCCTCCTCGGCACCGGCCTGATCCGCGTGACTCTCGTCGCTAGTCGCCAAAACGGTGTGGTCGTCGTCGACCAGTTGCCAGTACCAGTGGTCGCGTTCTTCGGTGTAGGTGAACGCAGCGCCTTCGATTTCGATGACGTCTGCCTCTGGGCCGCGGTCTTTCAGGAAACTCACCGACTCTTCTGCCCCATCTCGCTCGGCGAACTCGCCGCTACAGGCACCGACGACGCTGCCGTCATCGCGAGCAAGCGTCCACTGCCAGGTGCCATCTCGACCCTCGTATAGCCGGAACGCCGAGGTCGTCAGTTCCATCAGTCCCGCGGAACTAATCTGGGACTTGACGCGCTCGATTCCCTCACGTGCTTCCGGTCGCGTCACGGCACTGCCATCACTCGTCGCCAGCGCCTCCCGGTGAAGCACGTTCCACTTCCAATCGCCGTTCTCGTCTCGGAACACGGCAAACTGGGCGTCCTCGAGCGCGTTCCCCGTCAAAATCGGCGGATCGTCCGTTGCCCCTTCCTCTTCGACGAACAGTCCTTTCCGTCCCGTCAGGACGGGCACGAGCGCCATTACACCCGCAATAATCGCAATCCCTGCCGTGTAGACGACGATTACTTCGACGTCAAGTCCCTGACCGAGGTGTCGCCAATCGTGTGGGTACACAGAAGCGAACCAGCCAACGCCGCCGAGGGCAACGAGGAGACCGACGAAACTCGCCTGAATCCCGCGTTTTCGAACCGGCAGCATCAGTCCGATGCCGAACAGGCAAATCGCCAGGCTTGTCGCTGCTGCGGTGCCCGAAATCCTGATAATCGCCTCCTCAGTGACGCCGCCTGCGTATCCGATGACGAACGTGATCAGCGCCGCCGCCGCGATTGCATACCCCAAAATAAACAACCAGTACCCGTACACATCCTTCCCCGAATCCGGTTCTCCGACATAGTGTTCGTACAGTCGGTAGAGCCGGCGATTGATTTCGCTCGTGAATGACATTCGTAAATTCGAGTGCATAACTCGAACGTAATATGATAAAGGTTCGGCCTCGAGTTTGCTAAATTATGTGTTCTGAGAGATGTATTCGCGTCTCGGCCTCCTGTGAACTACAGCAATCACCAGACGAAACTGTACTGACTGAGTTGTGGCGGTTCCACTCTATCGCTGCACTATCCGTTGAAAACGACTGATTGTGGCGATCAGGGTCCGTTCTTACTGCAACATCGCCCCTGCCGGATGCGTCGCACAGACGTTCGGATCGTAGCCGGCATCGGAAAGGCCCGTCCCGAGTGCGAACACTGTTTCGCCGAGCATCGCCATTGAGGCCTGTCCCTCGACGTCCGTGACATCGCCAATCGTTCTGGCGACTTGCTCGGTCACCAATCCAGCCTCCCGCGCGAACAGTCGGGATGCATACATAAAGGATAGAAGAGTCGGTTCTTTGACGACTCGAGAGAGTGCTTCTTTCCCGGCGTCCGTCAGTTGGTCGGTCTCCCCCGAGAGCACGTCGGCCGTCGAGAGTTCGCCGAACGTGACGTACTCGACGCGAGCGCGCGCTGGGATTGCATCGAGTGTATTCTCGTGTGGGCCACCAGGCTCGAGTCGAATCGGAATACCGCCGTGGGCCTGTGCAACCACGTCGCCGAGGCCGGTGCCAGCTTGCACCTCCGCGCCGTGGGCAATCGTCACGAGTTCGTTCATCGAGAGCGTGCGTTCGAAAACGCGATTTGCCGCGAGCGCGGTTCCAAGCGCCATCGCGCCTGACACGCCAAAGCCAGACCCAAGCGGCAGCTCCGATTCGGCCTCGACGCGAGCCGTCGCTTCGAGCGTCTCGAGGACGGTCGTCACGGGTTCGATCTCGAGTGACTCGCCGTCGAGCGCGATTGTCGTCTCCGCTGCCGGTTCAACCGTCACCGTCACCCCATCAGTGAGCGTGAGGCCCGCTCCTCGAGAGCCGGCTTTCGTCGGGTCGTCGTCCGGGTGGGCGCTGAAAAAGCCCGTGATGTGGCCGGGAACGAACGCAGTCGCCTCGTCGCGCATTACCTGCCGTTTCGGACCGAACGGTATAACAGTGAAGATTTCGCCCCTCGCTCCGGCGTCGGCTCCGATCACCGTTCGTGTTGGGCCAACGGACTCTCATCACGCAGTGAAGGTCATGGTATTGTATTTATGTCACTCCGTTGGAGGATGCGTATGAACTCAGACCCCGATTCGACCACGACCGACGCCGCCAGCCTCCTCGAGACTGGAAGCCACCTCAAGCACGAAGCGACGGTGGAGGCGGTGAGCGACGGCGTCGAGACACACGCAGACACCGACGACACGACGGTTGCTGACGGCTCGCTATCGATGGACTCTGATCGGCTCGAGCCCCAGTCAGATCGCTGTCGAAGTTGTGGCACAGCGATTGGTCCGCGCGAGTACCGACTCAGTTGGCTGATCACCGATGGCGCGGCGACGCTCGAGGCCCACTACTGTAGCGAGAGTTGTCTCCCGGACGATGCTCCTAGTGGGTCGACAACTGCGGACGAAGCAACCGCCTCGAGTGAGTCCGACCGCCACAGCCCACAGGACTGGTCGTACTGTCGCTGATCAGCGCTGGCGCTCGATCACGTCGGGTATCTCGGAGAGTCCCATCCCGCCGCGTTGGCCAGCGGATTCGTGCCAGCCCGCAAGCGTCGCCTCGATGGCGTCCGCCTCGGCGACGAGTCGGTCTGTCGTAATTTGTTCCTCCCGTCGAAGCGCCTCGCGAGCGACCCGTCCGGCGAGATGGCGAACGTCCCGAATGCTAAAGCCAGCCGTCGCCTCGGCGACCGCCTCGAGATCCATCTCTGCGTGCAAGAATCCCTCGGGGAGCGAGTCGGCAAGAATCGCTGCGCGCGTCGTCCCATCCGGTGGCGGCACCTCGATTCGCTCGTCGAAGGTTCCCGCATGCAGGACGTCGATGTTGACGCCATCGACGCTGCGCGCCGTTGCCACGACGAGCACATCGTCACCAAGCGTCGGCAGCAGCGTCTCGAGGCGCGTTGTCACTCGTCTAGTGTCTCTTGAGCCACTGGACGCGGGCGCGAGTTCGTCGAGATCATCCAGTATGAGTACGCACGGGGCGAGCGACCGGGCATCCTCGAGAATATCGGCCGCGCGGTCGGCTGGCTCATCGACGCCCTCCTGATGGAAGCGACCAACACTGAGTTCGACAATTGGCCGATTCAGTTCCGCGGCGAGCGACTGTGCGAGCGATGTTTTCCCTGCATCGGGCGGGCCGTACAACAGGACGCCGTCGACCGCAGGCACCGCGTACCGTTCGTAGCCGTCGGGATTTCGAACCGGCTCGAGAACCCGCCGTTCGAGTTGGGCCGTCAACTCGTCCATCCCTGCTAACGCATCGAAGGGAACGGGATCGTCGGCCGATGAGCGCCCCAGATCCTCGTCGAAGTGATCCTCGTAGCGATCCAGCCAGCCCGCGATGCTGGTGTCGATTTCCTCGAGTGCCTGCTGGAGGTGACCCTGTTCGACCGGCGACTCATCAGCGATTGCGTGTCGGATCGCCACGTCCGCAACGAGCGTGACGTCACTCGAGGCGTAGCCCGCTGTCGCCTCGGCGATGGCCTCGAGACTCACCTCGTCGGCGACCGGCGCATCGGCGAGTTCGAGCCGAAGCATCTCGAGACGTGCCCGCCGGTCCGGCGGCGGGATCTCGATGCGCTCATCGAATCGACCCGAGCGCAGGATGGCGTCGTCGACATCCTCGACGTAGTTCGTCGCCGCGAAGACGACGATATCGGCGTCAGTCTGTGACTCGAGTTCCGTAAGGAGTTGATTGACCATCTGCTGTTCGCTGTTTGCCATCCGACCCGAGCGGTCGCCCGCGATGGCATCGATTTCGTCGATGAAGACGAGACAGGGCTCATTCTCGCGGGCCGTCTCGAACAGCGTCGCGACGTTATCAGCAGCCTCGCCGATGTACTTGCTCGTGATATCTGAGGGCGTGACCTCGAGGTAGTTGTAGTCTGTCTCGGCCGCGAGCGCGCTCGCGACGAACGTCTTGCCACAGCCCGGCGGCCCGTGAAAGAGGACGCCGTTGACCGTCCCGATTCCGTAGTAGTCGTAGACGTCCTCGCGCGTTAGCGGGTCGATCACCCGGTCGTGGAGCGTTTCCTTCAACTCCATCATTCCGCCGACGTCCGAGAAGTCGTGTCCCGGCGGCTCTGTCTCGAGGTCGTCGCCCGCAAGTGCGGTTCCAGTTTCGTCCTCGCTGTCGCCTCGAGGGTTCGATCCGTGGCCGCCCTCGCCCGGCGCTCCCTGAATCTGGCGCGTCTGTGTCGCCCCGTCCGTGTGTCGGCCGACGAACTGCCAGGCCAGCGTCAGCGCTGGTGGTGCGAACACGAGCGCAGCGTCGCCGGTCGCGACGAAGCCGCCGACGCCGACGACGTACGCGGCACCCAAAAACAGCCGATCCGCCTGTGCGGCGACCGCCCACGAGACCGTCCGAAGCACGAGTGCGACCGTTCCGGCCATCAACACGACCGCGAGAAATGCGGTCGAACCGGGAACGAGCGCACTCGCGTCGGTGAGCAGCGCCGGTGTCAAACTGGTCATTACTGCTATGTGAAACGAATCCACCAAAATAGTTCTGGTGAGAGGTTCGATAATTGATCTGCGGTGGCGACGATAGCAAGCTCGAGAGTCGCTTACCGGACGATTGTCACCGGTACCGGCGCGCGCCGAGCAACCGTTTCTGCGACGCTCCCGAGCAGTAATCGTGCTGCGCCGTGTCTTCCCTCGCTGCCGATCACGATCAGATCGACGTCGTCTGCGGCGTCGATGATCGACCGCGTCGGATCGCCAATCCCCATCTTCGTCTCGAGCACCCCCTCGTGACCCGCGTTGGCAGTCAGTTCTTGTGCCCGGTCGAACACCGCCTCGGCCCGGTTCTCCATGCCCTGTTGTACGTCGCTGTCGAACCCAATCCCGTCACTGACCTCGAGCGTTGATCCCTCGAGTTCGACGACGTGTAACACCGTAATCTCGGCATCAGGGTGGAACTCGAAGGCGTGCTCGAGGGCGGTTTCCGCCTGCTCCGAGCCGTCCATCGGAACGAGTACTCGTGTTGTCATAGTCGATATAGGGGTGCCTCGCTGATAGTCCTTGGCGCGGTTCCGCTCACATCGTGCGTCTAGACAGCAGTCGCGTCGCTACTTTCGGGGGGAGTTTCTGCAAAATATGGGTGTCGCTCACGGCTTTGCCGTTCGCTGTCGTGGTTCTCGTTACACTCAAACCACGCACCGCTCGAGCCTTGCTGCCCCTCAGAGACTGCAAGACTCTCAAATCTTCATCAGGGACTCAAACGTTGGCGATCTCGCAAGACGTTGCTCGTTCCCACTCGCAACGACTTGCTAGCTCTCAGAGACTTCGTCCTACGGACTCAGACGTTGACGATCTCGCGGGAAGAGAACAGCCTCTCGGATGTTGTCCAGCCCGAGAATCGTCATGATGAGGCGCTCGCCACCGAGGCCGAAGCCGGCGTGGGGCGGCATGCCGTATTTGAACATCTTCGTGTAGTACTCGAACTCGCTCGGGTCGAGACCCTGCTGTTCGAAGCCCTCGATGAGCTTCTCGTGGCGGTGTTCACGCTGGCCACCGGAGACCAGTTCCATGCGCGGGTGCATCAGGTCGAAGCCAGTCGAGAGGTCCGGATCGTCGTCGTGGTCCTTGATGTAGAACGGCTTGATCTCGCTTGGCCAGTCCGTGATGAAGTAGTGGCCGCCGACGTCCTGTCCGAGCGCCTCCTCGGCTGGCGTCGAGAGGTCGTCGCCCCAGACGAGTTGCTCGTCGAGTTCGCCCGTCGCGTTGATGCGCTCGAGTGCTTCCTCGTAGGAAATGCGTGGGAAGTCGCCCTCTGGAACCTCGAAGTCCTCAGCGAGGTCGAGGTCCTCGAGTGTGTCGCCGTACTGTTCCTCGACGGCTTCGTAGGCCGACTTGACGACGCCTTCGGCGACATCCATCGCGTCGGTGTGATCGCAGAATGCGCCCTCGAAGTCAATCGAGGTCGCCTCGTTCAGGTGTCGCGGCGTGTTGTGTTCTTCCGCGCGGAAGATCGGGCCGATCTCGAAGACGCGCTCGACGCTCGAGCCCGCGATCAGCTGTTTGAACAGCTGTGGCGACTGGTTCATGAAGGCCTCCTCACCGAAGTACGTGATCGGGAACAGTTCCGTACCGCCTTCGGTTCCGGTCGCGACGATCTTCGGCGTGTTGATCTCCGTACACTCGAAGTCGCGGAACTGGTCGCGAACGGCGCGCAGAACGTCCGAGCGGATTTCGAAGACCGTCTGGACCTCGTCCTTGCGGAGGTCGAGTGTCCGGTTGTCCAGTCGCGTCGAGAGTTCGGCGTCGACCTTGCCGGAGGGGTCGAGTGGCAGTTCGGGGTCAGCGGGCGCGATGACCTCGAGCGACTCGGGGGTCACTTCGACGCCGGTTGGCGCGCGTGGTTCTTCCTCGACTGCGCCGGAGACTTTGACGACGCTCTCGCGGGCGGCGTCGAGACCGGTCTCGACGAGTTCATCGTCCATCTCGTCTTTCTCGAATTTGACCTGGATTTTCCCGGTCGTATCGCGGAGAATCAGAAAGGCGATGCCGCCGAGGTCGCGGATCTCGTGGACCCACCCAGCGACGGTTGCGTCGTCGCCTGGCTCGGCGTCCGCAGTGTAGGTTCTATCCTGCATACGCACTGTTTCACGCAGGCGGAACTTAAGCGCAATCGTTCGGCCTCGCCAGCGTGTGTCGCAGTCTCGTGCTCACTCGAGTGCGTCGAGTTAGTACGACTGGGTCTGGGCTTGCGTTGGCTCGTACGTCTCAGGCTCTCGAGTCAGAATTGGCTCGTCGGCGACGATTGCTGTCGCAGCGACCATCAGATCGAGGTTGTCGACGGATTTTTTGTCCTCGGTGAGTCGTTTGTGCTCCTGCAGTGCGCAGTGGCCTTCGTCGATGGTGTACTGAACGACGCCGACCTCGCGAAGAATCGAGTCGAACTCTTCGATTTTCTCTTCCGGAAGGCCGCGTCTGACCTCCGTGACCGTGATCAGCGAGACGGAGGCATCGCGCCAGTCGAATGTCTCGAGGGCGGCGATTGCGTCGTCGTCCTCGTCGAACAGGTCGATCAGGAACGTACTATCAAGCAGAACCATCGTCGCCTCCGAGTAGTTCTGATTTAAGTTGGTCGACGGTTTGCGGGCGCTGGTCGTTCTCGCCCCGAAGTTTCGAGCGGAATATGTGTGATTCGCGTTTGACTGCCTCGAGTTCGTCCCCCTCGACGAACCCGATCAGTTCGCGGAGCGGGTTTTCGTCACTGTCAGCGTGAGTCTCGTCTCCCATTGAACGCTCCGTCATAGGAATGCCATCATCATAAATGTTGTATGATCGACTCACAGTATGGGAGATTCTGCTCACGCGAACACAACGCTACCGCTCGCGAACGGTCATTGGTATCTCGTGTTTTGGTCGGGCAGTGATCGTCGCCCGCAAATCGAGGTCGATTCCAGGCACTAACTCGAGGTGATACTGCTGATAGATCGTCGCGAGCAGTAATTGTGCCTCAAGCATCGCAAAGCGGTCGCCGATACAGCGCCGTGGCCCGGCAGCGAACGGGAAGTACGCCAGTTTCGGCAGGTCGGCTTCCATCTCGTCGGTCCAGCGCTCTGGCTGAAACGCCAGCGGGTCGTCGTACCAGCGCGGGTCGCGGTGGACGACCCACTGATGCATGCGGACGGTCGCACCCGGTGGGATCGTGTAGCCACCGATTACGTCCGGCTTGGTCGGTTCACGGACGATTCCCGGCACTGGCGGGTAGAGGCGCATTGATTCTTTGACCACCTTCTCAGTGTATGTGAGACCCTCAAGATCGGCCATCGTCGGCACCTCGCCCTCGAGCACGTCCTCGAGTTCATCCACGAGACGAGTTTCGGCGGTCGGATTCGTCGCGAGCAGGTAGAACGTCAGCGTCAGCGCCAGCGCGGTCGTTTCGTGGCCGGCCAGCAAGAGCGTGACAACTTCGTCGCGGATCTGCTCGGTCGACAGCGTCTCTCCTGCCTCGTCGGTCACGTCGAGTAGTTTCGAGATGACGTCACGGTCGGTCGGATTCGCCCGGCGCTGCTCGATCAGGTGATAGACGACCTCGTCGAGTTGCTCGCGAGCGCGCCGAATCTGCAGGCGAGCGGGCGTCGGCACGCTTGGCGGGAGCACAAGATGGCCGAGGTTCTCGGTCGCCGCCATGAACGTCTCGAGGGCGTCACCGATTCGGTCGACGTAGTCGTCGATGTCCGTTCCGAACAGCGCGCGGGCGACGATCCGCAGCGTCAGTTCCATCATCTCCTCGTGGATGTCGAACATCTGGCCGTCCTGCCAGTCCTCGAGTGCCGACTCGGTGGCGTCGGTCATCATCGTCGCGTACTCCTGAATGCGCTCGGGGTGAAACGCCGGCTGGATGAGATGGCGATTGCGCCGCCAGATTGCGCCTTCGCTGTTCAGAATGCCGTTGCCGGTGATCGGCCGGAGAATGTGCTGGAACTGCTCGCCTTTGACGTACTGTTCGTTGTGCTGGACGAGCACCTGCTCGATGTAGTCGGGGTGATTGAGCTGATACACCGGTCCGCCAGGATCTTTCCAGGCCGCGATATCGCCGTACTCGCGGGCGATCCGCGTCATCGATTGGTAGGGCTCGCGCAAAAACGTGAGTTGGTTCCCGACCAGGGGCAACCCATCGGGACCCGGCGGTCGATCATCAGGGAGTGACGGTGTCTCGGATGCCATCTGTTTCGTTCATGTGCAACGCGAGCGCGTTTATACTCTCGCTCGCTTGGATCTCTCGAGTGACCTGTTCGCTTTTGTCGATCCCTCTCGAGGTGGGAGTATGGACGCAGCCCTCGAGCGACTCGCCGACGAAATCCGTCGTGCGGAGACGGTGGTGGCACTGACCGGGGCTGGCATTTCTGCGCCCTCCGGCGTCCCGACGTTTCGCGGCGACGACGGCGTCTGGGAGCACTTCGATGAGGGGCAGTTCACGTATGGGCGGTTTCAGCGCGATCCGGCGGGCTTCTGGGACGACCGCGTCGCCCTCCACCGAGACCTATTTGGTGAGGAGTACGAGCCAAACGTCGCCCACGAGGCACTCGCGGAACTGGGCCGCGACGGCCATCTCGAGGCGATCTGCACGCAGAATACGGACGGACTCCACCTCGATGCAGCGACTGGGGTCGGTGGGGACGGCGACTCGAGTCAGTCGCACTCGAGTACCGACGCGAACGCGACTGGCAGCGAGACGACAGTGCTCGAACTCCACGGCAACGCCCAGCGCGTCCGGTGTCAAGAGTGTGGCGCGCGAACCGATGCTGACCCGATTTACGACCGCGCCGAGAACGGCGAGTTGCCTCCGACCTGTGACTGTGGCGGCATTTACAAACCCGATGTCGTCCTCTTTGGCGAGCAACTCTCGGGCGCCGCGATACAGCGGGCACAGGCACTCGCCCGCGAGAGCGACGTGTTCCTCGCGATTGGCTCGTCGCTCGTCGTCACCCCCGCGGCTTCACTGCCCCGCACCGCCGCTGCAACGGGTGCAACCGTCGGGATCGTAACGCTCGAGGAGACCCCCCTTGAT
The DNA here is from genome assembly GCF_002177135.1 of Natronolimnobius baerhuensis. NCBI lineage: Archaea > Methanobacteriati > Methanobacteriota > Halobacteria > Halobacteriales > Natrialbaceae > Natronolimnobius > Natronolimnobius baerhuensis. The sequence goes on from NZ_MWPH01000001.1 coordinate 351,939, forward strand.
GACGTGGCTGACGTGTGTTGCCGACGAGACGTGACTGACGTGCTCCCGCGTTTGTCCTCTCTTGTGACGAGAGACTTGTCTCGCTGAACTCGAGGTCAAGATCCGTACCTGCGTCTGCGAATTACCCGCTGTAGTCCCAACTGAACTGAGTTCTACACTGGTAGCCGACACATCTAGCAGTTAGATGTGCAATGACTTACAATATGAACAAATATTCTGGATTATTGTCACTATCGGTTTCTGTTCCAACGGATCTGTGATCTGCGACGACCGGTACCCCTCGTCGATCACTCCAATTGTTCGTTCTTTGTGACTTCCGTGATGATTACGTCCCAGTCAGGATGTTCGACTCCATTCCGACATTCGAATCCGCCCTCCACGTCAACTCCACTCTCGTAGGCCCGCTGAAGGAGCGCTTTCAACTCCGCATTCAATTCTTCTTTCGACGTAAGCGAGGTATCCTCGAGAGTCATCTTCCCGCGCCCTCTTCGTATTTCTTCACAGTTGGTTTGTGTTCTGGTGTGATGGTACCCACACCGTCGCTGTGTACGGGTATCGCGTGCGCTTCATGCGTGAATACAACGTGGATATCCCTGTTTGTCCCGGTAGGAACTTCGACGAGTGCATCTAACGATTCGGGGTCAACAGTGGAATAGCACGGGTCGAGTTCGACCGGATCGGTTCCCAGTAGGTCCGCCAGCGTTGGGGCAACAGCCATGCTCGCGGGTGTCTTCTCATGATTGAACTGGGTGCGAACAGTCCCAGATTCCCGAACGTACTCGAGCGCTTCGACTCCAACCCCAGATACCGTTGTGTCCATCTTGTCCGATTCTAGCCGTTTGTGTCGGTTCAACAGGTGTACTGATTATACAGAGGGTTTAAATGAGGGGGTCTATCCGAGCGATCACAACGAACTGCTGAGCGTCGCTCCAATGAGGCGTCGATGCCCGCGTCGAAGACGTGAGGAAAGCGACTGCTGAGTGATACCGAGTTCGTCAGCGATTTCTTCGAGCGACACCTCGCGTGGGGTGTCGAAATAGCCTCGTTCGTAGGCCAATATTAGTGCCTCGCGTTGAGTCTCGGTCAACTCGTAGCCTTCTCCCTGGATCGGAAGCATAGCGTGGACGGCGGTAATCGCTATCGGAATGTCGTTTTTCTGGCAGCGCTCTCGAAACTCCGCGATTGCCTCTTGACTCTCGGCGCGGACCTCGAATCGCCACTCGTTTTTCGTCCCGATTCCGGAGAGCACAACGACGTTGGCCTCTGCAAGGGCACTCAGGATGCCAAAGTACTCTTGGTCCCACTCAGCACGCATGAGATACTCGTCTTCAACGCTGTCGACCACTCGGATGTTGCTCACACCGGCGTGTTGTTCGAACGCAGCTTCGATGTCCTCTGTTTCCGCACCGCGTACCCAGAAATACGGGATAATCAGCGTCTCGTGTGGAATCAGTCGCTCCAATTCAACTCTCACTCCCGGCAAGTTCTCGAACACACTCCCTAGGGGAAACTCCGCTGTCGGGCTGGTAAACTCCATTACAGTCGCCATGCGGAAGCCTTCATCTAGCACGCAAATAATCGGGATGGGTGGTGTGCCATGGTTTTGAGATGAGCCAACACACAGTTGTTGGCTATAGCATACTGTGTGCTCCACGTGGGGTGTCCGTTTGATAGTCGGGCAGCCATGGTGTACCATGTCTCCTCCTTTTGTAGGACCATCCAATCTATTCGCACAAGCGAGCATGAGTGTGATAACGGAGATTCGCGTCCCGTCCGATGACTTTGAACTCGGACAAATCCTCAGTATAGAGCAAGCGTCTGCGGTCGAGCTTGAAACGCTCGTCCCAAGCGGGGACGTCACCGTGCCGCTCTTCTGGGTCTACGAACCGGTCGGGAACGACTTTCTCGATACCGTTGAGCGCTATCCAACGGTTAACAGCGTCACGGAGATGGACGTGTTCAAAGACCGGACGCTGTTCAAACTGGACTGGGATGCGACCCAGGACCACCTTTTTGAATGCATCTTGGAACACGGCGGGCAAATACTGAGTGCGACTGGAGCACCTGAAGGATGGAATTTCGAGATACGATTCGCAAGCCGCGAGGAACTGAGTCAGTGCCAGGACTGTTGTGAAAACGCGCACATCTCCCTAAAACCAACCCGTATATACAATCCGGGGGACCCTGAGGCAGGTCCGTGGTACGGCTTAAGTAAGCCCCAACGAGAAGCGCTCACGCTTGCCATTCGAATGGGATACTACGATATTCCACGCGGCTGTACGACCGCGGAGTTAGCTGAGGAACTCGGAATCTCCGATCAGGCAGTAACGGAGCGACTGCGTCGTGCCATTGGTACGTTCGGGAGGTATGCACTTCTCACTCCCGAGTCAGCGGCACACGTAGACTAACTGGGTCCATGACTCACCATGGGGCAGAACCAGACGGTTGGACCTACACCCTGTGAGTATGGATGAGAAACGAGAGTTGGGGACACGTGAGATTCAGTCAATTGAGACGGGTTCCGATTTTTCAGGGCGTGAGAGGCCGATCTCAGCCAATACGATTCTGTCGGTCGTAGCGAACGAACACCGACGTGCCATCCTCTACACGCTAGACAAGGCATCCGAGAAGACACTGGCATATGATGTGCTCGTAGATCGCGTCGCAGACCGGGTTCGGGACAAAGACACTGAACGGGTGTCCGACGAACAACGACAACGCATCCAGATCGCACTTCACCATACCCATCTTCCAAAACTGGAAGCGGCTCAGATAATCGACTATGAGGGTGAAACGGGACACGTCCAGTTTGTTGGCGGTAAACTGGAACGAGATCTGTTGGCGCTGGTTGGACCATAGTTACACCCACTCCTGCATGAAGAACGCGGACTTCCGACCCTGTTAGCGCTGATTCAGCGACTCGAGCGTGGTCGAATTGGGAAGGACGTACTCTTCGATCACTCGAGCCTGCCCGCGTCGCAGCCGTTCGCTGACTGCCTGTTCCGAAATGTTGAACGCCGCTGCGACGGCCGATAGTTCGGTTTCGCGCGGCACTGAAAAGAAGCCATACTCGAACGCAAGCACCAGCGCCTCTCGCTGTGACTCCGTCAACGTCTCGCTTGCGGGCTGTGGGGTCTCGACTTCGGCTCCGGCTGCGAGTCGATGCAAGTCGAATTCGACGCCGTTGTCCTCGAGAAACTCGTAATACTGCGCAAACGCCTCTTGGTCTGGAAACCGCATTGTGAACGACCAGATGCCGTCGGTTCCGCGACATTCGAGGAGTTGACCGCCGACGGTGACCCACTGACGATAGGCCGAAATGACTCCCGTGTCGCTGTGTCGAACGCGAACGAGCGTCTGCTCGGGTGTTCGATCAATGTACTGGAACTCGGCAACCGTCTGATCCCCAGCGAGCGTCTCCTCGAGGCGGTCGCGGTCCGAACAGCGCGCCCAGCAGAACGTAATCGGCCGTGCGGGATCGAGGGCGTACTGGCGCTCGATTGTGAGTTCGACCGACGGCATCGCTTGCAGCGTCGGACCGAGGATGAGGTCCGGCGATGTCACGTCGAACTCTGCACGGAGGCTCATAGGAAATCCACCGGGTCCAATAAAATAACTGTTGAGGCCAATTTCGGCTACAAGGGCCACAAAGCACTAGTAGACGGCAAAATCCGGCAAAACCATCACTCGAGAATGTGGGATACTGTGACCGAATGTCAGGCGTCCGATGCTCCCTTGACGGTTTCACGAACTGCCTCGACACCCTCGTCGTGGGCGAGGTCGCCGACGACGATGACGTCTGCGTACTGGCCCATCTTGGCAGCCGAGTCGTAGTCGTGGATGCCGCCGCCGTAGAACAGTGTTGCCTCGTCAGTTGCGTGGCTTGCGGCGTCGACAATATCTTCGTCGCCAAGCATCCCGGAGTACTCGAGGTAGACGATGTCCTGGCCGAACATGCGCTCTGCGACTTCGGTGTAGGCTGCGACATCGTCGGCGTCGAGGTCGCAGTCGGCCTCGGTGTAGGTCGCCACGTCGGCGTCGGGGTTCATCACGATGTAGGCTTCCGTGCTCGTGCGATCCCAGTCGAGACCGGTATCGAGGCGGACCCACTCTTTGTGTGCGCCGGTGATCCAGAACGGCGAACCCGCGTTGAGCACCGTCGGGATGAGATAGCCATCCAGCGCATCGTCTTCGATGACCACGTCGGGACTCGAGGGCTCCTGATAGAGCGCGACGTCGTGTTCGGCACAGGCGCTGAGCACGTCGGCCGTGTTCTCTTCGGTGATGCCCATCGTGCCACCGATTTCGATTGCGTCAGTCCCAGTCGCACAGAGATCGCCATAGGTCACGCCGTCGGGAAGGTCCTTGTCCGGGTCGATTTTGAGGATGTGGTCCCAGTCGGACCAGGGAGCAGTCATACCGCTCCGTTGCCCGACAACCGGCAAAAACGCTACGAATCGGGTGTGCGCTCGAGTCGGTCCCGACAGATCGTCCGGTGACACCGCTTTTTGTCGGTATTTTCATAACAGACCAGCGCCAGCGACTCGCCACGCTCAAGGCGATCCTCAAGGTCCTCGAGTGCCGCCCGTGCGTCGGCCGACTCCTCGAGATACTGGCGATACTGCTCGCCGAACTCGACGGTTTCCCAGGCGGCGTTGTGTGCGCCTTCTTCGCAGAGTCCCTGCAGTTTCATCTCGTCTTCGGCCTCACGAACCGCCTCGAGCAGGTTTGTCGGCGGCCCGAGTTCGGGATAGTTCTCGTCGACCGCGGCGTGAAACCACGAGGTCGGCCGGCGAACGACGCCGACCAGCGTTGCGTCCGCGGGCACGTCGGCCAGATCGTGCTGAAGGGCGGCAACGTAGGTGTCCGCGACCGTCCCGCGTTCGGAACAGGACTCGACAGTCATACCTGTTGTGACGGTCGCCCCGCATTTATATACGCCGCCGGTGCGAATCATCGCCCCTCGATATCGATGCCAGGGGACAGCGAAGACCCGAACGCGGATGTACAGTACCACCTCGAGGTCGGCCCCGACGACGTCGCCAACACCGTGTTGCTGCCCGGCAACCCGGAGCGCCTCGAGAAGATCGTCGCTCACTGGGACGATCACGAGTTGCGGGCTCACCACCGCGAGTATCGGACGGCGACGGGAACCTACGAGGGAACGCCGATTTCGGTCACGTCGACCGGTATCGGTGGCCCATCCGCAGCGATTGCGCTCGAGGAACTCGCGCGCGTCGACTGCGAGACGTTCATCCGCGTGGGATCGTGTGGGGCGATCCAGCCGGAGATGGATGTCGGCGACCTCGTGATCACGACGGGCGCTGTGCGTCAGGAGGGGACCAGCGACGAGTACGTCCGCGAAGATTACCCGGCAGCAGCCGATTACGAGGTCGTCAGCGCACTCGTCGCTGCCGCCGAGCGACTGGGCTACGACTACCACACCGGTATCACGATGAGCGCGGATTCGTTCTACCCGGGCCAAGGCCGACCCGGATTCGACGGGTTCGAAGCCGCCGGTGCGGCCGATCTCGTTGACGACCTCAAGGAGGCGAACGTCGCAAACATCGAGATGGAAGCGAGCGCTATCTTGACTCTCGCGAACGTCTACGGTCTCCGCGCGGGTGCGGTCTGTTCGGTCTACGCCAACCGCGAAACCGGTGAGTTCCGAACCGAAGGCGAATCTCGAGCGGCCGAAACTGCGACACTTGCGACGCACCTGCTCGCGAAGATGGACGCGAAAAAGCGCGCGGTCGGTGCTGATCGATGGCACGCTGGACTCTCACTCGAGGAGTAAGACCCGACCACGCCTGGAAATTGGGAACGGCTTATTCGCCGTCGGAGGCCGTGTTACTCACGAACGCGAGCGATCTCGTCATCGAACACCCGGCGATTAGGAATGATGTACTCCTCGCCGTTGTTTTCGACTTTCGTGACGAATAGATCGACCTCCTGGACGATGCCCGTCTGGTCGCCGATTCGAATCTCATCGCCGATGCCGTAGGGCTGGTTCAACAACAGGTAGATCCCCGCTGCACTCGAGACGAGGAAGTCTTTGAACGCGATTGCGCCGACAATGATGACGCCAGCGGTATAGACGAGCAGCAGGATCAGCAGTGGCTGAATGTAAACGCCGATCTGTCCGAGTGCGATAAGAAAGGCGACGTACAGAACGGTGTATTTGACGAGTTTTGGGATGATCGCAACTTCCGGGAGTTTGACGCTGCGAAGATATTCGCTGACGATGAGTTCGGCTTTGTCAGCGACGATGAAGCCGAGAATCACGACGAGAACGCCGATAAACACCTGCGGAATGAACTCGGTAATGCGGAACCAGAACTGGTCGGTATCGAGCAACTGTGCGATGTGAATCGCCGTCAGCACGGCGATGCCGTAGATGAACCACGAACTCAATCGGGCGACGATTTCGACCGTGGAGGTTCCAAGCGACTGGGCAGTCCGCTCGAACGGCGTTCCTTCGACGGCTTCCGGCACACCCGACGCCGAGAGCAACTCCTGATTCAGTCGGCCAACGAGATAGCCGACGACGAACCCGAGGGCTAACACCGCGGCTGCGATGACTGCCGGTTCGTTCAAAAACGTCTGCCAATCCATCTCAATAGGCCTCCGGGTCGACCTCGAAAATCAACTCGCCGCCTTTGAACGCACGGACGAGTCCATCACTCTCCGACAGCACGATTGTAATTGCGTTCGTATCTCGCGTAATCGCCCCGCCGGCCATGTGGCGCGTCCCAAGCCCCTTCGGAATGTCGACGCCTTCCGCCGAGGGCTCGAGATAGCGGTAGGCGGAGACGATTTTGCCCGCATCGGAGATGATGAACGCGCCGTCAAGTCGCGAGAACTCCTTGAGCATGACGTTGACAATCGGGTCGCCCACGTGGACGTGGGATTTCTCGAATGGATTGTACGACAGCGGGCGGGACTTGTTCATCACCTTGCCCGCGTCGCCGACGACGAATAGCGCGCCAACTGGCTTGCCTTTCTGTCCTTTTTGCCCGAGTTCGATCACCAGTTCGAGAACGGACTTGATCACCTCGGGGTCGGCGCGGGATTTCGCAAAGAGGCCGTAAATACCGGTTTGCTGGTCGGAATTTGCGCGCACGCGACACATCGTATCAATATCGTCGTTGAACATGCTCGTCGCACAAAGCAACGTGTCGCCGTCGTCGATGACGTTTTTCTCGAGTGCGCCCTCGAGTGCAAAGCGGATACGCTCAGAGACGTCTTCGAACTCGAGTGGGAGTTCCACGAACGTCTCCGCATCGACGTCGTTCTCCGTCCCGACGACGATAACCTCGAGGTCGTCGATTGCGGTGATCTGTTCGTAGTATGAGCCACTTGGTGCAAAGAGCATGACCGCATCGACTCCCGAAAAGAGCTCCCCGAACACGTCGTCTAACCCGGCCATTGCTCATACAACCTGTGTGTGGGTGAATAAGCGTTGTGGAGGTGTCTGACACCTGTCTGCCGATTCACCGCGAGTTCACTCACGTTCAATTAGTTCAGATGGAGCTGATACTGGACAGACAGATTCGTACAACTGGCAGTATACGGTCTCCTCGAGCATTCGTAGACTGAAACTGTGTGAAACAATGATCGCTACTCGAGTGTCTTTGTCTCCGTGATCGGACGGAACTCGCCGTTGCCACACGTACACTCTTCGGACACACCGATTGGTCGAATCGATCCGTCTGCTCTGATCTCGGAGACGAACACCGAGTTACAGGAGCGACACATACCGACGGTCTTCGACTGCGGTGATGACTTGCTCACGAAAGACACTACACGCCAGAGTCGTATCACCATTCTTCCAACCTGTTTTGGTACGACCGTCGGTGACTGTCTCCGAAAAAAGACTGTCGGCGACTACTCGGTTCGATCCGTCGACGACTCGTCGTCACCGACCCAGCGCTCCCAGAACGGCTCGAACTCCGCATCGTCCTCGGCGATCCGGTTCCACTCTGCGAGACCGCGTTCTTCGCGCGTCCCAGGAATCGTATTGTCCAAGAAGAGTGCAGCCAGTCCGCCAACTGCCATTCCCGTCGAACCAATGATGTAGATCGTGTCGGCAACGGCAATCGCTGCGGCCTCGAGCCAGCCCGCAAGTCCCGCAGTCACGAGTGCCGTCTCGGTCAGTGACGCAATCATCGCTTCGACACCAACGGCATCGCGGAACTCGAGTGTCGTCTCGAAGTTGCCCATGTAGGCCGGAATCGCGAGTCCGACGAAGAGCGCAAACCCGATGATGAAGACGTTTCTCGAGGACTCGAGGTCGACGTGTCTGAGGTTGCCGATCCCGACGGCGACGATCTGGGCGAACATAGCGATGAAGAGGCCGCCGATGATCGGGTCCGGTATCGTCGCGATGAGTTGGCCGAAGTAGCCGATAAAGCCGAAGATGAGCATGAAGACGGCCCCGATCTGGACGACGTATCTCGAGGCGACGCCGGTGAGTCCGATTGCGCCGATGTTCTCGGAGTAGGAGGTCGAGCCACCGGTTCCCATGATCCCCGAGAAGACGTTCATCAGCCCTTCCATCCCGATACCGTGGTTGATCCGCTTCTCGCTTGGTGCGGCGGAGCCAGTGATGTTGGCGACGGCGTAGTAGTCACCAATGCTCTCGACGATGGAGGCAAGCACGCCGGCGAACATGCCGATGACGAACGCCGTCGTCACCTCTGGTATGCCCCACTGGAACGGGTAGATGGGCATGAGTAGCGACGCATCCGTTACCTCTGCAAACGAGATGTGGCCGGGATGGCCGCCACCAATCGTGCCGGTTGCCGAGAGCATCGCGGCGACACCCCAGGCGAGACCAACCGCAATGATGACCGGATAGAGACGGAACGCGCGGTGTTTGACGTCGAGATACTGCGAAAAGAGGACGATGAGTCCAAGCGTGAACCCGAGCAAGAGCCAACTCTGGTCCGTCTGTGTCACCTGATCGACGTTGAACAGCGCCAGGCCGATCAGGGCAATCGTCGGCGCGATGACGACTGGCGAGAGGAAGCGCCGAAGCTTCCCAACCAGTCCGAAATACCCCATCGCGACCTGTACCGTTGCCGCGACGATGATTGCTCCCTGTAACTGTAACAGGGCCGTTTCCCAGTCACCAGCACCGACGCCGCCCGCAGTCACGACCGTGATGATCGCGAGCGCGGGTGCAAGCATCGAGAACGGCGCGCCCTGGACGATTGGATACCGATTCCCGAACGTCGTCTGTGCGAGCGTCGCGATGCCGCTCACGACGAAGAAGGTGCCGATAAATCGGGCCGCAACGTCTCCCGGCATCCCCATCGCACCCGCCAGAATCAGCGGCACCGCGATGTTCGCCCCCACCATCGTCAGATAGTGCTGGATGCCAAGTACCGTCGACTCGCCTATCGGCGGCCGGTCGTCGATCCCGTATTCGATGTCGTCGTTCTCCTCGACGGTCCCCGACGAACCGTCGCGATTCCCCGCCGTCGTTGCATCGTCCCCCGTCATCTACGAGTCACTCACGGAGTCACGAGTGGGGAAGCCAAAAGGCGTATTGATCCGTTCCGACCAGTACAGTCGCTGGCGTGACAAATTCGCCACTCGAAGGTCCTCCCCCTCTGCTCACAGCAGCGAGAACGGGTCCTACTCGAGGGCGACCTGTGGCTGTTCGCCCTCGATTGGCTCCTCCGGTGCGTTCGTGCCAACCTGGACGGTGAGGACGGGCACGTCGGCACAGCGGACGACGCGTTCGGTGACGCTCCCGAGCAGGAGGCGGTCGATGCCGCCGCGGCCGTGCGTTCCCATGACGATGAGATCACACGCGTCGGGACCGGCTTCCTCGACGATGACGCGACTTGGCGACCCATCGAGGATCTTGGTTTCCACTTCGACACCCTCCGGCGCGAGTTCGCGAACGCGCTCGACTGCCGACCGCCCTTCCTCGCGCAGCGCCTCGCTAATGCCTTCCCAGGCTGTCTCCATCGGAAGCCCCCCATACCCCGCTGCGTTGACAACGTAGACGGCCCGAATCGTCGCGTCGTGTGCGAGCGCGAGGTCGAAGGCGTACTCGAGTGCGCGCTCCCCCTCCGGTGAGCCATCGGTTGGAACGACGATGCAATCGTACATAGGTATATGATAACGTTTATCATCCAACTATAATAATGTTGTCGTAGCTCCGAGTGATCGTCAACTGGCGTGATAGGACTCGAGCGAGTCGATGCTGACTGATCAGTCAGAACGTAATCCGAGATTAGTCTGAAAGAAGACGGATTTTCAGTCCGTCGCCGGCTCGAGGATCGTCTCCCGGACGTCGTCGACACCCGCCCGGCGGACGACCGCCCGAACCGGATCGCGCGCACCCGCGAGATTGTGCGAGTCGCCATCGAGCACCAGCAGTCGCGCCTCGCGGCCCGGCTCGAGAACACCGTACTCGAGGCCGGCGATTTCAGCGCCGTTGACCGTCGCCATGCGCAGGATTTCGTTCGTTGGCAGATCGGAGCATTTCGCCATGAACTCCATTTCGCGGAACATCGACGGCGAGTTGAGCATCACGTTGTCCGTCCCGAGCGCGAGCGTCGTCCGCTCGTGCAACTCGGCGTAGGGGGAGAGCCCGACGTTCGTGACGAGATTCGACCGCGGACAGACGACGATGGGGACGTTCTGGTCGGCGACGCGCTCGAGGTGGTGGGCTTCGGGGTGGACCATGTGGACGAGAAACTCCGGCTCGAGGTCCAGCGCGGGATCGATGTCGCTCGCGTCGACCTCGCCTGCGTGGATGCCAAACGGTTTGCCCGCCTCACGGGTGGCCTCGCGTTCGGCGTCGAACGTGTTGTCGTTCGCCCCGCTGGCACCGAAGCCGTCGCCCGCGTGCATCGCCTCCACCGAGCCGCGGGCGAACGACAGGGCGTCGACAGGGAGCCCCTGTTGTGCGTCCGCGAGCATCTCGACACCTGCTACGTCGCCCTCGCGAAAGTCCAGACAGGCCGCCGTTCCACTCTCCTGCATGAATCGCAGCGACCGGCGCATCTCGCGAACGAGGTCCTCGCGGTCGGCGCTGCGAAGCAGGCGATGTTTCAGCCCGTCCGGCGGCGCGACCAACTCCTCGAGCGAGAGACCGCGGCCGGCTTCTTTCGCAATCGAGTCGCCGATGTGGGTGTGGGCGTTGACGAACGCCGGACAGATGATGTCGTCACTCTCGACTGCCGCCTCCTCGATGGCCTCGATTCGCCCGGCCTCGTCGATCACGATCCGGCCCTCGACCGGCTCGAACTCCCGCCCGCGTAGAATCGTCCCCGTGCGTTCCATGTTGCGGTGTTCGGTAGCGGTGTTTTCAACGCCATCGGTTCGCGTTCCTGGCCGGCCTCGAGCCCGGAACAGGTAAGCAACCTTAAGAGCCGCGACGAACTGGGTTGGCGTATGCAACCGCGCGACCTGTCCGATCACGTCGCTTACGAGGCGGGTCGGGGTATCGAGGAAGTCGCCCGCGAACTCGGGCGCGACCCTGATGAGTTCATCAAACTCGCCTCGAACGAGAACCCACACGGCCCCTCGCCGGCGGCCGCCGTCGCCCTTCGCGACGCCGCCTCGAGCGTGAGTTCCTACCCAAAGTCGACCCACACGGACCTCACCGACGCAATCGCAGACCGCTGGACCGTTGACCCGGCCCAGGTCTGGCTCGCAAACGGCGGCGACGGCGCGCTCGATTACCTCTCGAGAGCCGTCCTCGAACCCGACGACACCGTGCTCGTCCCCTCGCCCGGCTTCGCCTACTACGGGATGAGCGCACGATATCACCACGGCGATGTCCGCGAGTACGCTCTCGAGCGCGCCGCAGACTTCGCCCAGACGCCCGAGGCCGTCCTCGAGGCCTACGATGGCGACCGAATCGTCTATCTCACGAGTCCGCACAACCCATCCGGCTCGACGATTTCGCTCGAGGCAATCGAGCAAATCGCCGAAGAAACCGACGACGAGACGCTCGTGGTCGTCGACGAAGCCTACGGCGAGTTCGCCGACGTCGACAGCGCCGTCTCGCTGATCGAGGGCCGCGATGGCTTCGAGGCCCGCGACGATATCGCGATTTTACGAACGTTCTCGAAGGCCTACGGACTCGCGGGCGTCCGACTCGGCTACGCCGTCGTTCCCGACGCGTTGGCGGACGCCTACGCGCGTGTGAATACACCCTTTGCTGCAAGCGAACTCGCCTGCCGGGCCGGCCTCGCCGCCATCGACGATGACGAACACGTCGAGCGTACCGTCGAGACGGCTCGAAACTCTCGCGCGTACATGCGCGACCACATCGACAGCCACGTCTGGGAGAGCGAGGGCAACTTCGCACTCGTCGCCGTCGGCGACGCCAGCGCCGTCGCCGAGGAGATGCAAGCCCGCGGCGTCATCGTCCGCGACTGCACCAGCTTCGGCCTGCCGGGCTGTATCCGGATCACCTGTGGCACCGACGAGGAAACAGAACGCGCCGTCGAAACTGTAAACGCCGTTCTTGCCGACCTCGAGATTGAGGTCGACGCTGAACTCGCAACTGACGGCGGCGGTGTACCTGCGGCTACCGACTCGGAGGTGCCCGACGCGTGAGGGTCGCTGTCACCGGTACGCCGGGAACTGGAAAGACAACCGCGAGCGACCTTCTCGAGCAGAGATTCGCTGAAAGCGAGAGCGACTTCGACGTCGTCCACCTCAATCGAGTACTCGAGGACGAGGACCTCTACACCGAGGTCGACGCCGACCGCGAGAGTAAGATCGCCGACCTCGAGGCGCTCGCGGAGTGGCTTGAGGGCCGCGACGACGTGGTCGTTGAATCGCACCTTGCGCATCACTTCGACGCTGACCGCGTGGCCGTCCTTCGGTGCGCACCGGCGACGCTCGAGGAGCGATTACTCGAGCGCGGCGAGACTGCGGCGAAAGCACAGGAGAACGCAGAGAGCGAAGCACTCGACGTGATTCTCGCCGAAGCGGTCGAGGAACACGGCCTCGAGTCGGTCTACGAGATCGACACGACTGATCGGAGCCCCGAAGCCGTTGCAGACGCACTCGAGGCAGTCGTAGCGGGCGAACGCGAGCCAAGTGCTGGCGAGGTTGAGTTCGTGGGGTATCTCGGATGACGCTCGATCAACTGCGCCCGTACGTCTCGCGGTTTCTCGACCCGTTTGTCAACGGATTCGACCGCATTGGGTTGACGCCGGACGGCGTGAGCGTGATCGCGTTCGGCATGGCCGTGCTGGCTGCCGTTGCCTTCTTCCTCGGCGGGCAGGCACACGAGATCTGGTACGTGGCGGCCGCTGTCCTGGTCTTTCTGAACGGCTGGTTAGATATCATTGATGGCGCACTTGCGCGCAAACAGAACGTCGCCTCCGCCGGTGGCGACCTGCTCGATCACGTTCTCGACCGCTACGCGGACATCGTCATCATCGCCGGGCTCGCCGCAGGTGTCGAGAACTACTTCCTCGGCTTCCTCGCCGTCACTGGCGTCATCATGACCTCGTATCTCGGTACGCAGGCCCAGGCTGTCGGTCTCGACCGCGTCTATGGCGGCCTCGTCGGCCGTGCAGATCGGCTGGCAATCATCGGCGTCGTTGGCTTTCTGGCCTACCCACTCGCGGCGATGGACCCAGGCGGCCTCACAGTCATCGGCTGGTTGCTCGTCTTCCTCGCAGTCGTCGGGCACCTGACTGCACTCCAGCGCTTTGCGTACTCCTGGTCGGCACTCGAGTAGGGTCGGTCGAGGTTTGATCCGTCTGTCGATTCGAGAGCACGCCGCATGCTTTATAGCTCGTCACGATATAGCTACGTGCATGGTTCAGTGCGAGATGTGTGGCGCCGAGACGTCGTCTCCGAAGACAATCAAAGTCGAGGGCGCAAAACTCGACGTGTGTTCGAACTGTACGGACTTCGGCACTGAAGTCAAACAGACCTCGAGCTCGAGTTCTTCGAGCAAGTATTCGACCACCGCAGACTCGGGTTCCTCGAGTTCGAGTGGCGGTTCAAGCGGCGGCAGTTCGGGCTCCTCGAGTGCAAGCTCGAGTTCCTCCTCAAGCCGGCCCCGAACGGACATGTTTGACGATATGGACGAACTCGCGACGGACTACGACGAACGGGTACGACAGGCCCGTGAAAATGCAGGGCTCAGCCAGTCCGACCTCGCGAACAAACTCAACGAGAAAGCAAGCCTCATCCGCAAAATCGAACGCGGTGAGACGCTTCCGACTGACGCAGTCCAGTCGAAACTCGAGAGCAAACTCGAGATTTCCCTGAGTGCGGAGGGCAGTTCCGGCGACGATACCGAGTGGTCGGGTGGCTCCGCCTCTGGCAGCTACACGCTCGGCGACGTCGTCAAGCGCAAGGACTGACGACGAAAGCCGTTTGAGCGGCCGAGTGACGAACAAGACCCGACGAGAATTAGACGGTCGACTCGTCGTCGACACACGGACAGCGACACCGACTCGCAAGCTATTTCTTTGCTGGGACTGGGGTTGGATATATGTTCGTTCTCGTCAACCTGAAGACCTACCCGTGTGATCCACTCGAGGTCGCGCGGGCGGTTCGCGATGTCAATGACACCACTGACGCACGACTGGCAGTTGCGCCACAGGCCGCCCACTTAGAGCGCGTCGCCGAGACGGGCGTCGAAACGTGGGCCCAGCACGTCGATCCAATCGACTACGGCAGCAACACCGGCCACACGCTGGCAGAGACAGTCGCTGAGTCGGGTGCCGTCGGGACGCTCATTAATCACTCCGAGCAGCGCCTGAAACTCGCCGACATCGATGGCTCGGTTCGGGCAGCCGAACGCGCCGACCTCGAGACGGTCGTCTGTGCGAACAATCCCGCACAGATCGGCGCGGCCGCAGCGCTCGGTCCGGACGCCGTCGCCGTCGAGCCACCGGAACTCATCGGGACCGGTACGCCGGTCAGTCAGGCGGACCCCGATGTTGTCGAGGATGCCGTCGCTGCTGCTGCCAGCGTTGATGACGATGTCTCAGTTCTCTGTGGTGCCGGGATCAGCACCGGCGACGACGTCGTCGCAGCTGGCGACCTCGGCAGCGAGGGTGTCTTGCTCGCAAGCGGCGTTGCAAAAGCCGACGACCCCGAAGCCGCACTCGAGGACCTCGTCGAACCGCTATAAGGACGCGGCGCGTCTCAACGCGACGCCCGACCATTTTTCCTCCCGCTCGTTGAATCGGTGTGTATGACCGACGAGCCCCCGCTTTCCGTTGCCCTCGAGAACCGGTTGATGAGCCACGGCATCTACCTACAGACGCTCGAGCCGATCCCACCTGCGGACGGGGCGGCGGATCAATCGGAAACCAGCAGTGACCGCCTTGACGCACACGACGGCATCGACGTTCGCCTCGAGTACGAGACCGTCGCCCAGACTGATCGGGTGACGAGCACTGAGGTTGGCGCTGTGATCCGGACGCTCCGTGCTGTCGCCGCCGAACGCGAGTGGACGCCCGGCCGACTCGAGGCATCGTCGCTGACGACTGATGGAGATCGCCGGGGGACGTGGCACGTCGAAGCAGCGTGGTTCGACCGGCTCCACGAGGGCTTGACCGAACTCGAATTCTCTCAATTAGTGCTTGAAACGATAAACGCCTCAACCGAAACCAGGTAAATTAATAGTGTATCGGTTACGTATCGGAGACGATGACGGGGGAACAGCTGTACGTTTCACACGCACCCGGCGACCTCGAACTCGTCCAAGAGCTGTTTTCCACTGTCAAGAATTTCCCCGTCGGCGTCCATATCGCACTCGAGGAGATTGAATCCGGCCGGTCGCGGACGCGACTGACGGGCCGAATCTCGAATAGCGATGTCGTCGCTGTCGTGTTGACAGAGCGATCCGCGTCGAATCAGTGGGTTAATCAGGAAATCGGCTACGCTCAGGCGAAGGGGATTCCACTCCTGCCGCTGTACGATCACGAACAACTTCGGAGCGGGTTTGTCAGCGATATCGAGGGAGTGACAATTGACCGGCAAAACCTGTCCGTGACGGTCTTCAACCTGCTCTGTCGGCTTCGTAGTGAACTCGCCCCGCTTGGTGCGCTCTCAGTGCCCAACTGGTACGTCGAGTTCCCGTGTACCAGTCCGGGGTGTACGCACTCGGTCACACTCGAGATCGACCGCGATCAGACGAAACTCTGGAAACTGCACCGGCGCGGTCGGCACCTTTCGACAGACTGTGAGGAATGTGACTCACGATACTACTTCGATCCGGGAACGATTGGATTCGTTGGTCGTGAGGACCGCTGTACGCAGCCTCGGTAGCGACGCGACGAGCCCTTACTCCTGTTGGAGTCGTTCGTAGGCGTCGGTCACGAGTTGGAACGCGGATCGACTCCCGCTCTGGCGGTCGGGATGGGCGCGTTTGACCTGTTGATGGTACGCAGTCTGGATTTCGTCGGCCGTTGCCCCCTGTCCGACACCGAGAACATCACGCGCTCGCGTGGCACGCATATCGACGCGTTTGACGATTCCCCGTTCCTCGAAGCGCTCCTTGCAGGGCGGACAGAGTCGCTCACTGCGATCATCGACAGTCGTCACACGAAACAGTTCGACCGCGACCTGTTCGCCACACTGACTACAGCGGTTTTGTGCCGACGTGTCCTGGCTGGTCTCACTGGTGTCTGTCGTAGCGTCAGCGGAGTCCGTCGACGATCCCGTCGTCTCGTCTGCGTCCACTCGAGGCGCTTCGCTCGCACACGACGAACAACACGCGAGGACAGTGCCATCTTGCAGCACGATCTCCTCGAGGGCGGACTCGAGGACGGTGCGACGACAGCCGTCACAGGCGCGGCGTCGTTGGTCGAGTGTGGA
Source organism: Natronolimnobius baerhuensis (assembly GCF_002177135.1). Lineage (NCBI taxonomy): Archaea > Methanobacteriati > Methanobacteriota > Halobacteria > Halobacteriales > Natrialbaceae > Natronolimnobius > Natronolimnobius baerhuensis. The sequence goes on from NZ_MWPH01000001.1 coordinate 368,766, forward strand.
CTGGCTAGTAGGTTCAGTCTCCGTTCTCGAGTCAGTTTCACCGCCAACTGAGCGAGCGTGTGGCTCACACTCTGGGCAGCAACAGACTCGCTCGCCGGTGGGTAAGACGACGGTCGTCGACTGCTCGCGTGACATCGACTTCCCACAGCCATCACAGCCAATTTCACCCGCGGCCATCGGGCCTGTAATTTGTAACCACCCCCTTTATTTCTACCGTCATTTGTATTCGATGTCACGATTGTGGCTGGGAGTGGGTCGATTGTACGGTTTCAACGGGTACTAGAGCCTCCCGTCCGAAGAGACAGCTATGACTGGCGCCGTTCGAACCGACCAGACGGAGACACTCACATCGCAGACGAGACTTCGGCTGGCTGCGGGTGATTTTCTCGTGCTCGTCGGCCTGCTAGCCGTTGGTCTCTACGAACACAGAACCAATCCGATCCTCGAGCCGGTGGCAGCGCTCGAGACGATGTTCCCGTTCCTGTTCGGCTGGGCAGTCGCTGCCGTGCTTGCCGGCGTCTATACGCGGGCTGTCGCGACCTCGCCGTGGCAGGCCGCCCGTGTCGTTGCAGTGGCCTGGCTCGCAGCGATGAACGTCGGGCTGCTCCTGCGTTCGTCGCCGCTGTTTGACGGTGGGGCCGCTTGGCAGTTCAACGCCGTGATGACGGGACTTGGGTTGGCTGTCTTGCTCGCCTGGCGTGTGGGCTACGCCGCGCTGGTTGGTGCAAAATCGACGTAGTTGCACCACACCATCCACAGCGCTGCTGAATCCCGTCTTGAGTCTCGAGTACGTTGCGTTCTTGGTTTCATCCTACTGGATTGATGCTATGTCAATATGTTTCGTGGCCATTGTTACCATTAGACTATGGAATCAAACAGAGATGTTCGCGATCACTCACAATTCAAAGAGGTTTGTGACCGGAAATCGCGCCGTGAGCGAGCGGCCTCTCCTGACTACTAGTTCTGATACCGTCAAAGTATTCGAAGTAGCGAGACAAACGTTTTACAATTCACGGTGAAATAGCCAATATTCGTCTACTCATTCTCGAGGATGGCTGTAAGGGTGATAAATGAGAGTGCCATTTCGGGCACCATATCCACCTCATAAGTTATGCGTAACCAGCTACCCAATTACAGGTCACAAATGAATTCAGTATCGGCTAATTATGGGAAACACTTATATGGCTATTTGCCATACTGTAGGATACATTATGACTGGATATTACGACATTGTTCTTGGCCTTATCCCGGTCGCACTGCTTGGAATCAGCGCAGCCCTGACGTTCGTTGGCCTGTCGTTGACAGCCGCAATTCCGGTTGGCGCGTTCGTCGCAATGGCAATTATTGGCCACGCAATGTTCGTCAATACACCAGCAGACACCGCCGACGACGCCCGTTCTGCAAAGCCACCGATCAACGCAGACTAAGCGGTATCCAGTCTTTCTCGCTCTCTACACACGATTGTGGTTCTTGCCTGTTGGGTTACTCCACAGGAGTACCTTTTCCTGTTCTGTCACCAATTGTCTCGTATGACCACAGCCTTGTTTCTCACCAGCGACGACGTCACAGACCTTGCATCGCCAAGAGCCTACGTTGACGCCGTTCGCGAGGGGTACCAACAGCGCGGCGACGGTGCACCTGCACAGCCGCGATCCAAATTCTTCCGGTCCGATCCGGGCGGGATGCTCACCAGCTACGCCGCAATCCTTCCCGATACCGGAGCTATGGGCGGGTACATGTACAGCGCAGGCTTCGGTGCCGGCGACGCCTGGTTTATGACGCCGCTGTTCGATGCCGAGAGCGGCGAACCACTCGCCTTGCTCGATGGCGCGAGCATGAACCCGTTCAAAACCGGCGCTGCTGGCGCTGTTGGCGTCGACGCACTCGCTCGAGACGATGCCGAAACCCTTGCAATCATCGGTAGCGGCGCACAGGCTCGCGGCCAACTTCGGGCAACAACGACCGTGCGCGAGTTCACGGACGTTCGCGTCTACTCGCCGACGACCGACCATCGCGAGGCGTTTGCAAGCGAGTTTGACGACCGCCTCGAGGCCGACGTTCGAGCTGTCGACTCGAGTACAGCGGCACTGCGGGGTGCCGATGTCGTTATCACCGCGACACGGGCCAGCGAACCGGTGTTCGACGGCAACGACCTCGAGCCGGGGGCACACGTCACGGCGATGGGCCAGTACGCGACGGACAGACGGGAACTCGATACGACGACACTCGAGCGCGCAACGTATGTCCCGGACCTTCGCGAACGCGCGACGTTCGACGCGGGTGCGTTTCTCGCGGCACTCGAGGCGGGTGTCGTCACTGAAGACGACATTCACGCGGAACTTGGCGAGGTTGTTGCCGGGAACGCGCCGGGTCGAACCAGTGCGGACGAGATTACGGTGTTCGACAGCGGCGGGACGGGTATCGAAACCGTCGCTGCAGCCTATTTGCTGTACGAGCGAGCGCTCGAGGCAGGTGTCGGCACCGAAATCGAGTTTTCACCAGCAAGTGAGGCACTAACCGGCGAGTAGCGACTGCAATCTGCAGTCACACTGGCTGTATGCTGTCCGTAGCCCTGTGAGGCGGACAATTGGGCGTCCTTACGCTCCTGTACTGTCCCGTGATTCAAGCGTCTCGACAGTGTAGCTGACAGTATGTCCCGTGCGGCCGACCTCGTGTCCGTCCTCGAGACGGCCGACTCGTTGGCGATTGTCTGTCACGACAACCCCGATCCCGACTGTCTCGCGAGCGCGCTCGCACTCGAGGCGATTGCACTCGATGCAGCGGTCGATGACGTCACCATCGTCTACGGCGGCGAGATCTCTCACCAGCAAAATCGGGCGTTCGTCAATATGCTCGATATCACGCTTGAAGGCGTCACAGACACAGCAATCGACGAATACGACTGTCTTGCGTTCGTCGATCACACCCAACCCGGCGCGAACACGGAGGTTGCTGGCACTGTCACCCCGGATATCGTCGTCGACCATCATCCCGGTGAGTCCAGTGGGGCACGATTCGAAGACGTCCGAACGAACTACGGCGCAACCGCGACCATCTTCATCGAGTACCTGCAGACACTCGAGATCGACCTCACGACGCGACTCGCCTCGGCCTTGCTGTTTGCACTCCATCGCGAACGACTCGATTTCGTCCGCGAACCAACCCGCCGCGAGTACGAAGCCGCACTCGCCGTCTATCCCGATGCTGACCTCGAGATGCTCGAGCAACTGTACGGCAGCGCCTTCTCGCCGGGCACCCTCGATGCGATTGGGCGGGCAATCGACTCGCGTGAACGCCGTGGCTCCTCGTTGATTGCAAGCGTCGGCGTCACCGGCGAAACGGACGCTCTGCCACAGGCGGCGGACTATTTGCTCAATCTTGAGGGCGTCGACACCGTGCTGGCCTACGGCATCGTCGGCGATGCGATCCGACTGAGTGCTCGGTCGATTGATCCACGCGTCCACATCGGCGAGACGCTTGACGACGCCTTCGGCGAACTCGGTGCAGTTGGCGGGCACCACGATATGGCAGGCGGCCGAATCGAACTCGGCCTGTTCGCAGATTCGGCTGACGACGACGACGCACTGCTCGAGTTCGTCGGTCACCGGATCACGAACCGCTTTTTCGAGACGCTAAATCTCGACGATGAACACGACCGATAAGAGCGTTTTCTCAGACGAATCACTGTAACAATGTACCGGCGTAACCGCCGCCCGGGTCGCGGTTACGCCGGCAATGACGTACAGTAAACCGTCTCAGTCGATATCAATCGTCGTCGAGTCGTCTCCGGACGCGTGTGCTCGTTTTGGAAGTTGAACCGTGAGAATCCCGTTGTTCACGGTTGCATGTACCTCATCCGACTCGACCGCTGCAGGAAGTGTGACCTGCCGGGTGAACGATTGGACGTGTCGTTCCTGGCGGACGTACTCTGTCGCTGACGCTGTCTGTGTTGTCTCTTGCTCATGGTCGCCACTGATGAGCAACGACGGTCCATCGAGTCGAACCTCGAGGTCGGTCGTGTCGTAGCCGGGGACATCGACGGTCACAACGAACTCGTCTCCCTCATCGGTCAGATCGAGACTCGTCATTCCCGACCCCTGTGAGGGCATCGATGGCATCTCCCACGCTGGGAGACCGAGTCGTCGATCAGCGTGGTCATCGTCGCCGCGCTCGAGCGAGCGAGTGACGGGTTCGAAGTGCTCGGTGAGTCGGTCAATGAACCGCTCGAGGTCGTCGAGCGGGCCTGATCGGTCAGTCATAGCGTATCGTAGGCGTGCAAGCGCGAAAAAGCCACTGTGGGAGTGACCTGACTCTCATGAGGGCCGACGCGTTCGCCGAACCTTCCGGCAACATCGATGGCAGGGCCGGGAGTTTTCACCTTGCCGTTCGTAGCTGGAACTATGACGAACGCACTGTTTGTTGTCAGCGAGGAAGGGTATTGGGGAGAAGAGTGTATCGAACCGCTCGAGACGCTCTCTGCTTCCGGGTTCGAGATTACGGTTGCGACGCCATCGGGTGGGCCACCGAAACTCGACGAAACGTCGGCCGATCCGGACGAAGTTGGCGAGGAGACCGCTGAACACGTTCGTGAGGTCCACGAGAACGACGAGCGACTGAATGATCCGATTCCGACCGCTCGAGCGGACGCAACGGAGTACGACGCGGTCGTCTTCCCCGGCGGCCACGGCACCGAGTGGGACGTGAATCAGGACCACGATGCGCGGCGACTCCTCCGAGACGCCGTCGAGGGCGACGACGGCAAGGCGCTCGTCGTCTGTCACGCCGTCGGCATCCTTGCGTTCGCCCGCGACAGCCAGGGCGCGTTCATCGTCAACGGCCGCGACGTGACCGGCTTCCCCAACGAGTGGGAAGAGGGCATCGTCGACGAGGACGGCGTGATGCCAACCGGTCGGAAGCTCCCCTACTGGGTCGAAGACGAGGTTATCACCGCCGGCGGTAACTGGGACGCCGAACTCGAGGCCGACACGAGCGTCACCGTCGACGGCGACCTAATCACCGCCAGAGGGCCGGAATCCTCGAGCGCCGCGGCCGAGACGCTGCTCGAGGAGTTGGGCGTATAGGGCTATTTCGGGGCGACTCGAACGTATTTCGGGCAAAGAACTATCCGTTCAATCGCGCATTCCAACGGACGAATGACGCTTTCGGTTGGACTCATCGGCGCTGGCGGTATCGGCAAGACGCACGCGACGAACATCGAAGCACATCCTGACGCGACGTTGCGAGCCGTCTGCGACCTCGAGCGTGACCGTGCCGAGTCGGTTGTGGAGGCGACCGGTTCGGAGGCCGCTGTCTACACGGACTACCGGGATGCACTCTCGGAGGTGGCGCTCGACGCGGTGTACATCACGATTCCGCCACAGAGTCGCGTCGACGTGATCCGGGACGTTGCAGCGGCGGGTGCAGCGATCTTCTGTGAAAAACCGCTTGCGACGACGCTCGAGGACGGCCGCGAGATTGTCGATATCGTCTCAGAAGCCGAAATACCGTTCATGATGGGCTTTTGCCTTCGCTTTGCGACACCGTTGCAGGACCTTCGCTCGCTCGTCGCAGACGGTGCAGTCGGCGACCCGATCTGTCTGTTCAGCACGCGGCGGGGCTGGGGCGTCCCAGACGGCGATAACTGGCGGACGAACCCCGAGCAGGCCTGTGGCATTACTATCGAGTCCACCTCTCACAACATCGACCTGCTGCGCTGGCTCGGCGGCGACATCGAGACCGCCGGTGGCGCAACGACCAACGTCACACACCCCGAACTCGAGGCGTTCGACGACACCATGGTTGCCCATGTCACCTTCGAGAACGGCGCGATTGGAACGATACTCAACAGTTGGACGGCCCACGTCGAGACGTTCCGCCACGGCGTCATCGGCACCGAGGGAACGGCCGTTGTCTCAGGCGACGGCTGGTGGCAACTCGACCGCCTCGAGTACGCGCGCGGAGCAGAATCAACGATGACCGAGTACGACGACGCCGTTGCGACAGCAATGGGATATCAGGGCGAAACTGACGCGTTCCTCGAGTCGGTCGCCGCCGGAACGGTGCCGCCAGTCGGACTCGAGGACGGACTGCGCGCGCTCGAGGTTTCACACGACATTCTCGAGTGAGCATGGCTCAGCGGTCGCGCACATATATCGTAGCCACTGCAGGTCACTGCAGACCTGATCGCACGACAGGAGCGCGGTTCGGAGTAAGCGAAGCGAACGAGAACCGCGGACAAGCGAACGGGCACGATGTGCCCGTGAGTCGGCTGTGCGATCAGTGTGTCACTCGTTGCAGTTGGTACTCTAGTCGCATCTTGAAAGTCAGGACAAACAATCGTAGGATGGCGTTTCGATCAGTGTGTACATCGTTTCAAGCAGTATTATACGGCTGCCTTTTTCCTGGGTATCTCTGGCCTACCGCGACCACAGGCGGCCGAGATGGAATTGGGATGGCCTCGAGGCACAGTCGTGAATCATCCGAACACGGGGGGTGCGTTGTGAGTTACCAGCGCGGCGGCTCGAGGCCCGCTCGCTCGAGAATGTCCTTCCAGCGCTGTTGGATCGAGAGCCGTGAGACGTCGGCCGCGTCGGCGACGGAACGCTGGGTGCGTCCGTCGCCAGCGACGAGCGAGCCGGCGTAGACGCTCGCCGCGAGGACGGCGCGTTTGGATCGGTCGGCGTCGGGGACGTCCGTCAGAAAGAGATCAACGGCACATGAACGAGCGTCAGCCTCGAGGTTGAGTTCGTCGGCGACTGTCTCGAGTTCCTCGAGCCAGAGTTCGTACTCGAGGCGGTCGCGTGCGCTATGCATATCTCTCCGTAGTCTCCCGGTGTGCATAAACCCACGTGAGCACTGCTCGATGAGGGCTTATGCTATTGGTTATTAGTAATGGTTTTCAAATCTGGTACTACACATATATGCGTTCGAACACAGTCTCGAAAACCATCGGCTACAGTTGGCAACAGCGGCCAAACACAGCAGCTGTTTGTTCTCGATAACAGTCATTTCATATCATTTTCAGCAGACAATATCGTGTTCAATTCGATTTCGTGCGAGTAGGGACACTGATTTAGCGGTTGTGTGAGGACGGTCGACGACTGTCTGACTGGTCGCTCGAGGGAGTCACGACCGGGGATGAACATATCTCCGTATCTGAACACTGTCTGTGTGTACGCATCCCAGAGGAATGCCCAACACTGTGCTACCGGAGCCAACGTTCAGCTAGTAATACGTCGGTAAACCGGCCGTTCTCGCTCGATTTCACTAGGAGACGACTACTAAAGCCCCCTGACTCCGAACTGACAATTGACGCCACTGCCCGGCAGTGATCGGGCCTGTTCGCCATGAAGGAACCAACCTGCAAACTCGTCTGTACTGGGTGCGGCCTCGAGATGCCGTACCGAGATCGCTCGCTGGCCGAACAGGCCGCGGAGTTACATCAACTCCGAGATCCTGAGCACATCACGTTTATCGTCCCGCCAGATTGGTCGCCCGAGGAGCCAGTCAAGCATCAGTAATGGGTTGTCGCGGCAGTAGTGCGGATCGACAGGTTCTTACTCGATTCGTGAAAACGAACAGGTGAGCGCGGGTAGCCAAGCCAGGCCAACGGCGCAGCGCTTAGGACGCTGTCCCGTAGGGGTCCGCCGGTTCGAATCCGGTCCCGCGCATGAGCGAACGAAGTGAGTGAAGAGCAGGCCGGATTCGCGGCCCAGAGGACGAGCGAAGCGAAGTCCTCGCGGTTCGAATCCGGTCCCGCGCACTGAACAAAACTGCGAGCGAAGCGAGCAGTTGCAGTGAAAGAGCAGGACCGGATTCGAACGAGAGAAGGCGCGCGCAGCACCGCGAGCACGTCTTCACGTTGTTCGAATCCGGTCCCGCACCATAGCCAGTCCTCTGTCTCACTCGAGGCCACCCCAAACTCGAGCATCGGGTAACCAACTCGAGGTCGATCACTTGCTCCTCGAGCGGTCTACACGGCCACACCAGGGGTCGCTGTCGAGAATCGCCACGGCGTGATAACGGGGCCGAACCTTTACTTCGCCGGTCGGCAGAGAACGGTGTATGGCCGTACTCGTTCCGTTTGATGCCTCGAAACTCGCGACGACTGCACTCGAGCGTGCTGTGACCTTCGGATCGGTGCTCGACGAAGAGATTATCGTTCTGACTGTGATTCCGGATGATCCAGACTACGCGCGTGAGCGCGGGTGGATCACGGAGGGAGAGCCGTTCGACGAGGATGCGATTGAGTCGGGGCTCACGGAGCGAGCGCAAACTGTCGCACCGGCGGCGACGATTCGGACGGTTCGAGTCAGTGCGGACGAGCCAACGGCAACGGCGACGACGGAGGTCGTGCGAGAGATTCGCCGCGTCGCGGCTGAGGTTGATCCAACGGTGCTGTTTATTGGCTCGGAAAACGCTGGCTCGGTCATTGCACCACAGTCGAGTGTCGGCAATTCGGTGGCGAACGACCAGCGATACGATGTGTACGTCGTCCGCGGCGAACGCGATGAGGCGACGTCTGATCTCGAGTCGACCGCGGAGTTCTGAGTACCGACTCGAGGGGGTCGAGCGGCGATAGGCGGTGCGTATCGGCTGCAACCGTCGGCTGCATTTTTCTACGGCGGTGTGAAAGCGACGGTGACCGTGGTCGGGAACACTCGTGAACAGCGACCGTCGGGGACGACTGGCACGGAGCGTGTCCAATAACTGATGCTGTCGGCGTTGACACGTCCCGTCGAGGATCCGATACTCGTTTTCGGACTTGCGATCCTCGTTTTTTTGACGGCACCGCTGGTGATACGGCGGTTTCGACTTCCGGGGATTATCGGCATCATCGTCGTCGGCGCAGCCATCGGCCCGAACGGTGTTGGCTTACTCGAGCGCGATGAGACGATTATCTTGCTCGGCGAGGTCGGGATCGTCTATCTGCTCTTTCTTGCCGGCCTCGAGATCAATCTCTCGCAGTTTATTCGCTACACGGACCGGAGCGTCGTTTTCGGTCTGCTCTCGTTTCTGGTTCCCCAAGCAGTCGGAATGGTTGTCGGCTACAGCCTGCTGGGACTCTCATTGGGTGCGGCTTCGCTCTTTGCTGCGATTTTCGCCTCGCATACGCTGCTTGCGTATCCGGTCGTCGCACAACTCGGAATCGCAACCCGCGAGAGCGTCACGGCGACGATTGGCGGGACAATCATTACTGATACGCTCGCGTTGCTCGTACTTGCGGTCGTGATTGCGGCCGAACAGGGGGAACTTGGGCCGACGTTCTGGCTCGAGTTAGCTGGCGGCCTGGCGCTCTTTTTCGCGGGGATCTGGCTACTGGTGCCACGACTTGGCCGGTGGTTCTTCCGGACGGTCGAACGCGAGAGCTACGTCGAGTTTCTGTTCGTGATGGCGGTTCTGTTCGGCTGTGCGTATCTTGCGGAACTTGCCCGTGTCGAGCCCATCATCGGTGCGTTTCTGGCCGGGCTTGCGCTCAATCGCTTGATTCCGGAGCACGGGACGCTGATGAACCGTATCGAGTTCGTTGGCAACGCGCTCTTTATTCCGTTTTTCCTGCTGTCTGTTGGCATGCTCGTCGATGTTCGCGTGCTCGCAGCGGGCCTCGAGACGATTGTGTTTACCGTCACCCTCATCGTTCTCGTCGTGACGACGAAGTACGCTGCAGCGTGGCTGACGGCTCGGCTGTACGGCTACTCACACGCCGAGACGATGACGATGTTCGGCCTTTCGGTCGGGCAGGCCGCAGCAGCGCTGGCGATTGTCCTCATCGGGTTCGACGTAGGTCTGCTCGGTGAGGCGATGCTCAACGCCGTCGTGCTCATGATCCTCGTCGTGAGCGTGCTCAGTCCAACCGTCGTCGACCGCTACGGCACCGTCATCGCCCACACGTCCAAACGCACCGCGTACGACCGACGGACTGCCCCACAGCGCGTCCTGATTCCGTTCTCGAGTGCACTTCCAGACACAGACCGAGACCGGCTCCTCGAGTGTGGAATGTTCATCCGCGATCACGGCGAAGAGCAACCACTGATACTCGTCAGCGTTGCGCGGCCGGGGGCTGAGACCTCGAGTGAGTTGGCTGCCATTGCGGCAACGTTCGAAGACGTCGAAGCCATCGCTGCGGGTGCTGAGGTTCCAATTGAGCGCGAGACGCGTATCGACGAGAGCCGTGCATCGGGAATCGTCCGTGCAACCTACGAGAATCGGGCGACTACGGTCGTCGTCCCCTGGGACGGCTCACCACCGACCCGTGGGCGCCAGATCGGGTCTACTATCGATGACGTGCTCGCTCGAACGACCCAGCAGGTAGTGGTGACGACGCTCCGCCAGCCGCTCAATACGACTCGAGAGATCGTCGTTGTCTTGCCGCCAGGGGTCGGCCAGATTGACGGGTTCTACGAGGCGATTCAGACGGTCGAGCACCTCGCGAGTAGCGTTGGCGCGTCGATCCGTGCCATCGCCGTTGGCCACGAGACGGAGCGCTACGAGCGGCTGTTCGATCTGGTCGAACCGGACGTGTCGGTGACTGTCGAGCGCGTCGATGGGTGGCCTGCACTCGATACACAGCTACGGTCGCTCGAGGAGACGACGTTCGTGAGTGCAATCAGCCCGCGTCGTGGAGCGGTGGGTTGGCATCCCGAGTTGCGCGGTCTGCCAGTTCGACTTACACAGCAGGTCCCTGGCTCCGTCGCTATCGTCTATCCCGCCCGGAGTGACCGCGACGACGACAGACAGTTCCTGCAGTTCGGGTAATTCGCGCCAAAACCGCCCGCCGACATGGCGGTTCCGGCGGAGGAACGTTTATTCGGCTGACTCCCGTCGGTTCGAACGAGACATGGTTGATCGGAGCGGGTGGGGTCGAGATCGAGCCGTCCCGACGGGGTCACCACACAGCCCGCCAGCGTGGTTTACCGAGCAGGCAAACGTCACTGACTCGAGCGTTTACGAGACGTTCGAGACGGACTGGCCGGCGTGTTGGGAGCGTGCCGCGGACTTGCTCTCGTGGGACCAGCCATACGATACCGTCCTCAACGACGACGAGCCGCCGTTCTACGAGTGGTTTACCGGCGGGAAACTGAACGCTGCCTACAACTGCGTCGACAGACACCTCGAGTCCGGGCGGAAGAACCACGTCGCGATTCGCTGGGAGGGCAAACACGGCGAGCGCCAGACGTACACGTATCGGGATCTGTACGTCGAGGTCAACGAGTTCGCTGCGGCACTGCGTGGACTCGGTGTCGAGGAGGACGATGTCGTCACGATCTACCTGCCGATGATCCCGGAGCTGCCGATTGCGATGTTAGCCTGCGCTCGTATCGGCGCGCCACACAGCGTCGTCTTCGCCGGACTCTCCGCAGACGCGCTCGCGACGCGCATGGATGCCGCAGACAGCGAGTATCTCGTCACCTGTGACGGCTACTACCGCCGCGGCGATGCGTTCAACCAGAAAACGAAGGTCGACAACGCACGCCTCGCACTCGAGGCCGACATCGAAACGGTCGTCGTTGACCGACTCGGTGATGACCTGCCCCACGTGCTGGGTGAGAACGAACACGACTATCACGACCTCCGAGACCAGCACGCAGGCGAAACCGTCGATCCGGTCGCTCGAGATGCGGAGGATATGCTCTTTCTGATGTACACGTCGGGAACGACGGGCGAGCCGAAAGGCGTTGTCCACACGACCGGTGGCTATCTCTCCCACGTTGCCTGGACGAGCCACGCCGTTCTCGATATCGAGCCCGAGGACACCTACTGGTGTGCGGCCGACATCGGCTGGATTACCGGCCACTCCTACATCGTCTACGGCCCGCTCGCACTCGGGACGACGACGGTGATGTACGAGGGGACGCCGGACTATCCCGACCGGGATCGACTCTGGGAGATCGTCGACCGAAACGCCGTCGACATCTTTTACACCGCACCAACCGCGATTCGTGCGTTCATGAAGTGGGGAACAGAATATCCCGAACGCCATGATCTGTCATCACTGCGCCTGCTCGGGACGGTCGGCGAACCGATCAGTCCTCGGCCGTGGCGCTGGTATCACGAGCACATCGGCGGCGGTGAGTGTCCGGTTGTCGACACCTGGTGGCAGACCGAAACGGGGGCCGTCGTCATCTCGACGCTCCCCGGTGTCGACGAGATGAAACCCGGTGCAGCGGGGCCGGGCCTGCCAGGAATCGAAGCCACTGTTGTCGATGACACTGGCACTCCCGTCGAACCCGGCGAAACAGGCTATCTCGTCCTCGAGCAGCCGTGGCCGGGGATGGCTCGGACGCTGTACGACGGCAATGAGCGCTATCGTGAGGAGTACTGGACGCGGTTTTCGGATCCCGATGAAGACGTGTGGCGCTACGCCAGCGGTGACGCCGCGACAGTCGACGACGACGGCTACATCACCGTTCTCGGCCGGATCGACGACGTGATTAACGTCTCCGGGCGGCGACTGAGTACGATGGAAATCGAGAGCGCGGTCACTGACGTCACTGGGGTCGCCGAGGCCGCCGTTGTCGGCCGCTCGAGCGAGACTGGAAACACCGAAATCTACGCCTACGTTAGCACCGAAGGTGGCTACGATCCGGGGACGTCGATCCGTGAGGCGATCATCGACAGCATCGATGCGACGATTGGCCCCATCGCCAAACCAAGCGAGGTCGTCTTCACGCCGGAACTGCCAAAGACGCGTTCGGGCAAGATCATGCGCCGCCTCCTCGAGGATATCGCAAACGGGGCGGAGTTAGGCGATACGAGCGCGCTCCGAAACCCCGAAATCGTCGGCGAGATTCAAGCCGAACGCGGCGACTAGTTTCGCTGTTTCAATTCTTCCGAAACAGACACTCGAGTGTTGTTTGCTGATATGACTGTACTAACGCAGCTATGGGTGTTTTGGTCGGTACTATTATGTTCGTCTCTATAGAATTCGCGAAACATGGCGCTCGAGAAGATGGATGGGCGGGGGGCAGGGCTCTCGAGTCGGCAGTTCGAATCGGTACTCGAGGCTGCAGAAACCTATCGTGAAGCGCTCGTTGTTCGACTTTGTGGGGCTGTTGGCCTTCGGCCGGCCGAGTTGGCACGGCTCACAATCGGTGATATTGAGCAGGTTCGGATGGATCCGCCGCGGTATCTCGTTCGCGTTCCCGGCGTGGACGACCGCGAGGACCGGACGGCGTACCTGCCGACACACGTCGAACGGGAACTGCGCCGGTATGCTCGGAGCAACGACCTCGCTGCTGGCGACCGAATCTTTCCTGTGACGCCGCGGCGACTCCAGATGCTCGTCTCAGAGGTCGGTGACCGGGCGAGTGACCTGTTCGACGAGCCAGCACTGGCCGATATCTCGAGCAGTGACCTTCGCCAGTACTTCGCCGCTCGAGCGCTCGTCGAGCACGATATCAACCCGCGCGTTGTCAAAGCGGCGGGTGGGTGGCAGAGCTTCGAAGCCCTCGAGTCGTATCTCGAGACGCCGACTGACACGACAATCGTTGATGCGTTCGCGGCTGTCGAACGTCCGGGGCCGGGCGGCGAACGCGGCCCCGGCGAGTCGCCAACGGAACACGTCGTCGGCGATAGTGTGATCCGCCTGCTGTTGGCTGCAAGCGAACGATACGCACTCGTTCGTCTCGATGCGGAGGGCTACGTCGAACGCTGGAATCGCAGCGCTGCGACCCTCTTTGGGTATCGAGCCAGTGAAATCGTCGGCACGCATATTTCGACGTTTTACCCGGACAACGCGGTCGAAACAGGCGATCCTGACCGAACCCTCTCGGCTGCACTCGAGGAGTCCGGGACCGAAGTCGAGGGCTGGCGGCTCCACAAGGACGGCACTCGATTCCGCGCGACGGAGGTCGTCTCGCCGCTTCGGGATGATAGAGGCCGTCACCGCGGCTTCGTCGTGTTCATTCGTGATCGAACGCCCACACAGGAGGAACTCGAGGAGGTTCGTCGCGAGCGCGATGCGCTCGCACAACAGGTAACACTCACACACCGTTATCGCGCGCTCACGCGTGGACTTCTCGAGGCGTCCGATCACGAGGCGGTGGAACGACAGGCTTGCGAGGCGCTGGCAGACGGCGAGCCGTACACCTGCGCCTGGATTGACCGGGCGACGATTGCACAGCGCCAGGGGAAACGGACTGCGAGTGGTATCGCAGCCGATGCGGTCGATGACCTCGTTCCCGAGGCATGGGCCGCGACTGAGTGGACTGACAGCGACTCGGACGCCGAACCACAGGTCGTCGTGACACACGACGTACACGCGACTATCGGCGGCGACCCGTTCACCGGCACGCTCGCGGCCGTCCCGCTGACGTACGGTGATACCACCTACGGCACGCTCGCCGTTGCAACCGACCGTGAGGAGGCGTTCGATGTCGATGAGCGTGCGTGGCTCGAGACCATCGGCCGCCACGTCGGCGCAGCAATCGCGGCTGTCCGACGGCGTAACCTCTTGCTCTCGGATCGAGTCGTCGAACTCGAGATCGTCTGCAAAGACGCCGGATCGTTCTTCGTCGAGACGTCCCGAGAACTCGACTGCCGGTTCGAACTCGATACGCTGGTGCCCGTCGCCGAGTCGACACAGCTGTACTACGTCCGACTCGAGGGGAGTTCACCCGCAGCGGTCTTCGAACGCGCGGAGGCGACGGAGGGCATTGACGACTGTCGATTAGTCGAAACCGATACGGACGGCTGGCGACTCGAGTTCGTCGTCGAGGGCGCTGCGCCGACGCTGACGCTGACGGAGTACGGCGTGACCGTCCTCGAGGCAGTTGTCGAGGACGGAACGGCGACGATCACCGGCGAATGCGCCGCTGATACCGAACTTCGGACGATAATCGACGGCCTCAGAGCCGTCTTCCCTGCCAGCGAACTCGTCGGCAAGCGCGAAACCGAACGCACTGTCCAGACCGCTCGAGAGTTCCGGACGGGACTTGCGGATCGGCTGACTGATCGCCAGGAGGCGACGCTTCAGGCGGCCTACTACGGCGGCTACTACGACTGGCCCCGCGAGAGCACGGCCGAAGAAGTCGCCGACGCGATGGGCGTTTCCTCGCCGACGCTGCACAATCACCTTCGAAAGGCCCAACACGAGTTGCTTCGGACCTTCTTCGACCGCCCACCCGGTGATGGTCCAGACGGCGTCGGCCGAACTGAAACGGAAATCGGCGCGGACGAGCAGGCGTGATACGGAGTGCCGTACCAATGTACCGGCACATCCGCTGCTCGGGTCGCGGGTACGCCGGAAATGACTGACAGTAACCCGTATGAGTGTCAGTAAGTCAGACAGTCCCGCCTCGAGTCAGCTGGATCGGTCGTAGTCTGATACTAATTCTCTAGAGGCTCGCGTAATCCGAACTTACGCGCCTGAAACAACCGATCTTTGGGAACCAGTGAAACGGCCGCTCGAGCCCGTGGCCGCCTGATTGGCGTTGAACTATCTCGAACAGCCCGTTTGAGGCGCAGTTTCACCGCTTCGTTGCTTGCTCGATTTTGTACACCTAGAGCGCCCTTTTAGTATCATGGTTCGTCATTGACTGTGTGTACCATGACACAGGAGGAAGTCAGTCTCGAGGCCCGACTCGAGGAGCAGGAGTCGTTCGATCCGCCCGAGTCGTTCGTTGAGCAGGCAAACGTGTCGGATCCGGAGATTTACGCTGAGTTCGAAGACGAGTGGCCCGAGTGTTGGGAGCGGGCTGCCGACCTGCTGTCGTGGGACAGCGAGTACGATACTGTCCTCGATGACGATGATGAACCCTTCTATGAGTGGTTCACGGGTGGAGAACTCAACGCCTCCGCGAACTGTCTGGATCGCCACGTCGAGGAGGGGGCAAAGAATCGCGCGGCGATCAAATGGGAGGGTGAACTGGGCGAGACGCGGACGTACACGTATGGCGAGTTGCTGAACGAGGTCGAAGCCTTCGCGGCAACGCTGCGTGACCGTGGCGTCGAGGAAGACGACGTGGTCACGCTGTACATGCCGATGATTCCCGAGTTGCCGATTGCGATGCTCGCGTGTGCCCGTCTCGGTGCGCCACACAGCGTCGTCTTCGCTGGCTTCTCCGCGGATGCGCTCGCAACGCGGATGAACGCCGCAGAAAGCGAGTACCTCGTCACCTGTGACGGCTACTATCGCCGCGGTGACGCACTTGATCACATCTCGAAGGCCAACGAGGGCCTCGAGGGCGTCGAACACGAGGTTTCGGACGTCGTGGTCGTCGACCGACTGGGCGATGCGCTTACGCATTCGCTCGCGGACAACCAGCACGATTACGACGAACTGGTCGCGGAACATGCTGGCGCATCGGTCGAGCCAGTCTCCCGGGATGCCGAGGACATGCTGTTCCTGATGTACACCTCTGGCACGACGGGCGAGCCGAAAGGCGTCAAGCACACAACCGGCGGCTACCTGTCGTATGCCGCCTGGACGAGCCACTCGGTACTGGACATCAAACCCGAAGACACCTACTGGTGTTCCGCAGACATCGGCTGGATTACCGGCCACTCCTACATCGTCTACGGCCCGCTCGCGCTTGGCACGACGACGATGATGTACGAGGGGACGCCGGACTACCCGACCAAGGATCGACTCTGGGAGATCATCGAGAAGAACCGCGTCGACGTGTTCTACACCGCCCCAACCGCAATTCGCGCGTTCATGAAGTGGGGCAAGCAGTACCCCGCCGAACACGACCTCTCGAGTCTGCGACTCCTCGGGACGGTCGGTGAACCGATCAATCCGCGCGCGTGGAAGTGGTACTACAAACACATCGGCAACGAGGAGTGTCCGATTGTCGACACCTGGTGGCAGACCGAAACTGGCGGCATGATGATTACGACGCTCCCCGCGATCAACACGATGAAACCCGGCTCTGCCGGCCCGCCGCTGCCAGGAATCGACGCTCAGGTCGTCGATGCAGCAGGCGAGGAAGTCGAGGCCGGGAAAGCAGGCTACGTCACCGTTGACAAGCCGTGGCCCGGCATGCTTCGAACGCTGTACAACAACGACGACCGATTCCTCGAGGAGTACTGGCAGGAGTACTCCGACCCCGATGCAGACGAGTGGGTCTACTTCCCCGAAGACGGCGCGAAAATCGACGACGACGGCTACATCACGATTCTCGGCCGTGTTGACGACGTTCTCAATGTCTCCGGGCACCGCCTCGGGACGATGGAAATCGAATCTGCTGTCGTCGGCGTCGAGGGAATCGCCGAAGCAGCTGTCGTTGGCGGCGACCACGAGGTCAAAGGCGAAGCCGTCTACGTCTACGCGATTCCCGAAGACGGCTACGAGGGCGGCGACGACCTCGAGGCCAAGGCCGAAGACGCAATCAACGACTCGATTGGGCCGATTGCCCGACCCGAAAGCGTGATCTTCACGCCTGAACTGCCGAAAACGCGCTCGGGCAAGATCATGCGCCGCCTCCTCGAGGATATCGCGAGTGGCAACGACCTCGGGAGTACGTCGACGCTCCGGAATCCGGAGATCGTCGAGGAGATCGCTGGACAGGTCGAGGCGGACTGACGCTGCGGTTCATTTTGGTGTATTGCGCAGAAACTGACCGACGGACCGACAAACCTATGACAGACAATAACGCGCAAGGATCAGGCGGGACGACAGAACAGCCACACGAACACGAGGTGAAGACTGACGGCGGCCTCTCCGACGTTGAGCGCGAACAACAGATCGATTACCTCGATGTCGAAATTAACTTATTGCGGCCAGCGACCCCGTTCATGCGGGATCATCAGCGTGTCATCCTGACGGGCTTTGCCATCTGGGTGGTCGCAACCTTTGGCCCAATCACGGCGACGCGACTCGCGCCGGACCTGATGACCACGCCGATTCCGGTGCTCGAGTTCCCATTCCATTACTTCGCGATTGCGATTGTCGCACCCTCGGCGTCGTTGTTGCTTTCGGTCTGGTATGCACGAAAGCGCGACCAACTCGACGAAAAGTACGGAATCGAACAGGAGGTTCTCGAGCCGGAACCGGCAGGAACGGTCACGGATTCAGAGGATGCTGCAGCGACTGACGGTGGTGTTGAGCAATGATGGACGGCTCTCTGCTGGCCGCGACAGAACTCGCACTCGGTGCGGCCGAGACGCTCCCGCTGCAAGTTGATGAGGGGCTGCTTCCGGAAGGATTGGACGTTTCGTTCAAGCCACTGCCAGCGATTATCGTCGTCGGCATGATGCTATTGTTCCTCGTTGTTGGCTTCATGTTCAAAGTGGCCGACACCGATGATATGTGGGTTGCTGGCCGGTCTATCGGAAACATCGAAAACGGAATGGCGATTGGCGCAAACTGGATGTCAGCTGCGTCGTATCTCGGCATGGCGGCCCTGATTGCGCTTTCGGGCGTATACGGGCTTGCCTTTGTCGTTGGATGGACGACCGGGTACTTCATCCTCCTCATTTTCATGGCCGCTCAGATGCGCCGGTTCGGAAAGTACACCGCGCCGGACTTCGTCGGAGATCGCTTCAACTCCGACGCTGCACGTGCGCTCGCGGCGGTCACGACGTTCCTCATCGGATTCGTCTACGCGCTCGGCCAGGCTCGCGGAATGGGACTGGTCGGCATGTACGTGCTGGGCGACATCAACGAAATCGTCGCGATTCCTGGTATTAGCGCCTACCAGGGCATGATGATCCTGTTCATGGTCATCACAATTGGCTACCTGGCGCTGTCGGGGATGCTCGGTGCGACCAAGAACATGGCGCTGCAGTACACCATTCTTATTGCTGCCTTCCTTCTCGGGTTGCTCGCGACCGGTTGGGCTGGTGGCTTCTCGACAGTACTGCCACAACTCGAGTACGGACAACTGATCAGCGAACTCGGCAACGAGTTCTCTCAGCCGTTCGCAAACGAGAGCTACTACCTGTGGATCGCGACCTGTTTCAGCCTGATCTTCGGGACCTGTGGCCTCCCGCACGTGCTAGTCAGGTTCTACACGGTCCAGAACGAGCGTGTCGCTCGCTGGTCGTGTACCTGGGGTCTGTTCTTCATCTGCCTGCTGTACCTGAGTGCACCGGCATTCGCCGCCTTCGGCACTGCACTCTACAGCGACCAGATCGGCGCAGCCTACGGCGACCCCGGTATGACCGAGGCTGCAGGTGACGTGATCGTCGTGCTTGCTTCACAACTTGCTGGCTTGCCGACCTGGTTCGTCGGCTTCGTCGCCGCGGGCGGTATTGCAGCCGCCGTCGCGACGACGGCTGGACTGTTCATCGCCGCCTCCTCGGCGATCTCTCACGACATCTACGCGAACATCATCAACGAAGACGCAACCCAGCGCCAGCAGGTGCTGGTCGGTCGCCTGAGCATCGTTGCAATCGGTGTGCTGACGATCATCTTTGCGATGGACCCAACGGCACCGATTGCCGCGCTGGTCTCGTTTGCGTTCTCGCTCGCCGCAATCGTGTTGTTCCCCATGTTCTTCCTCGGACTCTGGTGGGAACGGACCAACCGTCAGGGCGCACTTGCCGGGATGACCAGTGGACTGCTCATCTGGCTGATTCCGATGTTTAACGAGGGTCACTTCGGTTCTGGCTGGGACATCGGGTTCATTTCAACCTGGGTACCAGCGATTGGATCTGGACTGGTCGGCGTGCCGTTGGTGTTTGCAATCACGATTATCGTCTCGCTCGTGACCGATGATCCGCCGCTCCAAACGAAACAGATGGTCCGACAGTGTCATAGCCCGGACCCGATGTCGCGAGACAAGACCGCGGCGGACGTCGTCGCCGAAAAGAACGGACGCGGAGACGCACCTGCGGATGACTGACCATGTACGAACGCATACTCGTTCCAACAGACGGTAGCAAGGTAGCACAGGTCGCGGTTGACAACGCGGTCGATCTCGCCGAGAAATACGGTGCAGAGGTACACGCGCTGTACGTCGCCGATACCGACGCGGTTGCCTACGGATTGGGCACCGAACAGGTCGACCGTATTCGCCAGGGGAACTTCGAGGGGATGACCGAACTTCGAGAAGATGCAGAGGCCGCAACCGGATACGTACGGGACCAAGCAGATGCAGCCGACATTCCCGCCGTCGAACACCACGCTGGCGGCCAACCCCATCGCATGATTGCGAACTACGCCGAGGACAACGGTATCGATCTGATCGTGATCGGCAGTCACGGTCGATCCGGGGTTCGCCGTGCGCTGCTCGGAAGCGTCACCGAGCGTGTGTTGCGCTCGACGACCACCCCGGTCCTGGTCGTCGACTACGAAGACGACTAACGGCAGCCCAGTCGCACAAGACTAACGACTACCCACTTTGTTTTCTGTATATGAACCGAACTCCACTGCATACAACGGGAGGAAACGCCGAATGAGCATCGTCGACCAACTGCGAGAAAACCAAACAGGGATGCTGTACGATCTGCTGTTTGCCGTCGTCTGGGTCGCGTTCGTAAGTTTCCTCTTTGATTTCGTCTTCATCGACGCACCCTCGTGGGCATTCTACATGTTCATGCTCGCGGGAATCCCCGCGTACTTTGGCTTTTTCTTCTCGCTCAAGGTGGCCAAACAACAACAGCGAGAGTAAGCGATTGTCAGGGCTAACTAACGTTTACTGGCTTTCAGTCGCGCCGAGATATCGCTGTCTCACTCGGAAAAACAGCAGGCTTGCCCCACCCAAAATCAGTGGCATCGCAATATCACCCGCTGTCCCTGAGAGCGCCGGAAAGACGCTCATACCTGCCATTACCGCAAACACGAGCGCCAGTAATCCTGCAATCGGCGCGCCGATTCCCTCCGAAAAGACCGCTGCCTTCTCGGTTGATTCGTTACTCATATCACGTCTATTGACGTGTGTGAACAAATATCCATGCATGTCCGCTGCCTCGAGAGCCCAGAAGTCTCACTCACTCTCTGACTCCCGGGCGGAGTCGGAACCCGATTCAGCGCAGTCCCAGTAGTCGACGTCGTCCTCGAGACGATAGTAGCCCTCGAGCGAGCGCTCATCACGCCCACCCGGTGGCGACCCGACGTAGACGCCAAACGTCTCTTTGTCGGGATACACAGTGATATCGGGCTCGTTCATCGTCGAGAGCAGCAGGTATTGCAGCGGCCCGTCGCTGTCGTTGACGATTCGATGGCCACCGCGCTCAGTCGCGGGAAACGTGACGTAGTCTCCCGCCTCGAGCGGGTGCTCTCCGTCCGCTGCGATCAACAGCCCCTTGCCAGAGAGGACGTACAGTGCTTCCTCGTTCGCCGTGTGATAGTGATAGGGCCACGACCGCGCTCCAGCTGGCAGTTCGTAGAGGCTGCAGCCGATGTCGGCCGCGTCGACACCGTTCGAGAGTTCTTTCCGGCGAAAGTTCGTTTCGTCGTCATCGTCGGGATCGTATCGCTGCCACTCGAGGTCGCGTTCGTTGCATTTGTCCATGCAGGATCAATTCGGTGTGGTACCATTGAACTATCGTCGCTGGTTGCGGTCTGGACTCTCGGTTTTCGAATTCGAAACGCTGTCTCAGACGGTCCGTCTCAGCCCAAAGCGAAACCACCTAACCGCGTCCCCGACTGCACTCGAGTATGCACACCGAATCGACGGTCGCCGTCCTTCGACTCGGCCACCGGCCCGGCCGGGACGAGCGGATGACGACCCACGTTGGACTCACAGCGCGGGCACTCGGCGCTGATCGGGTCTGGATCCCGGACAACGCGGGCCAATCACTCGAGACAGTCAGCGATATCACGGACCGATTTGGGGGTCCCTTCGAGGCGGCGTTGACGGACTCGCCGAAAGGAATCATCCGCAACTGGGACGGCCAGGTTGTTCATCTCACGATGTACGGCGAGCGCGTACAGGACGTCGAAGGCGACATTCGCGACGCACACGCAGGTGGCGAGGACATTCTCGTCGTTGTCGGCTCGGAAAAGGTCTCGTTTGACGTCTACGAGGAGGCCGACTGGAACGTCGGCGTCACTAACCAGCCCCACTCCGAAGTGGCCGGTTTGGCAGTCTTTCTCGACCGACTGTTCGAGGGCGACGAACTCGAGCGCGAGTGGGAAAACGCGGAGCAGCAGGTACTCCCGATGGAGACGGGCAAGCGAGTCGAGCCAGTCGACGACGAATAGGACGTCGGGTACCGATCACGAGCGACCGTCGACTCCAACCGCCTGCCGGCCTGCCAGTTCGTAGCCAATCTATTTGTGTCCATCCGGTGGCAGGTATCCTATGGCTGAAACCACGGCAAATACGGAAGACCTCTCGCGCGATGAAGCAGCGGACTTCCTGCAGGGACTTGCACAGGAACTCCGTGGCACTGGCGATGCAAACATCCGAATCGGAAACAAGACGCTGACGCTCCGACCGAGTTCGACAGTCGAATACGAAATCGAAGCCCAAGAGCGTTCGCCGATGCTCGGCGGCCAGCGCGAAGAAGTGACGGTGACCGTCGGCTGGGAACTCGAGGACGACGGGACAGAGTGACAGCTACACCCCCGCACGGTGTTTCCGTGCGGGCAGAAGTTGACAAGACTTAATGGCTGCATGGCGTTAGTAGTGGGTAATGGCTTTTGAGGACCTGCTCGAGGATCCGGTCGTTCAAAAGTATCTTCACGAACTTGTCGGTCCCAAGGGGATGCCCGTTGCGGCGGCACCGCCGGACGGGGAAGTGACCGACGAGGAGCTTGCAGAAGACCTAGACCTCGAGTTAAACGACGTGCGACGGGCGCTGTTTATCCTGTACGAGAACGATCTCGCCACCTACCGACGGCTGCGAGATGAGGATTCGGGCTGGCTGACCTACCTCTGGACGTTCCAGTACCAGAACATCCCGGAGAATCTCGAGGAGGAGATGCACCGTCTCCACGACGCCCTCGATGACCGACAGGAGTACGAACGCACCCACGAGTTCTACCTCTGTGAAATCTGTTCCATCCGCTTCGAGTTCGGTGAAGCAATGGACTTCGGCTTCGAGTGTCCCGAGTGTGGATCACCGCTCGAGTCGATGGATAACGACCGCCTCGTCACCGCGATGGAAGACCGCCTCGCGGCGCTCGAGGACGAACTCAATCTCGATACGAACGCGGACGCCTAATGGTCGTACTCGCAACAAAACTCTACGTCGACGGAGATGCTCAGGACCGAGCGCTCGACTCGCTACGCTCGCTCGTCGGAAACGAAATCACGGACCTCGATGTCGAATATGAGGTCGGACTACGCCACGATGACTTCCCCACCGTCACTATCGACGGGGACGACGCCGTTGTCGCGCGGAACGTCCTCCGCGAGGAGTTCGGCGAAATCGTCCCCGATCTCGAGGATGGTGAGACCTATATCGGGACGCTCACGTCGTGGGACGAAGATGGCTTTGTCCTCGATGCTGGACAAGCGGTCCAGATCTCGACGGATGACCTCGGCCTTGGACCCGGGACGGGCATCCAGATCCGCGACCGCTACGGACTGGTCCAGCACATGCCGCTGCGATTCGTCTATCACGAAGACGGTCCGGCAACGCTGGCAGACGAGGAAATCGACCGCTTGTACGAGTGGACACGCGGCGATGGCCGACTCAACGTCAACAGTGCAACGCGAGCCGAGGTTCGAGCGACGCTGAATCGTGCGGGCCACGCACAGGACTACGTCACCGTCGAACGGATCGGTCTCTTAGAACAGAGCGTCATCTGTACCGAAGGCACCGATCCGCCGGGGCTGCTCGCAAGTGTCGGCGAGTATCTCCCTGCGGAACTGCGCTGTGTCGTCCCGTAATATGAATCGTCGACTCGTTCTCGCAGCGGTTGCGGTCGCTGTGTTGGTCGGGTTAGCCGGCTGTTCGATGATCTTCGGCGGGATCTCCGACGAGGAACTCGATCAGGAACAAGAGTACGATGACCTGATCGACAGCGATGCCGACGTCGCAATCGATATCCAGGGCGGCGGCCTCCTCAGCAGCAGTGAGTTCCGCGCCGTTTACGATCTCAACGAAACGGAAGACCTCTCGCTGTATCGAACCAGTTTCTACCGGGAGGAAGCACTCGACATCCACAGCGTCCGCTACTGGTATCCTGACGGCACCGAAGTCACTGGTTCGGAGTTAGAAATCGATCAGGGGCGCTCGAGTACAGACATACAGGTGCCGGATGAGAACGGGACGCTTGCGTTCTCCGGCAGCGGCGGCAGTCAGACGTTCCAACTGCCGGCGTACACGCACGGTTCCTACGAGATCACGCTGCCCGAGGATCATCGAACGTCGAACTTCCTGTTCGGCGACGTAAATCCGAGTGGCTATGACCGCGAGGTTATCGATAATCGCGAGCACCTGTCCTGGGATCACGTCGACAGCACGATCTCAGTGCGGTTCTACCAGACACGGGATATTCCGCTGTTCATCGGGTTGATCGTCACGGCGGTCATCCTCGGTGGAATCGGGATCGCCTACTACTACCGAAAGGTCCAGCAACTCCAAGAAGAGCGAGAGGAGATGGGCCTCGATATCGATATCGACGACGACTCCGACGATGGGCCACCGCCTGGGCTTCGATAGCGACCAATAGCGTTGTCCCCGTCCCGTCGAACCTCTTTTCAGTCGTGAATCGCTGTTTCGTCGAGTAACATCGCACTGCCGTCATCGAATTCGAACCGGCCGAGGATAAATCGCGTCGGTGCCTGTGTCGCTTCGAGCGCCGAGGTGTGTACGGTTCTGGTGACATCAACACCATCGACGAGCCAGCCGAAGTACGCGCCTGAGTCGTCGGATTCGGTCAGGACGAGCAGCATCGGATCGTCGGTCCGAGCAGTTGTCTGTGTGACACCAGCGACGATTCGCGGAAGGTCGACGACGCGGACGCGAGCGTCACCAACCAGCACCGAGCCAGCGTTCCACGGGTCGACAGCATCCTCGAGTGGGGCCGTTTCAGCAAGGCCGCGAACGGTTGCGACAGCGTCGGTACGAACGCAGTAGCGGTCGTCAGCGAGTTCGAATGAGAGGACTGGTACCTGCTCGTCATCAGGAGGAAAATCAGCGTCAGAAGCGGGGGTCATCGTTTCCGAAAACGGGAACGAGGCGCCCCAAAATAAACACCTCGTTTTGGCATGTTGGGTGGGAAACTCACACATGCGGCCACTCGAGGGGATCAATGTTTTATCGCTGGACTTGGATACTCGAACAGAACATGGCACCGGATCTCCCCGATAAACTGCTCGGCATCGACCTCAACGACGAGCAATCGACGCGCAAGACGGACAGTAGCGATGAGTCAGCCGATGAAGAACACGTTCGCGTCGTTCGCTTCCAGGTCGGCGACCACCGCCTCGCGGTGCCGGTCGATGACGTTCGAACGACGACTGACGTTCCAGGCGACCTCACAGCTGTTCCACGAACTCCCGACGCAGTCGAGGGACTGACCGACCTCCGCGGTGAGATTACGGCTGTTATCGACCCGACTGTCCACTTCCCGACGGAGACCACAGACGCCGACCAGGACCAACTACTCGTCTTTGACCGCTCGAGTGAGGGCCAGCCAGCGGCGATTCGCGTCGACGAAATCCAGCAGGTCGTCCCAATCCCAGAACGGGACATCCTCGACGAAGACGGCGCAACAGACCGTGACCTCTCGAGTGACGCCCTCAAGCACCCGCTCGTTGAGTCGCTCGTCGTCCAGGAGCATCGGCGAACGCGTCGATTCAGTTCGACAGTGGTCTCGCCAACGGCAGCCGACAACTCAGACACAGCAGCGACAGACTCGAGTCGCAGTGATAGCGATGGCGAGACGGCACGCGCCAACAGACAGGGACCACAGACGGTCATCGAGGTGACGCCGCTGATCGATACCGACCGGTTACTCGCAGCGGCCGGTCCAACGGCGACCACTCGATAGGTTGACTCGAATATCCGGGGCTCATTCGGAAGCGCGTGTAGTAACAACCGTTTAAAATACGGTGTTTCGACGGGGTGTCACGGCTATTCTGCCGCTTATCACAGGTGATAATTGAGAGACAGCATTTATGGTAGTTCTATGGCAATGAGAATTTGGTGTACTAGTGAATGTCGACAGGGGTGCTCATCGTAGACGACTCACATTTTATGCGGAATCTACTGCGTCAGATTCTCGAACAGGACCATCGCATTCTGGGTGAGGCGTCGAACGGGGCTGAGGCAGTCAAGTTGTACAAAGAACACGAGCCCGATATCGTGATGATGGACATCGTCATGCCAAAATGCAACGGCATCAAGGCGACGGCGGCCATCAAGAAAATCGACCCGAGCGCACGTGTCATTATGTGCACGAGTGTCGGACAGCGCGAGAAAATGAAACTCGCCGTCAAAGCCGGGGCGGACGGCTACGTGACGAAACCCTTTGAGGAGCCAAGCGTCAGGAAAGCCCTCACGGACGTCGTTGCTGCATGACGCGAGTACTCGTTGTCGACGACTCGCAGTTCTTCCGAACAGTCGTCGGCAACGCGCTCACTGACGCCGGCTACACAGTCGAAACAGCCGACGACGGCCTCGAGGCCGTTGGCACGGCTGAGACGTTCGACCCGGACGTGATCACGATGGACGTCGAAATGCCCGAACTCAACGGCATCGACGCCCTCGAGCAGATCATGCAGACGTCGCCAGTCCCGGTCATTATGGCGAGTGCATACACCGAAGCGAACGCGGATGCGACCTTCGATGCACTCGAGGCTGGAGCCGTTGGCGTCCTCAAAAAACCCGACGGCTCGGGCTCGCGCAATATTGCCCACTTCGTCGATGAACTCGAGGAAAAAATCGAACGGCTCGAGGATGCTGATATTTCGGAACTGGCGCTCACTCGAACGACTGCGACAGCACGGATGACGCGCGCTCGAGCAGAACAGCCAGCAACCGAGAGATCGGCGACCGCGACACAGACGTCGTCAGTCGGGTCCGGTACCGGGACCACACAGGCCGATATCAGCCCGGCCGGTCCAGCCGGCATTGACACGTCAGTTGAGAAGCCGACTGTTCCACTCGAGGAGTCGACGACGGCGACATCGACAGCCGACGCCAGCGACGAGGCTGGGCCGACGATTATTATCGGTGCCTCGACTGGCGGCCCGAAGATCGTCGAGCAAATCTGTTCACACCTCCCCCGATCACTCGGGGCACGGGTGGTTGTCGTCCAGCATATGCCGGCAGATTTCACTGCTCGATTCGCCGAACGGCTCGATTCACGGAGTGCGTACGACGTGACACACGCCGACGACGGCGACTGGGTCAGTGCCGGCGAGATCATCGTCGCACCGGGCGATGCAGACCTCGAGATTACGACCGTTGCAGATGGTTCGTTCCGTGTTCGACTGATCGACAGCGGCGGGACGATTCAGCCAGCGATTGACGTGACGATGAACAGTGCCGCAGCAGCTATCGACGACACACTTTGTGGTGTCGTCCTGAGCGGCATGGGAAGCGATGGCGCAGCCGGTATCGAGTCGATTGCTCGTGCCGGTGGCCATACGATTGCACAGGATGAGTCGACGAGTCCCGTGTTTGGAATCCCCTGTCAGGCAATCGAAACCGGGTGCGTCGAGACAGTCGCACCCGCTTGTGACCTCGTCGACGAACTCGTAACCGCAACCGCGGGTGACAGCGATGACTGACTACTGGTCCGATTTCGTTCGCGAAAGCCGTGATCGTATCACGGAACTAAACAACGCATTGCTCACACTTGAGCGCAATCCGGACGACTCCGAGGCGATGGAGGAAGTGTTCCGAATCGCCCACACGCTCAAAGGCAACTGCGGTGCAGCGGGTCTCGAGGGCGCAAGCGAACTCGCCCACGCGATTGAAGACCTGTTAGACGCCGTCCGCGCCAGCCGACTCGAGGTGTCACCGGAGTTGATGGACGACATCTTCGACGCCGTTGACGACCTCGAGACGATGGTCGAACGCGTTGCTGACCACGAAGAGAGCGGCAATATCGATGTCGCTGCACTCCAGACGGCCCCATCAGGGTCGATTCAGTCGCTTCGGGCGCATCTCGAGGGGCCGGCCCCAATCGAGGTGCCGACCGACGAGGAGATCGAAGACGTCCTCTCGCGGTTCGAGCAGCCAGCCGGCGACCGAAACGTCTACCTCGTTCGTATCTCGGTCGCCGAGAGCGAAGCCGAGGAAGAAAATGCCGGTATTTTGGTCGTCAAAGCCTTGATCGATGCGTTTGATCTGATCGGGACCGCCCCGCCACGACACGCAATCGAGGCACACGCATACAACGGCCGATTCGATGCCGTCTTCGCAAGCGCGGTGACGAAAGCTGCAATCGCCTCCGGCCTCGAGCCGGTTGATGAAGTCGCTGATTTCGAACTGGTCAACGTGACCGAGCAGTTCGAGGCCGTTGCAGCGGCAACTGACGAAGGCGACGCGGCCGGTGGTCTGTCCGATCCGGATATTAGCGCAGACGAAGCGCAGGATCTCGAGGTCGACGAACTTCTCGGCGAATTTAATCAGTACGACGATCTCGACAATCTCGTCGAAGAAGTCGAGGACGACGACGACCTCGATGCGTTCGACGAGATGGGCAAAGCCGGGTCGTTCGACGATCTACTGGGTGACGACGATGTCGAGATCGAATTCGATGAAACGGACGATGTCGACGCCGAGACGGCTGAAGCGTCACCGGCTGAGGCGAACGACGGCGCTACTGACGACACCGGGTCGACAGCAGCAAGCGATGACAGTGACGCAAGCGCTAGTGTCGACGACACTGGTGACGCTGACGACGTTGACGATGCGGAGGCCGTCTTCCAGGAACTCAAAGACGAAGTCGAGATGGTCGGCTTCGACGAACTCCAGGACGAACTCGATGAACTCGAGTTCGACGAGTTCGACACCGACGAGGAAGTCGGGATGGACGAGTTACTCGGTGATGACTTCGCAGACGACAGCGACGAGGCGTCCCTCGGCGAGGCAGAGTCTATGGCGAGCGCTGCGGAATCGGTCGATACCGAAGACGACGCACTCGAGGCCGACCTCGAGGATCTCGTGACTGGCGAGGAGTCGTCAGATGATGATGATGATGAGACAGTCGATGAGGATGATGGCGACACTGACGAGACTGTGACGCCAGTCCCTGGATTCGAGACGGCTCCCGATGCGGATGCTGAGGCTGAGGCCGAGGCAGAATCCGAGGATGAGGCTGTCGATGCCGACCTCGAAACCGACCGTGTCGAGGACGCTCCTGTTGCGAGCGAGACTGGCGACGACGCCGAAGCCGATTCGCTCGAGGAATCTATCGACGAACCTGCTGACGTCGAAACGGAGACGGACACAGCAGACGATGAGTCGGCGCTCGAGGCCGATGACGACTCTCTCACAGCCGAAACAGACAGCGCGGATCTCGACGACGAGACGGCTGTCGATAACACAGCCAGCAGTGCTTCGTCCGACGAGGATGACGAACTCGCTGGTGCTGCGGAGAGTGAATCGGTGACAGCAGACAACGGTGGGGAGGACAGCGAGTCGGTTACTGAAGACGACGCTGACGAAAGCGAGCCGGATGCTGAAGACGACGTTGTCGAGGTCGCAGACGACTCCCTCGAGCCCGTCGATTCCGAGACGGATGCAGACTCACTCGAGGCAGATAGTGACCTCGACGCTACGGTCGAAGACAGTGAAGACGACGAAGTCACCGAAGACGACGCGGACACGACCGACGTCGAGTTCAGTGCCGGCGGCTTCGAGCCAGCGACTGACAGCCTCGAGCCAGCCGATTCGTCGACGACTGATGACACCACTGCAACCGATGCGGACGACGAGTCGACAGGCGATATTGTCGACTTCAGTACGTTCGGGAGCGAGATCGGTGCGGCTGTCGACGAGAGTGCTCGACTCGAGGACAGCGACGCCGACGACGCTGCGAACGCATCGGCAGACAACGAGTGGACGACACCCGACACAGCCGAAACTGACTCGTTTGCCCCCGTTGGGAGCGACGACGCACCAGCGTTCGACGATGAAGACGTCGATGACGTGTCGTTCGAACCCACAGTCGATACTGACGACTCAGCTGCGTTCGACCAGCAACTCGAGGATGAGGACAGTGTCCCACTCGAGGCAGACTTCAGTGTCGATACCGATGACAGCGACACTGACTTTGAGACGACGGACGATGAGGCACCAGCGTTCGACCCTGTCACAGACACGGCAGACTCGAACGACTTCGACATCGACGACGACGCCTCGTTCGACGCACTCGAGGCGTCGACAAACGTCGAGGCAGACTTTGACAGTGACGAGTCTGTGGCGTTCGATGACTCCGCCAGCGAGGAGACATCGTTCACCGACGACGCCGGCAGCGAGGACCCGTCGGACGACACGCTGGATGACTCGCTCGATTCACTCGAGCAGACACTCGAGTCCGACGGCACGGAATCCTTCGAGGATACCTTCGGTGATGACGCGTTCACCGACCTCGAGAGCGACGAGTTCGATAGTATCGATAGCGCCCTCGAGACTGACGACACAGACGGGTTCGGCGACTCCGCGGCGGAGACGAGCGACGAGCAGTCCCGGACTGCTCCCGACTCGGACGAACCCGAGATCGTCATCGACGAACCATCGCTCGAGGTTCCGGATATAGAGATTCCTGATGAGTCGCGTACGCGCGACACCGAGGACGATGCATCGGACAGTCAGTCCGTTCGTGTCGATGTCGAACAGATTGACGACCTTCTGACGCTCGTCGAGGGGCTGGTCACCAGCCGCGTCCGGCTCCGAGACGCCGTCGAAGCCGACGAGGATCGACAGACGCTCGAGACGGAACTCGATGCCCTCGAGGATCTTACCGGCGACTTACAGGAGACGGTCATGGACGTTCGACTCGTCCCACTCGGAACCGTTACGAACCGACTTCCGCGTGTTGTCCGAGATATCTCCCGCGAGCAGGACAAGACGGTCGAGTTCAACATCAGCGGCGAAGACGTCGAACTCGACCGCACGGTCTTGGACCGGATCAGCGATCCGTTGATGCATCTGGTTCGAAACGCCGTCGATCACGGTATCGAAGCACCTGATGAGCGCGCGGACACGGACAAACCGGAGGAAGGGACAGTCGAGGTAACCGCAACGCGGACGCGTGATCGCGTCAAGATCACCGTCGAAGACGACGGCAGCGGTCTCGATCCCGACCGACTCCGCTCGGAAGCACTCGAGGCAGGCGTCATCGGGGAGGAAGATGCTGCGGCACTCTCGGACGAACAGGTCTACGAACTCGTCTTCCATCCCGGCCTGTCGACCGCTGATGAAGTGACGGATGTCAGTGGTCGTGGCGTCGGGATGGACGTCGTCAAACGGACTGTGACCGAACTCGACGGCTCAGTCTCAATCGACAGCAGTCCTGGCGATGGAACCACCGTCAACATGCTGTTGCCCGTTTCGATTGCAATTGATGAGGTGTTGTTCCTCGAGAGCAACGGCCAGGAGTTCGGTATCCCGATTGATGTCGTCCACGATATCGAGTCTGCCAGTTCAATCGAGACGGTCGACGGCGACGCGGTGTTGCCAGTTGGCAATGCCGACGGATTCGGTACCGAGTCGACCACCGGGTCGATCAGTTCCGAGAGCGCACCAACAGACCACGAACCGACGACCGAGTACTCGGCAACTGTTCCAGTCGTCTCGCTCGATGACGTCCTCGAGACGACGGCGGAGCAGTCCGCAGGTACCGATGGCAGCGTTCTCGTACGGATCCGAGACGACGTTCGCGAGGTCGCATTCCAGTGTGACCAGGTTCATGGCCAACAGGAAGTCGTGGTCAAACCCTTCGAGGGCTTTATGACCGGCATTCCAGGCCTCAGTGGCGCAACCGTCCGCGGACGCGGTGCAGTAGTCAATATCCTAGATGTGACCACACTATGAACGTGAAACGACAGCCAGCGATACACTCACACTCACGGAGCAACCCATGACGATGATGGTCGATATTCGAAAGTTGAGCTTTATAAACGAAATGGCAAAAGTCGGGACGAACGGCGTTGCCGACAACATGAGCAAGCTGACCGGCCAGAACGCCCAGATGGAGGTGACGAAGACGAACTTCGTCGACGTCGCTGACCTCGAGTCCCAACTCGAGGGTGGCAAGCGTGTTGGTGTCCGGGTCAGACTGCTCAATCCGCCACATGGACACATCCTGATCCTCTTTCCGGAGGCAAGCGCAAAGAAGATCACCGCGATCATGCTTGACGATGTCGTCGAGGACATGTCCGATGTCTCCGGCAAGATGGCACGCAGCGCCGTCGAGGAGATGGGGAACATGATGGCCAGTGGCTTCATCGACGGCTGGGCAGACGTTCTCGGCCGTGTGATCGATGTTGCTGCCCCACAGCTCGTCTACGCACCGACCGAGGAAATCGTCACCCGAACGGCAAGTCTTGGTGATGACGACCTCGCACTGTTCTTCGATTCGGATCTGTCGGTACCGAGCTATCAGATCGAGGCCGAAATTTATGCCTTCCCCGAACTCGAGGAGTTCGTCGAAATGGTTAACCAAACTGACGTCAAACCCGCATGAAACTCGATGTTAACGCACTCGGGACGTTCTACCGGATGGCCCGAGAGGGTGCTGGCTTAGCCGCTGGCCGACTGACCCACATGACCGATGTCGAAACACGGGTCGGCGTCACGAAACTCAACTTCATGCGCGGACACGAACTCCGCCACGATTTCGAGGATTCCGGCGAGAAGGTCGGCGTTCGGGTCGAGCTAACCGGTGCAATCGAGGGCTACTCCGTAATCGTCTTCGACCGGGCGAACGCCTTGCGGATCGTCGAAACCCTCGTCGAAGAGTCCGATGCCGAGGAGTTCGACGAGATGAATCGCAGCGCAGTCACCGAAGTCGGCCAGATCATGAACAACGGTTTCATCGACGGCTGGGCCGACGTCCTCGAGACCGTTATCGACGTCTCGACACCTGAGTTCATCAAGGGCGAGTCCGCTGAACCGTTCATTGGTGACATCGAGACGGCGTCGGGCGACGAACTTGCGCTCCTCTTTCAGAGCCAGATCGAAGCCGTCGGCACCGAAGTCGGTTTCAGCCACTATCTGTTCCCGAAACGGGACTCGATGGCTGACCTGTTAGACCAACTGCGAGCCAGCAACGGGATCGAGTACGACAAACTCGACGGCTTTGACCGCATGGCCGAACGCGGAGCCGAAGAAATCGCCAAAACGGCGACCACGCTAACCGGTATCGAAACGAGCGTCGATATCCGGCGGCTGAACTTCGTCTCGCTCGAGTCGATTCCCCAGCAAGTGCCAAACGAAAAACTGGTCGGTGTCGCCTTCGAGTTCGAAGGAACGCCGAGTGGCTTTTTGCTCTTCTTGTTCGACGAGCAGTCGGCCGACGAAATCATCGATGCAATGGTCCCGGCGGGAACCCCGGTGGGAGACGACGACACGGACGGCTACGACGAGATGGGCCGCAGTGCAATCACCGAACTCGGGAACATTATGGCCAGTGGCTTTCTCGATGGCTGGGCGAACGTCCTCGATACGACAATTGACCACTCGACACCGGAGTTCATCCATGATATCGGTGCTGCAGCCGTCGATCCAGTCGTCATCCGACTCGGAGAGAGCCAGGAGTTCGCGTTCGTCTTCGATACGGTCATCACTGCCGACGGCCGAGAGTTCGACTGTGAAGTGTATGCGATCCCCGATGAAGACGATCTCGAGCGTGCGTTGAACGATCTCGATGTCGAACGAATCGAGGAGACGCCGACGACGGCCGACTTCCAGCAAGTGAACAACACATGAAAACGTACGGAAGCGAACCGGGCATGCCATCGTCCGTCCAGGTCGGAATCTCCGAACTGGTCGTCAGCGACGGCACCGAAGACGGCGACGAGACGCTCAAATCCTACGGGCTCGGCTCGTGTCTTGCGATTGCACTCTACGATCCCGAAACCGGCATCGGCGGGCTTGCTCATGCGATGCTCCCCGATGGCGATACGGCCGACCACAGCGACCGCAAACCCGGTAAGTACGCCGATACCGCAATCCGTGCGCTGCTCCGGCGGATGGTCGAACAGGGCGCAAGCTATACCGCCGTCGAAGCGAAACTCGCTGGCGGCAGCGATATGTTCGACTTCGATAGCTTCGGTGACGGTGTCGGCCAGCGAAACATCGTCGCCGCCAGAGACGAACTCGACCGGCTTGGCGTCCCAATCGTCGCCGAAGAC
The DNA here is from genome assembly GCF_002177135.1 of Natronolimnobius baerhuensis. NCBI lineage: Archaea > Methanobacteriati > Methanobacteriota > Halobacteria > Halobacteriales > Natrialbaceae > Natronolimnobius > Natronolimnobius baerhuensis. Next base: position 402,920 of record NZ_MWPH01000001.1, read on the forward strand.
GTCGGTGGCGACCGCGGACGAACCGTCGAATTCACTCCCGAGTCCGGAACGCTTCTGGTAAAGACCTCGAGCGATGATGGGACAAACGGAGTGACTGAACTGTGACCGACGAGTCGTTCGACGAACTCCTCGAGTACGTCGAGCACGAACTGAATTTCGCGACGAGCCACTACAACAACAGCTACCTCGACCGACGGGTCTCCTCGCGGATGCGACGCACGCAAAACGAAACGTACACTGACTACCTCGAGTTGCTACAGGAGGACCCAGACGAACAGGAGTCGTTGTTGCAGGCGATGAGCATCAACGTCACTGGCTTCTTTCGCAACCCCGATGTCTGGGCGGGCATTCGAGACGTGCTGCGAACCCTCTCAGCTGCAAACGACGAGGTTCGAATCTGGAGTGCGGCCTGCGCAGACGGCCGCGAACCCTACTCGCTGTCGATGCTCGCCCACGATGACCCCCAGATCGACGAATCCTCAGTCTCTATCCTCGGGAGCGACATCAGCGAACCCGCCCTCGAGACGGCCCGAAAGGGTGTCTACGAAGAATCTCGAACCGTTGATTTCGCCGAGCAACTGTCGTTTCTCGATGCCTACGAACAGTATATCAACACCGACGAACGACAGTATTCCATCGCGGATCAGATACAAGAACGCGTAGAGTTCGAACGCCACGACCTGATCAACGACGACCCGAAATCCGGCTTTGACCTTGTCGTCTGTAGAAATCTGTTCATCTACATCGACAACGAGTACAAACAGTCGATGCTCAGGGCCATCGCCAAATCGCTTCGGCCAAAGGGCTACCTCGTCATCGGCAAAGCCGAAACGATCCCGCCGAACCTTAAATCCGCCTTCGAAGTCGACGACGCCCGACTGCGGATCTACCAACGAGATTCAGACGTCTCGTTGTAACTCCCGTGTGTTCGTCGGGCCATCGCCCACTGAATAACACCCTGATATTACATATTCCCTGCTCGAATACACTCGAGTAATGACCGGCCCCGATCTCCGCTCGTTTGTCTCACGAACAACCGCCCTCATTTCTGCCACGCCGCCCTCGACCGGCCGCGAAACGCGTGCATGGATTGTCGATCCACTCCTCGAGACACTCGGTTGGGATCGCCACGCCGAATCGACGATCACCGATACGACCGTCGAGGATGTCCACCTCGAGTACGTCCTCGCCGTTGAATCGGTCCCGGTGCTATTCGTCGCCGTCGAACCGTACGGCCACGACCTCACGGACCAACGCGCTCGCAACCTGCTTGAGGCGATGGCCTGGACGGGCGTCGACCGAGCGATCTACACGAACGGCCACTCAGTCGCGTTCGTTGCTGGAACGACCGACGCCGACCGCTTGCTGTGTTCACTCTCCTCGCTTCCCGACCACGAGTCATCCATCGAGCACTACACTCGTGCAGCGGCGACCAAGCGACTCGAGACGAACACAGAAGACGCTGTTGCCCGCCGCCTCGCAGTCAACCGCTCGAGCGTCACCGAGGCGATGACTGACCAACTCGTCGCTGCTGCGGGTGACTCCTATCGTGATGAATTCGAGACCGCAACAGACCGCCTGCTTGACCGCCTCGTCGTCTCCTTCGCCGACAACGACTCCGAGCGATTCGAGTCCGTCTCCGACGACGTTGCACTCGAGTTTACGGAGCCGTCTCACGAGCACCCGAGCACTGACTCGTCTGCTGTGTCTCGAGCGTCCACTGGAGACGAGTCGGGCGGTGGTTCCGTCGATGAGACACCAATCGAAGCAGACACGAATTCGGAAGTGATCGAGGGTGAGAACACGGCCGAAACCAGCAGCAGTGAGCCAGAGACCGAACCTGAGACAGACAGCACTGGCGAGGACACCAGCACCAACGAGACCGAACCCGATACCGAATACGTCGCCCGATTCTTCAACGACCGCGGCTCAATCGGTGCGGTCGGTCACTCACGATCCGAACAGGCACTCGTCAGTGTCGCTGAATACCTCTTCGAGCGCGGTCTTTCTGGTATTACTGTCCCCTGGAGCCCTGACGACGACTCTGTCCCAACGCTTCTCAACGACAACCCACAGCGAGCCACTGGTGAGCCAATGGCCGCCCCTCGAGAACTTTCGAATGGCTACTCCCTCGAGACGGCAGGCGACGCCGACGCTCACGCCCGCATTGCAGAAGCACTCGCTGCTCGAGCAGGGCTGCGTGTGATGTTGACGGGTGATTGGGAGTCAGCAGAGTAGTCGGATTGATTAGTAGTCGATTTCGGCTTCGACGACTGTCACGAGTGTTCGGTCAGCATCCTTTCCGGAATCCCAACCTTCTTCGTCGAGGTATGTCTCCCAAACATCATTCTCGTCGCCACCTGAAACGGTTATTTCCACGTCGTCTTCGAACATTTCGGTCGTTCGGTTCACAACCGATATGCTCAAGCCTTGGCTCCCATCGGTCTGAATTGATCGCCGATCTCCGTCAATTTTAACGAGCGAAACAACAGCGACGTTTTCACGGTTGTCGTGTTCGTTGTACCGGAACTGCGGATCTGAAACGACAAGTCCACCACCACTATCCATCTTGCGGGTCACGGCACCGCCTTCGTAGCTGATCGTCTCTGAGCCGGATTCGTACGTCAGTGAACCGAGGGTGATTGAATCATCACTGTTCTCAAGGTGTTCAAACTCGTCTCCATTACCGACGTCGATAGCAAGATCTGGACCGCCGTCACCATCAACCGTTACCGTCCCACCACGAACCGTCAATTCACCGTAGCGCTCCTCGAGACCGTCGTACCGAAGAACGTCGTTAAAGTTGTCCGCGAGCGTTTGCATCGCTCGGTCGGCGTTCCGCTGCTGCTCGTTCTCCTGGTAGCTGTCCATCGCCTGGAAGCCAGTCATCGAGAGAATCGCAACCGAGGTGAGGATAATTCCGAAGACGAGGACGAACGCAAGAACTTCGGAGACACCACGATTATCCCGCTGCAACGGACTCGAGAGTTGAATTCGTTTGTCTCGCATTAGTTTGCCCCCTCGAGTGTGATACTGCTGCCGTCGTAGCTAATCTCGACGCTTCCGCCGGTTGCTGTGCTCCTATCGTCGACATCCGTCTCGACAGCAACCGGCACGTGGACGACTGCATCGTGATCGTACGTTTCTAACTCGAGACAGGGAAGATCATCTCCGATCAGTGGCGCGTCGTGGTCTCCGTCTTCGTTACAGTCCTCGAGTAACGTGACTGAATATCCCGAATTCGAAACTGTACGCGGATGATCGACAGTCAGGGTCACGTCGTTTGTCCCCTCGGTGCTCGCGATCTGATCGACGTTCCCGATCTCACCTGCAATTCGTTCGCCAACCGTCTCGAGTGAGGTATCCGCTGAGCGGTCGGTCTCTGACTCGAGGAGCGTACTTCCGCTCATCAACAGCATGGCGATGAGAATCGTCGTGATGCCGATAGTCAGGACGTGGGTGATTGCAACGGAGACGCCCCGGTCCTGCATTCGATTGTGCGATTTGGTTTGCGGGCCGATCATGAGTCCACACCCGGACAATCTTCAGGTTCGATTTCCTCGAGTTCTTGTTCATAACTGAGGTCATGTGAGTCGTAGACGATAGTGACGGTGGCATCCTCGATTGCACCGTCACTGAGAGAGATATCCGACTCATCAACAATGATTGATGAAATAGCAGGTGTTGATTGAGTGTTTGCCTCTTGATAGTGATCACCTAATATCTCAATTTCCTCCTCGATGTCAGATTTATCATCATCATCAAATTCCTCACCTTCTTTCTCTTCATTAAGCGTATGGAGCAAGCATGCAACACTCTGAGTCACTTCCGCGTTTGTCACATCGGCCGTACTGGCACTCTGACTCGAGGATCCCGACGACACGGTCTCCGTGTAGAGCACGCCGTTAAAGACGACGACGACACCGAGTATGATGAACGCGAGCGCGATGGCTCCGATGAGGATGACTTGCCCGCGGGACCGGTCTTCAGTTACCATAGGATCACCCGAACCTCGACGACAGCATAGAGTTGTTCGTCTTCGTTCTCGCGTGGGATTGTCCGATCATCTGAATCGATATTTTGCAGTTCTTCGTTCGAACCCGAGGTTATCTCCTGATTGTCATAGAGTGACACTGTATAACTCGCTGTCACAGCATCAGACGGTGGGCTACCTTGGTAGACGAGCGTCCGGTTCTCACCGTCAGCAGTATGGAGTTCAACGTTGTAACTCCAGCCTCGATCAGCGAAGCGCTCTTCTAACACGCCACCGAGGACGGACTCGTTGAATTCGGCGACCGTGTACGTGTCGTGATCTTCGCCAGGTGCCGATGGACCGTTCGCCCCGACAAATCCACCCTCCTCGTCCCAGTCCCTAATCGTCGCAGACAGATCGCCATCCTGCGTTGAGACGACCAATGCATCCTGCACCTCCTGCTGGATCTGTTCCTGAACGGTCCGATCAGCTAACCCACCGGTCGTCGGCGTAATAACGACCGACTGCAGCGCAAACAGCAGCGCCATCAAGACGATCATTGCGCCGATAAATCCCTCGAGGGTGTAGGCCTGTCCTCGCTCGTCATCTGTCTCTGTGTTAGTTCGCATGTGTTCACCACACCCTCACAACGAGTCGGTAGGCATCCTCTTCGCCCCCATCAACAGTAACGATTCGAGCCGAACTTGCAGCTGGCTGGTCGTCGTACGTATCACCGAATTCCCAACCTGCTTCTGCGGGCTCGTTATCATCGTTATCGAGTTCCTGTATCCGAACGTTCAGCCGATCAATACGAATGTCTCCGTCATCAGCGGTCCGCAGACCGAACGTGTCGGCGAGATTATTGTCTTCGAGCGAGCCCGTCCCAATCAGCCCCGGATCGATTTCGTTTGGACCTCCATCAACTATCAACTCCTCGAGTACCTTGTCTGAAATCCGATCTGCCTGTGCCGTCTCCGCGCCGCCGACAGCCGAATCGTAGGGCGTCACTATCGAGGGCAAAAACGAAAAGACGAACGCGACTGCGAGGATGAAGATCCCGATTCCGACGGCGAAATCTTGAGTTGTCTGCCCGCGGTCGCCACTGACTGGCGTCGAAATCGAGATCGTCGCGCTTCGTGCTCGGTCAGTGTTGGTGTTCTCGTCTCGAGTGTCGAATCGATCTCGGAGCATCTTAGGCCACCAGTACCCAGCCGACGAGAGCGATTGTCGAGAGCGCAACAGCGTATTTGAGCCCGCTGAGGACGTCTGCATCACGGATGTAGCCACAGATAAATCCGGAGAGGATGCCCTGCATTGCGACGGCATGGAAGAACAACACCGACAGCATGTCGACGTTGATGTTCTCACTCAGATCGGCGTCGGCCATTCCACCGGCACCACCGCCTGCGGCATCCGCATCGATGTCACCGCCGCCTGCCTCGAGGCCGGCCATCGTATCGATGAACTGGGTTTTGAGGATCGCGATGACGGCGAGGACGGTCATGAACGTCATGATGATGATGACGACCTGCATCCGGGTGCGGGACTTGCGCTCGCGTTCGATGTCGTCGTGATTCTCACTGGCTCGAGCAGCTGTCCGCAGGACGTCGGTGATCTGGTTCGACGCTTCTTGTGCTTCGGTGATCAGGCGCGTCGAGCGGGCGAGTCGTGGAATGTGATACTTGTTGTTGAACTCGATGAGTGCCTCTTTCAGGCTCATGCCGTAGTTGACCTTCGTGTGCATCTGTTCGAACTCACGAGCCAGTTTGCCGTTCGTTGTATCCGAGACGGATTTCAGCGACTCGAGCAAGGTTAGTCCGGTGTCGTTGGCGCTGCCAAGCTTTCGGAGGTTCTCCGAGAGGTTGTTGACGACCGCGTTTCGGTGTCGAACGTTCCACTCGCGGAAGATCGAGAGCGGAATCGCGATACAGTACAGCGGAATATAGAGGTAGATGAACGTCCCCCAGATCGGATTCTCGAGGAGTTCGTTCCACGACAGCGGTGCCGAGTCGGTTACCATCGCGGTTGTCACGATAACCAGGGAGACTGGGACTGTGATCGCAAGCGTGTACAGTGGGTTATCCCGGAAGAAGATGTGTGGCTCTTTGAGCACTTTCATCGTCTCGTAGGTCCCCTCGCGGTTTTTGATGCGGTCGAACACGCTTCGCTCGCCGGTGAACTGTTCGACGAGTCCGAGGTTGAGCAGGCCGCGCTCCTGGGCGCTTTTGATCCGCTTGTCGTTCCCACCCATCGTCAGGTAGCCATCGCCCGGTTCGTCGTGTTTGACCGTCGAAACCAACACGAGAAAGGCGATGCTGGTGAGCGGAATCAGCCCGTAAACGGTCAGATACAGCATCTCGTTGGACACCTCCGCGTCCGGGATCATCTGCATGACGACCATGATGATGATCAACAGCAACGGGAACAGCGACAGCGTCATGTACATCTCGCCGAACAACTCGAGCGTCTCGAGGGTGATTTCCTGTTCCTGCTTGGCCGTCCGCATGTGCTTTTCTTTCTTATCCTCGAGGAAACTCTCCATATCACCGCCGCTGTTGACGATTGAGAGCATATCCGTCAGGAACTGGGACAGTTCGTCACTCGGTGTCTCGAGTGCTTGCTTGCGGATCGCGTTCCGGTAGTCGACGTCGAAGTACTCGGTCTCTTTGACGATGCTCTGGAACTCCTTCGAGACTTCGCCGTAGGTGTCGTCGGCCTGTGCCATCGCGTCGATGATCTCGAGTTGGTTGAGGCCACCGACCGACAGTGCGTACATGAACGAGACGGAGTCGGTCAGGAGCATGTTGATCTCGCGCTTGCGAGCCGACGCTCTCGAGTACGGAATCGCGACGAGTGAGCCGAAGCCGGCGGCAAATCCAATGGTTCCGAAGACGAGTCCTGTGATGAACACGAGCGCTGGCACGCGAAGCGTTTCGAACGCCGTAATGAGTGTCTCGTTCTGCAGGGGCATACCGAACGCGCCGACGGTGATGAGCCCGGTTGCAAAGAGCGCGTAGCCAAGGGTCAACCCGAGAAGCCACAGCGCGAGGCCAGCGATGAATCCGATGCCGAGTGCGCGTGAGAGATAGAGTTCGACCGGATCCGTCATCCGGGCCTGTGCGAGTTTGATTTCGACGTCAGCTGTAAACTCGCTTCCCTCGCCGAACAGTCGGCTGTACAGTGGGTAAAATGCGTTTCCGAGCGCGTCAGAGTCAGACCCAAGACCGCCAGTTCCGCCACGCCCACTGTCGTCGGTCTGAAGGCTCATTCGTCACGCTCCTCGGCAGTGTCGTCCGTTTCATTTGTCTCGTTCAACTCAACGGTGTCGTCCGTTTCGCTCGTCTCATCCGACTCGACAGTGTCGTCGGTTTCATCTGTTCCGTCTGTCTCGTTTGACTCGTTTGTCTCCGCGTTCGCAGGACGCTCGTCGTCATTTCCCTCGTCATTGTCGCCTGCAGAGTCACTAAAGATGGACTCGTCAGCGTCCTCGGGGTCATCGAACATCGAGCCGGAGTCGTCGGCCTCGTCCTCATCGGGGTCGCTGAACACCGAGTCGGATCCCTCGCCAAATATCGAGGCTTGAGCGGACGGGGATTCTGTCTCCGTTGTTGGGTCTGTCTCGTCTCCGCTGCCGTCGTCTAGGGCTTCTTTTTCGTCACGATCACCGTCCACGTCGGCCATCTCTCCAGACTCGACACTGGATTCGTCGCCAGATTCGTCAGCTGCTGACTCGAGGTCCCCCTCGTCGAGTTCGATTGTCGGTGGATCACGCTCTGTGACTGTCTCTCCATCCGTGTCATCGCCGCCGTCGTCCGTTGCCGTGTCCTCATCGGCAGCGGCCGACTCGGTGGTCATCGACTCGTCGATTTCGATTGTTGGAACGTTCTGTTCCCTCTCATCGGTCGAGCCCTCATCATCGTCCGTTGTCGCTGATGTGGATGCGGGGTCAGGTGCTGGCTCTGCATCCGGTTCCGAATCTTGCGGTTCGTCTGGACTCGAGTCGTCGGCTGGTGCTTGCTTCGATGTAGAGTCGGACGAGGAGGCCGATGTTTGGTGGTCTGTGTTGGTCTCCCACGCATCCGACGCTGACCCCGAAGACTGCTCCGCTGGCGATGCTGAATCGCGTTCGACATCGGAGAGATGTGCGGTGAAATCGCCGGAACTGGCACCCTCACTCGAGTCCGGATCGAAAATCGACCCTGTAGACTCCTGAGCGAAAACGGGAGAGTCGTCGGCCGCCGTCTCTGCGCTTGCCTCATCGGCGGGCTGTTCGGGGTCCTCGAGTTCTGCAAGCGCCTCACCCATGTTATCGAACAGCCCCCCGAGGTCGTCGCTGTCGTCGGGGGCGACGGACGACGTGTCTGCACCAAGTTGCTCGGCGACCGCATCTCCCGTCGAGAGTTCTGCAGCGTCTGCAGAGTCGATTGGGTTCATATCGAATTGGCCAGTCGACGCGTTCGAACTGGTGCTACTCGAGTCGCTTCCGGTACTCGAGAACGGATCGCTATCGTCGCCACCACTTGGTGATCCGAACCCGCTTTGGGCTGGTGGGTTGGCAGTCTGTCCAGCCGACTCGCTCGCAGTTGCGCTTGTCGTTGTCCCACTCACGCTCGAATCGGACCCAGCCTGTGCTGTTGCCGTGTCAGCATCGGATGCCGACGCTCCGAATCCAACATCGAAATCGGTGTCGTCAGTGATCCAGGAGGGCTGGTCGCTGCTTCCATCCGATCCGAGAGTGAAGCCGCTCGCATCGTCCCAGGAGTCGTTTCCGGTCGCAACCGACTCACTGAAGCCGAACTCCTCACCATCGTCAGCGTCATCGGCAGCACCCTCGACATCGATTGTGCCCGCGTCTTCGACGTCGCCAAGCGCACTCGCGAGGCCGCTTGGAACCTTCCCGCGGTACTGCTCGAACAAGGACTCTTCTGCTCGCTCGAGGATGTCCATCGACGTGTTGTACGTCTCCGTCGTCGGATCTGGCCGCGGGACGAGTTCTTCTTTGTCCTGATCAACATCGATCAGCACACTCTCCATTTCGCGGAGGTCTTCGAGACTGTCCTCGAGTTGCCCGTTTGCGATGAGCGTCAGAATCGTCTCTGGATCGTTGATAAACGCCTGTGCGGTCGCGGCGACTTCCGCGTAGGTGTTCAGTTCGTTCTTGATGAGATAGGCCAGGATGACCTGTCGCTTGAACAGTTCCTGCTGGAGTTTCTCGTTGTTCCAGCCGCGGTCGAACTGGATTTCCTCTAAGGTGTTCGAGTCCCCCATCTTGAGGTACTCGTCGGTCTCTGCTTGCCACTGATAGACGTCTTGGACGTTGATTTCGTCGTTTTCGGCCTCGTAGTGATTAATCTCCGTCAGGGACTTGTTCCGGCGAACCTTGTTCCCCTGCACGCGTGTCTGGGTCTGGATCGAAACCAGATCCAGCGCGGTGAACATCGTCTTCGAGACGTTGATCGGGTCCGTCGTGAATCGCTTCAGCACCTCGTCAACGGAGTCCGCGTGGAAGGTGGTGTATGTGGTGTGACCCGTCGACATGACCTGGAACAGCGTCCGACCTTCCTCACCACGGATCTCACCCATGACGATGTAGTCAGGTCGCTGGCGCAGTGCTGCCTCAAGCAGGTCGAACTCGTCGACGTCGCCCTGTTCGTCGTCGGAGAACGATGGTCGGGTGATGCTTGCGATCCAGTTTCGCTGTGGCAACTCGACCTCGCGGGTATCCTCGATGGAGACGATCTTTGCGCTGCTCGGAATAAACAGCGAGACGGCGTTCAGCGAGGTCGTCTTCCCGGATGCGGTACCCCCGGCGAAGATCAGGCTCTTGTGGTTCTCGATACAGAGCCAGAGGAACGCCATCTCGTCGAGGCTGAAGGTGTTCCAGTTGATCAGGTCGATTGGTGTGAACGGGACGTCCTTGAACTGACGGATGGTGTAGTTTGTCCCGTGGTCGGAGACTTCCTTCCCCAGCGTCAACTGCGCACGCGAGCCGTCAGGAAGGGTTGCATCGACCTGTGGGAGCCGTTTACTGATCCCTTTGCCCGAGCGCTGGGCAAGTTTGACGACGAAGTCGTCGAGTTCGTCCTCGCCGTGGTAGATGTTCGAGATAATCTGCTCGTAGTCGGAGTGATAGACGAAGACGGGCGAGTTGTACCCGTCACAGGACACATCCTCCACATTGATGTCGTGTTTGATGCCATCAATCCGCTCGTAGCCGATGAAGTTCCGCTTGAGGAGATAGAGCAGTTTCTCGACCTGGTACTCGTTCAACGTGTCCGGGTCGTCCGCCAGAATAGCGGGTTCGGGGCGAACCTCGATCCCCTCGAGTTCATCGGGGCCCTCTTCCTCGTCTTCCTCGTCGTCGTCCAGAAGCGACTGGATGGTCTCGATGATCCCAGCGGTTTTGCTCCCTGCAGTCTTCTCGAACAGATCGTAGCGTTTCAGCAGGCGACGCGTCTCGTCTTCGATGACGTTCCGGCGGCCATCCTCGTTTGCTTTCTCCTTAATGCCGTCGTCGGAGTACTTGATCGCCGTCCGGAGTTTGCCCGAGAGAAACTCCTGTAGATCGCCCTCAATCTCGTTGATGTAGGGCTCGATCATGTAGTACTTCTTCTCGTTTTCCTTCTCGGAGTGGAAGATGACGACGTAGGCGTAGGGCTTGTTGACCCAGTAGCGCTCGACTTCCTGATAGTGGGTCTTTTTTTCCATCGGCACCGACTTCTCGAGATCGTAGCGATTCGAGAGCGTCGTCGCCCCGTCGGCCGTCGAGAAGAAGTCGTCTTCGTCGATATCGTCTTGAATGTTGACCGTGCGTTCTTCGACGACATCGTCCAGTTCCATCGCCCGATCTGCACCGACGGTCAGGCGCTCCTCGAGCGTCTCGGGATCGAACCCGAGCGCCTCTTCTTTGTCGTGGCGGACGATCTCGTCGTCACTATCACGTGGTCGACTGCCGTCTTCCTCGTAATAGTACTCCCATTTGTAGTGCTCCCAGGTCCAGACGTCTTTGACGACCGGCGTCGTCTCCGGATCGACGTATTTGAGAAACGACTGCTCGAGAATATCCTTGTTCGTCCCTGCAGTTGGCAGCACGTGATCGCGAATATCGTCCGGATGAGCACCCAGATAGACAGATGGATCGAACGAAACGCGATCCCAGTCCTCACCACGTGGCACCGTCGCCACGCTTGTTTCACCAGTCTCGAGACCGAGTTGGTCGTCGTCGTCGGGAGCCGGATCGTCCGGATACAGCGTGGAAATCTCCTCGCTGTAGCCGTATTCGGTCATAAAATCTTCCCACGTATACTCGCCGACGCGGACCCGGCTCGAGTCCGATGTGCCAGCCCGATTGCCCTCCGACACAGTATCGGACGCGTCACCCGCTGACGTCCCCCCAGCGCCCGATTGTTTGCCCTCGTCAATAGCCATTACATTCACGCTATCAGTCACCCTTCAAAAACCTCATCCATACATTACCATATCTGATAATCTTCTCTCTTGAAACTGTATGAAAATACACAGTATATCACTCGAGTACCGAAACGCTCACTCGCATTTGAGTGAGTTACTCTCGAGACCAAGTGGGGGCAGTTCATTGCCAGTTCACACGCCAGCTCCCGACTGCTCGCTCGCTATCTGACAACTTCTGTAGGGTACATGCTACCGGTCAGCATGGCTGGTGCGTGTTCTCCACAGTGATTCGTCTCCCTCGGGGACGGCGGCAGTAGCGCGACCGATCTTCAAATAGTTCTGCCCGGAAGTGTCAGCTGTATAGTGCGCTCGAGTCGCGCTTGTATCACTCTCGAGTGAGTGTGTAATGGGAATGTGGGGTTCGAACCACGCGAAGGCGCTCGCATCGTTACGTGCGCCTTCTCTAATCGTGCGCCTTCTCTAATTCGAACCTATCAGTGGCACTCGCACGGCTCACTGTCGTTCGCCGGCGAGCGGGCGTGACGGGATTCGAACCACCTGAACTTCGCTCGCTATCGCTCGCTCGTTCCGTAGTTCGAACCCGTTCCCGTCCACTCCTCACGTCCGTTCGTCGCGGACGGGCGTGGCGGGATTCGAACCCGCGATCAGAAGGTTAGGAACCTCCTGCCCTCTCCGCTAGGCCACACGCCCCGGCAAAAACCGCGTTAGTTGGCTTCCGTTTCAGTGTCCGTTTCAGTCTCTAAGTCGCTCTCAGAGTCTTCGGCGGAGACCGGTTCCGTGTCGACGAAGTCAGTGTCTGCCTCGTCCTCGTCGAAGTCCCCTTCGAAGTCTCCGTCGCGCATTTCCTCAAGTTCTGTTTCGACCTTTTCACGCCCTTTCTGGAATTCGCCCATGGCCTCACCGGTCGAGCGAGCCAGCTTCGGGATCTTGTTCGCCCCGAAGAGCAAAATGGCAATGAAAAGGATGATCAAAAGTTCCGGACCCCCGGGTGCGCCGGGGATGAACAGCGGTGCGATTTCGGCTACCATCTCTATGCGTGGGTTACCGGCTGGCAATTATAACCTTTTTGGACCACTTAGTAACGTACAAGACATCGAAAGTCCGCTTTCGAGGAGCTGCAGGCTGTATCGAACTCGAGTAGACAAAACCCACCAGAGAGTAACGCAAACACTGTTTTCTTACGTCCCGGCGACTCACGGACCGGGTCTTTGAGTGGCGCTCTCGCCTTGCTGCGTGCCATAGCACCACCACAGAGACCGCTCGAGCGGGGACGAAAGTGGTACGATAAGTAAACCGCCCGCTGCTCGAGGCGGAGTCGATTGCGACCGCTGAACCCTGTCACCACCCGCCCCGAAATCAACGGTGAACCCGTCCGCGAACGAAACAATCTTTCCCGGTTGGACATAAGAGACAGTCGATGGTAGACACTGGCGACACTGCACCCGACTTTACCGCACCGCTCGCAACCGGCGACGTTGACTCGTTCACCCTCTCCGACCGACTCGCAGACGACGCGCCGATTGTCCTCGCGTTCTTCCCCGGTGCGTTCACAGGCGTCTGTACCGACGAAATGTGTACGTTCCAGGACCGCCTGTCGGCCTTCGAGGACGTCGATGCCTCGGTCTACGGCGTCAGCCGTGACTCGCCGTTCTCGCTCAACGAGTTCCGCGACCAGAACGACCTCGAGTTTGGACTCATTAGCGACTTCAACAAGGAGATCATCGACGACTACGGGATTGCGATGGACTTCGACGACCTCGGCGTCTACGGCGTCGCCAAGCGTTCCGTCTTCGTTGTCAACGCCGACGGCGAGGTCACCTATGCGTGGGTCAGTGACGACCCTGGCGTCGAACCCGACTACGACGAGGTCGAGGCCGCTGTCGAGGACGCAGCGTAACGACGCTGACCGGTTCCAGCGCGGGTTACACGCACCGTCGCCCGCGCCGTAGCGCTTTTTTGTACTGCAGTCGACCATCCACTATGAGTGATTCTGCCGCCGACGACCTCCCCGAGGAAGATGACGACAACTCCGGACGTATCTACGAACCCGACGCTGCACACCACTTCCCCGACGAAAAACTCAACCGCGTCCTCGAGTTCATCAAAGCCGACGAAGAGATCCAGACCTATCTCGAGGCCCAGAACGTCAACGCGGTCGACCGAATGCAGTATAACGACCACGGCGCAAAGCATATCGAAATCGTCCGCAACCGCGCACTCTGTCTGTACGATCTGCTGAAAGGTGGCGACGTGGAGTTCCACGCCAAACAGCAGGGACTCGCCGAGGAAGACGAGGCAGTCATCATTGCACTTGCCGCGACGTTACACGACGTTGGCCACGTCGTCCATCGGAACGATCACGTCTATTACTCAATTCCACTCGCAGCGGATATTCTGGATCGTGTCCTGCCCGAATTCTATGATCTCGTCGACAGGGTTCGCGTGAAAGGCGAGGTCCTCCACGCTATTCTGTGTCACCACACGGCTGAAACGCCGTTGACGAACGAAGCGGGCGTTATCCGCGTCGCTGACGCCCTAGATATGGAAAGTGGCCGCTCACGTATTCCCTACGAACACGGCGGACGCGGCATTAACACGCTCTCGAGTCAGGCGATCAAACGTGTGTCGCTCTATGAAGGCGACAGTCGGCCCGTAATGGTCGAGATCGCAATGACCAACGCTGCGGGTGTCTATCAGGTCGATAACCTCCTGAAGGCGAAACTGCACAACTCTGGACTCGAGGAGTGTATTCGAATCGTCGCGGTCAACACGAACGAGAACCACGAGCAGTTAGTCGAACGAATCGAGCTCTAGAGACAAACTTTTGCGCTGCGTGCGGTCGCTTCGCGACCGCACTCGGCAAAATCTCGAGAGAGCGAAGCTCTCTCGGACCTCGCGGGATCGAAGATCCCGCTTAGCTTTGATGAAAAGCACTCCTCCTTCCGGTCTCTCACTCCTTCCAGTCGTTCGCTCACATCAGTCGTCGGCCCGCTCACGACTTCGTCGTTCGCGGTAAGACTCAGCGGTTTCCTGCCCTCCCCCGAATCACGGAATCGCCGCGATTGACGGCGACTCCGCTCTCGGCCATTCTATCGTCCATACAAGCACTGTACTACCGACTCCGACCGCAAAATCAAACCAGTTCGTAGCGTCCGTTCCGGCGCTCGAGGTGGCCGCGCTCGCGAAGCGTCCCGGTGATCGAGAGGACGGTACTCTTGTTGACGTCAAGCGCAGACCGGAGCTCGTCGGCCGTTGCGCTGCCGTTCGCTGTGAGATAGAGATAGACCAACTTCGCACGTGGGGAGGCGAGATCCTCCGGCATCGACACATCGATTCCCTGTACCGTTGTCGCACTCATACTTGTGGTTCACTGTTTCGACGATAATAAACCTATGTTTCAACAATCGTCGAAAATTGGGCCACTGTGGCGGGGTGTCTTCGTTGTTTTGGACACGGGAAGAATCGTGGAAATGCTGTGTTAGCAGTGATTGGGTGCTCTTCCTCGAGAATTCGGGTTTCACTGATCGTCGTGATTGTCGAGTAATGTGACTGGTTCACACACAATGGTGAACTGGCGCTGTGAACCTCAAAAACGGTATGAACGCTGTTTCAGACGGATCGTGTCCGTCGTTCGGTGTCCCTCCGACCGTTCTGGATCGCACCCGGAACCAGTTGCAGCGGTCCGTCTCAGTTACTCTCTGGCGTCCTCGAATCGAAGTGAGAGTGTGGACATGCCCCAGGCGAACAACAGAAGTCCAACGAACGTCAGGTAGGCAACACCGAGCGGGACGGCGATGACTGGGACCCACTCGTAGAACACATAGCCAGCCACCAATAGCAGTGGCACGACGACTAGATTCGCCTTGATGAACCGCTCGAGACTCATAGTCAAATAGCGGCCCTGCGCGTACAAAGTCGTGGTGATGTCACAGGTGGTGCTATGGACGACGCCACTGCAACGAGAAACGAAAATCGGAGACGGACGTTAGTAGCTGCGAACTTTCGGCTCGTAGGTCTTGTCCTGACCCTCGAGGATAACGGGGCGATAGAAGATGTTGGGTTCGCCGTCGTCCCACGAGATGAGCGTGTGTTTGAGCCACTCCTCGTCCTTGCGTTCCTGGTGTTCCTGACGCCAGTGAGCGCCACGGAACTCCGTGCGGACGAGTGCGCCGAGGGCAATCGTCTCGGCGACGTCGATCAGGTTGCGCGTCTCGTAGGTCATCTGCAGGTCCGTGTTGAACGTGCGTGATGGATCGTCGACGTAGACATCCTGATACTCCTCGCGGCACTCACGAATGAGCTTGAGCGCCTTCTTAATTCCCTCCTCGGTCCGGAAGACGTTGACGTAGTCAGTCATCGCCTTCTGGAGTTTCGACCGAATCTCGGCGTGCTGGACGCCGCTGTCTTTGTCCATCAGACCGTCGACACGCGTCCGCTCGCGCTCGACAGCACGCTCGAGGAGGCCATCAGCATCTGCAGTCACGCCGCCATCGGCGGCAACACCATCACTTGTCTCGATCCCGGCTGCACCGGGCTGGACGGGAAGGTCGGTGTCGTCGTCTTCGACGTCGTCGCCGTAGCCGGTGCGGATCTGTGGCTCGCCCAGGTCGTCGCCGGCAGCGTGGCGACCGGCGCGCTTGCCGAAGACGATCAGTTCCGGCAGGGCGTTGCCGCCGAGTCGGTTTCCGCCGTGGACGGAGACACAGGCACACTCACCGGCAGCGTAGAGACCATTGATGTTGGTCTGTCCGTTCTCGTCGGTTTCGATGCCGCCCATCGCGTAGTGCTGGCCGGGCTTGACGGGCATCGGCTCGACGAGGCCGTCGACGCCCTCGAAGTCCTCCGCGAGGTGGAGAATGTTCTCGAGGCGGTCGAGAATGCGCTCTTCGCCGAGATGGCGCATGTCGAGGTGGACGTACTCGTCTTCGACGCCGCGACCTGCGTCGACTTCGTCAAGTTCGGCACGGGCGACGACGTCGCGGCTCGCGAGTTCGCCGGAGTTGTTCGCATAGCCGTGTTCGAACATGAACCGCTCGCCGTCGTTATTGTAGAGGATGCCACCCTCTCCACGGACACCCTCGGAGATGAGGACACCCGTGGAGGGGAGCGAAGTCGGGTGGAACTGGATGAACTCCATGTCCTCGAGTGGGACGCCTGCGCGGTAGGCCATCGCGTGGCCGTCGCCGGTACAGGAGACGGCGTTGGTGGTGTGATCGAAGGCCTGTCCGGGGCCGCCGGTCGCGAGGACGACGCCGTTGTTGGCTTTGAATCCTTCAATCTGACCGGACTGGACGTCGTAGGCGACGACGCCGTGACATTCGCGGTCGTTCGGATCGGTATCGTCGCTGGTGACGAGGTTCATCACGTACCACTCGTCGTAGACCTGAATGCCGTGTTTGACAGCCTGCTCGTACATCGTATGCAGCAGGTGGTGTCCCGTTTCGGCACCGGCGTAGGTGGTTCGCGGATAGGAGAGGCCACCGAATGGGCGCTGGGAAACGGTTCCGTCCTCTTCGCGCGAGAACGGCATCCCCCAGTGCTCGAGATTCATCGTCTCCTTCGGGGAGTCCTGTGCGAGAGTCTCGACAGCGGGTGCGTCGCCCAGGTAGTCGGACCCTTTCATCGTGTCGTAGGCGTGGAGTTCCCAGTCGTCACCCTCCTGCAGGGCGGCGTTAATGCCACCTTCTGCTGCGCCGGTGTGGCTGCGAACCGGGTGGAGTTTCGTGACGATTGCCGTATCGGCTCCCGCCTCGCTCGCTGCGACCGCGGCTCGGAGGCCGGCACCGCCTGCGCCGACCACGATAACGTCGTGTTCGTACATATTACCAGAATTTCAGGTTCTTCTTGACTGCTTCGCGCTTGAGCTCCTGAATGTGCTCAGTAAGCGGAATGTCTTTCGGACACACCTCGGTACAGGAGAACTGGGTCTGGCACCGCCAGACACCGTGTTCCTGCTCGAGAATGCGGAGTCGGTGCGCTTTGATGTCCTCGCTTTCGCGGTCGTCCATCGCGAACTTGTAGGCCTTGTTGATCGCGGCTGGGCCGAGATACTCGTTGTCGCCAGCGGCGATGTTACAACTAGACATACAGGCAGCACACCAGATACAGCGCGAGGACATCTTGATCTTCTCGCGGTTTTCGGGGGTCTGGCGCTGTTCTTCGAGTTCGTCCGATTCAGGCGTGTCCTCGTCCTGGAAGTACGGCTCGACGGCGTGCATCTGGTCGTAGAAGTGGTCCATGTCGACGACCAGGTCCTTGACGACCTCCTGATGTGGCAGCGGTTCGATTCGAACCGGCTGCTCGAGTTCGGAGATTTGGGTTTTGCAGCCGAGTTTCTGCGTGCCGTTGACGAAGAAGGCATCCGACCCACAGACGGCCTGCCGACAGGAGTGTCGGAAGGTAAGCGAGGAATCGAACTCGTCGCGGGCGTACATGACTGCATCGAGGACGGTCATCCCCTTCTCGAAGGGGACGTGGAAGTCATCAAAGCGCGGTTCCTGTTTGGCTTCGACTTCTGGGTCGTAACGGAACACTTTGAGGTGGACCGTCTCGTCGGCGGCTTCGGCCTCCTTCTCGGCGTGTTCGTCGACCATGCCGCTTTCTTTGTCTTTGAGTCGGCGCTGCTGTGGCGACTCCGCCCCTTTCATCTCGGGGTCTTTCGGTGACTCTTGACTCTCCGGCTCTTGTTGTTGCTGTTGTGTACTCATATTAGATGAAATCCCCCATGACAAGTGCAACGTAGGTGCCCTGGGCAACGAGTGCTACCCCGGCGATAACAAGGACCGCGAGGACGACCTTTTTCTGGGTGCCTTTAAGTCCCTGATTGACCAGCGCGTTGTAGACGCCGTTGACGCCGTGGAACGCCGCGGTGACCAGGAACAGAACCATCGTGATGAAGTAGCCCACGCTCGACATGCGGGCTTGCGTTCCTGCGAACGTCACGTCTGCGGCGTGGTTAACGAAGTGCAGTTGGAAGAAGTGGAACGCAAGCACGACGACGAGAAACGCCGCCGTGATGCGCTGGAGCAACCACCCGGTTCCGCCGGGCGTAAACGAAGAGTATCGTTCTGCCATTAGAAGCCCACCCCGTCCATGAATGTTGGGACGCTCGCCACGGTGATAAGTCCCGTGAGGATCAGCGAGGCGTAGAAACTCTTATCCTGGGCATCAAGTCCGATCCCGAGATCGACCATCAGCAGGCGAAGCCCGTTCAGGATGTGGAAGACGGCCACTGCGAGTAGGCCGACCTCGAGCACCCGGATAATGAACAGGGACTCGAGACCCTGGATCGTCGTGGTGTAAATGTCTGTTTCCTGTTGGATTGCCATTGGGTCACCGGCTGCTGCACCGATAGCTGTACTCAGCACGGCGATGTGGGTAAACAGGTAGCCGATCAGCATCCACCCGGTGAATTTGTGAAAAATCCACGCCCACATCCCGGCCGAGAACTCCTTCCACCGCCCGAAGTCCTCTATGAGGCCGCGATTGTAAGACTGACTCATACGCTCATGTGGACCGTTTGACCGTGGGGGTATAGAACTTACTTTTATCTCGCCCTGAACGCGTTTCCCCCATGAATAATTCATGGAAAAGAAACGGATTCACGGTGGCGCGGGTGCAACCAGCCGCGAATGATCGTCCCTCATTGGCCTATTCGACACGGCCAGTATAGTAGCTACTGCAAGTCAATGCACACCTGATCGCCAGACGGATGCGCGGTTCGGAGTGAACGAAGTGAGCGAGAACCGCGGAAAAGCGAGCGGCGAACGCAGTGAACCGCGAGCAGGATCGGCGATCAGTGTGTAAATAGTTGCAGTTGTTACTATATGACAACGCAGAATCACTCCTGTTGTCTCAACTTCGACTGTGACCGTTCTTCGGTATGTTCGCGCTCGAGGGCAACCTGCGTGTCCGGCGAGAGCCCGACAAGGTGACAGAGCGGGTTCCCGGGGTAGACGACGGGATTCTCGAGGACGCCGACGACGAGGCCGGTAAAGGGTGCTTCGACGGAGACGATGTCCTCTTCTTCCTTAAACGGGTTTGTGATCGAACAGATCACGTCGCCTTCCCTGACGAGTTCGCCGCGACCGTGTTTCATGTCGACGATACCGCCCGCGTCGGCGCGAATCCAGGTTTTCTTGCTCGAGTCGTCGATGAGGGTGCGCCAGCCCGGCCAGTGAACCGACGAATCGGGATGGCAGCCGAACTCGGCAAGGATGCTCGCAACGCCGGTCAGCGCGCGGTCGATGAGGCGGCGCTGGAAGCGGTGGGCCTCACCCATTTCGACGGTGATTGTCGGGACGCCGGCGTCGGTTGCTTCGCGCCGGAGGGTTCCGGAGGGACCTTCGCCGCCGATGATGACGTTCGAACTGAACGCGTTGGCGAGGCGGGCGACCTGGCCATTGTCCATGTTGGCTCGAACGTGGAGCATGTTGGTTCGCCCGCGCGTTGACGTATGAAAGTCGATCCCCAGATCGCATGGTTCGATGAAGTTCGTAAAGATGCGGTGAGCCATCCGGCGGGCGCTTGTCGAGCCTTCGCGGCCGGGAAACGACCGATTCAGGTCCCGGTCGTAGATCGGCAGATACCGCTCTTGGGCGAGAAAGCCCGGGACGTTCATCACGGGCAGACAGACCAGCGTGCCGTGTAACTCGGCGTGATCCCAGTCGTGGGCGACCTCGCGGACGACCTCGATCCCGTTGAGTTCGTCGCCATGGGCCGCCGCCGAAAGGAATACTGTCGGCCCAGGGTGTTTCCCGTTGACAATTGTCACCGGAATTCTGACAGGGTCGCCCAGATACGTCTCGCTGATCCCATACCGAATATTCGCGGATTCGCCGGGGTCGACCCGCCCACCGTCGTAGGTAAAGGCCTCCTCGAGGGCATCGGCGTCGGCAGTGGTTCCCCCGTCAGTGACGGGCATCGCACCGTCGACGTCCGAACCGTCGTCGCTCATACCCACGTCTGGAGGGGGAGCAATGTGAATCTTGTCGTTAGCTATCGTAGCCACTGCACGTCAGTGCACACCTGATCGCCAGCGGGTGCGCGGCTCGGAGCGGACGCGGTTCGGGAGGAATACGCGGTTTGAAACGAACGTAGTGAGTGAGAACCGCGGCGAAGCGAACGGGCGTCCGTGCCCGTGAGCAGTTCAGTCATCAGTGTGTGAAGTATTGCAGTTACTGTACAAACGCCCGGCAACTGCGGGAGAATCGCTCCCCGTGGGCATACGTTTTGTAGGAGGGCGTGATACGACGTCACATGGAGATTCGTACCGCGACCGATTCAGATATCGACACCATCCGCTCGATTGCCCAGCAGTCCCTGGGTTCGACGTACACGGACTTTCTCGAGGCAGAGACAATCGACCAGGCTATCGAGCAGTGGTACGGTGATTCGTTCAGCGACGACCTCGATACCGCGGACAGTCTCGTCCTCGTGGTCGAACGAGATGGCGAGGTCGTCGGCTTCTCACAGAGCGATCTGATTGGCCAGCAACACAGCACCGGCCGCATTCTCTGGCTCCACATCGACCCAGACAATCGCGGCGGCGGGACGGGTGTCCGCCTGCTCGTTCGAACCCGTGAACGGCTGCTCGAGGAGGGTGCCGACCACATTCAGGGTCTCGTCCTCGCGGACAACGAGGGCGGGAACACGTTCTACGAGAATCACGGCTTCAAGCAGGCGGGTCAGCGCGAGGTCGATATCGGCGAGGAAACGTTCACCGAAAACGTCTACGTCGAGGGCGACCTCGAGGACGAGGGCTGGAGCGCAATCGACGAACTCGAGATCGACGGCGAGACGGTCTACGTCAACTACGGTGAGGCCGCTCGCGGCTCGAGTTCGCCGTTTTACAGCGCCTACGAGACGGACGACCGCGAGGAGGTGTACGCCTGGCTGTGTGGCCAGTGTGACTCACTCGATAATACAATGGATACGATGGGGCGGATCGAGTGTAACGTCTGTGGCAATCGGCGGAAGGCAACCCGGTGGGACGCCTCGTACCTCTAAGCAGGGTTCGGGACGTTACGGCGTCGTTGTTCGCACATTCGAGACCGTAACACGTCCCTAGTGGATGATTGAGCAGGGCTGTTGTCCGCCAGTTCCGGAGTAACCGAGAGCTGTTCTCCGGGAACTCCAGTACATCGGTACAACAATCCGTCACAGTGCCTGTCCGCCGGGACGTGTCCTGTTGTCTCCGCATTACAATTGCCCCTGTCCGTGACCGACAGCGTGGATCGATCAGCCGCTTGCAGTCGGATCAGTATGCGGATCTGTTCACCCTCAATCACGTGCTATGAGTTCACAGGACCACATTGTTCGCGGGTTCAAGGCAGCGCTCGTCGCTCGAGCAATCTATATGCTCTCGAGCGCACTCTTGATGTTCGTTCTCGCGCGCTTCCTGCTTGACCCGGACGGCTACGGCGCGCTGTACTGGGCAATCGGCATTCTGGCCATCGTCCAGTTGTTCGCCGACGTCGGCCTCGGGAAGTCCGTCGCGAGATACATTTCTGAATACAGCGAGAAAGACCCGGGTCAGATCCCACATCTGCTGCGCTCGACCATCGCGTACAAACTGGTCATTATCGCCATCGTGGCCTATGCGCTGTTGCTCTTTCACGAAGAGATCGCGGTCATGCTCGGCGAGCCAAGCGCAGCGCCTTTCCTCGCCGCAGGCGTCCTCTACATCGTCGTCAACTCGTTTAACTCCTTTACGCAAGTCGCGTTTCAGGGATTCAATCACCTCCAGTACAGCGCGGCAACGCAAGCAATCGGCGGCGCGATGCGACTCATCTTCGCCGTCATCTTCGTCGTTGCCGGCTTTGGCGCACTCGGCGCGCTGTTTGGCTACATCGTCGGCTATGCCATCGCCGCCGCGTTCGGACTCGGAATCCTCTACTTCAAATTCTATCGCACCTACGACCCAGCCGAGGAGTACGAGGAGGGACTCTCGAGGCGCTTGCTCGAGTACAGTGTGCCGTTGACGGCGACTCGAAGTGCGAACGTCGTCGACAAACAGATCGACACCGTCCTCGTCGGGGTGTTCCTGACGCCGACGGCAGTCGCGTTCTACACGCTGGCAAAGCAGATTACGGATTTCGTACTCGCACCCGCCGAATCGCTCGGCTTTACGATCTCGCCGAATTTCGGCGAGTACAAAGCGAACGGCAATCTCGGGGAGGCGCGCCAAATCTACGAGACGTCGCTGCTGAATACGATGTTGCTGTATATTCCCGCTGCGGCCGGTCTCGCAATCGTCGCCGATCCGTTCATTACGATGATCTTCGGCGGCGACTACGCTGGTGCCGTCATCGTCTTGCAGGTACTCTCCGCGTTCGTCGTCCTGCAGGCAATTACGAACCTTACCAGCGACAGTTTGGATTACCTCGGGCGCGCCCGCGCTCGAGCGATTGCCAAAGGAGTCACCGCCGCGGCGAACCTCGGTCTCAACATCATCCTCATTCCGACGATGGGTGTTGTCGGCGCGGCACTTGCGACAGTTGCGACGCACTCCGTGTACGTCGCCGTCAATGTCTACATCGTGCACAGCGAACTGTCGCTCCGAGTTGGCTCGCTTGCCCGCTCGATGGCGGCGATCTGTGTGATTACCGGTCTGATGGCCGTCGCCGTGTTGCTCGTGATGCCGATGGTCTCGAATATTCTGATGCTGTTCGGTGCGGTTGCACTCGGTGCGGCAATCTGGGCGCTCCTTGCAGTACTCAGCGGACTGGTTGACCCGAACGAAGTTCGATCAGTTGTCGGTTGATATCCTCCCTGATTTAATCGGTGGGGTGTTCTCCTCGACGTTCGTACTAGACTCGCCAGAGTAGGGTGGCACCCACGACGCACTCTCAGACAGAGAACTGCTGACAGCAATGATGTCGGTGCTGAGATGGATGTGTCTCAGTCAGGTTTCATTTTAATATCTTATTCTGCTGAAACGCTGTGGCTGGCGTTGTTCGGCAGTATTAACCCCGCGGTCGATATGTATGACGTATGGCTGTTGCTGATCCCGTCACGGTTGGGGTACTGAGTCTACATACGAGCAAAGAAACCAAGGCAATTCTCAACGCCGTCGAGGCACTCGGACACGAGACAGAGTGGCTGCGCGCCGAAAATACGTCGATCAGCATCGACGGCGGAACCGTCGTCCTCGAGCCGGATGTCGACGTAATCGCGAACCGAATGCTACTTTCGAACACCGAACAGCCTGCGGAGGAACTCGGCCTCGCGAATACGTTCGCGCAGTTGCTGCCGATGCTTAACGAGCCAGCGTCGGTGCTGACGGCGATGCACAAACTCTCGACAGCGACGACACTCGCAGCGAACGACGTTCAGGTTCCCGACGTCACCCTCGCCTTACACAGCGACAAACTCAACGCAGTTCGAGACCGCTACGGTGAGGAGGCCGTCTACAAGACCGCAATTGGAACCCACGGCGGCGGCACCTGGAAAGTCGGTCCCGACGACCCGGTTAACGCCAAAGTCGGTAACCGCTATGCCTTCTTGCAGGAACTGATCGACCGCGATGACGAACGTCACCGAGACATTCGCGTCTACGTCGTCGGCGGCGAGGTCATCAGCGCGATGTATCGCTACGCTCCCGATAACGACTGGCGCACGAACGTTGCACTCGGTGGGAGCGTCGAAAACGCGACCGAGGACCTCCCCGAGGAAGCCCGTGAGATGGCCCGCCGTGCTGCTGACTCCACCGGCCTCGACTACGCCGGCGTCGACTTAGTCGAAAGCGACGACGGCTGGTTCGTCCTCGAGGTGAATCCGACAGCCGGATTCAAGGGACTGTACGAAGCGACTGGCATCAGCCCCGCGCCCATGATCGCAGAACTCGCTATTGAAGCGGCTGGCGGCGAGGTCGACACGGACCGCGTCGACGAACTCTCGGCGGTGCTGGATGACTCACAGCCGACTGCACGGCCACCACAGACGATTCAGGACAACAGTGAGCGAAGCATCATTGGCTACACCGAGGAAGTCGTCCTATCGGGTACCAGCGGCTCGAAATCGGTGCTCTCGAAATCCGACACGGGTGCGACTCGGACGAGTATCGATACATCACTCGCTGCCGACATCGGTGCAGGACCAATCAAATCGATCACGCGCGTTCGCTCGGGAAGCAGTAAAACGACCAAGAGTCGCCCAGTCGTCGACGTTGTCGTCGGCGTCGGTGGCAACCAACACACCGTCACCGCAAGCGTCGAGGACCGTAGCCACATGGACTACCCCGTCATCCTCGGTCGCGATATTCTTGGCAACTACCAGGTCGACGTTAGTCGACGGGCTGACGCCGATATGGAAGATATGCCCGAAGAGGAAGAAGAGTAAGACAGCGAACGACGACAATCGTTCTCTCGAGCCAACACGAACTGTCCACCGATTAGTTTATTGACTATTCCGTCGAACGTGACTGTACGATGGTGATGGTCCTCGCATCCACCCTCTCCGGCAAACCAGTGCTGAGTACAAACGGCGAAGAACTCGGGACGGTCGAAAACATCACGATGAACGTCGACACCGGCGCACTCGAGGCAGTGCGTGTCGCGCCGGCGACTGACACAATTCGTGGGTTTGACGTAGCCGAGAACGGTTCCCTGCTCGTCCCGGCCGCGTGTCTCTGTGACGTCGACGACTACCTGCTCGTCGAACGCCCGGATCGCTGACCGGCGCGGACAGCGGCATCGAGTCTGCTGGCGATCACGATTCGTCTCCAGTTTTCAGTACGTGGTTGCTCACTGACTCCTCCCCTCGAGAGTGTCGATTTTGAGGGCAACTCCCGTTCATTCCTCGAGTTCGACGGCGAGAGTACACGGTTCCACACGCACTCTCTGTGAATCGATATTCCCCATTTCAAAAAATACCTTTTCCGACAGCAAAGAGTTCCTTCGAGAAGTAGACAATCTTAATAGGGAAAAGCAGCAACTGTCCCATGATGACTAACTCAAACCAAGACTGGTGGCCGAACCGGTTGAACTTGGATATTCTCGACCAGAATACTCGCCAAATCGATCCGCGAGGCGAGGAGTTCGACTATGGAGCGGCTTTTGAGGAACTCGACCTCGATGCGGTAAAATCGGACATCGAGGACGTGATGACCACGTCGGAAGACTGGTGGCCAGCGGATTACGGTCACTATGGGCCGCTGTTTATCCGAATGGCCTGGCACAGTGCCGGGACCTACCGGACCAGCGACGGTCGCGGCGGCGCAGCCGGCGGTCAGCAGCGTTTTGCCCCGCTTAACAGCTGGCCGGACAACGCGAACCTCGATAAGGCACGCCGCGTGCTTTGGCCTGTCAAACAGAAGTACGGCCAGAACCTCTCGTGGGCCGACCTGATCGTGCTGGCTGGCAACGTCGCCCTCGAGTCGATGGGATTCGAGACGTACGGTTTTGCTGGCGGGCGTGAAGACGAGTTCGAGCCTGACGAAGCCGTCGACTGGGGACCTGAAAACGAGTGGGAGGCCTCCGAACGCTTCGACAACGAGGATGAACTGAAGGAAGGACTCGGCGCAACCGTCATGGGCCTCATCTACGTGAACCCTGAGGGGCCAAACGGCGAACCGGATCCAGAGTGGTCTGCAGAGCGCATCCGAGAGTCCTTCGGTCGGATGGCAATGAACGACAAGGAAACAGCCGCACTCATCGCTGGTGGACACACCTTCGGGAAGGTCCACGGCGCGGACGATCCGGACGAACACGTCGGTCCGGAGCCCGAAGCGGCACCAATCGACCAGCAGGGATTCGGCTGGGAGAGCGACCACGGCTCCGGGAAAGGAGCCGACACGATCACGAGCGGCATCGAAGGCCCATGGAACACCACGCCAATCCAGTGGGACATGGGATACATCGACAACCTGCTGAATCACAAGTGGTGGCCCGAGAAGGGTCCCGGCGGTGCCTGGCAGTGGACCACGCAGAACGGCGAACTCGACGAGGCCGCCCCCAGCACCGACGGCTCCGACGAGAAAGAAGACGTCATGATGTTGACCACGGACGTCGCCCTCAAGCGAGACCCCGACTACCGGGAGATCCTCGAGGAGTTCCAGGAGAACCCAATGGAGTTCGGGATGACCTTCGCGAAGGCGTGGTACAAACTGATCCACCGCGACATGGGCCCACCAGTCCGATTCCGCGGTCCAGAGGTTCCGGAAGAAGAACAACTCTGGCAGGATCCGATCCCTGATGCAGACTACGACCTCATCGACGAGGAAGACATCGCTGCTCTCAAAGACGAGATTCTTGCGACCGATCTCTCTATCTCGCAGCTCGCAAAAACCGCCTGGGCAGCCGCCTCGACCTACCGCGACAGCGACAAACGCGGCGGCGCAAACGGCGCTCGCATCCGCCTCGAGCCCCAGTCGAACTGGGAGGTCAACGAGCCCGACGAACTCGAGTCGGTGCTTGCGACCTACGAGGATATCCAAGCGGAGTTCAACGATTCCCGGTCTGATGACGTACGCGTCTCGCTTGCAGACCTGATCGTTCTTGGCGGAAACGCAGCCGTCGAACAGGCTGCTGCTGACGCCGGCTACGATATCGAGGTGGCATTCGAACCTGGCCGTACCGACGCCTCGCAGGAACAGACTGACGTCGAGTCGTTCCAGGCGCTCAAGCCTGCCGCTGATGGATTCCGCAACTACTACAGCGACGATGCCGACGAATCCCAAGAAGAGTTGCTCGTCGACAAAGCGGACCTGCTCGACCTGTCACCAACTGAGATGACGGTACTGGTTGGCGGCATGCGCGCACTGGGCGCAACCTATCAAGACTCCAACCTTGGTGTCCTCACTGGCCAGCCCGAGACACTGACCAACGACTTCTTCGTGAACCTGCTCGACATGGACTACGAGTGGGAAGCCTCCGGAGACTCGGCAGACATCATGGGATGGGAAGCGGCCGCCGACTCCGAGACCGACGAGGTCTTCGAACTGCGTGACCGCAAGACCGGCGAGGTCGAATGGACAGCAACCCGCGCAGACCTCATCTTCGGGTCGAACTCCCGACTGCGTGCCATCGCAGACGTCTACGCGTCCGACGACGGCGAGGAGAAATTCGTACAGGACTTCGCCGAAGCGTGGGGCGACGTGATGCACCTCGACCGCTTCGATCTCGAGTAAGCACCCCTCGAGCATTCGTCTCGTTTCGTTTTCTGGTGGCGATTCCGCGAGTTTCACTCGCCTCGAATAACGATTTCGTCGTCCGTTATCTCGGCGATGTGAGCGGGTTCGACCGGATACTCGTCGCTTCCCTCGTTACCCCAGCCGAGTCGTGCTTTGAGTCGATCTGCCAGGCCAGCCTCCGGATCGACGTAGACCGTCTCGCCCTCGACGTGTGAGGCGATGCCAATCTCCTGGCCCGTCTCATCGACGATGACCTTGCCCTGATCATCGGCCGATGGGGAGGCCGTTACTGACGAATCGGTCGGTGGTTCCGACGGGTGGTCATCGCCAGCGTCAGCATCGGCGTCCATCGCCGATTTCGGAGTCTCGTGAGTTTCGGCTCCTGCCTGCTCGCCGTCCACAGTGGCCGTCTCACCGCTCGTTCGCTCCCCGCGCACCTCAGTCGCGGTCGCTGCTCGCTCGTCCGACAGCATCGTCTCGTACTCCTCGACGCCAATGATCTCGCTCTCGAGGATGTCGCTGCCGATCACCTCGGAGTCGACGGTCTGGGTTTCCTCGAGGACGAACGTCGCACGTGTTTGCTCGGAGACTTTTTCGTCCCGCGTCCGTCGTTCGATGAGTTCAGTTCGGACGGTATCGCCCTCGCCGCGCTTGCTCTCGATAATTTCCCGTTCGATTACCTCATCGGGCGAGACGTCGGCCTCAACGACGTCGCTCTCAACAATCGAGCGCTGAATCGTCTCGAGTTCGACGTCCGTCTCGAGTTCGTCGCGTTCGACGTGCTCGTCCGACTCGAGGTCGACATCGACCACGCGGCTCTCGATGGTGTAGCGTTCGATCTCTTCGATTGTCTCGAGGCGAGTTTCGTCGGTCGTCACCTCGATCACGTCGGCGCTTACGAACTCGGTGTCGACGATATCTCTGCTCAGCAGTTCGGTGTCGACGACGTGTCGGTCGGCAAGTTCGGTGTCGACGACCTCGCTCTCAATCGTATCACGCTCGACGATCTCGCGTTCGATCACCTGTGTTTCGACGATTTCCGTCGTGACGGTCTCACCCTGTCGAAGCTGATCCTCGAGTTCGCCCCGTCCGAGGTCGGCTCGTTCGAACGCCATCTCGCGCGCCAAGAGGTCGAAGTCGCCGAGTCCCTCGCGTTCGCTTGCAGGGTCGTCCTCGTAGACGAAGACCAGTTCCTGTTCCGTGATCGTTTCGGAGAACTCGTCCCAGGTGTGTTCTTCGTGGTCCTGGCCGATTTCGCCCTGGCGAGCGAAGGTGTGGCCGTGGCCCTCGCCGCCATGTGTGGAGATCGGGACGGCGTCGCGTTCCTCGGCCCACTCCCGAATCCGATCCGGGTCGGTGGTCATGCGTCGCGTCGTCTGGCTCTCGGTGGAGTCCGTGGGATCGGGTGTATTGTCTGCCATCGACCCTACTGCAGTCGGCTCACACTTCAGTCGGCAGGGCCGTCTCTGCAATTCAGGCTCCGATTTCTCCGCCCGTCCGACCAGACCGAATCGCGTCGAATCGTAATCAGTGATTGGATCGCCTGTCCGTGGCACCGATAGCTGTCTGCCGCTGAAACTCGCGGGCAGTGAGTGCTTACCGCCGCTCAATCAGACTCGTACGCTGCCCAGATATAGCGCGTCGCGACGCTCCGGTACGGTCGCCACGGCGCTGCGATTTCGCGCATCTCAGGACGGGTCAGGGATTCGCCATCGGCGTATAACTGCTCGATACCGCGGCGAACCGCGAGGTCTCCCAGCGGCAGGATGTCGGGGCGCTCGAGAACGAACAGGAGGTACATTCGGGCCGTCCAGTCGCCGATCCCTTTGATTTCGGTGAGCAGATCGATAACCTCCTCGTTGGAGTGGTCGGCCAGCCCGGCCCGCGAGTAGTCGCGGTCTTGAAACGCCCGCGCGGCGTTGCGAACGTAGTCGATCTTGCTGCGGGCGAGTCCGGCCTCGTACAGGGCGTCTTGATCGGCCGCCAGCACAGTTTCGGGTGTGACCTCGCCCTCGAGGACGTCGAAGACGCGTTCGCGGATCGCCAGCGCGCTCGCGGTCGAGACCTGCTGGTTGATGATCGAAATACAGAGTCGCTCGTACTCGCTCCAGTCGGGTTCCTCGTAAGGGTCGTGGTCGTCAATTAGCCGCGCCATCACGGGGTCTTCCCGGAGAACGGATTCTGCCTCGTCTCTCATGCGATATTGGGTGTCCGAACTACGGGACTGAACCCGGATATGCATCTCGCTTCCGGCGAGTTGCGAGTGGAACTGATCGCATCACTCGAGGTGATGATAGTCGAGTTCGTACCCTTCATCGAGGGCGTTTTGCACCGGCTCGCTTGGCTCGCCGACGCCGCGACGCCGAATCTCCGTGCCGCGTTCGCCCGCCGAGAGGAGGAGGTTGACCCGCCAGCCCGCCTCCGTCTTCGGATGGTCTGTTCGGTAGTGTGCCCCTCTCGATTCGGTGCGCTCGAGTGCGGTTCGAAACAGGGTATCGGCGACCGTGAGGCTGAACGAGAGGTCGACAGCGTACTCGAACGACCGCGAGGTGCGGTCGCCATCGACTCGCAGTGACCCTGTTCGATCCCGAAGCAATGCGAGGCGCTCGAGGCCCTCCCGAAGCGCCGATTCGTCCCGAAGGATGCCGGCGTGGTCCCACAGGATCTCGCCGAGTTCGGCGAGCAGTGTTTCTGGTGTGTGGCGACCGTCTGCGGCCTCGAGTTGGGTGAGTGCCCGCAGTTCGCGTTCGGCGAGTGCTCGTTGATCTGCGGTGACGTTCGGCTCTAGAGTCGCATTAGTTATCGCACCGGCGACGTGCTCGCCGACCAACTTGCCGATGGCGACGGTTTCGGCCAGCGAGTTGCCGCCGAGTCGATTCGCACCGTGGACGCCTGCGACGGCCTCGCCAACGGCGTAGAGCCCGTCGACGGCCGTTTCGCCCGTTTCGAAGTCGATGTCGACCCCGCCCATCGTGTAGTGGGCGGTCGGGGCGACCTCCATCGGCTCGCTGGTGATGTCGACGCCGAGGGAGTCGAACCGTTCGACCATCGTCGGCAGGCGCTCGCGGACGTACTCGTCCTCGCGGTGTGAGATATCGAGGAGGACGCCGCCGTTGTCCGTTCCCCTGCCTTCCCGAACCTCCTGTGCAATTGCGCGAGCGACGACGTCGCGAGCATCGAGTTCCATCTGGTCGGGCGAGTAGCGTTCCATGAACCGCTCGCCAACGGCGTTGTAGAGGCGACCGCCCTCGCCACGAACCGCCTCCGTGACGAGCCGGCCGTCCCACTCCTCGCCGTAGCGGTCGCCGACCATGCCGGTCGGATGGAACTGGACGAACTCGAGGTCGAGCAACCGGGCCCCGGCCTCGAGCGCCAGCGCTTGGGCGTCACCGTTGTTCTCATCGTCCCTCGAGGAGTGGCGGTCGTAGACGGCGGAGAAGCCGCCCGCTGCGAGGACGACGTGGTCCGACCGGAACAGCAGGCCGTTTCCGGTGTCCATATCGAAGCCGACCGCACCCGAGACGCGGTCGCCATCCGAGAGCAACCGCGTGATCATCACGTTCTCGCGGTAGGGGATCTCGAGGGCCTGCGCGCGGTCGATCAGCGTCTCGAGAATTGCCTCACCCGTGCGGTCGCCGATAAAGCAGGTCCGCCGGTACGACTGGGCCCCGAAGTACCGCTGGTTGATCGCGCCGTCGTCGGTGCGGTCAAAGGGCGTCCCCCACTCCTCGAGTTCGTGGATTCGGTCGGGCATCTCCTGTGCAGTGAGTTCGACCGCTGCCGGATCGTTCAGGTGGTGGCCTTCGTTCAGCGTATCCGCCGCGTGAATCGTCCAGTCGTCGTCTTCGTCGAGCGAGCCGAGCGCGGCGTTGATGCCGCCGGCCGCCCAGACCGTGTGTGCATCACCGTGGTTTCGCTTGCCGATTACCAGTGGCTCGAGGCCGGATTCCGCGAGTTCAATGGCGACTCGCGCCCCGGCCGCGCCAGCGCCGATGACGAGCGCCGGCGTCGTCACGATGTCGTACTCGAGGTCGTTCGCTGACGACGAACCGGTGGCGGGACGCCATCGGTTTTCGATGCCGGCCCCGCGCTCGCTCGCCGTGGTCGTCGACCGGTGCCTCTCGCCCGGGTCCGTGTGTTCGTCAGCAGGCATGATACAGTTCGTACTCGGGTGCGAGCGTATTTAGGGCGCTCCCCGAACGATGCAATTCACTCGAGAGGGGCGCTGTAGACCTCATTTGACGGACTTGCCGGCAAACCGTTTACGGCGCTCGAGGTCGTACTCGAGACCGAATCGACGGATGCAACCGGTCGTCCACCTCGTCGTCGGCTACATCTGCTACGCAGCCTATGCGCGCTGGCGTTTCGACGGGCCACCGGCGGATGCGCCTGTACTCGCGGCACTCGTCGGCGCGGCGCTCCCAGACCTGCTCGACAAACCGCTCGCGGCCGCCGGCGTCGTCGGTGTCGGGCGGACAGTCGGCCACTCGCTGCTGTTCGTCGTCCCGCTCGTCGTTGTGGTCTGGTTCTCCGCGCGCGCTCGAGACCGCGAGGTGCTTGGCGTCGCCTTCGCGATTGGAATCGGCTCGCATATCGCGACGGATATTCCCTGGCACGTCCTCGCGGGAGACTACCACGAACTCGGCTTTCTCCTCTGGCCGATTACACCGATGCCGGAATACAGTGGCGTCAAGGGCCTCGGAACCCTGCCTGCCCTCGAGGTCACGATCACGACGCTGTGGCTCGAGGCCGTGATTTTCGTCGCCGGGGTGGCGCTCTGGTGGCACGACGGGCGGACGGGACTCGAGGCGATTCGGCGGCGACTCGGACGCTGAGACGACGGTTCGACACACGACGCGAACTGGCTCCAGCCGACGAGAGGCTTTTCGTTTCTGCCATCCTATCTAGCGTATGTCTTTCTCTCCAATCCTGTGCCCGGTCTGTAATGAGGAGATGGGCCTCGAGGAAGACCTCGAGCACCATCTGGTATACGAACATAAACCCCGTGAGCTGGCGAAACGACTCGTCGCAGAATGGGAAGCAGAGGAACTCGGCGACGCGGTCTGAGTGTCACGTTCGATCCGCGGCAATCATTTTTCTCGAGACGACAACGAATCGATTACTGGTCGGCGTCGCCACCCTCGAGTCCGTCGCGCTCGAGCGCAGCCGGCGTTTCGGGTTCGACGTTCGCGAGTCGCATCGCGTTGCCGGTCACGCCGAGGCTCATGCCCATGTCGCCGATGACGACCGCGTGGATCACCGTGACGACGCCGAAGGGCGCACCCGCGGCGAGAACGGCCTTCACGGCGAGACTCGCCCAGATATTCTGCCGAATCACGCCGTTTGCGTTCCCCGAGAGTTCGTAGAGATAGGGCAGTCGAGTAAGGTCGTCGCCCATCAGCGCCACGTCGGCCGTCTCGAGGGCCGTATCGGTCCCTGCCGCGCCCATCGCGATGCCGACCGTCGCGGTCGCGAGTGCGGGCGCGTCGTTGATGCCGTCGCCGACCATGGCGACGTGGGCCGGATCGTCCCCGTTGCCGTACTCGTTTTCGAGTCGACGAATCCACTCGAGTTTTGCCTCGGGCAGCAGTTCGGCGTGGTAGTCGTCGATCCCGACCTCGCTCGCAATCGCGCGAGCAGTCCCCTCGTTGTCGCCGGTGAGCATCACGACGCGAACGCCCTGGTCCTGCAACCGGGAGACGGCCCACGCGGCTTCCGGCCGAACGCGATCCGCGACGGCGACGACGCCGAGCGGCCGGTCTTCCGTGCCGACGATGACGACCGTCTTGCCCTCGCTCTCGAGGTCGGGGACGATGTCAGAAAGTACGTCCAGACACCCGTCTCGGTCGCACTGGGACTGTGTCGTCTCGTAGCCCATCTCCGCGAGCGTGACACCGCCGTCGGTCGTCGCGTGGACGTGCTCGAGATCCGCGAGGCCGTCGAAGAGGTCCGGCTTGCCGACGTAGTGTGTCTCACCGTCGATATCGGCACGGACGCCTTTGCCGGTCAGCGCCTCAAACTCGGAGATGTCGGGTTCGTCGTCCGCATCGAATCCGTGCTCGTCCGCGTAGCCGACGATTGCCTGCCCAATCGGGTGTTCGCTGCGCCGTTCGGCGGCCGCAGCGCGTCGGAGGACATCCGTCTCGTCGGCTCCCTCGAGCGGGATCACATCGGTCACGGAGAGGTCGCCGGTCGTCAGCGTGCCCGTCTTGTCGACCGCGAGGACGTCGCTGTCGCCGACGGCCTCGAGGTGTTTGCCGCCCTTGATCAGGACGCCGTTTCGCGCGGCGCTCGTGATACCGGAGACGACGCTGACGGGCGTCGAGATGACCAGCGCGCAGGGACAGGCGATCACGAGCAGCGTCAGGCCGACGACGAACCAGTAACTCCAGGATGCGCCGAAGACGAGCGGTGGCACGAACGCGGCGGCGGCCGCGAGGACGACCACAATCGGCGTGTAGACGCTTGCAAAGCGGTCGATAAACTGCTCGCGGTCGGTCTTTTCACGTTCTGCATCCTCGACCATGCGGACGATTCGAGCGATGGTCGAGTCTGCAGCCTCGCTCTCGACGTCGACCTCGAGGTAGCCCGATTCCGGAATCGTCCCGGCGTAGACCTCGTCGCCTGCGGCCTTGTCTTCGGGGACGCTCTCGCCCGTAATCGGCGACTGGTCGACCGCGCTTTCTCCCTTGAGGACGGTCCCGTCGGCGGGAATCTTCTCCCCCGGCCGGACGACGACCGTGTCGCCGATCTCGAGGTCGTCCGCGGGAATCGTCTCCTCGCTCCCGTCCGCGCGTTTGACGGTCGCGGTATCGGGTGAGAGGTCCATGAGTTCGCGCAGGGAGTCCCGCGCACGATCCATCGAGAACTGCTCTAAGAGTTCGGCAACGCTGAAGAGGACGGCGAGGATCGCCCCCTCGAAGGGGTGGTGTGCGGCGACGCTCGCGACGATGCCGAGGCTCATCAGAAAGTCGATGTCGAGACTCCGGTTGCGCAGCGAGTAGTAGCCGTTTCGCAGGATCGGCGTCCCGGCGACGACGACGGCCGCGATGAACAGGAGATGCGAGAGGTCGTAGACCCGGTCGATGGGCCCCACGGCGAGCGTCCCAAACGCTGGATCGACGGCCGGGAACACGAACTCGAGGGCCATCCCGACGACGACGAGGAGGCCACCGAGTGCGGTGCCGAGAGCGCGGCGGCTCTTCCAGACGGCCGCGCGCTCGCCGAGTGCGCTCTCGTCGTCACCGACCAGCGTTGCCTCGTAGCCGGCGGATTCGACTGCCGCTGTCACGGTGTCGCGGTCGGCATCCGTCGTCGATACTGTGACTCGGCCCGATGCCGGTTGGGTCTCGACCGCACCGACGCCCTCGGTGTCGGCGAGTGCGTTCTCGACCTTGCTCGCACAGGAGGCACAGTCCATGCCAGGGACCGACAGTGTCAGCTCCGTAGCGGCCGATTCAACCGCGTATCCGGCCGCCTCGACCCGTTCGCGAATTGCGCGCTCGCTCGTCACACTCGAGTTGTACGTCACGAGAAGTCGCCCGCTGGTCACTCGCGGGTCGATCTCGTCGATGCCCTCGAGGCGTTCGACGCTGTTCGTCACTTTTCCCGCACAGGTCGGACAATCCATCTCGGGCACCCGCAGGTCGAGCGTGCGACTCGAGTCCGGCGGCGTCTCAGGTGTGGACTCGCTCATCACACTGCTGTAGGGAACGGCCCCGGATACAGATTATTTGGCGTGCGCCAACTCGAGCGTTGGCGCGGGCTGACCCATACGCGCGTTACAATCGCGCTGGGGACTGCTCGAGCGTGGCCATCTCGTCGGCGAACGACGTCGCGAGCGCCGCTTCAGCGCGTCGGAGTCGGTAGGACAGCGTCGACCGAGGAATCTCGAGTTCGGTCGCGAGGTCCGACAGTTCGATCTGGCGCGGTGTCTCGTAGTAGCCGGACTCGACGGCGGCTTGCAGGGCCGCGCGCTGTTCGCGCGGGAGATCGGCTGGTTCGCCCTCCCCGCCGCTGTGGTCGGGGTCAACATCGGTCAACCGGAGCATCTCCATGCCGGTACACTCGCCGACCTCGTCACCGAGCGCGTCGAAGAAGTCGTGAATGGGCGCGTCGCTTCCCAGCACGATCCGCCAGCGGTAGCGCCGCCCCTCGCGATACGTCTCGAACAGCAATCCCTCGCCTAAGTGCTCGAGGGCGACGTGGGGAACCGACGTACAGACCTCGGTGCGCTCCCAGTACGTGTAGACAACGAGCGTGTCGCTCGAGCGGTCTAACACCTGGACCTCACACTCTGCGCCGCAGTCGTCTTTGACCAGGCAGTCGGCGAAGTAGTCAGCTGTTTCGTAGGCCTGCTCGAGTGCCTCGAGTGCTTCTTCGGGGCCGCTCGCGTGGTCGACCCGCCAGAGGCTATCGGCGCTGACGTGACACGACAGCGACCGGACCGACGCGTCGGGGTGGTCAGCGAGCACGTCGGCCACCGGGTTCGTCCCCGGTTCGTACTCGAGGGCGAAGACGAATTCTCTCATAGCTAGTGGGAGGGGCTGGGCGACCAAAGGGTTTCTCGCTGGCGACCGTAGCAGCCGTATGATTGCGCTGTGGACAGTGCGCTCGGCCGCCGGTCGTCACCTGAGAGCGTTCTGGTCGTTCTATCGTGCCTATACGAAAACCGCAAGTCATACGGCCGCGACGGCTGCACTTGCCATCTTCGGCTTACTGATCTTCGTCGATCCGTGGTTTGCTGCGCTGGCGATTGCGAGTTACGTCCTCCCACCACTCGTTCTCTACACACGCCGGTCGACACAGACTGCTGTGACTGCGTCGAATCAGAATGAGACATCCTTGAGTCGGTCGCGTGAAACTGACGGATCGTCACCGAATGCACACCCACAGTCACAGTCGCAGGAGCAGTCACAGCCACTCGAGTCATCGGTTGCCGAATCGGGACTAGACAGAAGCCGACAGAACGGCACGGAGACGGAGTCAAAGACGGCTCGTATCGACAGTGATGGAGATGCAGCGTCGGATTCAGGCGGAGACACGGATTCGGATACAGACAACGGAGATACTGACACGGACTCCGATACCGACAGCAAGGGGACAGACACCGACTCAGATACTGACAACGGAGATACCGACAGCGACTCAGATACTGACAGTAGGGGGACAGACAGCGACTCTGATACCGACAACGGAGATACCGACAGCGACTCTGATACCGACAACGGAGATACCGACAGCGACTCTGACTAATACTGTGTGAGTCAGCACTATTATAGCGACACCGCTGCTATCTCGAGCCAGATTCGTGACTACCCGTTCGACGTCGCTTGCCGGACTCGTCATCGCCGGCGGCTACTCCACGCGCTTTGGCGAGGCGGATAAAGCAGTTGCCGACCTCGCCGGCACACCGATGAGCCGACGCGTTGTCGACCGCCTTGCAGCCGTTACTGATTCCGTCGTCATCAACTGCCGCGAAGATCAACGCAGTGCACTGCAAGATGCACTCAGAGAGTGTGACCTCGAAATTCGGTTCGCAACGGATCCCATCGACGATCAGGGACCAGTCGCCGGGATCCAGACCGGTCTCGAGGCACTCGACCGAGAGTACGCGGCTGTCGTTGCCTGCGATATGCCGTTCGTCGACCCGGCGCTGTTCGAGGTGCTTCTCGAGCGCGCACGCGAACACGGCAGTGATGGGGCCGATGCCGCTGTCGTCCAACTCGAGGATGGCTGGTATCAGACAACACAAGCACTGTACCGGACTGATTCGATGGCACAAGCCTGTGGCGAAACGCTGGCAGCCGACGACAGGCGGATTCTCGCCGCCCTCGAGCGCCTCGAGTACGTCACCATCGACGAACCGACGCTCGAGCGGGCGGGAATCGACGTGCAGACATTCGAGAGTATCGACACACAGGATGCACTCGAGGCAGCCGCTGTTCGACTCGAGTAAGTGCTCGTTTGCGTCATTGAACGACAATCCCCGGTATCGAGGCGAACATGTTCGTCGACTTTGGCCTGTGGGGCACCATCGTCCGAGAAGGCGTGACTTATCATGCCTCGACGCAAGGTCCGACCATGAGCAGCGATGAGTTCGACTACGGCAAAGACGAGCAGTTGCGCAGTCGCGAGGTGACCGAGGGCGCAGAAAAGGCCCCGCACCGTGCGATGTTCCGCGCGATGGGATTCGATGATGAGGACTTCGGCTCGCCGATGATCGGCGTACCGAACCCGGCCGCAGACATCACACCGTGTAACGTCCACCTCGATGATGTCGCCGAGTCGGCGCTTGCCGGCGTCGACGACTCCGGTGGGATGCCCATCGAGTTCGGGACGATCACCATCTCGGATGCGATCTCGATGGGCACTGAGGGGATGAAAGCCTCGCTTATCTCCCGCGAACTGATCGCCGACTCCGTCGAACTGGTCAGTTTCGGCGAGCGCATGGACGGGCTGGTCACCATCGGTGGCTGTGACAAGAACATGCCCGGGATGATGATGGCCGCAATCCGAACGGACCTGCCCAGCGTCTTCCTCTACGGCGGTTCGATCATGCCCGGCGAGCACGACGGGCGCGAAGTCACCGTCCAGAACCTCTTCGAGGGCGTTGGTGCCGTCTCTGACGGCGACATGTCCGCCGAGGAACTCGACGAAATGGAGCGCCACGCCTGTCCCGGCGCGGGATCCTGTGGCGGGATGTTCACCGCGAACACGATGGCGTCGATTTCGGAGGCACTCGGCTTCGCACCGCTTGGCAGTTCCAGCCCGCCCGCAGAAGACGAGGCTCGCTATGAGGTCGCCCGCGAAGCCGGCGAACTCGCCGTCGAGGCCGTCGAAGCGGGGCGCAAACCCTCTGACTTCCTGAGCAAGCAATCCTTCGAGAACGCCATCGCCCTACAGGTCGCCGTCGGCGGCTCGACCAACGCCGTCCTCCACCTGCTCGCAATGGCCGCCGAAGCCGGTGTCGACCTCGAGATCGAGGAGTTCGACGAGATCAGCCAGCGTACGCCGAAGATCGCCGACCTCCAACCCGGCGGCACACGCGTGATGAACGACCTTCACGAAATCGGTGGCGTGCCGGTCATCCTGAACGCCCTCTACGAGGCCGACCTGCTCCACGGTGACGCACTGACCGTGACCGGGAACACAATCGGCGAGGAACTCGAGGCCCTGGACGTGCCGACTATCGAGGACCTCGAGGCGGACTTCCTCTACACTGTCGACGAGCCGAAAAACGAACAGGGCGCGATCCGTATCCTGACGGGCAACCTTGCACCCGGTGGCTCCGTCCTCAAGGTAACCGGCGACGACGAGTTGCGCCACGAGGGGCCGGCCCGCGTCTTCGAGGAGGAAGAAGCCGCAATGAAGTACGTCCAGGAAGGCAACGTCGAGTCCGGCGACGTGCTCATCATCCGCAACGAAGGGCCACAGGGCGGTCCCGGCATGCGGGAGATGCTCGGTGTCACGAGCGCCGTCGCTGGCCAGGGCCACGCCGAAGACGTTGCGCTCATCACTGACGGTCGATTCTCGGGTGCCACGCGTGGCTTCTCTATCGGCCACGTCGCGCCCGAAGCTTTCGCTGGCGGCCCAATCGGCCTCCTCGAGGACGGCGACGTTGTCGAGATTGACATCGCAGAGCGCACGCTTGCCGTCGACCTCTCGGACGACGAACTCGCCGAGCGCCACGACGAGTGGGAGCAGCCAGACCCCACCTACGACACGGGCGTGCTGGCGAAATTCGGCCGCGACTTCGACTCTGCAGAAAACGGTGCGGTGACGAATCCCGCCCTCAAACGCGACTGACGCCCGCAAACGGGCGGGCGTTCGCATCGGTACTGCTGTACCACAATACGACGCACTCGAGACGCGTTTTTGCCGTGACTCGACTGTTTTCAACTCAGAGCTATCGGTCTCGATGGCACGCCAACGCGAGCCTTCGATTTCCTGCATGAGTCTTTCGACGCGGTATCACAAAGAAAGAAATGAATGTGCAAATTCTGTCTCGAGTGTGAGTGGCAGATCAGTACGGTGCAGGGGTACACCGAAAAAGAAACGTCAGAAAAGGCGATTGAACACTTCGTCGAGACAGGGCATACAGTCGATACGCTGCGACCGCCACCGAAAGCAGTGCTCCAAAACTGACCGCTCCCTCGCTGTCTCGTCTGCAGTCAATGCGACAATTCTCTTTTAGACCGCGATCCGAACGTGGTCGCTCGAGCCGATTAGAACGGTGGCGAGTTCGGGATGTCGCTGTCGAAGTCGCCGACGACTCGAACGCCGAGGCCGTGGAAGTCGGGGACGGCTTCGGCGTCGATGTCGTCCTGACCGAAGTCGTCGATTGGGTCCGGTTCGACGGTGTCGACGATTTCTCGGCTCTCGATGTCGAGGACGGAGAAGCCGGGCGTGACGCCGGTTGCGGCGTGGGGGTCACCGGACTGTGGGGCTGGGCCGCGCAGGGTGACGAACATGTACTGTCCGTCCGGCGAGGTCCACATGATGTCGGGTGCGTCGCGCTCAGCCGTGTCGTCGGACTGATTCTCACCGTAGGCGTCGATCTCTTCGATGACCTCGTCGGTCTCGGGATCGACGATGACGCCGTCGTTGGTCTCACGGTTCAGGACCCACAATTCCTCGCCGTCGGGCGTGTACCAGAAGCCGTGTGCGTCGACGCCTTCGGTGCTTACGTCCTCCTCGATGATCTCGTCTTCGGCAGTGTCGTAGACGTAGTATGCGCCGACGCCGTCCTCGCCCTCGTCAGGGTTGGATGGGAGACCGGCGGTGAGGTAGAACTTGTCCTCGTCTGGGTGTGGCATGGTCCCACAGTTCGTTGGGACTTCATCCTGTGAGTAGGCGAGTTCGACTTCGAACTCGTCGTGGTCGACGATGACCAGTCCTGCGTCGTGGTAGCTTGGGCCGAGCGTGTGAATCGAACGTCCCTGACTGTCGAACTGGTGGCAGATCGGGCTTGCCGAGTCGATGCCT
This sequence comes from Natronolimnobius baerhuensis, assembly GCF_002177135.1. Taxonomy (NCBI): domain Archaea; kingdom Methanobacteriati; phylum Methanobacteriota; class Halobacteria; order Halobacteriales; family Natrialbaceae; genus Natronolimnobius; species Natronolimnobius baerhuensis. The sequence goes on from NZ_MWPH01000001.1 coordinate 443,443, forward strand.
GCCTCTTGGACGGTCTCGTCTTCTGGCAGTTCGATGTAGTCGTCGTACTCGAACTCCTCGTTCTCGAGGTCGGCTTCGACGCGAACGATTTTTTCCTCGGCGATGACGTCGACGTGGATGTACTCGTCGTTCGGGTCGAAAACGGCCATGTGCGAGGACGCGCCGGTTTCGACGTTGCCAACGAGTTCGCGGTCTTCGGTTCGGAAGACGAGCGTACGCGCACCAGCCGTACAGGCAATGGCTGCGTACTCGTAGTCCGAGCTGAAGTCGATCATGTGTGGCGTGACGCCCTCGTCCGGAACGCCCTCGAGTCCGTTGAGGTCGATTTCTTCGACGTGGTCGAACTCGTCGTCGCCCTCACCGGGCTCGTAGAGGTGGACGTTGTCCAGTCCCTGATCGAGGGCCCAGACTTCGTAGTGACCGACGTCTTCGGTTTCGGTTTCCTCGTCTTCGCCTTCATCGTCATCCATCGGTTCCTCGTCGTCTGACTCGTCCGGATCGTCGTCAGTGTCCGTCTCGGAGTCGTCTGGATCGTCGTCGCCGCTAGTACAGCCAGCGACCGCAATAATACCAGCAGTCGCACTTCCCGCCAGTAGCTTTCGCCGCGTCGGATCTATCGTCATATCAACGTAGTCCGGACTGCGCCATGAAAAGGTTGCGGGTTTGAGGGCGTCTCCGTGGCAAATTTCGGGGTTTTGGGTAGATAGGGGAAAATATGGCCGCGAAATTATATCGGAGAGAAACAGGAGTCCTGATTTCGTCAGAACCCAGCATACGCCGGTTATTTTTGGGCGGAAATATGGCAATAATCTCCGCTTCCTATGTTTCGATTCACAGGAGTGTTCGGACAACACATGATCTATCATGGGCGATTTGCGATCAGTGACTCTCGAGACGACCCACCACGTCCACGAGAACGAGCCTCAGGATCGGCGCTCGAGAATGCGGTCGATGATGTGGCGGGTCGATAAGAGTTCAGCGTCGGCTGCAGGCTCGCGGGCGCTTGCGCGCTCGACGACACAGTCGATTCCTCGGCGCTCGAGTTCGTCTTCGATGGCCGCCTCGTCGTGATGCTGGTCGTGGCCGAGTGCGATCACGTCGGGGTCGAGTTCTTCAATCGGAACGAAAATGTCCTCCTCGTGGCCGAGAATTGCTCGGTTGACTGCCTCGAGTGCGTCGACGACGGCGCGGCGCTGTTCGCCGGGGCAGATTGGCGTTTCCTTGTGATCGACGTTGGCCTTGCGCGCGACGATCACGATCAGTTCGTCACCCATCGCAGCGGCCTCCTCGAGGTAGTGGACGTGTCCGGGGTGGAGAATGTCGAACGTCCCCTGGGCGATGATCGTTCTGGTCATCGGGTCGCCCCCACACTGCCAGCGGTTCGGCTTGCTCGACGGTTGGTCGTCGGTTGTCCGTGCAGTTCGCCCATCGTCGCCTCCCTCGAGTAATCCCATCCCATCGTTAGCCTCGCAAATCCTCGTCGATATCCGCCTGTGTAAAGTCGAAAAACTCCTCTGAATCGGGAAGATCGACGTCGACAACGTGCAAGTTCGTCGGTTTCCCGCCCGAATCGAACGCTTTCCAGTCGGAGCGGCGATACGGTGCGCCAATAATGATATGGACGCTTCCCCGACCAAATGTCTCTAAATCCGCGCTGCTCGGTCTGATAACGCCGTTTGGGTGCGAATGGACGCTCCCAAGTGCCTTGACGTCGTTTGGAATCTGACTCGTCCTGACGGTGGCGCTCACGCTGTTCGACTCGGTCCCCGGCACCACGAGGATATCCGTGATTACCAGTCCATCCCGCTCGAGTCCGAGCCGATGCGCTTCGGTCCCGCGCAGAAAGCCCATGTACTCGTCGGGATGAGCCGCCTCCGAAGACTCGATGGCGAACTCGAGGGTTTCCTCGGCGATGCCGAGAATCTCGTTCGACCGAAACAGCGCGTCGAGCAGCCCCATATCTCCCCGTCCGGGCTTGCGGTTGCTAAACGTTCCGATGCGTGTGCTTCCCGACTCGACTCGTATTTCGGGGCTTCTCGCCACCGCTTCTTGACAAGGGTTATACGCGGCCACCCCCAAACAACGAGTCAAGATGACACGAGCGTCCGCCGGGGAACCCGGCGCAGATGACGGGGATTCCGTCGTCTACGATCTCGATGCTGATTGTACCGCAGATGATGTTGACCGTAACCGTACTTATCTCGCCGAAATCAACGGTATCGTCGATTACGGCGTCTTCGTTGATCTCTCCGAATCCATCTCTGGACTCGTCCACGAATCCGTTCTCGAGGGCACCTTCGCCGTCGGTGACGAACTCGCCGTCGAACTCGAGAGTGTCCGTGACAACGGTGACATGGCGTTCGAACCCGCCGACGTCGACCTTGAGGATGCCACCGTCGAAGCCGTCTCCCACGAGTACTCCCTGACCGGCACCGGCCGCCTCGAGGCCAACGTCGGCGAACAGATCCACCTCGAAGGCGAAATCGTCCAGGTCAAACAGACCGGCGGTCCGACGATCTTCCACATCGCCGACGAAGACGGCGTCGTCCCCTGTGCCGCGTTCGAAGAAGCCGGCGTTCGCGCCTATCCGACCGTCGAAGTCGGCGACGTCGTCCGGATCACCGGGACCCCAGAACACCGCGACGAATCGGTCCAGATTGAAGTCGACGGCCTCTCGAAACTCGAGGGCGAGGATGCTGCAGACGCCCGTGAGCGCATCGACGCCGCACTCGACGAGCGCGCAGAACCCCACGATGTCGAGCCGCTAATCGACTGGCCAGCGTTCGAGAAACTCCGACCAAACCTGCGCGAAGTCGCGAAACGACTCCGCCGAACAGTGCTTGAAGGTCGTCCGATTCGCGTTCGCCACCACGCAGACGGCGACGGTATGTGCGCTGCCGTGCCCGTCCAGATTGCGCTCGAGCGATTCATCGCCGACGTCCACGAGGACGACAACGCCCCGCGCCACCTCATCAAGCGCCTGCCCGCGAAAGCGCCGTTCTACGAGATGGAAGACGCCACGCGCGATCTGAACTTCGCGCTCGAGGACCGCGAGAAACACGGTCAGCAACTCCCGCTCCTCCTTATGCTGGACAACGGCTCGACAGCCGAGGACGTGCCGGCCTACGAGACGCTGGCCCACTACGATATCCCAATCGTCGCCATCGACCACCACCACCCAGATCCCGACGCAGTTGGCGACCTGCTCGATGCCCACGTCAACCCGTACCTCCACGACGAGGACTACCGGATCACGACCGGGATGCTCTGTGTGGAACTCGCGCGGATGATCTACCCGGATCTCACCGACGAACTGCGCCATGTCCCCGCCGTTGCCGGCCTTTCGGACCGTTCGAAAGCCGACGCAATGACGGACTACCTCGAGTTAGCTGCCGAGGAAGGCTACGACGAGGACCGCCTGCAGGACCTGAGCGAAGCGCTGGACTACGCCGCCTTCTGGCTGCGCTACAACTCCGGCGACCGCCTGATTCAGGACCTCCTGCAGGTCGGCAGCGACGACGAGGACCGCCACGACGAACTCGTCTCGTTCTTTGCCGACCGCGCCCGCGCGGAAGTCGACGAGCAACTCGAGGATGCAATGCCCCACTTGGAGCACGAAGACCTCGAGAACGGCGCACATCTCTACCGCATCGACGTGGAGAACCACGCGCACCGATTCACCTACCCCGCACCCGGCAAAACGACCGGCGAGATTCACGACCGAAAAATCGAGGAGACCGGCGATCCCGTCATCACGGTCGGCTACGGTCCCGACTTCGCCGTGCTCCGATCCGACGGCGTCCGACTCGACATCCCCACGATGGTCACCGAACTCGAGGCCGAAATCTCCGGCGGCGGCGTCTCCGGCGGCGGCCACCTCGTCGTCGGGTCGATCAAGTTCGTGAAAGGGAAACGCGAGGAAGTGATCGACGCGCTGGTCGAGAAGATGGAAGACGCAGAACTCGACGAAGCGCTCTCGAGTGCGGCACCGATTGACGACTGATCGGGTCGTCGCTGTCCGTTAGTTTGGTTTTCGTCTCAATTACGCTGGTCGGAGGGTCACCCAGTGACGTCGCGCTTTCTACCCTCCGAACCAGCCGAAACAAGTGTCTAATCCGAGCCGTGACGTGGCGTATGGCCGCATTCAGCACATTCGAGGACGCCGTGTCGGACTCTGAGCAGACCGGTGCATTCACCACAGCGAAGGTCGGTGTCGGTTGGGGACTGACTGATTGCCATAAGCAAATTCCGGAATTGGACGATTGTAAACGTACCTATTATAGTGTTTAGACACTTATGTGGTACATAGACGCATTGGTATGTTCCGTGCTACCAATTAAAACTGGTATCGGCGCTCGTCGTCCATCGTTGGATACTGATCTGCGCCGGTCATCTCCTCGAAGGTCATACCCGAGAGATACTCATCGTAGGTTACGTCGTAGCCAGACCGAAGTTGGAAATCGAGTTTGCCGGTCTCGACGGTCGACTGAAACAACATGTGGATCGCCCGGCGGACGAGTTCGTCCGTCTCGTCAGGTTCGAGCGCCGCCTCGAGCAAGGCGAGTTCGTTTCGAGTCTCCCGGTCGAGCGAGACCGTCAGTTCGTCGTCGAACTCAGTGTACGATTCCTGCATCTCCTCGGTTAGCTCCTCGAGGGACATGTCTGGATGCAGGCGGGGCGACTGGTTAGGCCTTTCTTCTTTTCTCCTTCGTGTCGGTTGATTCGGCGATTCGGTTTCGCCGGTTCGGATATCGGAACCGTCGAACGATCCTCGACTCAGGACTCGACGCTGTGGCCATCACTTTGCGGCGGGGCACCCATTCCGAGCACGCGCGCATCGCCGTCGGCATCGGGCGCGTTGTGCGCGCGGTGTGGGTGTTCCGGTTCGGCGACGAAGAACTGTCCTCGCTCGACATGGTACGTTTTCGTGGGCGTCTCGACGCTGAGCGTGCCCTCGAGAACGTAGAACACTTCCTCCTGTTCGTCGTGGTAATGTAGCCCGGAAAGCGGAATCTCCTCGCCGGGTTCGACCCGGTAGAGACGCAGTCCCATCCGTTCCATGCCCGCCGCCTCGCTGATATAGCGCATCTCTGACGGACGGTCCGGTTCCGGCTCGAGATCGGCAGGGTCGATGACGTGATAGCCCATGCAGCAGTCCTCGTCCGACTGTGAAATAATAATTTTGTGGGTCGTTCCCCCGTCTCGTCGATCTGTGGCGTCGCTCACGGACTCGCTTCTGCACCGAGGCGACGATCCACTGCGTCGCTGACGCGCTCGAGCACGACCGGATTGTCACTCGGCCGGCCGACACTCACCGCGTCGGCTCCGTACTCGACGTACTCGCGGACCGTCTTGTCGTCGCGAACGCCGTTGTTGGCGATCACGAACAGGTCGGTCGCCTCGCTGATATCGTCGATCACCGATTCGGAGTCCATCGCATCGACGTGGACGAAGGTTGCGCCCGCATTCTCGAATCGCCGTGCGAGTTCCGGCAGGTCGACACCGGGTACTTCTGCGCGTACTTTCACGCCGGTCGTCACACCAGTTTTGGCAGCGGCTTCGACGTACTCACAGAGGCGATCTCCATCCCGCAAGAGCGTCTCGCCGCAGCCGACGGCACACAGTTCCTCCTGTCGGCAATGAGCGTTGATCTCGAGGAACGCGTTTCGATCACGACAGACTCGAGCGGCGTCGCCAATCGGCTCGGCGGTCGCACTCCGGACGTTGAACCCCGGTTGAATCGGGGCGTCTGCGAGCGCGGCGAGTTGCTCGTCGATAAACGCGAGCGGGTCGTCTGGAAGAAACTCAGTTCGGTCGCGGGCAACGAGTTCGCGGGCCGCGGCTCTCGACTCGGCCTCGAGTGCGATCCCCCCGAGGACGGCTGCACCGGCGTAGTCAGCGCCCGCTCGAGCCCAGTCGGCGTCTGCTTCCCCGCTGAGGCTGGCGAGTGCGAGCGGTGGCTGGAACATTAGCTGGCGAGGTCGATTGCTTCTTGGACGGCCCGCGCGACGCGGGTAGCGTCTTCGGGCGAGTCAATCGTGATATCCGTCTGGATGGTCGGTCGGTCGAACTCAACGTCGTCGCCCTCGTCGACGATAAAGACGTCTGCGAAGGGGTAGGCGGTCGCCAGCCCGTGCGTATTCGGTTCGGCGTTGACCGCTTTCATCAGATCCTCGGCAGGCCCCGAAAATGCTTCCTCACCCAAAAACGGCGAGACCGCGACGACGGTCGTCTTCGCGAGCGCGTCCGCAAAGCCCGGCAACGCGAGCATCGGTCCGATACTCGTCACCGGATTCGACGGCCCGATCACGACTGGTCCCTCGAGCGCCTCGAGGACGCCGGGTGCGGGTGTAGCGTTCGAGGAGCCGCGGAATTCAACGGTTTCGACGGTTGGCTCGCCGCGGTGGCCGACCCAGTACTCCTGAAAGTGCATCATGCCCTGGTCGGTGTGGACGAGGCTGGCGACGGGGTCGTTGCTCATCGGCAGGAGCGAGACGGAGAGATCGAACGCGTCGGCGAGCGTCCGCGTCGCCTCGGCCAGCGTGTGGCCTTGATCGAGCAGGCTCGTGCGCGTGAGGTGGACAGCCCGGTCGCGGTCACCAATAGTCATGAACTCGGCGACGCCGGAGAATCGCCGCCAGCGTGCGAGTCGCCGGCCAGCGGTCTGTTTCTCGTCGGGCAGATACTGCGGTCCCTCGGGCAGGTCCGCGGCTGCGGCGAGATCCATCAGCGCCGAGTTCGTCCGGTGTGTATCGCCGGCGATCCCCCACCACGTCTCGCGGTCGAGGACGCCCCCACCCTGAAAGAGCAGCGTATCGACGTCCGGCGAGACGAACAGCCCACCAAGTTCGATGTCGTCGCCGGTGTTGGCGACGATTGTCGTCTCCTCCGGTGAGAATACCGCCCCCGCACCGTCTAATAGCTTCGGCGTTCCCGTACCCCCGGAGAGGAAGGTTACCATACGCTAGACTCTCGGCTGTCGGTGATTAATGGTTTTTGGCTGGCTCGTCTCGATGCGACTGTAGAAACGATTGTGTCCGACTGAGAACAACGCTATTTGCCGCTGTTGAACGCTTTGACTAATGGTGCGTTTCAGCAGTTGTGCTGAAATGGTGGACGAGACACGCACTGGCGAGTTCACGAAACTGTTTCCACCAGCGTCGTGACACGAACGCACCGTCTCCTCGCGTGAGTCGAGAGTTACCCGTTTCACTCTGACGCCGTTGGCCGTCGCGTTCAGTATCCAACAGAGCGTTCCACGCGTTCTGCAGTGACGAGAACTCACGATGGTTGATCAGCGGGTGAATCAGTTCGGGACGGAGGCACCACAGGTCCCGTCGAAAAAAGTGACCCCCTGTTACTCGAGGTCGGAGCGAGCGCCTGGTGGGTCGGACGCCGGACTCGAGTCGGGGATGATTCGACAGCCACAGGGGGTGGCGTAGGCGTCGCCGGGGCCGAGGACGACGGTCATCGCCATCGGGTTGCCACAGGCCGGGCAGGTTCCGAGAGCCGATGCGTCGTCGGGGTCGTCCCCGTCGGTCATCGCCCGTGCCCGGTCGTGGGATGGCTGCGAGGCTCGAGGCACTGTGTTCGCCTCTGATCGGCAACTGCGGTAGGTGGTAGTGTTGGTGCGACTCGAGAGCGCGGCGCTCGAGGTGTGCGATTCGACTGTCGTGCGGGATGTTTATATCCCGGTAGAATGAACGGAATCATGCTTCGGAATCCCTGGGTTGGGATTTGGAAGCCGTCTCGGGTGCTACTACACCCGGGGCATTTCATTCATGCCCGGTTTGGCTTCCGGTTGCATTATTGACGTGATGTAACTTATATCTACTGTTACGGGGGTGGAATAGATGTCCGGTCGTGACGGCTGTGGCACTCAGACTGGCAGTCTACACCGTTGCCGTCATTTTCGGTGGCCTGCTCGAGCATGTGGTTCGAACAACCAGTTTGACGATTCCGATGAACGATTGAGCTGGTCGACCTGATGGGAGATCAGCAGGCTTTGTGGAACACTTCAATCGGTAATAAATTCTACTGTCTTGTTGTATACAGAGCGCATGTATTACAGTCAAGAATAAGCCGACCGACATAGCAACTAAGTAGTGTGTCTCTGATCCGGATCATCACACAAGCAGGGCCCGGGGGAACCGTAGTGACTATTCTTGCCTACTTTACTGGAGAATACTGGTTTCCGAGTACCGCCAGAAACGAGTTAGTACTTGCAGCAGCAGTTTTCGGCTTCATATTTGGTCTGCTCTTGAAATTGCTCAGCAAGCAGGCAATATCCTTCCTTTCGTTTCCGATCATTGTCCGAGCGAAGAGAGAGATTGACAGAAAGAACAATCAAGGGCATTTTTATTTTGACAATGAAGATAAGAAAGAGGACTTCGACAAGTTTGACGGCCAAGTCTTCCAATATACCTGTTTATTCTATTCTGGTTTACTTGTTGCCACGATATCCGGAATCCATGCTTTCCTGCTAACAGACCCACTGGCAACTCTCGGACTCCTCTTAATTACTTCTCTATCGACCATCATACTATGTGGTTTATCGATTGTAAAAATACAAAATATTATATTAATGTCTCCCATAATGTTCGACTAGATGAAATTAGGCGAAATTCATTCTCGGGAATTTGCGAAAGAGGAGTACGGAGGATTCGAACATACGAATATTGAGGGCGAGAATCTGCTCATTCAGGGTGGCAATCGCACTGGGAAGACTCTCACATTCAACGCGATTCTGTACAATCTTCTTGGCCCACAAGAAACGATCGACCTGTCCACTGGACGGAACAATAACGTAAGCCTCGGATTCACCGATGGGGTCGAGTTCCGAAGAGGTAAGCTAGGTGCACAATTCAGGAAAGATGATCTCGAAAAGAGTGAAGATGAGGCACAGGAAGAACTCACCAACTGGTTAGCGGAAGATCTGTCCACGGAGGTCTCAAGTACGGATCTGATCAAAAACCATTTCGTCCATACCCACATCGAACGAATGCCTCTTTCGGGGCTTTCGGAAGACCATCGGCTGGATCACATTCGTTCGGCAGTTGATCAAGATACCCAAGAGAGTATCGAGGAGACTGAGGAAGAAATCTCTCAACTGGAAGAACGAACCGCAGAGATCAAGTCGAGTCTACGCCGGAAGAAGGAGGATAAGCACGAGCGCGAGAACAATCTTCGTAGCGACGAAAACCAATTAGAGAAGTACCAACAAATAAAGTCTCTTGCAGAGTCCGGGAAACTTGAAGACATTATTGAGACAATACAGTCTGATGAAGACCTTCAAGAAACACTCTCCGAGTTGTCTAAGAAGCAGGACTTCCTCCAGCGCAAGCAGAGAAGTAAGCGGAAGGATAAGAGGCAGTGGGAACGATACCGAGAGTCGGAGAGGAACGCCATCATCGCTGAAGCGGTCAACGACTTCGTCTGTCCTGCCTGTAGCGGCCACGTTGATACAGACTTAGCGGAGAGTCGCTTGGGGCGGTCTCGCTGCCCATTTTGTGCCGTCGACAGTCGTGGCGACGACCTAGAGGCGGATATCGACGAGAAGATTAGTCGTTCAGAAGAAGAGCTAGGAGAAATTGAGGAAGAACTGGAAGAAATCACATCTGAGCTAGAAGAAGTCACCGAAGAGATCGCCAATATTCGGGAGGAGCAACCCGAATTGGGTGATATCGACGGCCGGATTGAGCGAGTCATCCGGAATAACGAGTACGACTTCTCCACTATCCTCGAAGAAACCAAAAAGCAACTGGAACGCTATCAGTCGAGCATCAATGAGACCGAGAAGGAGATCTCGGAGCGAAAAACCGAGATTGGAGAACTGGAAGATGAATTAGAGTCCTCACAGGAACGTCTGGAGGAGGCTAAGGACGAGGTGGTAGAAATGCGGGAAGAGAGCATCAATGCTGAGATCAATGAGTTCTCCGAAGAGTGGCAAGAGGTTTTCGAGGAGATGGCCGGCGAGATCGGATTGGAGATCCAGATGACGCAAGATGGGGACATTGAGATCCCTGGATCTGAGGGGCCTCGAAAGTACGACCGAGCAGGAGACCTGAGCGATGCGGAAATCACCTTCATGAACATCTCGTTTGCAGTTGTGTATAACCGCTTCGTCCGGGAAGCAGGAGCGACTGAGTGGTCGACAATCGTCTGCGATGAACCCTTCTCGAACCTCGACTCGGAAGGTCAAGAAAGCCTTCTTGAGTTCATCCAGTCATGTGATGAGCAGTTCATCTGTACGTCCTCCACCGAAGAGATGCTGGAGGAATTCCCGAAGACTGGTGAGTTGACTCGACAGCGGATCCAGGCATCTCTCGGGAGGTACGCATAATGAAGGATAAAGAGGGGAAGAACCATCCCCACCTCCTCATGCTCGATGAGTTCGATGGAGAGATCGATGGGGAACTGAAGTACCAGAAAGTCCTTTACAAGTATCGGGTGAACGCACTCGAAGACGATGATTGGAGTTTCACGAGGGAACGTTGGGGGCCGACCGACCCGGGTTTCACTGAGATCATGCAGTCACTGGATGACCTCGACCTCGCGGAACTGGAAGAGGACGACCGAATGCACATCTTCCGACTCACAGACACTGGAGAAGAGGTGGCCGATGGGCTCAAACGGGGACTCAGTAAGCTAGATCCCGGGTTTAGTCCCCGGATTCAGACGATATTGGGTATCGCGGAATCCGACAAGGACCGCTCCGGGTCGGAGATTGTTGAAGACGAGATCGTGCAGAACGCGAAGGAGGAGACAGAGCAGTCACAGGTGTAGGCAGCCAGTCTCGTGTAGTGTGTGGATAGTTCACCGCTTTCAGTGTGAAACAAACAGAGTCGTCGTGCTGCACTAATCCTCTGTATTCAACAGCCAGAATATATCATTTCATAACCAATGCTCGAGGCGCTGCTTCCGGGCTGGCAGAACCCCGAACTGATCGCCGTGATCGTCGGCCTTCGAATCGGACTCAACTGCGTTCTCACAGGCGTTGTTGCCAGCCGAACGGGAATCGACTCGAGGCGAACGGCGCTTGCAGCGGGCCTCACAATCGGTGCTGGAACGATACTGATTCTGGCGCTTCGGCCGGGGATACTCGGCCAGACTGCCTCGTCTCTCGAGATGGCGCTCCAGCTACTCGTCGTTCTCATCGCAGGGGACACAGTTTACCGGACGGACACGTCCTCGTCCCCTACCGGACCGTTCCTTGCTATCCTGCTTGCTATCTCACTGCTTGCCGTCCAGATTCCGATCTACGGCGAAGCATTCGTCGCGCCCTGACGCCGTTATTTGTCGACGATCCAGTCCGCGAACCCACCCTCGAGCAGCGTCTCGCGCTGGCGATCCACGTAGGTCCGCTGCATCGTCGCGATTGCCTCCTCGAGCGAGGCACCGTCGTTCAGCGCCGTTTCAACGCACTCGCGTTTCCAACTCGCGGGCGTGACGCCCTGTCGAACGCGACGCCGGAGCGGATAGAGATACTTCGCGGCCTGTTCGTCGGTCAGTCCGCGGTTCGTCAGCCCGTCTTCGGCGTGTGCGAGTAGATCCTCGTAGATGTCGAGCGTATCCGTCGTCTCCTTGCCGTCGTTCGTAATCCACGTCAGATCGGCCTCGAGTCCATCGCGCATGGCCGCGTAGAAGTTCTCGCGGGCGAGTTCCCAATCGAGTTCGTGGACCGGATGCTCGAGGCGGGTCAGGCTCTCGAGGAGGCCGGCGAAGGCGGCGAGGAAGGCCGTCGAGTCCCGCACCGTCGGCTGGGCGGGGATCGGTCGGAACTCGATGCGGGCGTTCGCCGCCGAGCGAGTCGGGCCGCCGAAGACCGGGCGCACCCAGCGCCAGTAGGTGCCGTGTTTCTCGCGGAAGTGTGGGAACTGATCGTCGAAGCGCTCGCCCTGCTCGACGGGCATCGGGACGATGGTATCGTCGTCGGCGACGCGGTCGACCGCCTCGTGGACGGACTCGAGGTCGTGGGGGAATCGGACCTTGCCCTCGCCCGTCGTGGGATCGTTCAGGACGGTTTCGAAGACGCTGATGCGGCTTTCCATCCAGCTATCGGCGAGGATGTCCGCGGCCGTCGCATCGTCGTCGTAGAGATCCGCGGGGAAGAACGGGGAATTGACGCCGAGTGCAAGCAGTGGGCCAGCAACGCGGATGGCGTAGTTGAAGTACGTCGGCAGATCGAGTGCGTGGGCCACCTGATAGTGGGGCTGAATCGAGGTGATGAGACTCTCCGGCATCACGGTCTCGGCCTCGAGCGAGACGTGCGGGGCCTCGATATGCATCCCAGCCGATTGGGCCTGATCCGTGTTGGCCATCGCGTGATACCGCGCCGAGTCGCTCATGTTTGTCGCGATGCGGATCGACCGCTCGCTCCCGTTGGTGTCGTCCGCTGGCCGCTCGATGCTGTCGGTGAGATACGTCGTCGCGGACTCTCCTTCCGGTGGGATCGTCCAGAGGCCGTCGCTGACCAGTCGCATCCGCTCGGATTCGGTTACCTTGAGCGCGGTCTGGAGGCGGGCTTTGACCTCTGACTCCTGTGCGGCGATTCCGTAGGCGTTCAGCGGCTGCGGGCTCGTCGTCATCTCGGCGTTGTGGAGCCCCAGTTCCTTTTCGAACCCAATCAGTTCGAGCAAGCGACGCGGCACCCGCCGCAGCGTCGCGTCGTCGTCTTTGACCGCGTAGAACTCGTACTCGAGGCCGACGATGGCCTGCGGATTGTCGAACACCCCGTCCTCGATGGCGTCTTTGATCACGTCCGCGTCGGCTGCGGCCCGCTCTCGGAACGTATCGGCATCGACCGAGAGGACGTCGGCGACTCGCGGCGCGAGTGCTCCCTCTGTCATACTATCTCCGAGTGCGAGCGCGAACGCCTTGAAAGCACTCTCTCGGTGTGCCGGCCGTCAGATTTCGTCACTCGCCGTGAGCGTAACGCTCACCCGCGTTCTGTCGGTCTCGAGTCAACCATCCGAACGTATTTTATTCAGCGGATTGAACAGTTCCGTATGAGTCGAGCAACCTCACTCTCGAGTCTCAGCCGCGCCTGCAAGCGCTACGGACCGGGTCGATTGCCGAAGGCAGACCATCGGGCCATTGGAGCGGGCTACGCCGGTGCATCGGCGGCAGTCGCTATTGCGACAGTGTTCGCATTCGGGATGTTCGGCCTCTCTCAGTACGGTCCATCGCTCGAGACGTGGGCAATCGCGCCGTTCTGGGGATTCAGCGCACTCGTCGCAATTCCACTCGTTCTCACGACGGCGTTTCTTGCGGGCGCGCTCACTTGGCAGGTCGTTCCCGCGTCGATCCCGTACGCCGGCGCTGTCGCGGGCTTGCTCGCGACGATCCTGACCTACCTCGCTTCACTGGCCGTCGTCTTCGCGATACTGGTCGGCGTCGCCGCTGCCGATGGGACGGCATCGATTTCGGCCGCCCTCACTGAGGCGGGCGTCCTCACCGCCTTTATTGGCATCTTCGCGGTCGTCCTGACCGCGTGGTTCACCCTCCCGCTTGGCTGTGTCAGCGGCGCGATCTACGAACGCGCTCGAGACGCTGCTCCCGAATCACAGTAGACACGCAGACACGCCAGCCGACCACCCGCTCTCAGAACCGTTTTACCATCCCCGACGATAGCAGTCGGTGATGGAGTTCGCCACGTTCGCCGACCGTGTCGCTGCGATTGACGCCGAGCCCGCAGACCTCGAGATCGTTGCTCACGTCACCGACCTCTTCGAAGATGCCGGGGCTGATCTCGCAGTCGTCGCCCGCTTCGTGCAGGGGCGGGTGTTTCCGGCCTGGGAGTCGCGAACGCTCGATATCGGACCGAGCGCGTGCTACGAGGCCATCGCGCGTGCGGCGGGGACGAACGTCGACAGCGACGACGTCGAAGACCGACTCGCGGAACTGGGCGAGATCGGCGACGTGGCGGCGAGCTACGACTTCGGCGGCCAGCAAGGCCTGAGCGCGTTCACCGGCGGCGCTGACACTGACGACCTCACCGTCAACGAGGTCAACACCACCCTCATCGACCTGGCCGCCGCAGACGGGTCGGGCAGTCAGGATCACAAGGTGGACCTCCTCTTTGGCCTGTTCAATCGCTGCTCGAGCGAGGAAGCCCGCTATCTCGCCCGCCTCGTCCTCTCGGAAATGCGAATTGGCGTTGGCGAGGGCACCGTCAGAGACGCCATCGCCGAGGCGTTCGACGTTCCCGGCGAACGGGTCGAACGCGCCCTGCAGGTGTCGAACGATTACGGCCACGTCGCCTGTGTCGCCCGCGACGAGGGACTCGAGGGGCTAGACGCCATCGACCTCGAGATCGGCCGTCCCGTTCAGGCCATGCTCGCACAGGCCGGGACGGTCACGGATGCGCTCGAGGAGTGGGAGGAAGCCGCAGTCGAATGGAAATATGACGGCGCACGGATTCAGCTGCACTACGACCCGCTCGAGGAAACGACGAGCGTCTTCTCGAGAAACATGGAGGAAGTCACCGACGCCCTCCCCGAAGTCGTCGAGTACGCCGAGCGCACCCTCTCCGAGCCGGCGATTCTCGACGGCGAGGTCGTCGCTGTCGACGACGACGGCGAGCCATTGGCGTTTCAGGAAGTCCTCAAGCGGTTCCGGCGGAAACACGACGTAGCGAAAGCGCGCGAGGAGGTCGCCGTTCGCCCGGTCTTTTTCGACTGCCTGCACGCCGACGGCGAGGATTTGCTCGCGGAACCGCTGACAGCGCGACACGACCGCCTCGAGTCGCTGCTGGCTGGCAAGGAAGGCGACGAAGACGATGGGGCGGCTGTCGAGCCTGCAGACGTCGAAGGCTTGTCACTGCTGTGGACGACTGATGACCCCGACGAAATCGAAGCAATCGATGCCGACGCACTCGAGTCGGGCCACGAGGGAATCATGCTCAAGAACCCCGACTCGACGTACTCGCCAGGCCGGCGCGGGAAGAACTGGCGCAAGCGAAAGCCAGATGTCGAAACGCTCGACTGCGTCGTCACCGGCGCTGAGTGGGGCGAAGGCCGCCGCGCGACCTTCCTCGGGACGTTCGAACTCTCGGTCTGGAACGGCGACGCCCTCGAGACCGTCGGCAAGGTCGCGACGGGGATCACCGACGAGAAACTCGCCGAACTCACGGACCTGCTCGAGCCCCATATCGGCGCTGAAGACGGGCAAGTCGTCGACATAGAGCCGGCGGTGGTCTTCGAGGTGGGCTACGAGGAGATTCAGACGTCGCCGACGTACTCGTCGGGCTATGCGCTGCGATTCCCGCGGTTTCTCGCGGTTCGGTCGGATAAGGAACCCGGTGACGCCGAGACGCTCGAGCGGGTCGAATCCCTCCGTTCGGCGTGACGGATCGGGTCGACCGGTTACTCCATGAACCGGTCGAGCGTCGTATCGACGCCGTCGCGTACCTCACTGACCAGCGCGCCGTCGATGTCGAGGCCGAGCACGTCGACCGCCGCGTGGCCGACCGGTTCACGCATCTCGTCCGGGCAGTAGACCCCGAGTCGCCACTGGGAGTACTGGGCGGCTCGCAGCGCCGCGACGAGCGGGGACTGCTGGCCGAGCGGGCGAACCTCGCCGTTGACCATCACGCGCGTCGTCGACTCGGTCATCGACGGTCGCCGTGGAACGTCGATAATGACGTGTTTCGGGTCGATATCGGCGACGTCTGCAATCTCGCGTTCGAAGGCTCTGACTTCTTCGTGGTCGCTTTCGATCACGCCGCCCGGCACGTCGTCGATTTCGGCCCAGACGGCTCGTTTGAACAGGTCCCGCTCGTCTAATCGGCGGGAGAATTCGCTTGTTGGCTCGCTCGAGCGAAGCGCGACGAGCAGGTCGGCGTCGTCCATTCGCTGGAGCGTCCCGGCATCGGTTTCAGTCTGCTCGAGGAGTCGTTCGGCTGCGCGTCGGAGCATGGCCTTGCTGATCCGGGCGACGCTGTGGCTGTAGACGGTCGGATTCATCAGCGCGCGGGCGACGAGCAGACTCTCTGCGGCCTGAACGTTGCCCTCGGCCAGGACGAGCTCGCCGTCGACGAACGCGAGTTCGCGCAACAGTCGTTCGTGGTCGATGGTCCCGTAGGGAACGCCAGTGTGGTGGGCGTCCCGGACGAGGTAGTCCATCCGGTCGACATCGAGTTCGCCCGAGACGACCTGTCCAAAGCGTCCCTCGCCTGCGATCAGGCCGGCAACTCGCTCGGGCTCGAGGTCGTGTGCTCGCAACACGTCGCCGACGGCACCGTCTGCGAGCAGGTCGTGGACGTCGTCGTGATAGCGACCCGTCTCGCGGTAGGTCAGCGACTCGAGGTTGTGACTGAACGGGCCGTGGCCAACGTCATGAAGCAAGGCGGCAGCCTGGACGCGGTCGGCCTGCTGGCCGTCGATGTCGAGGTTCTCGAGGGCCTTGCAGGCGAGGTGATAGACGCCGAGGCTGTGTTCGAAGCGCGTGTGATTCGCAGAAGGGTAGACGAACGAGACCGTCCCGAGTTGGTTGATCCGGCGGAGCCGCTGTACTTCGGGCGTATCGAGAAGATCGCGGGCGACGCCGTCAACCCGGATGTGGTCGTGGACACTGTCCTTGATGACCTTCATTATCGGTACTTACTGCCGATCATACAAAAACCGTCGTTCACCGAACGGCCGACAGCGGACGACAGCGACGAACTCGGTCGCCTTGAGCGACCGGTAGCCCTTTGATCGACCGCTTCGAAGCCCCGCTATGCCATCACAACAGCTGATGACGGCTGCGTTGTTCGTCATCGTTATCCTCTGTCTCATTGCGCTGTTGTATATTTCGACGCAGTGGGAGGAGTAGTCGATACAAAAGTGCCCGTCATCTGACGCCGCGGTACTTACCCCCATCGGCGTGGTCGGTGCTGATACGATGACTGAGCTTGAAATCCCGCCGGATGCGACCGAGGATCGTGCCACGGCACTCGTCACTGAACACGTTGCAGTCGGCGACGTCGTCGAAGTCTGGGAAGCCGACCGAACCGACGCGTCCGACCCCGACCGAACCGGCGAGGTCACTGGCCTCGAGCCGGGGTATCTCGAACTCGATGGGAAGTCACTCGGCGAGGGCAGTGTCCGGTACACCGAGATTCACTCTCTCATCAAACTGAAAGACGAATAGGTGACTCGAGTGTGAGCGACGCAAATCGACGCCCCGGCTGCGTTCGCCTGCATCAGGGGCATTGATCACGCACCCCCTCACGAACAAGTTCGGGCTCGGCCGTTCGACGCTCGAGACGGGATGGCCGTTCGAAATGTATGGTTCCAGACCTGAATTTGTCATTGGTATATTATTTATCACTACGTATCTAACATCATAATTCATGGCTGTCGCCAGTTAGTTCAGTCCCTCTCCAAACATGTCTATTAGAATAGATTTATCACTGCTAGTGGGTTATCGGGACGTGGGATGTTGACTACTGACAGAGTAAAGCGGGATGGGTCGTCGACGCTCGATCGACGAACCGTACTCGCATCGGGTGCAGCCGTACTTGCTGGCACGACGATCGCCGGTTGCCTCGGCAACGACGATGACGAGGCGAACGGGGACGCAGACGATGCGGCCGATGAAGACGCGGACACGACGGTCGCGATCATCTCGAGTCCAGCCGGCTTCGACGACAACGCGTTCAACGACAACGCCGCGTCCGGCCTCGAGGAGGCGTCGAACGACTTCGACCTCGAGTATACGACAATCGAGGAGACCGAGGAGGCCCAGTATGAGTCGGTACAGGCCGACACCGCCGAGAGCGGTTACGATCTCATCGTCTGCGTCGGCGACAACCACACGGATCCGGTGGCGACCAACGCCGAGCAGTATCCGGACCAGAACTGGATGCTCATCAACAACGTCGTCGAGGGCGCCGACAACGTGTCGGGCTGGATCGAGATGAACAACGAGATGTCGTTCCTCGCGGGCGTCGTCGCCGGCGTGATGACCGACGAAGAGTTCGAACACGAGGACAGCGAGACCGACCCGGATGAGTCGATCGTCGGCTTCGTCGGCGGCGAGGACATCCCGCTGATCAACGCGTTCGAGCAGTCCTACATCGAGGGCGTCGAGTGGGTCAACGACGACGCGGAGGTGCTGACCGGATACGGCGGGAGCTTCTCTGACACCGGCTCGGCGAACAACGTTGCCGAATCCCAAATTGACGACGGTGCGGACATCGTTTGGCACGCTGCCTCGGCGGCAGGGTCAGGTGCGTTCGCAGCCGCACAGGATACTGATCGCTTCGCGATCGGCGTCGACGTTGACCAGTCCGTCGAGGAAGAGCAGTACCAGGACGTCATCCTTGGCTCCGCGGTGAAAGCGCTTAATGAGGCGACCTACCAGGTCTCCGAAGCCGTCGTCAACGACGACTTCGAGAGTCAGGTCGGCGAGCAAAATCTGAGCATCGAACAGGAGAGCATCGACTTCGTCGTCGGCCAGGCGTTCGAGGGCGAACTCCCCGACGCCGTCGACGAGGAACTCGAGGCAGCCAAAGACGCCATCATTGCGGACGAGATTGAGCTGACCTGCGGCCCGACGAGTTGCTAACGGCCACCGCGTTTCCATTCGCATCCACATTATGAGCGCATTTTCAACGGAGGGGAGATGATGACGCGCGACGCGCCGCCCGCGGTCCGCCTCGAGGGGATCACCAAACGGTTCGGGGACGTGGTCGCGAACGACACCGTCGACTTTACGCTCGAGAAGGGGTCGATCCACGCCTTGATCGGCGAGAACGGGTCGGGAAAGACGACACTGATGAGCGTCCTCTACGGGCTGTATGACCAGAACGAGGGCGAAATCTACGTCGACGGGCAAGAGAGGGAGTTCGACTCGCCACGAGACGCGATGGACGCCGGGATCGGGATGATCCACCAGCACTTCCAGCTGGTGAAACCGATGACGGTCCTGCAGAACATCGTTCTGGGCCACGAGCTGACCGAAAACAGGTTCGGACAGATCGACGGCGCGGCGGCCAGAGACGAGATCGAAGCGATCTGCTCGCAGTACGACTTCGACGTGGATCAGTATCTCGAGACGCCAATCGAGGAACTCGACCTCGGTGCACAGCAACGCGTCGAGATCGTCAAGAGCCTCTATCGGGGCGCGGAAGTGCTCATTCTCGACGAACCGACGGCGGTGCTTACGCCCCAGGAGGTCGAGAGCCTGATGGACGTCATGGACGACCTCAGGGCCAACGGTCACTCGCTCATTTTCATCTCGCACAAACTCGACGAGGCGCTGTCGATCGCCGAGGACATCACCGTCCTCCGCGACGGCGAGGCCATCGGTACCGTCGACGCCGCCGAAACCACCGAACAGGATCTGGCGCGGATGATGGTCGGCCGAGAGATACTGTTCGATCGCCTCGAGCGCGAGACCGAACCCGGAGAACCCGTTCTCGAGGTCGAGCGGCTTCGAATGCGCGGCGATCGTGGCCGCGAACAGGTCGACGGGGTCGATCTTACCGTTCGAGAGGGCGAGATACTCGGCATCGCGGGGGTGCAAGGGAACGGACAGCGCGAACTCATTGAGGGAATTACCGGCCTTCGCTCAGTCGCCGATGGCGCGGTTCGACTCCGCGGGCGAGAGATCACGGACGCGAGTCGCCGTCGGCGGATCGAGGCCGGGATCGCCTATATCCCCGAGAATCGCCAGACCGAAGGTCTCGTTCAGGGCGACTCGCTCGTGCGGAACGCACTGCTCGGAAACCAGACAATCGAGCCCTACGCGAACGGCAGCCTCCTCGATTGGGGGGCGGTTCGAGAGCACGCCAACGACGTTATTACGGAGTTCGACGTGCAGCCGCCCGACCCCGAAACAACGGCGTCGTCGCTCTCTGGCGGTAACCAGCAGAAGTTCATCGTCGGTCGCGAGATCGGCCACGATCCCGACGTGATCGTCGCCTCGCACCCGACGCGGGGCGTCGACATCGGCTCCATCGAGTTCATCCACAACCGGCTGATCGAGCTGCGCGACGAGGGGCTGGCGATCGTCGTCGTCTCCTCGAAACTCGAGGAGATCCAGAAGCTCGCCGACCGTATCGCGGTCATGTACGAGGGCGCGTTCATCGACATCGTCGGTCCCGACACCGTCTCCGAGGAGGAACTTGGGCTATTGATGGCAGGTCATCGCCTCGAGTCAGCGGCCGGGGAAGCTGAGACCCCCATAGACGAACAAGGCGACGCCAACGGGGCGGAATCCAGCGAATCCGACCGAGGTGTCCAGACGTGAGCGGAGCATCCGACGGGCGACTCCGCGGCACACTCGATCGAGCCGCCGCTCGCATGCTCGATGCGACGGTCCTCGAGCGGATCGGAATCGCGATCGGCTCGACGGTATCGGCGCTGCTCATCGGGCTGGTAATCGTCGCGATTTCGGGATACAATCCGGTGACGTTCGCCAGTCAGTTGCTCGTCGGGTCGTTCGGCAGCGAACGGGCCGTGGCACGAACGCTACGCTATTCGGTGCTGTTCGTGCTGGCCGGCGTCGCAGTCGCAATCGCGTTCCGCGCGGGCGTGTTCAACATCGGCGTCCAGGGCCAGTTCATCGTCGGCGGGTTCGCGACCGTCGTCTCGATCATCATGCTCGCGCCGTTCCTGCCGAACGGAACGGGCGGTGGGGTCGCCCTGATGCTTATTGGTACCGTCGCGGCGATTGTCGCAGGCGGGCTGTACGCGGCGCTTCCGGGCGTGTTGAAGGCCTACGGCGGCGCGAACGAGATCATCACGACGATCATGCTGAACTTCATCGCCATCGGCTTCGTCGGCTGGCTCGTCGCCGGCCGGTTCGGCGACCCACAGGCGACGGCGACGCGAACCGAACACCTACCGGACAACGTCGGCTTCCCATCGGTCGTCTTCGACGATCCGAACCTCTCGATTGTCGGCATTCTGCTGACGCTGGCCGTCGTCGCGCTCATTGCGACCGTCATGACTCGAACCAGTTTCGGCTACGACATGGTGACGAGCGGAACACAGGAAGCCGCCGCAACCTACTCCGGGGTCGACGCCAAGCGGATGATCGTCTCGACGATGACCCTTTCCGGAATGGTCTCCGGACTGGCGGGCGCGATTTTCGCCATCATGATTCAGGGCTACTTTACCGATCCATCGGGCATCGGCAACTACGGGTTCGACGCCATCGCTGTGAGCCTGCTCGCGGCGAACAACCCAATCGGTGTCGTCCCCGCCGGATTGCTCTTTGGCGGCCTCGAGTCGGCGGGTTCGCACATCCAGATCAGCAGCGACGTGCCGGTGCAACTGATCGACGGCATCGTCGGCCTCGTCGTGCTGTTCGTCGCCGTCCCGGAACTGTTCAGGATGATCGCCAGGCGGACCGGACTGGGGGGT
The DNA here is from genome assembly GCF_002177135.1 of Natronolimnobius baerhuensis. Taxonomy (NCBI): domain Archaea; kingdom Methanobacteriati; phylum Methanobacteriota; class Halobacteria; order Halobacteriales; family Natrialbaceae; genus Natronolimnobius; species Natronolimnobius baerhuensis. The sequence continues at coordinate 464,799 of NZ_MWPH01000001.1, forward strand.
GAAAACGAATGAGCGTCGTCGACTACGCCAACCACCGGCGGGTTCGACTCGGCGCAGTCGTCCTCGCCGCGACGCTCATCGCGCTCGCAGTCGTCGGCACCCAGACCGACGTCGCCCTCGAGCGGCTGTTCACGCTCGGGTTTTTGACCCGCTCGCTCGAGATGGCGACGCCGATCACGCTCGCGGCCGTCGGCGGCCTCTACGCCGAGAAAAGCGGCGTCTTCAACATCGGCCTCGAGGGGTTCATGATCTTCGGGGCGTTCACCGCCGCGGCGAGCATGTATGCCATCGGCGGTACGGCCTCGACGCAGGTTCACGTCTGGTCCGCGATCGGCATTTCGGTGCTGATTACGGCGGTGATGACGACCGTCTTCGCCGTGCTCGTGATCCGGTACAAAGCGGACCAGATCGTCGCGGGGCTGGCCGTCTGGTTCATCGGCCTCGGGTTCGCGCCCTTCACTGCGTCAATCATCTGGGGGAGCCAATCCAGTCCCGGCCTCTCGAGCGTCGGGACACTCCCGTTCGGCCAGTCGCCACTGGTCGTCCTGACCGTTGTCATCGTGGTTGCCGCCTGGTACGTCCTCTATCGCACCCGCTATGGCTACTGGGTGCAGGCGGCCGGGGAGAACCCCGAGGCGCTCGACACCGCGGGGGTCAACGTCAATCGCGTCCGCTACGCGACGGTGATTTTTTCCGGAATGATGGCTGGACTGGGCGGGGCCGTGTTGCTCGCCCATGAGGGGAACTTCGTCGGCACCGGAGACACGATGGTCGAGGGTCGCGGCTGGATCGCCATCGTCGCCTACCTGTTCGGCAACTACAACCCGATTGGGGCGGCCGCGGCTGCGTTACTATTCGGCGGGCTGGACATGCTGAACGTCCAGTTCCAGACGGTCGGCATCGAGGTATCCGCACGGCTGGTCAACCTCCTGCCGTACGTCGCCGTCATCGTCGTGCTCTCGGCATGGGGCAAGACGCGGATGCCCTCGTCCGTCGGCGAGCCCTACGAGAGCGAGGACTAACGGCAATCAGTTCTCACACCTTTCTTTGGCCGACTGAGTCTGTTTTGGTACAGCCGAACCCGTTCGGCTACGGCCTTTCCTCGCTCGAGGCCTTCTTCGACGAGTACGATGTCGAAGAGATGCTCATCGCTGAAACCGAGGCCGAAGCGACGGCTCATGGCTGGGCGCCGCCGCCGGACGATCTCCCCGGCACGTGGCGAAAGAATCCGGAAGGCGAGCAAACCCGACCCTACGCCCGCGTCTGTCTCAACGGCCGGTTCAACGAACACGCCGCCGGATTCGAGACGGTACTCGAGGACGGGGACCGGGTTGCACTCATCTATCCGTTCATGTTCTGCTGTTGAGCCCCCGGACCGACGCTGCGTTGTCGGCTTACAATAATTTCTTAGCCGTCCCACTCGGCGAGTACAGCCGTGTGATCGTCAGTCGGTGACTGCCAGATCACCCGGACTGGCTCATCATCGACCGCTCCCTCACTGAGACAGGTCGTCAGACTCGAGCCAGCGTCGACGACGCCATCCTCGAGGCCGGTCGTTTCGTGGCCCTTAGGATCTGCCCACGTCGTCGGCGTACTCTTTGCTGGTGAGTGCAGAGAGAGCTCGTCGGCTGGGATCGAATCGCCAGCGACGTGGGTCACGGTGACGCCGTCGCCATCGCACTCGGTCTCGTCGAACGCGAAGCCGGCAATCGACTGTGGCTCGGGCGGTTCATCGGCGAAGCCGATCAGTGCGGCGTGAACCGTTCCTGCCAGAATAATCGTAATCGCAACCATCAGGACGACGCCGATGACGGGCGTCACCGCCGTCTCAGCGTCACGAAACCGTTGTGTTGACCCCCACGGAGAACGCATACGCTGGGACTCGCCAGCCGTGGTCGTTGTTATACCGTGATTATCACTGCACAAGAACGTCGTACCCTCGAGATAGTCGTCCTTGCAACCCAGTAGTCACCGGCAAACCCCAGCGCCAACCCGAACATCTCGGGCCGAGGCGAACATGTCTGTGTCTTCTATCGCCCTGGGAACGAGAGCAGACCTTTCGTGTGACTCGCACCAACTCCCGCCAATGCGACCTGGTCAGTCACTCGACACGACCGCCCGCCCGCTGGTGCTCATCTGGGAAGTCACGCAAGCCTGCGGGCTGGCCTGTGACCACTGCCGGGCCGACGCACAGGAACTGCGCCATCCCGACGAACTCTCGACCGCCGAGGGAAAACGCCTGCTCGAGGACGTTGCCGCGTTCGGCGAGGGCCAGCTCGTCGTCCTCTCGGGTGGCGACCCGCTCATCCGCGACGACCTCGAGGAACTGGTCGCCTACGGCACCAAGTTGGGAGTCACGATGACGATCACACCGAGCGGGACACGCTCGCTGACCGCCGAGCGCATTCGGGCGCTCGCGGACGCCGGCCTCACCCGGATGGCTGTCAGCCTCGACGGCGCGACGCCGGACAGTCACGACGACTTTCGCGGCGAGGATGGAAGCTTCGACGAAACCCTCGCGGCCGTCGAACACGCCCGCGCAGTCGGTCTGCCAGTCCAGGTCAACACGACCGTCTGCGACGCAACCGTCGACGAACTGCCCGCGATCCGCGACCTGCTCCGTGAAATCGGTATCGTGCTTTGGAGTGTCTTCTTTCTCGTCCCCGTCGGCCGCGGGCGCATCCTCGAGCCAATCGATCCCGAAACGGCCGATGCGGTGATGGCCTGGCTCCATGCTGTCAGCACCGAGGAACCCTTCGGCGTCAAGACGACGGAAGCGCCACAGTATCGACGTGTCGCACTCCAGCGCCGGACGAACGGCGACGAGTCGTCAGCAGCCACAGAAAGCGCCACCCGCCGAGCCGGCATCATCGCCGGCGACGGCTTCGCGTTCGTCAGCCACACCGGCGAGGTCTTTCCCTCCGGTTTCCTGCCCGAATCGGCCGGCAACGTCCTCGAGCACCCAATTACCGACATCTACCGACACTCGGACCTATTCGAATCGCTTCGGGACCGTGACCGACTCGAGGGCAAATGCGGTGCCTGTCCGTATCGGAACGTCTGCGGTGGCAGCCGCTCTCGAGCGTTCGCGACGACTGGAAATCCGCTCGCAAGCGATCCGCTCTGCCCGTTCGTTCCCGACGGGTACGACGGCCCGCTGCCGTGGGATGGACACTCTGATCACGCTGTCGGCGACTGACATTCTAGTAAAACAATTCGAGCGCGGTTCGACGACTGCCCGACAGATGGCTGACCAGGCTCCACCAGCACGGCGATGCCGAACTGCGTGTGTCGGGCGGCCGTCGACGCTCGAGACGGAATCGAACCAACGCAACTATTCGTGACGGTCGATCCGGTCACGCGAGACGCGAGCCCTCGAGGCCCGTCTGTGTCCGCGTGCAGTTGCCGTTTCGCGACACCGACCGTGAGTGTTTGCCTGCACATGTTCAGTGCTGGCAGTCGCTGTCCCTACTCGAGGACGACGAGCACGTCGCCCATATCGACGCTCTGGTCCTCTTCAATTGCGATCTCGGTGACCGTTCCGCCGCGGGAGGCGACGATGTCGTTTTCCATCTTCATCGCCTCGAGGACGACGAGCACGTCGCCGGCGGCGACCTCGTCACCTTCCTCGACTTCGATGTCGAGAATCGTCCCCTGCATCTCGGCGTCGACCGTTTCACCGTCGCCGCTGAGGTCTGTGTCATCGCTCGAGCCGCCTGCGGGCTGTGGTGGACCTGACGGATTTCCGGCGTCGACATCGCCCGTCGGAATCGCTGGCGCGCCGTGTTCTGCGAGTTCGACCTCGAAGCGCTTGCCGTTGACCTCGACGGTGAACTCGCGCTCGACGGTCTCCTCGTCGTCGCTCGAGCCATCGCCGATGTCGCCGCCCCACTGCGACTGGGCCTCTTCGATGCGGCTCTCGTCGAGTTCCTCGTCGAGATACTTCGTCGTGTGCGTGCTCTCGACGAACGCCTCGTCGGTCAGCATTAGGCGATGGAACGGGATGATCGTCGGGATTCCCTCGATATCGTACTCGCGCAGCGCGCGCAGCGAGCGCTCGATGCAGTCGTTTCGGTCCTCGCCCCAGACGATCAGTTTCGCGATCATCGAGTCGTAGTCGGTCACGAGGTCGTCGCCCTGCCGCAGCGCATCGTCCATGCGGACGCCGATACCGCCCGGTGGATCGTACACCTCGAGCGTGCCGCCCGTTGCGGGGGCGAAGTCCTCGGCGGCGTTTTCGGCGTTGATCCGGAACTCCATGGCGTGGCCGTCGAACTCGACGTCGTCCTGAGCGAAATCGACTTCCTCGCCCGCCGCAATCTGAATCTGGCGCTTGACGATGTCGAGGCCCGTGATCTCTTCGGTGACGGTGTGTTCGACCTGAATCCGCGTGTTGACCTCGAGGAAGTAGAAGTTCGTGTCGGGACCAAGCGGTTCGTCGGGGCTGCGGCCGGGTTCTTCCTCGACGAGAAACTCGACGGTCCCGGCGTTGGTGTACTCCGCGGCGGAAACACCGCGGCGGGCAGCCTCGCCGATTTTCTCGCGCAGTTCGTCCGTTAGCGCCGCCGAGGGGCCCTCCTCGATGACCTTCTGGTGACGCCGCTGCAGGGAGCAGTCCCGTTCGCCCAGATGGCGCACGTTGCCGTGTTCGTCGGCCAGAATCTGGACTTCGATGTGACGCGGGTGCTCGAGGTAGCGCTCGAGGTAGACCGAGTCGTTATCGAAGTAGGCCTCACCCTCGCGTTTGGCGCTCTCGAGTTGGTCTTCGACCTCGCTTTCATCGCGGACGACCTTCATCCCGCGGCCGCCGCCACCGCCTTCGGCCTTGATGGCGATGGGGTAGCCGTGTTCCTCGCCAAAGGCTTCGACTTCTGCGGGTTCGGTGACCGGATCGGTCGTCCCGGGAACGATTGGCACGTCGGCGTCGTCCATGATCGTCCGCGCTTTAGTCTTCTCGCCGAGGCTCTCCATCGCCGCTGCGGAGGGGCCGATCCAGGTGATTCCCTCGGCCGCTTCGACTTTCGCTGCGAACTCGGCGTTCTCTGCGAGGAAGCCGTAGCCGGGGTGGATCGCGTCGGCGTCGGCCTTGCGGGCGGCCTCGATGACGGCCTCGTGATCCAGATAGGAGTCAGCCGCTCGGGCCGGCCCGACGTTGTACGCCTCGTCGGCGTAGCGAACGTGGCCACCGTCTGTGTCGGCCTCGGAATATATTGCGACGGTTCCGACGTTCAGTTCCTCGCATGCCCGCATCACTCTGACGGCGATCTCGCCGCGGTTCGCCACCAAGACCTTCCTGAACATTCTTGCGCAAACAGTTGCCCGGCGAGTACCTTACTTTTTCGCAACGGATAGCGTGCTCATCGTTGCGTGGCCCTCGAGAACGGCGATTGTAATCAATTTGTCTTGTTGGCCGCGTTTTGACAGTCCATCGCTACTGTGTCTGGCAATCACACAGGCGTCTCGAAACGAAACCCTTAGAATAGTCCCTCGCCACAATTGAAATGAACTCGCAGTCAGTCTTTGACTGGGTGCGACTCCACACTGAGGCGGCCACAGCGGCGAGGTACCTCCCGTACCCATCCCGAACACGGCAGATAAGCTCGCCTGCGTGTCGGCAACTACTGGAGTGGGCGACCCTCTGGGAACGTCGACTCGCCGCCTTGCTCTTCATATTCCAGTTTTACACCTCGAGCAGACGCGCTGTTGTGCTCGAGTCTCGTGTAATCGCCTCGAGTGCGTAGAACAGAGTCAGAACCGATCTGTCCGCCCTGCGGCCGACCACGCGTCCGTTGGCGCGTCACGAGGGACGCGAGCGAGTCGTTGTTGCTGAGCGCGCACGCGGCCGCTGAACGCCCAGCGTTTGCCATCCCAGCTCTCTTGGTCACTCGCGGCTGCAGCGGCGACGGCCAGCGCCTGATCGTGCAGGTGCGCGCCGACGGCAGCGACAATTGCCGCCGCCTCTTCCTCGTCTGCGTCGTCAGGCAGCGTGATATCGACCTCGGACAGGAGCGACGGCTCGAGTCCGTCACACACCTGTGTGTCCGTGGACGCGCTGGCGTCGGTCGTCTCCGTCTGATTTTGTGATGCCATCGAACTCGCTTACAGCGGGATGTTCCCGTGTTTCTTGTCCGGGTTCGATTCGCGTTTCGTCTCCAGCATCTCGAGGTCGGCGATCAGTCGCGGGCGGGTTTCGGTGGGGACGATCACGTCGTCTAAGAAGCCCTTGTCCGTCGCCGTGTAGGGGTTGGCGAACTCCTCGCGGTACTCTTCGATGAGTTCGTCGCGCAGGGCGTCGGGGTCGTCGGCTTCGGCGAGTTCGTCGCGATAGAGAATGTTGACCGCACCCTGTGGACCCATCACCGCGATTTCGGCGGTCGGCCAGGCGTAGTTGACGTCCGCGCCGAGATTCTTCGAGGCCATGACACAGTAGGCCCCGCCGTAGGCTTTGCGCGTGATAACCGTCAGCAGCGGGACGGTCGCCTCGGCGTACGCATAGAGCAGTTTCGCGCCGTGGCGGATGATCCCGCGGTGTTCCTGATCCGTCCCGGGCATGTAGCCGGGGACGTCAACGAAGGTCACGATTGGGATATTAAAGGAGTCACAGAAGCGTATGAATCTCGAGCCCTTCATCGAGGAGTCGACCGTGAGCGTGCCTGCATTGACTCGAGGCTGGTTCGCGACGATGCCGACCGAGCGACCGTCGAGGCGGCCGAAGCCGACGACGAGTTCTGCCGCGAAGTTGTCTGCGACTTCGAAAAAGGAGCCCTCGTCGACCACGCTGTCGACGACATCGACCATGTTGTAGGGCTTCTGCGGACTCGAGGGGACGATGGATTTGAGCTCATCGTCGCGTCGGTCGGGGTCGTCCCACGGCTCGACGCGTGGCGGGTCCTCGACGTTGTTCTGTGGGAGATACGAGAGCAGGCGCTTCATATCGTCGAGTGCCTGCTCTTCGCTGTCGCAGGCGAACTGGGCGACGCCTGTTTTGCCGGCGTGAGTCATCGCGCCGCCGAGTTCCTCGTGAGTCACGTCCTCGCCGGTGACGGTCTTGGTAACGCCGGGGCCGGTGATGTACATGTGACTCGTGTCTTTGACCATGAAGATGAAGTCGGTAATCGACGGCGAGTAGACGGCTCCACCCGCGCAGGGCCCCATGATCCCCGAAATCTGTGGGATAACGCCACTGGCTTCCTGATTTCGGTTGAAGATTTCGGTGAAGCCAGCGAGGGACTTGACGCCTTCCTGAATGCGTGCGCCTGCGGAGTCGTTGAGCCCGATCACGGGCGCACCGACTTCCATGGCCATATCCATGACTTTGCAGATCTTCTCGGCGAACACCTCGCCGAGCGAGCCGCCGAAGACGGTAAAGTCGTGTGCGAAGACGAACGTCGTCCGGCCGTTGACCTTCCCGTAGCCCGTGACGACGCCGTCGCCCGGAATCTTCTGTTCTTCCATTCCGAACTGGCTCGTCTGGTGGGTCCGGAGTTGGTCGAACTCCGTAAACGTGCCCTCATCAAGGAAGTAGTCGATCCGCTCGCGAGCGGTCATCTTCCCCTTGTCGTGTTGTTTGTCGATTCGTTCCTCGCCACCACCCAGGCGAGCCTCCTCGCGGCGCTCCTCGAGGTCGTCGATGCGGTCTTCCATCGTCACGTCTGGAACACCCCAGTCGGTTGCATACCGCGTTGTGTGAGCACCAACTGGAAAAGGATTCCGTAACACTATCACGACCTTTCTCCAATCTAGTAACAAGTATAGGTCATATTTAGAAAAGTTATATAGTCCTGCTATTTTAAAGTGACACAGCATGGCACGAGAAACATGGGCAACACGTACAGGCTTCATCCTCGCCGCGGTCGGGAGTGCGGTGGGGCTTGGCAACATCTGGCGATTCCCGTTCGTCACTGGTGAGGGCGGTGGTGCAGCATTCCTCGTGGTGTACTTGCTGTTTGTCGCACTCGTTGGCTTCCCGGCGATTCTTGTCGAGTTCGTCGTCGGTCGTCACACCGACCGAAACCCGGTCGGCGCACTGATACAGTTGGGTGGGGACGCCTGGAAGTATATCGGCGGCGTCTTCATCGTCACTGGGTTCGTGATCCTCTCGTACTACAGCGTCGTCGCTGGCTGGTTTATTCGATACTTCCTCGAGGGTTTCCGAGGAAGCTACGCAGGCCATCTCGAGGGGTACGAAGCGGCTGCAGCTGAGGCGGGAGCACCCGCAGCAGAGTTGATGTTCGGAGATCTGTCGACTGGACTGTTCGCGTTCGTGTTCCACACGATCTTCATGGCAGTGACAATCGGGATCGTCGCGCTCGGGATCCGTCGCGGTATTGAAGTCGCGACGAAAGCGATGGTTCCCGCGATAATCATCCTGCTCGCTGGAATGGCGGTCTGGGCGTTCACGCTTCCCGACTCCGGAGCCGGCTACGAGTACTACCTCTCGCCGGAGTTCAGCGTCATCGCCGATAACTGGACGACACTGCTGCCAGCAGCGGCTGGACAGGCGTTCTTTACGCTTTCGCTCGGCATGGGTGTGATGATCACCTACGCGTCCTACCTCGGTGAGGATCGAAATCTGACCAAAGACGCTGGGACGATCATCGGGTTCGACACCGGTATCGCATTCTTGACCGGGCTGGTCGTCTTCCCGGTCTTCTTTTCGGCTGGGATCACCGAGCCGGGTGAGGGTGGTGCCGGAGCGATCTTCATCTCGATGACCCAAGCGTTCGCTGACATCTCCGGTGGGCACATCCTTGGGCTTGTCTTCTTTGGAACCGTCGCAATCGCCGCACTCTCGAGTGCAATTTCGCTCCTCGAGGTCGTCACCGCGTACGTAATCGATGAGAAAAACGTCGAGCGCTGGAAGGCAGCCCTCGGGATGGGTGGTGTCATCTACTTGCTTGGCGTGCCGGTAACCTACGATCTGATCTTCCTTGACCTGCTGGACCTGTTCGCCGACGGCATCTTGCTCGTGTTCGGCGCGCTGGTGTTGATGATTCTGGTTGGCTGGATCGCACCGAACTTCGCCGTCAAGGAACTCTCGAAAGGCATTGGCGATCTCGGCTCGCTCGGCCAGGCATGGATCTGGGTCGTTCGAATCCCGATCATTATCGTCCTCATCGTCACGCTGGCACTCGGCATCGTCGACTACGTCGATTTCTTGACGGGGGACTTCGCTGGCTGGCTCGACGAGAACCTCTAACCCAGTATAGACCACCAACGCAGCGACACATCAATCATTTTTCAGCGCCGATACAACGCTCGAGAGTCCCAACCGTCGCCAGTCAAACCGCTCCGCTCGAGTTTGTATTAGCTGCCGCTGTGTTTCTGGCTCCGCTAGCATCGTCACCGGCACATCGACCGAGCGTGACTCACACTGACTCGTACGGCCCCAACCGTGTTCCATCGAGGAGATACGCCTCACCGTCCGCGATTCCATCGGGTAAAAACGGCGAGAGAAACGACTGCGCTGCGAGATTGATCCACGTCCCACCCACGAGGTCGTTAAACGCCGGCAGGACCACCAGTCGCGGCGGTTCCGCACTCGAGTCCGCGAGCCACGAAACGTCCTCGTAGCCGCCGTGGTCGCGAAACGGCGTCGGATCGACACGCCCGCGGAGCCACGCGCGTTCGACGCGACTGCCGCCGACTTCGTCCTTGAGGCGTACGCAGGGATGTTCGTGGCCACAACAGAGTACGTCGCACTCGAGAACGTCAGCTGCGGGCCAGGTGTGGCCGTGACAGACGCCGATGCCGTCAAGGGCGATGCCATCGCCGGGAACGACGCTGACGCTCGCGTTGGGATCACCAACTTCCGCGTCGCCGTCGGCTCCGAACCACGTCTCGAGGTTCCCGTCGTGATTGCCCTTGACGACTGTGACGTCGATAGTCGTTGGAAGCGACTCGAGCAAGACCTCGAGTTCGCCGCGTTCGGCCCCGCCGGGGTCGCCAATCGAGTGCATCAGATCGCCGAGGACGACGAGTCGGTCGGCCGCCGTTCGCTCACAGAGCGCGAGCAGTCGCTCTCGACGTTCGGGTGCCTTGCTCGGAACGTCGACGCCGCGCTCGTATCGCAGGCCGGCCTCGTAGCCGGCGTGGTAGTCCGCGACGAGCAGCGCGCGCTCACCGTCGACTGTGGCCGTCGCGGCTGGCTCGCCGGGGACGGGTTCGACGCGGACGCGACGCCCTCGAGTCATCGGCGGCGATTAGATCGGCTTCAGCGAGTCGCCGTTCGGTTCGTAACACTGCCCACCCATGAGCGCGTCCTGAATCGCGTCTTCGACCTCGTCCTCGGAGACGCTGATCTCGCTCGCAACGGTATCGACGAGCTCCGACCGGTCGGCTCCGTCGCCGTCGTCGAGGTCGCTCATGGTGTCGATGACGTAGTCCTGCAGATCGACATCCTCGGCGGGTTCGTCATCATCGGCGTCGTCGCCATCGTCCGCCGTTTCGTCTTCGGTTGTCGACGCCTCGGCAGACTCGCTGTCAGCGTCGGACTCGTCGGACTCGCTGGCCTCGAGGCCTGACTCTGGCGGAACTCCAATGTCGTCGTCGGCATCGGCGATATCGTCAGCGCCGTCTGCAGCAGTGTCTACAGGTTCGCCTGCCGCAGCATCGTCGGCGGCTGGCTCATCGGGTTCAGCATCGACTTCAACGTCAATACCGGCCTCGCCGGGTTCTTCGACCTCCGAACCGGTCGTGAACTCCGCGCCGAATTGCTCCTCGAGTTGTTCGCGCTCGTCGTCGTCCATCTCATACATGCCGGTGTCACCGGCATCGAAGTCGCCGAGGTCGTCGTCGGCGTCTGCGGCGGCCTCCGCCTCGTCGAACGTCGCCGTTGTCTCGTCCGTCTCGGCTGTCGCTGCCGATGACGCAGACTCGCTCTCGAGATCTGATTCAGTCTCGGCGGCGTCAGGGTCCGACTCTGGCTCGGGTTCGGACGCTGGTTCCGCTTCGGGGCCGGAGTCGGATGCAGGTTCCACGTCGGGTTCGGATTCGCTGTCCGGCGCTGACTCGCTTGGAGTCTCCGCTTCGCTCTCGAGGTCGTCGCTGGCGTCAGCAGTCGCTGATTCCGACTCCTCGAGTTCCGACTCAGCGTCGATGTCAACGGGTTCAGCGGTCGACTCAGTCGATCCGGTTGCAGTTCCAGCGACAGACGAGTCGTCGATGGACTCAGTGCCAACAGATTCGGTTTCTGCGGACGTCTCGATAGACGCGGCGTCCGACGGCTCGTCCGGAACCGCCGCCTCGAGCGCCTTGAGGTCGAGACTCGAGAGCGCCGAAAGCGAGTCAAACGTCGCGGCGTCGTAGTCGGGCGCTGACTGCTCCGGCTGGGCGGTGAACGACCCGACCTGATCGCGCTCGCCGGCGACGACTTCGACGGCCTCCTCGGCGCAGTCGCGTAGGGCGGCGAGATACGACGGCGTCGTCCCGTAGGCGTCCTGTGCGAGCGGGATTCCCGCCGCGAGACCGGGTTCGACGTCGGCCTCGAGAAGCGCGTCGCTCAGCTCCTCGCCGCCCGCGTCTACGTTGGCTGCAGCGGCGTAGGTCCCGATTCGCTCGAGCGTCTGCTCGGCCGCGCTGACGACCCAGCGGTCGCGGGTGTCGGCATCGACCGTCGCGATGCTTTCGGGCCGGATCGAGGTGTACACCTGGTCCGAATCGTCGGGCTGGAACGTCCGGGCCTTGCCGGTGACCGCGACGAACGCGGGCGGCTCGAGGGACTCGAGCGTGGCGAGTTCGTCGGGCTGGTACTGGCCGGCGTAGACGACGAACGCGCCCGTCGGGTCGACGACGCGTGCGCGAAGCATTTCGTCGTTAACCGCGGTGATCTCGGTCAGCGTGCCGACCGCGAACAGGCGGTTGACTCGCGCGCCGGTCGGGGCGATGACGTAGTTCGGCGCGCGCTCTTCGTCGCTTTCGGTGTGCGAAACGGAGGCGTCGTCGTACTCGGCCGCAAAGAGCCGGTAGGCGACTTCGCGTCCGGGAATTACCTCGTCCTCGTCGGTGGCGCTCATGCGTCCACCTCCTCGAGTTCGGCGGCAGTTCCATCGATTTCCTCGAGGAACGCGCTCGCGCGCGTTTCGGGGTCGTCGTCGCTCTCGGCGAAGGACTCGGCGTCGAGATTCGCGCCGTACTCGTCGACCGAGAGGTGCCCGCGGACGCGGTACTCGCGGCCGACGATTTCCTCACGAATTGTGTCGGCGACGACTTCCTGGTCCATCGCTTCGCGGGCGGCCTCGAGCGCATCGTCCAAGGTGCCGCCGTAGACGTCTTCGGTGATCTCGTCGTCCAACACGGCGGTGACGGTACCGGTTCCGTCGTCGACGATGGCTTTGACGCGCAGGTCGTCGACACCGTCGACGCTGCCGTGGGTTCGACACTGGCCTTTCTGGATGACGCGGTAGCACTCGGGACAGCGCTGGATGAGCCCCGAGCCGTCGCGGATGGCGATGACGTTGCCGACGACTTCCACGTCGTAGACGCCGCCCGTGCGGACGGCCTCGCCGACGCCCATCGTTGTCGTGTCCGCGCCCACGTCGATCTCGCGCTCGAGTGCGGCAACCGTCGAAAACTCCGAGACGTTGACTTCGGGGACGCCGCGGAACTCCTGGACGTAGGCGTTTTCGATGCGGACCGTTCCGCCGTCTTCGATCTCCGGAGCAGGGTCCCAGTTCGTAAAGGGCAGTCGGCCGCTCTCGTCGCCGAAGACGCCGCTCAGGATATCTGTCTCGCCGTCGCGGCCATCGATTGTCCGGCGTTCGCACTCCACGACGGAGACCTCGACAGTTGCCGCGCGGTCGCCCGTCTCGAGGTCGGCGAGGTCGGATTCCCCGCCGATTTCGTGGGGTACCTCGAGTCCGTCCTCATCGAACGAAATGGACGTGCTCTCGCCGAGGTTGAGTTCGGGTTCGCCGTCCCACTCGCGGACGTTCGCGTTGCCCGCGGTGATGGTGTCGCCCGGCGAGAGACCGAAGTCCTCCCACGAGGTGTAATCGACCGTGCCGGTCTCGTCTGCGAGGCGGCCCTCGACGATGACGTGATCGTCGCCCTGGTAGCGGATCGACCGCTTGCCAGCAGAGAGGACGACACCCGTAACAGTCACGCTGCTATCGTCGGGCGTGATGTCGGCGATGTCCTTGGCTGACGGCGTGCCGCCACCGGCACTACTTCCGTCGCCGTACTTCCGGCGAAGGCTCTGTTTGGCCTCGTCGATTGGCACGCTGTACTCCACTAAGTTCTGCAGGTCGGCTGTGACCTCCTCTTTGTCGACACCGAGGTCGGAGGCAAGATCCTCGGCATGATTCTCGAGTTCCATTCGTCCGTAATTGGTGTGGTGGATTTAAAAGCGTTCCCGCGAGACACGCCTCGTGATCTGCCGACAACCGGCGTTCGTCGCTCCCAGTCACCGGGAATGGTGTGGGCGTCTTAGGTCACTGGCAGCCGATTGTCCAGTATGGCCCTCGCTACCGATCAGGACTGCGACCAACCGACGCAGTTCTCGCGCCCGCCGAGGCGGTTCACCGACCACGAGGACCGCTCGATTACGATTGACTCTCATGCCGACGATTCGGAGCCGCTGGTCGCGATGTATTCGCGCTTCGACGAGGAGTCGCGCGCACAGGGACTTCCGCCGCGTCAGGAGCCGCGGATCCGTGAATGGGTCAGCCTGCTGCTCGAGGACGGGTTAAACGTCGTGGCCCGTCACGGCGACGACGTGGTCGGCCACGCGGCACTGGTTCCCCACGACGACACGTCGGAACTCGCGATTTTCGTCCATCCCGACTACCAGTCGGCGGGGATCGGCACCCACCTCATTCGCGGACTCCTCGGGCACGGCCAGTCCCACGGACTGACCCACGTCTGGCTCTCCGTGGCACGCACGAATCGGATCGCGATGAACCTCTACCGATCTGCCGGCTTCGAGACGACGCTGCGCGAGCGCGGCGAGTACGAGATGGCTCGCCCGCTCTAAGTTCGCCCGCCCCTTTTTCGCGACCGGCAGAGTGTCTCGTTTTACCACCGTCCACCACGTACACCCGGGTATGGAGACCGCACACTCGAGCGACCCTACTCTGGCAAGTCGCTTCGCGTACGACCCCGCGACGATTCGATTCGGCCCGAACTGTGTCGCTGATCTCGCAGACGAACTCGAGCGCCACGGCCTCGAGCGCGCGCTGGTCGTCTGTGGCTCGACGGTCGGGAACACGCCCGCCGTAATCGATCCCGTCTGTGAGGGCCTCGGCGACCGACTTGCGGGCGTGTTCGATGGGACGACGGCCGAGAAACGGCTCGGAACGGCGTTCGACGGCCGCGAACGCCTCGAGCGAGAGAATGCCGACGCGCTCGTGAGCCTCGGCGGGGGCAGCAGTCTGGACGTGGCAAAAGTGATCAGCGTGCTCGCGGCGAACGACCGTACCCACGAAGACGTCGCCGCGGAGTTCGCCGAAACGGGGACGATTACCGTACCAGACGAGGGTCTCGTTCCGATTGTCGCGATTCCGACGACGCTCGCCGGAGCCGACCTCTCGCAGGGTGCCGGCGTCACGGCCGCGCCGGACTCGAGTCCGGTCGATGCAGAGCAGGGCGGCGGCATCAGTGATCCTGGGTTGATGCCGACCGCGGTCTTCGCCGATCCGACGCTCGTCGCGACGACGCCCGACGGCGTGCTCGCGGGCTCGGCGATGAACGGCTTCGATAAGGGCCTCGAGACGCTCTATGCCGCGAACCGGACGCCGATCACCGACGCGACGGCCAGACACGGCCTCGAGAAATTTGCAGACGGCCTGCGCGCCTTCGGCGACGGCACGCGCGACCTCGAGACGGTCGAGACGCTGCTCGAGGGGTCTCTGCTCGTCCAGTACGGTATCTCGCGACCGGGTGGAACGACGCTCTCGATTATCCACGCGTTCGGCCACGCCCTCACGCGAACGGACGACGTACAACAGGGCGAAGCGCACGCAATCGTCGCGCCCCACGTCCTCGAGTATCTCTTCGAACAGGACGGCGTCGACGCCCGTGCGGGGCTGCTCGCGAACGCGCTGGGAGTAGACAACGCGGCAGATCAGGGCGCTGCCGTCGTTGACGCGGTGACGACGATCCGCGATGGCCTCGAGTTGCCGTCACAACTGCGGAATGTCGACGGTCCCCAGCCTGCAGAGTTCACCGCGGTTGCCGAGGACGTTCTCGCGGACCGATTCATGGAAAACGCGCCGCCAGGCCTCGAGCCGACGGTCGCAGAGATCGAAGCCGTACTCGAGGCAGCGTGGTGAAACTCCTCAGGACTCGAGTCGCTCGGGTGGCTGTACCTCGACGCCGCGGCGCGCCGGCTCGAGGCCGCGGTGAAGCGGCGAGACGAGTCTGAGCAATGAGATCACGATAATCGTCACAGCAGCGACGAGCAGTGCAACGACGAGTGCCCCGGTCGCCGGAAGGAACTCGAGTGCGGAAATCCCGAGACCGCCACTGAACAATGTGAACAGCGTCAACCCACCGATGTCTTTCTCCAGAAGGTACTCGACAATCGGCTCTCGATAGTGAACGGCGTAGGCGTAGCCACACCAGAGACCGACGGTTGCGGCCAGCCAGGCCGTGTTGCCCTGTGGCCACGCAAACCCGTCGCGACCGGTGACGAACCAGAGCGCAACGGGGAGCGTGACGACGAGTGCAACGAGTTCGCCTCGGCGACCCGTCGGCGTCGTCCAGTCGCCGTCTTCGTCGCAAACCCACTCGAGGAGGCTGGCAGCCATCGATACGTATACGATAACCGTCGATGATAGTCAACATTACTCTCAGAAGCTAACAGGTTTCGGCTGGCATGGCGGGCTGCCGGTTCTGCGGAGCACCAGCAGGTGCCGCCGCAAGCACGGGCTATACTGCGCCGGAACCCCCATCGTGAGACGAGATGGCTTCCGAGATGCGTGCCTTCCAGATCGAGGAGTATGGCGACCCGGACGTCTTTGAGGCGAGTACTGTCGAGGTCCCCGACCCCGGCCCCGACGAGATCCGCGTCGAGGTCGTGGCCTCGAGCGTCAACCCGGTCGATTACAAGATTCGTGGCGGCAACATTCCCGACTTCGCGCCCGAGTTCCCGGCCACGCTGCACTGCGACGTTGCCGGCGTGGTCGATGCGGTCGGCGAGAACGTCGACGCGTTCGAATCGGGCGACGAGGTCTACGGCATGCCCGGCGGCGCGGGTCGACAGGGTGCACTCGCTGACTACGTCGTCGGCCACGCGGGCACGTTCGCACACGCCCCCGACTCGATTCCGCTCGCGGACAGCGCCGCGCTCCCGGTCGTCGCGCTCACCGCGTGGGAGATGCTCGCCGACAAGACGACGGTCGACATCGGCGACGAGGTGCTCATCTACGGCGCGACCGGCGGTGTCGGCCACATTGGTGTTCAACTCGCCGACTGGTTTGGCGCAGACGTAACTGCGACGGCCTCGAGCGAGGCAAAGCGCGACCTCGCCACAGAACTCGGCGCAGACGTGACCGTCGACTACACCGATACGGCGGTCGAGGAGTACGTCACCGAGCACGCCACCGGCGGCGGCTTCGATACTGTTTTCGATCCCGTCGGCGACGACCACCTCGAGACCGCATTCGAGGCGGTCCGGCCGTTCGGGACCGTTGTGACGACCGAGTCCAGCGCTGCCCAAGACCTAGATCTCGCACCGATGCACGCCAACTCGCTCGAGTTGGGCGTCGTGCTCGTGATCCTCCCGGTACTACTGGGCGACCGGCAAGAACGCATCGGCGACGAACTCGAGACCATCGCAACACTGGTCGACAACGGTGCGCTCGAGCCCCACATCGACGACCGGTACGCATTCGAGGAGGTCGCAGACGCCCACCGTCGCGCGGAGGAGGGCGATTTCGTCGGGAAGCTGTTGCTGGTCGCTGAGTAGCCCATGCACCTACGCGGGGTCGTCGACGTACGACGGACGCTGTGCGTACTCGATTGGATCTCGCACGCCGATGTGCTGAAACGCCTGCAGGCGGAACGCACAGGCATCACAGGTGCCACAGGCTGGCTCGTTCTCGCGGTAACAACTCCAGGTATGCTCGTAGGGCACCTCGAGGTCGACGCCGCGCTCCGCGATATCGGTCTTCGACCACTCGACGAACGGGGCTTCGATTGCGATGTCGGTCTCGGGTTTCGTCCCCACGTCGACGACGGTCTCGAACGCCTCAAAGAAGGCGGGCCGGCAGTCCGGATACCCCGAAAAGTCCTCGCTGTGTGCGCCGATAAACACCGCCTCGCAGTCGTTGGCCTCGGCGTAGGAGACTGCCATCGCGAGCAGGTTCGCGTTTCTGAACGGGACGTACGAGGTGGGAATCTCGTCGCTCTCCATATCCGCGTCCGAAACGTCCAGTTCGTCGTCGGTCAGACTCGAGGCCCCGATAGCTGCGAGGTGGCCGGTTTCGATTTGGAGGAAGTCCGCAGCATCGACGTCATCGGCGAGTTGGCGCGCACACTCGAGTTCGCGATCCTCGGTGCGTTGGCCGTAGGACGTATGCAGGGCGTACACCTCGTAGCCGCGCTCGTGGGCCTCGAAGGCGGCGGTGGCGCTGTCCATGCCGCCTGAGAGGAGGACGACGGCGCGGGGGTGGTCGGCGGACGATTCGGTGTCGTCGGTGGTGTCGGAGTCGGTGGTCATGGTCGGGTAGGTCAGTAGTCGTCTCAACAGTCTACGTCTCGGGCGCGTCGTTCCAGAGATCGACGTGCAGGCGCGGCGTATAGCGAAAGCCGTACTCGAGGGCGAGGTCGGCGGTTCGATTGCGTGTCTCTGCGAGGCGCTCGCGAGTTGCGCCCTCGGGCATCAGGAGAACGTTCTGGTCGGGAACGGGAACGTCGGCAGCGTCGCGGAGATCTGCAAGTAACTCGAGGATTTCGTCCATGTCGCTCTCGTCTGTGACGACGAACTTCAACTGAAAGTCGGTCGCCTCGACGAGCGCCGCGAGTGCCTCGAGGTCGATCCGGTTGGCTTCGTGTCGCTGTTCCCACTCGCCCTCGTTCTTGCTCCCGTTTGCGCTCGCACCCCCGCCGTCCGGAGCGCGCGCTGGCGTCGGCGTACTGCTCTCGAGTTTGGGGCTGATTGAGGCGAGATCGATGGGTGCGTCGCGATCAATCGTGCCGTTTGTCTCGACGGTCGTGTGATAGCCCCGGTCGTCGAGGGCCTCGAGCAGGGCGACACTTTCCTCGTGCAACAGCGGTTCGCCGCCGGTGAGGACGACGTGGTCGGCGTCGAAGGACTCGATTTCGGCGATGATCTCCTCGAGTCCTAGCCAGGCGTGAGTCGGTTCCCAGGAGGTGTGATAGGAGTCACAGAACCAACAACGGAGGTTACAGCCGCTCGTGCGGACGAAGACGGACGGGACGCCGGCGAGCGTCCCTTCGCCCTGCAGCGAGGTGAACAGTTCGTTGATGGGGAGGGCGGGGCCGTCGATGTCGGCTGCCGCCTGGTCGCCGTCATCCACGTGCCCGTCGGCCGAGTCGGAGACCGGCATTCAGAATCCGCTCCCTCCGCAGAGTTCGCTCGTTTCAGTAACCTGCACAGCAACGTCGGTGACCGTCTCGGGAAGTGCAGCCTCGAGTTTCCGCTCCAAGACGACGCTCATCACTTCGGCCGTCGGCGGCTGCTCAAGGACGATGAGACTGTCCGCGTCGCCGGCCGCTTCGAACGCCTCGATCAGCGGATCACCGGCCTCGAGTAAGAACATGTGATCCCACTCGTCGATTACTGTGGTAATATCTCCTTTGTCGGCGATCCATCCCTCTGCGGTAAGTTCGCCGGCAAGCGCGACGGTGACCTCGTAGTTGTGACCGTGTGGTCGAGAACACTTGCCGTCGTGATGGAGCAGCCGATGGCCCGTGCTGATACGGATTGGACGATCTCGTCCAACGTGAAGGACACGTTCGGTGCCGACGATCTGCGTGTCGGTTGCCTCAGCGCCGTCAGCACGTTTGGCGGAGTCCAGCGAGTGAGTCATACTCGGGTATTCTCTTGAGAATACTTAAGGATGACCGTTACCGCGAGTCGGTCGACTGCGACTTGCATTCGAACGCACGGCGTGCTCGCTGTGTCGTTTAGTACTCGCGTGTTGAAAATCAGGCTCTCGAGCGGTCAACTCGCTCGTAACCGGCCCGTCACCGGGCCAATCTCCTACAGTTGCCAGTCCGTTTCCGATTGTCACCGCAACGCGCCGTTGTGGTCCCACCCACACCGATCTCCAACAGCAACTGCCCCCCATCCCACACCAGAACGTTTCTGAGCTGTTCTCGACGCGGTCACTCCCCGAGTTTGTCCTGGATCTGGTTTTTCGCCTCGGTCCGGCGTTTCTGCGAGAACGCCGGCCGATCCGAGGAGAAGTCAACCTCGAGTTCGTCGACGGTTCGCCGATAGATGTTCGTTCGGCGGCCTTTTTCCGAGAGTTGTCGGCCTTCACAGGTCAACAGCCCTGCATCCACAAGTTCCTCGATGCGGCGATAGCAGGTCGCGATTGGGATTTCGATATCCTCACTCAGTGTCTGTGCTGATTTCGGTGTCCCGGCCGCACAGAGAATTTCGGCGCTGTATTTGTTCCCGAGTGCCGAAAGGACCGTCGGTGAATTTGGTTCAGTTTGTTCCGTCCGGTGCGAAGACATAAGTGAATAATATCTAATTCCATGAATTGAATCTTATGGTTATATCGAGTGTTTCTTTATACCGACCTTCGCTGTCGCTGCATAGTCCACCGGCGTCCCGAATCTGTTCTTCCGTTGTCGTATCCGCCAATCCACCCCCTGTTTTCGCCCGCGTTTCCGAAACCGCTAGCCAGCGTTTGAGTCCAGTACGGACTCGAGTATATGTTGTTTCAGGTTCGGCTGACTGGTTGGTTCAGTAGACAGACTGTCAAATCGCGAGAATTGTATATGTACTCACACGTCCAATAGTATACTTGGTGGTATCATGGACACAGTACCCACGACAACCGAAACCGGAGAGATCCAAAACGGCTGGCGAACGCTCGCACTCGCGGGCGGACTCATCGCACTTGCTGGCGTGCTCGCGCTCGTCGTTCCGTTTGCGACTGGCATCGCACTCACGTATATCCTCGGGGCAGCGCTCGTCGTCGGCGGCCTCATCCACGCTGGTCACGTCTTTACGGTTGGTGACTGGACTGGACGGCTCTGGCAACTTGCACTCGCGGCCATCTCAGTCGCTGCGGGAGTGATTCTGCTTGCAAACCCCGTGATCGGACTCGTGAGTCTGACCATCCTCGTCATCGCGTACCTGATCGTCGATGGCGCAACGGAACTCTGGATGAGCCTCCGGATGGCTGGCGAATCTGGTCGCGGCTGGATTGCCGCAAGCGGAGCCGTCTCGCTCGTGCTGGCGGCGTTCCTCTGGTCGGGCTTCCCCGTCGATGCAACCTGGCTCATCGGCGCTGTCGTCGGTGTTGCACTGGTCATGACCGGCATCTCCATGGTCGCCGTCGCCTACAGCGGCCGCGACATGGACGAAGACGACGTGACGCCACCAGCAGCCGAACCACGACGTGCCTAATCACCTCTTTTATCGACCGACTCGAACGCCGTCCCGAGCGCTGCAGCGGTCGTCGTCCACTCGAGAACGTGTGCCGGATCGATAGTCACGTCCGCGCCTAACTCCGCAACGTCTTGCTCTCGCTTGCCGTCGACGAGCGCAACGAGACGCACACTCGAGTCGAGTCGCCGAGCAGCGAGAACAGTGTACGGCGTCTCCTCGGCGTCAGTCGCAACCACAATTGCGGTTAAGTCGGTCGGTCTCGCTTGCTCGAGGACCCCCTCGTCCGTTGGGTCGCCGACGGTCACGTCGATGCCATCGGCCTCGAGTTGGGTTGCCCAGTCCTCGTCCGCGGTGACAACAGTGAGAGACGCCTGCCTCGAGAGCGAGGAGACGAGTTGGTCTCCGGGTGTGGACGTGCCGATCAGGAGGAACTGCTCGCCATTTGACGGACGTTCAACGTTTGCGGCTCGAGCACCGGCGCGCGTAAAGTACGACTGGATTGAGGGGCCGATAAGCGAGCCGGCAATCGCGGCGACGCTTGCGGGGCCGAGCAATACGAGCGAAATGGCAAACAGCCGTCCGACCTCGGTACTCGCGTGGATGTCGCCGTAGCCAACGGTGCTCGCCGTGACGAGCGTAAAGTACAGGCCGTCGATGAGCGAGTCGACACCCTCGAAATCAGCTCTGAGGACGTATGAGCCAATGGTTCCGTAACAGACCACGCTGCCGACCGCAAGCACCGCACCGATCTGTGACTCCGTCAGTGTAACCGAGCGCGTAAACGGCGTTTCAGTGCGCCAGCGGACGAGCAACCCGGTGACGACGAGAGAGAACACAACGAGTGGAATCGACAGGAGCCGCGTCTGGACGATGCCGTGTGTCGCCGCGAGAACGACAAGGACGATTGCAGCGAGGTAGGCAACCCGAAAGCCACGGCGCATTCCCCAGCTCGCACCGAGGAGCGCAAAGCCGACGAGGACGCCGCTAAAACCGGTCGCAGTCGCGAGTGTCGGCGTGTGGAAGCCAGTCTCGAGCGTCGGATCGGTGACCATCGCTGCGAGTCCTGTCGCGATGGAGACGAACGCAACAGCGGTGACGAGGACCACAGCGAGGTGGACGGTTCGGCCGCGAGGGCCGCTGACGTGAGCCATACTCGAGCGACCACGTCTGGACTAAAGAAAGACGAGTGACGAACGCTCGAGTCTGGTTACTGCTGTAGATATCGTTTTGAGGCTCACGCCCTAACGCCAGTCTATGAACGTCGCGGTCGTCACCGTCGGAGACGAACTGCTTGCCGGGCGCACCACGGACACGAACGCCACCTGGCTCTGTGAACGCCTCGCCGACCGTGGAGCCACTGTCGAGCGGGTCACGACCGTGCCTGATCGTATCGCAGCTATCGCCCGCGTCGTCAACGAGTATCGCGCCGAGTACGACGCTGTCATCGTCACGGGCGGACTCGGGCCAACTCACGACGACGTGACCATGGCGGGCATCGCCGCCGCACTTGGGCGCTCACTCGAGGAGCACGAGGAAGCGCTCGCCTGGCTCGAGGAAGATGGCTACTCGCGTGCGGAATTGACGGAGGGCACAGCGGCACTCCCGGAGGGCGCGCGAGCCCTGCACAATGACGTTGGCGTCGCACCGGGCGCAACGCTCGAGGGCGTGTACGTCCTTCCTGGTGTTCCGACGGAGATGCGGGCGATGTTCGAGTCGATCAAATCGGAGTTTTCGGGGACGACGACTCATTTGGTGGAAGTCGTCGCTGACGAACCCGAAAGTGCACTACTCGACCGTCTTGCAGAGGTTCAGGACCGGTTCGATGTCTCTGTCGGGAGCTATCCCGGCGAGTCTGTTCGACTCACGGTCGAAAGCACCGACGAGGAGATAGCCGAGGCTGCAGCCGCATGGCTTCGCGAGCACGTCGAGACGGCGTGAGAGGCGGCTCGAGTCGGGTGAGAGCAGGTCTTACGGAGAGTCAAGGAGAAAGCCCCGTCCCTTCAGGGCGGGGATGAATCCGACACTCCCCTTCACAAACCACCGTTCATGCCACGGCAGGATATTCCACGCTGGATAATCCATGCCTTCAAGTAGGTTTGCCAACATAGATTACGTATGGCGAAACAGGTCGTTACGCGCACCTACACTGCTTCCATCAGGAACCAGCCACAGGTGTCTGACGACCTCGATTCGCTCGGGTTCGCTGCCAGTAAACTCTGGAACGTCGGACGGTGGACGTGCAGTCGAGTCTGGGATGAAATCGACTATATCCCAGAACACGACGAACTCACCGCCTACCTCAAGAGTCACGAACGCTACGATGACCTGCATTCTCAGTCAAGTCAGCGAGTCCTTCAAGAACTCGCTGAGGCGTTCAACGGCTGGTACGGCAAACGACGCAACGGAGACACACGAGCAAACTCGCCCGGCTACCGCAAACACGGTGACGACCACCCACGAAGCACGGTCACGTTCAAAGCCGCTGGCTTCAAACTCGACACCCAGTACAACCGTGTTCGACTCTCCCAAGGCTCAAACCTCAAGGACTACTGGTCGGACTTCATCCTCTGTGAGTACCAGACGCAGCCCGATGTTGACCTCTCTGCCGTGGAGAACGTCCAGCAAGTGCGGGCCGTCTGGACTGGCGAGGAGTGGGAGTTGCACTTCGTGTGCAACGTCGAGATTGAGGTGGCCGACTCTCGCGGCGAGAAGACCGTCGGTGTTGATCTCGGTATCAACAACTTCGCCGCGCTCGCCTACGAGGACGGCCACAGTGAACTGTACCCACTCAACTCCCTGAAGCAAGACGACTACTACTTCAGCAAGCGACTCGCTCAGTGTGACGACTCCGACTCCAAGCAAGCCACGCGATTGAGCCACAAGAAATCGGAGCGTCGCACACACTACTTCCACACACTCTCAAAA
Organism: Natronolimnobius baerhuensis; assembly: GCF_002177135.1. Lineage (NCBI taxonomy): Archaea > Methanobacteriati > Methanobacteriota > Halobacteria > Halobacteriales > Natrialbaceae > Natronolimnobius > Natronolimnobius baerhuensis. The sequence goes on from NZ_MWPH01000001.1 coordinate 488,254, forward strand.
CACATCGTTGAACGATGTGTGGACGAGGGAGTGGGAACCATCGTGGTGGGCGATCTCTCCGGTGTCCGCGAGGACGAGGAAAACGGCAAGTCGAAGAACTGGGGCACACACGGCAACCTTGACTTGCACTCGTGGGCATTCGACCGGTTCACCAATCTGCTCGAATATAAGGCCAAGATGGAAGGCATCACGGTTGAGGAGGTATCTGAGCGTGATACGTCAAAGTCGTGTTCGTGCTGTGGACGAAAGCGTGACGCGAACCGTGTTGAACGCGGGTTGTACGTGTGCGATGACTGCGGGACGGTGGCGAACGCTGATGTGAACGGTGCTGAGAACATTCGACAAAAAGTATCTCCGAATCTTGCCTTCGATGGGGGAGATAGGAGTAACGGCTGGTTGGCACAGCCATCGACGTACCTGTTTGACAAGGAAACTGGCGCATTCGCGCCTCAAGAACGGGTCACGTCGTAAACCACAATATCCCAATGCGGTCGGGAATCCTCGCGCTTCAGCGCGGGGAGGATGTCAACGGTAGAGGTAGACGAGCCAGACGACTGCGACGAGCAGGCTCAGTGCCAGGGTTCCCCAGCCGGCGATGTCCATTGGCAGTGTCGTCTCGAGTACGGCGTGTGGTAGTTCGGTCATACCCGGCGGTCCGTCCCGGGACCTCTTAATTGTTCAGAAACATGGCTGTAACTGCTGGCGGACACCGGGGCACCTTTTGGGCATGCTCCCCGAGACAGTGTATGGACGTGGGCGTCGTCGTCAATCCAATCGCGGGCATGGGCGGTCGCGTCGGCCTGAAAGGAACCGACGGCAAACTCGAGGAAGCACGCGAACGCGGTGCACAGCCACGCGCACCGGCTCGAGCCCGTGACGCACTCGAGTCACTCCGTCGTCACGCACCCGACTGTACGCTCTACACTGCGGCTGACACCATGGGCGAGGAGGCGGCTCGAGACGCGGGTTTCGAGCCGAAAGTCGTCACAGCTGCTGGCGACGCTGCTACTCGCGAGGAGTCAGCGTCGACGAGCGACGGCGCGGAAACCACCGCCGAAGACACACGAGCAGCCGTTCGCGCCTTCCTCGAGGCTGGCGTCGATCTCGTCCTGTTCGTCGGCGGCGACGGGACGGCAGTCGACGTTGCAGGCGTGCTCGAGGCGGTCGAAGGCGAGCACACAGGCGACGAGAACGAACACGAGCGAACGCCGATGCTGGGCGTGCCAGCGGGCGTCAAAATCTACTCGTCTGTGTTCGCCGTCACGCCGGCCGATGCCGGGCGGGTCGCCGCCGAGTTCGAGCGTATCGAGTTCCGCGAAGTCAATGACATCGACGAGGATGCCTATCGCGAGGGTGAGGTCCGAAGTGAACTCCGGGCGATTGTCCCCGTTCCCGTCGCCCCTGCACTCCAGTCGAGCAAGCAACTCGCAAGCGGGAGCGTCGACTCGCTCGCCTCGGGGTTCGCCCGTGAAATCGACTCCGATCGGATCTACATCTTCGGCCCCGGAAGCACCGTCGGCGCAATCGAATCCGAACTCGAGATCGAGCCCTCTCCGCTCGGGATCGACATCTGGCACGACGGCGACGTGCTCGCTCGTGACGCCGCCGAAGCAGACATTCTCGAGGTGCTCGCCGACCGAGACGCAGACGTAACGGTCGTCGTCTCGCCAATCGGCGGGCAGGGGTTCATCTTCGGGCGTGGCAACCACCAACTTTCGCCAGCCGTCCTCGAGCAGGCTGACGACATCCAGGTCGTCGCCTCGGAGACGAAACTCGACGGCATCGATGCCTTGCACGTCGATACGGACGATGCGACGATTGATGATGAGCTTCGGGGTTGGATTCGCGTCCGGACGGGCCGGTTCACGACACGGCTTATTCAGGTCGTCTGAATCGAATCGACTGGTTCGACACCTGTTCACAGAGATTATATAAGGTATTCCGGTATGAGCGGATTGGATTCAAGCATATTACGACGGCCCCGAGAAATAATGGCCATATAGTCAAGATTAAGGTCGGGTGTCGCATACGGAAGCGTATGGAAACCCGGAAAGTGCAGCGCCTCGGTCCGTCCACGCTTGCGATGACGCTCCCCGCCGAGTGGGCATCCGAGCACGATGTCGAGAAAGGCGATGAAGTCTCGCTGCGAACCAGTGGCAAGGGAACGCTGACGGTCATGCCCGAATCCGCCAGCTCTGAGGAAACGGAAGCGATCATCCACGCCGACGATCTCAGTGCCGATGCGGTCGAGCGGGCAATCGTCGCCCAGTACGTCCTCGGCCGACGCGTCATCCGGATCGAACGCAAAGAGGGTGCCCTCTCATCCGAACACATCAACGCCGTCTACCGGGCCGAGACCCAACTAATGGGCCTCGGTGTGATTGAGGAAACACCCGAAAGCATCGCTATCCGCTGTTCGGTCGACCCCGAGGACTTCACCCTCGATAACCTTCTCGAGCGCCTCGAGCGAACCGGCCAGACGATGCGTGGCGAGGGAATCAAGGCCCTTGCTCACGGCAATCCTGACCTCGCACAGCGAGCGCTCAACCGCGAGCGACAGGCGAACAAGATCTTCGTCCTCCTGTTGCGCCTGATCTTTACGGCCTACCAGAACCCGAATCTCGCGCGGGCTGTCGGTCTCGATAGCGGCTTCCCACTGATTGGCTACCGTTCAATCGCGAAGAACCTCGAGTTGACTGCGGACAACGGCGAGGACATCGCCGAAATCGTCATCGAAGCCGAGGATCACGATATCGACGTCGACAGTTCCGTGATGCGCGATATTCGCGAGATGAACGAACTGGTCGACGAAATTACGACCGTTTCGGTCGAAGCGGCCGTCGAACGTGATTACGATAAATCGAATCACGTCCGCGGACTGTTCCACGAAATTACCGAGCGCGAAGACGAAATCCTCAATGGCCTCCCCGAGATGCCAAACGAAGACCTGCTTCGCGTTCGAGAAGTCCTCGTCAGCCTCGAGCAGACAGCCCAGTACGCGATGCGAAACGCTGAAATCGCGGCGAATCTGGCGCTGAACGAAGAGTCCGAGCACACGACGATCAACTGAGTTGCCTCGAGCAGGTGGTCCAGTCGCTTCGCCTGAATAAGTGCGTTTAAGAGACACCACTCACAACCCTCGAGTATGGCTACCGAAACGAACGCAGGGACGGACAAAGGGGTCGGCGTCGCCCTTGCTTGTGCGGCCGTCGTCGCAGTTGGGGCAGTGTTGATGATCACTGGAGCTTCGGATCTCGAGGGTGCAGCAGGCTTTGGCGCGGCAATGGTCTTTAGCGCAATCGCAATCGTTGCGATTCACCTCTGGGGCTAACCGGAGTTGTTCTCGAGGCACCGCTGAGATGCGATGGGACGTCAGACCGTCTCATGCAGTCACGCAATACTGTTAAGACCGACGAGTGCGTATCATTCGGTACGGACGATGACTGACTATTCCGACGAAGAAAAGCGGATCCTTTCGCACCTCCGTGAGAGTGCCGCCCGAGGCGAACAGTACTTCCGGGCGAAGAATATCGCGGCGGCGATTGGACTTTCGTCGAAACAGGTTGGAGCACGACTGCCCCATCTTGCGGAGAAATCCGAGGACGTCGATATTGAAAAATGGGGACGCGCCCGGTCGACGACGTGGAAAGTCACCGTTAGTTGATCGGTCCTCGAGCGGCAACGGTCCACGGCCTTTTTACCCGAGAATCTCCGAGTTAGCCCCATGACTGTACGGGTCGAGCGTTCGTTCGAGTTGTCGGCGTCGCCCGAGCGCGTCTGGGAGTTTATCGCGGACCCCGAAAATCGCGCTCGAGCGATTAGCGTCGTCCAAGACTATCGCGTCACGGACTCGGCTGGACGGAAGGTTACCTGGGACGTTGAACTGCCGATCCCATTGGTCCGACGGACGGTCACCGTCGAAACTGAAGACGTCACGCGAACCGAGCCTGAATACGTCAAATTCGTCGGCAAGGCAACGGCCATGCAGGTGACCGGCGAGCACACAATCGTGCCGACAGAAACGGGCACGCGCCTCGAGAATCGCTTCATCGTCGACGGAAAACTCCCCGGGGTCGAGAAGTACTTCAAGCGCAATCTCGACGACGAACTCGAGAACCTGCGCCGAGCGCTCGAGCGGGAGGTCCAGACGACGTAGGTGCTGACGATGCCCCCAACCACAGATCCGACCCAAACGGACGCCACACTGACGATTGGACTCGCCCAGCTACAGGTCGAGGCTGGGGCTGAGGAGCGAACCCTCGAGCGGGCGCTCGAGGCGATTGCCGAGGCGGCAACCCGCGGCGTCGATCTCGTTGCGCTGCCGGAGTTGTTCACGGTCGGCTACTTCGCGTTCGACCAGTACGACGCGAGTGCTGAACCGCTCGAGGGCGAGACGCTGACGCGTCTGCAAGAGGCTGCCGACGCGCACGACGTGGCGCTTCTTGCGGGTACCGTCGTCGAAGACCTCGCGGCGACCGAGAGCGTTCCAACGCCAGCCTCCGAAGGCCTCGCGAACACTGCTGTGCTCTTTGATGCCGATGGCACGCGACAACTCGTCTACCGCAAACACCATCTCTTTGGCTACGACTCCGCCGAATCGGACCTGCTCGTTCCCGGTGAGCGCCTTGAGACGGCAACAATTGGTGGCGTCACGGTCGGTGTAACGACTTGCTACGACCTTCGCTTTCCGGAACTCTATCGTCGACTGGTCGACGCCGGTGCCGAACTCATACTCGTCCCGAGCGCGTGGCCCTATCCGCGCATCGAACACTGGGAGACGCTCTCGAGAGCGCGGGCAATCGAAAACCAATGCTACGTCGCGACGATCAACGGGTCGGGAACGTTTTCGACAGACGACGGCGACACGACGCTGCTCGGTCGGTCAACCGTCTCCGATCCCTGGGGCGTGACACTCGCCTCGAGCGGTGACGACCCCGCGCTCGTCACTGCCGATATCGAGCCCGAAACAGTCACAGACGTTCGCGAGGAGTTTCCAGCCCTTCGGGACCGACGCTTGTGAGGAAACTGCGAGCGCCTCATGTGAACGGACCTGACTGTACTGCCAGCAATCGCATCAGGCGACCGCTGACTTTTTAGTTGGGTAGCGTGTGTGTACAGACGCCGGTACAAGGCGCTTTTCACGTCTCGCCGGCAACAAAGCGCGTCTCCGGCCACCGCGAACGCTCGTCCCGGGAACGAGTGTTCAGCCGTGTCCGCACCCACTCCGCCACTCACCTCGGCCTCGTCCACCCCTTTCGTGTTACTCTGTCCGACCCAGTGCCACCAGCGTCGACACCCGCGCGTTCTCTTTGATCTCGAGGCCACCGTCTGGAACGGTCAGTGGCACCAGCGGCAGGTGCGAGCCGACCTGTACCGACGGATGGGAGCCACCGCGCGCGAGGAGTTCGTTTCGCGGCTGGAGCAATAGCGCCATGTCGGGGTCCGTCAGAAACTCGTTGTGCTGGATCACGTACTGGCCACCCTCGAGTGACCACCAGCCGAACTCGTCGTCAGGGTTGTGGAGTTCGGTCTCGACCGGCTCTAAGTCGGCGTCTACGAGTTCGTCGCCGCCGAAGTCGAGTCGCCCCGGTGCGGCGACTTCGTAGATCGCACTCGCCGTTAGATCGATCCCGTGCTCGTGGACCTGCGTCGGTTCATAGATCAGGTTATCGACGACCTCTGCGATTGGATTTCGATCTGCGTTCGCGGATGGATCATCAGCAGACATTTGGGAGAACTGATGGGTTCGAGCGGCAAAAAAGTGGCCTCGACGTTCCTCGTCCCGCAGTTCTATGTGATCGGCGTCGAAGGGAGCCGTATGGTCGAGGTACTCAGCGACGAGATCACTCGCTTCGTTCGTACAGTTGGTCCGGACACCGACGAGACGCTCGCGGAGATGGACGCCTACGCCGAACAGGAGGGCTTTCCCCACGTCGGCCCTGAGGTCGGTGGCGTCCTTCGATTACTCGCCCGACTCAGCAACGCCGAGCGCGTGTTCGAGTTCGGTTCCGGCTATGGCTACTCGGCGTACTGGTTCGCAGGCGCGCTTCCTGACGACGGCGAGATCGTCCTCACCGAAGTCGACGAAGACGAACTCGAGATGGCCCGCGAGTACATGGCCGAGGGTGGCTACGACGACATCGCGCAGTACGAACTGGGTGACGCACTCGAGGCAATCGAGCGCTACGACGGCCCCTTCGAGACGGTGTTGATCGACCACCAGAAACACCGCTACGTCGAGGCGTTCGACGCCGTCCGCGAGAAGGTCCCTGTTGGCGGCGTCGTCGTCGCGGATAACGCAATCGCTGCCGGGCCGCTCGAGTTCGACAAACTGCTCGCACTCGCGGAGGGCGATGAGACGGTCGCTGACGATGCGAACAAATACACGCGCGGGATCGCCGACTATCTCGAGCGCGTCACCGAAGATCCGGCCTTCGAGACGGTCGTGCTCCCAGTGGGAGAAGGAATCGCCGTGAGTTATCGCGTCGAGTAATCCGAGGTGTCGCCCTCGAGTACCTGTTCTTCGGCTGCATGCCCACTCGAGGCACCGTATTCACGGAACCCGAGGAACGTCGTTGCCCCGCAGGCGGTCAGGAAGGTTGCCCAGGTGATCGCCGTCAACGAGGCGACAAGCACGGCGCTCGAACCGGGCATGGCGCTCCCGACTGCCTCGAGGCCGATGAGGTGGAGTCCGGAGATGCCGAGAAAGCCGACCCAGAACGCAACCGAGAGGTGTGCGAGTGTCCGGCGAGAGACTCGGTTCGCGTATTGAGCGAGACAGTAGACGGCGATGACGGCAAGCGCCGTCGCTGTTACTGTCTGTCCTGGGGAGAGCGCCTCGGCGGTACCGGTTGCGACGCCGGCAACGGCGAAACAGGCGAACGAGACGGCGAGTAGAAGTCGATCCGAACGGACGATTGACTGGATCACGGCGGTCACTGCCTTGGCGAGAGGTGTCCCTGGGGGAGTATATAGCTGTTGGTGGCATCCAATCCCGCCGCTACTCCTGGCCTGCGTCGCTCTCGACTGCAGGCAGCGTCAACGAAATCGTCGTCCCCACGCCGGGTTCGGTATCGATCCCGATCTCACCCCCATGACGTTCGACAATCCGCTTGCAGACCGCGAGTCCGATCCCTGTCCCATCGTGTGTGTCTCGACTATGCAGTCGCTGGAACACCTCGAATACGCGCTCTGTATCGTCGCTCTCGATACCGATTCCGTGGTCAGTAACAGCGAGGTGCCACTCCGAGCCAACGCGCTCACTCGAGATGTCGATTTTTGGCGGCTCGTCGCCGCTGTATTCGATTGCGTTCGACAGCAAGTTCTGAAACACCTGCCGAAGCTGATCCGAGTCGCCACGGACTGTCGGCAACGAACTCGTTCTCACCTCGGCATTGGTTTCAGCAATTCGGAACTGCATGTCTTCTCTGACGTCTGCAAGTACCTGCTCGAGGTCGACCGGCTCGAGTGAATTACCCTGCGTTTCGACGCGCGAGTAGGTAAGTAGTCCGTCGATCATCGCACGCATTCGATCTGCGCCGTCGGTTGCATACTCGAGGAACTCCACGCCGTCCGCATCGAGATCATCGCCGTAGCGCTGCTCGATCAAGCGCAGGTAGCTCGAGACCATCCGTAACGGCTCTTGTAAGTCGTGACTGGCGGCGTAGGCAAACTGCTCTAAGCGCTCGTTCGAGGCCTCGAGTTGGCGTTCGTATGTTTTCCGCTCAGTGACGTCCCGAAAGTAGACCGAGAGGCCGGTTTCAGAGGGATACGCGTTGAACTCGAGCCAGGCGTCTGCCGTCGCATCGTACGATTCGAAGCTTACCCGTTCCTGGGACGTCAACGCATCGTGGAACTGTTGTTGAATGCGGTCGGCGTCGCTCTCGGTATCCGACGATTCGTCGTAGACCTCACTGAGATGGCGACCACGCAGTTCGTCCGGCGAGCGCTGTAACAGCGCCCCAGCTCGGTCGTTGACGTGGGTGAACCGACAGTCCTCATCAAGTGCGTAAAACGCATCCGAGATACGACCCAGAATCTCGCTCAGTTCAGTCTCGAGTTCGCTCTTTCGGCGCTCGAGTTGCCGCTGGTGTGTTTTGAGTTTCGTGATGTCTTCGCCGACGGTAATCACGCGTTCGACGGCCCCCTCGGCGTCGAAGATGGGCGCGGCGTTGACGATGAACCACGTCCGCTCGCCAGTTGCGTCCTCGGCTGCGATTTCGACGTCGATGACTGGCTCGCCGCGTGCCAGTGCGCGAGCCGCCGGCGTGCGCTCAGGCGGGAGCGGGTCGCCGTCTGCATCGTACAGCGTCGGCGTCTCCTCACTGTTGACGGCCTGTTGTGTCGGAAAGCCAGGCAGATCCGTGGCGTGTCGATTCGCCCGTACAATCTCGCCATCGGCGTCCGTCACGGCGATTGCGACTGGCGCAGTTCGGAGGAGTTTCTCCATCTGGCCGCGTTCGCGCTCGAGTTGGCGTTCGTTTTCGATGCGGTTAAACGTCGACTCGAGGCTCGAGGCGGCGATTTTGAGCAACGAGAGATCGCCGCGGTCGAACGCACCCGGCTGTTCCGAGCCGGCGATGATGATGCCGTACTCACCGATTGGGAGGATAATCTCGCTTCGGATCCGTGTCTCGAGATTGTAGACGTCCGGATCAGATCTGACGTCATCGTAGATTTCCGGTGTTCCGCTTTCGTAGACGCGCCAGGCGATTCCCTCGCCGCGTTCGAACGTCGGCGGCTCGTCGAACAGTGCTTTCCCCGGCTCCGAGATTGCAATCGGAGACAGCGCCTGAGCGTCTGGGTCGTAGCGAAAGACACCGTTGACCTCGAGATCAAGGACGTCTCGCAGGCTGTGACAGGCGCGTTCGGCTGCATCCACCTCAGAAGTCGCCTCGAGCCAGTCGGTGACGGCCTCGTTGAGCCGGCGCAACTGGTAGGTCCGGCGACGGCGGTCGGTCACGTCGTAGTAGAGTTCGATTCGCCCGCCCGCGTACGGGCCGGACTCAATCGGGTGGCTCCGGTGCTCGAGCCAGCGTGGCTCTCGGTCGTCACCGGGGAGGACCCGGCACTCGAACTGTTCGACGTAGGTGTTATCGTCGTAGGTCGCGGTGACAGTGTCTCGAAACGTCGAAAAGTCGGCGATCCGGTCCTCGAGTTGCGCTGCGATAACAGCGCGTTTGTCCCGGCCGATAACGGCTGACCGCTCGAGGCCGAAGTAGCGTTCTGCCGTCTCGTTGATCCAGGCGATGTCGACGTTCGAATCGAGCACGAAGACGCCGACATCGGCTTCCTCGAGAACGGACGAGAGGGGTGACTGGGCAATAGCCAGCGACTGGTCCGGCTGTTCGTCGGTGTGCGCTGATTCGACTGGATCGACGATGCCGACGAAATAGTTCGGGTCATCGTCGTCCGCAGCAGAAAAGCGTTTCAGCCGGATGGTACACGGAATCCGGTCTCCGTCAGCCGTCCGAACATCGATCGGAATCGGTTCCGTGTCGGTTGTGTCGTCGGCGAGAAAGTCAGACGGGAACTCGCTCGAGTGGGAAACTGTGGAGTCGCTGCCGGCTTCACCATCGCGTCGAGAGTCGAAGACGGCACTGACCGGTTCTCCCAGCAGGCGCTCACGAGCGTCGGTCGTCAACTCGAGAAAGGTCTCGTCGAGCGCGACCAGGCGGCCATCAGCACTGCATTGAACGACGCCGCCATCAACCAACTCGACGAGCGCTCGGTAGCCAGCGAGTCCACCATGGTCCTCCCCGGCAGTCCAGAATGTCGAGTCGGTCGATTCTGCCCGTTCGCTCATTGCAGGGGAAACGGTGGTCGAACGCATAAGTCCCGCGTTCGCACGTATCAGTGTTATTTTCGAGGGCAACGGAGAGAGAACACACTCACGCGCCGATTACGTCGCCGACTATCTAGCGTGTCCGTCGTCGTGGCTCGTCACTCGAGGCTGTGGCATGAGTGCCTCGAGGGGTTGAGCATCGAGCCACTCGAGCAGCGCAACGAGTTGGTCTGTCGCGGCCTCGAACAGTTCCTCGCCGATTTCGGCCGTGGCCTCCGTTTGATCGCCGAAAACGCCGTTTTGACTGTTGTCAATCGTGTCGTAGAACGTCGTCGAGCCGTGGACGCGTTCAGCGTCGAAATCGAAGACGGCTCCGCCATCACGAGCCGCCTCGAGCCGATCCTCATGGACAAGTTCTTCAGCGATGTGCATGATCATCGCTGTCTCCTTGGGACCGCCGTGGGGACCGGGCGTCTCGAAGACTTCCTCGAGTAGGTCGGGAATCGACTCGTCCCACATCCACTCGAGGGCGTAGGCAGTCTCATCATCGTGGAGCCGTTTGCCAACCTCGCGGAGATGGGCGACGTTGCCGCCGTGGGCGTTGACGTAGACGATGCGGTCGATGCCGTGATAGGTAAGGTTCCGCGAGACGCTCTCGACGAAGTCGCGAAACACCGGCGGCTCGACCCACATCGTGCCGGGAAACTGTCGGTGGTGAGAACTGACGCCGATCCGGAGTGGCGGCGTACAGAGCACGTCAGTCCGGTCTGTGGCTGCTCGAGCCAGCGCTTCGGCGATCAGGTGATCAGTTCCTTCTGGAAGGTGCGGGCCGTGTTGTTCGGTCGAGCCAATTGGGATGACCGCAAGCGATTCGGTTTCGACGTACTCGGTCAAATCCGGCCACGCCTGCTCGGGAAGGTACATACACTGTTCTCTCCCTGAACTCGCAAAACAGTCGGGGTCGCTGCTGGCTGGACCGACGAGGTGGAGTGGCCACTGCAAGTCAGTGTGTCATTCGTTGTAATTGCCACTATCGCGTGTTTACTGACGACAGCGAGTGCTGACGATGATAAACCTTAATACTCAACGGCGGTCGAGTTATTATATGGCAGTTGTAAGCGTCTCGATGCCCGACGAACTTCTCGAGCGACTCGACCAGTTCGCCGACGAGCATGGCTACACCGGCCGTAGCGAAGTCGTCCGAGAGGCCTCTCGGAATCTCCTCGGCGAGTTCGAAGATACGCGACTCGAGGAGCGCGACCTCATGGGACTCGTCACGATTTTGTTCGACTACGAGACCACGAGCGTCGAAGAGCGGATGATGCACCTGCGTCACGAACACGAAAACCTCGTCGCCTCGAACTTCCACAGCCACGTTGGCGACCACTACTGCATGGAACTGTTCGTCCTCGAGGGCGAACTCGAGGATATCTCGACGTTTGTCGGGAAAATCCGTGCAACACAGGATGCGCTGACGGTTGATTACTCTGTGATTCCGGTCGATGATTTCGATCCGATTTCACAGGAACACTCCTGATCGACGGACTGTTACGTGCGAACCGACCAGCGACTCGCTGAGAGTGACTGGCTGTCGACAACGCGGCTGAGTCCCTGTCGAAGGAGGACGAGAACTGCAAGTAGGGCACCGATGAACACTGCGAACACCGGTGCGAGAAAGACACCGCCAATCCCGGCGGCGAGAATGTAGATACTGCCCACGACCAGCCAGAGTGTCGTGAGCGAAAGTACACCGAAGACAAGTGACGTGAGGAGCGCAAGCGTCGTTGCGTCACCCGCACGCCGTCGATTTGTGTCGGTCACCAGTGACGAGCCGAGTCGATAGCCATGTGCCAGCACACCGACCAGAACCCATAGCGCGAACACTCCTGGAGTCCCGATGACCACAACGGGGACGAGAAGTTCGCTGAGTGTCCATCCGATACGTCCCGAGGGCTGGACGAGAAACACCACCGCAATACTGACGACTCCTAGGGCCAGCGCCGCCTCGAGACCATCGAGAGTGAACGGAGAGGGCAGACGACTCATACAGACAGCATGTCGGACGCTGGCAATAACCGTTCGGCTAGGTCAAGAATCATTGTACCTGTCCGCTCGAGCACTCGGGGCAGCCCCAGTGCTGGCAACGCAGCGCAGTCCCCGCCAAAACAGACCCGTAATAATGCAAACTATTCTGAGTGGAATTTTCTCGAGACATATCGAAATTCCGTTGAACCAGTGGTTCTAAGGGTTTGTCACCTCTCAATTCGTATATGGATTCGATCTCTGCTGTCGTTCTTGCGGGAGGCGAGGGGTCTCGCCTTCGCCCGCTCACGCACTATCGGCCAAAGCCGCTGTTACCGGCTGCAACGACGCCGATCCTCGAGCACGTCTTTGATCAGTTGATCGAGGCGGGCGTGACGGACATCACCGTTGTCGTCGGCTACAAACGCCAACGCGTGCAGTCACACTTCGGGTCGACCTACCGCAACATTCCGCTGACCTACGTCACACAGGACCACCAGTTCGGCAGCGGCCACGCCCTGCTGGCTGCGGATGGAACCGTTGAGGGACCGATGCTCGTCGTCAACGGCGACCAGTTCGTCGAGAGTGCGATCATCGAAGACGTCCTCGAGGCCCACGACGGCGACAATGCGGTCGCGACACTCGGCGTCCTCAACCGGATGGACCTCGACCCCTACGGCGGCGTCGTCCTCGAGGACGAGACGGTTACCGCAGTCGTCGAAAACCCGGACGACGACCGGAGCTATCGACTCAACGCGGGCGTCTACGTCTTCGAATCCGAGATTTTCGAGGCGATTCGCGACGCCGAGTCTCGAGCGGGCGAACAGTCGTTGACCGACGGCATCGCCGAACTCCTCGACCACGGCGAACCCGTGCGAGGAACGGTTTCAGACGGTGTGTGGGTCGATGCGACCTACCCGTGGGATCTGCTCGACGTCTCCTTCGAACTGCTCGAGAGCGGTGTCGTCGACGAGAAGCGAGCCGCGCCGGTCGCTGAGACGGCAACGGTTCACGAGTCGGCCGTGATTCGCGATCCGGTTGTTATCGCCCCCGACTGCGAGGTTGGGGCGGGTGCCGTCGTCGGGCCGTTTACCTGTCTCGGCGAGAATGCGACCGTCGGCTCGAACGCGGTCGTCGAACGAAGCGTGATCGACTCGGATACGCGAATCGGTGCCAACGCGACGGTTATCGACTGCGTGACCGGCGTTGGCGTCACGATTGGCAACGGCACGGCGATTCCGGGCGGCCCCGGCGACGTTCGCGTTGGCGACCGCATCTTCGAGGGTGAGCGACTGTGTGCGCTGCTCGGTGATCGTGTCATGGACCGAGGTGGAAGCACGTACGTGCCAGGGGCCGTCATCGGCCCGGATGTCTCCGTCGAAGCCGGAGCCACCGTCCACGGAACCATCGCCGAAGACACAGAGGTTCGATCCTAATGTGTGGAATTATCGGCTACACCGGCTCTGAGAACGACGTTCTCGAGGTGCTCATGTCGGGGCTGTCGAACCTCGAGTACCGGGGCTACGACTCTGCAGGCGTCGCGATTGCCAACGACTCGCTCTCGGTCGAAAAACGCGAAGGCGAGGTCTCGGCACTCGAGGATGCACTGCCCGAAACGGGCATCGACGGACTCGCGGGAATCGGCCACACGCGCTGGAGTACCCACGGGCCACCCTCAGACGAAAACGCCCATCCCCACACTGATTGTACAGATCAGGTTGCGGTCGTTCACAACGGCATTATCGAGAACTACCAGGACATTCGGACGACACTTGAGGACGACGGCCACACGTTTCAGAGCGAGACGGACACCGAGGTCATTCCGCATCTCATCGAGGATGCACTCGCAGACGGAGCCAACCCCGAACAGGCGTTTCGAGAGGCAGTCAGCCGCCTCGAGGGTAGTTACGCCGTCGCAGCCGTGTTTCAGGACTCAGAGACGATCTATGCGGCTCGCCATGAGTCGCCACTGGTGCTTGGACTCGGCGACGACGGCCACTATCTAGGCAGCGACGTCCCCGCATTTCTCGAGTATACGGATCGCGTCATCTACCTCGAGGACGGGCAGTTCGCTCGCATGACGCCGGACGAAATCGTCGTCACGGATCGCGAGGGAGCGGTCGTCGAGATGGCAGTCGACACCGTCGCGTGGGATCCCGAAGACGCCGGCAAGTCGGGGTATGACCACTACATGCTCAAAGAGATCAACGAGCAGCCACTGGCGCTTCGCCAGTGTCTCCGCGAGCGCGTCTCCGAACTCGAGCGGACGATTACCGTCGATGAACTCGCCGACCTCGAGCGGCGGGGACCGGTCCAGTTCGTCGCCTGCGGAACCTCCTATCACGCGGCGCTGTATGGCGCGCGATTACTTCGCGAGCAGGGCATTCCGGCCCAGTGTTTCCTCGCGAGCGAGTACGACGCGCGCTCGATTCCGATTACCGACGAGACGCTCGTCGTCGGCGTCACCCAAAGCGGCGAGACGGCAGATACGATGTCGGCACTGCGTGGAGCGAACCAAGCCGGCGCGACCACGCTCGCGCTGACCAACGTCGTCGGCAGTTCGGCCGCCCGCGAGTGCAACTATGTCATGTACATCCGTGCCGGCCCGGAGATCGGCGTCGCCGCGACCAAAACGTTCGTGAGCCAGCAAGCCGCCCTCGCGATGCTCTCGGGCGTCCTCTCCGAGACGCACTCGTCCGAACTCATCAGGCGACTCCGCCGACTCCCTGACCAGCTCCAGCAGGTGTTAGACGAGTCGGCAGTGCGTGAGATTGCGAGTACGTATGTCGACGCCGACGCGTACTTCTTCATCGGCCGGGGCTACAACGCGCCCGTCGCGCTCGAGGGCGCGCTCAAGATGAAAGAGATCACGTACAAACACGCGGAGGGCTTTGCCGCCGGCGAGTTGAAACACGGGCCGCTGGCGCTCGTGACCGAGGAGACGCCCGTATTCGCGCTGATCACGGGGCCGAACGCAGCCAAGACGCTCGGCAACGTCAAAGAGGTCGAAGCCCGCGGCGCGCCAGTGATCGCCGTCACCGACCAGCCGGAACTGGTCGAGCAGTACGCGACGCACGTTCTCGAGGTGCCAGCGGCCGGCCGCCGACTGACGCCGATTCTCGCGAACGTCCAGTTGCAGTTGCTTTCCTACTGGGTTGCAAACGAACTGGGACGCTCAATCGACAAGCCGCGCAATCTGGCAAAGAGTGTGACCGTCGAGTGAGACGGTCGGCAGAGTGAGTTTTCAGCTGAGAAGCGTACTCAGAGGAATTCTCGTAGCGATTCATAGATTCCCATACTGAAACCGATTCACGGCCCCGTCACGTCCCGGTAGACACAGCCGGCTGGCGACGAGAACCCCTCTCAGATCCGCGTCCCGAGTGCGACCAGCCAGAAGCCAACGGCGACGACGACGACGGTCAGCGCCAGCGCAACGGTGTAACTGCCGGTGTAGGCGACGCTCCCGGTTCCAAGCGGCGGCATCGCCAGTGCACCCAGCCCACCAGCGACGTTGAAAATCCCGATGATCGCCGTATCCCGCTTCGGATCGAAAATCTCCATCAACACCGGAATGTACAGCGTGGCACTCCCGCCCAGTCCGAGGCCAATGATGATAATCGCTACCCCAAGGGCCAGCCAACCGGGCAAAAACAGCACGCAGACGCCGATTCCCGCACAGGCGAGCGACGCCAGAAACGCCCGCCTCGAGCCGACGATATCTGCGACGTAGCCGCCACCGATTCGGGAGATGATGCTGACGCCGCCGATGAGTCCGAACGCGACGGATGCGGCCGCTTCGGTCATCCCGCGCGCTGCGAAGTAGTCGATGGCGTAGGCGGCGAGCAACTGGTACCACGCGAACGCCAGACTCATCCCAACGAACAGCAACTGGAAGGTTCGGCTGCCGGCGAGTCCGCGGACCCACTCGAGGACGCCGAGGAACGACTCTGACGTCTGGTCGGCCCATCGCGGGCGTCGACAGACGAGGCCGGCGAGGGCGAACGCAGCGGCGGTTATCCCCATGACGACGAGAAAGCCCTGCCGCACGCCGACGGTCTCGATTGCGCGCTGCCAGATCGGTGGCAAGACGGTCAGTCCCAGGCCGTTGCCGACGAATATCAGGCCGGTTGCGACGCCGCGGCGCTCGTCGAACCAGCGCGGAACGACCGAGGCAAGCAAGACGAAGACGGTCCCCAGTGCAAGCCCGAGCACGGCGAACACGGCGACGAGTCCGAGATACGACTCCGTGACGTAGAGTGCGGGCGCGATGGCGGCGGTCGCCCCCGCACACGCGAGAAGAACGGCGCGAGCGGCGACTCGTGTCGAGGCGATGCCGATCAGGCCCGAGCCGATGAAAAAGGCAAACAGCATCACCGAGAAAACGGTCGACATCGCAACCGGCGAAATGCCGAACGCCTCGCTAAATGGCTGGTGAAACACGCCGTAGGAAAGCGGCGTGCCGAACGTAAACACCATCGCGATGGAACCGACGATGGCAACCAGCCAACTGCGCCGACTATCCGGTTGCTCTCTGGAGGACGAAGACACGACTGCTCGTTTGGGTTCAGTCGGCGAAAACGTTCGGATACGAGACTGTCTCGCCGGTTACAGTGCCAGTGCGTGTCAGTCAGGACGAGGTCTGCTCGAGGTCGGGATCGCCGTCCACACCATCCTGAATCCGGGTTTCGGCTTCCTCGCGGTCTTCGGGATAGCCAACGTCGATTCGCCAGCCCTCGAGGCCGATGGCGTCGATGGTGCGCCCGGACTGGATCAGCAGGTCGATGGCTTCGCTGATCTCGTACTCGCCGCGATTGGAGGGCTGGACGAGGTGACAGGCGTGGAAGATCGCGGGCGTAAATGTATAGAAGCCGGTCATGACGAGGTTCGACGGCGGCTCGTCGGGTTTCTCGACGACATCGGTGATCTCGCCGTACTTGTTCGTATCGCAGACGCCGTATCTCGAGGCTTCCTCCCAGGGGACCTCTTCGACGAGGAAGGCGGCGTCCGCGCGGTCCTCGCGCTGGCGGCGCACGACATCCTCGAGGTTGGCCTCGAAGATGTTGTCGCCCAGAATCAGCATGAAGTCATCCTCGACGTGCTCCTCGACGGTCAACAGGGCGTGAGCGAGGCCCTGCTGTTCGCGCTGGTGGGCGTAGGTGATGGGGACGTCACGGTATTCATCGCCGTAGTGGTCGATAATCCGCTCTTTGAGATAGCCAACGACGACGATTAGCTCGGTCGCACCGAGTTCGACGAGTTGATCGAAACAGTGAGTGAGAATTGGCTCTCCGTCGACCTCGACCATCCCCTTTGGCTTGTCATCGGTCAGCGGCCGCAGACGCGTCCCCTTGCCGGCGGCAAGAACGACAGCTTGCATGCCCAGAATATCCCAAATGCGCAGACAAGTATCTTCTGATTGGGAGGATCCAAAGACGGTGACTGAGAGGGGTTTTCGTCGCCAGCCGGCTGTGTCTACCGGGAGGTGACGGGGCCGTGAATCGGCTTCAGTATACGAATCTATGAATCGCTACGAGAATTCCTCTGAGTCTGGACTCGAGCGATCACCTACCCTCGAGAAACGAGCGGCGTGAGCCGCCCGCGACTCGCTTCTGACGAGCAAATCACGGCAGTTATACCGCCTCGTTCCTTCAATCCCGCCACCATGTGGCCACTCGGACACGCTGCAGTCGGCTATCTCCTCTATACGCTCGCGACGCGGGCGCGATTCGACCGGCCGCCGACGGCACTCGCCCTCTGTGCACTCCTGGTCGGCACGCAGTTTCCGGACCTCGTCGACAAGCCGCTCGCGTGGTACGTCGGCGTCCTGCCAACCGGCCGAACCCTCGCGCACTCGTTGTTAGTCTTGATTCCCGTCTCCCTCGTCGTTCTCGCGCTCGCTCGCCGCTACGACCGGACGGAACTCGGCTTCGCGTTCGTCCTCGGCGCGCTCTCACACGCCGTCGTCGACGTCATCCCCGCACTCTGGGGCGCAGCCGACCCCAACATGCTGCTCTGGCCGCTTGTGCCCGTTGAGGCCTACGAGAGCGGCCCACCGACCGTCGTGGGGCTGTTCCTCGCGTCGCTGTCCGATCCGTACTTCCTCCTCGAGTTCGTCCTCGCCGCGCTCGCGCTCGTGGCGTGGCGACGCGATGGGTACCCCGGCCTCGAGCTCGTTCGCTCGGCGGTTGGGCGGGTGCTTCCGGGTCGGTCGGACGCCTGAGACGAACCGGGAACGACACGCTGTGCTGACACAGATCAGTTATGGTGCGTTGTACGTCGTCTCCTGATGGTCGCCGGAGAAATTGCCGTGTCGATGGGTGAGTGTCGCCTGCTGGGGCTGCTGTGGGGCGTCGACACGAATCAACGCGGTGTACGGTGTCTCTGCGTTCAAGTCTGAGCTGCCATCATGATACGTACAGGTGTAGGCATGAATTGACTCGTCCATTTGTTCGATACCAGCTACGTCGACCTGATACCCCAGACTCCGCGTCGTCACCTGCCAGCCGAGCATGACTGCCGTCTCGTAATCGGTCTCACTGACGAACGTGATGATCGACGCATGGCCTTCGTCATCTTCCTCGAGTTGGTCCAGTCCAAACACTGTTTCTGCCTCGTCGGCTGATCGCGCACAGACGAACGATGTCTCGTCTGTTGACCCAGTCGAATCGGCGGCCGACTCAGCCGTAGAAAATGAAACACCAGTGTGAGCAAGCATCGTAGTCTCGTAGGAGGAGTCACTCGCGTCGTCAGGAGCGTGCGAACATGCCGCGGCGCGTCGCTGTGTCTCCTCGGAACGAATTACGTCAAGACACCCGGCAACCGCAGATCCAACGAAAAGACTCCCGCCAGCGAGAACAGTTCGGCGGTGCATATTGATTCGAACGTTGACAGTCAGATGTAAAAGTACTGTTGACTGTCGTTTGGTATCGGTTATTTCGCTTCGATTGTTCTCGAGGCACACGCAACGTACCCGCGTTTATGTAGCGAACCCGCAGCAAGCGGAGGGTACCTGACACCGACCACTCGAGAAGACAACTCGTCGGCGAGTACAATATGTGTAGTTAAGTACGGCGACGGTCGTCTGTAGAGTACGATGGTCTACTATGCGGGCGTCGACCTCGGCGCGACGAACGTGCGGGCCGCCGTCGCCAAAGGCGACGGGACGACAATCGGTGTGAGTAAAAACGCCACACCGCGGGGACCGACCGGCATCGACGTCACGGAAGGCGTGCTCCAGACAGTGCGAGAGGCCTGTATCGACGGCGACATTGATCCCGAAGCCGTCGAGTCGGCCGGTATCGGCTCGATTGGGCCGTTCGACCTCGCCGAAGGTACTGTGGTCGACCCGGCGAACCTCCCCGACTCGATTGACCGAATCCCGCTCACCGGCCCGATTGGTGAACTGATCGACAGCGACGAAGTCTACCTGCACAACGATACGAACGCGGGCGTCATCGGCGAACGGTTCCACGCCGACCGCAACCCCGACGACATGGTCTACATCACCATCTCCTCGGGGATCGGTGCCGGCGTCTGCTGTGACGGTGAAATTTTGGCCGGCTGGGACGGCAACGCGGGCGAGGTCGGCCACTGCGTCGTCGACCCGCGTGGGCGACTCACCTGTGGCTGTGGCATCGACGGCCACTGGGAGGCGTACTGTTCGGGCAACGGCATCCCCGACTACACTCGCCTACTCGCCGAAGACGACCCAACCATTACGACCTCGCTCCCGCTCGAGGATCCCGACTTTACCGCTAAAGACGTCTTCGAACTCGCAGGCGAGGACGAACTGGCAGACTACACGATTGACCAACTCGCCCACTGGAACGCCATCGGCGTCGCGAACGTGATCCACTCCTTTGCCCCGCTCGTGATCTCCTTCGGCGGTGCCGTCTCGCTGCACAATGAGGACCTCGTGATCGACCCGATTCGCGAGCGTGTCGCTGACATGGTCCTGAGCAACGTCCCCGAAATCCGCGTGACGGATATGGGCGACGACGTGGTACTCGAGGGCGCACTCGCGAGTGCGATGACCGAAGGGACCGGCGACCAGCGGCGATTCCAGAACTGAACGGCAATTCGCAATTGCGAGTCTCGAACCGCGTGAGGTGAGGTTATGTGTCTTCGGCGACGTATTGAGAGATATGCGACGACGAGCCCTCCTTCGGACTGGCGGCGCGGGCCTGGGAATCGCGTTCGCGGGGACTGGACTGCTCGCCGGCCACAGCCGAGCACAGCCCACGACAACACAGTCTTCGTACGAACCGCTCGGCCGCGTCGACATCGATAACGCGGCGGAAGCCGTCGTTGGCGACGACGGCGACATCGTCTACGTCGCGGCCACTACCGGCTTTGCGACCGTCGATATTAACGATCCGAGCGAACCCGAACTCCTGGCCGAAGAGCGCGGCCTCGAGTTCGATGAACGGAGATTCAACGAAATTCTTGACGTGAAAGTCGACGGCGACCTGCTCGCTGTTGCTGGCCCGGCAAATCAGGCGAACGACTTTCTCTTTCACGGCTTTGCAGTATACGACGTCAGCGACCCTGCCGAACCGGAACTGCTCGGCGAGCCGTACGAAACCGGCTACCACATCCACAACTGCTACCTCGAGGACGAAACGCTCTACGTCGTCGGCAACGGCGAACTCGAGAATCCGCTCGTCATCTACGACCTGGGCGGCGACGAAATCGAAGAGATAGGTCGGTGGTCATTGGTCGAACACGAACCGGACTGGCAGGATGTCGACTGGCTCGTACGGTACCTCCACGACGTGTACGTCCACGACGACATCGCCTACCTCGCCCACTGGAACGCCGGAACCTACCTGCTCGACGTCAGCGACCCCAGCGATCCGGCGTACATCTCCCACGTCACAGAGACAACGCTTGAGGACGAACTGGCTGTCGAGGACGACAACGAGGCACAGATGGGACTGCCAGGCAACGACCACTACTCAGCGGTCGACGACACGGGCGATCTCCTCGGGGTCGGCCGCGAGGCCTGGGCGACGGGCCAGGGAGATCCTGACGGTCCCGGTGGGATCGATCTCTACGACGTAAGCGACCCTGCCGATCCCGTCCACCAGGCGACAATCGACGCGCCTCGAGCGCTCAACGAGCGCTCCAACGGCGGGCTCTGGACAACGGCACACAACTTCGAACTGCGCGACGGCGAACTCTACGCCTCGTGGTATCAGGGTGGCGTGACGATTCACGACGTGAGCGACCCGAGCGAGCCCGAGGAAATCGCCTCATGGCGCGACCCCGAAACCGCGGGCTTCTGGACCGCTCGAGTCGCCGAGTCCGGCGAGACGTTCGTCGCGAGCAGTACCGAACTCATCCCGAACGCGCCGACGGAAGGCGCGCTCTATACGTTCCCAATCGAGGCCGGTGAACGGGCCGACCAGCCCTCACTCACCGATCCCGACGATCTCGCGTTCGACGTCGAAGCGCCGGACGACGAGAACGGGGAAAGCGGCGGTAGCGATGACGCGGAGACCAACGCTGACGACGGAGGCAACGGCGATGAGAGTGACAGTGAGAACGGCGACAACGGCTCGGATTCCGTCGCCGGCTTTACCATCGGGGTCGGCGCTGCGGGTGGACTCGCCGCGCTCGAGGTGCTTCGACGACGCAGCGACCGCGACGAGTGAACTGTCTCGGGTAGCTTTCTCGAGTGCGCCGGCGCTCGCGTGGCCGAACAATGATATGCCCGGCACGCCGAGTGAACACCAACGAACGGTGTCCCAATGACGAGTCACTACGATCACGAGCAGGTCCAGGAGTTTTGGCAATACGTCTGGGAGCGCGACGAGGTGTATCACCTCGAGGACGACGCCGTCGATCCGACCTACGTCCTCGGTATGTTTCCCTACACGTCGGGGACGCTGCATATGGGTCACGTCCGCAACTACGCAATTACGGACGCCTACGCGCGCTACCGACGAATGCAAGGCGATGACGTGCTCCATCCGATGGGATGGGACGCGTTTGGCCTTCCAGCCGAAAACGCCGCCTACGAGCGCGCGAGCGATCCGAACTCGTGGACACAGGCCTGTATCCGCCGGATGCGTGAAGAACTCGAGACGATGGGCTTCGGGTACGACTGGTCGCGAGAGATCACGACCTGTGAGCCAGACTACTATCAATGGAATCAGTGGCTGTTCAAGCGATTCTACGAGGCGGGACTCGTCGAGTACGAGGCCGCCTCGGTTAACTGGTGTCCCGACTGCGAGACGGTGCTGGCTGACGCACAGGTCACAGAGGATGCAGACGGACACGTCTGCTGGCGCTGTGAAACGCCCGTCACTCGGCGGGAACTCGATCAGTGGTTCTTTACGATTACCGACTACGCCGAGGAACTCGTCGACGGACTCGACGACCTCGAGGGCTGGCCCGACGGCGTCCGCGAGATTCAGCGTAACTGGATCGGCCGACAGGAGGGGACCCGAATCACGTTCGGAGTCGCTGAGGGGAAGACAGAGACCACCGCCGTCGACGTGTTCAGCACGCGCCCGGACACCATCTACGGCGCGACCTTCCTCGCGGTCTCGCCCGGCCACGAGTTCGCGCGCGACCTCGCCGAAACCGACGACCGCGTCGCAGAGTACGTCGATACCGTCCGCGAGCAAGACCCCGGCGACGTTGGCCTCTCGGGTGTCGAAACCGACGCGACGGCGATTCACCCGCTGACCGGCGAGGAACTGCCGGTGTACGTCGCGGGCTACGTCCTCGAGGATGTCGGCACCGGCGCGGTAATGGGCGTTCCCGCACACAACGAGCGCGATCACGCCTTCGCCGCCGAGCACGACCTCCCCGTTACAGGCGTCGTTACGCCGACAGCAGGGGCGACCGACGTCGACCTCGAGTCCGCAGCCTACACCGGCGAGGGCATTCTCGAGGATAGCGGCGAGTATTCGGGCCTCGAGAGCGAGGCGGCTCGCGAGCGGCTGGTTGAGGACCACGACGCCCTCGAGGCGGACGTGACCTACCGACTGCGCGATTGGCTGATCTCCCGGCAGCGCTACTGGGGGACGCCGATTCCGGTCGTTCACTGTGATGACTGTGGGCACGTCCTCGTTCCGGACGAGGACCTGCCTGTCGAACTGCCGGAGTTCGTTCGGACGACGGGGAACCCGCTCGCGGAACACGAGTCGTTCCGCGAGACCGAGTGTCCCGACTGCGGCGGCCCGGCCCGCCGCGAGACGGATACGATGGACACCTTCGTCGATTCGTCGTGGTACTACCTGCGATTCCTCTCGCCGGACTACGACGACGGCCCGTTCGACCCCGAAAAGGCAGCCGAGTGGATGCCCATCGACGTCTACGTCGGCGGCGACGAACACGCCATCCTCCACCTGCTCTACATCCGCTTTTTCGCCCGTGCGCTGTCCGATCTCGGGCTGCTCGAGTGTCGCGAGCCGGTCCAGGAACTCATCAGCCAGGGGACGGTGCTGTACGACGGCGAAAAGATGTCGAGTTCGAAAGGCAACGTCGTCGCGCCACAGGAGTACGGTGCGGAGACGACCCGACTGTTCGTCCTCTCGGCGGCCCACCCCGAACAGGACTTCGAGTGGACGGCAAACAATGTTCGCGGGGCCTACGACCTCCAACAGGACCTCTACGGGATGGCGACTGCGTTCGTCGAAGAAGGCGATACCCGCCTCGAGCGAACGCCTCACGACGACTATCTTGCTGGCGAGATCGACCGGACGATCATCGCCGTCACCGAGGAGTACGAGCGGTTTCGGTTCCATCGCGCCGCAACCGAAATTCGAGAACTGGCCCAACTGCTTCGACGCTATCGAGCCTACGACCGGCCCCACGACGAGACCTACCGCCGCGGGCTATTGACCCTCGCGGCGTTGATTTCGCCGATGGCACCGCATCTGGGCGAGGAGTGCTGGAACAAACTCCGCGGTGATGGTCTCGTCGTCGACGCCGACTGGCCCGAACCAGAGAGTGAGATCGAAGACCACCGCCTCGAGCGGCGACTGGTCGAGCGAACGCTCGCGGACGTCCGCGATATTGTCGATGTTGCCTCGATTGACGAACCCGAGCGGATCGACCTGATTGTCGCGCCGACGTGGACGTATCGCGCGGCGGCACAGGCTGGCGACGCCGGTGACGGACCCCCGACCGAGGCCGAACTCGAGTCACTCGCCGAGCGCCTCCGCGATGAGACGGACGCGGACATCGACGCTGATCGAATCAGTGCCTTCCTCGAGCAGCGAGCCGACGCACACGGCCACGGCGTTGACGCGATGCTCGAGCCAGAGCGCGAGCGCCTGTTGCTCGAGCAGGCCGCCTGGCTCGTGACGGACGAGTTCGAGGCGGACGTGACGATTCGCCGCGCGGGCGCGGTCGATCTTGGGGATGACCGCGAGACGACCGCCCGACCCGGCAAACCGGCGATTCGGATCGAGTGAGGGCTGGCGGCTACCGACAGTCGTTGCCAGCGTCGAAACCCCCTTTTCATGGGCGTTCCTACAGCGAGACAGATGTTATGCCGACCGTGACCGTCAGCGCAGGCGCGCGCCTCCACGTTGGCTTTCAGAACCTCTCGCTGGCCCGTCAGCGCCTCTATGGGGGCGTTGGAATCGGCCTGGCAGAGCCACGCGTCACCGTCACCGCGTCTCCCGCCGAAACCGTCGACTGTGTCGACTCGCTCGGGCGCGAGTACGCAACGCGGGCCTGTGACATTCTCGAGGTTCCGGGCGTCTCGATCACGCTCGAGGAGCGACTGCCGCGTCACGTCGGGCTCGGCAGCGGCACGCAACTCGCGCTCGCGGTGTTTGCGGCGACGGCAGTTGCACACGATCTCGAACCCGATATTCGTGACCACGCCCCTGCGATGGGACGCGGTGGACGAAGCGGTATCGGCGTCGCGACGTTCGAGGACGGCGGCTTCGTGGTCGACGCGGGCCATCCGACCGCTCGATTCACGACACGCCCGCCTGATGAAGGCGACTGGACGGTTCCGCCGGTCGTCGCCCGCCACGACCTGCCCGACGATTGGCGATTTCTCGTCGTCGTCCCCGACGTTGCTCCCGGTCGCAGCGGCGAGAGCGAAGACGAGAGTATGCGTGCGGTCGTCGAACGCGCAGACCCTGCCGTCGCGGACGAACTCGCCGGCGTCGTCACCCGAAAACTGCTGCCAGCAGCCGCGGCCGGCCGACTCGAGGCCTTCGGGGAAGCCATCGCCGAAATCGGCCGCAAGAACGGCGCGTGGTACGCCGACGCCCAGGGTGGCGTGTTCCGCCCGCCCGCAGGCGAACTCGTCGAGGCGCTCGAGGACTGCCCTGTGCTCTCGGGAATCGGCCAGTCCTCGTGGGGACCGGTCGTTTACGGCGTGACCGACCGCAACCACGGCGATGAGGCAGTGAGCGCGGCCGAGGACGCACTGTCGGCTCGTGGACTCGAGGGCGAGGTATTGCTCTCGCAGGCTGCGACGAGTGGTGCGACAATTCGTGGCGGCGACGCCGAGCCATAGCTGGTAGTGGGGTAGTCGTAGCCGAGCGCCGACCGTCGGATCACGAACATCTATACCGCATGCCACCCACGGACGCGTATGGAGCGGATGCCGCTTGGCGTCTCACGACTCGACCGACTCATCGGGGGCGGGGCCCCGACCGGCAGCGTCGTCCTGGCCGCTGGCGACTCCGGGGCGGGGGCCCGAGAGTTCTGCTATACGAGTGCCGTGATGAACGGCCTCGCAATTCAGGAAGCCGACCAGTTCGACCTCCACTACGGCAGCCTCGAGTCGAGTGCGGTCCTCCCCGAGTCGGTTCACTACGTCTCCTTTACCGACGATCAGCGGGCAGTCACACGGGAGATGTCGTTCGTGATGAACGACGACCTCGTCATCGACGGGATGGGAGCAGTCGAGTTCGTCGAACTGGCCGAGGAGTACTTTCAGTTGACGCCGGTGCCGACGGAGTGGTACGCCGAACGGACAGCCACCATTACCGAACTTGGCTCACAGACCGAACGCGGCGACATTCTCGAGGCCTTTGCGGACTATCTCTCGGCACAGGCTGCGGGCAGCCTCGTCGTCGTCGATTCCATTACGGATCTGGTTGCTGCGGCCGACGAGCGCTTTGATTGGGCCGATCTGACGGTCCTCCTGAAGGGACTGGCCCGCGCGTCCCGTCGCTGGGGCAGTGTCATCTTGTTGCTGGTCAACTCGGACGTCCTCGAGGCAACCGAATTCGGCCGACTCAAGGAGGCAACCGACGGCACACTGCTATTCGAGTGGGAAAGCGGCGGCTCAGAGCGTGCACGCACCCTCGTCGTCGAACAGTTCCGGGGGGTCCTCTCACGACTCGAGGATGAAGACATCGTTCGTTTCGAGACCGAAATCGGTGATGATGGTTTCGACATTAGTACTGTTCGAAAAATACGATAATCTTCGGCTTGACGGACTTAGCATCCGTATTACGTCCGATTGCAGTGGGCAGCAACCCTTATACACCGACCGCCAGTAACTACGATAAATGGCGAGCGAGAACGACGATGGGGGCGTCTCGTTCGCGCTACCGGCCGAGGTCGATGCGTGGGTGGCGGAAACGGCCGAACAGCGCGATGAATCGCGCGAGGAAATCTGTCGTCGCGTAGTCACCGCAGCACACGCTATCGCGACCGACGATGAGTCCGTTCCTGTCGACCAGCGCGAACTCGAGGACCTTGAGGAGCAGGTCGAAGCCGACCTCGAGAGCCATCACGAGGAGTTTCACGAGTTGCTCGAGGACGTTCGCTCGCGCGTGATTCAGGTTAAACGCGAAGCGGACGCGAAAGCGCCTGCAGACCACGACCACGCCGAGTACGAAGACGACATCGCGTCGATGCGTACAGACCTCACAGACCTTGAGGACCACGTGAGCGCTGGCTTCGAGAACTTCGAGGACGTGCTCGATTACCTGTTTGACCAGACTGACGACCTCGAGGAGCGCTCGACCGTCCTCGCAACGGCTGTCGTCGATCTCCGGGATCGCTGGAATGCTGTTGCCGAACGCGAGCGCCGCCGCGCTGCAGTCGAACGCTTGCAACTGGCTGCGAACCAACTCGGAATTCGGGCCGCAGCCTGCGAGGACTGCGATGCAAGCGTCGATATTGCACTTCTCACTGCGCCCGAATGCCCACACTGTGCAAGTTCGTTTGCCGACGTCACCGAACGAACCTCGTTTTTCGGCTCGCATATTCTCGAGACCGGCGAGCCACCCGCCCTCGAGGGGCAAGCCAGACGCGAAACCCAACCGACGAGTGACGAGGTGTTCGAGGAACTCGAATCCGATGCTGAAACCACACGCGACCGGAACTCGAGACCCTCCTCCGAGGTGACCGGAAGCGATGACTGAGGACAGAAGCGATACGGACGACGAGAGAGCCAACACGGAGTCCGCGCCGTTTGCGGATCACGTCGCGTCGCTTCCGGGCGACTCCGGGACAGATGAGGCGGCTGCAGTCGACGAGGCGCTTCCCGATATTCCTCGAGCCGACGCCGATGACGCCGATGACACCCAGGGACCACAACAAGAGTTCAGACGCGACCGGCAGGGTCCGTTGAGTGACATTGCGTCGGCTGTCGACGAACGGTCGACCGACGCCGGCGAGAGTGCGTTCGACGAACTCTTCGAGCAAGAGCAGGTCGCCGAAATCGACAGCGACCAGCTCTGGGACCGCCTCGAGAACGACCAGCCACCCGACTCGTTTCTCGAGGCCGACCGCGAGGTCCGCGAAATCGACAAACACAGTTACTGCCACCAGTGTCCACACTTCGCCGAGCCACCCGAACTCGCGTGTGGCCACGACGGCACCGACATTCTGGATGTTCCCTCACTCGAGACGTTTCGCGTCGCAGACTGCCCCGTTGTCCTCGAGAACGAAGACCTCGAGCGAGAGTACTGATACGGATCCGTGTAGTGTTTTACCGATGATTGCTGACCCATCCAAGCGATCACCGGGAACGAACTACAAGTGTCCGTATGAGACTGCAGGAGCGGGAGTGTTTTTGCACTCGGTTTCGTAGGCCTCGTCATGCAGTTTTGCGACGATTGCGGTTCGATGATGAAAGCCAAGGGCGACCGCATGATCTGTACGAACGACGAGTGTGGCTCCTCGAGCGAACGAGATCGTGATCTCGAGGATGAGTTCGTTTCGACGGAGTCACAGACGGGCGAGGAAATCATCGAGTCGGACGAGAACGCGAATTTCGAGGGGAAACCGAAAGCAACCGACGTGATCTGTGATAAGTGTGAGACGCAGGAAGCGTGGTACACCCTCAAACAGACTGCCTCAGCCGATGAGCCGCCGACGCGCTTCTTTAAGTGCACCGAATGTGGCCATCGCTGGCGCGGCTATAACTAGTGTCGCGTCAACCGTGAACGGACGAGTCTCGTATCCTTCGATCAAACTACCAACACCAACACGTTTTTGTAACATTGTTAGTCATCGAGTTCGCTTCTGAGTTTCTTATTCAGGTTTTGCGTTTCGATATCTGATTCGATGAGTTCACCGCACGCTTCAACGAAGTCCGTGTTTTTCATCCTCCCAGTGAAGACCTGGGATTCGCCGTCATCGCTTCTAATGGAAGCGATAATAACGTCGTATTCTTCACCGTTGAAGTATTCATACGTGGTAGAAATCCCACCGAGAACCATCAGAAACATAAATAATATCATCAACATCATGCGTTGACTTATCGACCCCCCAGTGATAGCGCCGACCGTGAACAGAGAGACGATCAAGATGAGTACAAGAGTGACGGCAGCGAAGAACCATCCAAGAAACTGGTTACGGAGAAAGGATGTGTTGCGCCTGAAAGTAACGCTAGTGATTTCATCGGTTGGGATGGAGACTGAGGACGACATATCCGAGTGTTCCGGGGTGTACGTGATGCTAGTGTCGTCTCCGGCGAAGACACCAGTGTTTCTCCCATCAATGACGTACTCATCGATGTACGCTTCAGTTTCAAAATTCATTCAGTGTATTTTGAAAGGCTTCTCTTTTTAGAGTTTTTGGCCCGTGTAAAATCTACGGTTGGTGATCTTTCT
Organism: Natronolimnobius baerhuensis; assembly: GCF_002177135.1. Lineage (NCBI taxonomy): Archaea > Methanobacteriati > Methanobacteriota > Halobacteria > Halobacteriales > Natrialbaceae > Natronolimnobius > Natronolimnobius baerhuensis. The sequence continues at coordinate 517,114 of NZ_MWPH01000001.1, forward strand.
GGCAGTTGGTGCTAAATATATCCGCTAACTCTTGATTCCGTTCATGGTAGATGTTAGTGCTAATCTTTGGTATTACAGGGATAAACTCGTAAGTCGAGACTTGAACTACCACTAGTGGCGGTCCACGCTTGAACTGAGAGGTGAATCGAAGGCCGTTAGCTGATTTTATCGATAGTAACAACTGAAACTGTAGACACACCAATCCGCGGTTCGGAACGAACGAAGTGAGTGAGAACCGCGCGGCCGTCGTGCGATTGGGTGTGCACTGACTGTCAGTGGCTACTCTATCAGTCGACGGTTGGAACGGTACTAGCTCAGAGTTCGTTTTTGAGGTAGACGCCGATAACCGCGCCGAAGATGCTCAATCCGAGCGCGTAGAGCATCCCAATCAGGAACATGACCAGCAAAAACGTCCCGAGCACTCCCGGGCCGCCAGCAAAAAAGGTGAACGCGACCATCCCGAAAAACGTGACCGGAATGAGCATGATCAGGCCGGCGAACAGCCCGACCCAGAGCCCATCCGTCGTCTCGCCACCCTCGAGATAGCCAGCGATTGCGCCCCCAAGCAGCGGTGAGCCGGGGATAAACGAGAAGACGATACCGGCACCGCCGCCCGCTGCGGCGTTCATCAGCGTCTTTGTGTGGTCCTGGGGCTCCTCGTAGGAGTCGACTGGCGGTGGCGTGTTCGCCGAGTCAGTAGGCATAAGCCCCGGTTCCAAGCCTGTGGCCAAAAGCCTTCCCTACTAACACAAATTGGCTCGCCAGCGTGGCACAACGTTCACAACGACGCGGACGAAGGTCCAACTGAATGCCCGACGGGCCACGGCTGCCGGGCGTCGACCACGAAGACGACGAGGACCGAATCGTCTGTCACGTCGACGCCGACTGCTTCTATGCCTCCTGTGAGCGACTGCGCGAGCCCGAACTGGAGGACGACCCCGTCGTCGTCGGCATGGGCTACGAACCCGGTGAGACCATCGGCGCGGTCGCCACCGCCAGCTACGAGGCCCGCGAGTTCGGCGTCGAAAGCGCCCAGGCCATCTCGAGTGCGCTCGAGCGACTCCCTCGCCGTGCGGCCCTCGATCCGGACGCCGACGACCACGATCCAGACCTCACGCGCGAGGACACTGGCCACTACCGCCCGGTCGATATGGACTTTTACGAGTCCGTCGCTGACGACGTCCGGGAAATCCTGCACGACTGCGCCGATATCGTTCGCGAGGTTAGCATCGACGAGGCCTACTTAGATGTCACCGACCGCACCGCCTGGGAGGTCGCCGACGGCTTCGCTCGTCACATCAAAGACCGCATCCGCCGCGAGGTCGGCGTCACCGTCAGCGTCGGCGTTGCACCCACCATGAGCGCCGCGAAAATTGCCAGCGACTTCGACAAACCTGACGGTCTCACCGTTATCGAACCCGGCGAGGTCCGTGAGTTCCTGGCTCCGCTCGAGGTCGACCTGCTCCACGGCGTCGGCCCTGTGACTGCCCGCGAACTTCGGGACATGGGCCTCGAGACGGCAGGCGACGTCGCGGCAACCGATCCCGAGCCGCTGGCTGAGCGCTTCGGCGAGCGCGGCCGAGAGCTCTACGACCGCGCCCGCGGCGACGACGACCGACGCGTCGAACCCAAAGGCGATCCCAAGAGCTTCTCGCGCGAATCCGCGTTCGCCGAGCCAGTTGCCGACTCCGAGCCGAAGTACGACCAGATCGACACGCTCGCCGCAGCCGTTGCCGACCGCGCGACGCGCGAGGGCGCGCTGTACCGGACTGTCGGCGTCAAAGCCGTCCTGCCGCCGTTCGAGGTTAATACCCGCGAGCAATCCCTTTCTGGCCCTGTTGACGACCCCGAACTGGTCGAACGCATCGCTCGCGACCTGTTCGCCGAGTTCGAAAGTGACGCCGTGAGAAAACTCGGCGTCCGTGTCGCCAACCTCGAGTTCTCCGCGGCTGATCAGGCCAGTCTGGACGGCTGGGACAGTGCTGACTCGAGTGCGAGTCCAGCCGAGTCACCGACTGAGGCTGACAGAGAGTCTGGGTCACACGCAGCAGCGAGTGACGACCTCGAGTCAGAGCCGGACCCTGACGAGTCCGACGCAGACTCAGACGGGATCAGCGAGGGCCAATCCTCGCTTACCGACTTTTCCCGCGAGTGATACGTCGTCCGGGCCGTTCACTGGCGGTCCGTCCCTCATTCGGTGGTTCGTGACAGCAATCGATTCGAACAGAACACTGAAATGATCCCCCTTCGTTCACAAGCAGTAGCAACTGATATCGCTTCGATCTCTCATGACAGAGGACTTCTATGACCTTCTCGAGATCTCATCCGATGCCTCCCAGGATGAGATCAAAGACGCCTACCGCGAGAAGGTTCGTGTCTACCATCCGGACGTCAACGACGATGATCGCGCGCGAGCGCAGTTTACCGCCGTCAAAAAAGCCAACGAGATTCTTGGCGATCCGGTCGAGCGTCAGGCCTACGACCGACTTGGACACAAAGACTACGTCGCGAAACGAACGAGCGGCATCCCCTCGCCGGACGTCTGGAACTCCGATAGTGACAGCGATTCGTCGACGTCCTCGAGCGGCTCACGAACGCGCACGTCCACTTCCACCTCAAGCTCGAGTCAAAACGGTTCGACAGCAAGCAGTTCGCGCTCGCAGTCGTCTCGATCCCGGTCGCGCTCGCGTTCCGGTTCGAATTCGGACTCGAGTTCGCGCTCTCACGCTGGCTCGTCGGCATCGGGAACGACTGGGACAACGTCTGCAACTGCCGGCACGAGCGCCAGCGGATCGGGATCACGGACGCAGTCTCGCTCACGCTCGAGTTCAACGGATCAAGATGCGAGTACGGGGACAGGAGCCAGTGCGAGCACACACTCGAGGACGAACACGAGTACTGGAGGTGCGACTGGCTCGCATCAGAGTGGATCGGGACAGCAGACACACTCGAACACCGGAGACGCGAGCGCAACCGCGAACACGGCGACGGCAACTGAGAACGCAACAGCGGACGAAAGCCAGACTCGGCTGTCGGATAACCCACTCACTCGCTGGTGGCGTCGCCAGAACTTCTCCTTGCCGCTCATTTGGCTCTCTGTCCTCATCTACGCACTCGGTCTCGCTCACTTCATCCTCGAGAACGACAGCGCACTCGAAGGAGTTTTCGCCGACGTCGCTGCGATGGGGACCGACGTCGAGGCGATCTGGACACTGCTCGTCGAGGGACGCCACGGCATCGAAAATCCGGCGATGTTCGTTACCCGCCTCGAACTTGTCGCCCCACCGTTGCCGGCACTCGAGTGGTACGGCGCGCTCGCAGGAGTCGTCGTTGCTGCGCTCGTATTGGTCCTCGTCAATCGCCTGTGGCGTCACGACGATCCCTGGGAGACGATTACAATCGACGAGACGATCTTCCTGGCGATTGCGCTCTCGATTTCGACGACGCTCGTCGGTGGCCCGCTACTCGCTGGTGCGGTGCTCATGCCGTTCCTGTTCGGCGTCGTCGTTCACCACACTCGGCTGCGGCCCGGCTGGAAACCGTCGTATCTGTACGTCGTTCCCGTCCTCGCGCCGATCATCGGTATCGGCGCTGGGCTGGCTGGCTACGGCCTGCTCCCGGCTGAACTCCTCGCGTTCGTCGTCTTGCCACTTGCAGGCGCACTCGGCTTGCCGCTGCGGGCGACGATCAGAAAGCGATTCGGTCGGTAGTTCAGCCAACCGTCGTCGCTACACCCTTTGTCTGCCGGTAATCACTTGCTAGAATGGCCTCGAGTCGCTCTACGAGTCGCTCACGGTCGCCGGACTCCCACTCGTCTGGCTCGCGAATCGGGACGACCATGAAGCCACGACCGCGGATTTCCCGCGCGTGGAGGTCGTCCGTCTCGAGGTCGAATCGCCGGCGCTGGGTCGTGTACGTCTCGAGGATGTGATCCGTCGCGGCCGTGCCGACCGGGAGCAGAATGTGGGCGTTGATCGCCCGCAGTTCGGCGTCAAAAAAGCGCTCTAAGTCGTCGTACTCTCGCTGTGTCGGCTGGTGGCCGTCCGGCAGACAGCACATGTGGATGTAGCTGCCAAAGAGGTTCTCGAAGCGAGGCTCGTCTGTCGGTCCGGAGACGAACTCGAGGTCGCGAAAGATGTCCTGAATCGCGAGGCCGGCGTCGGTGTCGGTAAACGGGATGCCGGATCGCTTGCCGCCATGCGCCCCTGGATGGTCGCCGATAAGGTGGAAGTCGGCGTTCGCGTCACCGTAGCCAAACACGGCCGTGCGCGCGTCCGGGGCGGTCCGGTCAAACGGCGGGCGGAGTCCGAACGGGTTGCTCGTTCTATCGGTGACGTTCTTCACGAGCGGGATAACGAGGGCCGTCACAATAACGACCGCGGTTGGGGCTGGCCCGTCCCAACAGGTCGTCTGTCCCGCTACTGGGACGAGTCATCTGCCCGAGTGTACTCGGATGTCGGCCCGTACTCATCATCCAGGCCACCGTTTGCGAATGCTGTCTCGGCCGTCGACCGTGAGCCGGCCGCAAGCGTCGAGTCGATGAGTGCTGCGAGCCCTCGTCTGAGTCGCTGTGAGACCGCAGAATCCGAAATCTCGAGTCGCTCGCCGAGATCGACGAGTGTCGTCTCCCGTGGCACGTCGAAATAGCCTGCCTCGTAGGCGGCGACAATGAGCGTTCGCTGTGGCGTTGTCAGCCCAAAGCGGCGTTGATTCTCCTGCGTCACAGCCTCGTGTAGTTGGACAAGTTCGACCGAGATATTCTGGTTCGTACAGGTCGTATAGAACGACGAGAGCGCGTCGTAGGTCGGGAACCGAAGCCGGAACGTCCACGTCGAGGCTGTGCCAACGGCGCTCGTGACAATCGCCTCGTTCTGACGAATCGCCTCGAGAATGCCATTGACCTGCTCGTTCCAATCGATCTTGAGCAGGGCGTTGTCCTCGAGTCTATCGATGATGGCGACCGCATCGACCAGTGATTCGTTCTCGAGTCGCTCGTGAACTGACTCGAGTGCCTCGAGTGGAACCCAGAGATAGGGGATGATTCCCTCGCTCGTCGGGACTGTCGTTTCGACGGTCACGGTGACATCGAGGTCTGAGTCGAGCATCGAGCCAAGGGGAAACGCTGTCGCAGGGATGGAAACTGTCGCGATAACACTCATTGATTGGGGGCAAACTGGGGACGTCGACTGCGTGGAACTGCCGCATGGTCCGGTCGGTTGCAAGTTGGTACCGATTGGATCGGCCTATGGAGGACTGAATTGCAACAATGGACAAACATGGGGGGCGCTCAGTCGTATATTCTCCGGTTCTTATAAGAATCGGCGGGTTCGATATCGAAGTCATTTATTACCGTCGTGGCTGGAATGATGACTGTCATCCTGGGCTGTGTGTTCCGACTCAACGCGCAACAGCGTCACTGAAACCCGTCCGACAGCGTCGAAATCCTTCAACTGATAGACCAACGACCGAATCTCGGCTGCATCGCCGTGACAAAACACGGACTCGAGACACCATTCACCGTGGTGGACGTGACAGGTCGTGTCGATAACAGCCTGATACTCGTGTTGGATTTCGTGGAGTGTCTCGATAATCTCGTCATGGACGTAATCGAAGACGAGTGTCGCCGCCACCGTCCCGTGGGCCTGCTCGAGGCTATGGTGTGATTCGACGTACTCCTGAATTGCCTCGCGGAGTGCTCGAGATCGGGAATCAAGCCCTTCTGCCTGCCAGGTCTGATCGAATTCGGCGATCATCTCCTCGGGGATATTGAGGCTCGTTCGCATACATCGTCGTTGGGCTGGCAGCGAAAAAGCGTCGCGGTTGCCCGCGCGTTCGATCTGGTCGGCCTCGAGTGGGCGAGTCACTGCTGGGTGGACACGACTGGGAGACAGCAATGAGAGCCAGCCTCAATGGGCAGAATCGGTGCGCGTTGCCCGCGTGTGACTGTAGTAGCCGCCAGCACAGAAGATGAAAAAGAGCACGACGGCGAGTCCGATGTAGAGCTGGTCGAGTGCCGAAATGTTGTTCATCACGAGCTGTCGGCCGAGATACGAGACTGCGAGTCCCAATACGGCTGTCACGCCGGCTATGGCAAGTAGCGGGCGGTCATCGAAGCGCCAGCGGCCGACCATGATGGCGACGATGACGGCGGCGATCAGCGCAAGCGTGACACCGTACTGGAGCAACTGAACGGTCGGCGAGTACTCTGAGACGACTCCAAGGTCGGTCGGACTCAACGCGATATGCAGGGGAACCGAGAGGAGACCGAGTCCAAAGGCGGCAGTCACCGTCTCAGCACCGAGCGCAGATCGCCAGACGAGCACCGTTGCGACGACGAACAGGCCGAAGATCAGGATTGCAGTCCAGAAGTGCAACGAGAGGATGTCCATCTCGTATACTAACACGGTTTCACGACCCAGGTACACCTGAATCGGCGTGAGGACCATTCCGAGGACAACCAGCGATGCGACTCGAGTGTCGATGTCGGGGAGTCGCCAGGCGGCGACCGCCGAGCCGATAATCGCAAAGCCAGCGAACATCGCGACGAATCGGTGAATCCACTCGTAGAAACTCGGGAGGTTCGCCGGGAATAGATTGAACGGGCCGGCATCACACTGTGGCCAGTTCGCCTCGCAGGCAAGTCCCGAGCCGGTTGCTTTCGCGGCAACGCCTAAGAGGATGGTTGCCGCGACCAACACGAGTGTTGCCGCGAGGAAATGCGGGTAGCCAAACCGGTCGGTCACTGATCGAAGTGTCGGACGCGAAGGGGAGCTATCGGACGACACGGTCGTTCAGCCCGGAGTTAGGACCAGCCGTATTTAGGCTTCCCGTGTTGATTCCCACCGACTGAGAGCCAGCAGTCCGCACGTTCACGAGTCTTTTGAACGATTTTTCAGACAGTCCATCGCAGCCATGGTCCGTCGCATTCAAGGACTCCCCACGCCAGCACCTGACATGGACAACGTCAAACGCGAGCGACTCGAGGCCGTCCTCGAGTCCCATGATCTCGATTCTGTCTGGTTCGCCCGGCCTAACTCCTTTGCGTGGCTGACGGGTGGCAACAGCGTCATCGACCGCGAAGCCGATGCCGGCATCGCGGCCGTTGGCTACGATGGCGACGTACACGTCGTCACCGACACCATCGAAGCCCCACGAATCGAAGCCGAGGAACTGCCAGACCTCGGCGATGAGTTCACCCTCGAGCAGTTCGACTGGTACGCGACGTCGCTCGAGCGCGCCATCGCCGAGCAGGTCGCGGACGACGAACAGGCTGCAGCCGACATCGAGGTGCCCGGCCTCGAGCGCATCGACCCGGCGACGGTGCGCCAGCCGCTGACCGACCGCGACCGCGAGCGCTACCGCGAACTGAGCGTCGAAACGGCCGCTGCGGTCGAATCCGTCTGTCGTGAACTCCGACCCGAAGACAGCGAACTCGAGGTCGCCTCGGCGCTGCAGGTGGCTCTCTCGGCACGAAACATCGAAGCGCCGGTGCGACTGGTCGGCGGCAGTGAGCGCGCGACGCAGTATCGCCACTACACGCCGACACAGACCGAACTCGGCGACTACGCGCTCGTCTCAGTGACCGCCGAAAAGTACGGCCTGCACGCGAGTTGTACGCGCACAGTAGCGTTCGACGCCCCCGACTGGCTCGAGGCACGCCATCGCGCTGCCACGCAGGTTGAGACAACGGCGCTTGCGGCGACACAAGCCACTGCAGCGGCTGACGGGACCGCGGGCGACGTATTCAGCGCCGTCCAGGACGCCTACGCTGCGGTCGGCTTCGAGGGCGAATGGGAATACCACCATCAGGGCGGTGCCGCTGGCTTCGCAGGCCGCGAGTGGATCGCGACGCCGGACAATGACGCGCCGGTCAAGACGCCGATGGCCTACGCCTGGAATCCGACGGTACAGGGTGCAAAAAGCGAGGATACCGCGCTCGTCACTGACGAGGAAATAGAGGCGCTGACGACGACTGGCGGCTGGGAAACGACGACAGTCGAACCGCTCGAACTCGAGGAGTGGGACTTCGGCGACGAGGTCGCACTCGAGCGGCCGGACGTGCTGACGCTCGGCGAAGAGTAATCGGCTGGGCTGTCAGTCTGTTTTGTACCGGCGCGACGGGTGACGGCGACAGTGAGGGGTTCGATCAGGAGTCGGTCGGGTCGTCGGAGTCAGATTCGAGGTCAGCGTCGGACTCGAGGCCGGAATCGGCAGACTCGTCGTCCTCGAGCGGGTCCGTGTCGTCGACAGTAATCGTCACGGGGTCGGTGTCATCGCCGAAAGCGGGGTCGGACTCGACCGTCTCGTCGCGGTCGAGCACGCGATCCAGCGTGAAGATGGTGTTGAGTTCCTGCTGGACCTGATCGACGACGCCGCCGACGAGTTCGCTCGGCTGAATCGCCGTGTACTCGTAGGGGTTGTTCCCCGCGCCCTCGCTTGCTCGCTTTTCACGGACGACCCGATCTTCCTCGTGGAGTTCTGCGAGCGCCTCGCGGACGGTGCTTGGATACAGTCCCGTCCCCTTTGCGACCTCCTCGCTCGTGCTGCCGGGATGTGCGAGCAGGTGGACGTAAATCTTCGCTCGCGTCTCCGTATCGAGGATCCACGAGAGCAGATCGACGATTCGTTGGTCGACCTCGTCGACCGTGTTTCGACCACTGCCATCGACGAGATCGTCGGGATCAATGGCCCCGTCCTCGAGTGATCGGCCGTCTCCGTCCGTTTCCTCGTGCTCGTCAGTGTCGTTTGGGTCCATGTGTCCTCTCGAGTAGGACAAAGTCTCGAGTGACGTTAAACCTTTGTGCAGTGACTATTCCCATTCGACTGTCCACGCAATATAGTCGCAACTGCAACGAGTGACACACTGATCGCCGACATGGCTGGCGATCAGGTGTGCACTGACTGTCAGTGGCTAGTATGCTCGAGGTGAGCCGAGGTGTTCACTTTCACTTCGGTAGCGCACATCTTTTAGCCCCCCCGCTAGTACAGGGATACGATGACGTCGTTCCAGTCGACACTCGGTGAAGAGGAGGGGATCGCCGAGGAGCTGGCCGAGAACCAGCAAGCGATCTCCATCGCCGAGTTCTTCGAGAAGAACAAGCACATGCTCGGCTTCGACAGCGGCGCTCGAGGCCTTGTGACGGCCGTCAAAGAGGCCGTCGACAACGCCCTGGACGCCGCCGAGGAGTCAGGAATTCTGCCCGATATCTATGTTGAAATTCAAGAAGCAGGTGACTACTACCGGCTGATCGTCGAGGACAACGGTCCCGGGCTGACGAAAGACTCGCTGCCGAAAGTATTCGGGAAACTGCTCTATGGCTCTCGATTCCACGCCCGCGAACAATCTCGCGGTCAGCAAGGAATCGGTATCTCCGCTGCCGTCCTCTACTCGCAACTGACGAGTGGCAAACCCGCCAAGATCACGAGTCGAACAGAGGGCTCGAGCGAGGCACAGTACTTCGAACTAATCGTCGATACCGACGACAACGAACCCGAAATCAGCGTCGAGGAGACGACCACGTGGGATCGGCCACACGGCACGCGCATCGAACTCGAGATGGAGGCAAACATGCGCGCTCGCCAGCAACTCCACGACTACATCAAGCACACGGCGGTCGTCAACCCCCACGCCCGCCTCGAGTTGCGCGAACCCACAGCCCATTTCAAATTCGAGCGCGCAACCGACCAGTTGCCCGAGGAGACCGAGGAAATCCGACCCCACCCCCACGGCGTCGAACTCGGGACCGTGATGAAGATGCTCGGGGCGACGGACTCTCAGACTGTCTCGGGCTTCCTTCAGGAGGAGTTTACCCGTGTCGGCAAGAAAACGGCCGACTCGGTTATCGACGAGTTCCGTGACCGCCACTACGGCCGCGAGATGCGCTGGCAGCCACCCGCAGCCCACGAGGACATCGACCTCGAGAGCGCGGTCTCCGAGGCAACGGTAAACAAAGGGGCGGACGCGACGGCAGCGTTCGCCGAAACTATCGCAGACGAGGTCGACAGCACCGACCGGATCGCCCACCACGAACTGCTCGAGATCGTCGAAGACACCGCTGAGGCGGTCGAAGACGAGTACGGAACGACGTTCGGCGAGACCGTCCGCGACAACGCCGTCGACGCGGTCTGGCTCGCGCTGATCGATGAGTTGCCAGACGATGCGGCCGAGCCAGCATCGGATGACGGGACGGCTGACTCGAGGCTCGTTACCGATTGTTACGAACTCGCAGACGACGCAACGAGTACGCGCAAGGACGACGAGATTATCCAGGCGTTCGCCCAGCGACTGGCTGGGACGCTCGTCGATGCAGCCGAGGACGACGTTCGACACCGGATCACGCACGACGGCCTGTGGGAGTACGTCGACCGCGCTGCAGACCTCACCGAGGAGTACGACGAGGTCACCTTCGGTGACACCGCCCGTGAGAACATCGTCGAAGCAATCTGGGACGTGATGGCGACCGTCCCCGATGATCCACCACTCGTGCGTGAACTCGACGGCGACCGCGACGCGACGAGCGACCTCGTCGACGGGATGCGGGCGACGGATATCATGGCACCGCCGACCCGGTGTCTTGCCCCCATCTCTGCGGATCTGATCGAGGCTGGACTCCAGAAGGAGTTCGACGCCGACTTTTACGCCTCCGCCACGCGCGATGCCGAAGTCCACGGCGGCGATCCGTTCGTCGTCGAAGCCGGCATCGCCTACGGCGGCGACCTCGAGGCCGAAGGGAGCGCCGACGTGCTCCGATTTGCAAACCGCGTGCCACTGGTCTACCAGCGCGGTGCGTGTGCGACGACTGACGTGGTCAAAAGTATCGGCTGGCGAAATTACGGACTCGACCAGCCCGGTGGCTCCGGCGTGCCAAACGGCCCTGCGGTGATCATGATTCACGTCGCCTCGACGAACGTTCCCTTCACAAGCGAGTCCAAAGACGCCGTCGCGAACGTTCCGGAAATCGAAGACGAGATCGAACTCGCGATCCGTGAGGCCGCACGCGAACTCAAGAGCTTCCTCAACAAGCGCCGCTCGATGCAGAAACGCCGGAAGAAACAGAACGTCCTCGGGAAGATTCTCCCCGAAATGGCAACCAAGGTTGCCGAAGTGACCGGCAAAGAAGAGCCAAACATCGACGACGCTATCGCCCGAATCATGAACAACGTCCTCGTCGAACGCGAGGTCGAACAGAACGGCACCACACAGGCCGTCTCGATTGTGGTCGAGAACAACTCGGGAACGAACGAATCGCTCGAGATTACGGACATCGTCTCAGCCGAACCGAGCGCCCTGCCCGATGACGCCACCGTCGTCGAAATGGATGGCGAGTGGTTCGTCAAGTGGGGCGTCGAGGTCGCAAGCGACGACGAGGCCGCACTCGAGTATACGGTCTCAGATGACGCGGCGTTCGATCTGGATATCAAGGGTGTCGAAAGCGAGAAACTTACCGTCAAACAATGAGCGCGGACAACGAACAACAGGCCAGAGAACAGTTACTCGATCTCGCAGCGCAGTTTTACGACCAGTTCGAACTGGGCGAGATTCCACATATGTCCGTGCCGACGCGGACGAAGAACAACATCGAATATGACGAGGACTCGAACGTCTGGGTGTACGGCGACCGCGAGTCGACGCGCTCGGCAAACTCCGTCAAGGGGGCACGAAAGCTCCTCAAGGCAGTCTACACCATCGAGTTCCTCGCCGAACAACTCGAGGAAGATCGGTCCTCGACCCTGCGTGAACTCTACTACCTTTCAGAGAGTTGGGATAACAACGAGGCCCAGTTTACGAGTCAGGACGAGTCCAACGGCATGATCGAGGACTTAGAGATCGTCTCCGGCGTCACTCGCGAGGACTTCCACATGCGCCCCGAGGAGTCGGGCGCGAAGGTGATGGGGCCAATCCATATTCGTGAGCAGACGAACCGTGGCGACCGCGACATCCACTGCCAACTGGACGTCGGGCAGGGCGGGTATCAGATTCCGAACAACCCGGATATGATCCAGTTCCTCGACAACGACGCCGATTTCGTCCTGTGTGTCGAGACCGGTGGGATGCGTGACCGACTCGTCGAGAACGGCTTCGACGAAGAGCACAACGCCATTGTCGTCCACCTCGGCGGTCAGCCCGCCCGCGCGACGCGCCGGCTGACCAAGCGATTCCACGACGAACTCGGTCTCCCCGTCGTGGTCTTTACAGACGGCGACCCGTGGTCGTACCGCATCTACGGCTCGGTCGCCTACGGCTCGATCAAGTCGGCACATCTCTCGGAGTACCTCGCGACGCCCGAAGCGAAGTTCATCGGCATCCAGCCCGCCGATATCGTCGAGTACGACCTTCCGACCGACCCACTCTCGGACTCGGACAAGAACGCACTCGAGAGCGAACTCGAGGACCCGCGCTTCCAGACGGACTACTGGGAAGAACAGATCGAGTTGCAACTCGAGATTGAGAAGAAGTCCGAACAGCAGTCACTGGCATCGCATGGGCTTGATTTCGTGACGGATACGTATCTCCCAGAACGGCTCAGTGAGATGGGCGTCATCTAGACGGCCATCGAACCGCGGTTCAGGGAGATGGTGACAGAGCTGCTCGAGGATTTCACAGCCGTCTACTCGAGTGCAGCATCAGTTTCGACATCGTCGTGACACGACCGGTGATTGCCGTCTCGAGTCGACCCAGCCGTCGTGGATGGGTGTGACTCTGGTTCGGTATCGGTAATCGGCTGGTCGGCGCTCGCACAGCGCTGACAGTAGTAATTTGTCCCGCTCGAGCCGGTGATCGGGACGCCGAACAGACAAAACTCCGAGCGATAGCGCCGCTCGAGGCCGTGACCAATTGGTTCGCCACAGGTCATACAGGGCTCTGTGTAAGAGTTGACGCGTTGCTCATCGACGGAGCGGGTACGTCCGTTCGTCAGGACGGAGTGACGCCTCGAGAGTCGGCTGTTGACCGAGGGCAAGACGCTGGCCCCGACGAGTCCAAAGAGCGCCGCAATGGCTAGGAGAAGGCCGGTGACGAACCATGGCGCAGTGCCGAGAGTCATGGCGCTGAGGACCAGGACCAGTATTCCAAGCAGCCAGCAGGCACCAGTCGTCATCCGCGCGAGGATGTGTGACAACGCAGACCATTCTGTCTCGTTCTCGAGAGTGGGATCGCTGGCTGCGTCGGGATAAAGCACCATGCGTTCGGGTTTTTCGGAGTACGCGTAAATGCCATAGAGGACGTTTCCAAGTCCCATTGTCCACCAGAGCGTGCCCAAACCAACCAGGACATGAGCATCAAAGGTGCCGGCCGACCGGCGACTCATGACCGCTCGGTCACCGAAATCGTACTCGAGTTTCCAGCCGTCGCTCGTCGCCATCGCGATTTTGTCCTCGAGTTGCTGGCGTCGCGCGTCGGCTGACGGCGATGCGTGACTTGCGGTAGTGTCACGCTCCGTTTCGGCGGATGGGTTCTGGGCTCGATTCGGAGTTCCACACGCCGGACAGAAGTTCATCGACGGCTCGAGACTGACGTCACACCTCGAGCACGCATCTGTCTCACCACCGTGTCCCCGACGCTCGGTTCGCATACGTCTCTATTCGAGGGTGGGACCACTAACTCTTTGGAAATATAACACGTCGAGTACGTCCAGCGGGGTAACTGATTACCCCTCGAGGACGACGGGGATGCCACGTCGGGCGACGTCGACGACGAATGCGTCCGCATCGGCGGCAATTTCCTCGAACGTATCGTAGTGGAGGGGGAGGACGAGATCCGGAACCATCGCAGCGGCGAGGTCGGCAGCGTCGTGGCGGTCCATGGTGTACGTGCCGCCAATTGGGGGCAAGAAGAGGTCGACTGCCAGTTCCTCGTGAACCGGCAGGGCGTCGGTATCGCCAGGCCAGAACGCAGTGACGCCGTCGATAGTGACACCGAAGCCACAGCCCGCGCCCTCGGCGTGATATGGGTTCCCGTCAGCATCGGTGTGTGGGCCTGCCGGGTCGTTGTACGCCGGCGTCGTAAACAGATCCAGTGGCCCAAGCACGAACGATTCGTCGGCTCGAACACGTTCGACCTCGTATGGCAACTGTTCGGGCTGGTCGACTGGCCCGTCGATCATCTCGGCGTCGACCGACTCGTGGACGACGACGAATGCGTTCTCGTGTGCGACCCGCCGAATTGCGTCCGGATCGTAGTGATGATCGTGTGAGACGAGAATGAGATCGCCGTCCCGAGGGGTCTGATCCTCGAGGATGCCGTATTCGGTCGGCCCAGGGTCAATGTAGATGACAGCGCCGGTCTGTCCCTCGAGTCGAACCGATGCGAGGCCGAACCAGTCAATTGTAATTGCGCCAAAACGGACGGTCATACAGCGTCTTTCTCTGGCCGGGTCGAAAAGTGTTCGAGGTCTGCATTATAGTAACAACTGAAACTGTTTACACACCAATCGCATAGCCGTCGTTCGATTGGGTGTGCACTGACTGTCAGTGGCTACTATAGTGTTCGATGTCCGCATTTCAGCCCGGAGCTCGTTCACCGATCAATTAGGTATTGTACGTAGCCAGTTCTGCATTATCAGTGATTGTATAACCAAAACATATATATGGACACTGGGCAGTCAGTTTATAAAGTAGGCGAAGCATTTATATGCGTTCCGGTATTACTATATGTTAACCGAGGCGTCCGGGTTTCTTCTGGTTACCCCACCCGGGAGCCCCGAGTAACCAACCCGATACACCATGACTGATACAAACATCCGAGCCTATACGAGCGAGCAAGAGGTGGAACGCGACGAGGAAACTGAGGAGACAGCACGCTCTGAGGAACAAGAGCAGTGTCCCGAATGTGGTGGTCGTCTCATCTCGGACGCCGAACACGCCGAGACCGTCTGTGACGACTGTGGCCTCGTCGTCGAAGAAGACGGAATCGACCGCGGCCCTGAGTGGCGCGCATTCGACTCCGCAGAGAAAGACAAGAAAAGCCGCGTCGGCGCCCCAACGACGAACATGATGCACGACCAGGGCCTGTCGACGAACATCGGCTGGCAGGACAAAGACGCCTACGGCAAGTCCCTCTCGAGTCGTCAGCGCCAGAAGATGCAACGCCTTCGCACCTGGAACGAGCGCTTCCGCACGCGTGACTCCAAGGAGCGCAACCTGAAACAGGCACTCGGCGAAATCGACCGCATGGCGAGTGCGCTCGGACTGCCGGAGAACGTCCGCGAAACGGCAAGCGTCATCTACCGACGCGCACTCGAGGAGGACCTCCTCCCGGGTCGCTCGATTGAAGGTGTCGCGACGGCCTCGCTGTACGCCTCTGCACGACAGGCAGGGACGCCACGCAGCCTCGACGAAATCTCGGCTGTCAGCCGCGTCGAGAAGATGGAACTGACGCGTACGTATCGCTACATCATCCGCGAACTCGGCCTCGAGGTCCAGCCGGCTGACCCAGAGAGCTACGTTCCACGGTTCGTCAGCGACCTCGATCTCTCCGATGAGACCGAGCGGATGGCCCGCGAGCTGCTCGACTCCGCACGCGCGGCGGGCGTCCACAGCGGTAAGTCGCCAGTCGGCCTCGCCGCTGCTGGTGTCTACGCTGCGGCGCTGCTCACGAACGAGAAAGTCACCCAAAACGAGGTCAGCGAAGTCGCAAGCATCTCCGAAGTGACGATCCGAAACCGGTACAAAGAACTCCTCGAGGCGTCGGATTCGGCCGCGCCTGCCTAACACGGGAGTCTCGCTCGCCGGTTCGGGTCGGTAATTTCAGATTGAACGCCTCCAGCGTGGTGGCGTGTGATGCGACAAAGTTTTTCACAGTTGGTGTGTAACACCATAGCATGGACCAGACGACTGTGCAGCTGCTGTGTCCTGAATGTACCAAAGACTGGCAGTCCGCACCGCGCGAACTTCCTGACTCAACGTCGATGTTTCACTGTCCGAACTGTCATGCAACACGACGGACTTCCGAGTTTATGCGAACTGATCGTGACCTCCAAACGCTGAATCAACTCGGGTAACCCATCCTCGAGTACGGGTCATAACTATCCCTTCGTTGTCTCGATGAATCGGACTAACCAGTGCCTACTGGCGGCATCGACGATAGACTGTGCGTGTCGAGAGCAGGTCGTATTCGCGTCCCGATGGAACAGCATCGGCCACCAAAACATATCAAAGTAGACAGTAATTAAATCCCAGTCCAAACATGGGTTGTTGCCAGTTTTATGCGGCTAATCGGCAGCTTCAACACAGTATTGATCGTGATATTCACTCTCACGAATAGAGGGCGTGTGGTAACGCGACTCAAGATAATAATATAACCCTGCAGTGGGTAGAACAGGATGGTTATGAAGAAGCAGGAGCTCATCCACCTTCACGGTCTTCTCGCGGAGGTATCGAACCAGTGTGCAGAGTGGGACAACTGTCAGATCGATCTCGAGGAGTACGAATCTCGAGGCATTCGGCCAACATCAATTCACAAATCGAAAACGGATCACAAAGCCGCTGTTTTTGCACTCGCCAACGGAATCACGACGAACATGGGCGAAGACGAGCAGGAAGCCATCGCGGCGACCGCGGACTAATCCTTCGAGACGAATCTCCGGCAGCCAACAGTGACAAACTGGCAAGACTGCCAGAGTAGCTGCTGCCAGTCAGGACACACATACTTACACAGCACTGGTACGATTAGTACGTCCGCAGTAACGGTGGGGACTCTCGAGTCACTGATCCACTATCAATGGACAGCACCTTATTCGACGAGATCTTCGAACTCAGGTAACACGTCATCGTCTGTCGACTCCGATTGGGTCGACGCGTCATCTCCCTCGTCTGTCTCGAGTGAGTCCTCACCCAGGTCAAGGTCGTCTAACTCATCGTCGTCTTCCTCATCCGCTGTGGACTCCTCATCGTCTTCGTCCTCAATGACATCGACAACGATCACCTCGAGTGGGATGTTCTCGAGGAGTTGGCCGATCTCTTTGCGTGCGATTCGTGAGGCGTGTTCCTCGCGCTCGACGTTGAAGACGGTCATCTCCAACTCGAGGGCGACGAGGGCTTCGTCGGCCGCGATAAACGCAGGCGGCAGTTCCTCTCCCGATGGGGAGGTCCGCTCGCCCATGTTGATTTCGACGTAATTTAAGTCAGGGTTCAGCATCTCGCCTGTCTTCGAGATGGCGATCCGGATCGCCTCGTCTTCCGTCTCAACGTCGAACACCGGCACGGCAGCCTCGACGACAACCCTGCAGTTCATACCTAGACATTGTGTGGCCTACAGTATCAAGGTTCGCCCAACGAGTTATCGACGGTGACCGTTTCTCGCTGGAAATGACTGCAACAGTGGGGCATATGAGACTGAAAAACGGTTTCGCTGACTTCGGCCGGGTTTGTGAGACGGGCACTGGCTTCGAAAGGTCCAAGCCCGCACCGACAAAGCTAGCAACGAATGGAAACGGGAACGATTCCGCTCGCCTCCCTCTCGGGCGGACTCGACCTCTATCGTACCCTCGAGAGCGGGCAAAGCTACCTCTGGCGGCGCGCTGATGGCGAGATGTACCAGAGCGAACCCGACCCAGGAACCTGGTATCACACTGTTGTCGACGACGAGGTGATTCGCGTCCGCACGCTCGAGGACTGCCTCGAGTGGCAGTCATGGACGGATGCCGAGACGCAAGTTCGGCGACTCCTCCGACTGGATGACGACCTCGAGGCAATCGTCGCCACAGCACCCGACGATCCGCTCCTGCGCGAGGCCTACGACGCTCACCGCGGTATGCGACTGGTCGCTGACCCACCGTTTGGCACGCTGATTTCGTTCATCTGTTCGGCCCAGATGCGCGTCAGTCGCATTCATACGATGGTGTCGACGCTGGCCCGCGAGTACGGCACCGCACTCGAGTTTGATGGCGAAACGTACCACGCGTTCCCGACACCGGAACAACTCGCGACGGCGACCGAGGACGAACTTCGCGAGTTAGGACTCGGTTACCGCGCGCCCTACGTCGTTCGTACGGCCGAAATGGTTGCCAACGGAGAGGCACATCCAGCTGAAGCACGAAATCTCGAGTACGAAGCGGCGCGGGAGTATCTCTGTCAGTTCGTCGGCGTCGGCGACAAGGTCGCAGACTGCGTGTTGCTCTTCGCGCTCGACTTCGACGAGGCCGTCCCGCTCGATACGTGGATCAAATCCGCCATCGAGGAGTACTACCCCGACTGCGACGGTGGCTCCTATGCCACGACCTCGAGAGCGATTCGTGACCGACTGGGAAGCGAATATGCAGGGTACGCCCAGACGTATATTTTCCACCACCTCCGGACTGGATCGGGCGAATGAGGTTCAGTTGGAGTATCTCGTTCAGACACAGCGAACAATGATTTTGTGACTGCGTTGGCAAGATAGTGTATGGAACTCGGTGGAGTAATTTCGCTCGTCGCCGCTGCCATATTCGTCGGCGGCCTCGGAATTCTCATCAAACACTTCGGCCGCGTCGAACTCATCGCTGGCTACGATCCTGAGCGGGTGACCGACGAAGAGGGACTGGCCGCGTTCATCGGCACGAACGCCCTCTACGTTGCCGGACTGTTGGTCTTCGTCGCGCTCGTCAGTTACACCGAACCGTTGGGTGGCGAACTGGCCGCACTCAGCGGTCCGCTGCTCATCGTCGGCACACTACTGCTGGCCGGTCGCATGGTTATCGGCGCACGACGCTACGAACAATCCGCCGAATCATGATTGCTGATCTCGAGACCACAGAAGACCCTTTATACGAGAATTCTTCAAGAGGTCATCGAAATGACTAAATACACCTGATGATCTGTTTTCACCAATGGAAGAACGGGTGTGGGACACACTCATTGCGACACTCGCAGTTCTAACGCTTCCACTCGGGCTGTTAACCGGTATTTTCGTTGGGTTTCAAGCAGCGCTTGTCGTGTTCATCGTTGGCTGGTTGCTACTCTTACCACTCATGGCGATTTCCAGAGAATTTGTCGTTGGTTCTCCCGACGAGTCACACCGCGATAGCCACGAGTCAGCGGATAACTCGATGGGGGCATTAGAGACGCTCAAAGAACGATACGCAGCGGGCGAAATCGATGAAACCGAGTTTGAACGGAAAGTTGACCAACTGGTCGATACGGAGGGCATTGAGATGGGTCGTACGAACGAGACCGACCAGTCCACTCAGGAATCTGACGAAGAATACGATCTGAACTAGCGGTTTCAGGCTCGAGACTGAATCGAGAACGCGCTCCTATCGACTGTCACTCGTAATCTGACCGCCCGGTGATCGCCCAGTACGTCTGCGAAATGAGCATCACGCCGAAGATCAGGACGAGAGCAGCGGCGACGACGAGTGCAACTGTGTGGCCGAGCAGATAGTACGCGAGGGCGCTCGCGACGAGGACGAACACCAGCGCACCCGCGGCTAACTCGAGCAGTTCCCGGACGGTCGCCCGGCGACTCGAGACGTCGACGTACTCGTCTTCGACGCGGTCGAGCGGTCCCATAGCGGCCATACGCCGTGGTTGCAGTTAAGCGCCGGCCCCGCTCGCAACGAGTGGCAACGAACTGGATTTTTGTCGCTCGCGACCAAGCGTTCGCGTATGGCAGACCGAACCCGCGCACACGTTTTCGTCTCGGGGACAGTACAGGGCGTTTACTACCGTGCAACGACACGCGACACGGCCCAAGACAAAGGCGTCGACGGCTGGGTAAAAAATCTCTCAGACGGGCGCGTCGAGGCCGTCTTCGAAGGAAGTGAGGACGCAGTCGAGGCGATGCTCGAGTTCTGTCAGGAGGGCAGTCCCGCAGCCGATGTCGACGATGTCGCAGTCGAGTACGACAAACCGCAGGGCGTCAACGGCTTTGAAATTCGGTACTGAGACGTTACGGCGGTCGGCTCGAGGGTGGCGACCGTTGGCTCACTCGAGTGCGAGCAGATACTCCTCGAGCCATGGCGGCTCGTCGGTGTAATTCCACTCGGCCCACTCGGCCTTTTCGCCGGCGTAGTAGGCCCGATACGCGCTTACTGGGTCGTCGGGATCTGTGTACTCGTCGGGCATGGCCTGTGGACGTGGCGTTGGCTCGCTCGCAGGGAAGTCGATTGCGTCGGGATCGATCCGGTCGATAACCTGCCAACTCGCGTGGTCCTCGTCTTTCTCGTAGCGCTCGACGAACTCCGCGTTGAGCGCCTCGGCGTGTGTGCGCAGGCGGAGCCAGTTCGCCCGCGATTCGGTCGCCCACTGCGTTACCGGATGCGCGATATGCGTCGGCTGGTACAGGAACTCGCGCTCGAGGCCGTTTTCGCGAGCCGCCGTACACAGCACTTGCGCGGCCTCGAGCAGCAGTTTGTTGACGTGCTGGTCGCAGTGATACCGCGCGGCGAGGCGCGGGTCCTCGTCGAGCCAGAAGACGTTCACGGTCCTGTTGGGTGCTGGGACGGCTTGAGCATGTCGTCGCAATATTGAACGGGTGGCCCGCCGAAATCGAGCGTATGATCACAGGCGAGCGGATGGCCGCCGTCGACGAGAACGCAGCGGCACTCGGCGTGCCCCGAAAGCAATTGATGGAGTCGAGCGGCAACGCCGTCGCCCGCGCGGTTCGCGACCTCGCGGACCCGGGCGCAAGCGTCGCACTCGTCGCCGGCCGCGGAAACAACGGCGGAGACGCGTTCGTCGCCGCCCGCTTTCTCGAGGCGTACGATGTGACCACCGTCTTGCTCGGACGCGCTGCAACCATCGGCACCGACATCGCCCGCGAGAACTGGGATGCCCTCGAGCAAGCCGGCTACGACACGCGCGAGGTGCGCGACTCGAGCCAGTTCGACCTGCCAGACTGTGACCTCGTCGTCGACGCCATGCTCGGGACGGGAATCAGCGGCGACCTCAGAGAGCCCGTCGCGACCGCCGCGCAGGCGATCAACGCAACCGACGCGACGGTGCTCGCGGTCGACGTTCCCACGGGCTTCGACGCTGACGGGGGCGATCACGCCGAGAACCGGGTCGAGGCGGACCACGTCGTCACGTTCCACGACACGAAGCCGGGACTCGCCAACCTCGAGTGCCCGGTCACCGTCGCGGATATCGGTATCCCCGCCGCGGCCGAGCGCTTCGTCGGCCCCGGAGACATCGACCTCGCTCGCCCCGACGGCCGCGACGGGCGTCCGAATATCATCGGCGGCGGTCCCTACACCGGCGCGCCGGCACTCGCCGCCCAGGCTACCCTCCGCGCTGGCACCGAACTCGCGTTCGTCGCCGCCCCCGACACCGTCGCCGGCGAAATCCAGGGGTACAGCGAGGATCTCATCGTTCAGCCCTACGAGGAAGACGTGCTCACACCCGAGCAAGCCACGGACCTCCTCGAGACCGTCGAAAACTACGAGTCGCCGGTCGTCATCGGCCCGGGACTGGGCACTGCAGACGAGACGCTCGAGGCTGCCAAGCAGTTCCTCTCATCCTATACAGGCACCGCAGTCGTCGACGCCGACGCGCTCCAGGTTGTGCCCGACCTCGAGACAGACGCGACGCTGATCTGTACGCCGAATCGAGGCGAACTCGCGGGGATGGGCGGCCCCGACGCGGACGATCTCGAGGCCGTCGCCGACGACATCAAATCCTTCGCGGCCGACCTCGGACACGTCGTCCTCGCGAAGGGAGCCAAGGACGTGATCACCGACGGCGAGCGAACTCGAGTCAGTCGCTCTGGAACCGTCGGCATGAAAGTCGGCGGCACCGGGGATACGCTCGCGGGCATCGTCGCCGCGCTGGTCGAACACGCCGAGCCCCTCGACGCCGCGGCGGCAGCCGCTCACGTCAACGGACTGGCCGGCGAGCGACTCGCCGAGCGCGCCGAGCACGGCTTTCTCGCCTCGGAACTGCTTACGGAAATCCCTACTGTGCTGTGGGACGAAGGTGCGCTCAATGTCTGACGATCCCACGCCCGCTGCGGGCTCGAATCCCGATCCGCGACACGATCACGACGGCGACGCTCGAGACCTTACGCACACCACAGATGAGGGCGACGTACAGATGGTCGACGTCGGCGACAAACCTGACAGCAAACGCCGTGCCGTCGCCGCGGGCGAAATTCGACTGCAGCCCTCGACTATCGAGGCCATCCGCGACGACCAAATTGGCAAGGGCGACGTGCTCGCAACCGCCCGAATCGGCGCAATTCAGGCCGTCAAACACACCTGGGAGACGATCCCAATGTGTCACCAGATTCCGGTCACGAACGTCGACACCGACTTCGATCTCGAGGCGGACCGAGTCGTCTGCGAGGTCGCCGTCGAGACGACCGGCAAGACGGGCTGTGAGATGGAGGCGCTCGAGGGCGTCACGACCGGCTTAAACGTCGTCTGGGATATGGTCAAAGCCATCGAGAAGGATGCAGACGGGCAGTACCCCGAGACTGGCATCGAGAATGTGCGAGTGCTCGCAAAGGAAAAGCACCAGCAGTAATCGAGACGGTGCGTTGTCTTCTTGATCCGATCACAGCGCGTTTCGTCTTCGACACAGTATAAGTATCTCCTCGCAGAACCTCAGTATATGACACTGTTCGGGACCGCTGGTATTCGCGGTCCAGTGACGGAAATCACGCCGGCGTTGGCGCTCGAGGTCGGGCAGGCCGCCGGCGAACCGGGCGAAACGTTCGTCGTCGGCCGCGACGGCCGCGAAACCGGGCCGGCGCTTGCCGCCGCGATGGAAGCCGGCCTCGAGAGCGCCGGGGCGTCCGTCGTCCGCATCGGGCAGGTGCCGACGCCGACGCTCGCGTTCGCCTCTCGCGGTCGCCGCGGGGTGATGCTCACCGCGAGTCACAACCCGCCGGAAGACAACGGGATCAAACTGTTCGCCGACGGCGTCGAGTACGACCGCGACGCCGAGCGAGCAATCGAAGAATCAATCGCCAGCGACGACACCGACGCCGTCTCGTGGGACGACTGGGGCGACTCGAGTCGAATGGACGTCCTCGAGACGTATCGAAAACTGGTTATCGACTACATCGGAGACGAACTCGTCGATGGGACAGACGCCAGCGAGCCACTCGCAGGCTTCTCGATTGCCGTCGACTGCGGCAACGGGATGGGGTCGGTTGCGACACCCCACGTGCTGGAACGCCTCGGCGCTGAGGTTGTCGCCCTCAACGCGACCGTCGACGGCCACTTCCCGGCTCGAGAGAGCAAGCCGACCCCGAAGACGCTTCGCGAGTTTTCGGCGTTTCTTGAGGAGCAAGACCCGCACGCGGTGTCCGATTCGGAACCGCGATTTGACCTCGGGCTCGCCCACGACGGCGACGCAGACCGGCTGGTCGTCCTCGGCCCTGACGGCGAGGTGATCCACGAGGATACGATTCTCGCGGTCGTCGCCGAACACTACGTCGCCACGAGCGAGGCGGCCGACCCCGTCGTCGTCACAACACCGAACGCCTCCGCGCGGATCGACGAACGGGTGCGCGAGGCTGGCGGCCGGGTCGAACGGGTCCGCCTCGGCGCGCTCCACGAGGGCATTGCTCGAGAGCGAGCACAGGGAGACGACGACACCGAGGTCGTCTTTGCGGCCGAGCCGTGGAAACACATCCACACGGCTTTCGGCGGCTGGATCGACGGCGTCGTCAGCGCCGCCGCGGTCGCCACGCTCGTCGCCGACACAGGCGATACGGCTGCCCTCCGCGAGCCAGTCACCGAACGCCCGTACCGAAAGATCAGCGTCGACTGTCCAGACGACGCCAAATCGGACGTGATGGAGACGCTCGAGACCGCACTCCCGGAGACGTTTTCCGACACGACGGTCGACACCGACTACGGCGTGCGCCTCGAGTTCGACGACGCCTCCTGGATACTGGTGCGCCCGAGCGGGACCGAACCCTACGTTCGCATCTACGCCGAAAGCGACGAGGTGGACGACTTGGTGGATGAGGCAAGCGACGTGGTCGAGTCGACGGTCGCCGACGTGTCCGAGTAACGGCGCTACAGCGATTTTGCCAGACACGTTGCCGAGGCTGGACACAGTTCAGCGAACTCGGTTGTCGTCCGAATCGACTCCGGAGCGGCCCGTCGCTCGCGTTCGTCGTACCCTCGAGACGCGAAGAACGATTCCGCGGTCGTCGTGAGCAGGAACAGCCTCTCGAGACCCATCTTCGCGGCTCGCGCCTCGAGTGCGTCACAGAGCGCCGCGCCGTAGCCGTTCCCCCGCGCCGACTGTTCGATCACGAGCGAGCGAAGCAGTGCGTCGGCGCCGTAGCGCTCGAGACCACCGATGCCGACACGCTCACCCCGAACCGAGGCGACGTAGAAACACTCGTTTTTCGCTTGAACGTCTACTGAAGGCAATCCGTTCGCGTCCAGCAGCCGCTCGACGTACGAGAGTGCCTCCGAATCCGCTTGTTCGAGGGTGATCTTCGCGTCGCTCATGTGGCGACGATTCGACGAGACGATGCTAATACGTTGCCCACCGCCCGGAGCCGGACGGTGCTTTCTTGCCCGCGCTCGAGCAAGCAGATGCTATGGCACGTTCTGACGCCGACCTCATCGAGGCCGCTCGCGATATCCAGTCCCAGGCGCACGTCCCCTACTCCGAGTACCGCGTCGGTGCGGCACTCGAGACCGCAGACGGCGAGGTGTTCGTCGGCTGTAACCTCGAGAACGCGAACTACAGCAACAGTCTCCACGCCGAGGAGGTCGCCATCGCGGAGGCGGTGAAGGAGGGCCACCGCGAGTTTTCGCGGCTTGCCGTTAGCTCGAGTCGCCATGATGGCGTCACGCCCTGTGGCATGTGTCGCCAGACGCTCACGGAGTTCTGTGACGACGACCTCCGCGTGCTCTGTGACGAAGGCGAGGGCGCAGAGCCGACGGAATATACGCTCGGCGAACTGTTGCCGAATACGATCAGTCAGGAGACGCTCGAGTAGGCCGTCTCGAGTGACCGTTGACGATTCGTTGTCTGATCGAAATCACTTTGGAAACAGACTGTCACAGTACAGGTATGTCCCCGCCAGACGAGACGCAGCGAACGCCGCTTTCGGACATGGACGACGCGGAACTCTACACCGTCGTTCGGCGTGCGACGCGGGACGCTATCTTCGACGTAGTCGGTACACTGGCATTGCTCGGGTTTTCGCTGGTATCACTCTGGATCGGCGTCCAGACCGTCATCGAACAAGGTACCGAGGGCGCGATTTTTGCTGCCCCGTTCGTGTTACTCGCCCTCTACTGCGGTGCCGCCGCGTTCAATCGCGCTCCGCTCCCGTCAATTCCGTTTGCACCTGCCGAAGACGGCACAGGCAGATACTGAGGGGAAGCTTACCCACTCGAGGGATCGTGAACTTCCTCACTCGCCTCGATCAGTTGTACCAGCACCGAGGCAAACAGCGATCCGGCACTCCAGATCGCCGTCTCACAGCCGTCGTCATCGACCACGCTCAACAGGATGGTATCGTCGTCGATGATAATGATCCGGCCCGAGCGCTGATCCCCCGTCCGAGATTTTGGCGGCGAGTCGACTGCAACGCCCTCGAGGTCATCGAACTGCGCCCGGATCGTCTCGTCGCGGCTCACGACGAGCACGGAGACGCCCTCGGCTGCTTGCGTCTCGAGTGCGCGTTCAAGTGGCTCCGTAATGAACTCCGGCAAGCGCGTCCCGAAGACGATCCGGTCGTCCGCCCGCGAAAGCAGATCCAGTACGCGGTCGTCGACCCGATCCCGGCCGCGAACGGTCCAGATGTCCTCTTGCGTTTCCTCGCCCGTAGAGTCCTGTTTGACCTCGTCGACGTACGCGAACGCTCGTTCTCGTTCCTGTTCGAAGCGATTCTGGAGCGTTCGTTCTGCCTCCTCGAGACTGACCGGTCGGTACCGGATCGGACTCGACTGTTGAACCTCGAGGAGACCGCGCTCTTCTAAGCTCTCGGCGACGCTGTAGACCTGCGAGCGCGGAACATCGGCAACTCGGTCGACGTCTCGAGCGGTGCCGGAGCCGAGTTGGTGGAGTGCGATGAAGACTTTCGCCTCGTAGCTGGTGAGACCGAGGCGTTCGAAGGCGTCGATGGCTTCGGTTTCGTCGACGCTCATTCGCTGTCACCACCGTTTTCGTCGGCTGATTGTGTGTCCGTCTCAGTCGTCTCTCCGTCGTCGGCTACTCTGCCGCCGTCGCTTGCGGCGGGCGCTCGCTGTTGTGTCGAGTGACGATCAAACGAAACGTCTGGACCGAAGTAGCGTGTCCAGAGCACGAGCAGCGTTGGTAAGACAACGACGCTCGCCAGGAACGCGTAGATGATCGTCAGCCCGGTGATGATGCCAAACTGTCGGAGCACGGGCAAGATCGCAAACGCCAGCGTGCCGAAGCCACCGACTGTCGTCGCCGCACTTCCGAGGAGGGCACCGCCGGTGCCGGTGACCGTTGTGTTCATCGCGTCCCAGACGTTGCCCTGTCTGTCCAACTCGAGGGTGTAGCGGGCGCTGATGTGGATGCTGTAGGCGACCCCGAGGCCGATGGTGAGGCTGGTGATCATCCCTGTCAGGACGTTAAACGGCATCCCGATGAGGTACATCGTGCCGAGAATCCAGCTCGTCGCGAACGCGACGGGCAACAGGGTGACTGCCCCGAGCGTTGCGCTGTTGCCGGTCAGCCAGTACGCCGCAGAGAGGAACGTAAAGACGGCGACGAGCGTGATGAGCAGACTCTGAAGGACCGTATCGAGCAGATCCTGTTCGACGATGTAGTTGACGATGGGGTCGCCGGTAGCGATGGCGCTGACGCCACCGTAGTCGACCGCAGCCGCAGCCGATTCGTTATCCGCTTCATCGTCGCTCGCCACGGCGCGGTCGTCGCCGATTCCATCATCGTCAATCGTGCCTGCAATCGTTCGCATCTCGTCGGTCGTGTCCGCGAACGCCGCATCGCCTTCGGTGGCGACGATGAGTCGAACCGAGTCGTACTCGCCGTCGTCGGTCCGATGAATAACGGTGCTCGCAGCGTCGTCGTCGATCTCGAACAGTTCGTCGAACAGCGCCGACACGTCCTCATCAGGAATGCCGTCGTCAGTCGTATCCGCCGCCTGGAACGACTCGTTGAATGACTCGTTCTGTGCCGCGGTCTCTTCCATCACCGAGAGCGGACTCTCGACATCCGCATCGCCAGTCGGTAGCGTGTACGTCACGGGACTCTCACTGGCCTCGTTCTCTGCGGCCTCGAGGCGTTCCAGAACGTCCCCATTCGCAACGTTGCCTTCGACCAGAATCTGTGCCTGGACGTCGTCACGCTGGAAGTTCTCGTTGATGTAGTCGAGATTATCGGCGGCCTGGTACTCGCCGGGTGCCATCGAACCGGGCAGGTTCTGGGTCCACTCGGGCGGACTCTCCGCGAGGAAATCCTCCTCTTCGAAGCTCGTATCGACCTGACTCGCGCCGTAGACGCCGCCGGCGGTGAGCAACAGGACGGCGACCAACAGGACCAGCGGGATGCGACGTGCGGCGACGGAGCCAACTGAAAGCAGGCTGCTAAAGCGACTGCCGCCGGTTCCGAACGCGCGTTTATGTCGGTCGAAGCCGCGTGACTCGAGCCAGGAGTCGATTTCGACTTTCGCGGCCGGAATGAGTCCGCCGAAGACGATCAGGGCCGAGACGATCCCGACGGAACTGACGACGCCGAACTCCTGAATCGGGCCGATTGGGCTGATGAGGTTCGCGAGGAAGCCGATTGCTGTGGTTGCGGTCACCCAGAGGAGTGCAACGCCGACGCCGGCGAGCGCGATAGACATGGAGCCGCGGACGGTGTTGACGCCCGCTCCCGACTCCGTCTCCCGGTCCGCCTCGGCTGATGCGCGTGAGGCCTCTCGTTGCTCACGATGGCGCATGAAGACGTGTATCGCATAATCTATCGAGAGCCCGATCAGTAACACCGGAACCGCGACGAACATCTGGTTGAACGAGATTCCCGCCCAACCCATGAAGCCGAACGTCCAGACGAGCACCGCGACGATGCCGACGAGACCGAGCACGATATCGAGCGGATCGCGATAGGCGACAAACAGCGCCGCAGCGACGAACGCCAGCGCAAGCGGCCCGACAATCGAGAGGCTATCGACCATCGAGCGATCAATCTCGTCGGTGATTATCCCCACGCCGAAGACGACGTGGTCGTGCTCGTGTGCCGACGCGAGCGTTCCGAGATCTTGCTGGGCGTCGATTACGCCGTTGCCGCCATCGGCTGCGCCCATCTCGAGGTCGTCGCCACCGGTGTCCTGCATGATCGAGGTCATTCGGGCCTCGGCCTCAGTCGACCCCGGCTCGTACTCCGAGGGCATGAAGGCCAGTCCCGGCCCATCCTCGCCGTTATCGCCGTCCGAGAGGGTGTCCTCGAGTGCCTGCTCGAACGTCTCCTCATCAATCGTTTCGAGCGTCTCGATCTGTTCGTCGAGCGACATTCGTTCGTCGTCCTCCTCGAGTGCCTCCTGGTCCGCTTCGAACGCGTCGAAATCGTCCTCGAGTTGTGCGTACTCGTCTTCGAGGACGCCCATCGTCGCGCCAGCGTAGACGTCATCGAAGCCCTCCTGCAGCTCCTGGTACTCCTCGCTCTCTTCGAGTTGGTCGGGGTCGTCGACACTTTGCTCGAGTTCGTACAGATCTGACTCGAGCATGCGTGCCTGTCCGGCGAATTCTTCGTACGTCTCGGCTTGTTCGTCGTCGAGGGCAGCCTCCGCTGTAATCTCCGCAAGGAGGTCGTCGTAGCCTTCCTCGATTTCTGCGGCTCCTTCCTGGTACTCCGGTGCGTCCTCGTCGTACTCGTCGCTCAGTTCCTCGTACTCGCGCTGGAGGTCGCGAGACTCGTTGATTCCGGCCTCGAGTTGGGCGCTTCTGGCCTCGAGTTCGGCCTCGCGCTCGCCGAGTTCTTCGCCGCGCTCCTCGAGTTCCTCGCCCTGCTCGGTTGCGTTAGCCGTGATCGCGACGAGATTCTCGACGCCGGTGATCGGATCATCGTCGGCAAGCGTCGCGTTCATCGACTCGTTGGCTTGTATCTCCTGTTGGAACTCGAGTGAACTGAGCAGTGACTCTCGCTCAAGGACGTTCTCGCCGTCGCCTCTGGTGATCAACTGGACGGCTGTCGTATTGTCGTCAGTCCCGAATCGGTCGTCGATGTCGTCCATCGCCTGTGCCTCCGGCGAGTCGGTTTCAAATTGATCGAGCGAGGAATCGTCGTCGACCATCGGCATTCCTGCGCCAACGAGCGCGGTCAACAAGAGAAGCGCAACGAACACGATCCGTGAGTGGTCGGTCACGACGGCGGCAAAGCGGTGTGGGAGACTCATTCCATCGCCTCCTTCGAGTGACCATGGCGTTGGCAAGACATCTGTTGTTATAATCCTACAAACGGCACTGCTTATACGTATTTGGTTGTTGATATTTATGTGAAAGTCACGACTTCTGATATCGGGATATAATTGTTATTCGCCCCTCTATAGGAAATATAGGTGCTAGCTCGTATACTCTTCCTAATCTGTTATATCTGCCCTACAACTCAGGTACTGTCGTGGTTATTTCGACAAGCTAACACCTAACTAAACGCCTGTAATTCGACCGATGGCATATGGGTTCAGCAGAACCGCAGACAGTCGGCCTTCTCACCGAACCCTATCTCTACGAGTGGCAAGTCCGCGCCCTCAAGAGACTTTATGAGCGGACTGATCTTGAGGTCACACTGGTCGTCAGCAACGAGCGCAACGCGGCGTGTGTCATCGATGACTGGAATACGCGCGACCGAATCGGTCTCGAGGACGTCAGGCAGTTTCTGACCGAAATCCATCGTGAACGTGCCTGGACGTTCGTTCTCGCCGAGCGAAACCTCGCGAGACTTGTCGGTGAGACAGCACCGCTCTGGCACCGTCGTGCACTCGAGGATGTCTCGGCCCTGACTGGGACCGCTCACGTTCAGTGTCGTCCAGACCTCACAGGGTCGTGGGCGGAGTTTCCAGAGTCCGTCGTCTCCCAAGTCGAACACCGTTGTGATGTCGTTATCCGATTCGGCTTTGGGCTCATCCGCGGCGACATTCTCGAGGCACCCGACTACGGCGTCCTGAGCTTTCACCCGGCCGATATCCGTCGCTTTCGCGGATTGGGTCCGCCGGCAATTTTCTACGACGGACGGTCAGTCGCAGGTGCCACGTTGCAACGATTGACCGACTCAATTGATGGCGGCGAAATCGTCGCCGTTGACGACGTTCCAATCGACGACTGTGACACGATGTGGGACGTCTTCGACCGGACCGCAACGCTTCAGATCGACCTGCTTGCTGACGGCCTCGAGAACCTCAGTGATCCGTCGTTCGAGCCGACGACCGTTCCAGAGTCGGAACTCGGTGCGTTTTATTCTCGGAATCAGCGCCGCTCTCTCGGCTTCGCGGCCCGTATTCTGGCGCGCAATCTCCGTGGGCGATTGAAACGCCAGTACCGACAGCGAGTGCAGACTCTCGATGAAAGCGAGGACACGCGACCAGTGGATGCGGAGACGACTCCTGTGTCGGAGCCGTCCGATTCCCGGCGGTGACCCGCCGAAATTGCCCTGTTGCCCGGCAACTCACTCAATCGTAATCGTCAGCAGATCCTCCGCAAACCGGACATCGCCGTCGTACTGTCTGGCAATCGACTCGAGCATTTCCTCGTGGCGGCCGTCGGTGTGCGGATAGAGATGCGTCAGATAGATACGGCCGATATCGTGGCCGGCGAGCGCCGTTCCGAGTGTTTCCGGCGTGGGATGAATCGAGACGTCGACGTCGTCGGGGAACGAACAGTCATGAGCAAGCACCGCCGAACCTTCAGCGAAGTTCGCCAGTCCGTCAAACGCCTCGGTGTCGCTGCTGAACGTAAACAGATCGCCGAAGCGGTAGGCCAGACACGGCAGCGAGTGGCGAGTTTCATACGCCGAGACGTCGAAGCCGGCGACCGAAAACTCGCCCTGATGGACTTCGCGGATCTGCAACTCGAGTCGCCCGTCCATATACTCGTGGACTGAGAGCAGGTCGTCGACCAGCCCTTTCGTCCCCTGCGGGCCGACAATCTCGAGGTGTTCCTCGCCGGCGAGCCAGCGGGCTTTCATCAGCGGCAACAGATCGGCGATGTGGTCGAGATGGTGGTGTGTCAACAGCACCGTCGAAACGTTCTCGTAGCCGACGCCGGATTGCTGGAGGCGGTGAAGAACGCCCGACCCGCAATCGACGAGCAGTGTTCGACCATCCGCCTGTAGGAGCACTCCCGTCTGGAAGCGCTCGCCCGTCGGCATTGCGCTTCCGGTGCCCAAAAACGTAACCTGCATGCGAGAGCGTGTGCCCGGCCCGAGCAAAAGGGTTGCGCTGGCCGCTGTGACTGTCGCCCCCATCGTTTCACTTTCACTGCGCTGGCCAAACCCTCTTACATACCCGTCCCCGAGTCGTCGGCAATGAGCGGATCTGCGGATCTCGAGTTGCCGGTCGCCGACGAGGAATTGCCGTTCGATCCCAACGCGGCGACGATTTCCGACGGCAATGTCTTCGACCTGCTCGAGCCCGCAGTCCAGGAGTGGTGGCTCGAGGAATTCGGCGAATTCGTTCCCGAGAACGAGGGCTTTTTTACGCCGCCACAGCGCGGTGCGATTCCGAAGATCCACGACGAACAGAACACGTTGATCTGTGCGCCGACCGGATCGGGCAAAACGCAAGCCAGTTTCTGTGCGATCATCAACGAACTCTACAGACGCGACCGCGAATCCACAGCCGAGACCGAGGAGACCGGCGGCCTCGAGAATTCCGTCTACTGTCTGTATATCTCTCCCCTCAAGTCGCTCGCAAACGACATCCACCGGAATCTCGAGGTCCCACTCGATGGCATCGAATCGCTCGCTGCCGACCGCGACGAACCGATGGGCGAGATTCGCCACGCCATCCGCCACGGCGATACGCCCTCGAGCGAGCGCCAGAAGATGCTCGAGGAGACGCCCCACATCCTGAATACGACGCCCGAGACGCTCGCCATCTTGCTCAACTCGCCGAAGTTTCGCGAAAAGCTGCGGACCATCGAGTACGTCATCGTCGATGAGATCCACTCGCTGGCCGCGAGCAAACGGGGGACGCATCTGTCCGTGAGCCTCGAGCGACTCGAGGCGATGGTCGAGCACGACATTACGCGAATTGGCTGTTCGGCGACGATTGATCCGTTGTCGCAGGTTGCGGAGTTCCTCGTCGGACAGGAAGAGTCGGGTGGCGACCACCGCCCGTACGACATCGTCGACGCCCGCTTCGCCCGTGAGTTCGACATCGAACTCGAGTGTCCCGCGGACGACCTGATCAATACGTCCCGCGAGGTCGTCCAGGAGCGCTTCTATGCGATGCTCCACGAGCACATTCAGGACCATACCAACACGCTCGTCTTTACGAACACCCGCTCGGGCGCAGAACGCGTCCTGCACACCCTCCGCGAGAACTTCGACGCCTACGACGAAGAGAACTCTGGCTGTCACCACGGCAGTCTCTCGAAGGAGGTCCGCCACAACATCGAGGGGCGGCTCAAAGACGGCACGCTCGACGTGGTGACCACCTCGACGAGCCTCGAGTTGGGCATCGACATGCCCCACGTCGACCTCGTGGTGCAGGTCGGCTCGCCCAAATCCGTCGCCTCGCTGCTCCAGCGGGTCGGCCGCGCCGGCCACCGCGTCGGCCAAACCGTCACCGGGCGAGTAATCGCACTGGACCGAGACGAACTGCTCGAGTGTGCCGTCATGCTCAAAAAGGCCGAGGAGGGCTTCGTCGACTCGGTTTCGATCCCCGAAAACGCACAGGACGTGGCGTCCCAGCAGGTCTACGGGATGGCAATCGCCGAGATTCGCCCGGAATCGGACGTGAAAAACGTACTGCGTCGCGCGTATCCCTACCGCGCCTACTCCGAGGCGGAGTGGGAGTCGCTCTGTCGGTACCTCACCGCTGAGTACGCCGGTCTCGAGGACAAGAACGTCTACGCGAAAATCTGGCGCGACGAGAACGACCCACCCGACGGCGAGCACCACTACGAGGAGTATCCGGTGGGCAAACCGCTGATCGGCAAGCGCGGCCGACTCGCGCGGGTGATCTACATGACCAACATCGGGACGATTCCGGACTCTTTTACCTGCGACGTCTACACCCGTGCCAGCGACGAGTGGGTCGGCCAACTCGACGAGAACTATCTGGACACGCTCGAGAAAGGCGACGTGTTCGTCCTCGGCGGCGACCACTTCGAGTTTCGCTACCGCCGGGGGTCGAAGGTCTATGTCGACCGCACGCACTCGCGGCCGACGGTGCCGTCGTGGTACTCCGAACGCCTGCCGCTATCGTACGATCTGGGTCGGGAAATCGTCGACTTTCAGGGACAACTGCTCGACCACTACGAGGAGGGCGGACCGGCGCGCGTTCGCGCGTGGCTCCGGGAGTTCCCGTTAGACGACAACAGCGTCCGCGCCATCGCACGGCTGTTCGACCACCAACTCCAGTACGCCGGCCCGGAAAGCGTCAGCACGCCCGACCGACTCGCCATCGAGGTCGACCGCGACCGCGAGGAGTACGAACGCCACTACTACGTCCACTCCGCGTACGGCCGCAGATTCAACGACGGCTTCTCGCGCCTGCTGGCGTATCGCTGCGCCCAAGAGGCGACGGCCAACGTCCGCGTCGCCGTCGCGGACAACGGCTTCGTGCTCTCGATGCCCCTAAATCGAAAAGTCGACCTCGAGGGCATTATCGACGATCTCTCCGCCGACCAGGTCCGGGATGACCTGCGCGTAGCGATTTCTGATACTGACCTGCTGCAACGGTATTTCCGGATCAACGCAACCCGCTCGCTGATGATCCTCAAACGCTACAAGGGCTACGAGAAATCCGCCAGCGAGCAGCAGGTCTCGAGCGAGATGCTCCTCGGATTCGCGGAGGACCTCGAGAACTTCGCCGTCATCGAAGAGACCTATCGCGAAATCCTCGAGGACAAACTCGCCGTCGACGAACTCGAGGCCGTCGTCGACGCGATTGAGTCGGGCGACCTCGCAGTCGAACGCCACCTCGTCGACTCGCCAACACCGCGTGCGTTTGGCCTCGCGACGCTCTCCGCGAGTGACGTCGTGCTCGCCGAAGACGAGAGCGCGGCCTTACAGGCGTTTCACGAGCACGTCCTCGAGGAGATCGGCACGGAGTCGATGCAGGGACTTGCCTCTGAATCAGAGTAGGGATCGAAATCTCCACGAGGCCTTTCTGACACTAATTTTTAAATATAGTTCCCTGCGAACAAATCACTAATGTCAGGAATTGTATGTCCCCGGTCGGTGATGATGTTGCCGATTGCCAACGTTGCCCTTCCGATCACCCTCATCCTCTTTATTCTGCTTGCAGGAGGGGTCGTTTTTGTCGGGATACTACTCGGTATCGCTTCCCTTTTCAAGCGGTTCTCCCGCAGTTCGGAAGAGCGCACAGAACCGTGAGACGGGAACAGACACATCACAGCAAAGCGTGGTATAACGCGCTCAGTCCGTACTATGACGTCCTCGTTGATCCGTTCCAGGGTCGTCTTCGGAGACGCGGAATCGAGTGGTTCGGCGTCTCTCCCGACGACCGCGTTCTCGACATCGGCTGTGGGACCGGTCGCGGGATTGCCACACTGCAGAATGCTGTCGCATCTGACGGCCACGTTATCGGGATCGACGTTGCAGAGCAGATGTGCCAACTCGCACAGGATCGGCTTGACGACGAGGATCCATCCGCGGTTGTCTGCGGCGATGCACTGTCGTTGCCGTTCGATGCCGACAGTTTCGATGCTGTCCTCGTGAGTTTCGCGCTCGAACTGTTCGACGACGACCACCGGACGGCCGTCCTCGCCGAAATCCATCGTGTGCTCAGACCGAGCGGTCGAATCTGTGTCATCAGCCCCACGACAGCGGCGAGCGATATCGTCTCGCTGCTCTATACGCGACTCAACGACGCTTTTCCGACGCTGGTCGATAGTCGCCCGCTCGATGTCAGTGCCGTCCTTACTACCGCCGGATTCGGGGTTGTGCAAACCCGGATCGAGTGGGCGGTCATCGTCCCGGTCGAAGTCGTCGTTGCCCATCACGAGTCGCGTGCATAGACCCGCTCTGTGACACCGACTGACTGTCTCTGCTAGCCGAGGTCGCATGTGAGAACCGGGCGTCTATTCAGCACACAGCAGTCAGCAGCATTGGTCGGGAACAGTGCCAGCAGTAGGTTTGCACCAGCCACGATCATCGACGTCCTCGAGTCGACGCCGACAGGTACAAACCTCCAATCGTTCCAGTTCGTGATATGCCCGGGAAGGTACCGCCGGAGAAGTTGCTCACACACGTCTTCAATCGGACGGGAAACGCCGACGCAGACGAGACGATCATCCAGGGGCCGGCCCACGGCGAGGACGCTGCGGCCATCGACTGGCCGGGTGGCAATCTCGTCGTGAGTTCCGACCCAATCTCGCTTGCTGCCTCGAAGGTCGGCACCCTCGGCGTCGCCATTGCCTGTAACGACGTCGCCGCGGCCGGGGCCGACCCGCGCTGGCTGACCGCCGTCATCTTGCTCCCCGACGAGAGCGCCGACCTCGAGACCATCACGGCCGATCTCGACGCCGCCGCGAACGAGGTCGGCGCGTCGATTGTCGGTGGCCACTCCGAGTACGTCGACCAACTCGAGCGCCCGCTGCTCTCGCTGACGGCGATGGGCGCAACCGAGACAGTGATCCCGACCGGCGGCGCAGAACCCGGCGACCGAGTCATTCTGACGAAAGCAGCGGGGATCGAGGGCACGGCGATTCTCGCGTCCGATTTCGGCGATGAGTTCGAGATCGACGACGATCTGCGCGAGCGCGCCGAAGCGTTTCTCGAGGACCTCTCTATCGTCCCCGATGCCCGCGTCGTCCGCGAGTACGCGACGGCGATGCACGACCCGACCGAAGGCGGCGTCGTGGCCGGATTACGGGAACTCGCTCGCGCCTCGGATGTCCGCCTCGAGGTCGACCGTGATGCGGTTCCGGTCCGCGAGGAAACCCGGCGACTCTGCGAGGCGGCCGACGTGGATCCACTGCAGATTTTCGGCTCCGGAGCCTTGCTCGCGGCCGTGCCAGCCGACGCCGTCGAGGACTGTCTCGCAGATCTCGCAAACGCCGGGATCGCAGCCGCCGATATCGGCATCGCGACGGCTGGCGGGTCGGACGTGTTACTCGAGGGCGAGCCACTGACTGGCTCGCTCGAGGACGATTTGTACCCGCTTTGGGAGTCGGCTGACAGCGACGCCGACGCCTGATCGCGTCAGCGAATCGCTCTCGAGCCACGAGCCAGCAAGTCGACCGGCTGTGGCAGTGCCGACGGCTGATAAAATCGCTTCGTCTCGGTTTGTGGTTCGTGTGTCTCGAGCGTCCCCGGCTGTGGACGGCGAGCGCACAGCTCGATTGCACCACGTGATTCCCTCCCCACTGGTTGCATTCGTTCGGTAATGAACGATAGCTATTGATGAACGTTATGGTACTCGATACCGATGTACTGACCATCAGTCTTTGCCGCAGACACGAACGAGATATTACGTTTGTATAAGGGTCGGGCAAAAGAGCCCACAAGACATTTGTCTACATATCAGACACATCACAGTATGAAACGCAGAACGCTTCTTGGGATATGCGGAGTGGCCTGTGGAATGGGTACCGCAGGGTGCACGTTTGCCGTTGACCGTGACGAGGACGAATACGATGAGGACGAATACGATGGTGATCCGTGGGAAAACCCGGATTCGAGTTTAGGAGTTTCCGTGACGATTGAAGTTGTTGAGTCAACTCCAAATGACGTTGAGCCGATTTCCTCCGACGACGAACGTATAGAGGATGTCGAACTGATCAACGATGCTCTTGATATGCTCTTCGGAACTGATTCCGAACCCGAGGAGGAACTATACGGAGAAGCGGCCCTTGCAACCACACACCCGAGAACAGGAGAAAAAGCACAGGAGGCCCGCGAGGCTCGTGAACAACTCCCCGATCACGTCTCAGATTCTGACGAAGCAAAAGGGACATATATTGAATATAAATCAAACATACTGAAGGTGAATATATTATTATATTCTGAAGATTGATTCCTTGCGAAGGATTCAGCAGTTTGTTTTCGTGGATTCTACCCCATGTTCGTTACATTGGTCACTTATACTGAACAGGAGTTTCACGACGCACTCTGACTAACGAAACCCTGCTACACTACTGTTATCCCTGTGCCCACTCGAGCATCCGTTCATAAACCGGCTCACTCTCGAGCGCGGTCGCATCACCGACGAGGACGAGCGCGCGCTTTGGGCGCGTCAGCGCGACGTTAATCCGGCGGTAGTCCTCGAAGATCGGCCCCTCGAGCCTGTCGGTCGCGGTAAAGGAGACGATGATGACCTCTTGGCTCGAGCCCTGGAACCGATCAACGGTGTCGACTGCCACGTCCTCGGGCACGTGTTTCGAGATTTCGGACACCTGAGCGCGGAACGGGGCAATGACCCCGATATCCGTACGCTCGAGGCCAGCCGATTCGTAGGTCTCGATCAACTCGGCGATGCGGGCGGCCTCCTCGCTGTCCGTGTAGCGACTTCCGTCACCCTCAACGTCGACGAACGTGACTGGATCGTGCAGGGAGTCAGGAAGCGTGTCTCGAGCGACCCCCTCGAGGTCGTCGAGCGTCCGGGCTGCAACCTCGGGTTCGGCCGGGCGCAACTGGCCGTCGTAGAACTCGCTCGAGGCGAATGCCTGAATGCGCTGGTTCATGCGGTACTGGCGGTCGAGCATGACGCCCGCCTCGGGGTGGAGATCGATGAGCCGTTCGAACAGCGACTCCGTCAGTTCGTTTTCGGCGCGGACGACGGGCGGCAGTTGCTCGTGGTCGCCGACCAGAACGAACCGCTCGGCGAGGTTGATCGCCGCGTGCGTGCCGGGTTCGGTCAGTTGGGCGGCCTCATCAACCAGCGCCACGTCGAAGGCCTGCTCTTTCATCACGCGAGAGCCACAGGTCGCCGTCGTCGCCGCGACCACCTGCGCGTTCTCGAGTTCGGCAAGACGGTCTTCGGGCTCGCCCGACCGCTCCAGACGATAGGGTGCCATGTCGTCGCGAACGCCGCTTTCGGAGCCAACACGGACGACGCGGTCCGACTCGAGGCTATCACCGAGTTGCTCGAGGACCGCCTCGAGTGCGTTATCGACGGCCCGATTGGTAAACGCTGAGAGGAGAACGCGCTCGCCGCGTTCGACCATCGCGCGGATGGCTCGAGCGATGGTGTAGGTCTTCCCGGTGCCGGGCGGGCCGTGGATCAGCGCGCAGTCGTTCGCGCCGACAGCCTTCGTCACGGCCTCGTTCTGGCGTGCGTTGTTGTCGATGAATGTCTCCTCGATTTCACCGAATTCGGGATCAGCGCGACCGAACAGCACGTCTTTCCGGCGCTCGTTGCCCTTCAACAGCGCATCGTGGAGCGCGGCGAGCAGCCGATCCGTGGTGAGTTCGGAGGGGTAGACGTCCAGTCTCGAGACTTCGACCGGTTCGTCGGCCGTCAGTACGACCTCATCATCCAGTCGCTCGATCATCGCAAGCTCGGAGTTGCCCCGAACCGGGTGGCCGTCGCTCGCCAGCACGAGGTCGCCCTCGCGGAGCTTCGAGGTCGCGCCGCTCGTGCGCGTCGCGTGCAGTTCCCAGCGTCCGCCCTCGAGTTCGCGCATCTCGGTGAACTCGAGGTCGATCAGCGCGCGGTCGTCGTCGGCGCGTTCCTGGGCGTCTTGCTCCCAGAGTTTGGCGTACTCGCGATGGACTTCGCGGCGTTCCTCCTCGATGGCGCGATAGAATCGGTCGAAGTACTCGCGTTCCGCCTCAGGGAGTGGCGTGCCGATCTGGCCGGCTTTGGACTCCTGGTCGAGGCGACCGGAGACGACCATGCAGGTGTCCTGCTCGAAGCAGTACTCGCATTTGGCTGAGCCTTCATAGCCCGTGGGAACGCCCTCGGTCATCTCCATCGCGGCGAGTTCGTTTCGCAGACGAACGACGAACTTCAGGAGGCCATCGCCCATCGAGAAGTCCTTCGCCGGCGTGAGATCGCCAGTCTCCTCGTTGCGATCCAGCGCGGAGTTTTTCGTATAGAGGAGCGTTCCCGTATCCACGTCGCCGCCGCGTTCCTCGAGCAAAAGCGCGTAGCAGGCGGCCTGCACCTTGTCCTTGAACCGGGGCTCTTTCTTGAGGTTCTTGCCAGTCTTGAGTTCGACTGGCGCGCCCCGCCGGATGGCGTCAGCCCGCCCGCGGATGCCGAACGTCTCGCTGATGAGCAGTTGCTCGGAGCGCCAGGAATCATCTTCGGTGAGGCGACCCTGCTCGAGCCAGCCCTCGATTGCGCCGGCGTTCTCGCGAACGTCCTCGGCGACGGCTTCGGGAGACTCACCGAGTAAGCCGAGTTGCAGGCCGCGTTCCTCGACGCGCGCATCGATGGACTCCTCGAGGTCGCGCCCGCGGAGCAAGTCGCCGAAGACCTCGTGGACGAGCGTCCCTTTCACGACCGGATAGTTCAGGGGGACGCCCGAGAGCTTGTTCAGGTAGTACAGGCGCGGACACTCCACCCAGTTGCGGATCGAGGTCACGTTGACGAGAAAGCTCGGCTCGACGACGACGTACGACTCTCCCGTCGTCTTGTATCGCTGTTCGCCCTGATACTCGTCTTCTGCGACGTCCGTAACCAGCAGTTCCATCCCGGCCTCGAGCAGGTCGGCCGACTCGGTCCACTTGTTCCAGCACGTGACTGTGGTCGGCTCGTGGTCCTCGCCGTCGGCTGGGGCCGGCCTCGAGGCATGAATCGACTCGATGTCGGTTGCGACCGTGTCGATCTGCAGCGGTACCTCGGCCAGATCGCTCTCGCCGTAGCTTGTCGACACCGACCGCACCTCGACGTCGCCCGCGACGGTTCCGCGTATGTGCACGACTATGGCTCACGAACCGAGCCAGCAAAAACGCTACTAGTCGGTGACTCTCGTCGGCAGGCGAGTGTTTCGGCGGCTCGACGCGTCTTCCCAGCACCCAGCCATAACCGTTCACGAACGTAATCCCGTCTTACTCCCGTTCTCGCCCAGTCGGTGACCGAAACGGTCGCCCTCGCTTTTGAGAACTCGAGGGCAAGCGCCGTCTATGAGTGACCCGACAGACGACCGTCATCGGGAGACGGAATCCGACTCTGATCCGAGACACGACGAGCGGGCAGACACGCCGAGAGACCCTGCCGAGGAGGCGATGGTCTCGGATGTCGACTCGGAAACCGGCGTCGGCGACAACCCGCAGATGGACGAACGCGATCCGGGCGACGACGGGACGCTGATCGCCTCGGAGGAGCGGCGTCGGAACACCTCTCTCGTCAGCGCGCTCGTCGCTGTTCTGGGCGCGTGGGTTGCACTCTCCGTGTTGCTCTATGAGGTAAGCGGTGCGACGCTTGGGAACAACGTCCTCGTCGGCGCAGTCGTGTTCGTCGCTGCGGGATACAACTACTACCGCCTTGCGAACGATATTCCGTTGAGCGTCGGCGTCGCCTCGCTGGTCGCCGTCCTCGGCATCTGGCTCATTATCTCGGCGGCGCTGTTCGAGATGATCGGTGGCATGTTCTGGAGTACGCTCGTCACCGGCCTGCTCATCGCCGGGCTCTCCGGGTACAACGCCTACGAAGCCCGCGAAGCGCGAGCCATCACTGATGCAGACCTTGACAGTGGCTAAACAACCCGTCCTCAGATCTCTGCCTCGAGCGTTCGAAGCCGATACTCCGCTGCGTGATGACGCAACGCGACGACGGCAAAGCCGAGGACACCGAGAGCGAAACTGAGTGAGACGACCGGTGATACGCCGTTGACGTAACTGTTGAGTAACTGTCCGACTGCAAGCACCAGTGGCCCAATCGTCAGCAAGCAACTCGTCGCTGGCGTCGCACGAAACAGTTCGGAAATCGGGACGGATTGGCGGGTAGACATGGCGAATCGAGGGATATGCGTCCTGTCGGGTCACCCGTCGTATTCCTTTTGGTTCGTGCCCTGACTGGGCACCTCCGTTTTCACCCCGACCGATACGTTCATTCCGACTGCGTTCCAA
The DNA here is from genome assembly GCF_002177135.1 of Natronolimnobius baerhuensis. Taxonomy (NCBI): domain Archaea; kingdom Methanobacteriati; phylum Methanobacteriota; class Halobacteria; order Halobacteriales; family Natrialbaceae; genus Natronolimnobius; species Natronolimnobius baerhuensis. The sequence continues at coordinate 558,196 of NZ_MWPH01000001.1, forward strand.
CCGCCGCCTATGCGGATTCGCGAGTGGCAGGACATACTTGAGGACGTTACTGACCGAGGTGTCGACGCCGAAGACTGGCGGGCAGTTGCCGGTGACCGAGCCGGTGGTGTCGGCGAAGACATGTATCTCGCACATCCTCGCGCTGGGGTCTTTTTCCTGAAAACGTACGCCAAAAACCCCTACGAGGTGCGCGGCGTCGGCACGCACGTCGCCCGCAATCTCGACGACGAAATCGGCTCGTTTCTTCCCGACCAGCAAGAGTCGGGGGGCCGCTTTGCCGTCCAGTCGCCACCCGAGGACGAAGACCATGCCCACTCCGTCTCGAAGCGCCTCCAGACAGTTCTCGAGACCCACGCGGATGCACCGACGCGGCCACAGGATCTGTTCGACGACGTGATGGACGCTCTCGAGAGTCCGGCGTTCGGGCCGATGGAGTACGACCAGTATGACCGCCCCGACGAACTCGAGGCGTTGGCCGACCGGTTCGAGGAGGCCGACGACCTGCTGAACGCGGAACTCGAAGACTTGATCGAGACGGATGAAGTCGACCGCGGCTTCATGTGACCTGCGACGTGCCTGCAACTCGCCTGCGATTGCGTCCGGTGGGTCTATACGACTCGCATCCGACGAAGACACCAATGAGTGAGTCCCCAGCAACCGTCGTCCGCGAGTACTACGACGCGCTCCGGGCCGGCGAGGCGCTCGAGGCGTATTTCCTCGAGGTCGAGGGAGCGACGACAGTCAAGTTTGGCATCAGCGAGGCGCTGTCTGGCTACGAGGCGGTCGCCGAGGCGCTTCGAGAACAGACCGAAACGACCGATGCGTGGTCACTCGAGAGTACCAATCTGGTCGTCAGCGAGTACGAGGGAGCGGCGACGTTCGCAGACGAAGTGACGATGGCCTGGACGGACACCGAACGCGGCGACCGCAAGCGCTTCGAAACGCGCTGGAGTGGGACGCTTGTTCCGGCCGACTCGAGCGAGGACGCGACTGATTCAGACCCAGACTGGCGCTTTGTCTCGATGCACGTCAGCACCGCGGAGGCGGTATGAGCGACGACCGCGGGCGGACGTATGGGCACAAACGCGACCGTGAGCAGGACACTCGAGAGCACGGTCGCCGCGGACGGAACCGCCGGGGACGAGGCCGTCACGGCACGAGCGCACGCGATCCCGACGTCGCGGGCCGACGACAACTCGGTGCCGGATTCGTCGCTCTCGTCGGGCTCTCCGGTGGCCTCATGGCGATTCAGGGCGGCGCTCCGCTCGAGGTGATCGGCGCGGTCACGCTCGGCAGTTTCCTTCTCGGTGGCGCGTTGCTGTGGTACCTGTCCCGGATCATGGGATAGCGAGGTCAGACGGACTTCAGCGCTCGACGCGTCGAATCCACGTCTCCGGCGCGTCGAGTTCATCGTGACTCGGCAGGTACTCCGGGCCCTCCCAGACCAGCGAGGCCGTCTCGAGGTCGCGAGCGGCGGCGATGTGTTCGAAGAAGTCCTTCCCGCGTTCGTACTGGCGGCGCTTGAGACCGAGCCCGAGCAGGCGACGGAACAACTGCTGGAGCGGGCCACGACCCTGTCGGCGCTCGTCGAGTTTTCGCCGCAGGTCTTCGTACTCGCCGTCGAAGGCGTGATCCATCAGCAGTTCAGCATAGCCTTCGACGACGGTCATCGCCGCGTCGAGTTCGCGGAACGCATCACGGTCGAACGACCCCTGTGAAAGCGTCGCGATACCCGCCTCCATGCGCTGCTCGAGATGCTCGGAGAGCCACGGTGCGGCCCCGAACTCGGCGGCGTGGGTGACTTCGTGGAACGCGATCCAGCGCCGGAAGCGGTCGGCATCGACCGCGAGCGTGTCAGCCGCATTGAGGATGTTTGGCTGGACGAAATACAGCGCGTGATCTTCCTGTGGCGAGTCAGCAAGCAAGAGCGGGTCGTACTGACCGAGGACGTTTCGTCCGAGGAAGGCAAGCAGCACCGTCATCGTGCCCGTATTGACGGTTCGGGCGACGCCCGGAAACGCACCAGTCCCGGCGTGGGTCTCGAGCGTGCGCATAATGCGTTCGAAGGTCGCGACGTTGGCGTCGATCCAGTGATGGCGGTTCTGGATCTCGACAGTCTCGGGAACGTCAAACTCGAGTCCGGAAACCTCACGGACGCCGGCACGGGCGTCTCGAACGTCACGTGCGTACGCCTCGCGTTCGTCCGCCGTTAGCGCAATCGAGCCAGGCTCGGTCGCCGCCTTGGCTGCGTCGGCGGCCGACTCCCAGTCGATTGCATCGTCGCCGGACGCGTCGGCAACGGCCCGGACGCTACGATAGAGATTCACGGCCCTAGGTACGGTAAGCGAACGCAAAAGGGTTCGGCCCGGCCAGCACTCCACTCACAGACAACGAACTGGCAACTCGATTGCGCGGAAGGCCGCTCTATTCCGTGCCGAGTCGACCGCGCTCGCAGCGCGCTCGAGGGTTAGTTGACGATAACGTCTGGCTGTTCGTCTTCGGCCTCGAGGTCGGCCTCATCGTCGCCGCCGCGGAACTTCTTGACGGCAACGCCGGCAACGACGAGGACGGCAAGCGCGACGACAGCACCGAGTGCGCCCTTCCCGCTCGAGCCGTCGTCCTCCTCGAACTCCGACTCGAGGTCGGTGTCGGTTTCTGGCTCCGTCTCGAGGTCGTCGACTGCGTCTTCGTCGGCAGTATCAGCAGTGCCACCGAACGGCAGCGCGTCGCTGATCGTTCGCGGGCCGAACTGCGGATTCCCGTCCAGATGCAACTCGATGAGGGTGAAGTTTTTATCTCCCATAGTGGGACGGTCAACGACGGCCTACTTATCCGTTTGGTTGACTCCGATATCTTGATAGTCGTTGTTCGGGCCTCAGTAGGCATCCCCTGACCCCGCACGCTGTGCACGGAGGACCGGTACGATTAAGTGTTCATCACCTGCGGTCTTTCGTATGAGTGGACGACCGCTGGACGTCCTCGAGGCGTCACTCGGCGACCGGGTCACAGTACGACTCAAAAGTGGCGACGAGTACGATGGCGACCTCGCTGGCTACGACCAGCATATGAACCTCGTACTCGAGGATGTGACGATTGCGACGACGGACGCCGTCTCGGGGTCTGAACCGACCGACGACGATGCGTCGAGTGAAGACACAACCATTATACGCGGCGATAACGTCGTTTCGATCACTCCATGACTGGTGCAGGAACCCCAAGCCAAGGAAAGAAGAACACGACGACCCACACGAAGTGCCGTCGCTGCGGAGAGAAGTCATACCACACGAAGAAGAAAGTCTGCTCGTCCTGTGGCTTTGGCACGTCCGCCAAACGCCGCGACTACGAGTGGCAGTCGAAAACCGGCGACAATTAATTCGCGCCGATCTCGATACCCGTTCTTCTTCACTTTCAGTACCCTGAGCGATGCGTGTCTCGATTCCCTCGAGACCGCGACCGACTGAAGCCGCCAGATCGGCTGAGATACTTGATTTCGGGCGTAACAAACGTTTATGCCCGTCTCGAGCCTAATTAGTAGCGACCACGCTGCACCGAGGCAGGCGGTCGAGGGATACCCATGCTAACTGACGCACTTTCCTACCTGAACAACAGTGACGACGCCTGGAAGACGACTATACTCGGCGGAATCTTTCTCTTGTTTAGCTTCTTGTTGCTCCCCCTGTTTCTCGTCTGGGGCTACATTGTCCGCGTCGTCGACCGAACCGCACATGGCGACGAGGAGGCTCCGACGTTCGAAGACTGGGGCGAGATGTTGGTCGACGGCGCGAAAGTGGGCCTCATTTTGCTCGCGTACGCGCTTGTTCCGGCCGTCGTCGGGACGGTACTCGTCGGCGGAATTCTGCTCGCAACGGGTGGCGAACCCGGCGTCCTCGGCATCGGCGCGCTGACCATCAGCGCCCTCCTGACGCTCGCCGTCGCCATCGCGGCGATGTACGTCGCGCCAGCAGGAATCGCGAACTTCGCCGCCGAGCGACGACTCGGCGCGGGAATCGATCTCGAGGCACTGCGCCCAACGCTTCGAACCGGAACCTACGCGAGCGCCTGGCTGATCGCCCTCGGAATCGTGATCGTCGGCGGGTTCGTCTCTGGCGTTCTCGCGCCGATCCCCTTCCTCGGGCCGGTACTGGGTGCGCTCGTCTCGTTCTACGCGCTGGTCGCCGCGTACTCCGTGATCGGGCGCACCTGGGGCGAACTCCACCCCGTCACGCTCGAACAGGATGGCACCGAATCGACGGGCGAACGACCCGCTGTTTGAACCGGTTTTTCATACTGTTGGACAGAACTATTTGAAGATCGGTCGCGAATCGCGACCGACTTCTCACTGACTTCTGTCCGACAGTATCACCAGCCGACCGATGGACAGCCATTAGTCTCGGGCCGCAAACACACCGATATGGAACTGGAGACGACCGACGCGTTCGTCGGCCTCGAGTGTGTCGACTGCGAGACGACCGTCGACGCCGACGAATCGCACGCGTGTCCGGACTGTGGGGGACGACTCGAGGCGCGCTATGACTACGACGCAATCGACTTGGACCGCGAGACGCTCGCCTCGAGACCGTTCGACACCCAGTGGCGCTACGAGGAACTGCTGCCGTTCACTCGCGAGAGTGCGGTCTCGACAAACGAAGGAGCAACGGCGCTGGTCGAGTGCCCGGCGCTGGCCGAGGAGTTGGGCGTTGAGCGCGTCTACATCAAAGACGAGGGACGGAATCCGACGGGCTCGGTCGCAGACCGTGGGCAAAGCGTCGCCCTCACGGCCGCGAGCCAGCACGGCGCGACCGACGTGGCACTCGCCTCGACCGGCGACGGGGGGCAGTCCGCAGCCGCCTACGCGGGCCGCGCGGGCCTCGAGTCACACGTCTATCTTCCCTCGCGCTCGGGCTTTACGACCAAGGCGATGGTCAACGTCCACGGCGGCGACATGAACGTCGTCGGCGGGCGCTACGGCGACGCGCTCGAGGCGGCCGCGGAGGTCCTCGACGAACACGACGACTGGTACTCGCTGCAGGCGTTCGAGACGCCCTATCGCCACGAGGGCGCGAAGACGCTGCTGTACGAACTGATCGAACAACTCGAGTGGGAGGTGCCCGACGCGATCTGTTATCCGACGGGCAGCGGCGTCGGCCTCACGGGCCTCTACAAGGGTGCAACGGAGTTTCGCGAACTCGGGCTGATCGACGACCTGCCGCCGCTGTACGCGGTCCAACCCAGCGGCTGTGCGCCCATCGTCGAGGCCCACGAGGCGGGCCAGGACGCCCACCAGCCCGAGGAAACGCCGGACACGATCTGTGGCACACTCGAGGTTCCGGACCCCGCAGGCGGCCCGCAGGCGCTCGAGGCGATCCGCGAGAGCGGTGGCGGTGCCGTCACGAGCGACGACCCCAGCATTCTCGAGTCCGGCGTCCAGGTCGCCCAGCACGCGGGCATCGAGATGGCCCCGAGTTCGGCCGCGGCAGCCAGCGGCGCGTGGGAACTGGCCGAGCAAGGTGCCTTCGACGGGGACGAGACGGTCGTCATCTGCAACACGGGCACCGGGAACAAGGAGGCGGACGTACTGCGCAGTCACCTGATGGGTCAGGGAATCTGATCGCTGCTGGTCGACGCAGCTACCGTACGGACCAAATCGCTCGAAGGTTATTGAACACCGCATAGGCACCAACCATCGCGATTCCGGCCGGGATAAGCAGCCGAATTCGAGGGTCGGGCACGGCGAGCGAGCCTGCGTAAAAGACGCCGAGAATCACGGCCTTGAACAGGCCGAATCGCACGGCCGACGGTGGCTCGCCGAGTATTGTGCGCGGGATTTGTTGCCCTTCCTCGAGGTCGTCGTACTCGAGGCCGCGAAGCGTCGTCACGAGGTCGCCAACGCCGTAGAAGCCGATAGCCAGCGCCCAGAGCACGACCGCGAGTGGTGACGAGACGAGCACGTGTCTGACCTCTCTGTGCTCTCCGTCTCACTCGAGGCGATAGCGAAGCAACGCTGCGATGCCGCCGAGATTCGACAGCTGTTCGCCCGGCGGGAACTCGCTCGAGAAGACGGTGACGTCGCCGCCTTTCTGCTCAGTCGTTCGGACGAGGTCATCGATATCGAGCGCCCACTCGCCGTCGGGGCCGCGCTCTTTTCGCAGGCGGTCGTCGAGGACGAGCAAGCGCTCGATGGCACCAAATTCTGCGGCCTGCTGGACCTGGTCGGGACCGTAGGCGGCTTTCGCGCCCTGAGCCATGCGCTTCGTGAGTTCGTCGATGTACTCGGCCTCGCTCTCGATGCGCGTTTCCTGTTGAACGTCTGCGACGGCTCCGCGTTTCAGGACCTCGTGGACCCCGCGGTCGCCAACGGCTGCCGTATCGACCATCGTGAGCTTCTCGGCGACTGCGGGTTCGTTGTTCTCGATGTACTTTTGCGCGTCCTGTTTCGTAAAGCCGGGTCCGGCGAGGATGATCGCATCGGCGTCCTGGCGTTTGAGGACGTTGCCGAGTTCGGCGAACAGTTCGGAGCGCTCGCGGGCGAACTCGCCTTTGCCGGTCGGACCGGTGATCGCCGCGCGCTCTTCGGTGCCGTACTGGGCGACCGTGTGGACGTGGGCCTGGCCCTCTTCGACCGTCGCGATAGCCACGTCGGGGTTTTCGGTGGCTTCTTCGGCTTCCTCGAGGCGGGCCTCCTGATCCGGCTTGAACCACTTCTCGATGGAGAGTTCCTCACGCTCTTCGACGTTCAGGGTGTGGTGGAATCCCAACTGGTCCTCGCGCGAACAGGCGACGATCTCGCCGCCGACCCGCAGCCGGTTCGCGAACTTGTGGAACTCGATATCGTCGACGGCGATAGCGACCCACATGTGCTCGCGCTCGCCGCCCGTATCGCGCATCTGGTCGTCGTTGCGCTGGATCCGCCGGGTCGTATCGCCCGCAACGCGGTCGCCGGGCTCTAAGACGTACTGGAGGTGCCAGAGATCGTCGACGCTCTCGGGGACGACCGTCACCCGCTCGCGGCCGCCCTCGACCTGCTCCCGGTCTTTGATCTGCATAGTCTGCGATTTGGGTGGCGAGACTAAGTGGGCTGCGATCCCTCGAGTCACGGCGCGTGATGCGCGGCCACGGCGCCCTCTGCGAGTCTTGGCACTGTTAGGGACGACTGCTAACCGCTGTGAGTGCCATGTTACCGTATGAAGATCGCACACGTCTCCGCACTCGAATCATTCGGTTCCCGGTCGCTCGTCATCCATGGCGTGATGGTGCTTGCGTTCGCCAACGCCGTCTTTGCGGGGTTGTTCATCGGCGGCCAGCTCGGCGTCGTTTCGTTCGTCGCGCTGCTCAACTTCACCGCGGGGCTGTGGGTCGCCCACTCGGTGCACTCACTCGGCAACGCCACGACTGGCGAGTACAGCGGCGTCCTGAACGAACTGGCCGACCGCACCGAGCGCGGTGGCGGCCAGTGGCTCGGAATCGGCCGCTTCGGTCGCCTGCTCGCGCTCATCGCAGCCGTGACCGCCACCGCACTGTTGACCGCCGCACAGGTCCTTCCCGGCGCGCTACTCCCCGTCGCGACCGTCGCCGTCGGCATCATCGCCCTCGTAACCGCCATCGTGGGCTTTCTCATCGCCCTCGGCGCCTCCTACGACGAGAGCCAACAGCGCTGGGACGACCGCCTCGAGCACGCCGACGCAGAGCCGGGTGAGATCGACGGCTAAGTCGAGAGCCGAGCCGATACTCCCGGTCAGTTCGAGTCGGTGTGAGAGGTAACCACACCCACGAAGACACCGTTTTCGCAGGTTCGAATCGAGAGATTCAACTCTCCGAAGTTGTGACTGAGAGGCGTGGACGTTCCGAACGATTCCGTCGCCCGTCGATCCGATTCCGCCGTGTCCGTGAGTCGGTCTGTTTGCTCGCCAGCGAAGCGATTCGATAATTCGTCGACTCGAGTAAGAGCATGATCCGCGAGCGCGTACCGGCGCTGTCGGGTCGCCTCGGCGTCTTTCTCTCGATCTGTCTGCTCTCGTTTCTCGTCAACGGCGTTCGCATCGCGTTCGCGCCGCTGGTTGACGTCTTCATCCAGATGGGAATCAACCCCGCGACGGCTGGGCTGGCGGCAACGGCCGTCTGGGTCGGCAGCGCGCTCTCGAGGTTGCCGACGGGCTACCTGCTGACGTACGTAAGCCGCCAGCGGACGATTCTCGCGATGGGGCTCTTTCTCTCGATTACGTCGGCGTTTACCGCCATCTCGCCGGATATCCGCTACACAATTGTCGGCGCGTTTCTGGTCGGGCTCGCGACGGGTGTTTTCTACATCGCCGCGAATCCGCTGGTGAGCGAACTCTACCCTGAACGGGTTGGACTGGCGGTTGGCATCCGCGGGATGTTCTCGCAACTGGCAGCCGTCAGCGTGCCGTTTCTGGTCTCACTCGCGATTATCCTCGGGACGTGGCGACTTGTCTTCGGTGCGATTGCCGTCGGCGCGTTCGTCGTCACGATAGTCTTCCGGGTTGCGGTGACCAACGCCGACATGCCGACGGCCGGCGCTGACGACCGCGACTTTCTGGGCGCGATTCGGCGACAGTGGCGACTGATCGCCGTCGGCATCATCTTTGTCGGCTTCGCGGGCTTCGTCTGGCAGGGCGTGTTCAACTTCTACGTGACCTACCTCGGTGCGGCGAAAGACATTCCACCTGGACAGGCCACGACGCTACTGACCGTGATGTTCGCCGCCGGCGTCCCCTCGTTCGTTATCGCTGGTCGACTCGCGGATCGATTCTCCTATCTCCCGGTGCTATTCGCGACGCTCGTCGGCTTCGTCGCCACGCTGCTCGCGCTCACCATGGTCGAGGGGTTCATTGCAATCGCGCTCGTCTCGGTCGCGATGGGACTGATCGTCCACTGTCTGTTCCCCGTCGCCGACGCCTACCTGCTCGATACCCTCCCCGACGAGAACCGCGCCAGCGCCTACTCGGGTTTCAGCGCGACCATGATGCTCATGCAAGCGCCCGGCAGCGTCGCCGTCGGCCTGCTCGCACAGGCTGGTCTCGGCTACACCCGCGTTTTCCAGGGCTACGCGATCTTCGTCGCCCTCATCGTACTCGTGATGGGCGTCCTCGCCAGCGCTGACCGGCTTCCACAGGGTAACACCGCGTAACGCTCGTTTCTGGACTCCGCTCCTCTCAGTCCCGAATCTCCTCGAGTTTGTCCTTCGCCTTATCGACCGTCGTATCGAACGTATCCTCGAGTTCCTCGACGGAGCGTTCGACGTAGTGGACGCGGCCGTGGGGAACCCGTCGGACGATGTCGTTTCCGTCGTCGTCGACGTCGTAGGCGAACAGCCAGTGCTGTTGGAAGAAGGCGATGTGTTCGTTATCGACAGTAACCTCGTCGATCTCGCCGTCGGGGGTCTCGTAGACGATTGTCGCGGTGCCGAGTGCTGCGTCCGTCATACGAGACCGTCACCAGCCTCACCCGTGTACGCTGTCCTTGTCGCTGCAGGCGAGGGTGAAAACAAAGACCGGGGCCCAGCCGTCGACTCTATATACGTCTCGCGGAAAGCAGACCACAACCTATGGAGACGACGCTGCGCGGACCCGACTGGACGCGCGTCGACGAGGTCGCGGTTCGCGGTCGGGCGTTCGCCGACGGACGGCTGCTCCGGGGCGAGGCCCTGGCAACGCACCTTTTGGACGCCGTCGAAACCGCACCGGCCACGGACTCGCTCGAGACCGTTGCGAATGCCGCCGCCGAACTCGAGGGATTCTACGCCGCCGTGCTCTCGACGGACGAGAGCACGACGCTCGTCGCCGACGGCGCACGCTCGATCCCACTGTACTACGATGTGGATGGCCGCGTCGTCCGCGACGCGACCGAGGCCGACCGCGATCCCATCGCCGAGAGCGAGTTCCTGCTCACGCGGTACGTGACCGGGCCGGAGACGATCTGGCACGGCGTTCGTGCCGTCCAGCCGGGCGAGGTCGTGCAACTCGAGGGTGGAACCGTGCGTCGGCGGACGTACCGCGAGTACTGGCCGGCCGGCTCGCTCGAGAGTGACGACGACGGGAGCGAGAAAGCGAACGGACCCGACCACGCGACGGAACTCGAGGCGGCGCTCGAGACCGCCCTCAACCGACTAGAACGGGTCGCCGCAGACCGACCGATTGTCCTGTCGCTGTCGGGCGGTTACGACTCGCGGCTGCTCGCTGCGTCGCTCGTCGAGCGCGGGCGCGAGGTGATCGGCTTCACGTTCGGCCGCTCGGGCCACCCCGATGTGGAGATGAGTCGCGAGGTGGCCTCGAGACTCGGAATCCGCTGGGAGTTTCTCCCCTACGACGAGTCGCTGTGGCGGAAGTGGTACCACGGCGAGGCGGGTAAACAGTACCGCAAAGATGCGTTCGGTGGCGACGCGCTCCCTTTTCTCGCCGAGTGGCCCGCGCTCAGGCTGTTGCTCGAGGACGGACGGCTCCCCGCGGACGCGCTGTACTGTCCCGGTCACACGGTCGCGACGCCGAGCGAGCGGGTGCCGGTGTTCGCGGGCGAATCGCGATCCGGAAACGGCGACCACGTTGGCTGCGGTCCCGGCGACGACCCCGACCACGAGCGCGAAACCGTTGACCCCTCGCTCGAGGGACTCCTCGAGTACGTCCTCGAGACCCACTACAGCCTGTGGGACTGGGATGACGACGCGTTTCGCGCCGCCGCGCGCGAGCGGATCCGGCGCGGGCTGCTCGGCGGGCGCGACCCGGCGATGATCGACGGCCACGAAAGCGCCGCCGCCGCGTACGAGCGCTGGGAGTGGCGCGGGCGCATGTCGACATTCACCAACGGCGATCTTCGGGCCTACGAGAATGCCGGCGTCGACTGGTGGCTTCCGCTGTGGGATCCGGCCTACGTCCGCGCGTGGCAGCGGGTGCCACTCGAGCACCGTCGCGAAAAGCGCGCCCATACGCGTCTCGCCGTCGACCGATATCGTGCAGTCGCCGACGTCTCGGCTGAACGGGCCGCGATCACGGACCGAACGCTCTCGCCGGTCGACCGCCACCTCGCGCTGGTTCGACACACGCCAGCATGTCAGTTCACCGAGCGCGGGGGCGACTGGGACCCGCCGTTTCTCGCGCCGCGGTCAGTCTGGAGCGAGCCAGGTCAGCACCCGCTGGCGTGGGACGGCGCGGTCGACGACGCCGTCCTCAAGCGAGTGCCGACGGAGCGGGGGTTCTACGCGCTTCGGACGCTGGCCGAAACGGGACGACTGGACCTCACCGACGGCGAGAGCGCCGTTCCGGACGGCCCGTTATCGCTGCCGATAGGCGATTCGAATGACTCGAGTGACGCGCGCTCGTGATTGGCGGTTGAAAGATCCTCGAAGCGCGACCCTTACGTACCACCGGGTGCGACCACGGAGTGATGAGACGACGCACGTTTCTTACGTCCGGGACGGCGATTGCGACAGCCGGCCTCGCTGGCTGCTCTGCAATCGATATCGACGGTGGCAATGGTGACGGAAATGGGAATGGCAACGGAAACGGCGGAACCACTGGGTCCGTTGACGAAGACGAGGTGCTGACTGTCGGCACCTACTCCTCGTTCGTCGACGCCCCCAGCGACAGTCCGGGCGAGTGGATCAAAGACGAGTTCGAGGACCGCCACGACGTCGAACTCGAGTGGCAATTCCCCGAACAGGAACTGAACTACTACGCCGAACGCCACAACGACGGTCAGGACATCGAAGCCGAACTGTATCTCGGCGTCCGGCCACAGAACCTCGTCCGAGTCGACGAGCACATTGATGGCGACATGTTCACAACGACTGACGAGAGCGTACTCTCGAATGCCGCCGACATCGGCGATGAATACTACTTCGACCCATACGACCGCGCGGTACCGGTCTTTCGCAGCCACTGTGGCATCGTCTACGACGGCCGGAACGTCGAAGCGCCCGAGACGTTCGAGGACCTGCTCGACGAGCAGTATGAAGGACAGATCGCACTCGCGAACCCCCAGGACTCGACGACGGGACTCTTGTTCTTCCTCTGGTCGATAGACATGTTCGGCGAGGACGACTATCTCGACTACTGGTCGGACCTGATCGACAACGATGTCCGAGTCCTCAACTCGTGGGACGATGTCTACACGCAGTTCGAGTCGGAGGACGTCCCAGTCGTCGTCTCCTACACGAACGACCGCGTCTACGCCAGTCGCTTCGGCAACGACCTCGACAAACATCAGGTTTCGACGCTCCACGATCAGGGCTATGCCAACATGGCCGGAATGGCCCGCTTCGCCGATGGCACCAACGACGAACTGGCCCACCAGTTCATGGACTTCATCCTCGAACCCGAAGTGCAGGGCGTCATCGCCGAGCGCAACGTTACCGGCCCCGTCAACGACGAAACCGAACCGCCCGAGGCCTACGCCGAGTACGCTATCGAACCCGACGAGACCGTCTTCTTCGGCTACGACGAACTCGAGGGCAACCTCACCGGGTGGCTCGACGAGTGGGAACGCGAAGTCGTCGGGAGCAGCTAAGGACGGAATCGATACCAGCAACAGAATCACTGACGTGTTTCACGAACCGACTCCCGCTGCTCGAGTACAGGGTGCGAGCGAGACGCATCGCTCGACTCGTCGATGTCGACTACCCAGCACGAATCGTCGGCGGACTCGCCGATACCGTCCTTATTCCTGGGTGCTTCGCGCCTCGCGCCCGAGTTCCGACTCGACGGCATCGATTTTGTCGTCGGTCGAGAGGTCGACCTCCCGTTTCTCCTCGACCTGGACCAGCGTCTGGATTTCGGCGGTCCCGACGGCTTCGTGGGCCGACGCACACGCCGCGAACAGTTCGTGGACGTCCTCGGCCTCGAGAATCGTCGCCATGGGCGTCGTCTCGTACTCGACGTCGTGCTCTTCGAGAGCATCAATCGCGGCAGCGACGTCTTCGGTGATGTCGTCGTCGGTTACTGGCGTCACGCGCAGGAGTGCAAACACGCTCATACCACCGGGTTGTGTCGACCGGCCCATAGCCGTTGGGTTCGACGACGACACAGTCTCGGGTGACTGTCCGAACCCAGCCGACTCGAGGACGGAGGGCCAATTAGTATGACCGAACCAACCACAGCCGACGCCGAGACAGAGACCGTCATGCGTCGCGTCCAGAACCGCGTCGAACGCCGCGCGATTGCCGCCCTCGCCGTCGCCACGACACTCGTGTTGGTGGCCCTGTTTTACTACCCCGTCGCGACGGTCTTTCTCGAGTCGATCTACGTCCAGGGTGCTCTCACCTTCTCGGTCTTTCTCGAGGTCCTGCGCGATCCGCTGTATTTCGGCGATTTTGCGCGACTTTTTGAGGGGGAGTCACCGTTCGCCGTCGCCGCCGATCTGGTTTCGGCTGACCGCCGGATCGGCGTTATCGGCTTTACGGCCTACCAGGCGGCGTTATCGACCTTGTTGAGCGTCATCCTCGGAGTGCCCGCAGCCTACCTGTTAGCTCGGTATGAGTTCCGCGGTCGGCGGACGCTGCGTGCGCTGACGATTCTCCCGTTCGTCCTGCCGTCGATCATGGTCGCCATCGGGTTCGTCGCGACATTCGGCCAGAACGGGACGTTCAACGCTGCGCTGGGCGCAGTCGGGCTCGGTTCCGTCTCGCTGGTCCCCTCGCTCGAGGTCATCCTGTTGGCTCATGCCTTCTACAACGCGCCGCTGGTCGCGCGCGTGACGACCGCAGCCTGGGAGTCGGTCGACGCGAGCGCGATTGAAACGGCGCGCAGTCTCGGCGCGAGTCCGTTCCGAGCGTTTAGAGACGTCGTCGCCCCGCAACTGTATCCAGCCGTGCTGATGGGTGGCGCGCTCACGTTCGTCTTCACCTTCGGCACCTTCCCTATCGTCCTCGCGCTGGGTGGGTTCCAGTTTGCGACCGTCGAGGTGTTCGTCTACCGGCAAATTCAGGATTTGAACTATGCCGAGGCAGCCGCGCTTGCGATCATTGAACTGCTCATCTCGTTGGGCGTCCTCTATGGCTATCTCCGGTACGAGGCTACGCACGTCGTCCGCTCGCGTGGGATTCGTCCGCTGCCACGACGGTCGCTGTCTCCACCATCGCTCTCAGTTCGGGAACTCGCACCGCGGTTCGGACTGGCTCTCTACGGCGTCGTCGCTCTCTTCGTCTTCGTCTCGCCCGTCCTGAGCCTGCTCTATGCGAGTGTCAGTGGCTCGAGCGGCCTCACCCTCGAGCACTACCGATTCCTCCTCGAGCGCCAGGAGACCGCGGCGGCGTTTCAGGTTCGCCCCTGGGACGCCGTCCGGAACTCGCTTCTCTTTGCGCTTGGCGCGCTCGCGATTGCGTTGCCGATGGGCGTCGTTGTCTCCGTACTGACGACGCGTCGGTACCGCGGGCGAAAGCTTGTCGACGCCGTATTGATGGCACCGCTGGCGGTGTCCGGAATCATCGTCGGCATCGGCCTGCTTCGTGGCCCAGTCTTCGGGTTCGAGATTGGTAGCTGGCGGATTTCGGTCGCCGGGGCTGTCGCCATCGTTGCCGCCCACGCCGTTTCGTGTTACCCGTTTGTCGTCCGCACCGTCGCGCCCGGCCTCGAGTCGGTCGACCGGTCGCTGATCGAGTCCGCGCGGGCGCTCGGTGCGTCACGAACGCGAGCGCTGGTCGACATCGAACTGCCCCTGATCTGGCCGGGAGTCGTCGCTGGCGCGGCTTTCGCCTTCGCGATTTCGATGGGCGAGTTTTCCTCGACAGTCATCCTTGCAACGGGGACCGACCAGTACACCATGCCGGTCGCAATCGAACGGTTCAGGGGGCGTCGGCTCGGACCGGCAACCGCAATGGGTGTCGTCCTACTCGTCGTCACGAGCATCAGTTTCATCGTGATCGACCGACTCGGAGGTGAGAGCTTTGGTATCTGAAGAGCCGCGCTCGAGTGAGCGGCCACGAGAGCAAGAGCAAAACCGGCGGGCGACCGACGACGCCGCGGGTCCGTCACCGGACCCCGACGCCCCAATCACACTGGAACTCGAGGGCGTCACCAGACAGTATGCCGAGACGACGGCCGTCGACGACGTCTCGCTTGCAGTCCGCGAGGGCGAGTTTTACACCTTCGTCGGCCCCTCGGGCTGTGGGAAGACAACGACACTCCGACTGATCGCCGGCTTCGAAACGCCGACCAGCGGCACGATTCGATTCCGCGGCGAGGATGTCACTGGCGTCCCACCGGAGGATCGCGACGTCGGCGTTGTCTTCCAGAACTACGCGTTGTTTCCGCATATGACCGTTGCCGAGAACGTCGCGTACGGCCTCACGTTCGCCGACGCACCCGGCGGCGTTCCCGACGACGTGCGCGTCGACGAACTGCTCGAGTTGGTCGACCTCGAGGGGATGGGCGAGCGCGAACCAGACCAGCTGTCGGGTGGCCAGCAACAGCGCGTCGCAATTGCGCGCGCGCTGGCACCCGGTCCCGATGTCCTGTTGCTCGATGAGCCGATGAGCGCACTCGACGCGCAACTGCGCGAGCGACTCCGGATTCAGGTGCGAGAGATTCAGCGAGAACTCGGAATCACGACGATCTACGTCACTCACGATCAGGAGGAAGCCCTGGCCGTCTCTGACCGCGTCGCCGTCATGCGCGACGGCAAACCCGAACAGGTTGCGCCACCGCGAACAATCTATCGCCGCCCCAAAACCCGCTTCGTCGCCGAATTCATCGGTGACAACAACGTCTTTTCCGGAACTGTCACGTCAGTCGACGACTCAAGCGACGGGCTCGTACGCGTCGATGTCGGACTCGAGACGTTCACAATCGATGTCTCGAATCGCTCCGTCGAACCCGGCGACGCGGTCTCGTTTTGCATCAGACCTGAGCACCTCGAACTCGAGGAATCGGGTGCCGGCGAGGTGATGCGAGCGCCTAATTCGGCGAATTCGACGACTGCAAGCGTCGCCAGCGCGGAGTTCCTCGGCGAGACGACTCGCGTCCACCTCGAGTGGGGTACTCGAGCCCTTGTCGCGCGGAGCCGTGACCCGCCAACGGGTGAGGTGACTCTTGTGTTCGACCCTGGTGATGTACACGTCCTTGCCAGGCCATAATGCGCCACACGGGCAGGTGTTTCTGGGACGTGAGTCACTCTGCCTGTCGGTAGAGACTCCCGCCGAGTACCATCGCCCACAGGTAAAGCACTGGCAAAAGCAACGTTGCCCCATCGAACAGGGCGTGACCGTCTGAACCGCCGCCGAACGCGGAGACGAGCGAAATCGTCGCCGCGACGACCGTCAGCGCGCCGAGGACGACGCCCGCCCAGCCGACAGCGCGAGCAACGAGTGCGCTTCGATGGAGCGCCCAGCCAAGCAGGGAAACGGCAGTTCCGAGGAGAATACAGTACATGAGCAAATGTCCCGCCCCGTACGGGACGACAATCACGTCAAGGACCTGTTCGTGCTCGGCGAACGCCGACCCACGGACATCGACGTACGCCCAGGTGACCCACTGCAAGCCGTGATAGACACCCAGTCCGAGCACGCCGACGCTGAGATACCCAGCGAGTCCGCGTCTGAGCGCGGGTTCATAGCGAACCAACGTGACAACGCCAACTGCCAGAATCGCAATCGCAAGCGCCCACAACGCGTGACTGAGCATCCCAAGCGTCGGCGACAGCGACGGCGGCGTATCTGTCTGAATAACGAGTGCCCCACCGACGAAAAACGGAATCCCGGCGACAACTAATGCCGCACTCGCACGCCGGAGTCCTGCGGGCGACTCGTTCTCGAGCCCGCGTTCATGCCGGACGGTATCGTTAGACATAGACTACTGTCTACGCTTTGATACTTAAACCGAAGGGGTGCCAGAAGTGTGGTCAGCACGGACGAATCCTGTATTGACCACAGACCGTCGCCGCAGTCTTACTCGTCGATCACTCGGCTGCCGCCCGGCGGCATGAAGTGCTGGATGCGGTCCGGACTCGCGATTTTCCGAACGAACGACTCGTCCGTAAACTCCTCGCGGAACTGCCGGTAGAGTCGCTTTGCTGCATCAGCCTGCGCGTACCGACCCGGCTCGAGTTCGATCATCGTCTCGGCTTGGCCCTCGATAGCCGACGGCGGGCCGCCGATGACGCGCGTGTACGGTTCACACTGGATGCCAACGGCGACGCCAACTGGTGTGTCGTCGTAGTAGGTTCGGTCACCCCGAATTGCGAACCCGCCTTTCTCGAGGTACTCACCGCTTTCGGGCGTCTTCGTCACCTGATCCGAGTCGACGGCGTAGACGTCGCCCGCGTAGCGGCCATCCTTCCAGACCGACGCGTAGGAAACCGCAAACTGGGCGGCCTCCTCGATGCTCGAGTCGGGCAGTTCGATGTCCGAGGAGGACGCCTCGCTCGGATCGGTCGCCTTCAACACGGTGACGGGGCCGCCGTGGGCCTGCGTGTGGAGGACTTGATCTCCCGGCTCGAGGTATTTCTTGACTAACTCCTCGTTCTGGTCGGCGTTGCGTCCGCCGATCACGAGGTAGTCGTCGCTGGTGTGGAACCAGCGGAAGCGGTCGTACCACGGCTCGTTCTCCCGAATCGGGACGGACTGCATCGACAGCCAGTCAGTGTCCGCGTGCTCGTCGTCACCCTCGTCCTCGTCATCGCCGTCGTCTGCGTCCCACTGCTCGCGGCGTTGCTTTGCATCCTCGAGATCCTCGCGGGTGTCCTCGATGGCTGCGAGTGCGCCTTCTTTTTTCTCCTCGACGCGTTTGGCTTCGGTGTAAAGCCGGTCAGCGTTCTGCTCGACGCCGTCGTGAGCAACCAGGTCGATGTACTCGCCGTCAACCTCGACGGTGACGATACCCTCGCTGCCGTCGACGTCGATGACTGCCTCGGCCGCTTCGATACCTTGCTCGGCTCCCTCCTCGAAGCGCGCTTCGATGTCCTCCCACGGTCGGTCCTGCTCACGAGCGTCCTGAATCGTCGAGAGGATATCGTCGACCAGCCCATACTCGGCGTACAGCGACTCGGCCTGCTCGCGCAGATCATCAGCCTCCTGTTCGAACCCACTGATCGCGCCCTGCTGTTGTTCGATGATCCGCTCGTACTTGGCAACCTCCTCGTCGAAATCCGGCTTCTGTTCCGTTGGATCCGGCGCAGACTCCTCCTCGAGTTCGAGTCGGAAGAAGTAGTCATCGAGTGCAGCCAGGAAAGAGTCGTAGCCGTCCGCAACGAGTCCCTCGGCCTCGTGTTCCTCGAGCGGGAACGGCGTGACATCGACGACCTGTTCGCTAGCGTCGCCGTCGTCGCCGTCGTCACTGTCGTCGTCACCATTGTTGCCATCCTCCTCGCGCTCGAGATACAGTCGCGGCTCGAAATTGCCGTTGCGGATGTCGAGTGCGAGTCGCTCGATGGCTTCGTAAAGTCGGTCGTAGACGCCCTCGTCGGCCTCCTCGATATCCATCGCCTTCTCAATTCCGGCGCGGGTACAGACCTCCTCGGCGTAGAGACCACCGAAATTGAGTTGTGTGGCGAGCGTCCGAACCACGTCCGTATCCGAGTCGTTCATCTCGTGATCAAAGGCCTCTCGAGAGACCGTCAGCGGATTCGTCCGCGTGTCAGGGAACTCGTAGCGCGAGCCCGGAACGACGGTTCGGGACTTGAGGCGAACGGTTTCGAGGGAGTCGATGACCTCGTACTCGCCGTCGGTGACCGCGACGTTCCCCTGACCGAACAGTTCGACGATGATCCGGGTCGTCCCGTCGTCGCGCTCGAAGATGAACTCGAGGATGCGGTCAAACTCGTACTGTTCGACATCGACGAAGTCCGCGCCCGAGAGGCGATTGCGCAGCATCATCGCGAACTGGGGGGGTCGGCCGGGCGCGTCGGGGATGCGTTCGGGCGCGACTGTGTGGGCGCGCTTGGTCTCACCGACCTCGAAGACGAGTTCCATCCGCCCGCGGTCGAAGTCCCGCATCTTCAGCCGGACCATGTCGTCGCCGTAAAGATAGGCCTTGTCGACCTTTGCACCCTCGAACGCGCCGAGTTCTTCGACGAGGGCGGCAAGGTCGACGCTCGTAAGCTCCCGCTTTTGCTCCATACTATCAGTGCCCGGCGCTGTCAAAAAGGCGTGTCGCTCCGAACCGGACTCGATCAAGGCCGTTCGATCACTCAGCGGACGAACCGAGGACGCACTCTCGTTCCGTTCCAAGCGCGGTCCAACCGAATCAATTATCGTCTGACAGTTCGACTACTGAGACGTCATCGATATGCTCGGCGCAGCAATCCAGCGGTTCGCGATGGTACTCGCACTCGTCGGCGGACTCGGCGAGTTGGCCCTCGGTACCGGCGCACTTCTGTTGGTCCTGGCGCTTCCGGTCGGCATCGTTGGAGTCGCTCTCGAGCTATCCGAATTTCACTATTTCCGCACGGAAGGGCGCAGGTAGCGAGCGGTGAGATGGGGACGGGACGTGCCGGCAGCCGCGACGATCCGTCCGCCGTGGTCGGAAAGGCTAATCCGGGCCGACCCGTTTCACACACCTATGAACGGCGCTCCCGTCGATCAATCGAACTCGTTCGAGCGAACCGGAGGACACCCATGAGCACGCCGAGTGGCCACCGTCCATGGCAAGACGTCCGCGAGATTCCATCCCTGTTCGAGCAACTCGAGGCCGACGGCGGGATCGCCATACTGGACCTGCTCGAGCAGTTGAACGCCCACAACGACCTCGGAATCGACGCCGACGGTGTGGTTTATCACGACCGCGGGATTCGTGTTCCCGGCCACGACGCGACGTTCGTCCACGAGCCGACTGGCTCACGGGGTCGGCCCGCATTCAGCGTCGAACTCAATACCGTCGGGCCGCGCAACTGCTGGGCGAAGTTCGACAACACGAACTCGTGGGATGTCTACCTCCTGCGCACGCAGGGGCTGGCAGCACTCGCCTGGCTCAGCGACGAGGAGTACAAAGTCGAGGAAGCCGATCAGTTCGAGACAAAAGTCGACGCCGTCGCATCCGGGCGCTTTTCGTTCGGACTCTTTCTCCACGGCGGCGAAGACTGGGACGAGCAAGTCGAACGGATGCGCAAAACCAACGCGCCCGCATACCTCCAGGGCGAAGACGGCCGCGTCATGATGCCGTCGACCCAAAACGAGTTCTACCAGTACGTCGATTCGACGCCGACCGAGTTCCGCACCAGCGGCGGAAACGCCCCCTCGTATCTCGGGATACTCGAACTCGAGATTTCGATTGACTAGCGCTCTCAGTCAGCAGTCCTGATTCAGTTCACGCTTGCGCTCGAGTCGCTGACAGCCCTCAACGAGTGAATCAGGCAGGTCCGGCGCAGCGGACTCGAGGGTGGCGAGGACCGTGCCAATTTCGGCAAATCGCGGGCCTCGCATCGCGATGAGTGGGTCACGCTCCCACTCGATGAATCCTCGATCAGCCAGCTGTGGCAGGTGACAGTGGATAAGCTCCTGTCGAAGCGCAGTCGGATCTGGTGGGACGGTTGGACTGATTGCACTCTCAGGAAGTGGGACGGATGCCTCCGGCGGGGCCTCCAGCAGCGAGAAAATCAGTTGCCGCCGTGGCTCTGCTTGTGCTGCTTCGAACACCCGGTCCCAATTCTGAATAACTCGCCTCCCGTTTTCGAATCGTGGCACCGACATACGCCACCTGTTCCACACACCCATGCTAAGGTGTTTCGGATGGAAATTCGTTTCATGGCTAAATCATCATATTGGTTGGTGAGGGGCCCGAATACGTTCGGTTCGAGAACTTTTGCTGCGGCATCTATGCTGATACACTCTGTGACAGAGTAGAACGGTTATAGAGTAACAGAATGAGCTGATGTTATTAATACAGAACAATGGGCGTCATACACTCACTATTGTTCTACGTATCGCTATGTAGTTGCAGTCAAAACAGACCGACTCGAGATCGACGACACAACAGTGCCGACCAGACATCGGGCAGACTCACTGTTCGAGCCCGCATACGGTTGAACCGCGCTGACTTGTTTTATCTGGCACTCACAGAGTCACTCTCTGTCGACCCCCACCCCTCGAGCGTGTAGGCCATCTCCCAGAACCGATGCTCGAGGTTTGCGCTCGTCAAAAACGCCTCGCGCATGGCCTCGTGTTCGCCGGGATAGCGCTCGCCACAGCGGTCGACGAACTCGCGACACCACGCCGTCGCATCGCGGAACTCTTCGCCGGTGTACATCTCGATAAAGGGCGTGTACTGATGTTCGCCGTCAGCCAACTCGGCCATGTGCTCGCCCACGTCGAGATAGCCCTGCATACAGGGATAGAGCGCCGCCGCAATCTCCGCGAGTGATCCCTCGTAGGCCGTCCGAACGAGGAAATTCGTGTAGGCGACACAGGTCGGTGCTTTCTCGACGGCCTCGAGTTCCGCCCTCGAGATGCCGTAATCAGCCGCGAACTCGCGGTGGAGGTCCATCTCGTGGTCGAGCACGTCGTGGGCGACGCCGAGCAGTCGCGTCATCGTCTCCTCGTCGCGGGCCTTGACGCCGGCGAGCGCGAACAGCCGCGCGTAATCGAGCAGGTACCGATAATCCTGTTTCACCCAGTGTTGGAACGCCGCCTCGTCGAGCGTCCCAGCGGCGAGTTCTTCGACGAACGGATGTGCCTTCTGTGCCTCCCAGATCGATGCGCCGTCTGCGAGTAGGTCGTCACTGAACGCCATCAGTGGGCTACTCGAGCGCCTCGAGTGAATTATAACTGACTACTATAATCGTCTTATCGAGTGTTGCGTGCAGTGACAGCATAAACGAGTGCGCTCTGCCGGCAGGTGTCTTTTGCCCTCACGTCGTGTGTCACGTGTGTGTCGAGTCTCACACTCGTCGTCCTCGTGACGCTGGCTGCCGGCTGTGCGACCGGCCTCGGTGCACTCCCGACGCTCGTCACGGATCGCGTCAGTCACCGAGTCTACGACGGCGCACTCGGCTTCGCCGCCGGCGTCATGGTCGGGGCCGCGATGTTCGCGCTCGTCGTCCCCGGCCTCGAGTTGGGGACGCCGCTCGAGGTCGTCGTCGGAATCGGGCTTGGTGCGGGCTTTCTCCTCGTGACGAACGCGCTCCTCCCGCATCTCCACCTCCGATTTCGCGGCGGACAACTCGAGGGAACGGCAGCGCTCGAGACCGAGGCCGACGATGGGGCAGCGCCGGCGACCGCTGACGACCGCCGCCGGGCACTCCTGGTCGGCAGCGCGGTGACGATTCACAACGTCCCCGAGGGCCTCGCCGTTGGGATCGCATTCGCCAGCGGCGAGACCGGACTCGGGATTGCAATCGCCACCGCCATCGCCGTCCAGAACGTGCCCGATGGGTTCGCAATGGCAGTCCCCGCCGTCCGTGCTGGTCTCTCGAAGCCGAAAACGATCCTCTATACGACGCTCTCCGGTGGGATTCCGGAGCCACTCGCTGCCGCAGTCGGGTTCACCCTCGTCGGCTTCGTTACCGGACTCTTCCCGCTCGCGGCCGGCTTCGCCGCAGGCGCGATGATCGCCGTCGTCTTCCGCGAACTTGTCCCCTCGAGCCACGGCCACGGCTACGCCGACACGGCGACGGCAACCTTTATCGCCGGCTTCGCGCTGATGCTCGTCGTGGATACGGTACTGGCGGTCTGAGACGTGTGCGAGAGCGGTCAAAAGAGTGCCGCCACCCGTGGCCTTTTCTTACTGATAGGCTAACACGTCACTATGACGTTCGTCTCAAAACTCCGTAACCGGGAGTCACTCGTTGGAACCTGGGTCGCGCTGAGCGATCCCGCAATCGCTGAACTCAGCGCCAGCCTCGCGTTCGACGCGGTCGTGATCGATGGCGAACACTCGACGAACTCCCTCGAGACGATCACCGAAATGGTTCGGGCGGTCGACGCTGGGAGCGCCGACCGCGAAGTCGGCTCTATCGTTCGCCTCTCAGAGAACGACGCGACGGAGATCAAGCGCGTGCTCGACTCGGGCGTCAGCGGCGTCATGGCCCCGATGATCGACTCAGCCGACGACGCCCGCGAACTGGTCGAGGCCACGCGCTACCCGCCCGACGGCGTTCGGGGCGTCGGCTACGGTCGCGGCACCGGCTACGGCGAGGCCTTCCCCGAGTACCTCGAGCACGCGAACGACGAGATCGCGACCATCGCCCAGATCGAAACCGAAGCCGGTTTCGAGAACGTCGAGGAAATTGCCGCCGTCGACGGCCTCGACGGGCTCTTCGTCGGTCCTGCCGACCTCTCTGCCGCGCTCGACATGTTCGGCGAGACGGAGAGCGATGGTTTTCTGGCAGCTGTTGATCGGGTGCTCGAGGCCGGCCACGCAGTCGACAAACCCGTCGCAACGCTGGCGTTCGAGGAGGCAGAAATCGAACGCTGGGTCGACTGCGGGTTTGACTTCGTCTTGGCCGGCGTCGACATCGACTACATCCAGGCGGGCGCGACACAGGCGATTACGATGTTCGAGGACGCACTCGATGGACACGGCGGTGTGTGACTGGGCGGTCGTACGACCATCTATCGGGTTACGTCGCTCGAGCGAGCTCGACGACGAATATCGTTCCCGTCGGGTCGTTGTCTTCGGCCCAGACCTTGCCACCGTACTGAGAAACCAGCGTCTGAACGAGATAGAGGCCGATTCCTGAGCCGGGACTCCCGAGACTTTTCTCACCTTTTCCGAAGATCACGTCCTTCTGCTCGTCCGGGATTCCGGGCCCGTTGTCAGCGATCCGAACGACGGCGGTATCGGTACGCACCTCACAAGAGAGTTCAACGACAGGGTTGTCTTTGTCGTTATGTTGGACGGCATTGTTCAACAGATTTCGAAACACCGAGGTAAGCATCCCATTGGCAGCAACCTCGATGTCGGGAAGAGAATCGTCGACATCGAACGTCGCCTCCGGGAAAGACTCTTTGCGAAGCGCCAGTTCCGACTCGAGGACTGAACACAGTGAAACCGATTCGACCGTAAGTTCGTCGTTGGTCGACAGCGTCTCGACATAGTCACGAGCGATTTCAGTCACCTCAACGATGTGTTTGCCGCTCTCGAGGATGTGCTGGAGGGACGGCTCTCCGTCGTCGTCGACGTGTTCCTCGAGCATTTCGGCCCAGCCAAGCATAATAGCCATATCGTTTCGAACGTCGTGGCGGACGACCCGATTCAAGATCTCGAGTTCCTGTTCCCGATGCTTTTGCTCCGTGATGTCCGTACAGATGCCGACGACTTCGGTGATCTCTCCGTCACGATTTTGCAGGACAATCTGATGCGTTAGCACCCACCGGATCGAGCCGTCCGGTCGAATAACGCGGCCCTCGTATGTCGTATTAGAGGGCTCGCGGTTGGATGATTCGATATTTGCGCGCACACGCTCTCGGTCATCGGGGTGGATGGATTCAAGCAATTTACTCACGTCTTCTTCGACCTCCGCTGGCGGAATCCCCCAAATTTCCTCGAAGCCGGCGCTGATGTAGTCGAACTCGCCGGGTGTCGTCACCGTCCAGAGCGCAACCCCCTCGAGGTGATCAAACAGGGTGCGGAAGTTACGGTGATTGCCGAGCGAAGAATTACTCATATCCACCGATCTATTCATCGACGGGTAAAACTGGCTGCTACTCCCACGCTGTGGTTATTCAGGTAAGTACGTTGGATCGGTTCTCCACTTAAAATGAAGGTTCCGATCCGTTGACCGTTAGAGTTGCTTGCTCACGTACGGTCCGTCCTGGTGGTAGCCCAGTTTGTTACGGTAGTACTCCCGCGCGCCGATCCCCGAAATTACGCTGACCTTATCGTAGCCGGCGTCGGCAGCGAGTGATTCGGCTGTTTCCATCAGGCGACGGCCGTACCCCTGGTGTTGATGCTGGCCCGATTCGCCTTCCTCACCCATCGTCACCTCACCGCCGTAGACGTGGAGTTCGCGGATCAGCGCCGCGTTCTCGAGTTCCCGCCGAACCGGGTCGTTCGGGAACCGAAGCCGGCAGAAACCGATCAGGAGGTCTTTCTCGAAGTCCTCGACGGAGATGAAGTGTTCCGTCCCGCCGCAGGCGTCGTAGGTCATGACGTCGAGTTCGATGTTTTCGGGTTCCTCGTCGTTCATCCCGGCCTCGCGACAGCGGATACAGTCACAGGTCCAGTCGTGGTCTTCCATGCGCTTTCGGGCCAGCTGTCGGAGATTCGACTTCCAGACGCCGGCGTCGATGTAGTCCGCCGGAATGTCACGCTGGACGCGCTGCAGTCGCGTATAGCGCGGAATCATATCCTTGATCTCGGCGACCAGTTCAGCGGCCTCCTCGTTGCCAAGTGGGTCGTACTCGCCCTTGTGCCACCAGTCGTACGTTGCCGTGCCGCGGACGATCAGCGTCGGGTAAATCTTGAGGTAATCGGGCTTCCACTCTTCCTGTTCGAAGATGCGCCGGAAGTCCTCGAGACACATCTCCTTGCTCATCCCCGGTTGGCCGGGCATCATGTGGAACCCGACCTTAAAGGCCGAGTCGCGTAGGCGCTGGTTGGCCTCGATTGAAGCCTGTGCGCCGTGACCGCGGTGCATTTCTCTGTTTATGCGCTCGAAGGTGGTCTGGACGCCCACTTCGACTTTCGTCCCGCCGAGATCGAGCATGCGGTCGATCTGTTCGGGATCGCACCAGTCGGGTTTCGTCTCGAACGTCGTCCCAATATTTCGAATGTCGTTCGTCTCGTTCTCAGTGATGACGTCCTCGAGGTACTGCCACTCGTACTCCTCGCGATCCTGTGCGAAGCTGACGCCTTCGGCCGGTTCGGGCTCTTTGTCCACGTCGAAGTCGTTCATCGCCTCGAGTGCGCGCTTGACGAACCACTCCTGATAGTCGTGGCTGCGGGCAGTCATCGTCCCGCCCATCAGGATGAGTTCGACCTTGTCGACTGGATGGCCGATCTCTCGCAACTGCTCGAGTCGCAGCGTGACCTGCCCGTAGGGGTCGTAGTCGTTCTGGACGCCGCGGGCGGCCGCAGGCTCTTCGCCCGTGTAGCTCTGGGAGGACGAAAACTCCGAGTCGGGCCCGCCAGGGCAGTAGAGACACTTTCCGTGGGGACAGCGTTCGGGCGAGGTCATGATCGCGACCGGCGACACGCCGGAGGCGGTCCGGACGGGCTTGCGCTGGAGAACCTCCTCTAAGACCTCGCGGTGTTCCTGGGCCGCGTGATCGAGGAGTTCGGAGTTCTTGGGCACTTTGGGTGCCGAGTGCTCTGAACAGGCCTCGAGTTTGGCCTTCTCGACGTCGTCGCGTTCGATCTCGCCCGCGAGGATCCGCTCGACGAGCGTCTCACAGACCTGCCGGAAGGCTTCCGTCTCGGTGGGATCGTCGGAATCGGGCGTCTCGGTACTCACTACACGTCTTTGGACGCGCGGCGCGAATAAGCGTGTCGGACTCTCGAGGCACAGACGGGGTCCTGTCAGTCAGTTCCGGCACAACCGCGACTCGGCGGCGGGTGCGCCGGTATATCGGTACAGCAATCCGTCTCAAGTGTCGTACTCGAGCGAGCGGTCTCGTTGTTCGTTGCGTTCGCTGGCCTGCTCACTCTGCGTACCGTTCTGGGTGTGCCACTGCTCGACATCCTCGAGCGATTCCGTCTCGAGTAAGCGCTCGAGTTTGCGTTCGAACTGGTCGTCGGTGATCTCGCCCGCGGCGTAGCGTTCGCGAAGCGTCTCGAGGGCGTCGCCGGGCGTCGACTCGCCTGCGGTGCTTGGTTGTGTCTCGGCCGACGCGGTTTCGCGCTCGCTTGCGTCCTCGCTCTCGCCGGTTCCCCACCAGTCGTCCCAGGATTCCTCGTCCCACCACTCCGCTCGATCCGCCTCGTCACCGTACAGGAGGGCCACGACCGGGATGACAACGATATATCCGAACAGCAGTATCGGCAACCAAAGGTTGCTCCCGCCTATTAGGAGTGCAATCCAGAGCCCTGTGACGACCATCGACGCGATCTCCGTGGCGTTTTCGCGAAACCGACTCGCCGGATCGTCACTCATACGGTTTCAAACGACAGACAGGGCGAAAGCTGTTTCTACTGGACTCGGCCCCGAGTCGCCTCGAGTGCGCCACTGGGCGTTCGAAAGGAACTGGTTCGAACGAGCGTCGCCACTGGACGGTTGAACGGTCGAGAGGAACTGACTGGACTGGCGTCCGGTCGTCGTGCTTACGCGAGCGTCTCGCCGAGTGCCTCGAGTGCGGCCGCCTTGACGGCGTCGCGTTCGCCGGGGAGGAACTCGAGGTGACCGTCCTGGCCGCCGACAACGTGGCTGCCGGCATCAGGAACGCGGTCGGCGACAGCGTCGCCGAGATCGCGGACGTTCAGCGAGTCGGTTGCGCGGACGTGCAGTTCGTCGTCACCGACACCGAGGGTGACGGCCGACTCGTCTTGCTGGCGGTGCAGTTCATCGAGCAAGAGCGTCGTCGTCGGGAAGTTGTACCGATGCGTGAACGCGCCGGTGTCGAGGACGGCGACCGAAATGCCGTCGACGTCTTCCGTCGTCATGTTCTCGCGAGCCGTCTCGAGTTCGGTCTCGAGTTTCGCGCGGAACTGCTCGGAGACGTGGGCTGCGAGGTCGCCATCTGCATCGCCGTCAAACAGCAGGTCAGCAACGAGTTCACGTTTGTCCTTGTAGGACTGGTAGTACGCCTCGAGTGCGACGGCTTCGCGCCGGTCGCTGAGTGCGGTCTCGTCGTAGCCAGCCTCGGTCGCGAGGTCGACGTATGCCTCGGGGGTGTCCTCCCAGTAGCTGACAGCGGGGAGGTGTGCGAGGTCGTCGCGAACGTCGTCGTTGATGTGGGCCGCGACATTTGCGCCAAGTGCCGTCGAGGTGACGTCCGAAATGTCTGCGCCCGCAAGCGATGGCGCGGCGGCGACGGAGACGGCATCGACGATTGCATCGTCGGCATGACTGTCGTCGATGACTATCGACTCGGCGTCGTAAATCGAGAGCAGGTCGTAGCCGTCGACGGACTCTTCGGTCGAGCCAGCATCGACGAGGACGACCAGCGGCAGTTGCTCGCCGTGGCGGTCGCGTGCCTCGAGCATCGAGGTCACGTCGTCGGTTGCGGTGTCCATGCCGTAGACGCGCCCGTCGAGTGGGCGGCGCTCGAAGTAGTGATACTGTGCGTCCTCGCGGGTGTGTTTCTCGCGGATCAGCGGCAAGACAGCGCGTTCGATGGCCGCGCCAGCGACGTAGCCGTCGGCGGTCGCACTGTGGCGGACGACGACGGGGCGCGCTTCCATGACTGCGCGCCGAATCGCGGTCGCAGCCTCGACGAGTTCGTCTTCGACAGCAGCGACGGTGTCGTGGGCTGCCAGCAGCGAGACCTCGGTCGGTCGGGCTTCCGCTTCGATTGCGCTCTCGAGGCGGTCGACGACGGTGTCGCGCTCGTCGTCCGCGAGGACATCGAGCGATTCGGTTTCGATCTGGAGGTCGCCGTTGTGGCGTTCGACCTCGCCCTCGAGGGCGACGACATCGTCGAGTTCGACGTCGGGGTAGGCGCGGACGCCGGCTTCCTCGAACGCAGCACATTCGACGGTGCCGGACTCATCGCGCAGTTCGAAGACGGTTGGGCCGCTGGTCTGGCGGATGCCAGTGATTTCGCCCTCGAGACGGACGATGCTCCCGATCTGGTTGTCGATTGCGCCGACGGTCGTTCGGTTGAGAGCGGGTTCGTCCGCAGTGGAGTCGTCGGCGTCGGTCGCGTCCTCCGCTGACGGGGTGGACGCAGCAGACGATTCGGTTGCGACGGAGCCACCGGAGCCGCCGGAGTTGCCGGGATCTGCAGCCGCCTGCAGGTCGCCTGCATCTGCGTCAGCGCTGGTATCGGCCGGAGCCGAGGTGTCCGACGCGTCTGGCGTGTCTGCGTCAGCGGTTGTGTCGTTAGTGTCCGCATCGGCGTCTGCCTCGTCGGCCTCGTCGGAATCGGCTTCGTCGGGGAGCAGTTCCTCACTGCCGGTATCGACGAGTTTGCCGCGGAACTCGCGTTCGCGCTGGCGGATCGACCAGCCGAGGTCGATGTTGCCGTTGTCGCGGACGTCGAGAACCTGGACGAACACATCGTCCCCGGGTTCCCAATCGAGACTTTCGAGTCGTTGGTCGAGTTCGCTTCGGTGCAACAGGCCGGTGACGTGATCGCCGACATCGACGAAGACGCCGAAGTCAGCGTAGCCATCGACGGTCCCACGGTAGTACCGTCCGGGAGAGAGCTGCGAGGCAGACGAGCCGGTAAACTCGAAGACGGCGTCCTCCTCGTGACTCTCGCAAATCTTCCCGTCGACAGCTGTGCCGCAGATGATACAGTTACCCATCTACTCGGTTCAAGCAGGTTCGCCCTAAAACGGTTGTCGAAATGTCTTCGCGCCGCAGCGACGACCCATCGGTCCGAATCGATCACTCAAACGCCGGCGATTCCGCCTCGAGCGTCTCGATGTCGTCTGCGAGTTTTCGGACCTGTTCGGGAAAAAGCGACACCTGAATTTCGTTGCCCTCCTCGTCCTCGAAGACGAGTTTGGCGCGTTTGTCACCGAACTCACGCGCTTCCGCGTCCTCGACATCAAATAGTTTGACCGTTGCCGACTTGTTCTTCGGGCCGACGTTTTTGATTCCGCCATCGTTCAACTCGACCATGAAGTCCTCGAGTGTTAGTGCAAGCATGAAGCCTCGTACGGTCCCCGAATAAAAAACGTCGTGGCATTGGCTGCTGTGAGTTGGACCCGAACAGAGAGTCCCGAGAACCACAAGAGCACCCGCGGTCACCTACTTTTAAGGCCGTTTCGAGCCAATCGAACACACGCTATGGAGCTTACTTGGTACGGTCACTCGACGTGGCACGTCACCGTTGGGGAGACCGAATTGCTGATCGATCCGTTCTTCGACAATCCGAAGACCGACCTCGAGCCATCAGACCTCGAGACGCCCGATTACGTCCTGTTGACACACGGCCACGCCGACCACATCGCCCACGCCGAGGCGTTTGCCGAGGCGACGCTAGTTGCAACGCCCGAACTCGTCTCCTACTGCGAGGCGGAGTTCGGCTTCGAGGACGCCGTCGGCGGGATGGGGATGAATCTCGGGGGCACCGTCGAGTGTGGCGACGCGACGGTCACGATGGTTCGGGCCGACCACACGAACGGCATCATGACCGAAAACGACCAAAGCGGCGGCATGCCGGCTGGGTTCGTCATCGCTGACGGCGACCCAACCGCCGACGACTCGACGACGCTGTACAACGCCGGCGACACCGCTCTGATGTCCGAGATGCGCGACGTCATCGGCGACTATCTCGAGCCCGACGCAGCTATCGTGCCGATTGGCGATCACTTCACCATGGGGCCGGAGCAAGCCGGCGTCGCCGTCGACTGGACCGGCGCAGCGCATGCGTTCCCACAGCACTACGACACCTTCCCGCCGATTGAACAGGACCCCGCAGACTTCGAGGCCGCCGTCAGCGACGCCGACGTTCACATCCTCGAGGCTGACGAGCCGTTTGCCCTCGAGTAACGACGTTGCGCGTCCCGCTCGAGTTTCGAGGAGTCACTACTCGTCGGAGCATGTCGCCTGCCGTGACCCCGTTTTATCATCCTGTATTCTTGCTCGACAGACCGTCGTGCTGGTGAGAACAATGTTTAGGTCCCTCCCTGTGGACGCTCGGAGTGCTATGTCGAAACAGGTCACGACAGTCTCCGAGGAGGGCTACAGCGCCACGAACGAAATCCGCAACTTCGAGACGACAATCGACGCCAACGGCGAGGACGCACCCGACACGCTCGAGAGTTTGCTCGCCGCCTACGCCTCCTGTTACGTCCCCGCGCTCCGAGTCGCGAGCAAGCAACGCGGTGTCGAGGACCTCGGCGCCATCGAAATCGACGTCACTGGCGACCTCAACGACGACGACAAACTCGAGTCGATCACGTTCGATATCCACCTCGAGGCGGACGTCGACGACGAGCAGAGCGATGAAATCCTCGAGCGAGCGAACGAACTCTGTAAGGTCCACGATGCGCTGAAGTCGGAGCTGTACGCCGAGATGACCGTCGAAGGCACCGCCTGATCGTCGACTCGACCGTGGCGGTGCAACTGGATAGCGATTCGAGGAGTCCAAACTGCCATACTTCTCCGTCACGTCCAACAAGAGGTGACCCGAACGAGCGCAGTCGTGGCAGTCGCACTCCTCGTCACCCTCGCGGGCTGTGTCGGCGGCCTCGGAATCGAAGGAGTCAGCGACGAATCCGACGAGAACGGCGCAGACAGCGCGCTCGAGGTCGACACGGGCGCCCTCGAGATTCGGCATCTCGATGTTGGACAGGCTGACGCGACGCTGGTCGTCACTCCCGACGATGAGACGATACTGATCGACTCGGGTGACTGGCGCGCCGACGGGAGTGGCGTTATCGACGCCCTCGAGACACAGGATATCGACCGACTCGACCATCTAGTCGCGACGCACGGCCACGCCGATCACATCGGCGGTCACGCGGCGATTATCGAACACCTCGAGACTGAGGGCGAGGGCGTCGGCGCGGCCTACGACTCGGGTGTCGCCCACACGAGCCAAACCTACGATAACTACCTCGACGCCATCGAGACCCACGACGTCCAGCTATTCGAGGTCCAGGATGGTGACGACCTCCCACTCGAGGACGAAACGCTCGCGGCAACCGTTCTGAACCCGCCAGCAGGCGACTCCGGTGACGACTTGCACTCCAACAGCGTCACACTTGTCCTCGAGTTTGGCGACTTTGCGTACCTGACGACCGGTGATGCCGAAGCCGATGCCGAACAGCGACTCGTTGACGACCATGGCGAGGCCCTTGCAGCCGACGCCTATCAGGCTGGCCACCACGGCTCGTCAACCTCCTCGACTGAGCCGTTCCTCGACGCCGTCGAGCCGGAAATCGCCGTCATCTCGAGCGCACTCGAGTCCCAGTACGGACACCCACACGATGAGGTTCTCGAGGACTTTGATGACCGCGACGTTGACACCTACTGGACGGCAGTGCATGGCGATATTACCCTCACAGTCGAGCAGACAGGCAACGGCACAGACGTGAGTGTAACGACAGAGCACGACGCCTCGAGCGACCCTGCAGCCCTGCTCGACCGTAAGCACGAGGCGACTGCAGAGGACGACGGCTCGGCATCGCTGCTTGAGCCGCGTCCACAGGACGCACTCGCAGCACCCGGAGCGCTGGTCAGTACATGAAGACGACCTACACTGCCGTCCTCGACCGGATCGTCGACGGTGAGACAGCCGTCTTCTTGCTCGAGGACGATGGCGAGGTCGTCGACGAGCGCACGGAACCCATCACGGCGCTGCCGGCGGGGGCAACGGAAGCGGCACACGAGGGGGCCGTCTTCGAACTGACGTACGAGGACGAGACGCTACTCGAGGCAGTTCCAAAACCGGCGGCTGAACGCGAGCGTCGGGAACGAACACAGGATCGATTCGACCGCCTCTCCGAGCGGTTGCCGGGTAGTGACGATGAAGAGAGAAACGAAAGTGGTGGATAATCCACGTCACCGGGGAGGTGGGGTGGGGTGAGGTGGTGGGATGACACTCAGCGGAACGCGGGCCGGGGAAGCCACGACGCCCGCTGCACATGATTCATCAGTTTCGATGATAATAGCCATACTGCCAAATCATATTGGCATCAGACGGCGACCTGAGCCGGATCTTCCCGTCATATGGCGGGTTGGGCCGTCTTCGGGCCATCATGTACAGACCGAAGTCGGTTGTAATCTAGTGACGACACGAGTAACGTGGCGTCCATCACCAGCGGCAGGGATCGATGTCGGCAACCGACAGATCGAGTTGCACTCGAGTCGTCGACTCGAGTGTGAGGCCATGAAGCGTTGTTCCCTGGCTAATGGACCACGATTCCTCGAGTGGGTCGGAGTCGTCGAACTCGATCTCGAGAGTGTACTGACCGTATCGATGCCACGCTTCGGGAGCAGTCTCGCTCTCGCCGACGGACAACTCGAGGCGGTCGTCGCGAATCGTCTCCGGGTCGCCATCGTTGCCCGGTGGCTGGTACGTGACTGTGATCGCGGCATCAATATCCTCGCCGGTTCGATTTCTGATCGGGAGTTCATGGTCGCCCTGTCTCGGGATTGACTCCTCGAGGACGAGCGTGGTGGTCTCGTCGTCCGCGTCGATTCGGGGCTCGACGTACTGCCCGGACACGCGGATGTGGGTTGTGTTCGGTCCCATCACCTCCTGCAGTCTGAGGTCACCAGGTGTCTGATACTGGCCGGACTCGAGAGCAGTCTCGACTTCCGAGACAACAGGGTTGGGGAGATTGCCAGCGAGAATAATTGATTGACTGCAGTCGTCGAACTCGGCCGGGCGAGTGCGAGATGTTGGCGTCGAACACCCCGCAATTGCACTTGCTGTGGTCGCACTGACCGACGCGAGAACCGCACGTCTGTTCATACAACCTGCGTACTTTGCTGACATATATGTTTTCTCCCGCCAGCACCGCAGTACCGTCAGCGCCGCCAGTATTACTGCCAGCGGCGTCTGGGAGGGAAACCCTGATACACACACCGGCCGAATCCGGGAGTATGAGCGACAGCAACTGGACGGACCGGATCGTCGGTGCGCGAATGAGCGTCGACCAGGAGTTTTCCTCGCGGATCGCCCAGTCGGAGCTCTCGAGTCAGCAGTGGAGTCTCGTAATGACGGCAACCGAACTCGAGATCGACAATCCCGATGATCCTGAAAACGCCCAGATGGTGGCGAACACGGACAAGTTGGATCAGATCATGCCCGAACTCGAGAACATCGAGTCGGGGATGGGTGCGATGGGTGGCGGTGGCGCTGGCGGAGCCGGATCGAGTTCCGGTTCCTCGGGCGGTCTCGTCGATTCGATCAAGGGTGCCCTTGGGCTGAGCGGCGGTAGCGGCGTCGACGACGCGAAACGCGATGCGGCCGAACAGCTCACAGCGGAGTATGCCGACGAGCTACAGGCCCAGATCAAATCGAACGGGCAGTGGAACTCGGTTTGTGAGGCCGCCGCGAGCGAGACCAGCGACTAACGCCGATCTCAGTCGCCCGCGTGAAAGAGCGTCAGTTCGCCCGTCTCGTAGATATTGAGCAGTTCGGT
This sequence comes from Natronolimnobius baerhuensis, assembly GCF_002177135.1. Lineage (NCBI taxonomy): Archaea > Methanobacteriati > Methanobacteriota > Halobacteria > Halobacteriales > Natrialbaceae > Natronolimnobius > Natronolimnobius baerhuensis. Next base: position 592,275 of record NZ_MWPH01000001.1, read on the forward strand.
CACCAGTTCGTCGTACGATTCGTCTTCGATTCGCAGGCCGTCTACCCGCTCGACCGTTTCGCCCTCGAGTTCAATCTGAGATATGGCTCCACTCGAGTTTCGCTTTCGAGAGGCAAAAACGCCGCGGGGAAACAGGCGTTTTACTGCCTGAAACATACCGTAAGGCGAGTTTCAGGAAATCCGTCGAAAGCCACAGCATCTTTACGGACGCTCCCCAACCGTAGGGGTATGTCCGACGACGTAGACACAATTACGCTCTCGATTGAAGCCGACGACGAAACGACCGACGACGTGACCATCCCGGCCGGCCTCGTCGACCTCGTCGCCGAAGGCGACCAGACCACCGCCGAAACCGTCGGCGACATCGCGCTGCTGTCGTTCGCCAGCCGCGCCCACCACATCGTACACCACGGCCAGGACACAGACGAAGACCTCGAGGCCCAGGAAGCGCGCATCATGGATCTGTTCGAAGAACGCTTCGGCGTGACGTTCGGCGAAGCGACCGGTCACCAGCACTAAGCGGGCCGCTTTTCGTCGTTCTGATTTTCGGAGAAAATTGGTGCCCCGAGGCTGTGTGGTAGCTACGTGAGCGCAGCCGTTGGCTCGTTCGTCTCAGCCGGTTCTGTCGACTCGTCTCCTGTCGGTTCGTCAGCGTCCGGTGAGTTGTCGGTGTCACCCGGTTCTCCGTCAGTATTGTCCGTCTCACTGGACTCATCGGGGTCACCCGTCTCGTCGGTTTCATCCAATTCTGTCGTCTCGTCGGACTCGTCCGTGTCGGTTTCTCCAGTTTCGTCTTCGTCACCAGTTACCGGCTCGGTCTCGTCAGTCTCCGTCGTCTCGTCAGCGTCGGCCTCTGTCGTCTCATCAGTTTCGTCAGCGTCGTCGACTCCAGGCACGTCCGGATCGGCAAGCCCTTGGACCGTCGCCGTCCCGGCATCGTCCTCGGTCGCAATTTCGTGGACCGACTCCCCTTCTTCCGCTTCGGACGTGAACTCGAGCGTTTCGGTCTCGCCGCCCTCGAGGTCGAGTTCCATCTCGTCGACGAGGTCGTCGTCGACGCTGTAAGTGACGGTCTGGGTTCCCTCGAGGTCGCCGACGTTCGTGATGTCTGCTTCGACGGTGACCTCCTCACCGACGGAGGCGACTGGATCAGCGAAGACGAAACTAACTGCGAACTCGGCGACCTCACCGGCTTCCTCGACTGTCACCGGCACCTCGTCGCTGTCGTCTTCGCTCGCGACGACTGCGGTGTACTCATCCGGTTCGATCTCGTCCGTGTCAGCGGTCAACGTCACCGACTCAGTCTCGTCGCCCTCGAGTTCGACCGTCTGTGAATCCACTTCGAGATCGAGTTCGGCCAGCGAGAGCGTGACGTTCTGCTCGCCGGCTTCGTCGCCGATGTTCTCGATGTCGGCGTCGACCTCGAGTGCGTCACCCTGCTCGACGGGCGAGTTCGTCTCGGTGATCGAGACGCTGTAGTTTGCGGGGTCGTCCGTGTCGATCTCGCCCGCTGGCTCGGTTTCGGCGGTGAGTGGCTCGTCGTAGCCGTGGTTGGTCATATCGACCTCCCAGACGAGTCGTTCGTCGTCGGTTTCGGGCGTCCACAGGGCCGTGAACTCGTGCTCGCCGGGCTCGAGTCCGCCGACTGGCTCGTCTTCGGTCGTTCCCTCGACGTACTCGCTGATGACCGCGAGCGGCTGGTCGTTCGGGTTATCGTAGCCGAAGGTCACGTCGATCCCGTCGTCATCCTCGAGCGGTTCAGTTTCTTCGACGCCGATGTCGGGCTGTTCGGGCCGGATCTCCTCGAGACAGGTCTCAGAATCCGGGTGTGGGTGGTCGATGCCAGCGACCGGAATCGCTTCGTCCGAACTGATGCCCGTGATCGCGGTGCCGAAGTCGCCGTAGTCGTTGACGCCGACGGTCACTTCGTCCTCGCCGGTTTCCGTGACGCCATCGTCGGCGTCGATGTCGAACACAATCGTTCCGATAAACGGTGCCTCGATGTCGTCGCCAACGGTGATGAAGTCCTCAATGATCGTGTTGCCGTAGCCGGCAGTGTCGTAGAACCCGGTGCTGGCAGCGACTTGCTCGCCGTCCTCGAAGTTGCCGGTCACCTCCGCTCGCGTGCAGTCGGTGAACTCGACCATGAACGTCGGATCGACCGTGTACTCGAGCGAGTCCGCAGCCAGCGTCTCGCCCTCGTCGGTCGACTCGAGGGCGACGTCGACCGTCGCATTATCCGTCAGCGGCTGCTCGAGGTCGACCGTTTCGTTGTTCAATCCGGTATCGGGCGCGAACGGCTCGGTTTCGACCAGTTCCGTCTCGTTGGCCGTCGCCGTCAGCATGTACTCGACCGAGGCGTTGGTCTCTTGCACCGTCAGCGTCTGTCCGTCGCCGGTCTGGTCGGTCACGTCGAGGACGGCGTCGGTTTCACCGGGATCGTCGGGGTCGTCAGCGTCCTCGAGCGTGTACGTAATCGTCTCACTCGCCAGCGTCTCGTCGTCGTCGCTGGCGCGCACGGACACGTCGACCGTCGTCTCGTCCTCGAGTGCTGGCTCGAGGTCGATCTCGAGGCCGGTCACGGGTTCGTCCGCATCGAACGTCTCACTGTCGACGCGCTCGCCGTCGTACTCGGCCGCGACGGTGTAGTCCTCGCTCGCGTTCGCCTCGTCGACGAGAAGCGTCTCGCCGTCACCGGTCTGGTCGCTCACCGAGAGCGTTGCCTCGGGATCCGGTTCTGGGTCGGGGTCTGGCTCCTCGTCACCGACCGTCACGAACGCGCCGTCGAGAACCGGGCCACCGCTTGCGGTGACGTACGGCTCGTCGTCCGCGCCGTCGCTCTCGACGTACTGGAACGTCTGGTCGTCGGTCGTATCGTGATGGACGACTGCGACGAGCGGCTGGCTCTCCTCGAGCGACTCATCGAGGCCGATCTCGAGATTCTCGTGTTCGCCGCTCTCGAGGTAGTCGGAGACGCCGATGACCGCTTCAGGGTCCACATCGGTTGCGACACCGTCGTAGATCGCGACGAAGCCGCCCTCCGAGAGGTCGACGCTGTCGACGACGACGCTCTCGCCGTCGGACTCCTGATCCGCGAACGTGATCGAGGCTGTTCCCTCGAGTTCGTCGATCTCCTCGATTGTCTGGGTGATCTCGATTTGGACGTGCTGGACGATCTGCGTGACGTCGTCAGTGTCCTCGCTGACGGCGTACGCCGTTGCATCGGCCGCAGTGTCCTGCGTGAGAATCTGCAGTTGCGTGATGCTGATCTGCTGGTACTGGATCGCTCGAGCGGTCTCCTCGCAGGCGGTCTGGGCCGCCGTCTGAATCTGCGTGACCGTCGCCTCCTGATGCTGGACGAGCGCGCCGCTCGAGGCACCGTGGGCGAGCGTCTGGACCTGCGTGACGTCGACGACCTGCGTCTGGGTGACCGCACCCTGACCAGCGCCGTATGCAGCGGCCTGGATTTGTTCGATTTCGATGACCTGGTGCTGGATTGCCGATTCAACTGCCCCCTTCGAGGAGCCAAGCGCAGCGTGTTGGATCTGCGTTACCGAAACCTCCTGATACTGGGTGAGGCTACCCTGTGCAGCCCCGTCAGCCGCCGCCTGAATCTGCTCGACGCTCGCCGCTTGGCTCTGGGAGATCGACCCCTTCGAGGCACCGAAGGCCGCTTCCTGAATCTGGGTGATCGAAATGCGCTGGACCTGCTCGACCGTCACCGACTGGACCTGTGTCAGCGAGCCTTTGCTCGCCCCGCGGGCCGCGGACTGGGTCTGCTCGACATTCACTTCCTGGCGCTGCTCGAGTGCACCTTTCGCCGCGCCCGTCGCCGCCTTCTGGATCTGCTTGATATCGACGCGCTGGTGCTGTTCAACCTCGACATCCTGGGCCTGCTCGAGTGCCGCCTCAGTGCTCCCCTCGAGCGCACCAGCCGAGGCTCCCGCTGCTGCGTGCTGGACGTGCTCGAGCGTGACCTGCTGGCGCTGCTCGACAGTGATCTTCTGATACTGCTCGAGGACGCCGTAGGCTGCACCTTGTGCGGCTTCCTGAATCTTCGGCGTTCGCTCGATGTCACGCTCGCCGGCTTCGCTCGCCGCACCGGCGGCCGCGCCGTAGGTTGCAACCTGAATCTGCTCGACAGTCACGCGCTGTTCCTGCGCGAGCGCACCGTGGGTCGCGCCCCAGGTGGCACTCTGCATCTGGGTCGCGGTGACCGTCTGGTGCTGGGCCAGCGCGCCATCAGTTGCGCCACCGACTGCGTACTGGACCTGCGTCGCGTTCACCTCTTGCTCTTGCATCATCGAGCCGTGGACCGCCCCTTTCGTCGCCTCCTGGACCTGCTCGGCATCGGCTTCTTGATGCTGGCTCGCCGCGGCACTCGCCGCCTCGAGCGCCGCTGCGTGCTGTTCCTGCGTCACCTCGACACCTTGGGACTGAGCAAGTTCGACACCCTCCTCGACACCGGCTTCGACGGCGTCAGGAACGTCGGGGTCATCCTGCGTGGCTGCCGCGTCGGTCTCAGCTGTGTCGGCATCCGCCTCTGCGTCTGTGTCGTCCAATCCGATTGGCGACTCGAGTGCCAGTACCTCGACATTACCCTGACTGGTCGTCTCAGGGGTCGACTGGTCGTCGGCTCCGTCGCTACCGTCATCGTCGCCGTCCTGTTGTGCGTCAACGTCCGTCAGCACAGTCTCGTCGTCTGGCGTCTCCTCACCGTCGGCAGTGCCGTCCGCGAACGGGGTGACCCCGCCGCCGAGCAACGGCAACGCGACGACGCTTGTGATCATCAACGCGGCGATCAGCACGACACCGAGTGCTCCCTGTTGCCACCTCATAGGCCACGCCCACCGGCACTCGCCACAGTTGATCCAGCCAGTTGCTGGTCGCGTTCTGGTCGCATCCACGCGGGTCGCGCGCAGTGTGATTCCTCCTCAATCGAACCGTCCCATCCCACGCCATAGCACCGCTGTTTCGCCCCCGCGTCGCAATACCATCGGTCGTCAGCAGTTGCACTACCGGATTGCATTGGTTTCCGACCACGGGACCGAATCGACGCATAAACACGCCGGTCGTTTCGGTTAGCCAGCGGATACAATCCCGTATTACTCACCGTTTCGCCAGACTGAACCGGCCTCAATCGACCGCACAGTGACACCTCGAGCGCTGTCGCTGCCCGCGGCCGGCCAGCCTCGAGTAGCCACGTACGTGAGAGGAAGCCCGGTGTTTCGGCGTGTATATCCACCGCAGGCAGCCGTCTCCTCGAGCCACGGATTACGATATCACTAGGTTCGTAAACCGATGTTTTGATTACTGTTTACGAGCGAGCGTCTGGCATGGCAACTGACCAGCAGTCGGTCGACCTCGTCGAGGGCGATGTCGTCCGCTCGTTCGCACGCGCAGCGCTGCTCGCTGTGCTTATTGGCGCATCTGCGCCCGTCGCAATACCAATTGGGCCGGCACCGATCACGCTGCAAGTACTGTTCGTCTTCCTCGCTGGCCTCGTACTCGGCCCGCTGTGGGGAAGTTTTTCGATGGTACTCTATCTCGCCGCGGGCGCGGTCGGCGTTCCGGTCTTCGCGGGGATGGAAACCGGCTTTGGCGTGCTCGTTGGTGAGACGGGCGGCTACCTCTGGTCCTACCCCATCGCCGCGGGTCTCATCGGTCTGTTCGTCCACCGCGGCACGGACCTGCGCGACCCCGCTGAACAGCCACTTATCCTCGTCGTCATCGCGCTTCTTGCCGGGCTGGTCGTCATCTACGGCATAGGCGTCAGCTACATGGCCCAGGTGCTCCGGCTGGACCTGTGGGAGGCGCTCCTCGTTGGGATGATCCCGTTTATCCCCGGCGACCTGCTCAAACTGGCCGCCGCAATCGCTATCGTCAAAAGCGGCCGGCTCAACGTGGCCAACTAGTCGATGATCGAATTCCGATCCGTCTCGTACGCCTTCGGCGACGTGCCCGTCCTCGAGGATCTCTCACTCGAGATCGGCGACGGCGAGTTCGTCCTCCTCGCGGGCGCAAACGGCAGCGGGAAGACGACCCTGTTGCGCCACTGTAACGGCCTGCTCGAGCCCGATTCGGGAACCGTCGTCGTCGATGGCACGCCAGTCGCCGACAACGTGGTCGCCGCCCGCTCGAGTGTCGGCATGGTCTTTCAGCACCCACGTGATCAGTTCGTCGCCGCGACCGTGGGTGCCGACGTCGCCTTCGGCCCCGAAAATCTCGGCCTCGAGTGCGACGAGATCGACCGACGCGTCGAAAATGCGCTCGAGGCGGTGAACCTTGCGGGGCGCAAAGCCGAGCGCATCGACGCACTTTCGGGCGGTGAGCAGTCTCGCGTCGCCATCGCTGGCGCGCTCGCGATGGAGCCGAGTCACCTCGTCCTCGACGAACCCTTCACCGGACTCGACGACCCCGCCCGCCGATCCGTCCTCGAGCGCCTCGAGTCGCTCTCGGCCGCGGGAACCGGCGTCGTGCTTGCGACACACGACCTGCGTGACGTGTTCTCCCTTGCGGACCGCGTCGTCGCCATGCAGGCGGGACAGGTCGTTGTCGATGACGCGCCGACGCGGGCACTCGCCGACCTCGAGTCACTCGCGATCCGGATTCCGGAAACTACCCGCGAACGATGTTGACCTACGAACCCGACGACACCCTGGCTCACCGGCTCGATCCGCGCGCAAAACTCGCGGTCCAGATCGGGTTCGCCACAACAGCGCTGGCACACACTACGATCCCAGCACTGGCCGTCCTTTCACTGCTGACGGCCGGTATCCTGTACAGCACGCGCGTCCACCTCATTCGGACGCTCGTCGCCTTCCGATTCGCGCTCGCCATCCTCGTAATTGCCCCGCTGATCGCCGCGCTCACACTCGGGCCAACCTGGATCGACTGGGCCGACGGACAAGCCTCCCTGCAGGCCAGTTACCGCGTGGTGCTCATCCTCCTCGTCAGCGCCGCCTACGTCCGCTCGACGCCGATCCGGCACTCGAGAGCCGCGATCCAGCGGACGATTCCGGGCAAACCGGGCCAATTACTTGGCATCGGCATCGCGCTCGTCTTCCGATTCCTGCCGGTGATTCAGCGCGACATCACAACCATTCGGGACGCGATGGCTGCCCGACTTGGAACCGAACGGAGCGCACTCGAGCGCGCTAGCACGCTCGGCATTCGCAGCCTTGCGCGAGCGTTCGAGCGAGCTGATCGGCTCTCGCTCGCCCTGCAAGCGCGGTGTTTCGCCTGGAATCCGACGCTTCCGCCGCTTGCGTTCTCGAGGCGTGATTGGGGCGTGCTCGTCTTCGCGTTGGCGCTCGGGCTGACAGCAGTGCTGTGACCATGACCCCGCGAGACCTACACCGACGAAAACGGCACCTGATCGCTGCTCGAGTCGCCCTCTGCCGTCGCCTCGAGACCGGCAGGAGGCGGAACGTCTTCGGGAACATCGAGTTCACGGTCGAAAAACGGCTGGTTCGCTCGAATCCGGTCTTCGTCCCACTCCCACCACTCGAGATCGAGCAGTCGCTCCCTGATATCGTCGGGAAATCGCCATTTGATACGTTCGGCCGGGACGCCGGCAACAACGGCGTACGGCTCGACATCATCAGTGACGATTGAACCGGCACCGATCACTGCCCCGTCGCCAATCGTGACGCCCGAGAGGACAACCGCACGCGCCCCGATCCAGACGTCATTGCCGACCGTAATCGCCCCATTCGAGGTGACCTCGAGCCCGCTGTCGAGAACTTCGTCATACAGTCGAATCTGTAACGATGGCTGGTCGAGCTTGTGGTTTGTCTCCTGAAAAATGCAATCTCGAGCAATCGCACAGTAGTTGCCGAGCGAGACGTCCCCGATTAGATCGCAGTTCGGCTCGAGGTTCGTGCCTCGTCCGACAGTCACATCCCCGCTGAGTACACAGCCCCGACTCAACCGCGTCCGAGGGCCGAGATCAATCGTTCCACGAAGGAGACACCCCCTCGAGAGTCGTGCAGACGGGGCCACAGCCAACTCGAGTGCGTCAGTGTGTCGGTTGAGTACGCCGTGGATTGCGCTCGGGTAGCCAAGCACTGACAGCGCCCGGTTCATGACGGTCTCGAGGCTCACAGTTAGGAAACGGCCCAACAGCCTGCGCTATATAGTTCACTGAATTGAATCATACACTCGGTTACTGTGATTGGTCAAAGGCACTCCATACTCCGTAGTCAGCAGGCGTACATTCAGATAGCGTCTTCTTACAGCGATCTACTGGGGGCGCGGTCGCCCGTCTCAGATGTGCCAACAGTTCGCCGTCTGAGCGCGGAGACAGGTCACACGCTGTATCCGGGGCATAAAATTAACCGCTCACCGTGGAGGGACCGACTGGGCACACAATGAGTCACGATCCATCAACAGGAGACGACGCCGATAGTGACACGCTCGTCCACGACGAGTGGCCACTCGACGACTACGAGGCCCCCGACCGCGAACCGACCTATATCGGCATCATGAACCCCAATGCGGACCAGAAATCGACGGCGCTCTTCTACGACGACCGGACGGATACCGTCTTTCAGGCCGATGTCGAAGAAGAATCCCAGCGATTCGTCACCCGCGACGACAGCGAACGAAGCCTCGAGCCGACGGACACACTCGGCGAAGTCCTCGAGGACGTCGGCGACCGCCTCGAGTGGGACTCGCTGTCGGCGTTCGGTCGCGAGCAGTTACAGAGCGATGACGAACAGGAGTCAGAAACGGACGCCGCCAGTCCTGATTCGATGACGTTCACACAGAGCAACGTCAGCGAAAGCGCAGCCCACGACCTCGAGTTCTCGGGGTCATATCTGTACCAGGGCACAGACCAGGAACTCACCGTCGAGCGTACGTTCGAAATCACACTCGACGACCCCACGAACCCACACGGTGCCGTTGCAGTCGTTATTGATCGGTTGTTAGACACGGGTGCCGATGCTGGAACTCTGGACACCGACGCCGACATACTCGAGGAATACGAGCGGACGTTCGAAATCGACCTCGACGCAAGCGATCCCGACCGGCAACTCGAGACCAGAATCGAACAGGCGTGTAAAGACTGGCACGCAGCCCACGCTGACCCAACGGCGTGACTACGACGGTTCGAACGTCACGCTCGATGTACTCGTGAGAGGTGCGAACAGAGATCGGCCCCAAACTGGCGATGTCACACCATCGTCCCAGACAGCGGATATTCTCCGATAAATTTAACTCGAGATAGAAATAATACTCGGGTGGCGAGCGAGCACAGCCGTACTGTGTCCTCAGCCAGACACCGACTCGGTTCTCGTTTACTCCTCGCCACGACTACTTTCGTCGCCTTCTGCATCACAGCTCGAGCGGGACCGTTTCGAACGGTAGTGCTAATCGTCTCATCGTTCTCGAGACCGAGAAGGAGTACCACCAATCCGTTTTGGCTTCAGCGCTTTCTTTCGAGGAGCGGAATACCCACTGCGGGCGTTGACTGATCACCACCCGCAGTCATCTCACCCCCACACCTTCGTGTGGGTTCCCAAAGTACTTCGGAAGCACAGTTAATACGGACAGTCTCGATTTTCGAAATGGCGAGGGGTGGGGGACTGTCGTTGCCACCGGCTCCCGTGCGAAGACATCACCACCTCGCCAACTGCGGAGAACGAAAGTTTCGGTGGCTGACTCTGCCCAACAGATCGTCGGTTGGTTTCTCCTTGCTGGGCCGTTCGTGGTGACCGAAGAAGTCTGGCTCTTCGCAGAGAATATGAGTCTCCTACAGGCAGTAGCCACAATCGGCGTCGTGTGTGGTATCGGATACGCAATGCTGTACAAAGCGGATACGAAGCGAGATCCAACTACTGAACAACGTATTGCTAGAATCCCTGTCCAATCTTTTTCGTTGATGATGGTCGCGTTCGGTTCAGTGACGATCTTGGCACTCCTGTTCGATGCACGGGATACGGTTCTCGAATCCGTCGAATCTAACCGCGAAATAGCACTCATCACGTTCAAAACAATCAGCGTTGGTTCTGTGTTCAATGTCGTTGGAGCAGCCACTGCCGATAGCGTCTTTTCACGATAGCGCAACCGGTCATAATTTGGTGCTCGGCTTATATACTCAGCACATGACTCGGCAAAGGGAAATACAAGAGGCAGTTGCGATGGCTTCGGAGCCATCGTCTCCGTTCACAGACCTGCCAGTGAACGAGTGGCGGGACGTGTTCTTCGGACTCACCGAAGACGTGAAAGGACACCTCATCGCGGACATGAGTCAAGGTGAATTGGAGACGTTTATCGACCCGCTCGATCCAGACGAGGTGACGGACGTTCTCGGATACACTAACAAGGAGACACGTGAGGCAATGCTCGCAACGCTCAATGGCGAGCGCCGCAAGAAAATCGAATTTCTGCTCTCGTTTGATCCTGAAAGTGCAGCCGGAGTGATGAGTCTCGATTATGTTACCGTCGATGAAGCACGGAACTTCCCCGAAGTAGTCGAACGTGTTCGTCGGTTCGAGGAGAGAACAGGACAGGTTCCGACGATTTTCGTCACTGACGATGGCGAGTTACGTGGCGAACTCCCCGGCACAGCGCTATCCGTGGCTGATGAGGAAACCGAAACGATCAGTGACTACGTCCAAGAGACGCCACACATCCGATATGATCGCGAAGACGAAGAGGTTCTTGAGGTGTTCAAGCAAAATCGTGAGCGTTCCGTTGCCGTACTTGATGAAGAGGAAGACATCCTTGGAGTGATTCACTCCGAAGACTTGCTGCGGCTGCTCGAAGAGGCACGTGGGGAGACACTCTATGAGTTCACCGGCGTCGCTGAGGAGGAGAGCGTTCTCGACGGTCCGGGAACGAAGGTACGGAGGCGATATAAGTGGTTGATCCTGAACCTCGGAACGGCGTTTATGGCTGCAGCGGTCGTTGGGTTGTTCGAGTCAACTATCGCTGCCGTCGCTATCTTGGCAGCATACATGCCGGTTGTCGCCGGGATGGGTGGAAATGCTGGGACACAAGCGATGGCAGTCACGGTTCGTGGGATTTCACTCGGTGAGGTGTCACTCAACACTGGCAAACGTGTCATCTTCAACGAAGTGGTTGCCGGTGCGGTCAATGGGATGATTACCGGCGTGCTTGTCGCCGTGATCGCTATCGCCTTTTCGTTCGGTGAGTTTGGCCTCTTACTCGGGGCCGTTATTGGTATCTCGATGGTCGCAAATCTCGTCATCGCAGGCTTTTTTGGTGCCATCACGCCGCTGTTGCTCGACCGAATAGGATACGATCCGGCAACCTCTGCGACGATCTTCATCACCACGGCAACCGATGTGCTGGGCTTTTTTGTCTTCCTCGGATTGGCCCAAGCAGTCCTGTTATAAGTCGCCGGTTGCTTTCTGTCTACTAAATGATGACCGGTCTGATGGTTCCAAGCCGACCGCTCTATCTATGTGATTGGCGATACTTATTCAAAACACGTTAGAACTATCAACAACAGAGCATTTTAACAAGGCCGGATTATCAGTAATTCAGTAGGGGCCGGTAGAGGATTTGAACGACGCCGAGACGCGCAGCGAAGCGAGCGTCTCGTCTACTTCAAATCCCTCCAGTCGCTCTGTTACTCCTCACGTCCGTTCGTCACAGAAAGAGCCGGTGGAGGGATTTGAACCCTCGACCTAATCCTTACGAAGGATTCGCTCTGCCAGTCTGAGCTACACCGGCACCGATTCGAGTGTACTTACAGATAGGTGGGATGAAGGGCATAAGGATTGCGAATCAAATCGCTCGTGTGAACGCAGTGCGTGGGTCTCTCTGTCGTGCGGGACTCGAGAGTCCCAAACCAACCGATTAGCGCTCGAGGCGAACGTCTAGACAGACGTTCAGTTCATGCGGAGCATACGAGCGGACGGTGTGGCGTGTCTCGACAGTCACGTCATACTCGGGTTCGGCGACAGCACGAATCGTGCGCTCGCCGGGGCCAAACGGGTCGTCTTCGTGCTGGATGTCGTAGTAGTGGAGCACGCACTCATCGCCGGCGAGTGCGACCGCGGTCTCGAGGAATTCGTCGGCGCTGTGGGGGAGGTTCATTACGATGCGGTCGGCCCAGTTGTCGTAGTTGGGTGCACCACCTTTCGTCGTGGACGGCTGTTCTCTGTCCGGGTCGGCGAGTGTTCGGACGTTCGCACAGATTGCCGTCACGTCGTCGACAACGTCGTTCCGACGCGCGTTTTCACGAAGGTACGCGATGGCATCCGGATTGATATCCACCCCGACGCACTCGGCGCCGCGTTTGGCGAACGGGATCACGAAGGGGCCGACGCCAGCGAACATATCGAACGCTCGCTCGCCCGTCTCAACCTGTTGTGTGATGCGATGGCGTTCGGTCGCCAGTCGCGGCGAAAAGTAGACTGCGGCTAAATCGAGCGCGAACTCACAGCCGTACTCGCGGTGGACGACCTCGGTGTTCTCGCCGGCCAGTAGCTCCCAGTCGCGAACGCGTGTCTCACCTTTCACCTTCGAGGCCTTATTGAGGACCGTCTCGACCGGCAAATCGGACTCGAGGATCGCTGTCGCGATTTCCTGGGCGCGTTCGGGGTCGTCTTCGTCGAGCAACGCGGCCGTCCCGAGGCGCTCGTAAGAGGGATCGAACTCGAGAATGTCGGCGGGCCGGGTCTGCGTTTCGCGTTCGTCGACACGTCTCGAGACGAGGTCGAACTCGTCGGTCACGGCGTCGCGGTCGGTCACCGGAATGTAGAGCGTTCCGTCTTCGACCGTAATCTCGTAGTCGTCGTCGATCAGGTCCGCGTCTGCCAGTTCGCGACGCGTTTGCTCCCCCGACTCGCGGGCGACGCGGACACACGGCACTTCCATATCGGTACTGAACCGGCCGGTGGTGTAACGCTGACGTTTTGTGCACGTGTACCCGCGTTCGCAAACCCGTCTCCCGATACGAACGTTTTCCTTCGATCACGACAAGAGGCGGGCATGAGCGCTCGGATGCGACTGACAAGCGTCGAGACGGTACACGAAGACGGGTCGTGGTTGTTTACGGGCCGGGATGGACACGGCGAACTCGAGGAGGTGCTGCTCGTTCCCTGCGAGGACGGTGCCGAAGCCTGGGTCAACCGCTGTACGCACGAAGCACAGCGACTGGATATGGGCCGTGGGGCGGCAATACGCGACGGCCAGGTCATCTGTCCACGACACGGCTCGATGTTCGACTCGTGTTCGGGCTACTGTGACAACGGCGACGCTGCGGACACAACGTTGCCGTCGGTTGACGTTGCCACCGAGGACGGCACCGTTTATCTTACTGATGACGACCTGTCGTATCTCCATGACGGCGGAATCGAGGAGTCGGACCGCGACGACAATAACGGACCATCGTCGACATCGCATATCTCGTTTTAAGCAGGAACCGATTCAGGACGGCTGGTGTGGAGACGACGACTGATTTTATACCTCAAACCGGAAACACAGCGTATGGAACGGACGACGATCTCGAGCGGCACTGAGTGGGAATCACACGTCGGCTACTCGCGAGCTATCCGCGCGGGGTCACACATCCACGTCTCGGGGACGACAGCAACGGACGAAAACGGCGACGTGGTTGCACCTGCAGATCCGTACGCACAGACGACATACGCCCTCGAACTCATTTCGAGTGCACTCGAGGAGGCGAACGCAAGCCTCGAGGATGTCGTCCGAACGCGGTTGTACGTCACAGATATTGAGGAGTGGGAAGAGATTGGACAGGCACACGGCGATGTGTTCGAGACGATTCGACCGGCAACCAGCATGGTCGAAGTCCAACGGCTCATCGATTCGGCCCACTGCGTCGAAATCGAAGCCGTCGCAATCGTCGACGGTCATGCCGAGCAGACGTGATCGGAGACCTGTAGTAGCCACTACAAGTCACTGCACACCTGATCGCCAGATGGCTCGGCGATCAGTGTGTAACTAGTTGAAGTTGTTACTATAACCCACTCCAGCAAGGGTTGATCGAACCGCTGTTCTCTTCTCGAGGCACACCCACACCGCCACTCGTCACCACGAAAAACTGCGGACTCGAAAGCTTATAGCCGCGCCTGTGACTACGAAATGCTATGCTCACCTTCATCGGGCTTGGCCTCTACGACGACCGTTCGATCACCGTCGAAGGTCGGGACGCCCTTCGAGACGCTGATCGCGCCTATGCCGAGTTCTACACCAGCAAACTCATCGGCACGACACTCGAGGACCTCGAGGCCGCCTACGAAACTGACATCGAGGTTCGAGACCGCGCTGGCGTCGAACAGGAACCGGACGATATCCTCGCAGCCGCCAAAGACGAGGACGTCGCTTTCCTGACTGCGGGAGACACGATGATTTCGACGACGCACGTCGACCTCCGACTCCGGGCACACGAGCGCGGAATCGAGACACACGTGATCCACGGCGTCACTGCCCAGACGGCTACCAGTTCACTTACAGGACTGCAGAACTATCGGTTTGGGAAGGCAACGACGCTTCCGTTTCCCTACGCCCACGGCGCGGATGGGTTGCCCGCGAGCGTCACGAATACAATCGACGACAATCGGGCAGACGGCCTTCATACCGTCGTCTACCTCGATATCAAAGCCGCACGCGAGGAGTACATGACCGCAAGTACGGGTGCAGAACTACTCGCCGAGGAATACCCCGACCTCGTCGGCGTCGTCGTCGCTCGAGCAGGCAGTCCCGACCCGCTCGTCGAAGCCGGGACGATGGACGAACTCGCAGATCGGGAGTTCGGTGATCCGCTGCATCTGCTCGTGATCCCCGGAGACTGTCACCTGCTCGAGGCCGATGCGCTCGTCGAACTGGCCGGAGCCGACAGGGGCGCCCTCGAGATTGCCTAACTCGAGTGCACGGTCTCTGCTGTGCGGGTAGCGTCGATACGGTACCGAATCGCACAGCGCACAGTCATCACCCACACCCGGACCTACCAACTAAATTATTATCCTTTGGATCTGTCATACGGGCGTTTTTCGAGGTGCGCTGAGAGTACAGTGTGGATGTGATAGGGGAAAGGACCCAGCGTTACTCGAGCGGTTCGATGGGGTCGTTTTGGCCCCAGTCTGGGTCGGCCGCGCCCTCGTTCGGCGTGGCCCAGTGGACGGCGTTTTCGATCACGCGCTGGACTTCGTCCTGGTAGTAGATCGGGTACTCCTCGTGACCGGGTCGGAACGCGAAGATGCGTCCGCGCCCGCGGCGATAGCAGAGTCCGGAACGGAACACTTCGCCGCCTTCGAACCACGAGATGAACACCGTTCGGTCGGGTTCGGGGACGTCGTAGGGTTCGCCGTACATCTCGGTTTCGGGGATTTCGAACGACTCCGGCAGGCCGTCGACGATGGGATGACCGAAGTCGACCGCCCAGAGGCGTTCGGTTTCGCCGCCGTGGCGGTACTTGATGTTACAGGTCGTCCCCAAGAGCCGTTTGAACGGTTTGGAGTTCTTCGCAGAGTGGAGCGGAATAAAGCCCATTCCATCGTGGACCCGATTGACGACGCGTGTGGCCACCTGGTCGCTCAGTTCATGATTCGCACAGTGTGACCACCAGACGAGTACGTCCGTCTCTGCGAGCACGTCCTCAGTGAGGCCGTGTTCGGGTTCCTGCAGGGTTGCAGTTCGAGTCTCGAAGCCAGCATCCTCGAGAAAGGACGCGATTGCCCCGTGGATGCCGTCAGGGTAGCGCTCGGCGACGTCGTCCGATTCCTGTTCGTGAACGTTCTCGTTCCAGACCGTCACGCGTGTAGCCATACCTCATCGGCCGATGGGAGTCGTAATCAAACTGGCGGCACGGGCACGCCTTGAGTCTGCTGGCGGTCCTCGAGAGGCCGACTGGCTGGCGCAAAATAGACAGACGACGTATGTTTCACTTTGTGCTGTCAAAATCATCGATCAATAAGTGGTAGAATCAAAGGAATTAAATACAACATTGTTGATCGTGATGGTGTCGTATGGCAGACAGTGACTCACTAGAGGAGAGAGCAGTGGATCGACCGACGACCGAACACTCACGAGCCATGAGCCGCCGACAGACGTTGGCAGTACTGGCAGCAGGACTGACGACTGCTGGCGTCGCAACCACCGCAACTGCGGACAGCCACGAGGCGGATGTCTGGTCCGATGGCGGGACCTGGTACGCCGAAGCCCACGGCTCGGAAGTGTACAGCGGCAGCGACTACATTACGGCGATTCAGGCCGCTGTCGACGGACTCACCGACGGCCGCCAGTCCAAAGAGACGGTCATTGTTTGGGACTCGGGCACGGCTGACCTCGGCGGCGACACCGGCGTTGAACTCCCAAGTTACACCGTACTCGACATTCGTGAGACGATGACGGTCCCCGGGTCGGGCGGGGTTCCGATCTACGCTGACTCGGTCGAATCAATCGAGATTCCGACCTACTCGCTCGAGGGCAGCCCCGATATGGGCGTCCAGATTCAGCGCGCGAGCGACGTGTACTTCGGTGACGTGACGATGGACATCGACTCCGGCCTTGGCATTCGAATCGACAACGCCTACGAGACCGGCAACGCGGTGACGACCGAGGACGTGACCATCGACTCGGCGACGATTTCCGGATCGGGCTCACACGCCGTCGAAACCTACGGCGTTCACGACATCGACATCGGAACCGTCGAGACGGAAGACACCGGCGGCTGTGGCCTCCTGTTAAACGACACGAGCAGCGCAAACGTCGACCTCGTTGACGCCATCCGCGCGGACGAGGGCGGCGGCTACGCCGGCTTCCGCTGTGCGAACGACGCCGGCCCGAACATCCACGTCGACGAGGTTCGCGCGAGCAACTGCGGGCGCGGCGTCTTCACTGTCTCGGGCAGCCACGGCATCACAATCGACCACGTCGATATCGATTCCTGCGGTTCGAACCTGATTCAGGACTCGAGAGACGTCGAGATCAACGGCGGATCGATTACGGACTGCGGGGGCGAGGGTGTCCGCATCGACTCGCGCAGTGACGACGGCCACCACCACACGCGCGACGTGACGATCCAGTACGTCGACATCCACGGCAACGATTACGGCGTCCTCGAGACCGGCCCCGACACGGAAGAAAACGCGATTCTCGACAACGACTTCTGTGATAACGGCACCGACATCGAGACCTACGCCAGCAGTACGACGGTCAGTGGCAACACCTACTGCAACAGCGGTGGCGGCGGTGACGGTCCGATTTCGGACGGGACCTACCGGATCACGAACGTCAACAGCGGGAATCTCCTCGAGGTCGAAAGCGCCGAGACGGAAGAAGGCGCGAACGTCCAGCAGTGGAGCGACACCGGCTGTTCCTGCCAGCACTGGCACGTTAGCGAGGAAGGGGACGGCATCTACACTCTCGAGAACGCAAACAGCGGCCATCTACTCGATGTCGACGCGCTTGGCACCGACGAGGGCGATACGCTGATCCAGTGGTCCGATACGGGCGGCGACAACCAGCGATTCGTTATCGAAGACGTTGGCGGCGGCGAGTATCGACTCGAGAACGTCAACAGCGGGCTAGTCGTTGACGTCTACGGCGGGCGAACCGACGACGGCGACGATGTCATCCAGTGGTCCTGGAGTGGCGACGACAATCAGCGCTGGACGTTCGAGGAGGTATAGGAGCGCGTCGGCCACACCCGAACGAGGGCGTTCCGTCGACAGGACGTGTCATACAGCACAAAAGGTAAGTAGGTGTATTACGGATTTCGAGGCAACCACATGAAGTTCGGGATTTTCCCCATTGAAGGCGGTGACCGATGGACAGGCGTCGTCGAACAGTGCCAGCTCGCCGAAGACGTTGGATTCGAGACCTGCTGGGTCAACGACCACCAGGCGACCGAGGGCGACAACTACTGGCCCTCGCCGCTGACGCGCCTGACCAGTATCGCCGAAGGCACGGAGGACCTCGAGTTGGTGACCTCCGTCCTCATCCTGCCGCTGTATCACCCGCTGCACGTCGCCCAGCGCGCGGCGATGCTCGATAACATCTCCGACGGTCGACTCACGCTCGGCGTCGGACTCGGCTACGTCGAAGAGGAGTTCGAGGCATTCGACGTGCCAATGGACGAACGCGCCGGTCGGATGATCGAAGGCCTTCGATTCATCGACGAGTTCTTCCGCAGCGACGAACCGATCACGTTCGAGTGTCCGTTCTTCTCGGTCGAAGACTGGGAGCCGCTGCCGAAGACGGTACAGGACCCGCGCCCACCGCTGTGGATCGGCGGCTGGGGCGACAAACAGATCGCTCGCTCGGTGAAGTTCTCCGATGCGTGGGTGCCGGGCGTCGTCGCCGACCTCGGCATCGTCGAAGACCGCAAGGAACTCCAGCAAGAGCGCATTGAAGACAGCGATCAGGAGTGGGACGAGATCGCCCACCCACTAATGCGCGAAGCCGTCATCGCCGAGACCGAAGAGGAGGTCATGGAACGCAAGAAATACCTCCACGAGACCTATGTCGCGGAGTACGGCGGCGAGTTCTCGCACCCACTGATGAACGCCGACAGCGTCGAGGACTTCGAGGAACTGGCAGATGACCGCTTCATCTACGGCACGCCGGACCAGATCATCGAACAGATCGAAGCGATGCAAGAGCGGTTCCCGCTTACTGAACTGACGCTTCGATTCCACCACTCGGGCATGCCCGCCGACCTGGTCGAAGACCAGATCCGCCTGTTCGGTGAGGAAGTCATCCCCGCCTTCGAGTAAGTCAGGACCGCTTTTCAACACTTACCAGTCATCCGTTCACACCGGATACGCCTCGAGAGCCATCTCATGATCGCGTTGCTGTTGACCCTTGAGTGTGAGCGGTGGATTCATTTCGGTGCCGTTCGATGGGTGGGTATGGAAATCGCGACAGTGAGCGGCTACGCTCTCTCGTCACCAATCGACCCAGTACAGGACCGGCTGTTCCATGGCGGCACGCGCCGTCTGCACAAGCGCGATGTTGTCCTCGTCGTCGTCGAAACGCGCGATGGCACCCGCGGGTTCGCAACCGCTGGAGCCAGCAGTTCCGCGATGCGCGAGTACTTCGAGGGCGACTCACAGGGGACGTTCGCCGATGTGGTCAACGACACCATCGCCGACGCACTCGAGGGTGAGACACTCGAGGAGATCACTGACGTGGCGGCGCTCATTCGAGATACCGCATTACCAGCGCACCTGCAGACGGAAGCGATTTCGGCGCTCGATGTCGCACTGTACGATATCCGCGGAAAGGAACTCGGTGCACCAATTTACGAGTTGCTCGCCGAGGAGTACGACGACGAGCCGACGACGGAGATTCCGCTGTACGCGAGCGCGGGCATGTACATGGAACCCGAGGGCTACGCCGACCAGGCCGCAGTCATTGAAGACGCGGGCTTTTTCGGCTACAAGTACCGGCCCGGGATCGGTCCCGAGGGCGACCGCCAGACGGTCGAGTTGCTCGCAGAGCGACTCTCGGAGACGGAATTCATGCTCGACGTCCACACCTGGTGGAAACTCGGCGAAGCCTACGGCGAAGACGTCGTCCGCGACCTTGTCGAACACGCCGCGGATTCGGGTGCCTACTGGGTCGAAGAACCCGTCGAGCCGACCGACCGCGAGGGGTATCGTCGGCTCGCCGAAACGGGCGCGCCACTCGCCGGCGGCGAAAGCGAGGAGACACCTGCGTCACTCGTCGAGCTCGGCGAAACCGGATCGGTCGCGTTCTTGCAAGGCGACGTTCGCCACCACGAGGGCTTCACTGGCTGTCTCCCAGCAATCGAGTCCTGCCGTGGCCGCGACGTCGAGTTCGTCCCGCACAACTTCGGCACCTGGGTCGGTCTCATCGCCAACGCCCACCTCGTCGCCGCCGCGCCGGAGGTCCGACTGCTCGAGTACCCCGTCTTCGAGAACGACCCGCTCATCGACGCCGAGCCGGATCCGGGCATGTACCCCTTCGAACTGTCCTTTGACATTCTCGAGGGCGAACCCGCGGTCTCTGACGGGCGGTTGACCGTCCCTGACGGGCCGGGACTCGGACTCGAGGTCGACCTCGACGTCATCGAGGAGTATCCCTTCACCGAGGGGCCGTGGACTGAGTTCCAGTACGACGACGAGTAAAATCGGTGGCTGACTACTCGAGCAGGCGCTCGAGGTCGTCGTCGAGTTGCTGATAAATCTCTTCGGCGCGGCGTTCGTCCGCGTCCGACAGCGGCTGAATGGGTTCGCGCACGTTGCCGCCGTTGAGTCCGGCGAGTTCGAGTGCCTTTTTCACTGCGGAGACGCTGATTGCACCGGGAATCTCGTTGTGCTGGCCAGTTTCCTCGCGGAACTGCTGGTACGGCAGGCAAGCGTTTCGAAGTTCGCGGGCGCGTTCCCAATCGCCACTCGAGAGTGCGTCGAAGAGTGCGAGGCCGACTTCGGGGCGGAAGTTGCTGACGCCGGCGGAGAAGCCTTCGATGCCTTCTGCCCAAAAGGAGACGGCGTAGGGTTCGGCGAGGCCATCGACCCAGACGACGTCGTCCGCGCCAGCGGCAACGCCAGCGCCGAGTTTGATCGGGTCTGGCAGGGCGTACTTGATGCCGACGACGCCGTCGATGCGGGTGAGGTCGCCGAGGTACTCGACGGATGGCTCGAAGCCGCGGACGTAGGGAACGAGTGGCGTCTCGGTCGCCGCGTCGAGTTTTCGGTAGTACTCGAGGAGGCCGCGCTCGTGGATGTAGGTGTGATCCGGCGGCATGATCATCATCGCGTCGACGCCGATCTCGTCGTAGCGCTCGATCAGGTCGATTGCGTTGGTCGTACTGCCGCCAACGCCGGCGAGGACGCAGGCATCGTCGGGCAGTGCGTCGACGCTCGTTTCCGCAACTGCGACGCGTTCGTCTTGCGAAAGAGAGTGATACTCGCTGATGTTCGCCGTCGCGAGGAACGTTTCGATACCGGCACTCGAGAGTGTCTCGGCGTTCTCGCGGATGTCATCGTGGATGATCCGACCCTCGTCGTCGAACGGCGTCAGCAGTCCAACGGCGACACCG
This sequence comes from Natronolimnobius baerhuensis, assembly GCF_002177135.1. Lineage (NCBI taxonomy): Archaea > Methanobacteriati > Methanobacteriota > Halobacteria > Halobacteriales > Natrialbaceae > Natronolimnobius > Natronolimnobius baerhuensis. The sequence continues at coordinate 613,285 of NZ_MWPH01000001.1, forward strand.
CGGAGATGCTCCCGTACGTCGTCAGCTGCAACTGTCATACGAGCGTTCTGACCGCGGATTACATTAAACCCATCGACGCTCTCGTCGGCGCTCAGACCGGCAACGGGCGTCGTTTGCCCTCGAGCACAAGCTATATTGGACCCCCGACCGGGCGTCTATGCATGCACATCACCGATCTCGAGACGATTCCGATCAGCCACTCACTGCCTGACGGCCACGGCCTCGGCGACGCGCGAAGCTTCGGCCACGACCGGGCGACGACACTCCTGCGATTGGAAACGGATACCGGTCTCGAGGGCTGGGGCGAGGCGTTCGCACCGGGACGAATCGTCGAGGCAACGGTCGCGGAACTGTTCGCCGAGGACGTACTCGGGATGGACCCATTCGCCGTCGAATCGCTCGCCGTCGAGTCCTATACGAACCCGTATCATTTCGGCGGGGATGTCTTCGTCCAGAGCGTCGTCAGCGCCATCGACGTGGCCTGCTGGGATATTATCGGCAAATCACTCGAGCGGCCGGTCCACCGGATTCTCGGCGGCACAGAGTGCGAGTCGCTCGTCCCCTACGCCTCAACGATGTACTTCACCGAGCAAGAGCGCCCGCTCGAAGAGCCGATTCAGGAAGCCGTCGACGAGGGATTCACGGCGGCGAAGATCAAGATCGGCGCGAACACCGACACTGACGTCGAACGGGTGCGAACCGCTCGAGAGGTTCTCGGCGACGACGGCCGATTGATGGTCGACATGAACGGCAACTATCGGCCCCACCAGGCAATCGAGACGGCACACGCGATTGCCGAGTACGACATCGACTGGATCGAAGAGCCAGTGCCGCCGGAAAACGACAGTGGCTATCAGGACGTGAAAGCGGCCACCGACATCCCAATTGCTGCTGGCGAAGCCCACTACGGTCGATTCGCGTTCAAGAAACTTATCGACAACCGTGCGGTCGATATCGTCCAGCCGAACCTCGGCCGCTGTGGTGGGCTCTCGGAAGCCCGACTTATCGCCGACATGGCGACCACCGAAAACGTCGCCGTCAGACCCCACATCTGGAACAGCGCCGTCGGCATGGCCGCTGCAATCCAGTTCGCCGCGAGCGTCACCGACTACCCGCACACCCGCAACATCCCCGACCCCATGCTGATCGAGTTCGACCGCAGCGAGAACCCACTTCGGGAAGACCTTCTCGAGTCGCCGTTCGATCCATCCGGCGGCGAACTCGACGTCCCACAGGAACCCGGACTCGGGATTTCAATCGACGAGGACGCCCTCGAGCGCTATCGCAGCGACGAGTAACACACCTGTGTTTCAAATATCGAAGCGAAAACCATCCGGCAGCACCGAACGGTTGGGCTGACACCCAGTAGGCAGCTACCATTCCATCACACAGCCTCGAGAGGCCCACATCCCGATGTAGAACAGAATATCTGCGAAATGAATTACACAGGTACGATTGTAACAGTCGTGAGGTCGTTATCGATTCTCACGGAGGACGCAAACTCACATATTCGGTTATACCGGACGCAGCGAGCGAGGTATTCACACATCACAGATACCTCTCGAGGTCGCTGAATCAGTACAGTGTTCAAGTCGGGGGAACCCGCACGAAAAAACGTCAACAGTCGTTCGAAACTACGCTGGCGGTTCGTCCCACTCCTCGCCGTTATCCTGTGGCGTGTAGCCGATAAGCGAGCGCGCGTGCTCGAGTGAGTACCAGCGTCGGTCGTTATCACTGACGCCGTGAAAAATCTCGAACCCATCGAGATCGGCCTGCAGACAACAGTCGATCTGATGGGCGAAATCCCGGCGAGATTGCCACATCGCTTTCATGCGGGCGACGTTTCGGTCGTACTCGTCGCTGCCGTGTTCGAACTCGTCGTTGTCCGCTTTCTCTTCGGCATCACCGTACGGGTGATCGTACGCAGCCGAATTGACCGTACAGATTCGGATCGCGTAACACCGCTCAAGTGCAGAGTCGTTCTCGACGTACTGGCGGCCGAGGTTCTCACCGAACGCCTTGGTCGTCCCATAGTACGAATCAGGGCGCACGGGATCGGTTCGCTCGAGAGCTATTCCGTGCCCCGGCTGATAGATGTCTGGCGCGTGTTCTTCCTCGTACATGCCCATGACGTGGTTCGTCGAGCCGAAAATCATCGTCTCGACGCCAGCGTCGTCGGCCGCCTTGAGTACGTTGTGCATACCCTCGATGTTCGGATCGTGGACCTGCTCCCAGGTGCCGTCTGTCTCGGGATACGCCGCAAGGTGGATTACGGCGTCCTGTCCGTCGAAGGCAGGTCGAATGGCGTTGTAGTCGCCGACGTCTGCAAGAACAGTGTCGTAACCGCCGTATGGGTGACTGTCGTCGCGATCCGACCGGTTCAGATAAGTAAACTCGTAGTCGTCGCGGTCATGAAGATGGTCGATGATCGCTGTGCCGCACCGACCGTACGCGCCAGTGACCAGTACGTTCATACCGCTAGCAGGGCGCGTAACCGATATAAACGCTTGGGAGACGCCTCACCGCAGCCGATACACTTCGTCCATCCACCCGCCGTCCTCGCTTGGCTCGAGAATGCCGTCCATCACCTTGTCCCAATCAGCCTGGGCCTCGCTCTCGTTCATGACCTCCTTGAGCGCATCTGGGTCCTCGAGTTCCAGAAACCCGAAGACGTGGCCGTCTCGCTCGAAGACGGAGTAGGTCTCGATGCCGGCGTCGGACTCGAGATACGCCGCCTCGAGTGCGTCGTGGACGTTTTCGTGAGTCTCTCGATACGCATCGCGCTGTCCGTCGACGATTGCTAGGTGGAACGCAATTCGCTCCATAGAAATAGATCAGTTCAGGAGCACATAGCCGTTTGGGTCGGCGAATCCGCAGGCAGGTACCTGCGAACTACTCGAGGTCGACTGTTACCCGTTCGCCCGTGCGCGCCGACTCGTAGGCTGCATCGAGCAGTGCCGTCACTCGGACGACGTCATCGACCGTCGCTGGCGGTTCGGTTCCGGACTCGATGGCCTCGAGAAAGGCCTCGACTTTCCCGGGTGCGTCCTCGTGGTCGACCGCACAGACCGATTCGGCACCGTCGGCGTCGAGTTCTGTCAGCGTGGGCCGCCCCCAGTCGCGACTGGTCAACTCGAGTGCGCCGTCGTCGTCCCAGATACGGATGCGCTCGCGTTCGGTCGGCGCAGTTGCGGTGTCGCTCATCGACGCGAGCGTCCCGTTTGCGAATCGAATCGAAAGGACGGATTCTTGGTCGATTTCTTCGGCATCGTCGTAGAACGTCATCTCGGCCGACACGGATTCGGGCTTGAGGCCAGTCATCCAGACGAGTGACTCGAGGACGTGCGTGCCGACGCTAAAGAGATGGCCACGCCCGCCCACGTCGGGGTCCGTTCGCCAGTTCGTGCCGGACTCGAAGTGATGCGTCCAGTCCTGGGTGAGTTCGCCGGTCATGAACGTCGGCTCTGCATCGCCCTCGTTCCAGCGCTCGTAGCCCCGGCTGAACGCCGGATCGAGATGACGCTGATAGCCCGCCATCAGCACCTGCGAACTGTCTTCGAACAGCGCAGCGACCTCTCGAGCCTCCTCGAGGTCGATGACGACCGGCTTCTCACAGAGCACGTGGAGGCCGCGGTCGAACGCCTCGAAAATCTGGCGGTGATGAAACGCCGGTGGCGTCGCGATAATGACTGCATCGAGATCGTGGGCGTCGTACAGCGCCGTTTCGTCGGTGTAACAGGCGTCCTCATCGACGCCGAACTCCTCGACTGCCGTCTCGAGATTGTCCGTATTCACGTCGACGACGGCCTCGAGCGTCGCGTTCGGATGGTCGAGCAGTTGCTGTGCGAGCAATTTTCCAAACCCGCCGAGCCCCAGAATCGCAGTCCGAATCATGGCTCGAACAACAGAGAGTCGGCAGTTAGGTGTTTCCCTTCCGCCACTGGCACTGCCAGAAGGCGCCACCCTCGAGTGCGATACCGACGATCACTCGAACGCCAGTCGACCGAAGTACGACGGCGAGTGGTAGTCGGGTTCGGGTTCCGCAATCGGGTTCCACGTCGACTTTTGGGTGTCCGGCAGGCCGCTGCGATAAAGGTTCCCTCGCCACTCGGTTCCCGATTCGGGTGCGATCTCGAGGCCGGTCACGTCGCTGAGGACGGCAAACGGGATGCGGGCGGCCAGCCACCACGACTCGTCGTCCGGCGCTGACGCTTTCGTCGACCCTGAAACCGAGGTTCGAACGTCGACCTGCTCGGCTACGTCGGGCATGATCAGTTCGCGGCCGATCCCTCGTTCCTCCCAGTCGGTTTCCTGCCAGGCAAGTTTGAACTGTCCGCAGCAGTTGGGTTCGAAATTGAAATATCGCGAATCCTCGCCGGGAGTCGGATCGGCGAACAGTTCGACCGAACTGTCCTCGAACGTCGGTCCGTTCAACTCGGTCACCGACGCGGTGATCTCGGTGTCGTCGACCTGAAACTGCGCGTACAGTGCCGCCTCGTCGTAACAGAGTCGCGCCGTCGTCGCCGGCTTCGGTTCGTCGCCGTCGTGCCACGTGAACTCCTCGAGTGCGAGCGCGGGAACGTCGGCCCAGACTGTGTCAGTGTGCTCGCCCGTGAGTGGGACCTCTTCGGTGACTCGAGTGATCGAATAGGTTTTCGTCATCGCTTGTCCGTGGATTTCGCCGACACTGAAATAAATTGCTGTGGTCGACACGCCGGCCCTGCGCGCCCGTGTCGTCGCGTCTCTGTCCGTCCATCGTCTTGCGTCGCAGTGTCATAAGAGCTATGGGTTCCCCACAAGACATGCGTTGACATGACGACGACTGTCGACCTTCGCGAGCAGACATCGCTCGAGATAGCCGATGTTTGGGCTGGGACACCTGCACCGTTCGATTGCTACACGCACGGCGACCACCAGTTCGTCGCGTTCTACGACGCCGAGCGACGGCTGACAGTCGGGAGTCGCACGCTCGAGTCCGAGTCGTGGACGCTCGTCCGACTTCCCGAGGATCGACGGATCGAGTGGGACGCGCACAACTCGCTCGTCCTCGCGGTCGACAGCGCCGGGCACCTCCACGTCAGCGGGAACATGCACGTCCATCCCCTGAAGTACTACCGGACGACCGAGCCACTCGCAATCGACACGCTCGAGCGCGTCGACGAGATGGTCGGCACAGACGAGCAGCAGGTGACGTACCCGCAGTTTCTGCGTGGGCCGGACGACGAACTCGTGTTCACATACCGCGACGGCTACAGCGGCGGCGGCAACTGGCTGTACAACGTCTACGACGCCTCGAGTCGCGAGTGGGAGCGACTGCTTTCGGAGCCGCTTACGTACGGTGGCGACGCGATGAACGCCTATCCCCACGGCCCGGTCGTCGGCCCCGACGGCACCTATCACGTCTGCTGGGTCTGGCGAGACCACGGCGGCGCACAGACGAACCACGACCTCTGTTACGCCCGCAGCCCCGACCTTCGTGAGTGGGAGACCAGTCAGGGCGAGCCACTCGAGGTCCCCATCGATATCAACTCGGGCGACCTCGTCGACCCCGTCCCACCCTACGGCGGGATGATCAACAACAACACGAAGATTGGCTTCGACAGCGAGGATCGGGTCATCATTAGCTACCACAAGTTCGACCACGAGGGCAACACCCAACTCTACAACGCCCGCGCCGAGGCCAACGGCTGGGAGATCTACCAAACGACCGACTGGGACTACCGGTGGGCCTTCGGCGGCGGTGGCACGATTCCGTTCGACATCGAGTTCGATCCGGTCGAACACGAGAACGGCCGACTCACCCAGACCTACGAACACGTCGAGTACGGCACCGGCAAGTGGGTCCTCGAGGAGGAGACGCTGACGCCGACTGACTGGTACTCGCCGTGGCACACCTACCCTGACGACCTGCGCGAAGTGACTAGCGACTACCCCGGCATGCAGGTCAACTGGGCCGAAGACAGCGGCGACGCGCCCGGCGAAACGCAGTATGCGCTTCGCTGGGAAACGCTCGAGGAGAATCGCGATAGAGCCCGTGCGGATGACCCACCGGCGACGACGCTGACGCTGTACGCCTTCGACCGGCAGTAACGGACTCGAACGTCGGTGCGTTTATGAGAGCCCCCATCCTGTGCCAGCATATGTCACGACAGCCAGCGGCGCTCGCGGCCGCCGTTTCCGATCCCGGTGTGCCCGAGCGCTACCACGAGTCGCAGTCGCCCGCAGTCGACACCGCCACGCTCGAGCGCGGACTCGCCGATGCACTCGAGCAGGTTGAGGCTAACCTCGATCCGTTCTACGACCGGTTTCCGACCGCCTCGAGCGACGATCTTCTCTACCCTTCGACCGACAATATGGGTGGCTGGACGACGAGTTTTTGGACCGGCCAGTGCTGGCTCGCCGCCGACGTGACCGGCGACGACCGGTTTCGCGACGCCGCCGACACCCAACTCGAGACGTTCGCTCGTCGACTCGAAGACGGCGACACGGACACGCACGACCTGGGCTTTCTGTACACTCTGTCGGCGGTCGCCGGCTACCGGCTGACAGGGCAGTCTGACTACCGAGAACTGGCGCTCGAGGCCGCGCAAGTGCTGGTCGAGCGCTACCGAGACGGCCCCGGGATCATTCAGGCGTGGGGGCCACTCGAGGAGTCACAGGACGGGTGGGTTCAGGGGCGGATGATCGCCGACACGATGATGAACCTCCCGCTGCTGTACTGGGCCAGCGAGACCACGGGCGAGCACCGATTTGCAGCGATTGCAGACACGCACGCACGGACGAACGCCCAGCACATCGTTCGGTCGGACGCATCGACCGCCCACACTGTCGTCTGCGATCTCGAGTCCGGCGATCCGCTCGCAATCGAGACACATCAGGGCTATGCCGACGACTCCTGTTGGGCACGCGGGCAGGCGTGGCAGGTCTACGGCTACGCGCTCGCCGCGACCTACACCGGCGAATCAGCGTATGTCGACCTCGCGGCGAAACTGGCGAACGCTTACCTCGAGCGCCTCGAGTCAGATCACGTCCCCCGCTGGGACTTCGACGCACCGGCAGCTGCCGTCCGAGACACTTCGGCCGCCGCTATCGCGGCCTGCGGGCTCGACGAACTCGCAGGCGTGCTGCCAGCAACCGACGAACGCACGCCCCAGTACCGGGCGGCGTCACTGGCGATGCTCGAGTCACTTGCCGAGAACTATAGCGCACCGACCGACTCGAACGGCCTCCTGAGCGACGCGGCGTACAACCAGCCCGAAGACGACTACGACGAGTGTTGCATCTGGGGTGATTACTTCTATCTCGAGGGCCTGACTCGGGCGACGGAGGCGTGGCAGCGCTACTGGTAGCCCGCTAACCGCTGACTTCGTTGTGGTGCGAACAGGCCACTGTCCACCGCGCAGCGCTCACCGATCACAGCGAATCAGGTCCGAGCCGTCAGCGTCGACGACACAAATCGGCTCCGTCGACTCGAGGCGCGGCGGCTCGTCCCACCGATCATCGCCGTCCGGACTGGCTGCCGTGACCGCCGTCACCAGCCAGTGAACGCCGGGTTCGTGCTCGCCGACGAGCGTCGGGACGACCGTTCGCGGGTGACTAACGTTTGTGTTCGGCTCCTGGCCCCTTGCCTCGCCCGCCCGATGGCCGCGGAGGTCACGAACGCCACTCGAGCCGCCAGGTGTTCGACACCACGCGCGCTCGTCGTCCGTTCGATTCTCGTGACGCGCTGGACTGTCGGCCTCGCCTTTCGGCAGCGCGAAGCCACCTTCTGCGCTGTTGAGCGGACGTTCGGTCTCGAGGCGATGCACGCGGACGTGCCACGGCGTCGCGGCCGCGAGCCAGGTCTCGACGCGCACGTCATCCCAGGGCGACCAACGCGAATAGAGCACGTCGTCCATAACGGCCGTTTCGTCGATGCGCTCTCGAATCCGATAGTCGCGGCCGTCCTCGCTCAGCGCGAGCGCGCTATCGTGGCCGGCCCCCTCGAGGCCGGGTCGTCGACCGCGGACGCCGAAGCCGAACGCACTCGAGTAGGCGAACTTGGTGTACTTTTCGCGGTACTGCGTGGACTGGCCGGCGGCGAGTGCGTAGTGGTGATCTGCGCCCCGGTCGCGACAGACGACGAGTTCGGGTTCGGACTGGACAGTCTGTTCGGGCAACGCTGGCAGCGGCTCGGGTTCGGCTTGCCAGAAGGGATGGTCCGCCTCGAGTGCAAGCGGGAGGAACGCCTTCAACGCCCAGTAGGGCGAACTCGGCGAGTTGTAGGGTTCGCTCACCTTCAGTGTCGGGTAGCGGTAGCCGACCGAGAGGACACCGCCGTCGGTGAAAATCGGCTGCTCGGCCCACCACTGGATGTTGCGCAGCCAGAGCCCCTTGAGTTGCCCCCACGGGAGCGCCTCGCAGTCGGCGAACGCGAGCGCGCCCCAGAAGGCCGTCTGGGCGAACCGGTAGGTCAGGCTCCGGCCGTAGGGCAGGGCCGCACCGTCCTCACGGAACCAGTGGCGAAACTGCGGCGCGAACTCGACGGCCCGCTCGCGAAAGCGCGCGGCCCGCTCGGGATCATCGTCTTCGGCCAGCGTCGCGTAGAGCAGTCCGTAGGTGTGCATCGCCCACGGAATGTAGTAATCGCGCGCGCTCTCAGCCGGCGGCCCGTCGGCGTACCAGCCGTCCGCCGTCGCGAACGACTCGAGGCGGTCGAGCGTCTCTCGAGACAGGTCGCGGTCGTAGGCCTCGCCGACGTTCTCGAGCCCGAGATGGACGAGCACGCGAAAGAACAGCCAGTTGCAGTCGTGCAGGTCGGCGTCGTCGATCTGCCGGAGATACGTTGCAACTTGCTCCTGTGTCGCTGGCTCGAGTGGGTCCCAGATTCGTTCGGGCGCAAGTGCGAGTGAGAATCCGATTGCCGCCGTCTCGACGTGCTTCTGTGAGTTGTCGCCCGCTGGTCCCCAGTGCTCCGGATGGTCGGGATCCGTTCCGTTTCGTAGCCCCTCGCGAATCCGGTCCCAACCATCGTACTCGTCTTCACCCGTTGCACTCGAGGCCCCCGCAGCGAGTGGGGCGAGCCCCCACAGCGGCCGTGCGAATCCCTCGAGGTCGGCCGCGATATCCGGAAACCAGGCCCCGCCTGCGCTCGGTTTCAGCCGAGCACCGCCGGGACTGCGATGCGTCTCGAGTGGCTCGACCAGTTGGCTGACTGCGCGCGCGATATCCTCACGCGTCTGGAGTGGGTTGTCAGCGAACGCGTTCATACCAGCCGCTCTCGAGGAAGTGAGTTAATTGTTATGCTCCCACACTCGAGTGAGCAGCCGCCCGTAGCTGCCTTACTCGGACGACGAGGGAGCGCTCGAGTCGTATCCAAGGACGAGGTCCGTCTCCTCGGAAACGTTCGAGGTCGTCTCCGCTGTGTCAGCGGAATCGCCATCCACCTCGAACGCATCCAGCGAAACGCGCAGGTCATCGGCCATCTCGGTCAGCGACTGTGCGCCCGCCGAAACCTCCGAGATGGAGGCCGTTTGCTCTTCGACGGCGGCCGCGACCGTTTCCGTCTCCGACTGGGTTTCCGTACTGATCTCGGTCGCCTCGTCGACCATCGTCACGACGCGCTCGCTGGCTCGAGCCTGTTCGTCGGTGGCCTCGTTGATCGACTGAATGCTGTTGTTTGCCGTCTCGACCTGGTCCGCAATCGCATCGATGGCTTCGATGCCGTCTTCGACGACGGTTGCGCCGCGGTCGACGCGCTCGCGCATTCGGTCAATTTCCGTTACGGTATCATCCACAGAGTCCTGCACTCTCCCGATCAGTGCGTCGACTTCTGCCGTCGCCTGTCCGGTCTCCTCTGCGAGCGCCTTGACTTCGCTCGCGACGACGGCGAAGCCGTCACCCTCTTCACCCGCGCTTGCGGCCTCGATGGAGGCGTTGAGCGCCAGCAGGTTCGTCTGATCGGCGATGTCGTCGATGAGGTCGACAATCTCGCTGATCTCACCCATCTCCGACTCGAGTTGGCCGACCTGCCCGGTGATCGTTTCGGCGCGCTCCTCGAGTTGGTTCATTTCCGTTTGGATCTCGTCGGTTGCCTCGCCCGCGACGGTCGCTTTTTCGGCGGTCTGTTGGGAGACGTTCGCAACGTCGCTCGCAGTCGAGGCGATTTCTTCGACGGTCGCCGAGAGGTCGTTCATCTCGCCGTAGACGGTCTGGAAGCGGGTGCTCTGATCGGCACTGGCCGATGCGATTTCCTCCGTCGAACGACTCACCTCGTCGCTGGCGCGTTCGATCTCGCCGACGCGTTCGGTGACCGACAGACTGGTCTGGTCGACGTCCTCCGCGAGGCCCTGAATGTCGACGATTGTCCGCTCTAAGTCCTCGAGCATCCCGTTGAACCCAGTCGCAATCTCTGCCAGTGCCTCGTTATCGACGTCCTCGTCGAGACGCTGGGTGAGATCTCCATCGGCGGCCGTCGCCATCACGTCGCCGAACTCGCGTGCGCGCTCCTCGAGTCGCGTCGCGAGCGCTTCGGCCTCCTTGCGGGCCTCGGCGGCTTCGTCCTGTGCGAGTTCGGCCTCGGCTTTCGATGCTTCGATATCGTCGATATACTGCTCGAGGTCCTGGCTCATCGTCTCCAGTGAGTCGCCGAGTTTTCCGGGAACCTCCGCCTCGAGAATCGGGTCGTCGAACTCTTGGCGGGCGATGGCATCGGCTTGTGTGGCTGCGGTCTCGAGGTAGTTCCGAGTATCGAGGAACGACTGCTGGACCTGCCCGACCTCGTCGATGCGGTCAGTCTCATCGACCGTGATTTCGGTGTCACCTCTCGAGAGCGAACTGGCGTTGCTCGCGAGGTCATCCATCGCGGCTGCCGTCGAACGACCAATCGTCGCCCCTGTGACAACGAAACCGGCGAGGGCGATCCCAATGAGCAACACGAGTGAGGTCGCAACGTTGTCGGCGAGTGCGTATGCGGACGATTGCGGCGCGTCGGAAACGACAACCCACTCGGTCGTCTCGATTCCCGCGTAGGACTGGACAGAGTCGGCGTCCTGGTTCTCAAAGACGCCAGTGCCGGTCATATCGTTGGTAAACTCGGCGTGAAAGCCGTCCTGATACGCCGAGAGAATCGCGCTGTCGTTCTCGGCGTAGACCACCGTTTCAGCGTTCGGGTCAACGACCTGGACGGACTCGCCCTCAACGGCGGTATCGAAGCGGTCATCAATCGCTGTGATATCTGCCTCGAGCACGACGGCGGTGTGTTCAGCCCCGGGAACTGGCTCGATGAACGCGACGAGCGTGTCGCCGTTTCGTTCGTACACTTCGGTAACTCCACCCTCAAAGTCTTCCCCGCCGAGGTCGTCGTAGTTTAGATGACGCGGCTCGTCGCCGCTGCGTTCGTATACCTGTAACTGGAGTTCGGACAGCGTTTCGGTATCGGCGGTGGCATCGCTCGTGTAAATGAGGTCGTCGGACTGGAAGTCGAGGAAGTGGACGTGCTGTGATTCGGCTGGCATCGTGCGCCGGTACTGTTGTAATTCACTCGTAGCCCGTGCATCGGATGCCGTTGCCAGGACGCCGGAGCCAGTCAGTGTCCCCAGCGACTGGTCGTACTCGTCGAGCCAGTCCTCGAACTCGGCAGCATTGCCGGCCGTATTCGCTTCCAGATTACCCTGCACATCGGCAGTGATCTGCGTCGTAATATCGACGTAGAAGAACACTGAAGCTGCGAGCAACAGCATTACGACAACGGCCGTGATAAGGCCAAACTTCACCAAATAGCGGCTTCGAATTTGGTCTGGGACCCACCGGGTGAAAGCCAGTCGCTCCCGTACTCGAACCCACCAACTATCGTCAACCATAGGTCACACACTCGTGTCACTGATGAAATACGCTTTGGCCGCTCGAGCGTCTCCCGTGTCCCCGGCGAGGGACGCTCCAGCAGCGCAACTATAGTACCAACAGAACGAACCCCCACCTGCTCACTCGAGTGTGAGCTGATACGTCCCCGAGCAGACCCCGACAGACACTCCCTCATCGAATCGAACTGCAGAGACGCCTTCGAGGTCTGACACCGATGCGTCCTCAGCGGAGACGGTCATTCCGTTTACCGTCACGGCGGCGGCGACCGGCAGCGTTACCGTCGCCGTCGCGTTCCACGGCACCGTCACCTCGAGGTCGAACCTCTCGCCCTCGCGGCTCCAGTCGACGGCAACCGGCCCGCGTTCCGTTGGGACGGCTCCGCTAGCAGACTCGAGGCCCGACTCCGGCGGGCGAATCTCGAGGTGCGAGCCTTCGCAGCCCACAAGTCGGACGCCAAGGAGCGCACGCTGGATGCTGACGAGAACGGGCGCGCCCATCGCGTGGGATTCGCTGCGATTGCGGCGCTCGCTGGTCGGCAACTCAGGGTCGCGACAGTGCCAGGTCTCCCAGGTGAACGTGCCGTCCCGTGCGAGGATGTTCGCCCAGCCGTCGTCATCGGGATTGGTGATGAGATCGACCAGCGCGTCGGTCCGGCCGCTCGTCTCGAGTGCGCGACAGAGCCATGGGACCATCATCGGCCCCATGCGCATGCCCATGTCGGCAATGTGGTCGGCGACGCCGTCCCGTGCGTCCTCGGGAACGATCCCCGCCGCGAGCGCAAAGGCGTTGGCGTGCTGGGAGCGGTGGTCGCTTGCCGCAGCTGCGTCACAGCCGTCGACGAACAACTCGCCGTCGAAGAGGCGTTCGCGAATGGCCGCCTCGAGTGCGACCTGTTGGTCGCGATAACCCTCGATTTCATCGGCAGGACGCTCGAGCGCCTCGGCGATTGCCGCGGCTTTCGCGAACGCGTTCGCGCCGAGGATGTTGACGGTGGTCCGGGCGGGCCAGTCGCGGTCGTAGCCGTAGCGCATCTCAGGTGGCCAGTCGACGATGCCTTCCTCGTAGGGGCCGCCAACGCCGCCCGAGAGATTCGTGACGAGGCCAGTCTCCTCGTCGACGTGGGCTGCGATGTAGTCGATCACCGACTCGACGACGGGGTAGGCCGTCTCGAGGATCGCGTCGTCGCCCGACTCGAGATAGTACTGCCAGACCCACTCGGGAAACGCTTCGGTGAAATCGGGAATGTCGCGCTTGCCGTCGCCGTTCGGATAGACGGCGTTGAGTCGGCCCTCCGCTTCCCAGTAGCGATAGTGCGAGCGGACGAACTCCTGTATCGCCTGCCGGCTCATCGCGCGCTCGCCGAACGCGCGCCGCGAGACCGCAGAGATGTTCAACGCGTCCATGAGGAACTGGCCCTTCTCGCGGGTCGGCGTGTCAATGAACTGTTCTTGGGTGCCGTACAGCGCCGAATGCCGGGCGAGTTCGAACACCGCGTCGACGGTCTCGTTCGACGATTCGAACGTGCCTGCGTGCGTGTCCGGGATATCGTTGTGTAGCGCCCGGAGCCAGACTTGCTCGAGGTCGAGGTCCTCGCCGGGGTCGTCGATCTGCAAGTAGCGCACGCCCAGGTAGTTAAACGGCTGGAACGTACAGTCGCCGTCGCGCTGGACGTACTCGTAACCCATGTTAGTCCACTGGGTTCCGTCCTTTTCGTGGACTGTACCGTCATCGCGCCGGAGGTACGCCGCCCGAATCTCGACGCGGTGGCCAGCAGTTCCCTCAGCGAACTCGATGGTTGGCAACCCGGTGTAGACCTTCCCGAAGTCGACGACGTAGGAATCGTCCTCGAGTTGTTCTATCGATTCCGGCTCGAGTCGCCGGTCGACGACCTCTCGATTCTGTGCGATGAGGCGCTCCCACGGATCCGTCGGGTGGTCGCCCACGACGCCGGCCGCGTCCCAGTCTCCGTCATCGAATCCGGACTCGGCCCAGCCGACGGGCATGTCGCGGCCGTCGATGATCTCGACTGCCTCGCCGATTTCGTCGTTTCGAAGCGGCGCGTCCTCGTTCCACTCGGCCTCGCGAAGCCGCCACTCGTCGTCGGTGACGATGGTTCGCTCGCTGCCGTCAGCGAGTTCGATCTCGAGTTGGCAGATGAAGCCCGGTTCGGCGGTCGGACGACCCTGCCCTTCCCCGTGCCACGTGAAGAGTCCGCCAATGGCGTTTTCGCCCGCCTCGAGTGCATCGGTCAGGTCGACGGCCTTGTAATAGTGATACTCGGGATAGGAGAAGGACTGCCCGCGGTCGACGCGCTCGCCGTTGACGGAGAGTTCGTACTGGTGGCAGGCGGCGACATACGCGCGCGCTCGCTCGAGTTCGACACCCTTGGGGAGGTCGAACTCACGGCGAGCGTAGGTGAACTGCCCGCGGTCGAAGTCTGCGACGTCGGTTGTTTCAAGTTCCGCGGGGCGGCGGATCCAGTTTGCCTCCCAGTCGTCGGCCTCGAGTAGTCCCACCCCCCACATCGCGGGTTTGCTCCAGTCGCTTTCGTTCTCGCCGTCCCAGACCCGAACCGTCCAGTAGTAGTCCGTGTCGGCCTCGAGCGGCGGGCCGTCGTAGGTGACCGATGGCCGGACACTCTCGCGTGTGCCCGTGTCCCAGATGTCGGCGTCCTCGACGGTCAGTCGATCCGGACTCGAGGCGACGAGGACGCGATAGGCAGTCTGTTTCGCCCCGCGGCGGTCGGTGTCGACGCGCCAGCGCAGGTCAGGTGCTCGCTCGTCGATGCCGAGCGGTCGCCGGACGAACTCGGTTTGACAGTCCGTAGGGTGTATCCGCGTCATCTGAGACGCAGTTGTGGGTCAATCAAGTAATAGGTGCCGGGATTGTCGGAGGCAGCGAGTGGTACCAATCTCACCGAACGCACCGCCTCAGCGCACAATGGTTAAGAACGAGCACACGAGAGACTGCCGCATGAACCCTCGACGAGCGTCCGTTTCGATCACTGACTATCTTGAGTCCGACGCGGAACTGGCGACTGACGCGGTTCAGGCGGCCATCGATGCCTGTGCAGACGCGGGCGGCGGGACGGTCGTCGTCCCCAGCGGCGAGTACGAACTTGGCACAGTCGACCTCCGAAGCGACATTACGCTCTCGCTCGAGGCCGGGGCAACGGTGTATGCGGCCCGCGAGCGGGACGCCTACGCGGGCGAGTACGGGCCGGACGGCGAGCGCCCGTTCATCCGCGGTGACGGCGTCGAAAACGTCGCGATCACGGGCCGCGGGACGTTCGACGGCCGGGGCACTTGGTTTCACGAGATGGACGAACCGCTGCGGGGCCATTCCGGCGAGAGCGACGGCCACCCGCTAATCTCGAACGCGCCCCACGAGGCCCGTCAGGGCGAGGACTACCTCGACCCCGAACGCGGCACCGAGGAGTGGCCCCGCGCCAAATCCGACTTCCGACCAGGGCCGATGTTCTTCTTCGAGGACGCGACAAACGTCCGCCTCGAGACGATCACTCTCCGAGATATGCCGGGCTGGACAATCAGCCTCCACGACTGCGAGGAGGCTGATATTCACGGTCTCGACATCGACAACCACATGCAGATTCCGAACTGTGACGGCATCTCGATTATGGACTCGCGAAACGTCCACATCTCGGACTGCTCGATCCGTTCGTGTGACGACTCGATCACGATTGGCTCGCGACCAGACGGCGATGGTCCCACGGCTGGCATCACCGTCACGAACTGCACGCTTTCCTCAGCCGCCTGTGCGATTAAGTTCGGATCGGAGACCCACGGCCCGATTCGCGACTGTCTCTTCGAGAACTGTGTCATTCGAGACTCGAATCGCGGCCTCGGCATCCAGCATCGTGACGAAGGCGACCTCGAGAACGTGCTCTTTTCGAACATCGTCCTCGAGACCGGGTTGCTCCCCGGTCCGTGGTGGGGGAAAGCCGAACCGATCTACGTGACATCGGTCCCGCGTGACGACGAAACCGATTTGGGGTGCGTGCGCAACATCCGATTCTCGAACATCGTCGCCCGGAGCGAAAACGGCGTGCTCGTCTACGCCCACGACGACGCCGATATGGCGAACGTCACGCTCGAGGGCGTCCGCCTCGAGATTTCGGACAGTCCACACGCCGACCGCGTCGGCGGCAATATCGACCTCCAGCCGACAGCGGTGCAAGCGCCGATTGCCGAACGCGACATCGCCGGGATAGACTGCGAGGGCGCAACCGACGTGGCCCTGCGCGAGATTGACCTCGAGTGGGGCGATGATATCCCAGCGTACTACGTGAACGGGATCAGGTGTACCGACGTCGACGGCCTCGAAATTGACGGGTTCGCGGGACGACAGGCTCACGCGGACGCCTCGGCTGCTGCCATTTTGATCCGACACTCCCGGCGGCTCTCGATTCGAAACTCGCGCGCTCGAGTTGGTACCAAGTCGTTCCTCGTGCTCGAGTCGACTGCTGACGAACGTCTGTTCGCGGGGAATGATCTCTCCGACGCTACCGTCGCACTCGATGGCGAGGACACGCATGACTTCGTCACGAGCGGAACCGTCCCGCCTGCTCGATAATCGCCTCTACTCACCTGTAGTACCCGGATTGACAGCTATTTTGACGAGTCGTTGACCGGTGCGTTTCACGTCTGGTGTGTGAGGTGTCCGATAACCCACTCGAGTGTCGTGTGTGTTTGTTAGATCGTATGGATGAGGGTTGGACACGTGAAGAGTACGACTGGCGACCTGTGACAACAAAAACTATTTATAAAATAATGATATACATGTGGTTGATGGTATCAAACAACAGTGACCAGGGTAACTGGCTAAGCCGTCGCTCTGCTCTCACAAGTGGGGCTATCGGCGGTGCAGCACTGCTTGCAGGGTGTATGGGCGGCGGTGACGACGGGAACGGCAACGGAAACGGGAACGGTGGGCCGTCCGGAGAGTTGGTCGACGAACGTGTCGAAAAGCGATTCACGAAGTCGCTTCACCGGGGAACCTACGGAATGGACAACGCCTCGTGGAACCCGTTTGATCCCGCAAACGAGATGGCGGACTTCGATCCACCGGGACTGATCTACGACCCGCCGCTCGTCCACTACCAGAGCCACGATACGTTCCAGGGCGTTGTTGCGGACAACTGGGAAGACGAAGGCGACTCCATTCTGGTTGAACTCAACGACAACTGGACCTGGCACAACGGCGATCCGGTGACGGTTCACGATTGGATCACGGACCTCGACATCTGGTTTGCGATTTCAGAGATTACGTCGCCAGATAGCGACCCGAGCACGTACATCGAGGACTACGAAGCGCTCGATGACTACACGATTCGATTCCACCTGCGCGATGACTTTACGATGGAGTCCGTCCTCGTCAACGAGATTGCAAACGGACCTCTGATCATCAAAGAAGACGTTGGCTCGCCGTCCTTTGGCGAGTGGCGCGACGACCTCGTGAACGTCGATCCAGAAAGCGACGAGGCAACGCAGATGGTGTCTGACTTCCAGGAGTGGTCGCCCGAACTCGACGAAGTCGTTGGTAACGGCCCCTTCGAACTGGTGGAAGTGACAGATACGTCCTTTGTCACAGAAGTCTACGACGACCACCCGAACGCGGACAACATTTACTTCGACGAGTACGTCATCGAACACCACGAGGATCAGGTACTGGCGTTCATGGAAGGGGCAGTCGACGCCATCGGGCTGAACCTTCCCGAGTCGCCAGACGTCATGGAACAGTTGCCCGACCACCACGAAATCAATCGTGATTTCGATCACCTCTGGTCGATTCTGTTCAACTTCGGTGACTACGACTGGTCCGATTCGCCGGCGAGCGACCCGACGAATCAGCCGATTACAGCCGACGAGAACGTCCGGAAAGCTATCGCCTGCGCCATCGACCGCGAGCAACTCTGGGCCTCCGTCCCACAGGAGTACGAACTGTACGAACTGCCATCGACGTTCCTCAACCAGACCGCCGTCGACGAAGGCATCGTCGACATCGATGGCTACGACAACTACGACGTCGACCTCGAGCGAGCGACGAACCTGATGGAAGACGCGGGTTACGAACTGGATGACGGCATGTGGTACGACGATGACGGCGAGCCAGCCGAACTCGAGTTGCTGGCCCAGTCGGGGACGAGTGTGCAGGTCGACGCCCTCGACTCCGTGCAGTACCAGCTCAACGAGTTCGGGTTTGACGCGAACCTCAGTGCGGTCGACGAGGCAACGTACGGTGAGAGTCGCTTCAACGGTGACCATGACATCCTCTTCGACAACCACCCTGTGTTCTCGATCATGGGCATGACCTTTGTCGACTTCGTCTGGGACTGGTTCAGTCAGCTGAATCACGTCGATTACGGGGACGAGGAGTGGGAGGTGCCCGACGAAATTGGCAACCCCGACGCCAGCGGCACGATGGAGATCAACGTCATGGACGAGATCGAACAGCTCCACCTCACCGGCGACGACGAGTACATCCAACGCCTCACCTGGTGGTACAACCAGTCGCTGCCGATGTACGGCTGTGTCATTGCGGGTGACCACGGCGCGATCCAAGCTGATGAGTGGCACGTCGACGGGCCGGACGAACTGCTCGACAATCGTGTCGCCGAGTTCAACCTGACAAAGATTCCCGACGGCGAACTGATCCCATACGAAGAGTAACCGCCGCTCCACACTCGATTTTCGTCGGTCCCAGGTCGTTGGCATCACCCTGGGACACCGATAGCGATTACCGCTATTGACATCTTTCAGCAACAATCAGTAATTATAAATAGAGATTCGTGGACCCACGACTATGGCAGGGAATGACTTGTCAGACGGTAGTGGATCGCATGGGCAAACAGACGGCGGACTGACGCGCCGAACGGCACTGAGCCTGCTGGGCGTCGGAACAGTCGGTGCAGCGATGGCAGGAGTTGGGGCTGCTGGTGACAGCCCTGGCAATAGTGGCGGCGGCCGAGACGGACGACCGTGGAATCGAGATGTCGACGCACAGGGCCACGACCTGCACGACCTTGGCGCACTCGAGGTCGATCACATCTATACGGCCGCCCGCGATGCGGACGTGATCGTCTGGAAGGACCACGACGGTGTGTTCCACGCCGACAACCGCGAGGAGACGGTCGCAAGCGGCGAGGACGTCCTCGAGGTGACCCAGGCGGCGGTCGACAGTCTGACCGACGGGCGCGACTGGAAGGAGACGGTCGCGGTCGTGTCGCCGAGTACGGTCGGACCGGTGTACAGCGACGAGGATATCGGCGATTACGATCCCTCGGACGAGGTCGAAAGCATTGATCTGCCGAGCTATACGGTACTCGACGTGCCAGCGACGATGCATGTCGAAGACGATGGCGACCAGCCGCTGGTCGTTCCCGTGACGATCACCGACGCCGAACACGTCGAGGTTCGAAACCTGAACGTCGTCGGCAATCCGCGGTTCGGGATGTTCCTGCAGAGCGTTCGAAACCTCCATCTCGGCACGATCAACATCGAGATGACGGACGATGATCTCCGCGGCAACATCGGCGTTCGAATCGATGGCTTCGCACACGGGCGCGGCGAAGACACCATTCGCTGTACCGACATTCAGGTCGAAAACGTCTACGTGGAGAACTCGGGCGGACACGCGTTCGAAACGTACGCCGTCGACCGCATTCACGTCGGCAGCGTCATCGCAAACGGCGTCGAGGGCGGCTGTGGCGTCTTGCTCAACGACACGACGGACGCGACCGTTGGCTCGGTCATCGGCAAGGATATCGACCCCGGTGGCGGCTACGCCGGGTTCCGCGTCGCTAACGACACCCACGACGTGACCTGCGATCAGGTCGTCGTCCGCGGGGGTGCACGCGGCATCTTCGGCGTCTCAGGCTCGCACAACATCACCATCGGCGAAGTCAACATTGCCGAGATGCTCGGTGGCATCTTCATCGAGGACAACCAGAACTTCACGATCAATGGGGGCGTCGTGAAAAACTGCGACTGGGAGGCCGTCCGCATTCACTCGAGAGACGACTTCGGTCACGACCCAACAAACGGCGTGACGATCACGAACCTTCGAACCTACGACGACCGGCCGGAAGACGAACGCGAGCAAAGCTACGGGATCTACGTCTCCGGTGGCCAGACCTCGAACGTCCGGATCGTCAACTGCGACGTTCGCAAAGGCGGCACCGAACAGAACATCCGGGTCGACGCCGATGAGACCATCCTCGTGAACAACCACGGCGGCGGCCTCGAGACCGGCACGGTCACCCTGCAGACGGGCATGGATCAGGCCGCCGTCGTCGAGGGTGTGAGCCCGTTCGGCTACCAGCAGCCATCGCTGCGAGCCGATCCCGTTGAGGCCACCGACGCAACCTTCGCGTACGATCACTACTTCCTTTGGAACGATGGCCGCGGCGAGTGGGATCTCGTCTTCGAGTGGAAACATGACCCCGGCCAGAGCGTCGACGTGCAGTACGTCGTCGACGCGCCACGGGCGAACCTCGGCACCGGCGACGCCGGGCAGGGCGACGAACTCGTCGACGACCTCGAGGCAGGCACCTACCAGATTACCGCCCAACTCAACGACGACGAGATCGTGATGAGCGTCGATGACGATGATGGACTTGTCGACGGTGCAAACGTCTACAACGAAACGGTCGGCGAAGCCGCAGTTCAAGAGTGGACAGTCACCGAACTCGAGGACGGCGTCTATCGCATCAGTCCCGCCGGTGACGACGACCTCGCACTCGAGGCGGCAGACGGCGAGACGGACACGGGAACGAACCTCGAGCTTGGCACCTGGGAAGACGCGGACCACCAGCGCTTCGAGGCCGTTCCGCGCAGCCCGGAGGCATACACGCTCGAGCCGACCCACGCCGATCTCGCGGTCGACGTCTGGGAGGTCGATCCGGACCCAGGCGCAGATCTGCGCCACTGGGAACCAGGCAGCAGCAGTAACCAGCTGTTTGCGTTCCTCGACAGCTAACGCACTCTCGAGTCGTATTTTCGCCTCGGGTGAGTCGCTGTTCACGTCGGATGAGACCGCGTGCGAACAACGTGTTATTGCTAACGGGACGTCGAGACGCCAGCCTCAGTAGATCGCGTGCCCGCCGTCGACGTAGAGCATGTGGCCCGTAATGAACGAGGCGTCCTCGCTGGCCAGAAAGAGGTATGAGCCGGCGATTTCGTCGGGTGAGGCACGCCTGCCCATTGGATTCTCCTTGCCGAGGTCTCGAGTGTTCGAACTCGAGCCGTCGCCGTCCGTATTGATCTGTGTCGCGACCGGTCCCGGTGCGACCGCGTTGACCCGAATATCGGCGTCTGCACACTCGAGGGCGGCTACCCGTGTGAGCATCATGATCGCGGCCTTCGAGGGGTCGTAGGCGGCGTGACCGGTCTGGGCGTACTCGGAACTGATCGACGCCGTGTTGATGATCGACCCCGACACACCCCGGTCGGCCATATCTTTTGCCGCCGCCTGCGTGCCGACGAAGACGCTTCGCGCGTTCGTCTCGTAGACCGCATCGAACGTTTCGACGTCGAGGTCGAACAAGGAGCCGCCCCGGAAGATACCCGCGTTGTTGACCATGACATCGACGCCGCCGAACTCCCGGGCGGCTTCGACGACCGTCTCGAGGTCGGTCGGCCTCGAGACGTCGGTTTCGACGAACGTCGCGGTGCCGCCGTCGCGCTCGATTCGCTCGTGTGTCGGCAGTCGGTCCTCGTCACCTTTCGGCGATTCGTTGAGGTCGGCGACGAGGACGGTCGCGCCAGCGTCACCGAACCGTCGCGCGACGGCGCGACCAATACCGGAACTGCCACCTGTTACGATAACCGTCTCGTCGTCGAACTCTCGAGTGTGTGCAGTCATACACTCGTATGGGCGCAACAGTTCCTTATGCGTATCGACACCGGCGCTCGCACGAACTGCACGCAGTAACTCCCAGCAATTTGTCCGGTGAGAGCGGATATGTGATATCGACTGTCTACACGGGACTACCATCATGTGGGTGTAACACCAACACTCGCTCCCGATGCGTGTGAGAAAGACACATGCCGTGTAGGCCCAACGTCCGCTATTGCCAAAGTGCTTGCTCGAAGAAAATACAGTCGTACCAGTGTAAATACTGGCGCTCGAAGAGACTGCGTAGAACGAGAAATAGGAGATAGAGCGCTTTAGTAGACCAAATACCGGTTTCTGGTGATAGAGAGAGCGTTCAACCAGCCACATCCGGTATGACCGAACGGTTTTGTCGATATCGTGAGAGGGTGTGACAGAACAGGTATTACCATACGCAGATGCGACTGATACGTCCTCTCGAAACCAAACGCGAGAAAATGGCTGCTGTGGTCTCGAGACGGCGTTACTGGAACTGCGGCATGACCTCGTCGGCGAACAGTTCCATCCCGTCCGTCTCGGGGAAGTCGATAAACCAGCCCTGGAACTTCGTCACGCCGACGTCAATCCGGCGCTGGATTGCCTCGGCACACTCCTCGGGCGTGCCCATGATGAAGTACTCGCGGGCGTCCTCAACGGTCTCAATCGGCGGTTGATCCTTGTACTCCTCCTCGAACTGGATCGGCGTCATCAGATCGATCAGATTCTCGAGTTTTGCCTCGTCGTGCGTACAGATGATGTGGCCGTCCCAGGAGTACTCGATCTCGTCGGGATCGCGACCGACGGTGTCGCAGTGATCCTCGATCACGCCGATTTTGTGCTCGAGGGTGTCGACGTCGCCGTTGAAGACGTCGGTATTCCAGCAGTCGGCGTGTTTGGCGACGAGTTTGAGCGTCACCTGCTCGCCCTGCCCGCCGACGAGAATCGGTGGGTGGGGGTCCTGGACGGGACCGGGCGTACAGTATGCCTCGTCGATCTCGTAGCGCTCGCCCGAAAACGACGCACCCTCGCCGGGGTCGGTGTCCCACATGTTCTTGATAAGGCGAATGCCCTCGTCTAAGCGCATCAGGCGCTCGAAGCCATCGCGGTACTCCCAGCCGTAGGCCTCGTACTCGCCGTCGTGCCAGCCCGCGCCGAGGCCGAGCTCGAGGCGACCCTCGGAGATGACATCGAGCGTTGCAGCCATCTTCGCGACCAGCGCGGGATTGCGGTAGTCGTTACAGAGCACGAGCGAGCCGATGTTGATGTCCTCGGTGAAGCCCGCCATCGCCGACAGCAGGGTCCAGACCTCGTACTCGGCCTTGTCGCGCCCGAGCATCAGGTGATCGGGTGCCCACGCGGCGTCGAAGCCGAGTTCCTCAGCGAGGAGGATCGACTCCTTAGTTCGGTCCCAGTCGAGACCCTCGAGTTTCGGGGTATCGCGATGGACCGGTTCGTCGTCGCCCTCGTCGGGCGCGCCGGCGAACACCGGCACGTTGAATTCGAATGAGATATCCGATGTCATGGGTTACTCGACGGCGAAGTGTTCGAGCGCCTCGCGGTTCAGTTCGGTGCTGACGCCGGCGTCCTCGGGGATTGGGATCGACCCGTTCTCGGGCGAGGGCGGGTTCTCGAAGATTGCGTCGGCGTAGGTCGATTCCTGTTCCTCCTGTTGTTCCTGGAACCACTCTGGCGTCGGGAAGTACTCCGCCATCGGCATGTTGGTGTGTGCTGCGATAGCGTGTAGCGTCGGATTCGTCCCGGCGTGGGGAATCACGGGCACGTCGTGGACTTCGGCCATGTCGGCGACCTTCATCATCTCAGTAATCCCGCCGACGCGGCCCACGTCGGGCTGGAGAATGTCGACTGCTCCCGCCTCGAGGAGGTCCTCGTGGCCCCAGCGGGTGAACTCGTGCTCGCCGCCAGAGATCGGCATCGGCGCGGCCTCGCGAACCTCGGCGTAGCCGCTGATGTCGTCGGCGATGACCGGCTCTTCGACCCACGCCATGTCGTAGGGCTCGAGGCGGTCAAGCATTTTCTTCGCGTAGCCGACCGACCAGCCCATGTAGGCGTCGGCCGCGATTTCGATCTCGTCGCCGACGGCGTCCCGAACCGTCTTGACGATCTCTTCGTTTTTCTTCATCCCCGCGCGACCGGCTTCCGGCCCGTGGAGGAAACGCATCTTCATCGCGTCGAACCCGGCCTCGGCGTACTCCTGAGCCTCGCGCTCGAGTGTCTCCATGTCGACGGGGTGGAGGTTCGATGCGTAGGCGGGAATCTCGGTTTTGGTCGGGCCGCCGAGCAGTTCGTACACCGGCTTGTCAGCTTCCTTGCCTGCGATGTCCCACAGCGCTTGATCGACCGCGCTGATTGCCATGACGGCAGCACCCTTCCGACCGAACGGCAGCGTCGCGCGGTACATCTGCTCCCAGAGGAGTTCGCGCTGGGCCGGGTCTTTGCCGATGACGATCTTCGAGAGCGTCTCCTCGGCGATGGTGGCGATGGCCCCGGTTCCCCAGTTGCCGACGCCGACGCCGGTGATGCCGGCGTCCGTTTCGACCTCGACGACGACGTCGCCAATGGGTCCCATCCACTTGCGGCGCGCTTGGGGGTTCTCGCCGTCGATGTTTCGGTACTCTTCGTACTTCGACATGATCGTCGTGAGCGGGAACTCGACAAACTCGCCCCACGAGTCGTTGCTGATTTTGGTCGCATTGACGTCTGTAATTTCCATTATTTTCCTCGTAGGTGCTTGTGCTTTCGGCAGCGACAAAATCCTTTCTACTGCGCCGATCACTCCGCCGCCGCGGGAAAACCGGACGCGCGCAGTGGGATCGTTTCGACGCCGCGCGCGAGGCGGCCGTCCGAAGCCACCAACCGGATTGCAGCCACTCTCGAGTGAAACGGACTGAAAAACGTCTCGCGGACGGCCGGAACGAACTCGAACGTGCACGCTGGATGTGGAGTTCGCATCTCACTGCGTTGACTCGAGCGCTCGACTGTCGAAGACACCTAAAGTTATATGTGTGTGAACGCCCCAATTACCGATAGCTCGACTAGAGCGTGAGGTAGCTCCATAATGAAGGCTATAGTTCATACCGGACCCCGATCTATCGAAATCCGCGAACGAGAAAAACCGACGCCCGACGATGACGAGGTACTCGTCCGCGTCCACACGGCGGGGCTCTGTGGCAGTGACGCACACGCCTACACCTACGAAGACGGCTATCAGTGGATTCCGTTGCCCCGAATCATGGGCCACGAGTACTCCGGTGAGGTCGTCGAGGTAGGTGCAGACGTTTCCGACTTCGAGGTGGGCGACCACGTCGTTGAAGAACCAATCCACGACTGCGGCTCGTGTTTCCAGTGTAAAAACGGCCAGCCCAACGTCTGCCAGAACTTCGAGATCACTGGCATGCACAAAGACGGGGCCTACACCGAGTACACGACCGTCAATCCCGGTGATCTCCACTATATTCCCGACAGCGTTCCGCTGACCCAGGCGAGTATTACCGAACCGCTGAGTATCGCGACACGGGCCGTCTTCGATCAGTCAACGGTCACGCCCGGCGACACCGTCCTCGTTGAGGGTCCCGGCCCGATTGGCGTCCTCGTCGCCGCCGTCGCCGACTCACTCGGCGCAAACGTCGTCGTCTCGGGCCTTGGCAAGGATACCACCTACCGACTCCCGCTCGTCGAACAACTCGGCATCGAAACCGTCGACGTCGAAAACGACGACCTCGAGGAACTGATCGACGAGAAAGCTGACGGCGGCGGTTTCGACGTCGTCTTCGATACGACCGGCCACCAGACCGGCGTCGAGATGGCAATCGAATACGTCCGAAAAGGAGGGCAAGTCGTCGTCGTTGGCCTCCCGGGTGCACCAAGCGAACTGTTCATGACGCCAGTCGTTCGTGGTGAAATCGACGTCAACACCTCGTATGGCTCAACCTGGCGAAACTTCGAACAGGCGATTCGACTCCTCGATGCCGGTGAGATCGACGCCGACGAAATCGCAGACCACTCCTACAGTATTGACGACCCAACCGCAGCGTTCGAAGCGTTCCTCGAGTCAGAAACCTGCAAGCCGGTGTTTTCGTTTTCGAATCTGTAACCGAAGAGCGACTACGGCTCTGACCTGTCTTCTGCTCGGTACTCGTCCACACAGACAGCACAACGTTTAGTATCGCTCAATACATCACTCTCAGTGACATGGTACTCGATACGCATACGCACGCGTGGACGCGCCCGTCACGAGCTCATCCCTGGGTCAACGGCCCGCTCGTGGAGACTGTCGAGACGTTTTCGACCGAGACAGTCTACGACGCCGAGGCCCTCCAACAGGACATGGACGCAATCGGCGTCGACAAAGCTGTCGTCGTCGGCTACCCAATCTGTGAGTGGACGGACAATGCCTACACCATCGAGTGCGCCGCCGAGTACGAGGATCTCTACGGCATCGTCATGCTCGATCAGTTCGCCGACGACGCCGCCGCCCAGTTGCGCGAGGCCATGGCCACGGACGATGTGCTCGGCTTTCGACTCGGCGCGATCTGTCCCTACGACCGCATGTGGGAAACGTTCGACCCCGACGTAAGCTGGCTCGAGGATGC
Source organism: Natronolimnobius baerhuensis (assembly GCF_002177135.1). Taxonomy (NCBI): domain Archaea; kingdom Methanobacteriati; phylum Methanobacteriota; class Halobacteria; order Halobacteriales; family Natrialbaceae; genus Natronolimnobius; species Natronolimnobius baerhuensis. The sequence continues at coordinate 639,627 of NZ_MWPH01000001.1, forward strand.
CATCGACGAACCCGACTTCTGGGAGGCCGCCCACGACACCGACGCGCTGGTCCAGCTCCTCGCACATGTCGACCAACTCGAGCAGGTCGTCGACCTCGTCGAGACCTATCCCGACCTCTCCTATGCGCTCGATCACTTCTGTCACGCCGGCCCCGATGTCACCCCTGAGGAGGCACTCGCCCCGCTCGAGCCCCTCGCCAGCGACGAGTACGACGTCGCAATAAAGATCTCCGAAGTCGTCCACCGCTCTGAGGAGGACTTTCCCTACACAGACATGCACGACCACGTCACCTGGCTGCTCGAGACGTTCGGGCGCGAGCGAGTCGTCTGGGGCTCTGACTTCCCGAACGTCAGCGACGAGGCAGCATACGAGGAGAGTCTCGCGTGGCTCGAGCACGTTGACACACTGTCGACAAAAGACCGTAACTGGCTCACTGAGCGGTCGTTCGCGGAACTGGCTGGCCTTTAAGGAGGCCAGCAAGCCGTCACGACTCGAACTTACTCGCCGACGACGTGATTCTCGAGCGTGCCGATGCCCTCAATTTCCGCTTCGACCGTATCACCGGGTGAGAGCAGTTCCGGCGGGTCGCGGAAGATGCCGACCCCGCCGGGCGTTCCCGTCGAGATGACGGTTCCGGGCCGCAGTGTCGTGACGTTGCTGATGTACTCGACGACCTCGCCGACGTCGAAGATGAACTCCGCCGTCGTCGAGTCCTGTTTGGTCTCGCCGTTGAGTCGGAGCGTTGCCTCTAAGTCGTTCGGGTCGACGGCGTCGGGACTCGTCAGCGCTGGTCCCATCGGCGCGAACGTATCGTAGCTCTTGCCGCGGAAGAACTGCCCGTCGTCGAACTGGGCGTCTCGGGCGCTCACGTCGTCGATGACAGTGTAGCCCGCGATGTAGTCGTCGGCGTCTTCGGCGTCGACGGAGTCTGCGGTGCGGCCGATGACGATGCCGAGTTCGACCTCGTAGTCGACCTGTTCGACATCGTCGGGGTGGATAATCGGCGCGCCGGGGTCAGTGACTGTCGTCGGCGATTTGCCGAACAGCATCGGGTTCTCGGGAATGTCCTCATCCTGCTCTTCCGCGTGGTCGTGGTAATTCAGGCCGACGCAGATGATCTGGTCGACGTCATCAACCGGCACCGGCGAGAGCAGATCCGTCGGCTCCTCGATCTCGGGCAGCCGACCCGTCTCGACGGCGCGGGCGACCTGTCGGCGATAGCCTGGCGTCGCGAGTTCCTCGAGTGTCGGTTCCCCGAGGCGCTCGAGACCGTAGGTCTGGTCGTCGACAGTTACTCCCCAACTCGGCCCGCTGTCGGTCGCGTATCGAACGAATTGCATCGTGTCGACCTTTCTGGCCTGAATCTTCAATCTTTCTTTCGCTCCGGGACCACTGTCGGTCATCGATCACCGCAGGTCGGTTGCGACTCTACTGGGAACAGTTTAGCCGCCCAACACGAGCGAACACCCTCGAAACGAACTATTATACTGGTTGCACAGAAATGGGATGGTATGTCGTATCAGGTTGCGATGATCGGAACTGGAACCGAACCCGATAACCCCGGACGGGATGGCTATGCGATGGCATACCATCACGCCGAAGGCTACGAGAAACACGATCAGTGCGAGATAGTCGCCTGCGCGGACATCGTCCCCGAGAACGCCCAGGCGTTCGCTGACGAGTACGATGTTGACGATGCGAATATCTTCGAAGACTACACCGAGATGCTCGAGACGGTCGAGCCGGATATCGTCTCGCTCTGTGTGCCGCCAGTCATCCACGCATCAATCGCGATTGATTGCATCCGCGCCGGCGTCGACGCGATCCACTGCGAAAAGCCGATGGCCCAGACCTACGGCGGTGCGCGCATGATGACACAGGAGGCGTCCCGCCACGATGTCCAGTTGACCTTTAACCATCAGCGCCGATTCAGCGACGCCGTCCGAACCGCCAAACAACTGCTGGATGATGGCGAAATCGGCGACCTCGAGCGGGTCGAGTTCTCCGCACCGGTCGGCATCTTCGACTACGGCAGCCACTCCTTCGATCTCTGTAACTACTTCAACGACGAGGTCTCCGCCGAGTGGGTCCTCGGCCAGATCGACTACAGCGAGGAGAATCTCGTCTTCGGCTCGCACAACGAAAACCAGGCCGTCGTCATGTGGGAGTACGAAAACGGCGTCCACGGACTCGGTACGAGCGACGCCACCGGCACCGGCGGCCCCGCCGGCGCTGTCCAGTGTCACAACCGCCTGATCGGCACCGAGGGAACCATCGAACTCGGCCCCTCGAGCGACGACGAAGAGGAAGACGAGGCGCTTCCCGTCTTGCGCATCCGACGCGCTGGCGACGACGACTGGGAGGTCGTCGACACCGAGGACGGCCTCCATAGCTGGGAGTTCATCGACCGCGCGATTGCGGAGAACGTCCGCTGTCTCGAGGAAGACGAGGAGCCGGAACTCAGCGCGACGAACGCCCTAAACGCGACCGAACAGATCTTTGCCACCTGGGAGTCCGCACGCCGTCGCGGGCGCGTCGACCTGCCACTCGATATCGACGACAACCCGCTCGATTCGATGGTCGAGGCCGGACAGCTGTCGCCCGAGCCAATGGCCGAGGAGGACGACTAGATGGCAGACATTTCGATCTGCGTCGAGATGGTCTACGACGATGAGCCATTTGCCGAGCGAATCGAGCGGGCCGCCGATGTCGGGGCTGATGCCGTCGAGTTCTGGGACTGGCGCGAGAAAGACCTCGAGACCGTCGTCGAAACCGCCGACGCAGCCGACGTGCCAATCGCTGGCTTCGTCGCCGGCGGGACGCTCACCGACCCCGACGCGGCTGATGACACCGTCGAGACGATCCGCGAGTCCATCGACACCGCCGCCGAACACGACGTGCCGACGCTGATCGTCACGACCGGACAGGATCAGGACGGCCTCGAGCGCGAGACGCAGTACGACAACATCGTGGACGTCCTCTCGACGGTCGCGCCCGACGCCGAAGACGCAGGCGTCACGCTCGTCGTCGAGCCGCTGAACACCGCCGTCGACCACCCCGGCTACTTCCTCGAGACCTCCGAGGAAGGCTTCGAGATCATCGACGACGTGGGCTCGCCGAACGTCACACTGCTGTACGACATCTACCACCAGCAGATCACCGAGGGCAACCTCATCGACACGATCACCGACAACGTCGAGAAGATCGGCCACTTCCACATCGCCGACGTCCCCGGTCGCCACGAACCCGGCACCGGCGAACTCGCCTACGAGCGGATTCTCGAGGCCATCGACGACACCGACTACGGCGGCTACGTCGGCTGTGAGTTCTCGCCCGTCGGCGACGCTGACGAGGCCGTCGCGAACGTACTGGACTGGCAGTAATCGACCGACCGCGTTTTTCGCTGCGTTGGCTGACTCGAGACCACCGGCCGGCTCCGCCTGAACGGCAACGCTTTTGGGTGTCTCGAGCAGTCACAGTAGCATGCATCAGCTGGACAGTGCAGACACATCGTTTCCCGACACGGTTTCGGACATCAAAATTGGCTACATCGGCGGCGGCAGCCATGGCTGGGCACACACACTCATTAACGATCTCCTGCAGTGTGAAGACCTCGCCGGACACGTCGCCCTCTACGACGTCGACTACGCCGCGGCCGAACAGAACGCGACGCTCGGTAACGATCTTTCCGCCCGCGAAGACGCCATGGGCGACTGGACGTTCGACGCCTACGAAGCCCTCGAGGACGCACTCGAGGGCGCGGACTTCGTCATCTGTTCGATTCAGGACCCGCCGGAAGAGACGTTCGTCCACGATATCGACGTGCCGAAAGAGTACGACATCTACCAGCCCGTCGCAGACACCTGCGGTCCCGGCGGCGCAGTGCGGTCGCTCCGAGCCATCCCGCAGTATCGCGAGATTGCGGCCGCAGTCCGCGAGCAGTGCCCTGACGCCTGGGTGCTCAACTACACGAACCCGATGACCGTCTGTACGCGCGCGCTGTACGAGGAGTATCCCGACATCAACGCCATCGGTCTCTGTCACGAGGTGTTCCACATCCAGATTCTGTTGGCCGAACTCGCCGAGAAGTACATCGACGAGGCCGAGGACGTCGCCGGTAGCGAGATCGACGTCAACGTCAAAGGCATCAACCACTTCACCTGGATCGACGAGGCCACCTGGTACGGCCACGACGTCTTCCAGTATCTCGATGACGAACTCGAGGTGCGAAAACCACTGCCAAGTTCCGAAACCGGCGACCTCGAGGATGCGGACTACTGGATCAACCACCACGAGATCGCCTTCGACCTCTACGACACATTCGGCCTGCTGGGTGCCGCTGGCGACCGTCACCTCGTCGAGTTCGTCCCGTGGTATCTCGACATCGACGAACCGGCCGAGATCCAGCGCTGGGGATTCCGACTGACGCCGAGTTCCGCTCGCGTCAGCGACAGCGACGACGGCCCCGCGAAGATGGATACCTACCTGGCAGACCCCGAGGAGTTCGAATTTACCCAGTCCGGCGAGGAAGCCGTCGACATCATGCGCGCACTCGTCGGCCTCGAGGCGCTCAAGACGAACGTCAACCACCCAAACGTCGGCCAGATTCCGGACTTGCCCGACGGTGCGGTCGTCGAGTCGAACGTCCTCATCACCGGCGCGGGTGTCAAGCCGATTACGGCGGGCGAACTGCCACGCGAGATTCGTAACATGGTCACGACCGCGGTCCACAACCAGGAGACACTCGTCGAAGCCGGCTTCGCGGGTGATCTCGACCTCGCGTTCGAGGCGTTCCTCAACGAACCGCTCGTCACGATCTCGCGCGAGGACGCACAGGACCTGTTCGCCGAACTGATCGAGATCGAACGCGAGTACTTCGACGAGTACGACCTCGAGAACGCAGCCGTCCTCGAAAACTGAGTTTCGGTTCTGAGTTGCGAGTTGACCGGCGACCCTCTCCGTCCGAAACAGCTAACAGGCCCCACGACAATTGGGAACGTATGTCCGTAGATACTGACGAGGACTCACAACTCACTCGCCGTGAGGCTGCCGATGCACAGGAGACGTCGGTGCTCGAGACGGTTGCGAACTCGCTGTCGATTCAGATTCTCCTCGGTGGTGTACTATTCATCGCTGTCGGCTTCATTATCAACACCGGTGTCTGGGCCGCGGTTCTGGCGATCTGGGGTGCTGGCCTCATGATGGTTGGGCTTGCATCCCATCTCCTGATTATCTTCTCGCGACGTGGTTCGCGCGGATAAGACGGTTCTCTGTTCTCGCAGAAAACCCCTATTTTCACACAAAAAGCCGTTAGGATGCCGACTCGAGTTCGAACGACAGTTCTTCGTCGTCGCCTTCCTCGAGCGTGATTTCGTCCGCTGTGTCTTCGTATTCGTCGCTGACGACTGCCACTGTGTACGTCGTCGCCTCAGTGAAGTCCGGCTCCGCCACGCCGTCTTCGATCTCTTGGTCGATTGTGTATTCGATATCCGTCTCGTGGTCGAGAATCTCGAGCGTGACGTCCTCACTCGAGACTGCCTCGCCGTTCGTATCCTCGAGGAGAATCTCGAAATCGGGGTCGTCTGATCCGAACTCGAGATCGGTGTCGTCATCAGCGTCGTCGTCAGTTTCAGCGTCCGTTTCGTCGTCAGTGTCATCGTCGCCGTTGTCAGCACAGCCTGCGATGACACCGATGGCTCCTGTCGCAAGTAGCGACGCGACGCGTCGCCGCGTCAGCGAGTCATAGCGTACCATTATGCACTCACCGCTTTCAGGCCGAATCGAATAATACTACCGATATTTTGAAAATAATCCGTATTTCGACACTATGTAATCTTTTATCACTGTGTTTTTAACAGTGGGGCAGTCCACTCGAGGAAAATGGGACCACAGGTACGTCCCCTCTGCAAGCAAGCGTTCCGGCTCATAGACTCTCGGAATTGCTGAAAACAGAACCCAAACGAATCCAGTTCGACGGCTTAGTCCGCGTCTACTGGATCGTCCGGAATCGGCTCGCTGTGCCAGTACTCGTGGTTATCGAGTGCGCGGAAACAGGCCGCGTTCTGGACGCCGTTTTCGTCGCTACAGTCGATCATATCCGGCTTCTGCTCCGTACAGACCTCACGGGCCTTCGGACACCGGGTGTGGTACCGACAGCCCGAGGGGATGTTCGTCTGGTCGGGAACGTCGATGGTTCGCATCGGATTCTCGTCGCTCTCGTCTTCGGGCTCGAGTTCGGGCGTTGCCCAGCGCAGTGCCTGCGTGTAGGGATGCTGTGGGTTGTGGATGATCTGCTCGGGGGTGCCGATCTCGACGAGTTCGCCGAGGTACATGACGCCGATTCGACCGCCGGTCTTTTCGGCCATGTACCGCGCGTTCGAGAGATCGTGCGAGATCGCCAGGAATGACGTGTTAAACGCATCCTGGAGTTCGATCATCAGATCCATCATACTGACACGCAACGAGACGTCGAGTGCCGAGACTGCCTCATCCGCGAGGATGAGATCCGGATTGATCAACATCGCGCGGATCAGCGCGATCCGCTGTTGTTCTCCACCCGAGAGCTGGTGTGGGTACCGGTCGATGTAGTCTTCCGGCGGGCTGATCCCGACGTACTCGAGCATGCCAAGAATCCGTTCGCGCCGGTCGTTACCGTCGAGTTCGGGATGCCAGCGTTTGAGTGGCGACTCGAGGATCGTTCGGACGCGGTGGTGTGAGTTGAGCGAACTACCGGGATCCTGGTGGACGATCTGGAGCGCGCGGCGGATCTCTTTGTCGGCGAGCGTGCTGCTGCCGGAGCTGCCCTCCCAGATGTCCTGTCCGTTGTACTCGATTGCACCGCCGGTAGGCCGTTGCAGTCCAACCGAGGTTTTTCCGAGCGTTGTCTTGCCACAGCCACTCTCGCCGATGAGGACGACCACGTCGTTCTCGTAGATATCGAGCGAGACGCCGTCGACAGCCGTGACGACTTCGGAGTCGCCAAAGTCAAAGAACCCGTCGTTTTTCGACCCAAACTCGACTTCGACGTCGGTCAGCGACACCATCGGCTCGGTGTTGGGCAATTCCGAAACCGTCGGCACGCTGGGTTGGTCCTCGTCGGACTTGGCAAATGCCTTGTCGATATTCTCGATGGAGTCTTCCCAGTGATGACAGAATACGTCGTGTTCCGACCCGGCATCGTATGCATCGGGGTCGTGGGACCGACACTCATCGTCTGCAAGCGGACACCGCGGATGGTACGAACAGCCCGTCGGAATGTTGACCGGATCCGGACTCTCGCCTTCAATCGGGCGCATCTCCTCGAGCGGCGCGGAGAGATTCGGCGTTGCATTGAGTAACGCCCGCGTGTAGGGATGGGCCGGATCCTCGAGAATGTCGTCTGCTGGCCCGACCTCTGCGAACTCGAAGGCGTATAAGACCGCGAGCCGATCCGCGAGGTCTGCGACCAGCGGCAGGTCGTGTGTGATGAACACAATCGTCAGATTGTGCTTCTCTTTGATCTCGTGGAGCAACGAGATGATCGAGCGCTGCATCAGCAAGTCAAGCGCAGCGGTTGGCTCGTCCATCACCAGCAGGTCCGGATCGAGGACGAGGCTCAACGCGATCAGCACGCGCTGTTTCATCCCACCCGAGAGTTCGTGTGGATACGACTCGAGCATCCGCTCGGGCTCGAGATACAGGTCCTCGAGCAGGTCTTTTGCGCGTTCGATCCCACGGTCAACGTCGTAGTCGTGGGCGCTCAGCGTCTCGACGAAGTGGGTTCGGATCTGTAGGACAGGGTTGAACGAACTCATCGCCCCCTGGAAGACCATCGAGACCTCCTCCCAGCGGAACTGGCGAAGCGCCTCTTTCGAGAGATCCGTGACGGAGATCGGTTCACCCTCTTCGGGGTAGTACGTCACGTTGCCGGTCGTCAGTCCCGGTTCGGGGACGGCGTCGAGCATCGCCGAGGCGAACATCGACTTGCCGGAGCCAGATTCGCCGATGACGCCGACGATTTCGTCGCGGTAGACTTCGAAGTCGACCTCGTTGAGGACCTTGGATCGGCCGCGGTTCATCCCGAACGAGACGGACGTATCCTCGAGTTCGACGATGACGTCTTTGTCCTGGCGGTCGGTCTGTGGCGCTGATTGCGAGACTGTCATCGGGCCACCTCCCACACGGACACTGTGCCGTGTGCGTGTCGCTTTTCGATGGTCGAACGCCGAATCGGTGTCGCGGGTGTCATAGACAACATCATACGTTCATCATGTCCTTCGTGTCGTTTTCGGAGTCCGGTTCCAGTTCGTCGTCATCGCCAATCTCCTGGTGGCGTGCTCGGATTCGTGGGTTGAACACCTGGTCCAGCGATTGGGCGAGCAAGATAAGCCCCATCGCGATCCCGGAGATGGCGATCATCGGCACGAGCAGCCAGTGGAGCGCGTCAGTACGGTACAGCGCGCCACTGTTGTACGCATTATCCAGCATGACGCCCCAGTTGGCATCGGAGAACGGCAACACACCCAGGAAGTAGAGTGCAACTGCCGCGAAGATGATCCGACGGGCTGCGTTGGCCATGTTCACCACAATGTACGGCATCAGGTGTGGCAGAATCTCCTTGAGCAGGATCCACCGCGTGGGCATATCCATCGCTCGAGCAGCCTCGACGAACGACTCGTTTCGGAGCGTCAGCACCTGCGACCGAATCGCCCGTGCCAGGCCGGCCCACGCTGCAACGGCCAGTAACACACCGAGCGTGACCGGGTTGGTGATCCACGCCTCGAGCAGCGTTGCCAGGACGATGACGAGTGGTAGCCCTGGAATGTTGATGAAGATGTCAGTGATCGAACTCAGCACGGTGTCGACCATGCCACCCTTGTAGCCGGCGACGATACCGAAGAAGGTCCCGACGACGACAGTGAAGACGGCACCAGAGGCCATCATGATCAGGATCGACGGCGTCGAATGCACGGTCATCGAGAGGACATCACGGCCGGTGGTCGTGGTTCCGAGCGGGTGATCCCAGGTCTCGAACGCGCCAACCAATTGCGCCCCCTGTCCTGGATGAGTCGGTTCGACCAGGTAGACTCCAACAGTTGCGATGATGAGGTAGATCCCGATGATCGCAAAGGAGGCAAGCGCCCGCCAGTCGCTTCGTAGAATCGACCACGGCGTCCGAATGTACTCCTCGAGGAACCGGTCGATACGGTCATTGCGTGTTTCTGCGACGGAAGCTGTTGTCTCGAACGGCGAGTCGCGATCAACCGTCCCGCCATCACTTCGCACGGGCGTTGTCGCATCGTCGGACTCGCTGCTGGACACAGCATCGGCGTCAGCGTCACTGTCGCTCTCTCGAGCAGGGACGAACGCGTCGACTGATGGCCCCGAGTCCGAGTCGTCGGCCACGGGCGTGTCGTCCTCAGAAGGCTTCACGGTCTTCACCTCCTGCGCGTGGATCGATTTTGCCGTAGGTCAGGTCGGCGATCAGCAGCGCGATGACCACGGCGATTGTGATAACGGTAAATGCGCCCATCATAAGCGGATAGTCACGTGCACGTACGGCTTGAATCATATAGTACCCCATGCCCCGGTACGCGAAGATTTCCTCGAGGACGATAGCGCCGCCGAACATCGTCCCGATGGCGATCATCAGTCCGGTGTACATCGGGAGGATCGCGTTACGGGCGACGTATCGGACGGCAATCGTGCGGTCGGGCAGCCCGCGAAGTCTGGCGACGCGCAGGTAGTCCTCACCGAGGACACGCACACTGTTACCACGCATCGTCAGCGATGCCGCGCCGGAGGCGACGAACATCGAGAAGACGGGTAATGTTGCGTGGTGGATAATCCCCAGGATAAACGGCAGGTTGAATCCCGCTTCGACGCCTGTTGGCCGTCGACCGGCGGTCGGGAACCAGTTGAGCCGGTAGGCGAAGGTAATCAATAGCAACAGCGCGAGCACGTAGAACGGAATCGACGTGATGATCGTCGCGTAGCTGGTGAGTGCGACATCGAACTTGGTACCTTCCCAGTAGGCCATCAGCGCGCCGAGTGAGATGCCCACGACGAAGCCAATGAAGATCGCCCAGCTCATGACGAACAGGGTCCACGGGATCGCATCGGCCATGATGGCGGCGACCGTGTCGTTCTGACTCATCGAGTAGCCCATATCACCCTGAAGCATGGCCACCATGTAATCCATGTAGGCGATATGCATCGGGTCTTCAGGGTTGATGTTCATGTAAATCTCTGCAAGCTCGTAGGCCTCTTGGGGGTTGTCCAGTTCAGGACCGATCTGTGCGACGAATGCGTCGACCGGATTCCCTGGCATCATCCGCGTTAAGACGAACGCTAAGGTTATCACTGCCCAGATTGTGAAAAGGCCCTGGCCAAGCCGTCGTATTTTCCAATTCATTGTATAGCAACGTCGTGATACGGTATCATTAGTATTGTGGTGTTCTGTACCGTGGCAAATGAAGACGATATGGGAGAGAGTGAGATTACTCTTCGTACGGGATCAGTTCGCCATCCGGGATCTTCGTCAGGTTGAACTCACCAACACGGTTGTCGAGGAGTTCGTCGGGGCCATCGACGTGCCACTCATCAGAGCGGATTGCCCCGTAGTCACCCGCGATGACACAGCCGTACATCGGCAGCGACTGGTTGTACCACCAGGTCAGCCGCTCGAGGTACTCGTCCTCGCCGGTGAGGTGGAGCTGTTCGATCTCGTCCATGACATTGAGACTCATCGTCCCGCTGGCGTCGGGGTTGCCGATCTCATCAGGGACATCCCACTCTTCGTTCTCGTAGTCCGCGTGGTTCAGTTGGCTGAACCACTCCCAGACGAAATCAACGAAGGTTAGCCCCATAATGGAGAATACAGGGTGGTTGTCAAAGAGGAGGTCGTGGTCGCCGTTGAAGCGGCTCTCACCGTACGTCGCCTCGTCGACTGCGTTGAGATTTGCGTCGAATCCGAACTCGTTGAGCTGGTACTGTATGGAGTCAAGTGCGTCGACTTGCACGCTCGTTCCCGACTGAGCCAGCAACTCGAGTTCGGCTGGCTCGCCGTCGTCGTCGTACCACGTTCCGTCGTCCAGTTCGTAGCCCGCGTCCTCCATCAGCTGCGTTGCCCGCTCGAGATCGACGTCGTAGTTGTCGTAGCCATCGATGTCGACGAGGCCTTCGTCGACGGCGGTCTGGTTGAGGAACGTCGGTGGCAGTTCGTACAGTTCGTACTCCTGTGGCACGGACGCCCAGATTTGTTCGCGGTCGAGTGCACACGCGATGGCCTTTCGGACGTTCTCATCGGCCGTAATCGGCTGATTCGTCGGATCGCTGGCCGGCGAATCGGACCAGCCGTAGTCACCGAAGTTGAACAGAATCGACCAGAGGTGGTCGTAATCCCGGTTGATCTCGTGGTGGGCGGGAAGCTGTTCCATGACGTCAGGCGACTCCGGCAGATTGAGGCCAATAGCGTCGACCGACTCCTCCATGAACGCAAGCACCTGGTCCTCGTGGTGTTCGATGACGTACTCCGTGAAGTAGATGTTGTCCGCGTTCGGGTGGTCGTCGTAGACCGTTCCAACGAAGGAAGTGTCCGTGACTTCCTCGAGTTCGAAGGGGCCGTTTCCGACGACGTCGTCGATCTCGGGCGACCATTCCTGGAAGTCCGAGACCAGTTGTGTTGCATCGTCACTGTCGGCATCGACGTCCATGAGGTCGTCGCGCCACTCGCCAAAGGATGGCGAGCCAACGTCTTCGTTGATGATTATGAGGTCGTCCGCCAGTTCGTTGGCGAGGACGGACTCCATGGTGAACTCGTCGCGAAGGTGGTATCGAATCGCGTAGTCGTCGACGATTTCGTAGTCCTCGATGTACGTACTCGCCGGAGAATCCGGAGAAGTAATATCAGAAATACGGAAGCGGATATCCATATCCGTCGCGATATCAGCCGTTGTGACTGGATCGCCATTGTGCCATGTCCACTCGTCACTGAGCTCGAGCAAGAGAGAGTCACCCTCGTCTTCCCAGTTGTCCGCGATCACGCCCTGGAACGTATCGTGGCTGTGGTAGTGGACGAGCAGTGGGTCGTAGATCAGTCCCGGTGGATCGAAGTTCGCCATCTCGTTGGATGGATCGTACGGATTCCACGAGGCGTTGTCCATCCCGTAGGTCCCCCGGTGAAGCGACTTGGTGAATTGGCGCTCGACTCGTTCGTCAACTGGGTCGCGGTCACCAGCAACGTCTCCGTTTCCGTTCCCTTCGTCGGTCGCACATCCAGCAAGTGCTGCGACACCACCCGCGACCCCGGCTTTTAACGCAGTCCGCCGAGTAATCGCACTAGGCCAGTCATTGCTATTCGTTGGCATCGACCAGGTATTCATGATAGAACCATATATATTTTTCCAATCAATCCGTCTCAGCCAGTGACAGAGTCAGAACGAAACGAGATCCCACAGCGGAGCACAAACTTATATTTCATCGCCGGCCAATTACTCGAGCGATGAATCGTACTCGACCCGTGCTCAAGTTGGTGTTTGCGTTCAATATGGTCGTACTCGTCTTGCTTGCGTTCTCCTATCCGTTTCTCGAACCGGGGAGTGAGTCCTACGTTGCTGCGACAATCACGTTGGCGCTCAGTCTCATCATGCTGGCTCTCGTTGCCATCCTTACCTACACCGGCTTCGACGCGTTCGATACGTTTTGAGTGAGACCCACCACTGTCTCTGGAACTAAGAGTGATTCTCGGTAGCGTACAGCGCTTGCAGTAGTACAATCGACCGACGGACACGCCACGACCCGACAGAAACAGCCTACTGGCTCCGAGAATTCCGCTGAACTGCGTGACAGTCGTACGCGGTGACTATTACGAACCGCTCACGGAAGTTGTCCGGCACGAGCGGACAAACTACCTCAAGAACTGTCGAAACGAACGCAGTTCAGTTCCGAAACGTACCCGAAACCTGACGTCTTCGCGTCTCCTTTCGCCATAGGATCGCGAGAGACCCAATAGCGACAGGGAACGAGCGGACAACAGCGAAGACAGACTCGTCCCAACGTCGCACCAGCATGTCCAAACGTCCGTTATTGCCGGATGATTTCCGGTCGCACAGGATGTAATTGGGACACGAGAGACACATAGCCGACCGTTTCCGACTGCAAACCGTAGAGTCACGAGCACTGCCAGACGATACATTCCAGCACAAACAGCGCCCATTCGACGGCACAATACAGTTGTACTTGTGTAAAAATTCTGCTCAAGCCGTCCTGAATCAGTAGCCGACACCTCACAGGCGTTCGCTCTTACCGGACGAGCTATCGCGACCGACGACGGTCACTCTCCGAGGGAATTTCCTCGAGTGGGGGCAGTTCCGAGCGGTTGTCGGGGATCTCAACCAAGTACACGTCGCTGTCGGTCCCACCCTGTGAGCTGTCGAAAGCAACACGGGAACCGTCTGGACTCATCCGAGAGTGCGGATGAACGTCGTCATCGCCCGCCCAGTCGTGGGTCGCAAGCGCTCGCGGATCGTCGTACGTCTCCGTCTCGTCGTCCCACTGCCAGAGCAACAGCGCCTGGGGGCCGCGATGGGAGCCATCACCGACGACGAGGTCTCGAGTCCGGCTATGAAAGTGCGTGTAGATGTCGGGTGCGGGCCATTCGCGGCGGTCCGTGCCGTCGTAGCGGACCTGACCGAAAAAGGCAGTTGGCTCCTCACGAGAGCCTTCCCAGCCGTGATACCCGACGTACTCGCCGTCGTCCAACCAGTACTCGTGGCCAACAGCCTCGTCTTCAGCAGTCGGTCGAATCTGCCACGTCTCGTCGGTCTCGAGGTTTAGTCCCCAGATTCTGTCGACGTCTTCCCAGGGGCCTTCCTCGCAGTACGTAATTAGTTCCGAGTGCTCCGGCGCGGGCGAGGGATTGACGTGTGTGAGCCAGCGGTCCGTATCGACGTGTACCGTTGGCTCTCGCTCTGGTTCGTCAATCGGGACCGAGATGACCTGCGAGTGTGGCTTCGCCTCGAGTCGCTTGGCCATCCACGCCTCGCGGTCTTCCGGATCCTTCTCCTCGTCGAGGTCGAGTTGTTCCGAGATCGCAGCGACGGCTCGGGTTCCATCTGCCGTCCCACCGAGATGGCCCCCGTTGTACCCCGCGGGCAGCGTGTAGTGGGTCTCGAGTGCGCGCGTCTCGAGGTCGAGCGAGACGAGGTGTTGGTCACACCAGAAGAGCGCAACGGGATGGTTCGGAAACCGCGTGACGCCGCCGATATCGTGGGGAAGATCGGTCAGTTGCGTGAGTTCGCCTGACTCGAGGGAAATCGAGTAGAGGTTTCGGGTGTCGCCCCGGTCCGAACGCAGCAGGAGCCGGTCGCCGTCGTCGTAAAACGCCGGTTCGGTAAAGTACAGATGCCAGTCACCCGCTGGATGCGTCGTCAGTCGGTGGACGGTCGCGCCCGTCACCGGATCGGTTGTCGTCTCCCGTTCGGCCGGCCAGGTTCGACCAGCGTCCGGTCCCTGTGTGAGGTGTGTCGCCATGGCATGTTCCTCCGTCGATGGACACAAAAACCTTCGCTAGCCGGGGATTCAAGCTATAGTAACAACTACAACTAGTTACACACTGATCTCCGAGCCTGCTCACGGGTCGTACCTCCCCACTCGCTAACCCGCGGTTCTCATTCACTCCGTTCGTTCCGAACCGCGCATCCGTCTGGCGATCAGGTGTGCATTGACTTGCAGTGGCTACTATAGTACCACTACGACACTTCAAACTGAGCGAGAACGTCGGCGCGTGCGTTCTCCCACGCGTCGATGAGGCGATCATCGAACGGGACGGCGTCGCTATCCTGAATTTCGTCGTGATCGTCCAGCCACGCAACCGTCCGCTCGACGCCCGTCTCCCAGTCGACCGTGTACTCGAAGTCGAGGTCCCGTTTGGCCTTCGTGTTATCGAAGACGGCGCTGTACTGGAGAAAGTCCTCGAGATGGGTGGTTCGGTCCGGGGCGACCGCCCGCAAGATATCGGTCGGAATCTGTACGAGGTCCGGCTCGGGCGCATCGAGTGCCTCGGCAACTCGGCGGTGGTACTGCCGCCAGGACATGTTCTCCTCGCTCGTGACGAGATAGGCCTCACCGAACGCCCGCTCGTTGTCGACGGCGTTGACGAACGCTCGAGCGACATCGTCTCGATGGCACGGGCCCCAGACGCCGCTGCCGTCGCCGTGGACGACAATCGGCTTCCCACGGCGGATTCGGTCGATGTAGTACGTTTCGGTGCCGAACGTGTGCAAGATCGAGCCGCCTTCGCCGTAGGTCGACCAGGGGCGGATGATCGTCGTCTCGAATGCGCCGTCGTGATGGGCGTCCATGAACAGGTCCTCGCAGTCGGCTTTGTTCGCGCCGTAGTCCGTCGTCGCCGGTGCTCGTGGTGCGTCTTCGCCGACTGGCATCGACTCGAACGGACGGCTGTGGACCGACTCTGTACTACAGAAAATGAACTGCTCGATCTCCCCCTCGAACGCCCGAATTGCACTTCGAGCATCCGCAGGCTGGAAACAGACCATGTCGATTACACACTCGACCTCGAGGTCAGCCATCCGTGCCTCGAACTCATCGTACTCCGTCCGGTCGCCGTAGATGTGCTCGACCGAGTCAGGCAGCGGTTTTGTGGTTTCGCCGCGGTGAAACGCCGTCACGTCGTGGCCCGCCTCGACTAGCTGTCGAACGATCCCGGTGCTGATCAATCCCGTGCCGCCGATAACGAGTACGTTCATAGGGGTCGTTCACACACCACATACGTAATGGTTCGGAAGGCGGCACCCGACGCCGGACACGTCCGTTATGCGCGCTCCTGATTCCAGGGGCCGAACTCCGGATCGATGAGTCGGTGCTCGTGCTCGAGGGCGTCGATCCGCTCGAGATCTGCCTGCTCAAGCGAGAGGTGTTGTGCCTCGAGATTGTCACGCATATGGGCCGCAGAACTGGCCTTTGGAATCGCGGCGACGTTCTCTTTCGAGAGCAACCATGCAAGCGACACCTGTGCGGGCGTCGTATCGTGTTTGTCGGCGATGTCCGGAATGGCGGAGACGTCGAACGTGATCGGCGTCGCGAACGGGTCGTCGATGTCGCGGTCGGTCGACGTTCCGAACACCTCGCCTTTCGCGAGCGGGCAGAACGCGACGAGCCAGTGATCGTGCTCGCGGGCGTACGCTCGCAACTCGTCTTGCTGGAGGAACGGATGGCATTCAACCTGGTGAGCGACAATCGGGGCGTCCAGAACGTCACGCGCACGGTCGAGTTGGTCCGGTTCGAAGTTCGAGACCCCAACGTGACGGATCAGCCCGCGGTCGCGCAACTCGTCGAACGCCGACAGCGTCTCCTCGGCGTCGTAGGTGTCGATTGGCCAGTGGACGTACAACAGATCGACGTACTCCGTCTGCAGGCGCTCGAGGCTGTCTTCGACCGAGTTGATCACGTCCTCGTATGCGAGGTTCCCCGGATCGACCTTCGTCGCGAGAAATATCCCGTCGCGGTCGACACTCGTCTGCGCGAGTCCGTCGCCGAGATACGCCTCGTTGCCGTACCCCTGTGCCGTATCGACGTGGCGATAGCCGACCTCGAGGGCCGTCTGGACGCGGTCGGTCCACTGCTCGCGGTCGCCTTCGGAGTACGTTCCCAACCCGAGCCGCGGGAGTTTTTCGAGACTCATAGCGGATAGTGTGCCAGTCACACACATTGTTCTTTGCATACCAGAAACAGACGTAGCGCTGTCACTCGAGTCGTCTGTCTCGAGTGTCGCGAGGGCCGAGATACGACCGCCGGGTGTCGTCGCCCGTGGAGACGACGATGCGGTCGATGACGACGCTCGGATCGACCGCGTACACCGAGAGCGTCTGCCGGCCGGGAGCTGACACCTCGTGGTGCGTTCGTGAGAGAACACTCGAGCGGAGCACGTTTTCCTGCCACTGCGGGTCGTGCTCGCCGCCGTTCGCGTCGAAGTCGACGACTGTCGGCTCCTCGTCGTCAACTGCAACGGCGTACCGGTGGGGCGTCTCGTCGGTCGGCGCGTGCGTCGGCAGGAGATGGACTTCGACACACACCTCCGCAACCGCACTCAAAATCTCGAGGTCGTACTCGAGGCGGGCCGCGTCCGCCGTGAGAGTCTCGGCGTCGGCGAGTCGCGGGCCGTCAATCGGCCGGCTCACCATCGTTTTCCCGGTCGTTCGACTGAGTCCGTCGACGGCTTCCCAACGGGTGTCGCCCTGCTCGAGTGCAGTCGGCTGCTCGGCCTCGAGTGCGATCCGGTCGTTCGATTCGATGAACAGTGGCGTACGAGCCTCGGGTTCGTTGTCGCCGACCGCCGACAGCGGCCGCGGCTGAATCGGCACCGACACCTCGAGTTCGCGACCAGCGCCAGTGAGCTGTATCGTCCCAGTCGCTGGTTCGGCGGGCGCATCGTCCCAGTCGACACCGACCCAGAGGCGCTCCTCGTCCTCAAACGTCCCCGACGTGTGCGCTATGGAGAGCCACTCGGGGTCGGTCGTCGCCTCCCACTCGATTTCTCCCGAACCGCGATTGTAGCAGTCGATGAACCGTCGGCGCTCGAGTCCCTGGACGACTGTCGGCACTTGTCGGGATTGTGGTCCGGTGCCAGCGACGCCACTCTCACCTTCGGCGGTCACCTCGAGCGTCGGTGCCTGCTCGTCGGTTACGCCGCCGGTTGCAGGCAGGTCGAACGCGGGCAACTCCCGCGGGCTCGCGGACATCATTCGTCGCCACTTGCCGTCCGATGTCGCGTTGTACTGTCTCGTCGCCGCCTCGAGGTGCGCAAACGCGTTATCGGCGTACTGGGCGTACCTCTCAGCGCCCGTTCGTCCCTGTCCTGCATAGAGACGACTTCGCATCGCCGTGAGCACGCCCTCGTTGATCGCCCGCGACGCTCGAATCGGGTACTCGACGAGGTGGAAAAACGCTGTCCGTGCGTCGTCGGGCAGCGACGATGCGATATCGGCGGCTCGTTCGTCGATCCGTTCGTAGTCCTCGAGTCGGCGCTCGGCCTCGTCGCCGTGTGCAATCGCGCTGAACTCGGGTTCGTTCTTCTCGGTGTTCGGATAGACGCTGTTCCAGCCGAGGTGTTCGGGCTTTCGCGCGAGCGCGAGTCGGTAGTATTCCGAAAGTACGTCTGCGATGTCGTCTGCGTGTTCCGGTCCGAACTCGCGGGCAGCCCAGTCTGCCAGCCACTCCGTCTCCGAACGCGCCGCGGTCCCCTCGAGATCCCAGGCCAACTCGAGGAAGTACTCGGTCTCTTTTTCGGCGGGTTTGAGGTCGCCGACGTTGGCGATCCAGAGCGTGTCAGCGCCGTGGCGATAGGCTCGCACCAGTTCCTGTCGGATCAGCGCGGGCGGGATGGTACAGAGCCACTGGTGGTCGTGCGGGCGGCCCCAGTAGGAGAGGTGGTAGTAGACGCCGTGGCCGCCGGCTCGCTCCCGCTCGTCCGCCCTCGGCAGCCGACGCATGAACCCGAAGTTATCGTCGGGCCAGACGAGACAGACGTCGTCGGGAACGTCGACGCCACTGCGATAGATCTCGAGCGTTTCCTTATACGGACAGAAAATTTGCGGGACGGACTCGACCGGCGACTCGTGGTGGGCCTCGAGAATCTCACGCTGATCGTCGATCACCTGCTGAAGCAAGTCGGCGCGCTCCTCGAGCGTGTCACCGCCGGGCATCCCCGAATCGTGAATGCCGCGCATCCCGATGGTGAACATGTTCTCTGCGCCGGCGACGTCTTCCACGCGGTCGGTCCAGTACTGACGGATCGTCTCGGCGTTAGTCTCGTAGTTCCACTCGCCGAGCGCGTCAGCGTCCCACTCGCCGACGTTGTTCCGGTGCATCGGCTCGCAGTGAGAGGTTCCGACGACGATGTGATAGCGTTCGGCGGCCTCCTTGTTCCCGTCACAGAAATAGAACGCCTTCGTCCCGTCGTGCATCGCCGGCCAGATCGTGTTCGCTTTGAGCCGCAAGAGCAGTTCGAACAGCCGTTCGTACGTTTTCGGCCCGATTCCGTCCGGCACCTCGGGTTCGTGGGTTTGTTGTGCCCACTCGCGAATGCCGAAATCCTCGTCGTTGATGAACACGCCGCGATATCGAACCGACGGCGGACCCGACCGCTCGAGGCCGCACTGGACGTGTAATTCGTCGTGGTCTGCAGTCGGGACATCTGCCCACCAGTACCACGGCGAAACGCCGATTTTCCGTGCAAATTCGTAGACGCCGTAGGCCGTCCCACGGGGATCACTGCCGGCGATGAGCAACACCTCCTCGGCGTCAAACGGGACGGCGGCGTCGGAAGCACCGGCTGCTGAGTCCGCAGCGATGAGGTAGCTCTCCGGCCCCTCGAGTCCGAAATCGTCTCCGCTCTCGTGAGTCGCGAAAATCTGCTCGAGCGCGCGATCAAAGGCATCGTTGACGCCGTACGTTCCAACGACGATGGCTCGCTCACCGCAGTCCTCGAGGCCGTGTTCGCGGGCCGGTCGATGGCCCGTCACGCGCTCGATATCGTCCTGTAGGTCGCCGGTTGCGATGTCGACGACCGACTCATCGCCGACGTACCGAATTGGTGCAGCCGAGTCGGTTACGAGCGAGGTGGTCGCCGCACGGTCTGTCCCGTCGCTCTCGCGGCCGTCCGTCCCGCGTATCGCGACCCCGTCTGCGTCCGTTTCGGTCATGTGCTGAACAGCTAGTACGCATGACTATTAGTCTGTTTGCTCGCTGCTGTCCGAGGTGAGAAATACCGGCAAACGACTCGAGTCGATCCTCGATAATCCCTAGCTTTTTGCCTATCTGTTGCATCGATCATGATATGCTACACGCTACAGGAACGCTGTGCTCGATTGATGTCGGTGAGCGGTCGTCGGTGACCGAATCCATCGACGAGGAACTCGAGGCGTTCGTCGGCGGTCGCGGTGTCGCAACCAAACTTGCCCACGACCGCATTCCGTTCGATGCAGACCCCTACGGGCCTGAAAATCGCTTCTACCTTTCGGCTGGCCCACTCCAGCAATCCCAGATGAGTTTTACCGGCCGAATGAACTGTACCGCGCTCTCGCCGCTGACAGACGGCGTCGCCTCCGCCAACGCTGGTGGCTACCTCTCGCGAAACTTCGTCGACACTGGTCACAGCGCCGTCGAACTCGTCGGTGAAAGCGACGAACTGCTCGCCGTCCACGTCACCGACGAGGGCGTCGAATTCGAGGCAGTGCCCGAACTCGAGGAAGCCACTGTCACCGAGGTCACGGCCGCGATGAACGACCGCCACGGCCTCGAGGCCGAGAACCTCGCGACCATCGGTCCCGCCGGCGAGAACGGCGTTCGCTTCGCCTGCGTGATGACCTACGACAGTCGCGCGTTCGGCCGCGGCGGTCTCGGTGCGGTCATGGGCGCGAAAAACGTCAAGTGCATCTCGTTCCAGGGCGACTCCGCGCCCGACCTCGAGATGCCAGCAGACGCCGAGGAGATTCACTCGACGGTCCATCGGGAGGCCGCGACCAGCGACGACATGATGCGCCGGCAGGGAACGTCCAGTTCCGTCGAGTTCGTCAACGACAACTTTTCGTTCCCGACGCGGTACTTCTCCGAGCAGTCGTTCGAAGACATCGACCAGATCCACGGCGACGCCATCGAGGAGAAAAAGTACACGAAGGCCTCCTGTTCGGTCTGTGCCTTTGCGTGTAAACTCCCGACCAAGGACGAAGAACGCGGCGTTGAAACCGAAGGCCCCGAACTCGAGACGGTCTACTCGCTGGGCTCGAACTGTGGCGTCGGCGACATCGTCGACCTGATGAAGTCCAACGAGCTGTGCGACCAGTACGGTATGGACACCATCTCGGCCGGCGTCACCGTTGCAGCCTACCTCGCAGCCAACGACGAGTTCGGCAACGCCGAGCTCGTCCACGATCTTCTCGAGAAAATCGCGTTCCGCGAGGACGAGGGCGACCAGCTCGCGGAGGGCGTTGCTCGTATCCACGACGACCTCGGCGTCGAGAACTTCACTGTCAAGGGCATGGAGTTCGCCGCCCACGACGGCCGCGCACTCCACGGCCAGGGACTCTCCTACGCTGTGGCGAACCGCGGCGGCGACCACATGTACTCGACGACGCTCGGCGACGAGTACGGCGGTGAGATCGACCCACAGGGGACCGCAGGCAAAGCCGGACTCGTGATCGAAAACGAAAACCGCAACGCCTTCCGCGACTGTGGCATCATCTGCCAGTTCGGCGTCGGCCGCGCCGTCGAGGGCGAGCGCTTCGAACTCCTGTTCGACGCCGACTATGACGACCTCCTCGAGGTTGGCTCGCGCGTCGTCGAACTCGAGCGTCACTTCCGAAACCAGCGTGGCTACGACGCCGCCGAAGACCGACTCCCATACGACCTGCCGGATCTCGAGTCTTCAATCGAGGAGTACTACGAACTGCGCGGCTGGAACGACGACGGCACGGTGCCGACTGACGCCCTCGAGTCGGAAGCGACGGCGGACTAACCAGTCCCGTTACCGCTCGGAGCCACCTTCTGCCGGCGGCGACGCACTGAGCGTATCGCCATCCTCGAGTGCGGTATCGACGCCGTCCTCGAAGGCGACGTTCCGGCCGTTTTTCATGACGCTCACGGAATCGCTGAACGTCCCGTCCTCGTCGAACAGCAGCGCTCGCAGGTCGGGATACTCCGCAACGAGGTCGTCGAACACGCCGCCAGCGGTGGCCTCATCGTCGATTTCTCGCTCGAGTGATTTCGTGCCAACGATCTCTCGCAGGGGACCGTACAGCGTGCAGGTGACGTGGTGTGTCATTGACACAGGATTAGACAGCATAGTCCTTCAAAGTCGCTGTTCGCTCTCGTGGGCAGTTGAGTCGGACTCACCCGTCGCTGAGGAGTGACAGGATTCGACTGGCAGATCTCGAGGCCGGGACCGTTCGACGTATGCGATGTCGCGGCGCACACGTCGTGGCTCCTGTTCCCGGCCGGCCGAGACTGCGGCGAGAGGGGGAGTTCCCGCCGCCGGTGAATATGCCAGGGACCGCAAGGTGCGGTTGGTGAAGTGGTGCCAGTTACCGGAACGTTCCGGTAGCTATGCCGATGCTGGGGGAGGTGAAAAACATTATGTAAAGATACTTACCCTTCCAGAAAATGACGGGCTGGTTGTCTTACGTCCGGGATAACCGAATCAATGCACTACGGGCGTTTCAATTCCTGTAGCCACCGTTTTACCGGAACGAGCATCAATACATCACGAATCTAAATCCGGGACAACCGGACCTGACGACGAGAAAGACGACAGACTTTGCTCGAGATATTACATTCATACGGTAGTAAATACATGTGTATCTACTCAAGTGTAACTGGGAACCTCATCACAGAACGCTGTTATTGCACCAGAGCGCTCGGCTTGGCCTTCGTCCGGTGATAACGGACATCTGTGGGACACAGTGACACAAGATGAACGGAGAGAAAGTCGAACTGCGGGTTAGTGCAGGCGCTCTCCGAGCGGTTCCTCGAGTGGCCGAGCACAGAACGCATCCCTCCATGGGTCAACGAACAGCCGAAGCCACCGGACAGGAAGGACGCTCTCTCCACAGGCACCACTGTGAGACAGTGAGATAGTCTGTTGTCCTGATTGGCCAGTGACCACAAGACGGTGGTGGTCGCACTGGAAGAGACGCCAACGGTTCACATAAATCCAGAATCACCGACTACAACCATCGCGCTACGATTTCGGTGGTTCGATGAGCGTAATCGGGTGGCGAGGCTGGCGCGTCAACAGTGAATCCAGTTGCTCGAGGCAGGACGTTCCGCTGGCGACGACGGTCCGATCCGCTGCCTCGGGCGTCTCGAACTGCTCGCCGAGACGGCTCCCCACGTCCATACTCAGTTCGTAGTACTCGCTCTTGTAACCGAAACTGCCGGCCATGCCACAACACTCCACATCGGAGGTGAGCACGTCGTACTCGAGGTCCTCGAGGACGGCCGTCGTGTACGACTCGAGGCCGAGCGTGCGCTGCTGGCAGTGTGAGTGGTAGGCGATTTCCTCGGTCGCGCCTCGGTCAGCGTTCCGTAACTCGGAGATATCAGCGCCGTTCTCGAGAAGCCCGTAGATGTACTCGAACACCTCGTAGCTCCGGTCTGCGAGTGACTCGTGCTGTTCCTCGGAGAGCAGTTTCTCGTACTCCCGCTGGAACATCGCGTGATCGCTCGGCTCGATGACGACCACGTCGTAGCCCGCCTCGAGATAGGACTCGAGATCGGCTGCAACCTCGTCAGCGTGACCCGCAGCGGTGTCGACCATCCCTTGCGAGAGCGGTGCGCGTCCCGAGGAAGCCACATCGGGTACTTCGACGGCGACGCCGAGCGCCTCGAGCGTTCGAACGGCGGCTTTCCCGCGCTCGGTCCGGACGTGATTCGTGTAGAGGTCGGGATAGACAACGGCGTGGTAGTCGGCGTCGACAGAGCGGGGGACGTCGCGGTTGCGGAACCACTCGACGAACGTCTCGCGTTCGAACCGCGGAAGTTCGCGCCGCCGGTCGATGCCGAGGACGCGCTCCATGAGCCACCTCGAGGGCGAGAGATCGGCTCCCCAGTTCGAAAGCGGCGCGGTCGCGGAGCCGAGTTTCGCGAGCGTCGAAAAGTTTCCGAAGAACCGCTTTTGGAGATCGAGTCCGGCTGGTTCTGCGTCGGGTGTGAGTCCCTCGACGAGGAAGTCGAACTGGCCGTCCTCGCCGCTGTGGTTGATCCGGTCGCGAACGACGGTGTTGATCCACGGGATGTCGATGTTGACCGGACACTGATTGACACAGCGCGAGCAGCCGGTACAGAGGTCGTTGAACTCCGCGGCGCTGTCCTGGCCGTGGACGCCGGCTTCCCACCCGGTCGCGATGCCGCCGGTGTAGGTCTCGCCGCCGAAGGCGTGGCCGCCGACGGACTGGAAGTTCGCACACGAGTTCGCACAGGCCGAACAGCGGATGCAGTACAGCGTCTCGCGCAACTGGTCGTCCTCGCGCATGTCCATCCGGCCGTTGTCGAGCAAGACGAGGTGGAACTCCCGGTCATCCGGATCGTCGGCGATCGGCTCGTCGCTCTCGAAGTCGACTGGCGGCGTCGACACCGGTGGCGAGAACAGCGAGACGTAGGAGGTGATATCCTGGCCCGTCCCCGAACGGCCAATGAGTTCGACGAACGGCTGGAGGTCCTCGAACGTCGGAATGATCTTTTCGACGCCCGCGACTGCGACGTGGGTGTCCGGCACGGCGACGGTCTTGCGGGCGTTGCCCTCACTGGTCACCAGCGCCATCGTCCCCGTATCCGCCGTGACGAAGTTCGCGCCGGTAATGCCGAGGTCCGCCTCGCGGATCTGATCGCCGAGGTACTCCCGCGCGAAGTCGGTGAGTTCCTGGGCCGTCTCGAGGTCCTCGTCCGTGTCGAAGTGTTCGTTAAACAGGTGGGCGATGTCCTCACACGAGCGGTGAATTGCCGGCGCGACGAGGTGACTCGGGGCCTCCTCGGCGACCTGCAGGACGAACTCGCCGAGGTCAGTCTCCCAGACCTCGCTGCCTTCGGCCTCGAGTGCCTCGTTGAGTTCGATTTCTTCGGTCGTCATCGACTTCGATTTGACGACGGTGTCGGCCTCCGTGTCGCTGGCGACCTCGCGAACGTAGCGATTGGCATCCGCAGCGTCCTCGGCGAGATAGACCGTCCCGCCGTTGGCTTCGACCGTCTCGCGAACCTGCTCGATCAGGTCGGGGAGGTGCTCGATTGCGTCTTCTTTGATCGCCCGCGCTCGGTCCTTGTAGTCCTCGTACTCCTCGAGTCGGGCAACGGATTCGTAGCGGCCGTCGTTGAAGCCGCGGGCGTTCTCCTCGACGCTTGCGCCCTCGGTGGCCAGCAGATGCCGGATGCGTTCTGCCTTTTGGGCTCGGTCGGCTGCCATCAGTCGTCCTCCACGATGATCGCGTGCGTTTCGCGCGGGCCGTGGACGCCGTGGACGAGTTCGCCCATGTCGGCGGTCGCGCTCGGGCCGGTGGCGATGACGGCGTCGTTTCGCCCCTCGCGGAATCGCTCGCCCATGGTCTCGAACGCTGCGGTCATGTCGGGAACGACGTCGCTCTCACGGATGACGATAACGTGTGTTTCGGGGAACAGCGCCGACAGCTCCGCACCGTCTGGCGTCGACTCGAGGATGACGGAGCCGTAGTCTGCGACGCCGAGCGTCGCGGCCGTCACGCCACAGGCGGCCTCGCGAAGTTGTGTCGGTGTTGGGTTGCAAACGACGCCCGTCTCCGCAAGCGAGAGGTCCTCGAACGGCAGTTCGACGCCGACAGCCGGGTCGTCGATGACGGCAGCAATTGTGTCCGTGAATCCTGCCGTGTTCGTTCGAGTGATCCGGGTTCGGACCGCCTCGAGGTTCGTTTCGAACGTCTCTAGTGTCGCCATTGCTTGCGTGGTGTTACCGCGGGCTGGGATTTGGGTCTTGCTATTGAACAGCATAGTCGTCACAGTGGTGACGCGGAACCAACACAATTATTCTAAGACGAAAATATTATATAATGATATATTGAGCGTTACGCTGTCGCAGGAGCGACAGTAATTAACATGGGCAACGATAGCAATCACGCTGGACAGCACAGTCCAAAGCAGACGAACGCGAACGGAAGCAAGGGGCGGAAACACTCCCGACCGAACACGGAGCCGTCCGGGCTGTCGCTCGGGCGACGCGGGGCACTGGCGATGCTCGGTGCAACCGGCCTTGGCGTCGCGCTTTCGGGGTCGGCGAGCGCTCGAGGCGAAGCCAACGGCGACGGCCCCGTCACCGGGAATCAACCGTGGTACGAGTGGGACGCGGACGTGGATGCGGGCGACAACGGACTGTACAACCTCGAGCGACTCCAGACGGGACACGTTCACACACCGGCCCGGACGCCCGAGGTCGTCGTCTGGGAGGACGACGAAGGAATCTATCACGCTGATACCGCTGAGACGACCGTCTACAGCGGGACGGACTACCGGAAGGCAATTCAGACCGCCGTCGACAGTCTGAGCGAGGGTCGGACCGAGAAGGAAACGGTTCTGGTCACCGCGTCGGGGACGCTCGGCCCAGCGGAGGACCTCACGCAGATCGAACTGCCGAGTTACACCATCCTGGACGTTCAGGGGACGATCTACGTCGAAGACACCGGCGACCAGCCGATGGTGATTCCGATCCGTGCCTTCGACGAAGAGGCAATCGAAATCCCGCGCCTGACGGTCCGTGGGAATCCGCGGTTCGGAATCTGGATTCAGGACACCGACGACATCAGGCTCGGCGACATCGACATTCGCTTTAGCGACACCGACGGCTTCGACTACTACTGGGAGGTCGACGCCCCCGGCTGGCCGCCAACCTCGTTCGATCCCGACGCCAGCCGCGAGGAGATTCTGGCAGATCCGGGCTGGGTCGGTTCGTTCTTCGAAGCCGTTCGAATCGACGCCCGCGCTCGAGACGACCCCACGTCGGACATTTTCATCAGTTCGGTCTACGTCGAGGGCGGCCGCCACCACGCCGTCGAGACGTACGACGCCGAACGTGTCGTGATCGATCAGGTCATCGGTGTCGACATGGAGGGCTCTGCCGTGATTCTGAACGAGACAGAAAACGCAGCGGTCAACAACGTCGTCGGCGAAAACCCCGAGTCGCCGACCTGGTATGCGACCTTTCGCTGTGCAAACGGCTGTGAGAACGTCTCCGTCGGGCAGGTCGTCAGCCGGGATGCCCCGCGTGGGATTCACCTCACGACCGATTCCAACGAGATCACGATTGGCGAAGTCAACATCATCGGCGCGCGATACCACGGTATCGTCGTCGACGCCGTCGAGAACATCACGATTCAGGGCGGACTCGTCAAAAACGTCGTCCGCGCCGGCGTTACCTCGACCGCAAACGGATTCTCGGTGTCGAACCTTCACATCGTCGACGATCTCTCCGAGGAGGAACGCGCCGAGATCACCCTTCCCGACGGCGACGGCGCGCCGGACGACCCGACCCAGACTCGCGGCATCGAGTTCTTCGGCCGCAACGGCCGCATCGTCAACAACGACGTTCGCGACGCCGGCGAGGAGAACATCGAAGTCAACGCGCTGAACACCATCGTCCGCGACAACCTCGGCGGCGGCTACGCCTCGGGCACAGTCACGCTCACGAGCGGCGGCGAGGAAGCCGCACGCATCAGCGACATTCACGAGCGGTTCAACGCCGATTTCGACCTGCGCGCCGAACTCGAGGAAGCACCCTCCAGTCCGACGGCCTGGTCACACTACTTCGAGTGGACTGGCGACGCGTGGGACCTCGTCATCGAGTGGGAGACAGACCCCGGCGAGAATCTCACGCTCTCGTACGTTATCGACAAGACCCAGGCCAGCGAGGGCAGCATCGACCTCGAGACGGTCGATGCCGGCACCTATCGGCTGAACGCGAACCACACCGGTATGCCCGTCACGGCTGATGGCGACAATGTCGTCATGGACGAGTGGGACGGCGCGGACGACCAGCGCTGGATCGTCGAGGAAGATGGCGATCTCTACCGCATCGAACTCGAGGGGACTGGCGAGGTCCTGAGCGTCGAAGACGGCGACATCGACGACGGCCAGAGCGTCGTCGTCGCCGAGGATACCGGCGCAGCCCACCAGCGCTGGTCGCTCGAGCCCATCTTCACCCCGGATGGCGAGTTCGTCTACACGATCCATCCTGACGGCGCAGATCAAGGGTTCGATGTCGAGGGTGCGAACGAAGCGCCCGGGACGAACATCATCCTCTGGGACCACGACGGAACGGCGCACAACCAGTTCGTCTTCGACGAACTCTAATCGACTCGAGGCGGACTCGCATCCGTCTGTCTTCGTGCAGTAGAAACGCCACAGACAGTGCTGTGTCGATACTTACGAGTAGGTCATGTTGACCTCGATCACGTTCGCGGTGCTCAGGACGTGTTTGGGGATTTCGTCTTCGAACACCGAGTCGTTGAATCGGTTGGTCGGCCCGGAGACACTGATCGCGCCGAGGGGCGTCTCGTCTTCGTCACAGATCGGTGCCGCAACACAGCGCATCCCGAGGACGCGCTCTTCGTCGTCGATTGCATAGCCGCGCTCGCGAATCTCCTCGAGTTCGGTCTTGAGTTCCTCGCGGTCCGTCACAGTCTGTTCGGTGACGCCGGGGAGACCATGGCGTTCAATGATTTCGTCGACTTCGGACTCCGGGCGCTGTGAGAGAATCGACTTTCCGAGCGCGGTCGTATGCAGGTGGACGCGCTTGCCGATGTGGGTATCGAGCGTCACGGCGTCCTGGCCTTTGAACTTGTTCAGGAAGATACCCTTCCCGTGTTCTTCGATCATCAGATTCGCGTGCTCGCCGGTTTCGTCCGCGAGCTTCTTCAGTTCGGGCGAGGCAACCTGATACAGTTTCATCTGACTGCGCGCGAACCCGCCCAACTCGAGAAAGCGCGCGCCGACGTGGTAGGTGCCGTTGTCGTTGATCAGGTACTCGGCGCTGGTCAGCGTCTGCAGGTGGTCGTGAACGGTACTCTTTGGCATCTCGAGTTCGGCTGCGAGTTCGGCGACGCCTGCACCATTCAACTCGTGCAGCGTCTCGATGATGTGAAACGTCGTTGCCGCAGCCTGCACCGGGGAGCGTGCATTGTGTGCCATTTGCACACCTCTATGTACACGATCTATTTAACAGTTGTCCGGCGACACCGGACTCTAGTAGGCACTGCAACGGTTTACACCTGATCCTCGAGCCATCTGGCGGTCAGGTGTCCACTGACTTGCAGTTGTTACTATGAAATGATAGATTGCGACCGAACTCACTGCACGGTGTCGATCACGCCGCGCAGGTAGCCAACGGTGTACCCGCGCGAGCGGTGTCGCCAGTCCGTGTCGTCGGTCATCTCGGGGACGTGATCCGGAATCACGACGCCGTCGTAGCCGATGTCGTCTAAGGTTTCGATGACCCCGGTCGTCTCGAAGTTGCCCTCGTCGACGAACGTCTCGTGGAATTTCGGGACCGTGCCGACGACGTCTCGGAAGTGGATAAAACCGATCTGGTCGTGTTCGCCGAACGTCCGCAACACCTCTGTCACGTCTTCGCCCATCTGCGAGAAACAACCCAGGCAGAGCTTCAAGCTATGGTTCTCACTTTTAACGAGTCCCATCGCTCGCTCGAAGGCCTCGACGCTCCGACAGAGCCGCGGAATCCCACACATCGACTCGAGGACGGGCGGATCGACCGGGTGCAGCGCCATCTCGACGCCGGCCTCCTCGGCGACTGGGAGAACCGTCTCGAGGAATTCCTCGTAGTTGTCCCAGAACTCGGCTTCGGTGTACTCGCGGTCGAGTCCCGGTGCGAGTTCGTCGGGAGCCTCGAGCAGGTCGTAGTCGAACGCCGTCCCCTGCGCGTCGCCGCGCAGGTCAACGGTTCCCGTTCGCATCGGCACGACGCCGCGTGGATTCCACTGATAGCCCAGGATCGGGATGTCCGCCTCGCCGAGGTTCCGAATGAGGGTCGTGATCTGCGTGAGTGCCTCCTCGCGTCCGTCACGGCCGAACATGATGTCGCCGTACAGCGAGTACGGCAGCGACTGGATACCAGTCAGGGAGAGTCCGGCCGCCTCGGTTCGCTCTTTGGCCGCCTCGAGGGCGTCGACGGTCGGGATTTCGTCGCGGCCGACGGCGAGTGTCGCACCGGCATCGCGGTCGTTGAACTCGTCCGGCTCCTCGTCGGTATCGGCGTGGTCGATGAAGATGTCGGTTGCGCCGAGCTGGCGGATGTACTGCAGCCGTGGCTCCGCGAGCGAGCGCGTGCGAACGCCGACGCGGATCGATGGATCGGTTGGCATATGTGTCTTGTCTCGAGTCTTTCGCTCGAGCGCGTATCGGTTTTACGGCCTGCCAATACGCATTCGATGTACACGGTCTGGGTTCGTGTCCATCCGGTAGCTCCGGATGATATAACAGTCTTTAAACACATACGAGACCGATAACATTCTTCGAATACTGTACACTAGAGTCTGGTATCCCTCTAGAACTCGATCCGTTCTGAACGGAACATCATTCATATTTTACTTCCAACTACGGTTCCATCCGGTTAGAACGAACCATCACAGCGAACGAACAGTGGTCGGTCGACGAGGATCAAGTCCCCAGCAGTTGCAACCTCGTACGCGGACAGCGCGCACTCCACGGCGGCGTCAGCGGTGACTCCCCCGCCAGCCTTGTGGTCGATTGAACAGGTCGCGGCCCGCGTCGAATTCGACCTGCACTGTGTGGCCTTTCCACTTATGAAAACGTTCATACCAGTGCATGTGTGTATCTGGCGTATGGACTCGTATACGCACACGCCGGTCACTGTGGACGGAAAACGCGCTGTTGTCGTCGGCGGGACGAGCGGCCTCGGGAAAGCAATCGCTGTCGGACTCGCCGCCGACGGCGCAGATGTCATCGCAACGAGTCGCTCCGAAGACGCCGTCAACGAGACAGCCGACTTGCTCGAGGACCAGGGCGCAACGACGGCCCGTGTAACAAGCGACGTGACGGATCCTGACTCGCTCGAGGCCCTCCGTGAGGTCGTCGAAGACACCCTCGGCGGCGTCGATATCGTGGTCTCATCGGCGGGCGCAATCTCTCGAGAGCGCGTCCTCGAGATCAGCGACGACGACTGGGACTTCGTGACCGACGTGCAACTCGATGGCGTGCGTCGGATCACCCAGACGTTCGCACCCGCAATGGACGACGGCGGGAGCATCATCAATATCTCCTCGCTTGCGGCGCGACTCGCGATGGGGAATCTGCCGGCATACTCGGCCGCCAAAGGCGGTGTCGAAGCGTTCACCCGCGCGTCCGCAAAGGAGCTGTCCCCCGAAATCCGCGTCAACGCCATCGCGCCCGGCTTTTTCATCACGCCACAGAACCAAGACACCTACGCCGAGGGCACCGAAAAGCGCGAGAAAATCGACGACCGAACGCCGCTCGGGCGCGTTGGCAACCGCGAGGAACTGATCGGCGCGACGATCTACCTCGCAAGCGACGCCTCCTCGTTCGTCACCGGCGAAGTCCTCACCGTCGACGGCGGCTTCGCCGACAGCGCGTTCTGACCGCTCTCGAGCCCTGTTTTCGAGAATCTCCCGTCTCGAGGCCGGAGACATCAGCCGGTGCTGATTGCCACTCCTAACCGCTATTGCTCGCCTGGCGACTATCGCGTCCGAGTCGTCCGCTATCGGTTCGAACGACCGGAACATACATATGCGATGTTTAATTCATATAGTGGTATGCCAACGGGAAACAGCGATAGCGGTGAGACGTTGGTTCGTCCACCCGACCCTGACTCGAGACGAGGTGTAAGCCGTCGCCGACTGTTACAGGCGACGGGAACTGCGGGCCTCGCGAGCGTCGCCGGGTGTACCGGCTACCTCGGTAGCACACAGGACGGCGTCGAATACTGGACGCTGTTTGGCGGCGGGGACGGCGACGTCATGGAGGCAATGGTCGACGAGATCAACGACGGCGACGAGTACGATCTCCAGATCAACCGCCAGCGAGTCCCGTGGGACGAACACTACGGCCGTCTCTATACGTCGATGGTCGGTGGCAATCCGCCGGACGTGGCCGTGATGCACTCGCGGATGATGCGCGATTACGAGGAGAGTCTCGTCCCGATGACCGACGCAATCGGGACCGAGCCGTATCTCGAGGAGGTGGCCCAGGGCGGCGTCGTCGACGGCGAACAGCTCGCCGTCCCGCTCGATACACACCCGTTCGGGCTCTACTACAACAAAGAGATTTTCGAGGAAGCGGGCCTGGACCCCGAGGAGCCGCCGAACACGCCCGAACGGTTCCAGGAGGCTGCAGAAGCAATCGTCGAAAACACGGATCACTACGCGTTCGACTATCCCGACGGCGAATTTCACGCCGAGACGATGCGGATGCTCCTTCACGGTCGCGGCGGCGAACTCTTGACTGACACCCACGAACCCGCCTTCGATACCGAGGACGGGCTGGCAGTCGTCCAAGAGATGCACGACTGGGTCCACGAACACGAGTGGGCACCTGTCGATCCCGGCACCGGTTGGGACGCCTGGAACCGCGGCGAAGTCGGCATGAAAATCGAAGGGACCTGGCACGTGACCGTCGTCCGCGAGGCTGGCTTCGACTTCGGCCTGGCCGAACCGTTCGTCATGCCCGAGGCCGACGACCCCGTCACGCTTGGTGACAGTCACATGCTGATCATCCCCGAAAGCGACGAACGCACCGACGCCCAACTCGAGGATGCGTTCGAAACCGTTCGACTACTCTCACAGGAGTTCAACGACCGGTGGGGGTACGATGCTGGACATCTGCCGGCGAGCGAAGCGGCGATTGAAAGCGATGAACTGCGAGACTCACAGACCTGGGACGACACCCTCGAGACGTTCTATACGATGGTCGAGGAAGAGCAGTTCATCCGGCCGCCGGCCACGCCGAACGTCGAAGAGTACATGGAACAGATTTATCAGCCACTCGATGACATGCGCGCCGGCAACGCAACGCCGGAAGAAGTCATCGAGGACGCCGCTGCCGGCGTTCGACGCACATTCGAGAGGCGATCATAGATGGCACACTCAACACAACAATCGGACTCGAGCGGTGACGACTCTGGACTGCGTGATCGCTCGGACTCGTCAGTCAGCGAGTTAGTTGCTGGACTCTCGTTTGCAGTGCCGTATCTCATCATCGCCGGCCTGTTCCTGTTCGGGCCGCTCCTGTTGGCGCTGTACATGAGCTTTCACGACTGGAACGCACTCGATCCCGGCCAATCGCAGTTCATCGGCCTCGAGAACTATCGCATTCTGCTGGGCGATCCAGACTTCTGGAACGCGCTGTGGAACACCGTCTACTTCGTGATTCTGACGGTGCCACCAATCGTCATCGGCTCGTTGCTGTTGGCACTCGGTGTCAACCGCGACGTGAAAGGCAAGTGGCTGCTGCGGACGATCTTCTTCAGCCCGTACGTCTTAACGGTGGCAGTCGTCGGCCTGCTCTGGACGGAAGTCTTCAGCGCGTCTGGCCTGATTCCGTACTACGTCGGCGGCGGCAACTGGTTGAACGATCACACACTCGCGATGCCGGCACTCGCCATTGCGACGGTCTGGTGGCAACTGGCGTTTAACTTCATCATCCTGTTGGCAGCCCGCCAGAACGTCCCCGACCGGCTCTACGAGGCCGCGAAATTAGACGGCGCAAGCACCTGGCGGATGATGCGCGACATCACGATCCCGCAGATGCAGAATCCGCTCATCTTTGTCGTCATCGTAACGTTCGTCGGCTCCTTCCAGGTGTTCGGGCAACCCTTCATCATGACCGACGGCGGCCCGTCGTTCGAGACGACGACGATAGTTCTCTACCTGTACGATACAGCCTTTACCGGCCGCGAGTTCGGCTATGCAGCCGCAGTCGGCTACGTGCTGTTTATGATCCTGATCGCCGTCTCGGCGACCAGCTACTACTTCCTCAGCGGTGATAAGCGATGAGCGTCGACTCACGAAACCCACTCGAGGCCGTGTCGCTATCGAATACCCGACTACGAACGATTGCGCTGTACGCCGGGTTGTACGGAACGGCGGTGTTGTTCCTGATTCCGTACTGGTATATGTTCGCGACGTCGTTCATGACGCGCGATCTGGTGTACGCCGAGGTCCCCTACATGATCCCGTGGGACGTGACGCTCTACTGGTACGAGTACCTGCTGACGAACTCGCTGATCGTCCAGTGGACCATCAATACGTTCATCCTGGCGGCGATCACGACCGCCGTCGTCATCCTGATCGACGCGATGATCGCGTACTCGCTGACCCGCCTCGAGTGGGCCGGCCGGCGCGTCATCTTCGCAGTCATCGTGGCGAGTTTCATGGTGCCCGGCATCGTTAATCTCGTCCCGGTCTACATTATCGTCAGCGAACTCGGTCTCGTCAACTCCGTCTGGGGGGTCGTCCTCCCGAGCGCTGCGAACCCGCTGGGCGTGTTCATGCTCGTCCAGTTCTTCAAGGACATCCCCGAAGAACTCGAGGAAGCAGCTAGACTGGACGGCTTTTCGAGGCTACGGATCTTCAGCCACATCGTCTTGCCGTTGATGCGGTCGGCGCTTGCCGCACTCGGCCTGTTCATCTTCATCTGGACGTGGAACGCCTTCGTCTGGCCGCTGTTGATCTTCCAGGACGACGCGATGTACACGCTGCCAATTGGTCTCGTCACGCTGCAGGACAACTTAGGCGTCACCGAACCCGGTATCATCATGACCTCGGCGGTCATCGCCTCGATTCCGCTGT
This sequence comes from Natronolimnobius baerhuensis, assembly GCF_002177135.1. Lineage (NCBI taxonomy): Archaea > Methanobacteriati > Methanobacteriota > Halobacteria > Halobacteriales > Natrialbaceae > Natronolimnobius > Natronolimnobius baerhuensis. The sequence goes on from NZ_MWPH01000001.1 coordinate 673,974, forward strand.
TGATTGTCTTCCTTGTGATGCAAAAACACCTCGTGCGCGCCGTCGAAATGCAGGGAACCACCAAGTAAGATGACGGGGACACACCAACAGATCGAGACGCAGTCGTCCGATCTCGACCCGATGTACGCCACGCTCGAGCGGACGACCCGGTTCGTTTGGGACCATCTGGTCTCGATCATCGCGATCAGTTTCGCGTGGTTCCTCGCTGCCGTCCCGCTCGTGACAATCGGGCCAGCGACGGTCGGCGCGTACCGCGCCGTGCTCTCGCTGCGAGATGACGAGACCGACGGGATCGATAGATCGGCGGTGCTCGAGACCGTACGCGAGCAGTTCGTCCATGCGACGCTGCTCGCGTTCGTCCCGTTTGCACTGCTTGTCGTCGCGGTGAACTACACGCTCGCGTATCTTGCCAGCGCGAGCGTCACGGCGGGCCTGCTCGCACTCGGCTGTGCGTACGCGAGCTTCTATGCGGGACTCGTGGCGATGCCAACCCTGCTCGGACTGGCAACGGGCAAGTCCGCCCCCGCAGCGGTCATCGACGGCTACCGGTGGACCGCCCACCACGCCGTCGGTGCGGTCGCTGTCGGCGTCGTCACTGCTGTCCTGTTCGTCGTCAGCTCACTGCTGACCGTCGCCGTCGTGCTGTTGTTCGCCGGCGTCGCGTCCACGCTGCACGTCGAGTTCGTCGCCGGCGTCGGTGACTTCGACCTCGAGACGGATCGAACAGTGAGCGACGAGCACCCGAGTGCCCCCGCCGAGACGCGAGCGAGGCCGGAGGTGACCGAGCCGTGAGCGAGTATCGGCGTAACTCCCGCAGGAAGCGGACAGCGCCATCGAATCAGCCGATCAATCACGCCACCGAGGCGACCACAGACGACCGCATCGAACCCAACCAGCGACAGTACTTCCCATCCACCTATGAGTGACGCAACCGACACCCCAGAAACCGACGCAGCATCGACAGCCGATGACTCGAGTGTAGACACGTCCGTCCCGGCGAGTACGAGCGGCGACTCGGCGGCAGTCTCGTTCGAGGACGTCCGGAAGGTCTATCTCGACGACTTCGTGGCCATCGAGGGCTTCAACGCCCACATCGAAGACGGCGAGTTCATCACCATCGTCGGCCCCTCCGGCTCGGGCAAGTCGACCCTGTTGCGAATGATCGCCGGCCTTGAGGAGATCACGAGCGGCGACATCCGGATCGGCGACGAGAGCATCAACGGCGTCGAACCCCAGCACCGAGGAATTGCGATGGTGTTCCAGAACTACGCGCTGTACCCGCACATGTCCGTCCGGAAGAACATGTCCTACGGGCTGAAGCTGACGACGGATCTCGAGGAGACAGAAATCGAGCAACGAGTCGAGGAGACGGCGGAGATGATGGGCATCGGCGACCAACTCGAGAGCAGGCCGAGTGAACTCTCGGGCGGTCAGCAACAGCGGGTTGCGACCGGCCGGGCAATCGTCCGCGATCCGAAAATCTTCCTGATGGACGAGCCGCTGTCGAATCTCGACGCGAAGCTCAAAGTCCACATGCGGACCGAACTCCAGCGCCTCCAGGAGGAACTGGGGACGACGACGATCTACGTCACCCACGACCAACACGAGGCGCTGACGATGAGCGACCGAATCGTCGTCTTGGACGAGGGCGAACTCCAGCAGTTCGCGCCGCCCGAGGAGGTCTACAACAACCCCGCGAATCGGTTCGTCGCCGATTTCATCGGCTCGCCGGCGATGAACTTCTTCGACGTGACACTGACGGGGTCGACACTCGTCGCTGACGGCTTCGAGTACCACCTGCCGGAGTCGATTGTCGAGGAAATCGAGCGCGGAACCGCCAGCGACGACCTCGAGCTTGGGATTCGTCCCGAAGATATCGACTACGGTGTCAGCGGCGAAAACACGATTTCGGCGACCGTCGACGTGCTCGAGGTTGCAGGCAGCGACAACTTCGTCTACCTCGACATCGCAGGCGCGGAGTGTCGCGTTCGGGTCCCGGGCGACGTGAAACCCGACGTCGGCGAGCAGGTCGAAATCGCCTTCGATCCGGTGGACATCCATCTGTTCGACCGACGAGATGGCGATAATTTGCTCGCCGAGTACCGCAGAAAGCGCGCCTCGGAATCCGAAGTCGAAGAGGCCGCATAACCAAAACGGCGCAGTTTTCGAGACTTTCAATGACCTCTTCGAACGATTATCGGCAGGAAACAAATCTGAACGGCACGTGGCAGTTCGTCACGGATCCGAACGACAGCGGCGGCGAACAGCAGTGGTACGAGCCGGGACAGCACTGGCCTGACCGCGCACAGTCGGTCGACGTGCCCAGCGCCTGGCAGGAACTCGAGGCCTATCGGGAGTACACCGGAACGGCGTGGTACCGCCGGACGGTCGCCCTCGAGAGCGTTCCTGATCACGATGAGAGCGAGCCAACTCGTACACTGCTTCGATTCGGTGCCGTCGACTACGAGGCGACGGTCTGGGTCAATGGCGAACGAATCGGCACGAATCGCGGCGGCTACCTGCCGTTCGCGCTCGACGCCACCGACGTGCTCTCCGCCGGCGAGAACACCATCGTCGTCTCAGTCACCGATCCCGAGGATTTAAGCGAGATTCCACACGGCAAACAGGGCGAGCCCTGGTATCAGCGCGTCAGCGGCATCTGGCAGGATGTCACCCTCGCGTTCGTCCCGGAAACGCGGGTCGAGATGCTGCGTGCAACGCCGGATCTCGAGACCGATAGCGTCGAACTCGCCCTCGAGACGACTGCAACGACTGCCGACGTGCTGGCCGCGGACGTGACTGCGACAGTTGTCGTCTCGCGCGAGGGAGACGATGTTGCACGCGCCGAAGCACCACTCGAGACTGACGGCTCGGCGTCGGTCTCGCTCGAGATCGACGACCCCAACTACTGGACGCCGGAGAATCCAACGCTGTACGACGTGGGAGTTACGCTCGAGCGCACTGATGCCAGCGATGCCGGCAGTGACAGCAGTGACGACGCCGATAGCACCGTCCTCGACCGCTATACGGACTACTTCGGCATGCGATCTGTCGCGTCCCGAAACGGCCGCATCTACCTGAACGGCGAGCCGTACTTCATCCGGGGCGCACTCGAGCAGGGATACTACCCCGAAACGCTGTACCGGCCGTTCGACGACGACTGGTTCGAAACCGAGGTCCAACTCGCGAAAGACCTCGGATTCAACCTCCTGAGAAAGCACATCAAGCCGGCCCATCCCGACTTCCTCGAGCAGGCGGACCGACAGGGACTGCTCGTCTGGGAGGAGCCCGCGAATCCGACCGTCCACAGCGAACGCTCGAAACGCGAGGTGCGCGAGCAACTCGAGGGCCTGCTCGAGCGCGATTACAACCGCCCGAGCGTCGTCATCTGGAGCATCTACAACGAGGAGTGGGGAATCGGCAACCCGCAGGGACTCGACGTGGAGACCTCGCTCTGGGAGGACGAGGCGAAACAACAGTACCTCGCCGAGTTGTACGCGGAGACGAAAGCGGCGGACCCGACGCGACTCGTCTGTGACAACTCCGGCTGGGCGCACGTTGCCACCGACGTCAACGACTACCACCGCTACTTCGTCAGCCCGGACCGCGCGGAGGCGTGGGCGTCCGATCTGGACCGCATCAGCGACCGGCCCGAGGCAAACTACGCAGCGACCGTAACCGACCCACAGGACGCCCCAATCATCATCTCGGAGTTCGGCACGTGGGGACTCTGCGACGCGCCGGCAATCGAAGCGTCCTCCGACGGACGGCCCCCGTGGCTCGACTACGAGTTCCTCGAGGCGGGGCTGAAACGCCCCGAGGGCTACCGCGAGCGATTCGATGAGACATCACTTTCCGCGGCGTTCGAGACGGTCGACGAGCTGGTCGAGGCGTGGCAGTGGCGGCAGTTCCGCTCGAACGCGGACGTAATCGAACAGATGCGCACGCGAGACGAGATTGCGGGCTACGTCATCACCGAATTCTCCGATATCGAGTGGGAGTTCAACGGCATTCTCGACTACCGGCGCGAGCCGAAGGCGTTTACCGACGAATTCGCCCGGCTCAACGCCCCCGTCGCCGTCTCGCTCGAGTTCGACTCGCGGGTCGTCTGGGACGACGGCTCGATCACCGCGGACGCGGTGGTCATCAACGATACGAACGAACAACTCGAGGAGACGCTCTCGTGGCGCATCGGCGAGTACTCGGACCAGCAATCGGTGACGGTAGAGCCTGCCTCGACGACTCGACTCGAGGACTGTCTCACAATTGACGCTCCCGCCGTGGAGGACGTGACGAGCGTGACAGCGACGCTCGAGTTCGGGGACGCCCGAACCGATGCGGCCGTGACTGTCGTTTCTCGAGCGGCGTTCGACGGCTCCATCACCGCCGTTGCGGGCGAGCCGTCGATTTACGTCGCCCCGGCGCTTCAGGCGTCGATTGGGGCCGCGCTCGAGTATCGTGGCGTGACCGTCGTTGATGTCATTACTGACAGCGACGGCGATACCGTCGACCTCGTGATTACGAGCGAAACGACAGACGCAGTGCTCGAGTACGCCGCCGACGGCGGTGACGTGGTGTTGCTCGCGGATGGCGACGGCACCGTAACTGACGAGACGGTTTTCGACTATCGGGACCTGCCCGAAGACGAGAGCTGGAACCTCGTCGCTTCCCTGCTGTATGCCGTCGATGACGACTTCGAGGAGCTTCTCGGACGGGTTCTCGGCTGGGAACTCGAGGGACTGTATCCGTACACGGTCGCGACCGACATGCCAGCAGCAGCAGCAGTCAGCGTGGGGTCGGTCGAAGGCTGGCTGGCGAATGCCTCGGCGACGATTGCCGGCCGCGAGTACGGAGACGGGCGCGTTCGGCTGTGTACGTTCCGGCTTGCCGGTGCCCTCGGTGATGGACCGACTGCTCACCGCGGGAACGAACAGCCGATGGCGGCCGCGCTCCTCGAGACGCTGCTCGCGGATGCACTCGAGGGGTAAGCGCGTACCGAACCACTTCTAATAAGTAATAACTATTATGGCGGTTGCGTCCGCGCCTAGGGTATGGCGGATCAGCACGACTCCTCCGTACCGACGAGGTCGACGTATCGACGACAGTGTCTTGGACTCCAGGCCGCGGCCGTCGCGGGACTGATCGCTGGCTGTAGCGAACTCGGCTCGGACGACACCGGTAGCGAGAACGGAATCGACGACGAGACTGATGCCAACGATAGTGAGGACTCGAGCGACGACACGGACGGGGACGAGTCCCATCCAGCGTCGTTCGACGCGACGGTCTCCGTCGATCCGGACGAGCGAAACGACCGCGAGGTGCCCGAGACGCTGTTCGGGCGCTTTGCCGAACATTACGGCGATCACGAAATCTACCCCGGCATCTACGCCGAACACGTCACGAACACGGCCTTCGTCGCCTGGGGGCAGGTCCAGCCGGACAGCCCCTCTCACGTCTACGGCTTCGACCAAGTCGGCGAGTACGACGGTGTGCCCTTTCCCTGGGAACCCCTCGGTGACGCCGCGTTCGAACTACCCGAAACCGGCGGCGTCCGCGGCCTCGAGGATTGGGACTCCGACGGCGGCTGGCCCGACGTCGGTCAGGAGCCACGAAATGCACACCAACGGCTCACGCTCGAGGACGAAACGGCTGGTCTGCGCCAGCAGATCCCACTTCCCGACTGGCGCACACTGAGCTACGAGTTCGCCATCTCGGCTCGCAGCGACGAAATTGACACGCTCGAGGTTCGACTGACCGCACCCGACGGCGACGAACTCGCGAATGAGACAGTCGACGGACTCGCCGGCGAGTGGCAGCGTTTCGAGGACATCGCACTCACGCTCGAGGCGGAAAGCGGGAGTCAACTCGAGGGCGGTGCACAGGGTGATTTCGCCTCGCCCTACGGCGAGTATGTCCTCGAGATTGTCGCGGAGGGAACGGGCACGCTCGACCTCGACTGGGCGTCCCTGCTGCCTGCTGACGCGGTCAACGGGAAGTTCAACCCGACGACGATTGACCTGATGGACGACCGCAACGTCTCGTTGCTGAAGTGGCCCGGCGGCAACGTCACGAGCACGTACAAGTGGGAAAACGGCGTTGGCCCCGTCGAAGACCGACCGATCCGACCGAACGTGGTCTGGAACGGGCTCGACCCGAACCTGATGGGCACCGCGGAGTACGTCGAATTCTGCAAACTGACGGACGTCGAACCGACGATTACGGTCGGCGTCACCGTCGAGGACACCGACCGGGAGTTCCAGCCACCCATGCCGATTACCCCCGAAGACGCGGCGAACTGGGTCGAGTACTGCAACGGTGACACGGACACCGAATACGGCGCGCTGCGGGCCGAACACGGCTACGAAGAGCCCTTCGACATCGAGGTCTGGGAGGTCGGCAACGAGGTCTGGGGCGAGTGGCAAGCCGGCGGCACCCACGACGGCGAGGCGTTCGCCGAGCGCGCCCTCGAGTTCATCGAGGCGATGACGGCCGTCGACGATTCAATTACGGTGATTCCCGACGGGCTGGATCCGATGTACGGCGACGCGGATTTACCGGAGCCCGACGACTGGAACGACGCGCTGTTCGACATCGTCGGCGACAAGATGGACGGCATCGGCATGCATCGGTACAACTGGGGTATTCGCGACGGGGACCCAGGCAGCGTCGAGGAGTGGAAAGCCGACAACGACGCTGACGCACTCGACTACAACGAGGTGCTGGTCTCGTTTCCGACCCAGTTCGGCCAACTGGTTGAGGAAACCGCCGAGCGAGCAGCCGCCGAGTACGGCCTCAAGGACCTCGAGTTTGTTATCGGCGAGTGGGGGTTGTACCCGACGGTCACACCGGGCGATCCGTGGCCGGGGATGCCGACGATGGCCGGCGCGTCCTACGTCGCGGGGATGTTCAACGCATTTATCCGCCAGAGCGACCGGCTCCGGCGAGCCAGCCACACACATCTCCCTGTTCGGATGTTCCCACCGGAACACATCGACCACCCGGCGAATCCGAATCCACTGCTGCCGGTTGGGTACACACTTTCGCTGTACGCAACCGTTTTCGACGATGAGCGAACCTGGGAAGTGATCGACGCATCAGTCGACGGCATGACACGCGACCTCCCTGAAACCGGTGTTCGGATCCGCGAGCAGGCGGACGTCTCCTACGTCGACGTCACGGCGATTGCGACGCCCGACACCGACGCGTACTGTGCGTTCCTCACGAACCGAAACCTCCGCAGTGACGCCGACGTCACGCTCGAGGTCCCGGATGCATTCGACGGCACCGATGCGAGCGTCGTCGTCCAGCGCCCGACTGACGACCCACATGAGCTCCAGGACGGTGTCGGCGATGCGCCTGACGCCTGGTACGAGTGGGACGACCTCGAGAGCTACGCTGTCGACGAACAGGAACTTGCAATCGAAAATGGTCACTTGACGCTCTCACTCGACCCGGCCGCTGTCGCGCGCGTCCGCCTCGAGTAGGGAGGAACGAACGGCACGAACGGTCAATCAGCGCCGTGTTTTGGTGTGAATCCGCAGTGGTGACAGACCAGCGTCGGGTCGCTGGCCGGGACTGCCTGCGAGCAGCGTGGGCATGTGTATTCCATACGAGCGAGCAGTATCGCTGATTACTAAAACGTTACTACGACAATTGTCGAACTTTTGTGTACTGCTGGTGACTCGAGGGAGTGCCAGGCTGTTTCGTGTTCAGTATAGTCCAGAAACCTCGTGAGTGGACTGCAATAGCGACGAGGATGTGACGAATCGAACTGCGCCAGTACAGACAGGGTCCAACACAAATCTATGTTTCAGAATAGGTGTTCGCCATGCAAGGACATCGTTCTCCCTAACTAAACTAACACCCTGTACGAGTGAAAGTGCCGTCAATTCACGTAAGAGGCCTCGAGACACTGGAATCGGGACAGACTCGAGCCATCTGTGAGCGATCACAGCGTTAACGTGGCCCCGTCGTGAGCGATAGAGTATGTCATCACCACCTACGGGCGACCGCCGCTGCCAGCCGACAGCGCTCACCCTGTCAGGCGAGACGGCTCCCGAAAACGTCGATCCAACACGGACCCCACAGTTCGGGTGGCGCCTCGAGACGACGCGCCGGGACAGTTGCCAGACCGCCTATCGGCTGGTCGTTGGCGACGACGAGCACGCGGTTGCGAACGGACGGGGAACGATCTGGGACTCCGGTCGTGTCGAGTCCCAGTCGGCGACAGCCATCACGTACGATGGCCCACCACTTGCATCCGACGCCGTCTACTACTGGTCGGTCACACTCTGGACTGACGACGGCACGAAGACGGACTGGGCGACGCCAGCCCAGTTTCAGACGGCGCTTCGCCCCGAGGACTGGCGTGGAGACTGGATTTCCCACCAGCCCGGCACCGGCGATACGAACGGCTGGCGAAGCCGCTGGCAACCGCCCGCTGAGGCGACCGAGTGGTTCCAAGTCGACCTCGGTGAGAGCCAGGAAATTTCATCCGTCGAACTCTACCCGACCGACCCAATCGACATCGTCACGACGCCCGACGATGCCACGCTCACGCCGTCGTGGGACAACGACCCGCTCGAGGCGTTTGGCTTTCCGGTTGGCTACCGGATCGCGGTCGCCAACGATCCAGCGTTTACGGACGCAACGGTCGTCGTTTCCGTCGTAGATAGCGAAGGCAACGCGACGACGCCAGCAGACGGGGAGGCTGCCAGTGTCCATCGCCACGACGACCTGTCCGCAACGGGCCGGTACGTCAGAGTGACCGCGACAGACCCCTACACCGTCGAGCCGACGACGTGGCTTGCAGACGCTGCGGACGCGGACAGTCGCCACACGGAATCGCTCTCTCTCTCTGGTCGTGTTTCGCACTTGCCGCATTGAGCGTTCGCGATGAGACTGGAACCGATCTTGTCCGCTCCCAGCCGGTGACAGCATCGTCGTCCGTCGAATCGACGACGTGGGGGACAACACAGCTTGTCAACGGCGAATCTCGCTCCCGTGTCGCCGCCACGTCTCCGCAGTTGCGAACCGAAATCGATCTCGAGGCACCGCTCAAACGCGCCCGAGCACACGTCGCCGCCGTGGGCTACGGCGAACTCCACGTCAACGGCGAGCGTATCGGCGACCGGCAACTCGAGCCGGCCTGGACCGACTACGAGCGCCGCGTCCTCTATTCGACGTACGACCTGACCGACGCACTCGAGGCGGGTCAGAACGCGCTTGGACTCTGGCTCGGACGCGGCTGGTTCGGAAAACGACACGCCTACTGGGTCGGCGACGGCTCGCCGCGTGCTCGCGTTATGCTCACCCTCGAGTTCGAAGACGGACGCACACGAACGGTCGTCACTGACGACAACTGGCGTGCAACTGCCAGCCCGCTCCTCGAGAACGACATCTACGACGGAGAGCGCTACGATGCGCACGGTGAGGAGCCTGGCTGGCGAACGGCCGGCTTTGACGATGGCGAGTGGGAGCAGGCAACCGTCGTTGACGACCCCGGCGGAACGCTCAGACCACAGCGAATCCAGCCGATGCGCGTCGTTGAGACCCGCTCGGTCGAGGACGTTATCGACCATCCTGACGGTCCTATCCTCGATTTCGGCCAGAACCTGACCGGCTGGGTCGCCCTCGAGATTGTCGATCCAGACAATGGTGACGAACTCACCATCCGCCACGCCGAGGCACTGACCGACGATGGCGACCTCTCACGAACCGATCTGCGGACGGCAGATGCAACGGACACCTACGTCGCTCGCGGTGACGACCACGAACGGTACGAACCTCGGTTCACGTACCACGGCTTTCGCTACGCACAGATCACGGGCTATCCCGGCGACCTCGACCCCGAGCGGGTAAGCGCTCGCGTCGTCCACACCGCGATGGATCGCCGCGGTGAGGTCTCCTGCTCGAACGACGACCTCGAGCAGGTCCAGCACAATGCGGTCTGGGGATTGCGAGGCAACACGCACTCGATACCGGAAGACTGCCCGCAGCGAGACGAGCGCTTCGGCTGGACGGGCGACGCCCAGATTTCGGCACGGTCGCTCTTGTTCAACTTCGATGCGGGCCGTTTCGAGTCGAAGTGGCTCCGCGATCATGACGATGCTGCCTCACCGATGGGCTACGTTCCCGACGTCATCCCGAACAAGAATCAGGTCGATCCGGCGGACCCAACGTGGTCGATCACGCGAGTAATGTTGCCGTGGTATCTCTATCTCCACGAGGGCAACGAGCGAATTCTCCGCGAGCAGTACGCGTCGATGCGGGCCTACGTCGACTACTGGCACGCCGTGACCGTCGATGGCGGTATCATTCCGGACACCTACGGCAAGTTCGGTGACTGGCTCGCGTTCGAACACACCGCCGACGAGGACGAACGCCGCGGCCTCCCACACGACCTGTTCAATACGGCCTTTCATTACCAGGTCACCGAGACGTTCGCGAAAATCGCCCGAATCGTCGGCACTGAGGCTGACGCAGAGACCTATCGAACTCGAGCGGACGACATCGCGACGGCGTTTCACGAGCGCTTTTTCGACGCAGACCGCGGCGTCTACGGGCCCGGAACGCAGTCGTCGTTTGCGGTCCCGTTGTTCGTGGGGCTCGTTCCCGATGACGAGCGCGACCGCGTCGTTGGGGCCCTCGTCGAGACACTCCAGGAGAGAGAGGACGGCATGAAAACCGGCTTCCTCGGTACGCGGCCGCTGTTGCACACCCTGGCAGAGCATGGCCACGCCGACCTCGCCTACGATCTCGTTAGCAACCCCGCCCAGCCCGGCTGGGTGTACATGGCCAGACAAGGTGCGACGACGATGTGGGAACGGTGGGACTCCGACGACCGCGTCGGCTCCGGCATGAACTCGCTCAACCACTCGCCGTTTACCCACGTCTCGGAGTTCTTCTACGAGGTGCTGGCCGGAATCTCCATCGGCGACCAGCCCGTCTCCGAACACGTCACAATCGCGCCCGCGTTCGTCGACGACCTCGAGTGGGTCGATGCGACCCTCGAGACGCCGACTGGACGCCTCGACGTCTCCTGGCAGCGACGTGCCACCGTGCTCGACCTCGAGGTGACGATTCCCTGGAACACCAGCGCCACGATTCGAGGGCCACTCGCAGCGGAGACGATTGCAGAGTCAGGAACCGATCTGACGACCGAATCGCTGCCGGCTGGCGTTCGGTCACTCGACGAAGACACAGCCACCCTCGAGGTCGGTTCCGGGTCATACACGTTCGCATTCACACTCGAGTAAGGCTAGGGAGTCGACCCCACCTCGAGCGGTATGTAGTTTACAATCATACGTATGTAAACGAATGGTGTGCTGTGTGCTTCCGGACAGTTTCACCGCATTGGCAGCCTTCTCTACCGGCCGCTGAGTGGATCACGTATGCACACACTGGTGGTCCACCGATGACGGATACAGACGCGCTCCTCGAGGAACTCACACTCGATGAGAAACTCGCCCTCGTCCACGGGGCAGTCGATCCGGCTGGCGTCGCGACGGGCTACCTGCCCGGGAATGACCGCGTCGGCATCCCACCGCTGACGATGGTCGATGGCCCGCTCGGCGTCCGGGCACTCGGCAAGCAGGCAACGGCATTTCCGGCCTCGAGTGCGCTGGCAGCGACGTGGAAGCCGGCGCTGGCACGGGAATTCGGCGGCGCGCTCGGCCGAGAATCGGCAGCCCACGGACAGGACGTCCTGCTCGGCCCAGGAGTCAACATCGTCCGCGTCCCACACGGCGGGCGCAATTTCGAGTACTACAGCGAGGACCCACAGCTGACGGCCGACCTCGCAGTGGGGACAATCGAGGGAATCCAGTCCGAAGACGTCGCCGCGACCGTCAAACACTACGTTGCGAACAATCACGAGACCGACCGCTACGAGGTCAGCGCCGACGTGGAAGAACGGGCACTGCGCGAACTCTATCTGCCCGCGTTCCGTGCTGCCGTCGAGGAGGCAGACGCCCACGCCGTGATGACCGCGTACAACCGCGTCAACGGCACCCACATGGGCGAACACGAGCGACTCATCTCGGACGTCCTCAAAGACGAGTGGGGCTTCGATGGCGTCGTCGTCTCCGACTGGTGGGGCACTCGAAGCACCATCGAGGCAGCCACCGCCGGCTTAGACATCGAAATGCCCGGTATCGAACCCGAGGCGTTCATGCCGGACGACCCCGAGGAAATGGAGGTGAACGACGACGGCGATAGTTCACTGCCGCCGGTGCCGGACGTTCCAGCATACTTCGGTGAACCACTCCGCGAGGCAGTCGAATCGGGCGCAGTCGATGAAGCGGTCATTGACGAGAAGGTCGCCCGAGTACTCCGTGTCATGGACGAGATCGGCCGCTTCAACGACGACGCTCGCGAGGGTGCACTCGAGACAACGGCCCATCGCAAGCTTGCCCGCGAGATTGCTATCGAGGGGACCGTTCTCCTTGAAAACGACGACGCACTCCCGCTCTCGAGCGACGACTCGCTGGCTGTGATCGGTCCGAACGCCGACGCTGCAAAACTCGGCGGTGGCGGCTCCTCCGAAGTGACGCCTGCGACGGACACCAGCCCGCTCGAGGGACTCGCGGACCGCGCCGACGTGAGCTTCGAACGTGGAGTCGACCCGATCACGGAATCGTCGTTTTTCGGCGACGACGAGCAAACACTCGAGGAGGATACAAACATCGACGCCGCCGTCTCGGCCGCGCGCGACGCCGACTGTGCCGTCGTCATCGCGCAGGACGACGCGACGGAGTTCACAGACCGACCAGACATCGAACTCCCGGGCGAGCAAAACGACCTCATCGAGGCCGTCGCTGACGTCGCCGAGCGCACCGTCGTCGTCCTCCGGACCAGCGGTCCCGTCGAGATGCCGTGGCTCGAGTCGGTCGACGCCGTCCTCGAGACGTGGTATCCCGGCCAGGCTGACGGCGAGGCACTCGCGGCCGTGCTGTTCGGCGACGCTGATCCGGGCGGTCGACTCCCGGTCACGTTCGGCCAGTCCGCCGAACAGTATCCGACCGCCGACGAGGCAGCGTTCCCCGGCGTTGATGGCGTTGCAGCCTACGACGAAGGCGTCTTTGTCGGCTATCGGTACTTCGACGAACAGGGGCTCGAGCCACTGTTCCCGTTCGGCCACGGACTCTCGTATGCGACAATTGACTACGAGGACGCAACCGTCACCGAAACGGACGACGGCATCGACGTCACTGTCGACCTCACCAACAGCAGTGACCGAGCCGGCACCGAGGTCGTCCAAGTCTACGCCAATAAAGCGGCTGCGCCGGTTCCAACGCCCGACTGCGAACTCGTTGGCTTCGACTCCGTCTCGCTCGAGGCAGGTGAAGCGGCGACCGTTACAATCGCACTCGAGCGCGAGGACTTCGCCTACTACGACGAGGACGACCGCTGGACCGTCGCCGACGGAACAAATAGAGTGTTCGTCGGCCGCTCGTCTCGAGACATTCTCGAGGCAGTCGACGTATCAGTGTAACGCGGCCGGCGCTCACTGGGGCCGTCTCATCGCTACTACTCAAACAAATATAACAAATAACAAAGTATTATTCAGATATGAGGCTACTGCGTCCACCAGTCGAGTAAATCAAACCCGGGTACGCAACGGAATAGGAGTTATTTCTCAAGTTTGTGGTACTCGAGCCGATGATTGTTTCCTATATCGGATAAATAGGCCCATATATATCGGATTATTATATTATAGAACTCAACAAAATCATTTGTCGAATTTCTATTTGGGAACATAACGAGACCTCCTTCCCGAAGCAGAGCAATCGTCCAGGTGCGGTATTGCCAGCATCTCCGCCAGCGCGTTCGCGGATTTGCAGTTCGGTCGACACCGAATTCCTTCTCGATCTATATTGGTCGCCTACCTGGTATTCTCCAGTATGTATTCGAATACCACTATACTCTGGCGTCGTCTCTCTCGTTCCACCGCTGTCTCCGCATGGAGGCTCGTTTGACGTTACAGTCTCGAGTCCGCTGGTCACGAGAGCGCGATCAATTCGGCCTGCGCTGGATTCGCTCCCGACCGTCGGGAATCGCTCTCGAGTTGGGGAGGGCAGCGCCTGTAGGAGGCCACGCATAGAAGTCGCTGGTACCGGGGTCGGCGTCACGGCTCCCGAGACAGCCGGCTACTGTCGCCGTCCCACTAGCTCCGAATCCGAGCAGAAGGTCACGTCTGGAGGGAATTTTCTGCAACTCCCGTCGCAATTACATCTATTTTGTAAAAGAACACAACCACAGCCCGAAAAACTCAATTTATTGACTGTTAGACGCAACAGGAGGCAACTGGAGAATCGAGCTTAGAGCCGGTCAATAATCGCGTTCGTTACGTCTTCAGTCGAGGCGTCGCCGCCCAGATCAGCCGTTCGTGGCCCCTCCTCGAGCGTCGCCTCAACGGCGTCGTGAACTGCCTGGCTCTCCTCGTCGTAGCCGAGGTACTCAAGGAGCATGGCGGCCGAAATGATCGTTGCGGCGGGGTTGGCAACGCCCTCGCCGGCGATGTCAGGGGCGGTGCCGTGGACGGGTTCGAACAGCGCGCGCTCGGAGCCGACGTTGGCGCTTGGCAGGAGGCCGAGACCGCCGACGAGACCGGCTGCGAGGTCAGAAAGCACGTCGCCCGCGAGGTTCGGACAGACGATCACGTCGAACTGTTCGGGGTCGAGACAGACGCGGGTTGCGAAGGCATCCATCAGCACCTCATCGGCGTCGATGCCGTGTTCCTCGGCGACGCGGGCAATCGTATCACGGAAGACGCCGTCCGTCTCGCGCATGACGTTCGCCTTGTGTGCGATGGTAAACCCATCGTAGTCGTTGTCTGCGACGTACTCGCAAGCGAATTCGCCCAAATCCTCAGAGGCTGATTCGGTGACGACACGGGTCAGCGTCGCGACGTCCTGCGTGAGTCGGTCCTCGATGCCCGAGTAGACGCCTTCGGTGTTCTCACGGAGGAAAACGAGATCCGTCTCCGGTCGAACAGCGTCGACGCCGGGGTAGGCTTTCGCCGGTCGAATGTTGACGTACGAGTCGACCGCGTCACGAAGCGGCAGGATGACGTCAGCTGCCGTCTCGCCGGCCGCACCGAACAGCGTCGCATCAGCCGATGCCGCGAGGTCGTAGGTCTCCTGTGGGAGCGCCTCGCCGGTTTCTGCTTTGACCGCGTCGCCTGCGTCGGCTTCGATAAACTCGAACTCGAGGTCGAGCGCCTCGAGGACGTCGACAGCGGCAGGAGTGACTTCTTGACCGATTCCGTCGCCCGGGATAACGGCGATTTCGTGAGTCATGCTCCCATCTCGAGTGGGCGGTAAAAAGAGGGTATCGATGTGTGCGAGCGACCGTTGGATCAGCGCTCGAACTCGCGGCTGCGGGATCGGTCGGTGTCGTAGTCTGACGAACCGTACGAACTCGAGTGTCCGCCGGCCTCGCGGTCAACGTACTCTCCGATGCGGCGTTCGTACTCGTCTTCTGAGATATCGCCGCGGACGTACTGCTCGGTGAGGCGGTCCTGTGGGCTTTGCGGGGTCGACGTCTCAGGACTGCTCCCACCGAGCGAGTCGAGTCCGTAGCCACTCGTATTGTTGGTCGAATCTTTGTTGCGGAGATACGCGACTGCGAGGTAGATGAGCGCGCCGAGGATCAAAATCGGAACGAGCGCCGTGAGAACTCCAACGACAGCCGTGACGATTGCGGACACAATCGCAATCACCACCATCAGCGCGATGAGTCCGACGATCCCCCAGAGGAGTATCTCGGTGAGCGTACTGGCCGCACGAGTATCGGATCGCCACTCCATGTCGGTAGAGGCGGGCAACAGACAGATAAAACTACGGTATGGATTCCTCGCTGAGAAATCACGTCGAGAGACCGGTTTCAGAGCCGGGCTACGCCGTCATGCGCGCTCGAGCCATCGCGCTTAACACGACCGCTGCAAGTGCCGCGACTGTCACACCGACGCCAAACCCTGGAACCGATGATGGCTCCGACAACGACACCGTGACGGCCATCGTTTCCGCGGAGCCGACCGGGTCGGTCTCGAGACTGGCAGGTTCGAACGCCGAGTCGGCTGCGGACGCCTCGAGTGTGTACTGTTCGCCCGTCCCGGGTACAGTGATCTCGAGCACGCCGCTCTCGTCAGTCGTTCCGGCATCGTATGCGCCTCCATCTCGCTTGAGCGAGACGCTCGCGTTCTCAATTGGTTCGTGATCGTCGGTCTCGACCGTGACTGCGAGCGTGGCGTCACCGACGAGCGACACAGACTCCGCTTGAGACTCGGACTCGAGCGTACCAGAGACGGATCGGTTGAGGCTACTATAGCCTGCCGCGTTCACGTGAAGGTCGTACTCGCCAGTCGTGGGCACGTTCTCGAGTTGGTAGCTCCCATTCCCGGTGTGTGTCCCGGCGTACGTTCCCTGCGAGCCGACAGCTTCGACCGTCGCGGTTTCGATGCCGTCGCCGAAGTGGTCGTCCGTCACGTCGACTGTAATCGACCCGCTCCCAGCGAGCGCCACGTCGAGCGTGGTCGTCTCATCCGCCGGAACCGCGACGGTCTCCGTTGTCGCGTCGTAGCCCGGTTTCTCGACAGTAACTGTATACTCTTTTCCGCCCTCGAGTCCAGGGAGTTCGAACGTTCCGTTTGCGGCTGTCGTGCGCTCATAGACGGTCCCGTCGTCGACAACCGTGACCGAGACGTTCGACAGCCCTCCCTCCGTTTTGGCGTCGCTGACGGTCCCCTCGAGCGTTGCGTGCGTCCCAACTTCTTGGAGTGCGGCGTACGTGTCGATGATGCCGTCACCGTAGCGCGTATCTGTCTCGTTGGATTCTCCATCGGGTTTCCAGGCGGTTTTCTCGAGTGCGCGTTTGATCTCATCGGGCTCGAGGTCCTCGGCAGTACCGGCTTGGACGAGTGCAACCGCGCCGGCGACGTGTGGCGCGGCCATGCTGGTGCCACGAGCGTGAGTGTAGCCACCGCCGTCGTTAGTCGTCTCGATGGAGACACCGGGAGCGACGACGTTCGGGACGACGTAGCTGTCGGGCCAGTGGTCAGGGGCGTGCGAGCCCCACGTTGCTGTCGTGTCGATCTCCTCGCCGCCCGAAAAGGATGGCACGCGGTCGCGGTGGTCGACGGCACCGACGCTGATCACGTCCGCAGCATTCCCCGGCGAGAGCGACGTTCCCTCACCGGCGTTGCCGATGCCAGCGACGACGACCGTTCCCGCATCGCGGGCGTTCTCGAGAGCATCGACCGTCGCCGGACCGGGACGTTGCCACCCCAGACTCAGATTGATAACATCGGCATCTTCGGCGAGTGCCCACTCGATACCGGCCAGTACGTTCGAGGACTGGGCACGACAGCGCTCGTCGCAGTCGGTCGCGACAGCCCCGTGTAACAGCGTTGCCTCGGGGGCGACGCCGATATGGTTGCCACTCTTGTTGCCGCCGCCGACGATTCCAGTGACGCGCGTCCCGTGGCCGTCGTAGTCGATTGGCGTCTCCGATGGGTCGTCGTCGAAATCCGCCCAGCCGTCGATATCGAGATCAGGGTGTTCACCGTCGACACCAGAGTCGAGGACGGCAACCGTGGCACCGTCACCCCTCGTGTGGAAGCCGTCCCAGACCTCGGGGACGCGAATCGTCTCAAGGCCGGTCGTGTACGCCGCATCAGTCGTCCCCAGCGATGGTGCTGGCTGGCTATTGGAGGCGTCACTTGCGCTTGCTGCGTTCGCACTCGAGAGCGAGAGGTCCGGGTCAGCCTCGAGTGCGACAACACCCTCGACGCTCGCCAAATCCTCGAGTGGCCGCTCCGCGCGATCCGTCTCGACCGTCACCAGCGCGGCGTTCGTGATCCAGAACCCACGCTCGAGGTGGACGCCCGACGTTGCGTTCGCATACTGCTCGAGTGGCTGCTGGCTTGTCTCTGCGTGGCTCTGTCGTGCATCGATGGAGTCTGCAGTTGCCCCAGCGTGTGTCTCGTCGAACGCCTCGAGTCGGACGAGCACGGACACGGTTCCATTCGCCTCAAGGAGATCGTCATCAATCGGGGCTGGCGCTGTCGTCTCGTCGCCGGTTGAGTGCATCGCTCCGACACTCCCAGCGAGTGCAACAGCGATGACGAACACGACAAGCGTGAGAACGACGACTCCGGCCGCCAACGCACCAGCGCACGGTCGCCGACTCCACTGCACGACAGACATTACTGAATTGGAGACAGTCAGCGCGGTTAAACATGGCTGTTACACTGATGATTGTCTTATCAGCCCTTGCTCGAGGGAACGCAGAGAGAAACATGCTCGAGGAAGGTTCGAAGAGAAACACGTTCGAGGAGAACAGTCGCGTTCTCGAGGCGCTTACGGGTCTCGCGTCAGTCGCCTGCGTCCGTTAGTCTGCGTTCGGAATCGCTGACTCGTCGACGTAAGGCAATGCTTCTGCCTTCTTCTGGACTTCGCCAGCGTTCGACTTCATCAGTGCCGTCGTATCCCAGACGCCTTCGACGAGTGCCTTGCGCTGGGCGTCATCTACGGTGACGTCGATGGTCTCGCCAGCATACGTGACGGTTTCGGCGTCGATATCGATCTCGAGGTCGCCCTCGGGATTCTCGTCGACCCAGTTCTGCAGTTCCTGAATCGTCTCGGCGTCTGCTGTCACGGTCGGAATGCCGAGTGCAAGGCAGTTGCCCGCGAAAATCTCGGCGAAGCTCTCACCGATGATCGCGTCGATTCCCCAGCGCATCAGCGCTTGGGGTGCGTGCTCACGCGAGGAGCCACAGCCGAAGTTGTTGTTGACGACCATCACCGAGGAGTCCTGGAACTGTGACTCGTTGAACGGGTGGTCTTTCTGGTTGTCGTCATCGTCGAAGCGGACATCGAAGAAGGCGAACTCGCCCAGTCCGTCGAACGTGACAACCTTCATGAATCGCGCCGGGATGATCTGATCGGTGTCGATATCGTTGCCCCGAATCGGGACACCCGAGCCAGACACGTACTCGACTTCCGGAATCTCGACTGCATCAGCATCGCTCATGCTGTCGTCACCTCCTTGAGTTCGCGCACGTCAGTAACCTCCCCAGTGATCGCCGCCGCGGCGACCATCTGCGGGTTCATCAGGACGGTGCGGCCGTCCTTGCTGCCCTGACGCCCAACGAAGTTCCGGTTCGAGGAGGAGGCACAGGCCTCGTCACCCTCGAGTTGGTCCTCGTTCATACCGAGACACATCGAACAGCCAGCGTTTCGCCACTCGAAACCGGCTTCCTCGAAGGTGTCTTTGAGGCCTTCCTCCTCGGCAGCCCGCTGGACGCGCTGGCTGCCGGGAACGACCATTGCGCGAACGTCGTCGTCGACCTGTCGGCCTTCGATGATCGCCGCTGCGCGTCGCAGGTCAGGCAGTCGAGCGTTCGTACACGACCCGAGGAAGGTCACGTCGATTTCGTAGCCTTCCATCGTCTCGCCGGGCTCGACGCGCATGTGTTCCTGGGCGCGTCGTGCGGTATCTTGCTTGTCCTCGGGCAGGTCTTCAGGCGCTGGAATCGGCTGCGTGATGCCGATACCCTGTCCCGGAGTCGTCCCCCAGGTGACGACCGGCTCGAGTTCGTTCGCGTCGATGTGGACGACGTCGTCGTAGTCGGCGTCCTCGTCGCTCCGGATCGACTCCCAGTACGGTTTGAGTTCGTCGAACTTCTCGGGGTTGTCCTGGAAGTAGTCCGTCTGCTCGAGCCACTCGTAGGTGGTCTCGTCGGGGTTGACGTAGCCGGCTCGAGCACCGCCCTCGATGGACATGTTACAGATGGACATCCGGCCTTCCATGCCGAGGTTTTCGATGGCCTCGCCGGCATACTCGTAGACGTAGCCGACGCCGCCTTCGGTGCCGAGTCGGCGGATGATCTCGAGGATGATGTCTTTCGCTTCGACACCCTCGCCGAGTTCGCCGTCGACCTGGATCTTGCGGACTTTCTGTTTCTCCATCGCGACGGTGCCCGTCGCGAGCACGTCACGGATCTGGCTGGTGCCGATCCCAAAGGCGAGCGCGCCGAACGCGCCATGCGTCGAGGTGTGGCTGTCGCCACAGACAATCGTCTTGCCGGGCTGGGTCAGTCCCTGCTCCGGGCCGACGACGTGGACAATTCCCTGATCGCCACTGTCGGGGTCCGAAAACTCGATGCCCGCATCACGGACGTTCTGCTCGAGTTCGGACATCATCTCCTCGGCTGCGTCCTCGTCATACGGCCGCGACTGGTCCGAAGTCGGGATGATGTGATCGACCGTCGCGTGGGTCAGTTCAGGAAAGGCAACCTCGAGGTCGCGCTCCTCGAGCATGCCGAAGGCCTGTGGGCTGGTGACCTCGTGGATGAGGTGCAGGCCGATGAACAGCTGGTCCTGCCCGGTTGGCAGTTCGGTGACCTTGTGTTCGTCCCAGACCTTGTCGTACAGGGTTCCCTCGCTCATTCTTCACCCTCTACAGACCGGGTTCCGCGCTCGAAGACGCGGTTTGCATCTTCGGCATCGTGTGGCGGCGTATGGTCGACTTCCGCCATGGTTCGTTCCGTCTCTGATTCGTCGTCAGTCCCCTCAGCGGCCGCTTCTTCGCCCCCGTCCGCCGCGACCGTCGGGCCGCGATGGAACAGGTGGCCAGCACGCCGTCCCGTGTAGGGATTCGAGTGGCTGACGTCGGCCATCGTTCGTGTGGTGTCGTTCTGGTTGTCGCTCATCGTGTCATCACCGTATTAGTCGTCCGCTGGAACTTCCTGTGTCTCAGCGTCGGCGTCTTCCTCGTCTGCCCACGCAAACAGGTCGCGCAGTCGTTCACCGACTTCTTCGATGTCGTGTTCCTGTTCGGCCTGTCGAAGCTGTCCGTAGCTTGGGCGGCCAGCCTGGTTCTCGAGGATCCACTCGCGCGTGAACTCGCCGTTCTGGACTTCCTCGAGGACTTCCTCCATGTTCTCGCGAACCGTGTCGTCGACGATGCGGTCTCCGCGGGTGAGACCGCCGTACTCGGCGGTGTCAGAGACGGAGTTCCACATCTCCATGTTGCCACCTTCGTACATCAGGTCGACGATCAGTTTGAGCTCGTTGAGACACTCGAAATACGCGATTTCGGGCGAGTAGCCTGCGTCGACCAGCGTCTCGTAGCCGTGTTTGACGAGCGACGTCACGCCGCCACACAGCACCGCCTGCTCACCGAAGAGGTCGGATTCGACCTCCTCTTGGAACGTCGTCTCGATGACGCCGGCGCGAGCACAGCCGATTGCCTTCGCGTATGCGAGTGCGCGCTCTTCGGCGTTGCCGGTCGTGTCCTGATAGATCGCGAGCAGACCGGGCGTCCCCTCGTCGTTCTCGTAGTTGCGCCGGACGAGGTGGCCCGGGCTCTTCGGGGCGACCATCGTCACGTCGACGTTTGCGGATGGCTCGATCTGGTCGTAGTGGATGTTCAGCCCGTGGGCGAACTGCAGCGTGTCGCCGTCCTCGAGGTTTGGCTCGATGTCGTTCTCGTAGACCGTTGCCTGGACGGTGTCGGGAACGAGCACGGAGATGTAAGAGGCCTGCGAGACGGCCTCGGCGGGCGTCTCAACGGTGAGACCGTCTGCTTCGGCGGCCGAGCGCGAGGACGAACTCTCGCGCAGCCCAACGATCACGTCGACGCCGCTCTCGTGAAGGTTCAGCGCGTGGGCGTGACCCTGGCTGCCGTAGCCCAGCACGGCCACGGTCTCGTCGTCAAGCGTCGATACGTCTGCGTCATCGTCGTAATAGATCTCGGTGGTGAATTCGTCAGTCATCTGTTGTTGTCTGCGTGTATTGTTGGGTCTGCTGTTGGTTCGCCTCGTCGGCGGCCGATGCAGTTGCGTCTGTGCTCGGGGCTGCTGCCGTCTCGTCAGTCCCGCGTGCGAGCGCCGTCAGCCCGGTTCGGGAAATCTCCCGAATGCCAAACTGGCTAAACGTCTCGACCGCGGCGTTGATCTTCTGGCGCGCACCCGTAATCTCGAACGTCGCCGTTTCCGGACTCGAGTCGACGGTTTTCGCGTCGTACATCTCCGCGACCGCACTGACTGCGGCGGGATCGTGGGCGTCGACTTTCACGAGCGCCAACTCCCGGCGCATCGCATCCGGCTCGAGTTCCCGGACCGAGATGACCGGCAGCAGCTTCCGCAGCTGCTTTTTGATCTGGTCGATCCCGGGGTCGGGCTCTTCGACGACGACGGTGATCCGCGCACGGTCGTCGTCTTTCGTGGGCCCCACTGTCAAACTCTCGATGTTGAACTGCCGCCTCGAGAACAGTCCCGAGACTTCCGCGAGGACGCCGGGTTCGTGTTCGACCAGCGCCGAGATGACGGTCCGGCGGGGCTTGTGGGTCGCCTCGACTTCGGGGTCGATGCGAATTCCTTGCTTGTTGCGCCGTCCCGCTGGCGTCCGTCGCTCTTCCGGTGGTGGCCCCTCGAGTCCCTGCTGGCGTTTCTCGTCTGTCATAGCTGGTCCTCCGTCAGTGCGAACTGGCCGTTGTCGCCGCCGCTTGGCACCATCGGGTAGACGTTTGCCTGCGGATCGATGTGGACATCGATCACGGACGGCCCGTCGTAAGCGATGGCATCCTGAATCGTGTCTGCGACGTCGTCGTACTCATCGATGCGGAAGCCCTGCGCGCCGAACGCTTCGGCGAGTTTGTCGAACTCGGGCATCCAGCCGTAGTCCGACGCGGAGTGACGGCCGTCGAAGAAGGCGTCCTGCCATTGGCGGACCATCCCGATGTACTCGTTGTTGAGCACCGCGACGGTGATATCGAGGTCCTCGCGGACGGCCACGGACAGCCCCTGTAGGGTCATCAGGAACGAGCCGTCGCCGTCGATACAGACGACCTCCTGATCGTCGTCGGCCGCGACACGTGCGCCGATTGCCGCGGGCAGTCCGTAGCCCATCGTCCCGAGTCCATGACTCGAGACCCACGTGCGCGGTTCGGTGTAGGTCCAGTACTGGCAGGCCCACATCTGGTGTTGGCCGACGCCGGTGGTGACGATGGCGTTGTCGCTCGTCGCCTCGTCTAAGGCTTCGACGACGAACTGCGGTTGCACGGGTTCGTCCTCCGGCGTGTCGTAGGCCATCGAGTAATCGGATTTCCACTGCTGGCACTGCGCGCGCCACTTCGTCGCCTGTGGCGAGGCGTCGACGGCCTCTTGGAGCTGTTCGACGACCGTCGCGGCGTCGCCGACCAGTGGGTAGTCCGCGTGGATGTTCTTCGAGATTTCGGCGGGGTCGATGTCGATGTGAATCAGTTCCGCATCGGGGGCGAACGTTTCGATGCCGCCGGTCAGGCGGTCGTCGAACCGAGTCCCGATGCCGATCAGGGTATCACAGTGCGTGACCGCCATGTTGGCGTAGCCGGTGCCGTGCATGCCGGCCATCTCCATCGAGAGTTCGTGATCCTCGGGGAACGAGCCGAGGCCGGGCATCGTCGTGATGACCGGAATCTCGTGTTCGATGGCGAACTCGCGACAGACCTCGCTCGCTTCGGCTTTGATGACGCCGCCGCCAAGCAGCAAGGCGGGGCGTTCGGAGTTCTCGATCCGTTCGGCTGCTGCTTCGACGATCTCCGGATCCGCCTCCTCCTGAACCGTGTAGGTATCAGGGGTTTTTGGCGCGTCAGGTTCGACGTCTGTCTCCGATTTCGTGATGTCTTTCGGCAGGTCGACCAGCGTCGGCCCCGGTCGGCCCTCGCTTGCGAGTGCGAACGCCTCGCTGACGTCGGTCCCGACACGGTCGGGATCGGTCGCGAACGAATTGTTCTTGGTGACTGGCGTCGTGACGCCCGTCGTGTCCGTCTCCTGGAAGGCGTCGTTGCCGACGAACTCCGTCGGCACCTGGCCCGTCAGCGCGACCATCGGATCCGAGTCCATGTCCGCGTCCGCGAGCCCGGTCACGAGATTCGTCGCGCCCGGCCCCGAGGTCGCCAGACAGATGCCCGGCTTCCCCGCGACGATGCCGTAGGCGTCGGCCGCGTGAGACGCGCCCTGCTCGTGGGCCATCGTGATGTGCGTGATATCCGAATCGTACAGTGCGTCGTAGACGGGCATGATCGCCCCGCCTTGCACGCCGAAGGCGTACTCGACGCCCGCGTTCTCGAGTGCACGAATCACGGATTCGGCACCGTTCGTGACCGGTTTTGGCGTCGACTCGCTGTCGGCCTCGGTTTCGGTCTCGGCAGCAGCGTCCGGTGTGGCGCTGTCTGTTATCTGGTCGTCTGGCTGTTCATCGTCGTCTGTCGGAGTGATTTTGGCTGCGCGTTCGCTCATCGATTCTCCCCCGCCGCGATATGGCGAGCGGTTGGTCCGGATGGCTGGTGTGATCTCATTGTTGGTGTGGCTGATCGCTCTGAAAACGATACGCGTTCGGGTCCGGAACAACGAAGTACTAGGGATGGGGCTAGGACGCCCCTACAATACGAATCGGTGCGAGCGCGCTGCTGTCGCCCAGCTGAGCCGACAGTGAAGCGCGGGTCGTCATTACTACCGATGTAGGACGCTCGAGCCATATAATCCTTGTGAGTCGAGCGGCCGGAGTGCGCCGAGGTGAACGGGGTCGTCGCCCGCGAGCGCCGTAGCCGATGCTCGCGAGCGGTGGCAAACGGGGAAGACATCGCTCAGGCGCGCACCTCCTCTCCTTCCTGTTGGCGGTCAACGTCGGCTTCCTCGGCGAAGCGCTCCAAATCGCTGACCGTGACACGGCGCTTTTCGGCACCGTAGTCTTTGACGCGGCGGGTGACGGCGCGGACTTGGTCCTCGGTAGGATCGAATCCACGCTCGTGTAAGCGCTCGCGCACGGAGTGCGTGCCGGTGTGTTTGCCCATGACGAGTTTCCGTTCGGCGCCGACCATTTCGGGAGTCATGACGCCGGGTTCGAAGGTGTCGGAGTTTTCGATGACGCCGGCGGCGTGGATGCCACTCTCGTGAGAGAAGGCGTTATCGCCGACGACGGGCTTGTTGCCCGGCGTCTCCATCTGGCTTTTCTCTTCGACGATCTCCGACAGTTCCGTGATGCGGGTCGTGTCGATGCCCGTATCGGTCTGATACAGGGATTCGACGGCCATCACGAACTCCTCGTAGGCCGCGTTGCCGGCTCGCTCGCCGATGGAGTTGACCGAGACCTGGGCCTGATCTGCACCCGCTTCGATGCCGGCCAGCGCGTTGGCGGTGGCCAGCCCGAAGTCGTCGTGGGTGTGGACGTCGATCCGCGCGTCGGTGTGGGCACAGACCTTTTCGATCATGGCCCGGAACCGCGTCGGCGTGGCGACGCCGCAGGTGTCGGGAATGTTGATCCAGTCGACGCCGGCCTCGGTGACCGCTTCGATCACGTCGATCAGGAACTGTTCGTCGGTTCGCGTCGCATCCATGGGCGAGAACATGCACGTCGTTCCCGTCTCGGTGACGCGTTCGACCGACTCGACTGCGCGCTGTACTACCTCCTCTCGAGTGGCGTGCATCGAATCTTCGATCTGCACATCGCTGGTACTGACGAACGTGTGTACCATCTCGACGCCGGAATCCAGCGCCGCATCGATGTCTTTGTCGACGACGCGGGCTAACCCGCAGGTCGTCGTCGATGTCGAAGATGCGATATCACGAACGGCCTCGAACTCCGCGTCCGAGTTGACGGGGAACCCAGCTTCGATGACGTGGGTACCCATCTCATCTAAGATCGCGGCGATCTGCCGTTTGTCGTCGTACGAGAACGAGGTTCCGGGCGACTGCTCACCATCCCGGAGGGTGGTATCGAAGACACGTGCTGACTCTATTTCGTCAGTGGAATCTAACGTGCCCTGGAAGAACTCGACCCCCCTGACTGGTGTCAGAGGACGAGGCGTCGTGTGAAGACATTGTATCCAAATCCGAGGTGCGACTACATATATAAACCTACCGCTGATACCCGTCCAAATCGATGAGTTACCACGCCACAGAGAGACACAGATATCGGAAAACCGCACGACATAAACGCCCTTATACATTCTATATGGACTAGTATCATACCAGTCGACGACCACCGAAACATCGACTTCGCGCTGAATTGGGCAGTATTTTCCGCTGATAGCGAGTCCAACGTGCTGGCGCGCGGGACGAGTGGACAGTTGCCCACTGCCAGCCGCGCTGTGAGTGTGTAATTTCAATTTGTCCATTCTCGAGTCGTCGCTATGGACAGTTGACTACTGAGTTCGGTTTCGGCGTGAGACTTGCTCTTGTACTGTGCACAATAAGCACGATTCGACGCTTCACAGATTGCTCGAGTGCATCACTCCCGTCGTGCCAGCGCACTGTCTGCATCATGTCGACAGACCGAGAGAGGCGAACGTTTTTCTTATCCCGGTTCGACGCTGGCGATATGAGCGATTTCGACCTCGACCTGCGAACCGTCGAGGAGCATATCGAAGAGGAGTTCGAACTCGAGGGCAGCATCGTACTCGGCGTACTGGACGGCGAGACATCGGACGAGAAGTGGCTTGAGGCGATTGCGGGCGGAAACGTCTTGATCCTCTATGTTGACGGCGAGGTCAATGAACTCGCGGGCGGATTCGCCCGCGACGTGAAAGAATCGGGCGGGAATCTGGTCCACTTCCGTGGCTTCCTGATTGTGACGCCGCCGGGAATCGACGTGGACACCAGCCGCCTCTAACGTACTCGGTTGTTCTGTCGCCTCGAGCGACGTTGTGCGAGATGTACTGTGCCTCCAGTCTGTCCCTTGCCTCGTCCCAGCGGTTACACGGTGAACGTGATGACGTGCCCGTCCGGGTCGCGTACGACAACCCGCTCGTCAGCGACGTGGTCGACCTGCTGGACGTGATCCGAGACTGCCTCGAGCGCGCCGGTCGGTTCGCTGGTCTCGAATCCGAGGTCGACGTGAACGCCGCCGCGGGCGTCGGCGATGCCGAGGTGTGGCTCCCAGAGTTCGAGCGCGGTCGAACCGTTCAAACTCATCCGTACGCGCTTGCGATCTGCCCCCATATCGACCGTTTCGAACCCGAGTGCGGCGTAGAACGCCTGGGATCGCTCGAGATCCTCGACCTCGAGAACGACCTCGAAGATGCCGTCGATGCCCGGTCCAGCCACGTCCGATTGCCCGAGTTCCACGCAGTTGCCGTCCGGATCGTACAGATACAGCGACGTCAACTCGCCGAACTGTGCGTCCTCGAGGTCATAGCCCGCAGTCGATAGCTGGTCCCACCAGTCGTCGTACTCCGTGGCAGGTATCGAGAACGCGTAGTGGGTGTGCACTCCGCCACGCGGGACCGAGTCGGGTCGGCGAACCACGAGATCGGTCTCGCCGGCCGCAAAGACGAGTTCCCGTTCGCCGCGCTCGCGACAGGACAACTCGAGGAGGTCGGCGTAGAACGACCGGGCTTGCTCGAGGGATTTGGTCTCGAGTGCGAGCCAGGCGAGTCCAGTGAGCATACACACAGTACTCGCGTGAGCGCTATAGTTCCAGTGCCGTTTGGTGTCCCTGCCCGCCTCCTCGAGTGCCACCAAGACCGAACGCACGGCCGTTTATACGCCCACAGACCGTACGGACGATATGGCACTCCGCGTCGACGAGCGTGCAGACGATTTTGCGGTGGTCGATCAGTTCGAAAACGGCGTCACTTGGATCGCCCATCCCGACGAGGCGATGCAACGGGCGAGCCACGCCCTCGAGATCGACGGCAAGGTCTGGGTAATCGACCCGGTCGACGCTGACGGACTCGACGAGTTGCTCGCCGACTACGGCGACGTGACCGGCGTTGTCGTCCTGCTCGACCGTCACACCCGCGACGCCGCCGCAATTGCAAACCGCCACGAGGTGCCGGTGTTTCTCCCCGAGAGCTTCGACGATATCACCGGCGAGGATCTCGAGGCCCCCGTCGCCCGCTTTCGCGATAAACTCTCGACGACGGGACTCGAGGCACACACAGTCGTCAACAATCGCTTCTGGAAGGAAGTCGCACTCTACAATCCCGACGACGGAACCCTTGTTGTCCCCGAATCCGTCGGCACGGTCGAGTACTTCTGTGCAGGCGCTGAACCCCTCGGCGTCCATCCGATGCAGCGACTGGTTCCGCCACGGGAGACACTCGGTGGGTTCGCCCCCGACCGAATTCTCGTCGGCCACGGGCCTGGTGTGCACTCGAAGGCGACTGGATCGCTTGAGGATGCGCTGGCAACGGCACGGCGACGGACGCCGCGGGTCTACGCGGGTGCGCTCTGGCGCGCCTTGCCGTTCTGAGTCGACCCGCGCCGGGCATTCGCGGGGAATACAGCTAACTACGTGCTGTACATACGTTCATCGTGGTCTACATCACGCACGCCCTCGTCGACGTCTTGCTCGATCTGGCCAGCGACGCCGATCCCGACCGCGTGACGACCGGCGTCTCCATTACCTCTGCCGGCGAACTCGAGGGTGCAGACACGGTCCCGCCGGAAACGCCCGTCTTTACGGATTTCTTCCTTCCCGACCCCGGCAACGCCGTCAACGCCGTCTTCGGCGTCGACCTCTCGACACCCGCTCGCCAAGCTCAGGGCCAGTTCGTCTCACACCCCGTTCGCGAACTCGAGGTGACGAAACGCGACGACCTTGCGCAGGTAATCTTCGTCGCCGTGCCGCCGTGGGAACTCGGCGAGGACACGTTCGGCGCGTTCAACCGAAGCGGCGAGCGCCTGCCGCTCGAGGTCATCGATGCCCGGCCGCCAGAACAGTCGCTCTCGGAGTACTAATGCACTACTCGAGGTAGCCCAGGCCTCGAAGTTGCTCGGTGATCTCCTCGAACTCGGCTTCAGTCAGTTCGCCCCGTTTCTGGTGCTGGATGACGATGCTGCGCAGCAGAAAGCGCACGAGATCGCTCGTACTCTGAAAGCTCGTTCCCTCGATTGTATCGTCAACGCGGTCTGCGAGATCCTTCGGGATCGAAACGGTCGTGTACTCGGTCATAGTGGATACTCCACTGCCGGACCCAAATGCGTACCGACAGCGACAGACGGACTCCGCATATCGATGACTCGTCTCGGCCCGTCTTCGTAGCGATTTTTACGTCCGCTCGCCTATGACAGTGTATGGGCGTTCGGCCACCTTCGAACGGAGACAACGACGACCCCGAGAGTATCGAATTCGGCATCGCCGCCGTCGATGCCACACTCAAGCGAACAGACCTCTCGTTCCCGGCATCGAAAGACGATGTTGCCGCCGAACTCGGGCACGAACGAATTGCGTACGATGTCCACGGAAACGACGTCGCACTGCACAAAATGCTCGAGGAAGTCAACGCGAGCGAATTCCGCTCGCGACAGGAACTGCTGAACGAACTCCACGGCCCGTTCGAAGCCTACCGCAAAGAGAATTCAGGTGGCGTCTTCCAGCAAATGCGGTCGATGCTGCCGTTCTAACTTGCCTCGTGCCGTTGCGTCCGATTCGACACTGACTTCCCAACCTGTCGCCTCAGTCGTCTTCGCGTCGACGGGACTCCGATGCCCTCGAGTCACGAGCCTCTCGCGTAATCTGCTCCAGACGCTGGCGTTGCTCGCGGTGCAGGCTGACGAGCATATCCGAGAGGACGCCGAACATGAGCAACTGGACGCCGAGTAAGATTGCGGCGGCCGACGCCAGCGCCAGGATTTCGTGGCCGATGCCGTACTGGAGCCAGCGCCAGAGGACGTAAGTCGCAATCGCGCCACCTGCGACGATTCCCGTTGCGCCGAGGCTCCCGAAATAAAACAGCGGGTTATTGGTCTTCGCAAGCGAGTACAGCGCGAGGATAATCGTCCCACCGTCTTTGACGGGGTGGAGGTTCGTCTCCGATTCCTCGGGTCGGGCACTGTAACTGATCGGGACCACCGTCGTGTCGACGCTGTGTTTGACACACTCGACGGCGAGTTCCGTCTCGATTGTAAAGCCGTCCGAGTCGAGCGAGAGCCGCTCGAAGGAGTCGACCGTAAAGGCCCGGTACCCGGAGAGAATATCGTCGTAATCCGCGCCGTGGATGAACCGAAACGCCCGGTTGATCATCCGATTGCCGAAGCCGTTCAGCGCCTTCATCGCGTCGTCGTCCATATCCGCAAACCGGTTGCCGATGACGTGCTCGTAGCCCTGCGCCAGTGGCTCGAGCATTCGTTCTGCATCTGCCGAATCGTAGGTGCCGTCGCCGTCGAGCATCAAAACGTAGGGGACGTCGATGTACTCGACTGCCTCCCGGACAGCCTGACCCTTGCCGTCGCCGGACTGGACGAGGACCTGTGCGCCCCGCTCGCTGGCAATTTCTTGGGTGTCGTCGCTCGAGCCGCCGTCGATGACGACGACGTTTGCGAATCCCTCCTCGTAGAAGTCATCAATCACGTCGCCAATCGTCGCGGCCTCATCGAGCGTCGGAATGAGAATACAGACCTCGTCGGCGGAGATGTCGCGCGTCTGCGTTCGCTCGCTCATAGCGAGGACCTCCCCGCCATTGTCGGGAGCGCCGCCATCTGCACGAACCGCATCATCATCCATCGCCTGTGACTCTCCTCTACGGGCGCAAAAGCGTACTGATTGATCCCTGCGTAACATGTTGTGACCGTTCTTGAGAGTGAACACTTATCCTCGAGAACGGGTTCTGAGTGCTGCTGCAGTGGCACCACCAGCCCCACCGCTACCAGGTCAGTCCTTCGTACACCTCGAGAGCGTCTTCCGCGACCTCGATCCGTCGCCCGTCGACGAGCACGCGCTGGGCCATCCCGTCGAACGACAGGTCGTCGAACTCGGACCAATCCGTCGCGACGACCGCGCCGTTGGCTCCCTCGAGTGCAGCCCCGGCCGAGTCGGCGTACTCGATATCGAAGTCGTACTGCTCGCGAACGTTCTCGACGGCGACCGGATCGTAGGCGACGACCGACGCGTCGCGCTCGAGCAGGGACTCGATTACGTCCAGCGCGCGCGACTTCCGGATGTCGTCAGTTCCCGGCTTGAACGACAGGCCGAGGACAGCGATTCGGGCCCCCGAAAGCGAGACGTGCTCAGCGAGCAACTCGACCAGTCTGTGCGGTTGCTCGTCGTTGATCCCGACGACAGCATCCAACAGTTCGGGCTCGTAGTCTTGCTCTCGCGCACCCGCCCGAATCGCTGCGACGTCTTTCGGGAAACACGAGCCACCCCAGCCCAGCCCCGAGCGCATGAACCGCGACGAAATGCGGTCGTCGAGCCCGACCGCCTCGAGCACCTCGTAGGCATCTGCGCCGTACTCCTTGGCGACGTTCCCGAGCTCGTTCACCAGCGACACCTTCGAGGCGAGGAACGCATTGTTCGCGTACTTGATCAACTCGGCCTCGCGGATGTCTGTCTCGACGAGGTTCGTCTCCTCGCGCTCGAGAATCGGCGCGTACAGCTCCCGGAGCGTGGCTGTAGCGTCGTCCGTCTGCGCGCCGAGAACTACCTTATCCGGCTCGAGAAAGTCCTCGACCGCGGTCCCCATCCGGAGGAACTCGGGGTTCATTGCAATGTCGATGCCGTCACCGATGGTCGTGCCAGCGTGCTCCTCGAGAATCGGTGCGACGACATCCTCGGTCGTCCCCGGAAGGACCGTGCTCTTGACGACCACGAGGTGGTCGTCGTCCTTGTCCGCGAGGGCGTCACCGAGCATCTCCGAACCGGCCCGCATCGGTGCCAGATCGAGACTGCCGTCTTCGCTTTGGGGCGTCGGCAGACAGAGCAAGGTGACATCCGTGTCGCGAACCTCGTCGTAGTTCGTCGTCGCGCGCAGGGACGACCCAGCGTGCTCGGCGATGCGCTCCTCGAGACCCGACTCGTGAATCGGTGCCTCGCCTGCGTTTATCGCGTCGACAATGTCCTCGTCGATTTCGATATTGACGACGTCGTGCTCGAGGTCGGCGAGGCAGGCGGCAATCGTCGTGCCGACGTAGCCGCTGCCGACGATAGAGACGTTCATACAGTACTCAACGGCGGGTGGGTGTTAGTCGTTTTTGGATGGGGACCGCTCGAGGGTAATCACAGATATCCGATGGGATACTTACTCGGAGAGTGTCGAAACAGCTGACTCCTGTAGCCGTTCTTCGGCCGCTTCCCTGTCCTCGGAGTAGCCGACGTCAATCCACCAGCCGTCCATGTGAATTGCGTTGATGGTTCAGCCCGACTGAATGAGGAGATCGATCGCATCCGGAAGTTCGTACTCGCGCGGTCACTCGGCTGCACGAAATAGCAGGCATTGAAAATCGTCCGCGTGAACGTATAGAAACCGGCGATGACGAGGTTCGACGGCGAATCGTCGGGTTTCTCCATTACCTCGACGATCTCGCCGTACTCTGTTCGTATTGAGCACGTCGTACCTCGAGACCTCCTCATGGGGCACCCCTCGTCCAGAAAGGTGGCGTCAGCGCGGTCCTCCTGCTGGCGGTTGATAACGTCGCTGAGGTTCGTGCGGAAGACGTTCTCCCCAAGCATCAACACGAACTCGTCGTCCACGTGGAGCTCCGCCTGCAAGATGGCGTGGGCCAACCCCAACTGCTCGCGCTGGTGAGCATACGTGATCGGCACCCCTTCGTACTCACCGACGTAACGTTCAATGATCTCCTCCTTCTGATAGCCCACGACAACGATGAACTCGGTCGCGCCGATCTCGAGGAGAACTTCGGTTTGTTGTCGGTCAACGGCTGGAGACGGGTTCCTTTGCCTGCGGCCAGCACGCCTGATTGCACGTTTTACATGGTTCAGACGCGCTAAGACTTTCTTTGTAAGGTGGTATATCATTAGCTCGGGAGCCGATGAGCTCGTCACGTCGGAAGGAACGGAACATCGGACGGCAGGTTGTTCGTGACCGTGGTTCGGAACCGACTCGAGATGACGAACAGCGTGGCGAAGTAGATCGACGCACCGACGGCGACCAGAGCGACGACGAACGCGGCGTTGTAATCGGCGATCCAATATGGTTCGCCGACCTTCCGGAGGGCGTAGACGGCGGCGCCCATGCCGATCGCGGCCGTCCACTGGCGTGCGATCTCGGCGACCGGCAGCGAGAACGGGACGTGTGAGCTGGCGTAGTGGTAGGCGACCACAAGTCCGACGGCGGCCGAAATCGCGGTCGCAATGGCAGCACCGACCCAACCGAGCTGCCAGATCAGGACGACGTTGAGGACGACGTTCGTGACGATGAAGACGCCGTTGGCCCGGAAGGCGAGATCGGGTCTGTCGATCGCGTTGAGGGTGTTCAGCAGTTGTTTGTTGTAGGTGTAAATGAGGAGGGCAGCAATAAGTATTGGAAGGACAGTTTGACCAGCAACGAATCCGTCACCGTAAATCGCCATCAGTCGATCGGCCAACAACGTTCCACCGACGAGCCCAGGAGTAATAATAAGGCCGCCAAATGCGAGCGCATCTTCAACCAATCCAGATACGGATTGGGGATCGTTTTGTGCAGCTATTTCACTCATTTCTGGAAAGAGGCTATTACTAATCGCTCTTCCGAACATGTCGAGAAATTCTGAAAGGGTCCACGCAACAGAATAGATACCGATGGGACCTGCCGGGACGAAAAAGCCGAGAACGATAATATCCACCTGGTCAAACGTTCGGCCTCGGATACTACCAAGCCACGAGAATTTTGCATAGTCAAATAAGCTAGAAAAGTGATCTCGAGTCGGTAGAGACGGACGAAATCGGAGAATGGCGATACTGACAATGACGGCGAAAACCCCTCCTAGCACGTACCCAACGAGCAATCCTGTTAACCCGAATCCAAGAAGCACGAGCGAGATCTGTGCAGTACTTCGCACACCAAGTTTTAACGTCGACAAGGGGGCATAGATGTGAACTAGATGGTATCCTTTGAGAACTGAAAACCAGAGCGACCTGAACAATACAGCAAGAACAATTAGTATGAGAAATTCAGCAACTGGTTGGCCGACGTAGGCGTTCACTTGCTCTCGAAATAGGAAGACGCCAATTGCAACAGATAAACCTAACAAACCAATGATGATGGTACCGGCAGTGACATACTCTTCGCGTTCGTTTCCTTCACTAACTCGCTTTGTCACTGCGCCCGTCCAACCTATACTCCCAATAAAGGTAAGCCACGTAACCAGCGCAAGTACAAGCGCATAGAATCCAAGTACTTCTTCACCGAGAGTCCGAGCAAAATAGATCGTTGCGAGAAAACCAATCGCAGATCCAGCGATTTTGGAAACGAAGAAAATAACAGATGTTTGTCCAAGGCGCATAGTCGGTTAGTTACCCTTTAGTGGTAGTTTTTCGGAACTGGAGATTTGAGCCACATAGCTGCACCATTTATATTAATTCCTCGAATTGCTCAACTGTATGTGGCTCTTCAAGTGATATGAGTTCGTCGATCTCCATTGCCTTTTCCATATACGCTTCGAGGACATCCCTACTTTTTCGGTTGTGAATGTAGTCATCAGTTGCATGAATAGTCCGCCTCGTATTTGGATCGTCTGGTGCTATTTGGGGATTATATCGTTCTCTATAGCGTTCTTTTATCTCTTTCATTTCGTGTGAATTACATTCTCTAATTCGGGGATCCGGGACTTCAATCTGAATGGACAAAATCTCCGATGGGTCTCCACCAATCCGTTCAATTTTCTGCTCGATATAATCCCAGCGAACTTCAGTTTGTGTCGCATAGAGATCGTATACGAACTCATCGAACGTCTCCCGATCAAACGTGAGGCGGGTACAAGAGTGGACAGATTCCTCCTCTATTAGACTGTCGAGTATTTCTTCGAAGTAATCGTTCGCAGGCGGCCAAACAATTACCTCGAACAAAACGCCGTGGCTATCGAGGAGCATACTAAATTTGGTCCGAAGATCATCGAGGGCAGTTTCCGTGAAATCACGGTTTTCAAACCACGTCATCGGATACTGATCGGCGTCCGCAGCAGAATTTTCGATCGTCACCTCGAACTGGTCAGGTTGTTCGTAGAGTACACATGCCGCTACCACTGGATCCAGGACTTCAGACGAATACCCGATCGGTACTGGTGGACGGTCCTGCTGTTCGAAATACTCGTCGACAACATCGAGGAACTCCTCAAGCGGTCGGACGTCAGCGTAGCGGTGGAATTTCTCGTAGAGATCAAAGTCGCCTTCACCCCCACTCCTGTATTCTCCGATTGCTAACAGATACACTAGCAGATCACACTGAGCAAATTCGCCACCGGAGTACTGTGCGGCGATAAACTTCGCAGCATCGTATTTTAGCGTTAATTTCTCTTCAACTAGAGTGCCGACTTTAATTTTGTGTCGAAAATTCGTATATTGGTGGAGGATCCCCGTTGGATCGGCAACCTTTACGAGGCGAACGCCCCGCTGTAGCGTCTTTTTAAGTCCGGTCTGCTGATACGATTGTATTGCCCTGGCCGGGATGGACATCGGTTTCGTCTCGTAATCGCTTCGTGGTCGTCGACTGAACGGACCGTGACGTCGTGTGAACTCGACTCCGTGTTCGAGCGTTTGCTTGATTCCGTCCCTTCGAACTGACTGTATTCCACGGTTGAAAACGTGCGAGACACTCGGTGAGTAGTCTTCGACGACGAGCTCTCGGTTCCAATCCCCAGTCTCCTGCCGGTATTCTTCAAGCAGTTCGATATCTCGCTGGTCTTTGTCCCACTGACGATACAACTTGTGGGAATACTCGATCTCGGGTCGAACGATCTTTATCCCGTCGACGACATCATGATACGAGTCGTCATAGACGATCGAGTCGTCCGAAATTCCGATATGTTGGTATTTGTTCGACGCGAGCTCGATCGGATCTTTGGTGTGCTCAAACTTCCCTCGAGACGATGGTGCAACACAGACGTCAATATCCCCGTGCTCTCTGAGGTTGCGAATCGAAAGACAGACGCTCCCGATAATACAGCAATCCTCCAACTCAATATCGTTTGTTTCCAGAAATTCCTTCAACTCCGTCCGAAGAGACGAGAGAACTGCATCCGAGAACGGAAAATCAGCGTGATCAGTCATCTATTCTGGTAATAGACGAGTCCGTAACCATAACTCTTCTACATCTCCTTTTCGGCGTCGATGAGCGCCTGTAAATCTGGATGATCGAGATGCTGTTTCACTGCTGCAGGAACATCTTCAGATGGTGTCTCGTGGAGCATTTCGCGCACCTGCTGCCACTCGGCGTGTCGTGCTGAAATCCGAACCGGAATCTCGTCGATCTCGAGAATTTTCGCGATCGCGAGTCGGTGCCGGCCGTCGACGAAGAGAAACTCGCCGTCGCGACTAATGTCGACAACCACCTCATCATATGGCTCAAATTGGGTCGGTATCTGCTGTCTGGATGACGGAATCTCCTCCGTTGCCATTATCAATTCTTTCTTGCTTTGGTAGTCATGTTCCGCAATCGCAGCGTATAGGTTATCGACAGCGTGACACTGTGTACGGACATCGTCCTCGCTCGTACAACCACGCCAGAGCGCGTTTCCCTGTCTTGCTTCCCGTTTTACTCGCTGGATGAAGTCGATTTCATCCCAGTTGCGTCCCTCCTCAAACCGTTCAGATAGCGCACGAACGACAGGTAACTCGTCGACTCGTTCGGAACTCTGATCCCAGTCGCCATCAGCGATCATCCCGATATCTTGCCATTGAAACCTGCCTGGATTTGGTCCGCGGCCGGTCACATATTTGATCGATTCCGGATCAGCGGGCACGATCTTGAACGGGTCCGCAATCGCGTGGTACCGACTGAAGCCACTGTTTTTCCAGCGTAAAAACGAGATGTAGCGTTTAGAGTTATAGAGACCCCACGTACCAAGTGTGTGGAACGTCCGTCGAATGATATAGGAACTGATCTTCGTAGCCGTCGACCGAACGCCCTCCTCACGATAGACACGACGCGCTCGTCGTAGAAGCGTCGCCATTACCGACAGACTAAATCGTGGCATATTAAAAGGACCGTTAGCCTTCTGATGCAGACAATCCATTTTTCGGCATAACGCAGGATCAAAGGGCATATTTCAATTCGATACCACCTTCCCCCATATGAGCCGTCCCAACGTTCTGCTCGTGGTTCTCGATAGTCTGAACGCAAAGCATACGGGAATTCATGGCTACGAGCGAGATACGACGCCGTTTCTCTCCGAGTTCCAATCTCGAGCGACGGTCTATACACAGGCGCGAGCCCCAGGGATGACGAGCCTGCCAAGCCACACAAGCATGTTCACTGGCTATACGGTCTCCGAACACGGGGTGCATGATCTGTTGACCCACCGTCTCCGGAAAGGGACAACAATCTGGGAACGCCTCCGTGACCAGTATGACTACTCGACCGGTGTGTTTTCGGATAATGTTAACCTAACTGGTGACAACTCGCTGCAGTTCGCGTTTGAGCACGCCGTTGGGAGGCGTGGCCAACTCTTTCCAGCGGCCGCGGATCCGGATATTTTCTTTAACAGTCCTGAGTTCCTCGAGCACGACGGTGATGAGAATAAACACCTCGCGTATCTCAAACACTGTCTTACCTCCGGGCAGCCCGTTCGCTCCCTCGCGAACGGTGCGGCGGCACAGCTCAGTCGGTCGCTCTCGTCGGCGAGACTCGAGCGCCGCCTCGATCAGTCCGGCGAGCGGTTCGTCGATCCGTTCCTCTCGTGGAGCGATAGCGTCGACGGCCCGTGGGCGGCGTGTCTCAACCTGATGGACACCCACGCACCGTTCTATCCGAAACCCGAGTACGATGAGTGGGGCGGACCCTCAATACAGCGGATGCAAGCCGATTTGAACCCGAACTCCTGGAAAGTCTATGGCTCGCAACAGACGTGGGACGAGTGGGAGGCGCTCGAGGACCTGTATGACGGAACGATCAAACAGGCGGACGACCACGTGCGGCGGCTGCTCACCGCGCTCGAGCAACGCGGCGAACTCGACGAGACGCTGGTCGTCATCACGGGAGATCACGGGGAGGGGTTCGGCGAGCGAAGCCGTGTCCGTCCTGACATGCAGATAGCGGGCCACATCGTTGGCCTCCACGAGACGCTCCTGCACGTGCCGTTGGTCGTCTCGTATCCGGGCCAGACATCCGGCGAACGACGGGACGAACTCGCGACGCTTCGGGCGTTCCCGAACGTCGTCGAACGCGCCCTTGACGTCACCGAGGACGATCACGAGCAGCAACACGATGCTTTCGTCGCGGATGGGCCGGTTCTTGTTACCGGGTCAACGGTCGACAAGAAGGCCAAAAGCGAACAGCGCGCCGGCAAGTACTGCGAGGACATCGATCAGTACGGGGGCACGCTTCGGACCGTCTATCGACAAGAAGGAGACGCGGTTCGGAAGTACCTGACCTGGGATTCCGACGGCGTAATCGTCGATATTTCCGACGCACACACCGCCACGGTCGTCGAGGACGGCGATCCCCACGAAGTCATCCAGTCAGAGTTCTCACGACTTGAACCGGCAGATATCGTCCGAAACCAACACGAGGCGTCGGACGCGACTGTACGCCATCTCGAGGATCTCGGCTATGTCTGATCAGTGCCCCGAATTCGTCGAACGCATCGCGGCGGCCGCGCTCGCAGAGATCGACTCTGACGGGAGGATGCCGGCCGGTCACAACGGGCTCTATCAGGACCCTGAAACGAGCGCCCGAAACACGTCCCACTGGCTCGTCACCTTCGCGAAACTCGCCGAGCAAACGGGTGATTCACAGTTCGAATCCGCGGCCCATTCGACGGCGTCGTTTCTACAGAGCGACACCGCTCGACCGAACGGAGCGACGTTTCACCACCGCAATATCGAGGGTAAGGATCATTGCAACGGACTGATCGGGCAAGCGTGGACCATCGAAGCGCTTGCGGTCGCCGCTCGCACGCTGGAACGTGAAGATCTGGCTAACCTGGCCCAGGATGTCTTTCTCGCTCACCCGCAGGATGATCGGACCGGGCTGTGGAAGCGCGTCGAAATCGACGGCCGAGTGCTTCCGTTCGACGCGACGTTCAACCACCAACTCTGGTTCGCCGCTGCAGGCGGGATACTCGCGGGGCTGCCGTGGACGGACCCGCGCGTCGACGACCGCGTTCGAAAACACCTGAACGAACTCGAGACCAACCTGCGGCTCTACGACGACGGACTCATCTTCCACCCGCTCAAACCGTCTCGATCGCTGCGCCGGTACGCACACCTCATTCGCGCCGACGAGCGAGGACGGATCGGCCTGACCTTCCTGACCAGTAGCGTACCGCTCCCAAGCAGACAGCGCCAACTCCGGTGGAAAGCAATCGGTTATCACGCCTTCAACGTCTACGCCTTCGCGCTGCTACGGCGTCGCTATCCGGAGCATCCATTCTGGGACACTGACGTGTGCGAACGACTCCTCGCTTACCTCACGTCGTCGGAGTACGCTACCACCGTCTGGGACAACGAGTACGGCTCGCCGTACAATCCCGTCGGCTTCGAAGTTCCCTTCGCGATGGAAGTGTTCGACATCGGGTCGGATTCAGAGCGCACCGAGTGGCTCACTGGACAACTCGAGCGCCACTACAACGACGAAACGGAGCGGTTGGATCGGAACACCGAGGACCCGGTGACCCTCACTGCGAGGGTCTATCAGGCGGCTCGGCTAACCGAAACGACGGTCGATGGGATCACGGATGATGACGACTGATCACGACTCGGACGGCGACGCAGCCGCCGCGGACGCCGAAATCGAAACGGTGTCGATCATCGTGCCGGTCTATAACGATCCGGACGGTATTGCAGCGACGCTCGAGTCGATTGGTCCCCAGCTTGGTCCGAAAACCGAACTCCTCGTTGTCGACAACGGCTCGACTGATCGCACACCATCAGTCGTCGCCGAGTACGAACGCAAATTCGACCACGTCGAACTCGTCGTTGAGGACGAAATCCAGTCGTCGTACGCGGCTCGAAATACGGGTGCTCGTCAATCGACGGGGTCGGTGTGTGCGTTCGTCGACGCGGATATGACGGTCCCACCGGACTGGCTCGAGCAGGTGCGCCGGACAATGGCCACGCGAGACGAGCACTATGTCGGTTGCAACGTCGAGTTAACGCTCCCCGACGAACCAACGCTCCCAGCGCGGTACGATCATCATACTGGTTTCCCCGTCAAACAGTACATTTCTCGACAGGATTTTACACCAACCTGCTGTCTCCTTGTGCGTCGCGAAGTGTTCGAGGATGTCGGCCTTTTTGACCATCGGCTGATCTCTGGTGGTGACAAAGAGTTTGGAAACCGCGTCGTAGATGCCGGCTATTCGATTCATTTCGCCGAAAATGTGACGCTGTATCACCCGGTTCGGGAGTCGCTCCGCGCGCTCATCACGAAAGACCATCGCGTAGGCCGTGGACTCTGTCAACTCCAGCAGTATCACCCGGACCGCTACGGCGACCCTGGAATCCCGCCCCGACCGTCAGGAATCAAATCGCCCGATAGAGAACTCGAGCGTCGCGATAGAATCGGATTCAGCCTCCTCTCGACTGTGCTGACTGGCGTTCGCGGAATCGGATACTATCACGAGTTTCTTGTGTCGCGTCGGGAGAATACCGACGGCCCGGGGTCGTTATCCAACCCACGTGAGTTGACACCCGATGATGATCGGTAGCCTACGTCAAAGTCGATTCGGCACCAACGAGCGAATCATCTGATTGAATTAATCCGTAGAGATACCCGAATCCAACCGCCGCCGTAAACACGAAAATCGTCACCAGTTGCTTGGCTTTCGCACTCGAGGGCGCTCGAGCAAGTCCCAACAACCGTCTTGGAACAAACTCGAGCATGAGCTGCCCCAAATACTCGTTCTTATCACTCGACGCTTCGGGCAACAGCAAGTCCATGATCCGTTTCGAGTAGCCTTGCCAGAACGAGCGGCCGACGAGCCAGCGGAAGTCACCGCGGTAGTCGAACAGTTTGTGGTGGACAACGGCCTGCTTATTATAAATAACACCCTTGCCGTACTTGTTTGCGATCCGGATGCAGACGGGCGCTTCGTGGGCCTGAATGTGTCGGTCGCCTTTGCGGCCGGTGTTTTCGTCGTAGCCGCCGACATTCAGGAAGACGTCTCGCTGGTAGGAGATGTTCGAGCCGTACGTGTTTCGCAACTCCTCCATGTGCTCGCCGAAGCCACGTTCGTCACAGCCGACCAGCCAGTAGAACTCCGCGGGGAAGAAATCCGGCTTCTTGGTGACCCAGTCGGGTTTGACGTGGCCACCGACTGCGATTGCATCGGTCTCGTCGTACACGCGAGCCAGTTGCGCGATCCAGTCGTCTTCGGCGACGCCGTCGTCGTCGATGAATGCCACAACATCTCCGGTTGCGATCTCTGCCCCACGCGTTCGGCTGTAGGAGATCCCCTGATTCTCGTCGTTGCAGTGGAGGACAACGCT
This sequence comes from Natronolimnobius baerhuensis, assembly GCF_002177135.1. Lineage (NCBI taxonomy): Archaea > Methanobacteriati > Methanobacteriota > Halobacteria > Halobacteriales > Natrialbaceae > Natronolimnobius > Natronolimnobius baerhuensis. Next base: position 715,325 of record NZ_MWPH01000001.1, read on the forward strand.
CTCACAGTCTCCGTACTCGTCGGTAACGCGTTCGAAGACCGGCTCGTTCCCGTCGACAACGATGACGACCTCGAGTGGATCGTAGGTTTGCTCGAGGACGCTATCGACGCACTCCGAGAAGACGTCGTAGCGTTCCATCGCGTAGGTGCAAATGACGACGGAGACCTTCATTGGGTAACGATTGCCGTGAACGGGGAATAAGCCTTTTCGTTCGGGTGTATTGAGGGGTTCACGAGGAGCCAGCGGCACAGATAGTCCGTGAAAATTACGGGTTCGGAAGCGATGAGAGAAAAACACCGCGAATAGATGACAAGGCTTATTCTTGACTTGGCACTGGTGCAAGCTAATGAGTACTGATACTGAAAACGTCGAAGAGAGCACGGAGACATCGGCTCTCGAGGCGTTGGATGAGTGGTATCATATCCCTGTTCTCGGGGCTGTGATGCTGTTTATGGTCTGGGTACGCACTCAGGCATACGAGAACGTCGCGATGGTCGACGGCAACCCGCGCTTGGGCGGAGTTGACTCGTGGTACCACTGGCGGACAGTCCAGTGGACGGCGGAGAATTATCCGTACACGATGCCGTATGATATCTGGACAAGTTTCCCAACGGGTCGGTACGTCGGGCAGTTCGGGACCCTGTTCGACCAGATTCTCGTCACCGCAGCGATGATCGTCGGTCTCGGCGATCCGACGACTGAAACGCTGTATACGGTGTCGTTGTACATGGTCCCGGTTCTCGCTGCACTGGTCGCGATTCCGGTCTTCTACATGGGTCGTCGTCTCGGTGGCACAATCGGCGGGGTCGTTTCAGTGTTGATTCTGGCGCTTCTTCCGGGTCGATTCCTCGTACAGTCGACGATTGGCCAGCTTCAGCACCACGTCGCCGAAGTGTTGTTCATGGCAATTGCCGTCCTCGCGATGATGGTTGCACTTCGCGCTGCAGAACGCGAACAGCCGGTGTATGAGTTACTGGTCGACAAAGACTGGGCCACGTTACGGAGCCCGACGCTCTACAGCGCGCTCGCGGGTGTCGCACTGACACTGTACATCTGGGTCTGGCCACCGGCGGTCGTCTTGGTCGGGATCCTCGCAGTCTTCTTTACGGTCCAGCTCTGTCTCGAGTACGTCCGGGGTCGCTCACCGGAACACACCGCATTCGTCGGAGCCGTCAGCCTTGGAACGGCGGCGCTGTTGACGGCGTTGCTGATCGAAGAGCCAGGTACGAGTGTCACCAGTTTCAGCTACATTCAACCACTGAGTGCGGCGCTCGTCGCGGGCGGCTGTGTGTTCATGGCGTGGTTCGCTCGCCAATGGAATCAGCACGGACTCGAGAGACGCTACTACCCGGGTGCGATTGCCGGCCTCATCGCTGCGACGTTCCTGGTGATGTGGCTGGTCCTTCCGGACCTATTCAGTACGCTCGTCGATAACGCGACACGCCGTGTTGTTCCGTTCGCTGATGCGGGAACCGATGCGACGATTCAGGAGGCCCAATCACCACCAAACTTCGCGACTCACGTCTTCAACGAGACAGGTGCAGCGTTCTTTACGATGCTTCTTGGCATCGGATTGCTCCTCGCTCGTCCCTTTTTCGACCGTGAGTATCGCACCGAGCACACGCTGGTCATCGTGTGGGCGCTATTCCTGACGAGTATGGCTGCAACGCAGGTTCGGTTTGCATACTATCTCGTGCTTCCGGTTGCAGTCATCAACGCCGCCTTCGTTGCCGACGTCATCCGCTTCTTCGATTTCGATCTCGAGAGCGGCGTCAACTCACTCAGAGAAATCGAGACCTACCAGGCAATTGTTGGCCTCATCATCGTAATCGTGCTGTTCGTCCCACTGTTGACTCCAATGGGCGCAGCGACTGCGATGGACCGCGGCGGTGTAACGGCGCCATCCGGCGACTCAATACTCTGGGAAGATTCGAACGATTGGCTTGCAGAGAACACACCCGAACAGGGTGACTGGGGTGGTGCAGATAATTCCAGTCAATTCGACCTCTATGGCACCTACGAGTACCCAGAGAACGAAAACTACGACTACCCTGTCGGTTCCTACGGCATCATGTCGTGGTGGGACTACGGCCACCTGATAACGACACAGGGTGAGCGAGCCCCGCACTCGAATCCCTTCCAGTCCGGTGCAACATCGTCCTCGGCGTTCCTGACCGCAGAGTCCGAAGAACGCGGCGAGTTGGTCCTCGATTCAATCGCGGCCGGTGAATCGCCCGGCGACGAGTCCGACGCGGAACTCGAGGCGATGGCCGAGAACGCCACCCACGAGGAGATGCGCTATGTGATGATCGATGACTCGATGGCCGGGGGCAAGTTCACAGCAATCGCACAGTGGACAGAACCTGAGTGGCAGGCGTACTTCGAGCAACAGAACGTGCTTGTCGGTGAGAACGAAATCGCGTCGTACGCAGGCAATGACCGCTATCAGGACACGATGGTCTCGTCGCTGTATCTCGAGGATGCAGACGGTCTCGAGCACTATCGACTCGTCCACGAGACAGCGCAGTTCTCCATCGTCGGTGCGGGTGTGGAGATAGATGAACGGTCGGGACAGGTGATACCACAGATGAGTACGGCGGATCGACTTCGGGCAGATTGGAATAGCTGGAACGATGTCGAGGAGTTAGCTGGCCAAGTCGAGATGGCGAATCAGACCAATCAGGCAATTCCGTTCGATGAGGATGGGACTTATTATCACAACGCCCAGATCACCTCGTCGCTGAAGACCTTCGAGCGCGTCGATGGCGCGACGTTCACCGGCGCTGTCGATGACGATGAACTGGCTGACGAAAACGCGACCGTCACTGCCGCTGTCGACCTCGAGACGGGGACAGATCGCCCGTTCACGTACACGCAGGAAGTCGACCTCGCCGATGACGGCACGTTCGAACTGACGGTGCCGTACGCGACGAACGAAGAGCGCGGCGTCGACGACGGCTACACGAACAGTAGCGTCGCGGCGGCCGACGACTACGAGATTACGGTCAGTACGACCGACGGTGACGAGACGCTGGTCTACTACGAGGGCCAGACCGACGTGCCCGAGTCTGCCGTCCTCGACGGTGAGCAACTCGAGGTCACACTCGAGGAGGTCGACGAACCGGAAGAAGCCGAGGAACCAGCAGAAGATGACGTCGATGCGGATGACGCGGATGAGGGAGACCTCGAGGATGTCGACGACGCAGAGATAGACGCGGAGACGAACGACGACGATCCGGAAGCAACGCTCGGGCCGGTTGGCGTGTCTTCCTAACGGGAACCTGGGCGAGCGGTACGTGAAGTCGGCGATTTTTGCGCGCGATGGCGCTGAATGCTGATTCGAGAGGTGTCTCGTTGAACCCTGTTTCTTTGAGAGATGTAGTGAGCAGTCCGCAGGTCACGCCCTGGAATCAGTGCGAACAAGTACGGGAGCGCCAGACCCGGTCCGAAATGTGAACAGTCAACACCCATATCCGAATTGAGTAGCGATAGCGCCGCTGCAAGCGCCCATGTTCTCCCGTTTGGAGTGGCAACCGAGTTTTTCGGTCGAAAAAGTGGGCACGCCACGCTCGAGTCTACCTATATTAGAGTCTGTGTACCAGCAATTTTAGCGCCCCATGTCTGTAATGATAAATTAAACTTATATCCATCGGAAACTGCCACTGGTGTATGGTTGACTCAGACAACATGCGCGACTACCTGGCCACGCACCCACGAATGATCGGCGTCCTGTTCACCATATTTGTCCTGCTCAGTCAGGCAGGAACGGTCGCCGGTGGCAGTACCTCACAGCTCGGACCCTGAGCAACACAGGAACCCCCAGACTCGAGAAGACGACTGCACCGCGATTTTTCAGCCGAGAAACCGAGACGCTACAGCGAGAGCCCCGGACCGATGCCGTCGTTCCAGTGTAACGCATCATCAGCAAGCACTGGGAACTCGGTCCAGGTGAGGTACTCCTGGACGGCCTGCGAATCAACCGTTGTTCGTGGCGTCGCTCCGGGTGTCAGGTGCCGGTCTTCGGCCGCCTCGAGCGTTGAGGCCGTTGTCGTCCCGAGTTTAAACTCCTTGGTTGAGTAGGAGGTCGCACCGAACTGGTAGGTTTCATCGTCGCGCTCGAGTTCGATGACCATCGGTGCGCCGCCGTCCGATTGGGCGATGTCCGTCGACCCGTCACCGACGATGAGATACTGGTCGCCGAGTCGGGAATGCTCGCGTGCAATCTCGAGTGCGCCACGAAGCGGGAAGCCTCGATTGAGCAGTCGGGCCATCGTCTCGCCGGCATCGACTGCCTCCTCGTTTGGGACGTCCGCATACGTACTGACGCCGCCGAACGCGCCGCGACGAGTCAGTGCAAGCCCCTGTTCGTAGGAGCGACAGGCGTTCAGGAAGAACACGCCGAGATCAACCGACTCGAGGGTTCGAACATCGAGGTCCCCGTCGGGACAGCGCAGACCGTCCTCCGTAGCGTGACCGATGTAGTGGAGGAAGTCATAGCCTCCGTCGGCAAGCAGCGATGCGAGTTGGTCCGTATCGACGCCGAACGCCGAGTCGATTTCGAACGGAAGCGCGTCACGATTGCCGTAGGTTTCATCGAGGAGGTCGTGTTCGGCGAGCATCCGGGCGTCGTTACACACGAGCAAGATCTCTATTGACTCGGTTCGCTCGTCGCGGGTGAGTTGATTCCGATAGGCTTCGAGCGTCGCTTTTGAGGCGTTCTGTGGGACGCCGTCGCTGAACCAGGCGTGTTCGACTGCCTCGTCAGTGACGTCGGGGACGATAACTGACGGGCCGAGTTCGGTCACCTCCGAGGCTGGCGTGCGGGAACTGCTCGCCGAGCGAACGATCTGGGACTGTGGCGTCGATTCAACTGGGGGTGCCGTCTCGACGTGTTGCCCGCTCGAGGTCCGGATAATCCCGAGTTCGTTGACGATGAACGGGACGATTTCTGCCGTTTCCGGCTCAGCGTCGACGTGTGCCGTCAGCGGCCAGCGTGGAACATGCGGTTCGAGCAGGTCGTATGGAACCTCGAGATAGCGCTCGAGGCGGACCGGAAGCGGAGCCGCGTAGGTGTCGGCGAGGTCGAACGGCAACTCGTCTGCGAGCACTGTCCGCTCGTGGAACTCGTACTGAAAGAGGCCGTCAGTGCGGGTGAGACAATCGAGCAGGAAACATCGCTTGAGCAGTCTGGCGACCGACTCCTCGAGGGAGTGCTCCTCCGCGAGGAAGTGTGTACACTGTGGCGTCTTGAGTGCGGGCTCTTCGCCAGGACGGAGTGTCGCGCCGAGGAAAAACGCGAGCGGCGCAGCCTGATAGATCGCTTCGTATGTGGGCGGGATGATGAGTTCGATGTCGCTCGCTGGCTCGGTAATCGAGTCGGGAATCTCGAGTGTCTCGCCGAGTTCGATCAGCGGGGGATGCCCCCGGAGTGTCGGCCACGTTCGCTCTGGGGAGGTGGTTTTCAGGGCGGACGGAAGCGTCGAAATTGCCTGCATCACCGATTCGGGATTCGGTGACGTGGTGATCGTCCCCGCTGGCCGGTCGTGTGTCGAGCGAGCGCCAAGTATGACTGTCGCGGGTTCGTCGAACGTCAATCGAATCGACGTGAGTCCGCTCTCGAGTGTTGCACTCGCCTCGATGCGACAGTAGATCCTGATCGGGCCACTCAGTCCGATAAACTGCGGTCGATCCTCGAGGGGTACCGTTTCGCCCACGTCGACGGTTGCCTCGGTTTGGCCGTCCGGCCCGTGAAGCGTTGCTGAGTACGCCTGATTGAACTCGAGTGTTGCTGTGCGAAAGCGACAGGCTCGATCAACCGGAAAACAGAAGCCATCGACGTCGACATCGGTGACCGACGAGTGCTCGTCGGTCCGCACGTGGAGTCGCCGCTGCTCGATTGAATCGTAAATCTCGAGTCCGGTCGGCGACGTCGTCTGCGCAAACTCAATTGTCATGCTCGTCAGTCAATATGGGAGATAACCCGTTCCACGACCAAAAAGCAACCTATCATTTCGGTCCCTGACTCGTCAGCCGACCGGATAACAGACCGTCTGACTGTCCAGCACTCTGTGGATGACCCACAACTCACTCGAGTTTCGTCTGACTCATCGCCCGAAACGGAATCGTCGGAATCCGTGGCTCGAGCGTACTCGGTCGACGGCCGCTTCCAGTACTCGGTAACGCGACGCGCTCGAGGACGCCCCGGTCGGCAAGTTCGTACAGCAGCCGCGTCACTGTGCTCTCGGTCAGTGCGGACTGCTCGGCAATCGCAGTCGCAAGTTCGCGAACCGGTTGGTCGGCTGCATCAATCGAAATGAGGTGTGACAAAACCTGTTGGCGCGTTTCAGAGAGCGCAAGTCCTCGGTCGAGGTGGACGCCATCCTCGTGGACGGCCTCCCAGGCCTGCTCGAGATGTGGCTGTTCGATTCGAGTTGCACCGTCCTCGGTCGCGAGGACGACCGCACTGAACAGCGCTGCAAGCGCGTCGTGTGCGTTCCCGTCCGCTCGGTCCGCCAGCGTCCGAATTAACTCGTGCTCGAGTGCACCCGGTGCGAGCCCAGTCGATGTGCGGTCTGTGATGACATCGACGAGTTCGTGATGGCGGTAGGCCGGCACTGAGACGGTCTGCCCGCCCCACTCTGCCGGGGGTTCCTGTCCCACCGCAACGAGAGACACAGCATCCGAAACTGGCTCGAGCAGCGTCGTAACGCGGCCGTAGGACAGGGTTTCGGGTTCGTCGTGGTGATCCAGTGCGATGACAGCCTGTCGGTCATGGCGCTCGAGACGGTCGCCGAGTCGTGTGCACAGTTCGTCCGTTCCGATGCCGCTCGTGGGGACCGACTCCGAAGAAATCGCTGCAAGGAGCGTTCGGTACAGCGCAAACGGACTGTCAACGCGGCGAGCATCGATGGTGACGAACCACGTAATCGGCCTCGAGCGGGAGCGAGTCGTCGTTCCGATTGCCCGATCCGCCTCGCCAAAGCGCTTGTTCATCACCTCGAACAGGGCGCTCACGAGTGCTGACGTTCCCGCACCAGCCGGCCCGGCAACAGCGACGGGGTCTGGCAACTGCTCGTCGAAGACTGGCTCGAGTGCATCGAGCAGGTCTTCGAAGACCGGCCCGCGCCCAATCGGCTCTGATCGGTGGACGGTTGGGCTGAGCTGATCGCGGTCGACAACGATTTCCCGTGTCTGATGGGCAGACTGACGCCGAGCGATGCGATCCTGCAGATTCATCAGTCAGCACTCGAGGGCGACTGAGACGGCTCTGACTCGAGGAGTGCTGCTGCGAGCACCTCGAGCGTGTGCGTGATTTCGTAGCCGGTTCCGTGTCCCATCTGCATCGAGCAGGTCGGACACTCGGTCAGGCCCTGCTCTGCGTCGGCGTGCTCCATGTGTTCGAACATCTCTTCCCCGATCTTCATTGAGGTTTCGTAGTTCTCCTCCTTCCAGCCGTAGGTACCCGAGATACCGGAACAGGAGTCGCCCACGTCGTGTGCCTCGACGCCGTCGATTAACGCGAGAAGTTCGACCGTCTGTCCATCCAGCCCCTGATTGCGCGCGTGACACGGCGCGTGGTAGGCAAAGTCTTCGAACCGCTCGTCGTCGACTGACGCGTCCGCGAGCGCCGCCTCGAGGTCTTCGTGAACCCGGAGATATTCGACGGCATCCCAGGTGTTCGACGCGACGTCCTCGGTGCCCTCGAAGTCGAACAGTTCGGGGTACTCCTGGCGAATCGACATCGAACAGGAACTACAGGAGGCGACGATGTCCGCGCCGTCCTCGAGCGCAGCGGCGAGTTCGGAGACGTTGGTTTCCGTGGCTCTGCGGGCGTCCTCGAGCATGCCGTTTGCGAACATCGGCGTGCCCGAACAGGACTGGTCGGGGACCATGACCTCGTAGCCGAAGTGCTCGTAGACGCGTACGAGGGCTTTGGCGACTTCGGGGGTGTTGTAGTTGGCGTAGCAGCCGTGGAAGTAGGCGATGCGTTTGTCTGGATTGTCTATCTTTGCACCGCCCCGCTTCGTCCACCACTCGCGGAACGTCTCCGTGGCGAACTCGGGGAGGTCCCGCTCGCTCGTGATTCCCATGACTTTCTCGCCGAGCCAACTCGTCACGGAGAGGCCGGTCACGAAGTTCGCCGTTCGCGGGAACATCGCACCCAGCGGCGCGAGCGTCCGGTAGTTCGCGAGCATCCGATTGCGCCAGTACTCGCGGGAGAATTTGCTCATGTTCTGCTCGACGTACTCCGCTCGCGCCGTGTTGTGCATCTGCGACAGCGGCACCTCGGAGGGACAGGCGCTATCACAGCGCATGCAGTTCGAGCACTTCATCACTGAGTCGTCGATATCCTGATCCTCCTGGCGTTTGAGTCGCCACTGCTCGGGTCCCTGGAACTTCGGGCCGGGGAACTCGTCGTCGACCTCGGCGACGGGACAGTTCGTATCGCAGGTCGAGCACTTGTAACAGTTGTCCGCCCCCGGCCGGAGGTCCATCTCCTCGGCCTCGGGGAACACCTGTATCGGCTCGAACTCGTCGTCGCTGTCTGTACCCGGTCCGTGATCGTCCGTCGGTTGTTCTGCATCACTCATCGAATCACCTGACTCGTCGGCAGTCGCCGTCGCTGCTGTGTACTCATTCGCCCACCTCTTCGCCAGCCCGCTTGCCGGCGACGTAGCCCGTCGCGAGCGAAACGCCCGCGCCCGATTTCTCCGCCGCAAAGTCGTAGCCGCCCAGCACCGCACCGGCCGCCCGCAGATTCACAAACTCGAGCGTCCCGTCCGCTGCGAGCGGCCGAAGCTCTCGATCCGACTCGAGGCCAAAGCGGGCGAACGGCTGCTCGCCGAAGGCGTCGTCGACGAACCAGTCGTAGCGATCCTCGGCATGGGGGACGTGACAGTCGAAAATCGGCTCGAACACGACGCCGGTCGCGTCGTTTTCAGCACTGCCCGCTCGCTCCGAGCGAACGCCTTTCCCGACGAGCCCGCCCGTCGCGAGGACGTACTGGTCGGCGCGGTGGGGGATTTCCGTCCCGTTGCGGTCGACGATGACGCGGTCGATCCGCTCGCCGTCACCTGGCGTCTCGCGGTCGCTGCCACCGTCGGCGGCGACCTCGTCGGCCGTTGCCGTCTCCGACGCGGCCACGGTCTCGGAGTCGTAGTCCACGACCGGGACGCCCGAGGTGACGCGAACGCCAGCATCCTCGAGTGCGTCGTAGAGCAGGTCCTCGAGTCGCATCCCCGGCAAACTGGGTGGTCCCATCGGGACCTCGAACACGTCAACGCCGAGTGCGTCCGCGAGGGACTCGCGTACCTCGTCCGCGTGGTCGTCGCCCAGTATCGCGGGGAAGCCAACGCGGGATTCGTCCTCGAGGTGGGCGTCGACGAGTGAGACGAGCGCCTCGCGTGCGCCGGTAGTGGTCGTGCCCATCGTGATCGACTCGTTTCGCTCGAGCAGGTGGGCATACCGCGTCACCTTCGCGTCGTCGCGCTCGATGCCGGGGAACGCGAGCGTGACGCCGCGGGTATCGAAGGGGACGCCCGCGGCCTCGAGATGCGCTGCCGCGAGCGGGGCGTCGAAGTCCGGCAGGGTTTCGAAGCCGACGAGCAGCGTGTCGCGGTCGTCGCTCGCGAGTCCGGCGGCGGTCGCGGCCGGATAGCGGGCGGTCGGTTTGACCGTTCCGCCATGGGTCGGCACGAGCGCGTTCGTCTCGGTGTGGTCGCCCGCGTAGGCGTCGCCCGTAATCTCGTCGAACAACGCCAGCGCATCGCGGACGGCGTCGGTGCCGACGCGCTGGTAGGGGTGACTGTCGGGCAGGTCCTCGAGTGCGTCGAACGGATCAGCAAGCGGCCCCGTTCCATCCGGCGTGTAGCCGAGCACGTCGATCAACCCACTGGCGCTGCGCAGCGTGCTCTGTTTGTACGTGACCAGGCGAACTCGATCAGTGTGCTCGGCGGCCGAAAGCGCGGCCATCGAGCCGGCAATCCCGCCGCCGATCACGAGCACGTCGTCTTCGATTGCCATCTCAGGCACCTCCGTCGAAGGCCGCGTACTCGAGTGCGTCCTCGCTCGGCTGTGCGTCCCTGTTTGGCTGTGCGTCCCCCGGTCGGCCCGCGGGATCGCGATCTCGGTTCATCGTCGTCGCGTGGAGGGCGTAGTTGAGCATCGCCTGAGAGAGTTGCTGGCCCCACAGGGCGTGGCGTTCGCCCTTCCAGCGCTCCTGGAATAGTTCGTTGAGGGCGGCTCGAGTCGTCTCCTCGTCGTAGGTAGGATGGAGTTCGTTCGCCATGTTCTGACAGCAAAAGCCGCCCTGACAGTTGCCCATCGAGGCGCGGGTGCGGATCCGAACCGCGTTCAGGTCCGAGCCAGACTGGGCGATTGCATCCTGAATCTCTGCGCGGGTGACGCCCTCACACTGACAGATGACGGGATTCGGCTCGTCGGTCTCGAGGACAGCCTGTGAGCGACTGCCCAGACGCTGTTTGCTCCGGCGGGCGACGGGCGAGCGCAGGCCGAAGTCGTCCATCGCATCCTCGAGTCGCGCGAGGTTTTCGCTGCCGGGCAGTGACTCCTCGGCGGTGGCACACGACGCGCGGACGCCGAGTTTCGCACAGACGTGATCGGCGATTTCCTCGCCCATCGCGCGGTAGGTCGTGAACTTCCCGCCGACGATGCTCGCCATGCCCGAAACGCCGTCGCGGTCGTCGTGATCCAGCAGGAAGAAATCGCGCGTAATGTCGGTCGGGTCGGTCGTACCGGTCCCCGGCGGTTCGTACAGCGGGCGCACGCCCCAAAACGACCGGATCGTCCGGGCGTCCTCGAGAATCGGGACGAGTTCGGAGAGCGTGTCGATCATCTGATCGACCTCCCAGCGCTCCTCGGGGTAGTCGTCGGGGTCGGCAACTTCCTCGTCCGTGGTTCCCAAAATCGCGGTCGTCTCGTGGGGCACGATGATGTCGGCGTCGCCTTTCGGCCGGCAGCGGTTGATGACGGTGTCGACCTGCCGGACGTTCATGATCGTCATGACGCCCTTCGAGGGTCGAACCTCGATCTCGAGGTCGGCCATCGCGCCGATCTGACCGGCCCACGCGCCGCTCGCGTTGACGACGTACTCGGCGGTGATCTCCTCGGTCGTGCCAGGCGTCGCGTGCGTCCGCTTGCCGGGGCCGGACTCGTGGCGCACCTCGACGCCGTAGATGTCGTCGCCCTCGCGCAGGAGGTCGATGACCTCCGCGTGGGTCTCGATGCGCGCGCCGTGGGCCTCCGCGTCGAGTGCGTTCGCGACGCAGAGGCGGAACGGATCAATTGCGCCGTCAGGCACTTCGATTGCCCGTTTGGTATCCGTCGCGAGATAAGGTTCGACCTCGCGGGCCTCGCGTCCCGAAAGCACGCGCGCCGGAATGTCGCAGTCGCGACACCCCTCGAGTTTTTCCTCGAAGTACGCGTCCGGATCCTCCGGGCGCTGGACGAACAGGCCACTGGTTTCCTCGACGCAGTGGCCCGCAATATCGCGCAGAATCTGGTTTTCCTCGATACACTCCGTCGCGCTGGCCTGGTCGGAAACCGCGTACCGACCGCCGCTGTGGAGGAGTCCGTGCATTCGGCCGGTCGTTCCGTCCGTTAGATTGCCTCGTTCGACGAGGGTGACCTCGAGGCCGCGCATTGCCAGATCTCTGGCGATGCCACAGCCGGTCGAGCCGCCGCCGATAACGAGGACGTCGGTGTCCCGTGCCATCCCTTCACTCTCACTACCGTCGCGGCACCTCTTTATTTTATTGGTGCACCCCATAACGACCATAACAATCACAAACAGTAGTGAGTAGAGCAGAAATTCTCGAGTGACAGAACGACCTAACTGGTCGTCAATGTAGACCGTATTCGGCGCTTAAACGTCGTATCTGGGTGAGTAACGTGCGAAATGATACCGCACGTCTTCCACAGCAAATTTTATACTGATTGTCCGTTTTGTTTACTAACGCCACGCAATTAGCAGTAAAGATAATGCGTGATCGCAGGGAGACACTCATGACAGCAAACACGTACGTCGGCGCAATTGATCAGGGAACGACCGGCACACGATTCATCATCTTCGACCACAGCGGATCGGTCGTCGCGAACGCCTACGAAAAGCACGAACAGTACTACCCGGAACCCGGCTGGGTCGAACACGACGCGATGGAAATCTGGGAGAATACCAAAACCGTCACGACGCAGGCACTCGGGCAGGCCGGCATCAGCCCCGAGCAACTCGAGGCCATCGGCGTGACCAACCAGCGCGAGACGACGGTGCTGTGGGACGCAGATACCGGGAAGCCAGTGCATAACGCCATCGTCTGGCAGGACCGACGGACCACCGAACGCGTCGAAGAACTCGAGGAGGAAGGCAAAGTCGAGGACATCCGGGCAAAAACCGGCCTCGAGGCCGACGCCTACTTCGCGGCGACGAAAGCCGAGTGGCTCCTCGAAGAGGGCGATCCGATCAAGATGGAGCGATCTCGCCCGTCGGACGTTCGCGACCGGGCCGAAGAGGGCGACGTGCTCTTTGGCACCATCGATAGCTGGCTGATCTACAACCTCACCGGCGAGCACATCACCGAGGTCACGAACGCCTCGCGGACAATGTTGTACAACATCCACGACCTCGAGTGGGACGACGAGTTACTCGAGGAGTTCTCGATTCCCAAGAAGATGTTGCCCGAGGTTCGCCCCTCGAGCGACGAAGAGACCTACGGAAAGACCGATCCGGAGGGCTTCCTCGAGGCCGAAATTCCGGTCGCAGGCGCACTGGGCGACCAGCAGGCGGCGCTGTTCGGCCAGACCTGTTTCGACGCCGGCGACGCAAAGAACACCTACGGGACCGGCTCCTTCTTCCTGATGAACACCGGCAACGAGGCCGTCACCTCCGATCACGGCCTGCTGACGACCATCGGCTTCCAGCGCTCCGGTGATGACGTCCAGTACGCACTCGAGGGCTCGATCTTCGTCACCGGCGCAGCCATCGAGTGGCTCGAGGACGTCGACCTGATCGATGACCCCACCGAGACCGCAGAACTCGCTCGCAGCGTCGACTCGACGGACGGCGTCTACGTCGTGCCCGCCTTCACCGGCCTCGGCGCGCCTCATTGGGACCAGCGCGCACGCGGCACTATCGTTGGCATGACGCGTGGCACCCGCAAGGAGCACATCGTCCGGGCAACACTCGAGTCGATTGCCTACCAGACGCGCGACGTCGCCGAGGCGATGGAAGCCGATTCGGGCATCGAAATGTCCTCGCTGAAAGTCGACGGCGGCGCAGTCAAGAACAACTTCCTCTGTCAGTTGCAGTCTGACATCATCGGCTCGGAGATTGTCCGCCCCGTCGTCGACGAGACGACCGCGCTCGGGTCGGCCTACGCTGCTGGACTCGCCGTTGGCTACTGGGACGACCTCGAGGAACTGCGGGACAACTGGCGCGTCGACCGCGAGTTCGAGCCGTCAATGGCGCGGTCCGTTGCGGATCGACGGTACGGTCGCTGGAACGACGCCGTCGACCGGTCGCGTGATTGGGCGCGTGACGGCGAGGAGTAACCATGTTCGGCCCACTCTTTCAGATTCCGATCATTGGGATGGAACTCGAGGCGTTTGCAGTCCTGTTGATCGCAGCCCTTGCGGGCGGCGCGTTCGGGGCAGCCCTCGGTGCACTCCCCTCGTTCGTCTTTACGGGCTTCGTCGTCTTCCTCGGCGAGGGACTCGCCGTTCTCGAAGGGGAGTTCGACGCAGTCGATGCGGTCACAGCAGGCGATATTGCGACAGGTATCACCGATACGATTGGCTTCGGTGCAGTGACGGGGCCACATATCGCCTTTGCTGGCGGTGTGGCCGCGACAGCCTACGCCGGACGGAAGTATCCCGAGATGGAGCCTACTGACTGGGATTACCACTTCGGAAAAGACATTCTGTACGCCTTCGGGACGAAGCCCGACATCCTCGCGGTCGGCGCGATCTTCGGTGCAGTCGGAATGCTCGTCACTCGCGTAATGGACGGGGCCGGAGTCCCCACCGATAACATCGCGCTATCGGTTGTCGCGACGGCCTTTCTGGCCCGAATCGTATTCGATTACCCGCTTGTAGGCACGGTCGGTGGTTCGAACCTTCTCGATATGTCGCCGTTCGAACGCGAGGAAAAACGCGTCGCAGCCGACGGTGGTACCAAGACGAATCGGTTAGCAACTGAGCCGTGGTTGCCCCACCAGTACAAGTGGGGCGGCGTCACCGCCATCGGACTCGTTGGTGGCGTCCTCGGCGGATTCATCTGGCTCGAGACGGGGAGTATCTTCCTCGGCTACGCGATTTCAGCGATGAGTCTGCTGTTTCTCAACCTCGGCGTTGAGAAAATTCCCGTCACGCACCACATCACGCTGCTGGGATCGACGGGAGCAGTGATTGCAGCATCGCTCGTTGGAAGCGACCCGATTGTGTTGGTCGTCGCCGGACTCTTCGGCGCAATCAGCGCACTCATCGGCGAACTCTCCCAGCGAGTGTTCTACTCGCACTCGGGGACTCACGTCGACCCGCCAGCGATGGCGATTGCGGCGTTCATGCTGCTCATCGGCGTGGCCTATCTCCTTGGAGTGCTCCCCAACGCGGGCTACCTCGCGCTGTAGGCACTGCCCCACGCTCGAACCGACTCTTTTAGGTCGCCCACCCCTCGAGTGACGGCTATGACCGCAGATCCACCGCTCGTCCTCGACATCGACGGCACGCTGACCCGCCCCGACGGCTGGGGTATCGACCCGCGCATTTTCGACCCGATTCGCGAGTGGGACGCCCCCGTCGTCATCGCCACCGGGAAAGCATTCCCCTACCCCGTTGCGCTCTGTCACTTCGCCGGCGTGCCGGAACTCGTCGTCGCCGAAAACGGCGGCGTCGTCTACACCGGCGACGACGTCTTCTTCACCGCCGACCGCGACGCCGCCCAGGCCGTTGCCGAAGCGTACCGTGCCGCTGGCTACGAGTTGGGCTGGGGCGAGGAAGATACCGTCAACCGCTGGCGCGAGACCGAAATCGCGATCAACTTAGAACAGCCCATCGACCCCCTCCGAGAGATCGCCGCCGACTACGGCCTCGAGGTGATCGACACCGGCTACGCCTATCACGTCAAAGACGCTGACCCGAACAAGGGTGACGGACTCGCAGTCATCGCCGATCACGTCGGCTTCGACCTTGCAGACTGCGTCGCTGTCGGTGACTCGATCAACGATGTCTCGACGTTCGAGACTGCCGGCCGGAGTTTCGCCGTCTCGAACGCCGATTCAGACGCGAAAGCGGCCGCCGACGAGGTGCTCGAGGAGCCACACGCTGATGGAACCCTGTCGGTCCTCGAGCGCGTCCAAGGAACTCACGCGTAATTGCTGTGACCCAACACGTTCTTGCAAAATGACATCAAATGGCGTGTATGGAGATCATCGAAAATACACTCGAGATAGTAACAACTGCAACGAGTGACACACTGCTCGCACAGCTGTCGTGCGATCAGGTGCGCAGTGACGTGCAGTGGTTACTGTCATTCATCTAACCATTAGAGAGAGCCCACGCTCGAGACGACGCGGGTAGCTTCCGACGCTACAGAACGAGTGCGTCGACGAGGACGGCAACGAGCACGGCACCGAGGAAGGCGTTCGAGGCGTGGAACGAGCGGAACGCCGCGGCCTCAGTTTGCTCGAAGTGAAGGACGACGGCAGTCCAGAGGAAAATGCCGCCGAAGATGGCGACCGTTGCGGCATAGAGTGCACCGAGGTCGGTCAGCCAGGCGAGTGCGACCGTCGAGGCGAGTGTTGCGGCGAGGTAGTAGATGATGTGCTTTCGCGTCTCGGTTTCGCCACGGACGACGGGCATCATCGGGAAGCCGCCACGAGCGTAGTCGTCCTTGTAGGCAAGCGCGAGGTTGTAAAAGTGCGCTGGCGTCCAGAGGAAGATGACACCGGCGAGTGCGAGTGCTGGCATGCCGATTTCGTTCGTCACCGCAGCCCAGCCGATCAGTGCTGGCAGCGCGCCTGCAAATCCACCGAGGACGGTGTTTTGGACGGTATTCGGCTTTAACAAGAGCGTGTAGACGACGCTGTAAAACAGGATCGCGGCGAGTCCGAGAGCGGCCGCAAGCATGTTGATTGTCGCGAATGCGCCGAGCGAGGCAACCGTCAGCAGGCCACCGAACGCGAGCGCGTGCGAGACAGGGATCAGATCGTTCGCCAGCGGTCGGTCCGCCGTTCGAGACATTTTCTGGTCGACGTCGCGCTCGAGGACGTGATTGAACGTTCCGCTCGCGCCGATTGCGAGGACGCCGCCGCCGAGCGTCGCAACAATGGTGTAGCGATCAAGCGCAGGGCCAGCAGCCAGTGCCATCCCCGCGGCGGCGACGAGACAAAGCAGCCACATCAGCCGTGGCTTCATCATCTTGAAATAGGCAAAGGCGGTGAGTCGCGCTCGAGCGAATCCACTCGAGGGGAGCGTTCGGCCGCCCGCTGGGTCGGCGTCCGAGGCGGGTGATTCGATTGGCTCGGGTTCGCCGCGCATGTCGATCTGATCGTCCTCGCTCCCGGTTGTGAGTTCGAGGTCCCAGGCGAGCGCAAGGACGATGCCGGCGAAGATGGCGACGCCAAGGCCGAGATGCAAGCCGGGTGTGATGGCCGCGGGGCCAGAGACCGCGGTCGCTGCGCCGACACCGATCTGGATGATATAGAGCGCACTCGAGGCGAGCAGTGTTCGACGCACGCGACTCGAGGCGTCACCGAGAGCGGCGACGACGGCGGTTGCGGCGACGAGCAGGCCAACGACGACGGCGGTGAGGCGGTGGCCCCAGGCGATTGCGAGTTCCGTCTGACTCAGTGGGTCAGTTGGCGTGTGGCAAATCGGCCACGTCGAGCAGGCCGACGCGGCGTTCGTAATCGAGGTCGTCGCCCCGACGATCAACAGGAGATAGACGCCGAGGGCGGTCGCTGCCAGTAGTGCAGCAAAGCGCCGGTGAGTCCGGATCGGCCGGGGGAACGGATCAGTTGCCACGGCTAGTCTTGTCTGGAAGGTTCGACTCTGCGTATTTATGATTCCCGCTTTTGACCCCCTGTCGGGAACACTGTCTCGAGGCGTCGTTGAGTCGTCGCTGAATCGTCACATTCCCATGTCCGCAGCGGCCTCCGGCACCGGCAGGTCGTGCGCGGACACTCCAAGCAGTTCCGCGGCGTGATCGAGCGCCATATCGAAGCCGTAGTAGCGCTCGAGTTCGTCGCCCTCGGCGGTTGGACGCACTTTCAGCATGGCGTAGCCCTCGATATTCTGGGCGATTGCTGCCGTGGAACCGGCGTTGGCTGTCGTCGAATCGCCGGTTGCTGCGAACTCGAGGACGCGTTCGGACTCGGTTTCGTTGTAGGCCGCCGTAATGCCCTCCTGTGTCGCGGTTCGCTCGTCCGCAGAGGATGTCTCGGTATCCGTATCGGTCATACGCATGTTCGGGAGTCCAGTACCGGGAAGGTGTCGGTTTCGGACGATCATCGATCATCAGTGTGAGCGGAGACCGACACCGATTTTGTATCCCCGCCGGGACTGGCTGTCGTGTGTCGGACGGCCTCGGACCCAGCGGACGACGGTGGTGCGGATCAGCCCGGAAGCGACGCCACCGAACCGGTCGCGACGGTTCGACTCACGCGCCGTGTCGCCTGGCAGTGGCTCGCCGGTGCAACGGCTGCGTTTTTCGTCTCCGCGTATGTCTTCGCTGCCGTACAGGCGATGGTTCAGGGCCGCCCCCTCGAGCCATTCGTTATCGCGGCCACCCCGACTGGCATCAATCGCGTGCTCGTCATCTCGCTGGTGTTGGTCGCACTGGTCGTCGTCCTCCACGAGTTGCTCCACGGCGTCTGCATGGCCGTCTACGGCGGGGAGACGGCGTACGGGGTCGGCGTCTCCTATTTCGTCCTGCCCTATGCCTATGCGGAGACCGACGCGAGTTTCACGCGCACGCAGTTGCTTGTCACCCTGCTCGCGCCGCTGGTCGTCATCACGGTCGGTGGCCTGCTCGCGCTGGCCGTCGTCCCCTCGAGCATCCTGATTATTCCGCTCGCCGCGAACGTCGCCGGCTCCGTCGGCGACCTCTGGATGGCTGGCACGCTGTTGCAGTATCCCGCGAACGTTCGCGTGAGCGACCCGCCGGGTGACGTGCAAGGGCTGTCGATCTACCCGCCCGCCGACGGGTCAGCTAGCGACTCGAGCACCGACGCAATCGACCAACGCCGCGGCTCGGTCGTTCTCGCTCGCGTCGTCACCGGCGCAGTCGGGACGCTCGCCGGCCTCATCGCTCTCGGCATCGTCGCCGTACTCGGCTCGCTCGCCGTCGGCTCCGGCGACGTGATCGTCGGCGCGTCCGAGGGGCGCTGGCTGCTCTTTCTCCACGAACGCCACGGCTCGAGCGCCTCACTCGAGGTCGGTGCGCCACTTGCGCTTGCACTCGCAACGGCTGGTGGCCTCGCGTGGGCGCTCGTCGGCACCGTCCGAGAACAACTCTCGACAACCGAACCGTAACGCTCGAACCGTAACGCTCGAGCGGATGCCCGCTCGAGAGACCCGTATGACCAAGTGGCTCCAGAGCGGGCGGCGACGAGACATCTGCTTCCTGCTCGTCGCGAGCGAGGACGGCGAACTGCGTAGCCAACAGTTGAAATCGAAACTCGAGGCCCACTACGACGGGCATATCGAACCGAAATCGTTCTACGGAACGCTCTCGGCGCTCGAGGACGCCGGGTTCGTCGAAAAGCGAACTGCAGGATTGCACGACGTCTACGCACTCACCGATGGCGGCCAACGGCGTGTTCGGGAGCACTACGAGTGGGTCAGCGACTGTCTCGACGCTGACGGCTGATTTAGATAGCGGCGATTACGAGAATCAGTCCGCTCCGAGCAGGAAGCCGAGCGCTCCCCCAGCGAGCGTGAACGGCCACGTCACGGCCAGAAACGCGAGGACAATCAAGAGTTCGACCGGCCCTCCGACGCCCTCGCGCCACCGCTCGCGCCGGAAGCCAACGCCGAGAACGAAGCCAATCGCCGGCAGGATCCAGACGGCCGTTCCGAGGAGTACTCCCGCAAGCGATGAGAGCGAGAGGCCAACAAGCGGGACTTCATGGATGGTCGTGAAGGCAACGCCGGCAAACCCCCCGTCGACGGCGGCCGTGGCAAGGAGAACGGCAGTCCAGACGCCCACAAGCCACCATGCAGCACGTGTTGTCAACGGCACCGTCCCGCGAACAGCCTGCAGACCGCCGAGCGTAAGCGCGAGCGCCCCGGCGAAGCCAACCGGGATGCGGAACAGTTCGGGCAGGACAGGCGGCGACCGATCTACTTCGACGAGAGAGTAGCTGTAGTGGGCATCGCCGACGGCGACGACCGATCCCGCGGTCTCGAACAGCCCGTCCGTGGGTACCGCCTCCCGGCTCTCGTAGCGTGGCCACTCGTGGCCACCGCCCTGATCCTCGCGAAGCCAGCCGTCAGGAAGATCGTCCGCAGCGTTGGCTGTCTCGATGGCCGACTCGACCGCGGTCGCCGTTTCGGGCGGCAGGGACTCGAGCGAAATTACCGTCGTCGAATCCGTGGTCGTCACCGGTCCGCTCGCACGGAGTTCGTGCGCGTCGTCGGCGTAGTGCGGCCAGAGGTAGAACGGGTTACAGAGCAACCCGACACCGAGGACGAGCAGGAGGGCGACTCGAGCGCGCGTTGACATTTCGATTTCGTCACTGCGCTCGTGTGAGATAACTATGGCGAACGGCGCTGGAGCCTGCCTTTATATCAGCGGGCGAACAACACACCGGTATGGGTCGACGACTCTGCCATCGGTATGGACCGGGACGGCTACCGTATGCCAGTCGACGCGATATTGGCGGTGGACTCGCGATGGCCGCGACGGGGCTTCTCGCGGCCGTGCTCTGGTTCGGCGGAACGTGGACGCTCTTGCTAGCAGGACTCGAGTCCGATATGCTCGGATTCCTCCTCGTCGGCGGCATGTTCGCGTTCCCGGTTGCGATTGTGAGCGCGTTTCTTCTGGGCACGCTCTGTTGGCGAACGGCCTCGTCCGAGACGCGCCGTCCCCTCCGCGGTGCGATCTTCGGGGGCGTCACGGCAACGGGCAGTCTCATCGCAGGGGCGCTCGGCCCTGCCGTCGTTCTCGCCGTCTCGAACGTTGCCAGCGGCGAGATGGCCGCACTCGAGGCGATCATCTTCGGACTCGTCGTGTTTCCTGCCGGCCTCCTTTTCGCGGCGATGGCTGCCGGGTGGCTGGTTCTCCCGCTCGGTGTCGTCGGCGGTTGGTATCACGAGCGCGCACACTCGAGAACGTGAAATGAGGCTGAGAGCAACGGGTCGGCAGTGCTCGTGGCTCACTCCTCGAGCAACTGATCGCCGATCGTGTTGCGCAGGACCTCGCTCGTGCCCTCGTAGATTTCGTTGAGTTTGGCGTCGCGGTAGAATCGCTCGGCGGGAAAGTCCTTCGTGTAGCCGTAGCCGCCGTGGATCTGGATGCCCTCGTTGGCGACCTCTCGAGAGACTTCCGAGGCGTAGAGTTTGGCCTGCGCGGCGTCTTTGATGTAGTTCTCGCCGCGAATCTTTTTGTCTGCGGCCTTGTGCATGAGCAACTTTGCGGCCTGGATTTTGGTGTCCATATCCGCCAGTTTGTGTTTGATCGACTGGAACTCGCCGATGGGCTGGCCGAACTGCTCTCGCTCATTTGCGTAGTCGCGGGCCTCCTCGAAGGCTGCACGGGCGATGCCGACGCCGCGAGCGGCGATGGTGATCCGGCCGCCGTTTAACGTTTTCAGCGCGTGAATGAATCCATCGCCTTCCTCGCCCAGTAGGCGTTCCTCGGGTAGTCGAAGATCATCGAACCTGAGTTCGGCGGTCGGACAGCCCTTATCGCCGAGTTTCTCCTCCGTCCCCTCGACGATGAAGCCGTCGTCTTCCTCGGGGCGGACGATGAACGACGAAATGCCCTTGTTGCCCGCCTTGGGATCGGTCTTCGCAAAGAGTGTCACCGTGTCCGCGACGGAACCGTTCGAAATCCAGAGCTTGCCGCCGTTGATCACGTACTCGTCGCCGTCTCTTTCGGCGGTGGTCTTCATCGCCGGTACGTCGCTCCCTGCACCGGCCTCCGAGAGCGCGAACGCGCCAATGTCGCGCCCCTCTGCAAGCGGCGTCAGGAATTCCTCCTTTTGAGACTCGTCGCCAAACTCGTAGAGCATGTTGCCCGCAAGCGAGGTGTGGGCGGCGACGACCGTTCCGAGTCCGCCCGAGCCTCGAGAAATTTCCTCGAGACCGATAGCATACGAGTGATAGTCCAGTCCCGCGCCGCCGTACTCCTCGGGGAACGGCATGCCCATCAGTCCGAGGGACGCCATGTCGTCGACGAGATCTGCGGGAAACTCGTCGTCGTGGTCGATCTCGCTCGCGACGGGGACGATTTCCTCGTCGACGAACTCGGCGACCATCTCGCGAATCTGTTCCTGTTCGGCCGAGAGTGTAAAGTCCATATCCGGCCTAACGGGAGGGTCCTCCTTTACTGTTCGCGCCCGAAAACGACCACCTCGAGTGGGTTTATTTCGGTTGTAGCAATCCTGGGAAGGTGTCTGAGTAAGTGCCTGTTTTTCGCAGAGTTCCGACGGTCACGTCACGCAGTCCTCCGTGATCGCCGCGGTAATTCCGCCGTGTGTGACATACACTCCGGGTGGATAGTCGGTATTGCTGTAATTCGGAAACGGTTCGAGTGCATCTCGTGCTGCCTCCTGTTCAGCCGTCGAACTTGGCTCCAGATTGAATTGGTCGTACTCGCCCCCCCGGCGACGGGCAGTGCTGTGGTCTGCATCCGGCTCGGTCGCTTCAGCGAACATTCGCTCGAGAAGCGAGACCTCCAGGAGGTCGTGCTCGGTCGCGGAGGCCACCGGTGCGTCTTCCGGCGGATCATCGAGGAGTTCGATGTGGAACGAACAGGCGGGAGATCCGGATTCGTCGTCATCGGCTACCGATTCCGATTCGGTTTCATTTACCGACTGCTCAGAATCGTCGTCCACTTGCTGCGCTGGTTCGGTCTCGTCAGTCTCACCAATGCAGCCGGCGAGGGCCAATGAAACAGTGGTTCCGAGACCAATTAGCTGTCGCCGACGGTTCATGTCAAAACACGCAAGTCAGATCGGTAAATATCTTCTCCCGGTATCCTCCTTGTCTGCGTAGGCTAGCTCGAACTGATCTCCTCGAGTGCGTCTTCAATCGCCGTCTCGCCGCCCAGTATCTCGACCGTTTCGCCGAAGACAGGATCAAACTCGAGGGCGGTGACGAGCACTGCGGCGACGTCTTCGCGCGGAATGTCGCCAGAATCCATCTCGAGGCTGTCTGCTGCTCGAATGTCGCCGGTGCCGGCGTCGGTTGTTAGTTCGCCGGGGCGGACGATGGTGTAGTTGAGCCCGCTCTGTCGGAGGTACTCGTCGGCTTCGGCTTTCGCGATGAGGTAGTCCTGCAGGGCGTCGGGAGCGGAGTCGGGGTCGTCGGTGCCCATCGAACTGAGCATGACGAACCGGTCGACGCCTGCGTCGTCGGCAGCGTCAATCAGGGTGATCGCACCGTCGCGGTCGACGCCGTAGACATCGTTGCCGTTCGATCCGGCGGCGAACACGATGCCATCGCAGCCCTCGACAGCGGCCTCGAGCGAGTCGGGGTCAGTGAGGTCGGCCACAACTGGGTCGCCGCCGAGTGCGGCCAACTCGTCGGCCTGGTCGTCCTTGCGGATCATCGCGCGCACTTCGTAGTCGTCACGTGCTGCAAGCCGCTCCGTGACGTGCTGTCCTGTCGCGCCGTGTGAGCCTGCGACGAGAATTATCTCCGTCATGGAACACCCTTCGTCGTCGACAAAAAAAGCCGTTGGCCTGGGTGGTGCCGGGGAGTCCACCTCGACCCACTGGGTGCCAAACCTGACCTCTCGAGAAGGACAGACAGTGTATCACGCCGCGACCACGATATTTTTCCGGGATGGCCCCGAAGTAAGAGCGAGTAGATGACCACCGGCCAGCCCGAACTCACAACCGACGCCGATCTCGAGTGGTGTTACGACGCGGTACACGGCGTTTCGCGGACTTTCTCGATCACGATAGATCGCCTCGAGGAGCCGATGGCGAGACACATCTGTCTCGGCTACCTCCTATGTAGGATTGCAGACACAATTGAGGATGCGGGACATATTCCGCCATCAGAACAGACCGAACTGCTCTCGACGTACGATCAATTGCTCGATCCCGAAGCGGACCAATCCGTTGAGACGTTCATGGACGATGTCGAGCCGTGGATTCCGGACGGCGACGAGCGAAACGCTGACTGGGAGGTCGTCGCCCAGACGCCACGCGTGCTTCGAACGTTCGAATCGCTCGAGGAAGAGCCACGCGAGATTATGCGCGAGCCGGTGCGCGAACTCGTCGACGGGATGGCGATGTTCACCGCTCGCTACGCCGACGAAGGCGGGCTCCGCCTGCAGACGCTCGAGGAACTCGAGGAGTACTGCTGGTACGCCGCTGGCACGGTCGGCACACTGATTACGGGGTTGGTCGCCCGGGGTGCCTCCGAGGAGCGAGCTGCAGAGATGCAGGACAACGCGCGTTCGTTCGCACTCCTGCTACAGCTGGTCAACATCGCCAAAGACGTCGAGGACGACTATCACGAGGAGAACAACGTCTATCTCCCCGCCGAGTGGCTCGAGGAGGAAAACGTCGACGTCGAGGCGGTCACGGACGAAACCCACCACACCGGCGTCACGAACGTCATCCAGCGCGTGACAAACCGCGCGGAGACCTATCTCGACGACGCCCATCGCTATCTCGAGGTCGTGCCGGAACGCCACGGAAATCGCCTCTCCGCGTGGGCGATCCCGTACCTGCTTGCGGTCGGGACAATGCGCGAACTCCAAGAGCGACCCGAAGACGTCGTCGAAGAGGGTGACGTGAAGGTGCCACGCGCCGAGGTCTACACCCTGATCCAGCAGTTCGAAGAGGACGTTTCGCGGTCCCGTCTCGAGGAGTTGCGCCAGATCATGGCCGAACAGCCGCTTCACCAGTAGTCGACTACTCGCTTTTTTCGCCCAGTTCGTCCCGAACCATCGCCTCGAGTCGATTTAGTCCCGTTTCGAGCCGTACGCGGTCGTTCGCGAAACTCAGTCGGAGATGGCCCTCGCCGCCAGCGCCGAAGGCCTGGCCCGGCGCAGCGACGACCCCGTAGTCGTAGAGCAGGCGCTTTGCAATCTCCATACTCGAGCCCGCGAGCGCGCTGACGTCGACGAACGCGTAGAACGCGCCTTCGGGATCGGTGACCGAGACGTGGGGCATCGACTCGAGGCGGGAGCTAACGAACTCCCGTCGCTCGCGGAACGCGGCGTGCATCTCCTCGAACGGCGCTTGCGGGCCGGTCAGGGCCTCGAGGGCGGCGTACTGTGCGGGCGTGTTGACACAGGAGGTCGTGCTCTCGTGGATTTTCGTCAGTTGCGCGACCACGTCCTCGGGGCCGGTGAGCCAGCCGACGCGCCAGCCGGTCATCGCGTACGTTTTCGAGGTTGAGTTGACCGAGAGCACCCACTCGTCGCGGTCGGTGAGGGCGACTGCTCGAGGCGGGATGTCCTCGTAGGCCAGCTCACGGTACACCTCGTCGGCGATGACGTAGGCCTCGTGTGAAACGGCGGCCTCGATGACGCGCTCGATGGCAGTTTCTGAAAATACGCGCCCGGTCGGATTCGACGGCGAGGTCAGCATGACGGCGGCCGTCTCCGGGCCGATGGCGTCGATAATGCGGTCTGGATCGGGTGCAAACCCTTTCTCGGCGGGCATGGGCACCTCGACGGGAACGGCGTCGGCCAGTTTCGCCTGCGAGATGGGGTTCGGCCACGCGGGCGTCGGAATGACAACCTCGTCGCCAGGGTCGGCGACCGCGTGAATCGCGAGATGCAGCGCCTCGACGCCGCCGTTCGTGATGATAACCTCCGAGTCGGGGTCGACCGGACGGTTTCGAGCGGCGCTGGCGCGCTCGGCGATGGCCTCCCTGAGTACGGGGAGTCCCGCGTTCGAGGTGTATTTCGTCTCGCCCTCGCGTGCCGCCTCGAACGCGGCTTCCACGACGTTCTCGGGCGTCTCGAAGTCGGGTTCGCCGAACTCGAGGTGGACGAGATCGGCGTCGCCGTCGGCCTCGGCTTCGACCGCGCTGGCGAGTTCGAACATGACGCGAATCTGCTGGGGCTGGATCTCCTGGACGCGGGCGGAGACGCGCGAGTTGGCTTCCGCTCGGCCGTGATCCGTCCCAGCATCGGACGAGTGCTCCATTGCTCGAGTCCTCGGCTGTGAGCGCCAAGAAGATTTGGAGTGCTCGAGTTGGGCCTAAAACTCGTCGCTCTCGAAACTCTCCGGTGCCATAGCTGTCGGACGGTAGCGATGACGATAAAACTGCCACGCACCGACGCGGAGATCTAGTCGTACTCGTAGAACCCTTCGCCGGTTTTCTTGCCCAGATCGCCGGCTTCGACTTTGCGTTTGAGCAGATAGGCGGGCTGGTATCGGTCGCCGAGTTCCTCCTGCAGAGTCTCCGTGGCGTGCAGACAGACATCCAGTCCAATGTGGTCGGCGAGCGTCAACGGACCCATCGGCACGTTCGTCCCGAGTTCCATCCCCGCGTCGATGTCCGCTTTCGAGGCCACGCCCTCGTCGAAGGCGCGAATCCCCTCGTTGATCCAGGGCATCAGAATCCGGTTCGTGACGAAGCCCGGCTTGTCGTCGGCCTCCCACGTCGTCTTCTCGAGGTCCGCAGCGATGTCGTGTGCGAGTTTCGTAACCTCGTCGGTCGTCTTCTCGCCGACGACGACTTCGACGCCCTCCATGATCGGCACGGGATTCATGAAGTGCAGCCCCACGACGCGCTCGGGGTGCTCGAGGTCGCTCGCAATCGACGTGATCGAAAGCGTGCTCGTGTTCGTCGCGAGCGCGATGTCTGGATCGCAGACGCGCTCGAGGTCGGCGAACACGTCCTGCTTGATCTCGAGGTCCTCGAGGACGGCCTCGATAACGAGGTCGCAGTCTGCGAACGTCTCGAGGGACGTCGTGCCCTCGATGCGGTCGACGATTGTGTCGGGTGACTCCACAAGGTCGTTGCGGGCCTCGAGTCGCGAGAGGCTGTCTGCGATGGTCTCGAAGCCGTTGTCGACGTACGCTTGGTCGACATCACGGAGGCGAACGTCGTAGCCGTTCATCGCGGAAACTTGTGCGATGCCGCTGCCCATTGTCCCTGCGCCGACGACGCCGATTTGGTCGATCCGGTCGCGAACCATGGCTCGCATTCGACGGGTTGCGTGGTAAACGTGCGGGCTCCGGCGTCCTCGAGCGACACCAGAGCTATCGCACTCGAGGGGACAAGTTTCAAGAGTGGACAGTGAGAGCTACTGGTAACTGGTGGGTTGTGTGAGCAAGAAAGAGGCCGTCACCGAGACGAAAGCAAGGGGGGAAGCTACCGCCGAACAGGGGGCACGCAGCGGCGAAACCGTCGACATCGGTATCACAGTCGATCTCGAGCCAGCGGATGACACCGACACGGACGGCGAGACTGGTGTCTCGTTTTCGTTCGACGAAGCCGATCTGCTCGAGGCGGCCGAGCCCGCCGACTCGTCTGAGACAGAGCGGGGCAACGATGGCGACGACAGCGACAGTGGACGCCGATCCGGACTCGAGGACGCTGAACGAACAGCGCTCGAGGACGCCGGAATCGACCCCGAGGCCGTCCTCGAGAAGGAGTGTTCGTATCGGATGCTCCTCGATGCCTCGCTCGAGGAGTCGCTCGCGGATTCGCTTCGGCGGCGCTTTTCGCTCCCGTGGTCGCTCGAGGGCGGCAGCGACGGCGACCTCGAGCGCCGGTCAAGTGAGGTTCGGGGGCTTGGGGACGCCGAGCGGGAGTGGATCGCCGTCAGCGACGATGAAGGCTGGCAGGCGTTCGAATATGCCTGTACCAGAGCCGTCGAAACGGAACCCGACGAACAGACCGAGCGGCCGTGTCCGCTCCCTACGCCGGTGCAGGCGGTTACGGGCGTCGGTCCCGACGATGCTGCGGCGCTGGCTGAAGCCGGAATCACCTCGGCAGAACGACTGGCGACGATCAATGCCTTTCAGGTCGCGAACGTCCTCGAGTTGAACGTCCTCCACGTTCGGTCGTGGCGACACAACGCCCGCGAACTGCTGGAGTGAGTACGGTGGACCGCTGATGCCTCGCTCGAGGAACGATATCGGATCCGTAACTTGTGCCGCCATAGTTGGGTACTACCGATCAGTATTCACGCACTTCCGAGAGACATGAAAACCAGCAGGCGAGACAATTACTACTAAAATAAGTAATTTCGATAATGAGGATCATCAGAGATATATAGCCACCTATTGGAGTGGGAACCGAATGCTACCCATCGACGACTCTCCTATCGTTCGCGACGGCAAATCATTGATTCTCGCGATGGACCACGGACTGGAGCACGGCCCTGTCGACTTTGAAGACGTCCCCGAAAAACTCGACCCGGCAACGGTGTTCGAGACGGCAACGCACGACGCGGTCACGGCAATGGCCGTCCAGAAAGGAATCGCCGAGGGCTACTACCCAAGCTACGAGGACGACGTCAACCTCCTCTTGAAACTCAACGGGACGTCGAACCTCTGGATGGGCGAACCCGATTCGCCAGTCAACTGCACAGTCGATTACGCTGCCGAACTCGGCGCTGACGCCGTCGGCTTTACCGTCTACAGCGGCTCGAACCACGAAGTCGAGATGTACGAGGAGTTCCGCGACGCCCAGGAATCCGCTCGTGACCACGACCTGCCGATGGTCATGTGGTCCTACCCGCGCGGACAGGGGCTCAAAAACGACACCAAGCCCTCCACGATCTCCTATGCGACTCGTCTCGCCCTCGAGATCGGCGCAGACATTGCGAAAGTCAAGTACCCGGGCGACCCCGACGCGATGGAACACGCCTGTAAGGCCGCCGGCGATATGAACGTCGTCATGAGCGGTGGCTCGAAAACCTCGGACTACGACTTCCTCTCAACCGTCGAAGCCGCCGTCAACGCCGGCTGTACGGGCCTCGCTGTTGGCCGCAACGTCTGGCAGCGAGAGAACCCAACCCACATCCTCGACGCCCTCGAGAAGGTCATCTTCGAGGAGGAAACGGCAGACGCCGCACTCGAGGCAGCCGAATAGATGACGGTCTCCGATCCAGTCGTCGAGTCCATCGTCGCGACGCTGAGTCGCTCAGCGACGGAGATTCGACAGGGACTGGTCGGTCGCCGCAACACCGTCGACGACGAGGAAAACCCAAGCGGCGAGACCCAACTCGCGGCCGACATTTGGGCCGACGAGTTACTCGCCGAGCGACTGTCGGACATCGACGGCGTCGGACAGTACGCAAGCGAAGAACAGGAAACCGTCCTCGAGTGTGGCGATGATCCGGCGTCGGCCGACACGTATGCGGTCGCTGTGGACCCGCTCGATGGCTCCTCAAATCTCACGTCGAACAACGCGATGGGGACGATCATCGGCATCTACGACGATGCGCTCCCCGCCCGTGGTGACAGGCTCGTTGCAGCGGGCTACATCCTCTACGGCCCGATCACGACAATGGTGATCGCAACGGACGAAACCGTCTCGACGTACGAACTCAGCGGCGGCGAACGGCGGCTCATCGACCGAGACGTAACGCTCCCTACAGAGCCCGTCGTCTACGGCTTCGGCGGACGCGTTCCCGACTGGACGGACTCCTTCGAGTCCTACGCCCGCGAAATCGAGTCCGAACTCAAACTCCGCTACGGCGGTGCGATGATCGGCGACGTCAATCAGGTGCTGACCTACGGCGGGATCTTCGGCTACCCCGGCCTCGAGTCTGCACCAGATGGCAAGCTTCGGCTGCAGTTCGAAGGCAATCCAATCGGCTATATTCTCGAGCGAGCAGGCGGGCGCTCCTCGGATGGCGAGCAGTCGCTGCTCTCTGTCGAGCCGACCGCGCTCCATCAGCGAACACCGGTGTTCGTCGGCAACGACGACCTAATCGAGCGCCTCGAGTCGGAACTCGAGTGACGAGTCCCTGTTTCGCCTGCGGTCAAAAATCGCCCTGGAGGTTCAAGCGCGCTGTTTTTGCACGCGAGAGTACTGAAGGACGGCATCCTGAGTCGCGTTCGATCCGGTCGGAGGAGGGATGCTCAGTCGGTTCCAGTTCTGTCTCCCCACGCAGCAGTGATCGTGACGTAGACTGCGATTCCAGCCAGCAACAGCGCGTAGAACGCCCAGCGCGGCCAGGCGGTTCCGAGAAACAGCAGCGTCAGAAACACTACCCAGAGGGTGACGATGAACAGGTCGGCGACGATTCGAACGCTGGTGCTAAACAGTGTCGAGAGGGAGCCGCCGTCGGACGTGGAATTCGGTGTAGACATCGTCAGATGGTCAGAAGTGATATCCCTGCGTTTCGGTCAGATGGTACGCGCTGACGCCCCAGACGTAGCTCTGGCCAGGCCACCAGGTACGGGCGTTGTTGAACCCGGCAACGAGTACCGTGTCGTCATCACCCTCGGGATCCGGATAGTAGCTCACGGAGCCGCTATCGCCATCCGTCAGATCCATTTCGCCACCCCAACGGATCTGGCCGCGCCGACAGAAGTCGTCCGTAAAGCAGGTCACGGCGTCGATTCCCTGCACTCGACCCGTCGTGTGTCCGGTCAACGCCCCGACCTTCTCGAGTTCTTCGTCACGGGCAACGAGGTCAGCGAGGCCGAACTTTGTGAGTTGGCCGTTTACGCGAACCGACTCCGGCGCGTCGATCCAACTCGAGGGCTGGAGACCATCGCCGTCTGCTGGTGAGACGGCGACGACGTCTTCGACGGGAAATGCCTGTTCGACAGCGCCCAATGTGAAGAGGTCACCACCCTGAACGGGGAGTGTGACGCGCTCTCCGATTGGCGCGCCGTCGATATCGAAGGCGTGCTCAGCCGTTGCGAAAAAGGCACGTTCATCCACGGGATCATACAGCGCTGGCGACAGGGTTGCTAGACTCGAGGGCGTCTCACAGGCGACACCGCTTGGGGGGCCGTCTGCTGGGATCTGACTGGCAAAACGAGGGCGTGCAGTTGATAGATCTGGCCCCTCCTCAATCGATTCGATCTCGATGAGTGTCTGGGGGTTGATCGAGATGTCTTCGGCGAACTCGGAGATCGCATCCGGAATCGAGTCCGCATCGCTCGAGATGCCAATCGAGACGGAGGCCGTCCCGCTGTCGTAGCTGCCGGGGACGACAGCACTGCCGAGATAGCCGGTAAACGCCCGTTTGGCCAGTTTCTCGTTCAGGTTGGTTGCCGTCTCGACAGCAGCGTACCAGTCGGCGGGCACGTCTCGCGTTCGCTCCGTCAGCGAGTAGGGGTCCGCGGGATCCTCACGAACCAGTGCCGTCACGACCGGGACCTCCCCATCGTCTGCCGAGAGGAAGTCTTCGACGCCGAGGAAGTGGGCCATTCCGAGGGCGTACCCACCGGTCACCAGGGTCCGCACAAATTCACGGCGATCCATTCCCGCCTCGAGGCGGTCACGAAGCGACGCAAGCCGCCTGACGGTACTCTCCGGTTCAGTATCAGACATACGCTCTCCTGGTCCCGAATTTTGGTGCACCCCGTTACGCCAAAGCTAATGTTCACGTACACGGGGTAGTCGAAAGCTACCACTGCTACACCGATTTGGGATATAGCAATACTGCCTGCAGATGCTGAATCGGGAGACACGGAGGCGGCGACGCGTCTCACGCTCGAGTTGCGTCCCCGCCACACTGTCTGTGAGAACCAGTCTGGGCCAACGTTTCATCAAGTTATTATACCCGATATAAAAACGCCACGCGTGAATGCGAGCGTTCGTAGCGTCGCCCGGTTGAGATGTAGCTGTCTCCGTGCTGGTGACCACGGGGGCAGTGACACTCGACAGGTTCGCGCCATCTCCTCGACACGAACCCTCCTCATCCGTCCACTCCTCGACCGCCGACCGCGGTGATCGATGACTGTTTCGGCGCGAACCTCTCTCCTCTGTGTCTTCACACCGCGAGCGTCGCCGTCCTCTCAGATGGCGACAGCGCGCTGGCTTTTTGAGCACGCCCATCACAGCAGGTGGTATGAGAGTCCGTATCGCACCGGGAGCGACCGAGGACGAAGCCTCGGCGATTGCAACCGCGCTGGCAACACATCTCGGTGACAGTGTCGACGTATACGTTGGCGATGCAACCGAGCCAGCGGCGACTCACGAGTACGATCCAACCGACGACACCCACTCGGCGACGGCCAACGCTGACGGCTCTACAGCCCAGCACGCGACAGCATCATCCACGGAGTCACTCGGCCCAACCGACCGCGAACGAGCGCTCGAGGCCGAGATCGAAGACATTCTCGAGGGCGGCCCCAAAAAGTATCGTGAGGGGTTAGACGAGAAACTGTTCGTCCGCGACCGCCTCGAGTTGTGGTTCGGCGGCGCGGACGACGCCTTTCTGTTCGAGGACGGGACGTTCGCGGCGTTCGACGACTGGCATCCCGACGGGGCGGGCGAGGAAACGGACGACCGACTGCCGGCGGACGGACTGATTACGGGTGGGGCGACCTTCGAGGGCCGGGACCTGCACTTTATGGCCAACGACTACACCGTCAAGCGGGGTAGCATGGCCGCGAAAGGCGTCGATAAGTTCCTCCAGATGCAACAGCGCGCGCTGAAGACGGGGCGGCCAGTGCTCTATCTGATGGACTCCTCGGGCGGCCGAATCGACCAGCAGACTGGCTTTTTCGCCAATCGCGAGGGGATCGGCAAGTACTACTACAACCACTCGATGCTCTCCGGACGCGTCCCACAGATCTGCGTGCTCTACGGCCCGTGTATTGCCGGTGCGGCCTACACGCCCGTCTTTGCGGACTTCACCATCATGGTCGAAAACATGTCCGCGATGGCCATCGCGAGCCCTCGGATGGTTCAGATGGTCACCGGCGAAGACATCTCGCTCGAGGAGTTAGGCGGCCCCGAAGTCCACGCCCGCGAGTCCGGTTCTGCGGATCTCGTTGCAAAAGACGAGGAACATGCCCGCGAACTCGTCGCGCAGTTGCTGACGTACCTGCCGGACAACGCCGACGAGAAACCGCCACAGCAAGCCGGCACAGCACCGGCGAAATCGCCCGAGGGCATTGACGCGGTCGTCCCCCAGCGGCCGAACGAAAGCTACGACATGACCGACGTCATCGAGCGACTCGTCGACGACGGCTCCATCCTCGAGTTGCGCCCGGAGTACGGCGGGGAGATCCTGACGGCGTTCGCACGGATCGACGGCCGGCCAATCGGAATCGTCGCGAACCAGCCGGCTCAGCGAGCGGGGGCGATCTTCCCCGATGCTGCCGAGAAGGCCGCCCAGTTCATCTGGACGGCGGATGCGTTCAACGTTCCACTGTTGTATCTCTGTGATACGCCCGGCTTTATGGCCGGTTCGCAAGTCGAAAAAGACGGCATCTTGGAACAGGGCAAGAAACTGATCTACGCGACGTCCGCTGCGACCGTTCCCCAACAGACCGTCGTCGTGCGCAAGGCCTACGGCGCGGGAATCTACGCGATGGGCGGGCCGGCCTACGACCCCGAAAGCGTCATCGGACTGCCCTCCGGAGAAATCGCGATTATGGGTCCGGAAGCGGCGATCAACGCCGTCTACGCTCGCAAACTCTCTGAAATCGACGACCCCGAAGAGCGAGCCAAACGCGAACAGGAACTCCGTGAGGAGTACCGCGAAGATATCGACGTCCACCGAATGGCCAGCGAAGTTGTCATCGACGAACTCATCCCGCCGAGTCGACTCCGCGATGAGCTCGCTGCTCGTTTTGCGTTCTACGAAGACGTCGAGAAATCCCTTCCTGACAAAAAGCACGGGACGGTGCTGTAGCCTCGAGAGATCGACTATTCAGCCGGTATAACCACTCCCTTCTCACTGGTCAGCAGCGCTTACCGCGAGCGCTCGCGTTCTACGGCTGCCATAACAATACTGGCAGTACTGGAACCGCTGCGTGCGGCCCTGTCGCACGCTCCGATGGTTCCCGCCACCCTGTACGGTTGCTGTACCGATATCCGGTGGACCCGCAGAACGGTCGCGGTTGCGCCGGAGATGACCTACAACAGTCCGTATTGTGGCAAGTCCGGTTCGACTCCGGACGAGCGCGTATGAGTTCCGACGGTGCCTACAGACACCATTCGCTGCCGATTGACGTCACACCAGTCCAACTCGAGCGAGCGCTCTGGGTGCTCGTCGCCATTTCGCTGGTCGGCGATGTCGTGACGACGTTCATCGGCTTGCACCTGGGGCTGGCCGAATCGAACCCGATTGCGCGCGGCGCAATCGAGGGCTACGGGCTCGCGGGTATGCTTGTCCTGAAGGCGTTCGCAATCGGCGTTGGGCTGGTCTGTCGCCCACTGCTGCCTCGAGCGTACCGGCCAATCGTCCCCGCCGGCCTCGCGCTCCCATGGCTCCTCGCCGTATTCATCAATATGTACATGATCTCGCTGGTGATCTGATCAGTCGCGAAACTGTACCGTCAGATCGGATCGATTGTCGGCCCACTCCTCGCTCGAGATCGTATACCGATAGCAGTCAGCCGGGTCGCCGTCGATCACGATATGGTTGCGAATGCACCCGTCGCGACGCCCGCCGTGGGCCTCGACATATTTCTCTATTGCGCGGATCGACTGGTCGTTATCGACGTGGACAGCAGTTGCGACGACCTCGAGATCGAGGCGGTCGAATGCGAGCTCGAGGAATGCGGCGGCGCGTTCGCCGGAGTAGCCCCGGCCCCAGAACCGTTTTCGGAACCAGACGCCCATCGTCATCGTGCGTTTCTCCCAGTCGATGCCGAAACCGCCAGTGCCCGCAATGTCGCCGGCACCGTCTGCTGTGGCGTCTATCGCGTCACCTCGCGGTCGAATCAGATACGAGACGCCGTCGGCGTCCTCGTACTGTTCGCTCACGCGCTCGATGAACTCCTGGGCCTCCTTTGGCGTCTCGTGTGGATCCCAGGTCATGTACTCGGTGATCTCGTCGATTCCGGGATCCGACGAACAGATCTCATAGAGGTCGAAGACGTCGACCGACTCGGGACGAATTGCGTCGAATCGTAACCGGTCCGTCTTGATCGTCTCCGGGAGCAACTCACCCATAGCAGTCCTGTTGAGTGGGTGTACAAAATTCTTGCCGGTGGTTTGTGAGTTACTGACACGCGATAGATGGTGGGTCAACTCGAGTGCGTTTCCTCGAGTGTGCGCCGCCAGGCTCGGACCTCCGCAAGAACGGTCTGCCAGTGCTCGCTCGAGCCCGGAACAGCCGGCCGCCCGTCGCTATCGTCGTCCTCAGACTGGGTCACGGACTCGAGCGATGCCTGTACCGTCGCTGGTCCCTCGACATTCCAAAAGGACAGCATCGAGCCGCTTGCGGTCTCGAGCGTGACCGTCCCGTAGTCGGCCACCCGACCGAGTGCGTGCTGGCTGCGGGTCGTATTCTGGACGCGCTCGAGTCCGACGACGCGAACAGAGAGTCCAAGGACGCCGCTACGGATTGCAACGCGGTGAGTCGTCACGACGAACGCCGTCCGCGTCACCTGTGCATACTGCCAGATTGCGGGTGCAACGAACACCGGAATCCAGAGCAAGCCAAGCAGCGAGAGAACGTCGATCCAGACGGCGATGCTGACAACGAGCGACCCGACAAGAGCGAGTGCGAGCCACGGATAGATGGTCTGTATGCGTGGCCCCGTCTGGACGCGAATCTCCTCGTCGGGTTCGAGGACGAGCCACTCAAGGGCGGTCGCATCGACGGAGCGGTCACGCCTCTCGTTAGCGGGCTCCGTCATCGTGATCGTGGCCCGCTCGAGCCCGTTTGCGTCGTCTCGCGGTCCGTTCCTGGGATGTCGTGACTCGAGTCGCCATCAGGCGTTCGACGCGACGAGTTTGTTGAATCCTCGAGCAGCGTCCGGATCTCGCGCAGTTCGGTGCAAATCTCCTCGAGCACCTCGTCGGCCGGTCGGTCGGCGTCACGGTCTCGAGAACCTGCACTCGAGCGTGAGCGCTTTCGCTGCTCGCCGATCAGGTGCTGGACGTCCCGTGGCTCCGATACGGACGAAAACGCCATTTCGACGCCAGCGCCACCCGCCGTACTGACTTCGACGGTGCCGTAGCCGAAGTGGTTCCCGAGCGCTGACTGCGTGTAGGAGATATCTTGGACTTTCTCGTGTTCGATTCGTTTGACATCCCGCGAGAGTACACCGGATTTCCGGTAGAGCGCTCGCGTCGTGACGACGTAGCTCGTGTTCGTAATCCGCAGGTATTCGCCGACGATGATGAGTATCCCGATCAGGATGATGGCGAGTGGAATCCCGATCAGAAACGCCGGGAGCAGTGTTCGACGATCCGGCCCGCCGGCCCAGACGATTTCCTCGCCGTCCTCGAGCGAGAGCCACTCGAGGTCGCCGGCGGTTGGGTCGGTCGTCGGTGCGTCAGTTGCCATTGTCGGCACCTCCCTCGGCGTGGTCGCGTTTCAGTGAAAGCACGGTTCGGTCGAACGAACACACGAGGTCGTCGTCCTGATTGAACGCCTCGACGGTCATCGTGACGACGCCGCGCTCGCCGTCGCTGGTCTCGCGTTTGTCCGTCACGGTCGACTGGGCACGGATCGTATCGCCGTGACAGACAGGCTCTGGGTGTTCGACATCGTCGTAGGAGAGGTTCGCGACGATAGTGCCATCAGTGGTCTCGGGAATCGAGATGCCAACCGCAAGCGACAGCGTGTAGAGGCCGTTGACTACTCGCTCGCCGAACTGTGTGTCAGCGGCAAACTCGGCGTCGAGATGCAACGGCTGCTGATTCATCGTTAGATCGCAAAAGCGCTGATTGTCGCTCTCGGAGATCGTCCGTCGGCGCTCGTGTGAAATCGTCTCGCCGACCGCGAACTCCTCGTAGTACCGTCCGGTCATGTATTCGTCGTCGCAGATCCGGACTAAAAAGCTACTGCTGGGGTGCGTGCCTGGAAACGGCACCCAAATCGTCCCCGAACAGCGACAACCGAAACGCCTTTTCTGACTGCACGTGAGTGTCATCATACCAACTGCTCGAGTCGATTCATAATGACACTGCTGTCCCTCCTCGTCGAACCTGCGTTCGAACCGCCGCTTCTCGAACTCGCGTTCGACTCTGCTCACCATGGCGTTGCACTCGAGGCCACACTCCTTGAGTCGGTGTCTGATCCCGATACCGAGGCCGACTCGCTGCTCGAGGGGACGAGCGGTATTTGGCAGTATCTGCTCGTGTTCATCCTGACGATGGTGCCCACAATCGAACCGTTCATCGTCATCCCGGTCGCAATCGGCCTCGGACTCGATCCGGTCATCACCGGGCTGGTGGCGTTCGCCGGCAGCGTCACGATTGTCAGCGTGATCGTCCTCGCCCAGCACCGACTGCTCGCGTGGTGGTCACAGCGAACGGACGACGACGATGACTCGAGTGGGCGATATGCGCGCGCCCGTCGCATCTGGGAGCGATACGGACTCGTCGGCTTGGCGTTTGCCGGCCCGATTCTAGCCGGGATTCACCTCACAGCGATGTTAGCAGTATCCGCTGGCTCGAGTCGCCAGACGACGATTGGCTGGCTCACCGTCGGACTCGGCGCGTGGACAGTTGCACTCGTCGCGGCATCACTCGCGGGTGTGTCGGTACTCGGCTTGACGTAACCAACCGCTGTCAACGCGTAGCCACATCCCCGTTCACTACGACTCGCATCATATGGGGTGTCTCTGTCATCTCTTCTGTCACTCTGAACGAGGGGAAATGGTGAGACTACTGATCAGCGACCCAAGCAGCGGTAACCCAATCGCGCTGCCAATCGTGGCGTAGACAACCGGCGTCATCTCGAGGAGATCGAGCGGTGTCTCACCGACCGAAAGGACAAAAACGCCGAGCACGAGCAGGCCAAAGCCGAGTGCACCAGCGAGTGCTCGCGTGCGGGTCGGCGAGATCAGTCCAACCGCTGCGCCACCGGCGACGAGTCCGAGCCAGTGAACCCACGCGAGTGCGAGTCCGATCATGACGCTTCCGAGGAGTGCGAGCACGTGGATCTGGGGTTCTGTTCGGACACGCTCGAGTGTGACAGTTGCCCGATGAATCAGCGACTCTGCGCGCTGGTCGGTCACGACTCGCCGTCACCTCGTTCACTCGTCGCCTCGAACATGGCGTCGACTGCACCGTCAGTTCGGCCGTCTCTTGCCATCGACTTCTGCTCGCCGTCGAGCCACGGCTGGAACTGATCGTCGTAGTGGGCCGAGAAGTAATCACCCGAGTTGCCACCGGGCAGAATCGCCGTCGCCTCGCCGCCAGGTTCGACGACCATTCGCCAACTTGCGCCAACACCGCTGTCGACGCGGTAGTTCTTGACTGTCGCAACCGAGCCATCTGCCGGTCGCTCCTCGTAG
This sequence comes from Natronolimnobius baerhuensis, assembly GCF_002177135.1. Classification (NCBI taxonomy): domain Archaea; kingdom Methanobacteriati; phylum Methanobacteriota; class Halobacteria; order Halobacteriales; family Natrialbaceae; genus Natronolimnobius; species Natronolimnobius baerhuensis. The sequence continues at coordinate 752,878 of NZ_MWPH01000001.1, forward strand.
TCAAGAAACGGGGCTTCGACGCTGAATGGATGCTCGAGTGGCCGCGTCGAGTTCCAGTCGCCGTAGGTCTCCCATCCTTCGGCGTCGATCTCCTCGAGTGAATCCTGTAGCGCTGCGACCATCGTTTCGGCTCGCGTGCGGTCGTCGAACCAGTCGCTATCAGCCGAGAAATTTGCGAGCACCCAGTCGTTCGGATAGTACGACTCATCGAGGTCGTGATCCGAAAACGTCGGCTCGAAGACGGCTCGTCGGTAGTGAGCGAGCCAGCGTGCGAACACCAACGCTGGATATGAGTCGCGGGCCATCCGGGTGTCCCACTCCTCGAGCGAGTCGGCTGCGTCCGTCAGTCGGTCAGAGATGGTCTCGTGGTCGGCAATCGCCTCGAGCAGGACGGGAACGAACTGTTCGGCGCGGCCATCGACGACGTCGGCTTGCAGGTCGCGGTGAAACTGGAGGTCGGTTGACTCCCCAGAATCGATGCGTTCCGCGAGTTGGTCCTCGATTCGGGCACCGCGATAGGGCATCGCGTAGTCGACGCCGATGTAGTGGTCGGGGTCGTCGACGACGCGCTGGTTCGCCGTCGCGAGAACGTCGGCGTCTATCACGTGTGGTTTCTCCTCGAACGGGACGAACCCCTCCCAGGAGGAGTCGCCAAACGGCGTAAAGCCATCCCACTCACCCTCGCCTGCGGAGCCATCGAAAATTTGATTGCCCGAGACTGGCTCGCCGTCGATTCGCCGAATCGGCAGTTTGCCGGTCGCGTAGTACAGCGTTCGGCCGTCAGCGTCCGCGTAGACGAGGTTCTGCGTCGGAAGGTCGAACTTCCGGGTCGACTCGAGGATGTCCTCGATCCCCTCGCTGCGTTCAAACTCGTAGATTGCTTCTGTCGTCCGTGTTGCCGTATGGCCGGTCCAGGCGACGCCGACCGTCTGGCCCTCGCGCTCGAGGACGGGGCCGTGAACGGTCTTTTTGAGCTGAACCGTTCGATTGTCGCCGCCGGAAACGACGATTTCGTGCGTTTCGGTGTCGAACTCGCGCCACTCGCCGTTGTAATAGTACTCGTCGGCGTCGGTGGCCGCCTCGAGGTCGTTCTGCTCGTCACTTGCTGTTTCTGACTCACGTAGTTCGTACTCGTAGCAGTCCAGGACGTCCGCGCCGACGTTCGTAAACGACCAGACACCCGTCTCGTTCGCGCCCGCGATGACGAACGGGACGCCGGGGAACGTGGCCCCACGGACCGAGGTGTTTGGGGTCTCGACGTGCTGTTCGTACCACAGCGGCGGCGTCATCAACGTCAAATGCGGGTCGTAGGCGACGACTGGGCTCTCGCTCTCGGTGTGTTCGCCAGACACCACCCAGCTATTCGAGCCGACACCTGTCGGTGATTCGAATCCGGAAAGCCATCTCGTCAGTTCGTGGCCAACAGTGTGCTCGCCCGTCGCACTCGATGGTCGACCGGTGCTGGCCGCGATATCAGAGTCGGTCTCGGGTTCGGTTGTAGCCTCACGTCCGGCCGCCTCGAGTCGCTCGCCGTCGATTCCGTCGTGCAGAATTGGGACGTCGTGATCCAGTCGTTCGGGGTACAACTCCTCGAGGGCGTCCTCGCCCAGTTGATCCGCAATCACCTCGTGGCGAAGCTCGGTGAAATTCCCCGTCAGATCCCACGAGATTTGCTTTTCCATCAGTATCGTATCGACCGGGGTCCACTCACGAGGTTCGTACCCCAGTAACTCAAACTCGAGGGGGAATTGCTCGCCATCGATGGCCGCGTTGACGCCGGCAGCGTAGGCCTCGATGAGCGGTCCGGCGGGGGTCTCACGGACGAGGTCCCAGGTCGCCTCAGCGGCACCGACAAAGTCCATCATCGTGTAGAACCGGTCGTCCGAGACCGTCGCCTCGCCAGCGAGTTCCGACACCTGCCCACGCATCACCCGCCGCTGGAGATCGAGCTGGAAGAGTCGGTCAAAGGCCTGGACGTAACCGACGGCGAACGATGCTGCGCCGTCGGATTCTGCCTCGATTGTCGGCACGCCGTACTCGTCGTAGCGGACAGTCGCCTCGCCGTGTGGATTCGCTATCGTGTCCGATAGCTCCCGGTCAGCCGCGTCCCAGGCTCGCCCCGACAGCGGCGCAACGGTCTCGAGGAGGTCACTGACCGAGTGCAGCGACAGGCCGCCGACGCCTGCAGCGAGCGCCCCAGCAAGGAGGCCACGCCGGGTCGTCTCGTTCATTGCACTTGCTAGCGTCACACAGATTCTCGATCAGTATAACTGTCCGGTCGAGTATCGTCAGGGAGAACGCACATCAGACTATCATCATGTTAGCTAGTTCGGATCCGAACTGCTATAGGGCGCTGTTACGTACCTCGAGGCAGTATCTACCGATGGCATCTACACCTACCCAGACTGAGACACGAGATGGTGAGCAGGCCGCTGCCGCCTGTCCCGTCATCGAATCGCTCGAGCAAATCGGCTCGCAGTGGCGACTGGCCGTCCTCCACGAACTGCTCGAGGGCGAACAGCGATTTAACGAACTCAAGCGCTCGACTGACGCGAACGCGCGGACGCTCTCGCGCGTGCTGGATGACCTCGGCGAGATGGGGTTCGTCGAACGTCGACTCGAGGAGGAGTCTCCGATTGCGACCTACTACAGCCTGACGGACAAAGGCGAGTCACTCGAGCCGGTGTTCGACGAAATCGAGTGCTGGGCGGGGACGTGGCTCGACGAAGAGACGTTCGACGCGTGAGCACAATCGCGAACCGAAGCGAACATCGAAGCCGATGACCACGGCGTATCTCACGATTGACGACGCTCCCTCGCCGACCCTGCCGGAGACGGTCGCCGTCCTCGAGGACCGCGAGGTACCTGCACTGTTCTTTTGTGAAGGGCGTCGGCTGGCTGAATACCCCGACCACGCACGGACGGCCCTTGAGGCCGACTTTCACCTCGGGAACCATACGCACTCACACGCACACGCCTCGGATCTTTCGGTCAAAACGTTCCGCGAGGAACTCGAGCGGACCGAAGTGCTCCTCGAAGACGTCTACGACGCCGCTGGCGTTTCCCGTCCGGCGAAGCTATTTCGCTTTCCGTTTGGCGACAAGGGCGGCGAGCACGCCACAGCGTTTCAGGACCGTCTCGCAGCGGGCGGCTTCGTCTCGCCAGATCCGGACCTGATCGACTACGAGTGGTACCGTGAGGATCACGGCACGGATCGAGACTGGTTCTGGACAGTCGATGTCGCAGACTGGACGGTCGATTCACCCGCAGAACTGGACACAGAACTCGCGGCAAGCGCGGATCGACTCGAGTCGAGCGCGGCTGATATCGTCCTGTTTCACGATGCGGGGAACGCACCTGAATTGGTCGCACACTTCGTCGACCGACTCCTCGAGCGCGGCGTCGAATTTGAGGACCCGGTGTCGCTCGTGGTGTGAGCCGTTCAGTCGTTGACGTTGAGTTCGACCAACTCGAGTGAGCGGTCGAGATAACAGCGGTCGTGTGGTGGGTCGCCGATAATCTGTTGAATCTGGTACTCCTCGTCGAAGGCCGCGCCATCCGGCTCGCAGTATTCGTGGCTGGGGCACTCGACGTACGGACAGGGGCCCTGTAAGCTCGCCTTGCTGCCGGCGTATGCGCCCTGTGAGGGGACGTTCGCGCGTACGGACACGGGTTCAACCTCGACAGCTCGGACGCCGTTGTCGTGCATCGCACACTCGAGCGTCTGGGCGTTTTCTCGAACGTCGGTAATACGATAGGTCGTCTCCGGCGAGAGATTGAGACACTGACTCCGATATGGACAGCCGGCACAGCCGTCGGCTTCCCCCTGATAGACGAACTCGGTCCCCGGCTCGGCCAGCCGAGTGCCGACGAGCGTCACGGTTGACATGTCGACGTATACTCGCTACGCGGGGTTAAGCCTCACGTCCCGTGAGTTCGTCGAGGCGCTCGAAGTACTGCTCGCGGGGCACCTGATACAGCCCGCGATAGTCGATCTCGCCGTCGTCGAACGCCTGCGCTAACTCGAGGGCGCGCTCGAGGGCAGCATCTCGCGTTGGAAACCGGTTTGTCTCGTTCAGCGAGACGTCCGGCTCGAGATAGAAGGTGACGTACCAGTCGGCGGTACCGGCGGTGCTGGTCGGGTTCTGGCCGGGGCGACGGGTGCGTTTGCCGTGTGTGAGATACAGCGTTGGGAGACAGGCAGCCGGGAACGCATCGCCATCGAAGACGTCCGGCCGGTACGCGAGGACGAGCCGGCCGTCGTCGCCGTCCGACCAGACGGTCCAGGCATCGGGAAGCGCCTCGAGCGTGGTCATAGTACTGACTCAGTGTCCGGCGGCTAAATCCCCGTGGTCTTCGAGAGACTCGCGCGACCAACCATGTGATGGATTCTCACGCACTGCAAGTACACTCGAGCTATAAGCTGGTTGTTGTGTAGGTGCTAGTGACGGTCACACTCGCATGAACGTGCGCGCACGAGCGAACTGCGCCATCTCAAGGCGACAGTTTAAGTCAGAACTGACCGATCATGAGCCACGATACCAACCGACTCTGTTCAAATCTGGTAAAAATATCCTGGAAAATATTCCTGGTAAATACCTTTTGTGGCAAACATTAAGTGGCTGGATTACTCACTCATTAAATACTATCGGTATCCGATTCCCGGGCCGATCCACTCCGCGTCCGTCCCCGACGCACGTTGTGACCGACCGTCGACCGGGTCGTCTCGCAATGACGAGTGGTGATCGCTCACACATGACGCACGCATGCGCTGCCGCCCAACGAGAGTTGTACTCGGTGAGACCCGCTCACGGAGTCACGACGAGGACGTCTCGAGGTGTTCCCTCGCTCGAGACGGGTGACTCGCGGCTCAACGCGCCCACTGCGCAGGTGCTGTCCGATACTGGCCCCGCGCGATCACACGCAACCAACGGGGAGACCCAAACCCACACAGTGATACAATGACCGGTGACATCGAGACACTCGAAGAACTCAGTACGGCGTACAAAGAATCGATGCCCGCAGACCTGCGGGAAACCAAGTCCTTCGACTGGTACCTCGAGGCGTGCTACGAGGAGCCGAAAATCGCCCGCAACGCCCACCAGCGCGTCGCGGATATGTTCGACCACTACGGCACCCAGTACGACGAGACCGAAGGCATGGTCGAATACCTGCTCGCGAGCGAAGACCCGCTCAACGACGGTGAAAACACCTTCTACGGGAAGGTAATCCACCAGTCGATCCACGAGTTCGTCAACAAGGTCAAATCGGGTGCCCGACGGCTGGGTCCAGAGCGCCGAATCAAGCTCTTGCTCGGCCCCGTCGGCTCCGGCAAGTCCCACTTCGACAAGCAGGTTCGTCAGTACTTCGAAGACTACACGCTTCGCGATGAGGGGCGCATGTACACGTTCCGCTGGACGAACCTCTGTGACGTCATCAAAGACCAGGACCCCTCCGACGACACCGTTCGCTCGCCGATGAACCAGGACCCGCTGGTCTTGCTCCCACGGGAACAGCGCCAGTCAGTGATCGACGATCTGAACGAACGACTCGACGCCCCCTACACCATCCAGAACGAGCAGGCCCTCGATCCCGAAAGCGAGTTCTACATGGACAAACTGCTGGCGTACTACGACGACGACCTCCAGCAAGTCCTCGAAAACCACATCGAGATCATCCGCTTCGTCGCCGACGAGAACAAGCGCCAGGGCCTCGAGACGTTCGAGCCCAAAGACAAGAAGAATCAGGACGAGACCGAACTCACCGGCGATGTCAACTACTCGAAGATCGCGGTCTACGGCGAAAGTGACCCGCGCGCGTTCGACTACTCGGGGGCGTTCTGTAACGCGAACCGGGGAATCTTCTCCGGCGAGGAATTACTGAAACTCCAGCGGGAGTTCCTCTATGACTTCCTGCACGCGACCCAGGAACAGACGATCAAGCCGAAGAACAACCCGCGAATCGACATCGACCAGGTGATCGTCGGCCGGACGAACATGCCCGAGTACAAGGACAAAAAGGGCGACGAGAAGATGGAGGCGTTCAACGATCGGACGAAACGGATCGACTTCCCCTACGTCCTCTCCTACGAGGACGAGGCCGAAATCTACTGGAAGATGCTCACCAACGCCGACGTGCCCGACATCAACGTCGAGCCACACACCCTCGAGATGGCCGGCCTGTTCGGCGTCCTCACCCGAATCGAGGAACCCGACGCAGAGACAGTCGACCTCCTCTCGAAAGCGAAAGCCTATAACGGCGAGATCGACGAAGGCGACGACGTCGACGTGAAGAAACTCCGCGAGGAAGCAGAAGGCAAAGCCGAGATCGGTGAGGGCATGGTCGGCGTCTCGCCACGGTTCATCGGCGACGAAATCGCCGAGGCAATCATGGACTCGAAACACCGCTCTCGAGGCTTCCTCTCGCCGCTGACGGTGTTTAACTTCTTCGAAGAGAACTTAGAGCACCACGGCTCGATTCCGGAGGACAACTTCGAGAAGTACTACCGCTACCTCGAGGTCGTCCGCGAGGAGTACAAAGAGCGCGCCATCGAGGACGTGCGCCACGCGCTCGCCTACGATCTGGACGAAATCCAGCGCCAGGGCGAGAAGTACATGGATCACGTGATGGCCTACATCGACGACGACACCATCGAAGACGAACTGACAGGGCGCGAGCAAGAACCCGACGAGACGTTCCTCCGAAGCGTCGAGGAGAAACTCGACATTCCGGAAGACCGCAAGGAGGACTTCCGCCAGGAAGTGAGCAACTGGGTCTCCCGTCGTGCCCGCGAGGGCGAGGCGTTCAACCCGCAGGACAACGAGCGCCTGCGCCGCGCACTCGAGCGCAAACTCTGGGAGGACAAGAAACACAACATCAACTTCTCCGCGCTGGTGTCGGCCAACGAGTTCGACGACGACGAACGCTCCGCCTGGATCGACGCCCTGATCGAACAGGGCTACTCCGAAGGCGGCGCAAAGGAGGTGCTCGAGTTCGCTGGCGCAGAGGTCGCCAAAGCGGAGATCGACGACTAATATGAGTGTGACCTAATATGACTGGCGACGACTACGTCACCGAGGCCGACCGCGAACTCGAGGCGACCTACGAGGAGCCGATGAGCCTTGCGGCGTACGTCGACCGGCTCTTCGAGAACCCGACGATAGCCTCCCACGCCTCGAAGTACTTGCTCGAGGCAATCGAAGCCGCCGGCACGCGCACGGTGGTCGAAGAAGGCGAAGAGAACGAGCGATACCGCTTCTTCGACGACCCGCATAATGACGGCGAGCATGCGATTCTGGGCAACACTGAAGTGCTAAACGGGTTCGTCGACGACCTCCGATCAATCGCTGCGGGCCGGGCGAAAGACGAGAAAATCATCTGGTTCGAAGGGCCGACGGCGACCGGCAAATCCGAACTCAAGCGGTGTCTGGTCAACGGCCTGCGCGAGTACTCGAAAACACCCGAAGGCCGCCGGTACACGGTCGAGTGGAACATTACGAGCACCGACGCCGACGACCGCAGCCTGAGCTACGGTGGTGATCCGACTGCGGGTGACGACCGAAACTGGTACGAAAGCCCAGTCCAGGCCCATCCGCTGTCGGTGTTCCCCGAAGACGTCCGCGAACAACTCCTCGCAGATCTCAACGAGGAACTCGAGGACCACGTTCCAGTCCAGGTCGATGCCGAACTCGATCCGTTCTCGCGGGAGGCATACGACTATCTCGAGGAACGCTACCGTCGAAATGGCGAGGAGGAACTGTTCTCGGCGATTGCCGACGAGAGCCACCTGCGCGTGAAAAATTACGTCGTCGATATCGGCCAGGGCGTCGGCGTCCTCCACAGCGAGGACGACGGCCAGCCCAAGGAGCGACTCGTGGGCTCGTGGATGCACGGCATGCTTCAGGAACTGGACTCGAGGGGGCGAAAGAACCCGCAGGCGTTCAGTTACGACGGCGTGCTCTCGCAGGGCAACGGCGTCCTCACTATCGTCGAGGACGCAGCCCAGCACGCCGACTTGCTGCAAAAGCTGCTGAACGTCCCCGACGAGCAGTCCGTCAAACTGGACAAGGGAATCGGGATGGACGTCGACTCGCAGCTGCTGATCATCTCGAATCCCGACCTCGAGGCCCAACTCAACCAGCACGCCGACCGGAACGGGATGGACCCGCTGAAGGCGCTCAAACGGCGGCTCGACAAACACCGCTTTGGCTACCTGACGAACCTCAGCCTCGAGTCCGAACTCATCCGGCGAGAACTGACGAACGAGACGGCCGTCTGGGAGGCCGATACGTACGACGAACTCGAAGAGCGCATCCGCGCGCCCGTGACGGTGACGCTCAAGGATCAGGCGGGCGAGACGCGCACGGAGGAGTTCGCACCGCACGCACTCGAGGCGGCGGCGCTGTATGCGGTCGTCACGCGACTGGACGAGGAGCATCTGCCGAACGGACTTGACCTAGTGGATAAGGCGCTGATCTACGATCAGGGCTACCTGCAGGAAGGTGACATCCGTCGGGAGAAAGACGAGTTCGATTTCGACGACGACAGCGCGGACGGCGACCACGGCATTCCGGTGACTTACACCCGCGATACGCTCGCGGAACTCCTCCAGACGGACCGTGACCGCCACCACGCCGAGTTGTCCGTCGAAGACGTCGTCATGCCGCGTGACGTACTGAACGCGATGGCCGAGGGACTGGGCGAGGCACCGGTGTTCTCGACGGGCGAGCGCTCGGAGTTCGAAAACCGCGTCGTGCCGGTGAAAAACTACGTCTACGACCGCCAGGAGTCGGACGTCATCGAGGCGATCATGCACGACAAACGCGTCGACGAAGAGACCGTCGCCGAGTACGTCGAACACGTCTACGCGTGGGAGACCGACGAACCGCTCTCCAACGACCGCGGCGAGGAAGTCGAGCCCGATCCGCTGAAGATGAAGCTGTTCGAGGTCGAACACCTCGGGCGATTCTCCGAGGAAGAGTACGAGGGGAACCTCCCCCGCGAAAGCGTCCGGAATTTCCGGCGGGAGAAGGTGATCACCTCCCTGAATCGCCACGCCTGGGAACACCGCGACGAGGACTTCGCCGTCGGCAACGTCGACCTCACGGCAATTCCGGTGATCAAGTCCGTCCTCGAGAGCCACGACTGGGACGACGTTCGGCGGACCTTCGAGGACTTCGACCCGCGCCAGTGGGATGACCCACCGAGCGGGACGGAGACGGAGACGGTCAAGGAGAACACGATCCAGAACATGGTCGCGGAGTTCGACTACTCGCCGGCCTCGGCCGAACTGACCAGCCGACACGTTATGGGACAGGTGAGCTACAGATGGGACTGATAACTCGAGAGGTGCACGTATGGGACTGAGAGACGACCTCGACCGATTCCGTGAAGTGGGTGAACAGCGCCGCGAGGACTTAGCCGAGTTCATCCAGTACGGTGATCTCGGCGGGAGTGGCCCCGGCCAGATCAACGTGCCGGTAAAGATCGTCTCGCTGCCCGAATTCGCCTACGATCAGCGCGATCAGGGTGGCGTCGGCCAGGGTGAGGACGGCACGCCCCAGCCCGGCCAGCCGGTCGGCCAACCCCAGCCACAGCCGGGCGACGGCGACGAAGACGGCGAACCCGGCGAGGAGGGGGGCGACCACGAGTACTACGAGATGGACCCCGAGGAGTTCGCCGCGGAACTCGACGAAGAGTTGGGTCTCGACCTCGAGCCGAAGGGCAAGACGGTCGTCGAGGAGAAGGAAGGCCCCTTCACCGACATGACTCGCACCGGCCCCGACAGCACGCTCGACTTCGAGCGGATGTTCAAGGAGGGACTCAAGCGAAAGCTCGCGATGGATTTCGACGAGGAGTTCCTGCGCGAACTCTGTAAGGTCGAGGGCATCTCCCCGCGCGAGGTGTTCGAGTGGGCCCGCGGCGAGAATCTGCCGGTGTCGATGGCCTGGGTCGAAGAAGCCTACGACGAGGTTGCGGACGAGCGCGGAACCTGGGAGTCCATCGAGGAGGTCGAGGGAAACGTCGAACGCGAGTCCGTTCAAGAACAGATCCGCCGCGAAGGGATCAAACAGATCCCGTTCCGGCGCGAGGACGAACGCTACCGCCACCCCGAGATCATCGAGGAAAAAGAGAAGAACGTCGTCGTCGTCAACATCCGCGACGTGTCGGGGTCGATGCGCGAGAAGAAACGCGAACTCGTCGAGCGCACGTTCACCCCGCTCGACTGGTATCTCCAGGGCAAGTACGACAACGCCGAGTTCGTCTACATCGCCCACGACGCAGACGCCTGGGAGGTCGAACGCGACGACTTCTTCGGCATCCGCTCCGGTGGCGGGACGAAGATCTCGAGCGCGTACGAACTCGCGGCCGAGCTGTTAGAGGAGTACCCCTGGAGCGACTGGAACCGCTACGTCTTCGCGGCGGGCGACTCCGAGAACTCGAGCAACGACACCGGACAGCGGGTGATCCCGATGATGGAGGAGATTCCGGCGAATCTGCACGCCTACGTGGAGACCCAGCCGAGCGGGAACGCGATCAACGCGACCCACGCCGAGGAACTCGAGCGCCACTTCGGCATCGACGACGACGATGTCGCGGTGGCGTACGTCAACAACGAGTCGGACGTGACGGACGCGATCTACCGGATTCTCTCGACGGAGAGTGATGACAATGAGTAAACGAAACTCGAACGCGGACCGATTCCGCAAACAGGCAATCGCCAGCGACCTCGAGGAACCGGTGTCTGAGGCTCGCAAGCTGGCACAGAAACTCGGTCTCGATCCCTACCCGGTCAAGTACTGGATCATCGATTACGACGAGATGAACGAACTCATCGCTTACGGCGGCTTCCAGTCGCGATACCCGCACTGGCGATGGGGAATGCAGTACGACAAGCAGCGCAAGCAGGGCCAGTACGGCGGCGGGAAGGCGTTCGAAATCGTCAACAACGACAACCCGGCCCACGCGTTCTTGCAGGAGTCGAACACCCTGGCCGACCAGAAGGCCGTCATCACCCACGTCGAGGCCCACTCCGATTTCTTCGCGAACAACGAGTGGTTCGGCCTCTTTACCGGCGGGCAATTAGACGAAGCGCAGGTCAACGCCGCCGCCATGCTCGAGCGCCACGCCCGCGCCATCGACGGCTACATGTCCGATCCCGACATCGACCGCGCCGAGGTCGAAAAGTGGATCGACCACTGCCTGAGTCTCGAGGACAACATCGACCAGCATCGGGTTTTCCAGCGCCGGCTGGCCGTCGACGGGACGGCCGAGGAACTCGACGACGACCTCGCGGCCAAACTGGACGAACTCGATCTCTCCGACGAGATCAAAGGCGAGGTGTTCGACGACGAGTGGCTCGAGCAACTCGAGGGCGACGAGGAGGGCGTTACGTTCCCCGACGTTCCAGAGAAGGACCTGCTGGCGTTCGTTCGCGAGCACGGCAAGCAGTACGACGGCGAGCGCGAACGCGCCGTCGAGATGACGGAGTGGCAACGCGATGTCCTCGATATGATGCGCGCGGAGGCGTACTACTTCGCCGCTCAGAAGATGACGAAGGTGATGAACGAGGGCTGGGCGGCCTACTGGGAGTCGACGATGATGACCGACGAGGGCTTCGCCGGCGACGACGAGTTCATGAACTACGCCGATCACATGGCGAAAGTCCTCGCCTCGGGCGGCCTCAACCCCTACAGCCTCGGCATGGAACTCTGGGAGTACGTCGAAAACACGACGAACCGCCGTGAGGTCTTAGAGCGCTTGCTGCGCGTCGAGGGCATCTCCTGGCGCAACCTCAGCGATGTCGTCGACTTCGATGATGTCCTTGCCGAACTCGAGCCACCCGACGCACTCGAGTCGATTTCCGCCGACGCGCTCGATGACCTCACCTCGCTTCCCGACGAGTGGATCGACCACGAGGCGCTCGAGCGCGCTCGTGCGGGCGAGATCGACGTGGATCAGTATCCGTGGAAGGTGCTGACGTACGAGGGACTCGCTCGGCGACACTACTCGCTGATCAAGCGCCAGAATCGCGGCTTCCTCTCGCGAGTCAGTCAGAACGAACTCGAGCGAATCGGGCGCTATCTGTTCGACGATGCGCGCTACGGGAGCGTCGAGGAGGCTCTCGCGGACGTGGACTTCGCGGCGGGCTGGGATCGGCTGTACGACGTTCGGGAGAGCCACAACGACGTGACCTTCCTCGATGAGTTCCTGACTGAGGAGTTCATCACCGAGAACAACTACTTCACCTACGAGCACTCGCGAGCGACGGGGCAGTTCCACGTCGCAAGCGATGCCCCCGCAGACGTCAAGAAGAAACTGCTCTTGCAGTTTACCAACTTCGGGAAGCCGACGATTGCGGTCTACGACGGCAACTACAACAACGCGAACGAACTCCTGTTGGGCCACCAGTACAACGGCGTCATGCTCGATCTCGGGCAGGCTCGAGAGACGATCAAGCGAATCTTCGAACTGTGGGGGCGGCCGGTCACTCTCCTCACGATTGTCACAGAGGTCGACGAGCACGACATCGAGGTGGCTAAACGCCGCAATCGCGAACCCGAAGCGAGGGAGCAAGGGAAGTTGCTTCGGTACGACGGTACCGAGGTTAGAATCGAGGATGTTCCCTGGGAAGACGTCGAGCATCTCGAGGCGGACGACGTCGACTATGACACGAAACCCGAGGATTGGCTCGCCTAAGCGGACTTTCCGTTCAGTGTTCGTGAATTAAACTGACGGAAGAGTTTTACGGTAGATCACACATGAAGCGGATAGTATGGATGGGGACGGGTATGGGGACCCAGACGACGAGCGAAGACAGTGTGATTCGCCATCACTCGAGTTGCCTGCAATTCTTGCACAACTCGATGATGATGAGCCGGAAACACAGGCTGACGCTGTCAGGGTAATCCGAACACAGGTCGATGACACTCCGGGAATCTGTATCCCGACCGTGCCGAAACTGCGGACGCTTCTTGGCCGCCCAGAAATCGACTTTCACGACGATATAGCCTACTGTCTCGCAGAACTCGCACGTGAATCACCGCCCGACGTTGCCCCCTCGAGTGAGGACATCGTCGCGTTCGTCACGAACCAGCCGTCGCACCCGGCGACGGCCGACCTCTGTCGGTGTCTCACCTCGATTGCCGAGGAACGCCCCGACGCACTCGTCGAGTATATCGAACCACTCACGGGCGCTATCGATGACCGAACAGCCACCGACGGCTGGGGTATCCAGGCGCTCAGTCGACTCTCGACGGCGTCTCCAACGGAACTCGAGCCGGCCGTGCCGGTCCTTGCCGATGCGTTGCGACCAGATCCGACCGAACACGGTGTCGACGTCCTCGCTGCACTCGGTCGGATCGCCCGCGCCGAGACGACGTTGCTGACCGACGAGTTCGTCGATGACGCCGCTGCGCTCGTTACCCACGAAACCGATTCGCTCCGAACGAACGCGATTGGCTGTCTCGCAGACGTGGCGCGTCATCATCCCGCCACCGTCGAAAGCGTCTGCCCAGACCTTGCACCCGCACTCGAGAGCGAGTACCCGAAGACGCGGGCCAACGCGGTGACGACGATTGCACGTGTCGCCGCGGGTGCCAACGCCGACGTCGCCGTCTCGCCCGTCCGTGACCGCCTCGTCTCGTTGCTTACTGACGATCACACGCCAGTTCGACTGAACGCCTGTCTCGCGGTTGGGTACGGACAGATTGAGACCGCCCAGGACCAACTCGAGACACTCGAGCACCGCGACCCTGATCCGGGTGTTCGAGAGCGGGCGGCTTGGGCGCGCATGCAACTCCAGGAGTCGAGCCAGGCGACCGTCGACATCGAACACTCGGAACACTCGCGACCGTAACACAATCCCTGCTGGCCGCCGTTCGCTCGCGTATGACGTTCACCGTCGACACCGACGCCCGGCTCACGACCGTCGATATTACGGACCGCCTCGAGGCGGCCGTCTCGGACGATCTCACCTCGGGCACCTGTACGGCCTTTGTGAAACACACGACAGCCGGGCTCATCGTTCAGGAGAACGAATCGCGACTTCGCGAGGATCTCGAGGGCTTTTTTGACGAACTCGTTCCGGACGAGGGCCACGCACACGACCGCCTCGACGGGAACGCGGATTCTCACCTTCGCGCCGCGCTCGTCGGCCCGGATGCAACGATTCCCGTGCGGGACGGCGAACTCGCGCTCGGGACCTGGCAGTCCGTGTTTCTGCTCGAGTGTGATGGGCCGCGGACGCGGACGGTGTCGGTGACGACGGTCGGCGAGTAGGCCGGATCGAGGCTCAACTGCCGAGTACCCTCACACCCGAATCGGTCGATCCGCCGAGACACAGTCGACGCCGCGTAACTCGAGGAGTTTCGCCAGCAGCCAGCGCTCGAGTGACCACGCGTGGACCTCGAGACCGACGGCTTTCGCCCGCGGGACGAGTTGCGTGGTGAGACACCGCGCGTAGTTCGCACCAATCACGTCACAGTCGAGTTCGATAGCCGTCGTGACGGGCGTCTCGAGGCGACGACTGACGAGAAGTCCGGACGGTTGGGACGGCTCGAGTTCACGGATCGTCCGCAGTTCCGACAGCAGAAACGAGGTCGTGACGATGCGATTCTCGAGGTCTGCCTCGGCAATGGTTTCGAGGACGTCCGCTGCGATCCCCTCGGCTTTCATCTCGAGGTTGACCTCGATATCCGGCGGAAGTGCAGCGAGCATCTCCTCCAGCGTCGGGATTTGCTCGTCCGACTCGAGGACGGCGTGGGTTTTGAGATCGGCGAGACTGAGGTCGGCGACGGTGCCGCTGGTGCCGGTGACGCGGTCGATGGTGTCGTCGTGGATGACGACGAGTTCGCCCGAGCCACAGCGTTGGACGTCGAACTCGACGGCGTCTGCGTGGTCGGCGGCCGACTGTACGGCGGCAATCGTATTCTCCGGTGCCGTCGCAGCGAATCCACGATGGGCGATCAGTCGCATTCGGCCACACTAACGGGCTGGGGGCCAATATACTCCCGGTTGCAGCGGGGTCGTGGGCACTCGAGTCTGTGTGAGTCAGCCAACACAGTTGGGTCGCCCCCGCAATTAATCTCCCTGGATGTGGCAGGAGAGTCTATGTCACCACAGCGTTCGTTTTCGGTCGACTTCGAGGAGACAGTTGCCATCATCACGGGTGCGAGCGGCGCACTCGGTAGCGCCGCCGTGGATCGATTTCGCGAGGCCGGTGCGACGGTCTGTGCCGTCGACGTCGTCACTCCCGACGACGAGGACAGCCAACTCGAGCCTGACGAGGGCGTCCACTTCTACGAGGCGGATCTGACCGACGAAAGCGCAGTCGAGTCACTCATCGAGTCGGTCGTCGACGATCACGGGCGACTTGATCACCTGCTGAACATCGCCGGCACCTGGCGCGGCGGCGACCACATTGAGGAAACCGACCTCGAGTCGTTCGAGTTTCTGCTCGATATCAACCTGCAGACGGCGTTTTTGGCGTCGAAACACGCCCTGCCGGAGCTACAGGAGACAGACGGCGCAATTGTCAGCGTCAGCGCACGCTCGTCGCTCGAGGGTGGGGAGGGCGACGGCCCGTATCGGATCACGAAAGCCGGAATACGGCTGTTGATGGAGACAGTTGCCGAGGAAAATCAGGGAACGGTTCGAGCGAACTCGGTGATGCCGAGTGTGATCGATACGCCGATGAACCGCGAGATGATGCCCGACGCAGATCACGACTCGTGGGTCGACCCCGCCGAAATCGCGGACGTAATGGCCTTCCTCTGCAGCGACGGTGCGGCGGTCACAAGCGGGGCGGCGGTACCAGTTTACGGCGACGCCTAAGTCACAGCAAACGCACATGGGCGTCAGCGTTCAACCGTTTTCGACTGAATGTCGTCGCCATCGCGCCACTGATAGTACCAGTACTCCGTGCCAGCGATTTCGCTCACGCTCACGCTTGCTCGCTCGGGGACGCCCGGCGGGTACGTCTCTGGTCCGACAGCAGCCTGTTCGCTCGAGTCCGCAGTCAACGCTCCGTTTGTGTCCCCATCGGTGCGCTCGAGCCACGTCTCGAGTGCTGACGAATACGTTGCAACCGCACGGAGTTGGTCGGGGTCGTCGGCGGCGAGGTCCGCGAGTAACTCGCAAAGTGGCTCCTCGAGCGTCGCCGGCGGTGCTGGTCGGTCGGAGTCAGTCATTGGAAAATGATTCGTCGCGGAGAGTAAACGTTCCACGGACGACAGCGACAGCTATCGGTGCGATGAGTCGACAAAAGTAACAGCAAAAACCGCGGGACACAGCCACGAGAGTGACAGACCGCGTGAGCCGACGGGACGTTCTGACCGCGAACGAGGGTTAGAACGTCTCGAGGTACCGGTCGAGTTCCCAGTCGGAGACGTCGATGAGGTACTCTTCGAACTCTTGGCTCTTGGCTTCGACGAACTTCGGTGCGACGTGCTCGCCGAGAGCGTCGTAGATGACCTCGTCGTCCTCGAGTGCGTCGACGGCTTCGCCGAGGTTCGATGGGAGCGTCGAGATGCCGTAGTCAGCTCGCTTTGCGTCGTCGAACTCGTAGATGTTCTCGCGGATCGGATCCGGACACTCGAGGCCCTGCTCGATGCCGTCGAGACCGGCTTGCAGCATGGCAGCGAACGCGAGGTATGGGTTACACGATGGGTCCGGCGAGCGCAGTTCGACACGGCTTGCAGCAGGCACGCGAGCGGCTGGTTTACGAATCAGTGCGGAACGGTTGCGGTCGGACCAGGCGACGTAGACGGGTGCTTCGTAGCCGGGCACGAGGCGCTTGTAGCTGTTGACCGTCGGGTTCGCGACGGCCGTGATCGCGGGGGCGTGCTCGAGGACGCCTGCGAGGTAGGAGTGAGCCGTCTCGCTCAGGTTGAACTCGTCGTCGTCGTCGTGGAACGCGTTCTCGCCGTCTTCGGTCATGAGCGACATGTGCGTGTGCATGCCCGAACCGTTGATCTTCGGGATCGGCTTTGGCATGAACGTCGCGTGCAGGTCGTGCTGAGCCGCGATTGCGCGGACGACCATCCGGAAAGTGGCGACATTGTCAGCCGTCGAGAGCGCGTCGTCGTATTCGAAGTTGATCTCGTGTTGGCCTTTGGCGACTTCGTGGTGGCTGGCTTCGATCTCGAAGCCCATGCTCTCTAAGCCGTCGATGATGTCGCGACGAACGTCGCTTGCGAGGTCTTTCGGGGCAACGTCGAAGTAGCCGCCGTGGTCTGCGGTCTCGGTTGTTGCGTTCCCGTCTTCGTCCTCCTCAAAGAGGAAGAACTCTGGTTCGGGAGCGAAGTTAACCTCATAGCCCATCTCCTCGGCACGCTCGATGGCGTTTTTGAGGACGCGACGTGGGTCGCCTTCGAACGGCTCGCCACTCGAGGTGTCGTAGACGTCACAGATCATCCGTGCAGCAGCGCTGTCTTCGTTGTTGCGCCATGGCAGGATTGCAAAGGTGTCCGGGTCAGGAACGAGACGCATGTCCGATTCCTGAATGCGGACGAATCCTTCAATCGAGGAGCCGTCGAAGTAGATGCCCTCGGTGAACGCCTTCTCGGCCTGACGGGCCGGGACAGCGACGTTCTTGACTGTGCCTAGAATATCTGTAAACTGCAGGCGGAGGAAATCAACGCCTTCTGCCTCGATTTTGTCCAGTACGTCTTGTTCCGCAGTGGTCAGGTTGTCGCCTGTCATCTTCTTCTCGACCAAGACAATGGATTCTACTATTAAAGCTCTACTGTTGTGGGCGAATATACGCATAGTCTGCAAAAAGAGGACGAATGGTCACACAGGACGGTACTCAAATGACAGAGTGGAAACTGGCTGGCAATACCTGCGCCCCAAACTGGACAATGTCAGTAACAGCCGCCGAAACGTGGTTTACATTCACTGAAATCTGTCTCAGGACTCGAGTGGGACCTACCAAAGAGACGCGTCGCTGTGACGGTGTGAAAAATGAAAATCGTCTCAAGGACCCGGAAAATCAGCGTCTATGGGCGTTATCCGGGTATTGAACCGCGCCGCGCGCGACTCGCGGATGAGTGCTCGCATCGCCGTGGGCGGGTCGTAATCGTTGTCTCACACTGTGGACAGACGTATGCGACTGTGTCGTCGTGGGGGCGACGAATCCACTCCCCATCCACTGGGCTGGAATACGCACACTCCCAGCAGAACAACGTCGTTTTTCGGCGCGAGCGCGCCTCATGGGTCGTCTGTCTGGTCATTGAGAGTTGTAGTCGCTCGAGACGTATAGGTCTGCTTTGGGATGATTATCGATGGAGGTTCGACCAACGAGATGACGGTGCTGTGAGAGCGTTCCACAAACAATATGCAAACCCGTATAGAGTGGCCATATATTGGGTGTTCGGTCACTTTCTGCTGGAACGGGAGTGCGCTACGCGTTGCTTGCGGGGTATAATCGGCTGATACTCACAACGGCAGCGACACTCGTATCTGCCCGTCTCCCATACCCTTGTTATGACTGACCCACCGCGTCCCGTCCATCTCGAGGACGACGCCGATCTCGAGGCGTTCATCGACACACACGACGTTGCACTCATCGAGTGCTACACGAGTGGCTGTTCGATGTGCCAGGCGATGGAGCCAGTGCTCGGCAACGTTGCTCGAGAAACAGGAATCCCAATCGGACTCGTCAATCCTGGCGACGATCTGGCGCTGCTCGAGCGCTTTGACATTCGGTCGGTCCCGGCGCTGTTTCTCTTTCGAGATGGGACACAGATCGCTCAGATTGCGGAGGGGTTTCTGGGCGGCGACGAAGTCGTCTCATTTCTCGAGACACATGTGCCAGGTGCTGTTGCGAGCGAGTGATCGCGGGAGGTTACTCATCCGGACGTAGTTCGCTCGGATCGACCTCGCCTGCGAGATACTGCTCGCCGAGGTCAGTAATGTCGTACATGCCGGTCATCGGCCGATTCAGTAGGCCGTACTTGGTGAGTTCCCGGCACCGATAGGCGGCGACTGGACCGCGACAGACGCCTTCTGACTCGATATGACTTGGTTCGAAGATGTGGTCTTCGGACAGCAACTCGAGGATTTCGTCGTCTTCGGGTTCCATCCACTCGGCCTGATCGCTCATAGACATGGGTAGGTTCGTCCCGTTCAAAAATACGTCTCTCTGTCGAGACGATTACTCCTCGAGCAATCCGAGATCCGTCGCGACGAGATCGGCGAGTTGATCAGCGATCTCGGGGTCGACTTCGGCAACCTCGTCGCCGTCGTGAAGGTGGTCGTTGTGTCGCTCCACAGTCGTTGCTAACTCCGAAAGCGGGACTCGAGATGTCGTGTCACACGCTGAGCACACGACGGGAACGTGGGGCTCCGACTCATCGGCATCGTCGGTGGTCATACGTCGTACTCGAGTGGCCCCGCTCAAAACAGGCGCGGTTTGGTCGAGCCCCGTCGCTCAACCGACTCTTATCGGGCGGACAGTGCGCGAACACAGGCTACCGCAAGCAAGGCAGCGAGTACCGGAACAACGCCGAATCCGGGCATGCTCTCGTCCTCGTCGTCACCGTGCTGGTCGCTCGAGGATGAATCATCGTCGGCGCTGGTGTCATCATCGCTCTCGGGTTCGTTCTGAGCTGTCTCGCTCGAGTTCGTGGACTCGTTCGTGTGGTCGTCGCTGTCGTCGTCGCTCACGTCGGGGACCTCGGGCACGATATCGGCGTCACCATCGAGTTGGAGGACAGCGACGACCTGTCCGTGTGAGCCGTCAGGGTAGTAGGTCCAGCCACCGCCAGCGTCGTCGTAGGACTCGGCGTCCGCAATCGGATCGACGTCGGTGTCCCAGGAGTCGTGTGCCTGCTGGATGTAGCCGACGACCTCGATGTCGGCTGCGTACTCGCCGGTGACCTCGACCTCTCCGTACTCGACAGTGCCGCCGTCTTCTGGGAGCCCGTGGATCTCGAGACAGTGCGAGTCCATGTAGCCGTCTCCCTGTGCGAGGTCCGGATCGGTGCCGAACTGATCGGAATCGAGTGGCCGCTGGTAGTGTTCAGTGAGTGGGTATTCGACGACGAACGGATCAGCGTGGGAGTGCCAGGACGTAGAGTCACCGGTCGGGAGCGTCACGGTCGTTCCGGGAACGCTCTCGCCGACGACGGGCTCGCCGCGCTCGTTGACCAACGTCACACAGAGTTTCGCAGAGCCGTCACCGAGATACGGCGACCGATACTCATCGCGCGGGTTGACGTAACTCACCCAGCTACCATCCGATGCTTCCGCCTCGAAGTAGGCGTCCCCAGACTCGGGTGCTGGTTCGATGTACGCCTCCTCGGAGACATTTTGCTGTGTCTCCTGGACCGCGCCAGCGCTGGCACTGAGGCCGAGCGCGACGATTGCACCGACTGCGACAAGCGTGGCGACCGCAATCAGTGCCCGACCGCGATAGCGCTCGAGACTCATGCTCGAGCCCCCACCGTGGAACCCACTGTCGGGGAACCGATCACTCGCTGTGATTGTCTCTGTTTGATAGGTGTCATTTCTCCGATGTACCGGGTTTGGGTCATTAGCTATGAACCGCATACCCGAACAGAAGGTGGTCCCTACCGCTGTGAAAGCCCTCGAAGCAGGGCCGATAGCGCACCAACTTGTTCCAGAAGCCGATTCCCCGCTTGCGTTGCCACCCCCAATCACCTTCCCGTCACAGCGTGTCGACTCCACAATGCGTTTTCGACCAGCAGTCCAGCAGTCGGCCGATGTAGATCCGTCCGACTCGAGTGGGACGCAGGACAGTTCAGCTGGCAGACGTGGACGGCTGCTTCTCTTGGGACTTGCCGCTGTCGCTGTTGCCTACGTGGCTCGCCGCTATCTTGACTCGAGCGTTGTAGAGACGGGAGGGAAACGTCTGCGAGACCTGCAGAACCGTGTCCCTGCTGTAGACGAACTGCACGAACAGACACCCGAGGCCGTTTCCGACCGGTTTCAAGAAATTCCGATTGGAGACAACGGGGAGGCGGATGCGACGAGCGAAACGGCATCCGCTGGGACAGCATCTGCAGATGAGGTGGTCGACGATTCAGAGACGACCGTCGACCTGACTGATGGAGAGCGTCCACCGGACGAAATCGAAGAGCGTGCCACAGAGACGAGTCCTGAACCGGGCAAGATGGCCGTCGACGAGGAGATCGCCGACGAACTCCTCGAGGAGGGTGACAGCGAGGGTCCCACGGACGATGACACCGCGACGGACAGCAATGAGGGCGACAACAGCGAGCGCGAACAGGACTGACGCCAGCACCCCCCGAATCAGTGCTCCTCGAGCAGTTCGTCGCTCGTGAACTGCCGACCCCGGTCGGTGAGTTCGTAGTGAACGCGTCCCTGACTGACTGTTCGAGAGAGAAACTCGTACTCGAGGAGTGATCTGAACGCTCCCTCACCACCCGTTCG
The DNA here is from genome assembly GCF_002177135.1 of Natronolimnobius baerhuensis. NCBI lineage: Archaea > Methanobacteriati > Methanobacteriota > Halobacteria > Halobacteriales > Natrialbaceae > Natronolimnobius > Natronolimnobius baerhuensis. The sequence goes on from NZ_MWPH01000001.1 coordinate 774,295, forward strand.
CCGAAGAGCCAGCGCATCGCGGATTTCACTGGCCGAAGATCGCCCGTTCTGGAACAGATATCGGAGAATGTTCTCTCGAGTCGTCCGTGTAACCGCAATTGTCGGCGTCCAGACCTTCTGATTATCGAGTGACATACGTTTGTATTGAGACGTCCCTGTTGTAAGTCAATTCCAACCAGAGTGAAAGTGAAAGTAAACTGCAGGATGGGCGATAGACGCGACTTCAACGCACGCACACAACAACGTTATGCGGCGCTCGTCCCTACTGGCGGGCGATGACTGACGGGGACGTCGCAGCCTTTACACACCTCGGTGAGACGGTTCGTGGTGCGCTTTCCGAACGGGGGTTTTCGACGCCGACGGCACCACAACGAGTCGCGATTCCACCGCTTGCTGCAGGCAAGCACACGCTCGTGATCGCCCCAACGGGGAGTGGGAAAACCGAGACTGCGATGTTGCCCGTTTTCGACCACCTCTTGGCCGAGGATGGTGAGCGGAGCGCAGCGACGCGACCCTCGTCGGCGGACCCCGCAGACCGTGGTCCACCGGAAGGGTTCGGCGTACTCTATATCACGCCGCTGCGGGCGCTCAACCGCGATATGCGCGAACGCCTCGAGTGGTGGGGCGAGTACTTAGATCTCGAGGTCGACGTTCGCCACGGCGATACGACCCAGTACCAGCGCAGCAAGCAGGCGGAGGATCCGCCGGACGTGCTCGTAACGACGCCCGAAACGCTGCAGGCGATGCTGACTGGCGAGCGCCTGCGCGAGGCGCTGCAGGATATCTCGCACGTCGTCATCGACGAAGTCCACGAACTCGCGGCCTCGAAACGCGGCGCACAGTTGGCAATCGGCCTTGAGCGACTGCACGATCTGGCTGGCGAGTTTCAGCGGATTGGACTCTCGGCGACGGTCGGCGACCCCGGTGAGGTCGGGCAGTTCCTCTCGGGCGGCCGGCCCTGTGAAGTGCGCGAAATCGACGTCGGGAGTAACGTCGACGTGACGGTTCACAAACCCGAGGTCACCGACGAGGACGAGACACTCGCCGGCAAACTGATGACCGAACCCGACACCGCGAGTCACGTCCGCGTGATTCGTGATCTCGTCGCCGAGCACGAATCGACGCTGATCTTCGTCAACACCCGCCAGACAGCCGAAGCGCTCGGCTCGAGATTTATCGAACTCGAGTTGCCGATTGGCGTCCATCACGGCTCGCTCTCGAAGGAGGCGCGAATCGACGTGGAGGACCGGTTCAAGGCGGGCGCGCTAGACGGATTGCTCTGTACGTCCTCGATGGAACTCGGCATCGACGTCGGTCGGGTCGACCACGTCGTCCAGTACAAGAGTCCACGCCAGGTCACACGCTTGCTCCAGCGGATCGGTCGCGCGGGACACAGCCGAAACGAGGTCTCGAGCGGGACGATCATTACGACCAGACCGGACGACACCTTCGAGGCGCTGGCGATTGCTCGACGCGCTCGCGCGGGCGAGGTTGAACCCGCAGCGATCCACGAAGGCAGTCTGGACGTAGTTGCAAACCAGATTCCCGGCATCGTCAAGAGCCGCGGCTCGAGGCACATGCAAGACGCCTACGCCACGATTACGCGCGCGTATCCGTTCCGAGACCTTCCCGAGGAGACGTTTCGTGAGGTCGTCTCCGAACTGAGTCGCAACCGGATTCTGTGGCACGACGAGGGCGAGGACCGCCTCGAGACCTCCGGCGGGACCTGGCAATACGTCTACGCGAATCTCTCGATGATCCCCGATGAGGAGACCTACGAGGTCCACGACATCGCCTCAGGCTCCCAGATCGGGACCTTAGACGAGCGGTTCGTGGTCAACTTCGCCCAGCCGGGCGAGGTGTTCGTCCAACGCGGTGAAATGTGGCGCATCGCGGAGATCGACGACGAGGAAGCCCGCGTGAAGGTGAGTCCCATCGAAGACCCAGCGGGCGAAGTGCCGTCGTGGATCGGACAGGAAATCCCCGTTCCCGCCGCTGTCGCAGGCGAGGTCGGTGAAATACGCGCCGTCGCCGAGCCACAGTTCGACGCAGGCGCGGATGCAGCCAGCGTCGGGCGCGAACTCGCCGGTCGCTACCCCGCCGACGAGTACACCCTCACTGAGGCCTGCGAGCAACTCGAGCACCAGATCGAAGCCGACTCGCCGATGCCGACGGCTGACCGGCTCGTGCTCGAGCGACGGGGGCGCACCGTCGTCATCAACGCTTGCCTCGGCCACATGGCCAACGAGACGCTCGGGCGAACGCTCTCGGCGCTGCTGGGCCAGCGGGCAGGGTCTTCGGTCGGCCTCGAGACCGATCCCTACCGGATCGAACTCGAGGTTCCGAGTTCGATTGCGACCAGTGATGTTCTCGAGGTACTCGAAGAAACCGATCCCGATCACGTCGAGGCAATCGTCGAACTTGGCCTCAAGAACTCGGACGCGCTCGCGTTCCGGCTCGCACAGGTCTCGGCGAAGTTCGGCGCGCTCAAACGCTGGCAGAACTCCGGGTCGGGTCGCATTTCGAACGAACGCCTGCTGGCCGCACTCGAGGAGACCCCGATGTACGCAGAGTCCGTCCGCGAGGTGTTCCACGAGGATCTGGATATCGACCGCGCGAGTGCGGTACTCGAGGGTATCCAGTCGGGAGAGATCGACCTCGTCACGCACCGCGGTCGCACGCCGGTTGGACAGGGTGGCCGGTCCTCGAGCGGGAAGAAACTGCTCGCGCCCGAAAACGCGGATGCGAGCGTGATCCGGACGGTTCGTGAGCGATTGCAGGACGACCGCGTGATCTTGCTGTGTACGCACTGCCAGGAGTGGAACGTGAAAACGAAAGTCAAGCGGGTGCCCGATCAGCCGGAGTGTCCCGACTGTGGATCGACCAGAATCGCCTCGCTGAACCCATGGGCGGAAGAGGTCGTCCAGGCTGTTCAAGCCGAGACGAAAGACGACGAACAGGAGTCGATGACCGAACGCGCCTACCGAGCGGCGAGTCTGGTCCAGAGCCACGGCAAACAGGCCGTGATCGCGATGGCTGCTCGCGGTGTCGGGCCGCACAACGCCGCCCAGATTATCAACAAACTTCGCGAGAACGAAGACGAGTTCTATCGGGATATTCTCTCGAAAGAACGGGAGTATGCCCGCACGCAAGCGTTCTGGGACTAATAGACAGATCTGGAACAACGATGAGCACGATTGTCTCGTTCACCATCCCGGCGTACGGCCCGTCAGATCCAGCGCAATAGGCGTTCTGGCCGGTGTGCCACATCATTTATCGTAACCCGATACTGTTGTCTGTCTATGTCATCGTACACCGTTCTCCTCGTCGAAGACAGTGACTTTCTCACCACACACGTCAGTGACACGTTACAGTCCGAACACGGATTCGACGTAGAAACGGTCGCGACGGCCACAGACGCCCGCGACGCCCTCGAGGAGACGGCCTACGATTGTGTTATCTCGAGTTATGAACTGGTACAGGAAAGTGGCCTCGACCTCGCAGCCTCGATCAACGGCGAGGCAACGCCCGGCATGCCCGACATTCCGTTTATTCTCTTTACCGGAAACCCACTCGAGCCGCTGGTCGAAGACGCACTCGAGGCGGGCGTGACGGCCTTCGTGAGCAAGAGCAATCACGCGACGGGAGAGATGAACGTCTTCGCGAACCGGATTCGACTGGCAATCGAGGCACACAGATAGGGCGTCCCATGGCTCCTCGAGTCGACGTCCGTAACGGCCATACGACTCGGCCGCGTGAATGCAGCTATGGACTTCGCACCGGGAGCCTGGAAGTACGCCTGGCTTCCTCTGTTGGCCGCACCGTTCGCGCTCGTGATCAGCGCGACGGCGGCCGCGCTTTCGCTCGCCGTTGGGCTCGGCGTCCTCGCGTTTTTCCGTGATCCCGAGCGTCGAGCGCCGCCGACCGGCGTCGTCTCACCGGCTGACGGCACCGTCTCCGTCCTGCGCAAAGAGGGCGAGCGCGTCCGTCTCGGCGTCTTCATGAACGTCTGGCACGTCCACGTCGTCCGCGCCCCATTCGGTGGGCACGTCACCGACGTTGAGCACGTCTCCGGCGCGCACAAACCTGCGTTCTCGAAGGATTCGGATCGAAACGAACGCGTCCACGTCTCCCTCGAGACGGACTCGGATCACCTCCCTGACGACGGCGACCGCGAGCAGGGCGCAGACGGACCCAACACCGACACCGCCACCGTCACCCTCATCGCCGGCGCGTTCGCCCGCCGCATTTTCCCCTACACCGAACCCGACGACGACCTCGAGCGCGGCGAGCGCCTGGGTCACATCGCCTTTGGCAGCCGCGTCGACGTGCTCTTTCCGCCAACCGTCGAAATCGACGACATCGCCGTCTCGACTGGCGACTCGGTAACCGCCGGCGAAACCGTCGTCCTCGAGTCCGATGACGGCTTCGACGAGCACGTATTCGACGTGGATCTTGACCCGGCTGACGACGATGATGAGACGGCGGGGACCGGGACGTCCTCGAGTGGGACCTGACTGGCTCTTTTCGGCCCCTTGCAGCAGAACAGCCATCGTTTATGCAACTGGTTAGTGGCACACACAGTACCTGCCACGCCGGCTCAGCAGAGATCTATCGCGCCGCTGCAGGCACCATCCAGCCGATACCCATGTCAGACCACGACCCAACCGACGATCCACGCATAGACGAATCGACAACAGCCACTGACGAGCCAGAGCCAGCGACGGACGGCGGCTCGAGCCAACCCGGAACGAGCGACGACGCGGACGGCGTCGACGAGGAGAGCAAACAGGACCAACTCGAGGAAGTCCGTGAAAACCCGGAGGGAGAAGACCTGACGAGCGATCACGGCGTGAAGATCAGCGATACGGACAACTCCCTGAAAGCCGGCGAACGCGGGCCGACGATCATGGAGGACTTCCACTTTCGGGAGAAGATGACTCAGTTCGACCACGAGTCCATCCCGGAACGAGTCGTCCACGCCCGCGGCACGGGGGCACACGGCTACTTCCAGCCCTACGAGGACCCGGACTTGGGCGACGAGTACGATGATCTCGAGGAGGTGACGAAGGCAAAAGTGCTCACAAAACCCGACCAGAAGACCCCCGTATTCACCCGATTCTCGACAGTTGTCGGCTCTCGAGGGTCTTCGGACACTGTTCGGGACGTCCGCGGGTTCGCGACGAAGTTCTACACTGAAGAGGGAAACTGGGACCTCGTCGGGAACAACATGCCGCCGTTTTTCATTCAGGATGCGATGGAGTTCCCCGATCTGGTGCACGCGATCAAACCCGAGCCTGACGACGCGATTCCGCAGGCGTCGGCGGCCCACGACACGTTCTGGGACTTCGCCTCCCTCAAGCCGGAGATCACCCACATGATCATGTGGGTCCTCTCGGGCCGCGCACTTCCTCGCGCGTACCGGATGATGCAGGGCTTCGGCGTCCATACCTTCCGGCTAGTCAACGACGAGGGCGACTCGGTGTTCGTCAAGTTCCACTGGACGCCGAAACTCGGCACCCACCAACTCGTCTGGGACGAGACGACGAAGCTCTGGGGGAAAGACTCGGATTTCAACCGGAAAGGGCTCTACGACGTCATCGAAGAGGGGTACGACCCCGAATGGGAACTCGGCGTCCAGCTCTTCGACGAGGAGCAAGCCGAAGAGTTCGACTTCGACGTCCTCGATCCGACGAAGATCGTCCCCGAGACCGAAGTCCCTGTTCGGCCGATTGGCAAGATGGTACTCAACGAGACGCCGGACAACTTCTTCGCCGAAGTGGAACAGGTCGCGTTCCACCCCGGCAACGTCGTCCCCGGCATCGACTTCTCGAACGATCCGCTCCTGCAGGGACGGCTATTCTCCTATCAGGACACCCAGCTCAACCGCTTCGGCAGCGCCAACTGGGACGAAATTCCGATCAACCGGCCCGTCGCCGACCGCCACAACAACCAGCGCGCCGGCTTCATGCGCCAGGAAATCAACGAGGGCAAGGCCTCCTACAAGCCAAACTCCATCGGCGACGACGACCCGCAGGAAGTCCCCGCCGAGGAAGGCGGATACGAGCACTACGCCGAGAAGGTAGACGGAACAAAGATCAGAAACCGCAGCGACAGCTTCGAGGACCACTTCACGCAGGCGCGGCTGTTCTGGAACAGCATGTCCGAGCCCGAAAAGGACAACATCGTCGACGCTGCCCACTTCGAACTCGGCAACGTCGACCGCATGGAGATCCGCGAGCGGATGGTCTACGACCTGTTCAACAACGTCGACCACGAGTTCGCCACACGCGTTGCGGAGGGCATCGGCGTCGACCCGCCCGAATCGCCCGGCGACGAACTGCCGGACCACGACCGGGAGGACCCATCGCTCAGCATGGAAAACCGGACCCCCGATACCATCGAAACCCGTAAAATCGCGATGTTGATCGACGACGGCTTCGACGACGACCACGTCTCGACGCTCAAATCGGCCTTAGAGGACGAGGGCGCTCGAGTCAAAATCGTCTCGAAACTCCTCGGTGAAAAGTCGGGAACCGACGGCGAGACCGTCGACCCGGACAAACACCACGTCGCCGCGGCCTCGGTTTCGTTCGACGCGGTCCTCATTCCCGGCGGCAGCGAGAGCGTCGACGCCATGCGCCAGCAAGGTTCGCCGAAGCACTTCGTCGCGGAGGCGTTCAAACACTACAAGCCAATCGCCGCTGTTGGCGAGGGAACGGACCTTCTCGAGGCAGTCGACCTTCCAGAGACCGACATCGCCGACGACGGCGACCTCGTCTCGGATACCGGTGTCGTCACCTGTCGCAACGATGACCTCGAGGAGTTCGCCGAAGCGTTCCGCGATGCTATCGCTCAGCACCGACACTGGGAGCGAGAGCCGGAGGAAGTGCCGGCATAACGGCCGTCGCTCTGCTCCTCCGGAACGGTGTCCGTTTCGGTCTCACTGTCTCGAGTCTGTGGGTGCGGTTGGGCGTAGGAACGGAAAGAATGTCAGATGTACGCACTTATCCGTGCAGCGAACATTTATTCTGCAAAGGCGATATGGAACAGAGTCCCACTCGGCCGGAGATTTCCCGGCGCGCCCTCCTCGACGGTAGTATGGCGAGCCTGACCAGCCTCGCGGGTTGTACCGATGCACTGACTGCTGAGAACGATGTGTATCCCGCCGGGATCCATTGGTCGGCAACCGAGTCAGAGTTCTACTACGTCACTGGGTTCGTCGGTTCGGATGGATACTACCTGGGCGTGAATGTGGACGGCGAGAGCGCCGGTACCCAGGAGGGACACTACGAGGCCGAGCGCAGACAATACATCGAAATCGAGTACCGGTATTCTGGGCCGATCCCGCAATCCAGTGACGACCTCCTTATATACGTAACTCCGGACGATCACGAGATCGAAGAAGTGCTCGTCTGGAACGCCGAGTGTGCGCGCAATACCGACAATCGGTGGCGAGTCCGCCCGCTCGCGGATCCGATAACCGGAGTTCGACCGGTTCGAGGCCGCGATTCGGTTATTCTGGTGACACAGCGGGACGACACCAACGGTTCGCCGTCGACATGGTGGGTGTGGAGCCACAACGAAGCCAGCCGACGCGACCTTCGCACAGTAGCCGAGACGGCAGCCCACGACGTCGACCTCGAGTTCCTATCGGCTGGCGAGAACGGGCACTTCCGGACCGAATCAGCAGACTTCGGCGAGGTCAGGATGCATCGACTCACGTCTATCCCGGACGAGTTCTCCGACCTCCTCTCCGATACACCCCAGATTGCGTTTCGTCAGGAATTTCTTCATTGACTACTGTTCGACACGCTGCGCAACGTTTCGGCTTTCTGGCGGCCGCCTACCATGGCACGCTGATATCGTAGCGATCCACCGTCTGCGCCAACTCGTTCTGCGGCTGCCGGGTTCCCGGTGACCTGTGCGGCAGAGGTCGAATCCTTACTCAACCGATATGGCCAACGGGCAGCGATTCACTTCGTTTCTCGGCCGTACTATACATCCACGTCCTCTCGAGCCGCCTCGAGGTGTCGTCGCTCAATAACCACCTCGTCGGCCTTCTCGTTTGCTTCGTCCGGCTCGTATTTGTCGGCGACTTCGCGAATCGCTTTCATCGAGGCGTCCCGAACCAGCGCCTCGAGATCCGCGCCGGTGTAGCCCTCGAGGTCGGCGGCGAGGTCCGTGATATCGATATCGTCGCTGAGTGGTTTGCCCCGGGTGTGGACCTCGAGAATCTTCTCGCGGGCTTCGGCGGTCGGATCGCCGACGAGGACGTGCGTATCGAGTCGCCCGGGTCGAAGCAGGGCAGGGTCGATGAAGTCCTTGCGATTGGTTGCGGCGAGGACGACGAGATTCGGATTCTCGCGCATGCCGTCGAGTTCGGTCAGAAGTTGGGAGACGACGCGCTCGGTGACTTCGTGGCTATCGCCTCGAGCGGCGGTAATGGCGTCGATTTCGTCGAAGAAGACAATCGACGGGGCGGACTGTCGGGCGCGTTCGAACACCTCGCGGATGGCCTTTTCGGACTCGCCAACGTAGCGGTCGATGATTTCGGGGCCGTCGACACGGACGAAGTTCACATCTGTTTCACCCGCTAACGCGCGCGCCAGCAGGGTCTTCCCTGTGCCCGGCGGGCCATACAGCAAGACGCCCGATGGCGGATCGGTGTTCGTTTTCTCGAACAGTCGGTCGTAGGTCAACGGCCACTCGACGGACTCTCGAAGGGTCTGTTTGGCCTCCTCGAGGCCGCCAACGTCGGAAAAGTCCGTGTTCGGCGATTCGGCAACGTACTCGCGCATCGCGGAGGGTTCGACCGAGGCGAGTGCCTCATCGAAGTGGCGTTTCTGCACCGTTGGGTTGCGATTCCACTCATCGCGCTCGTCAGTTTCGGTCGGGCGACTGCGGATTGCCGCCATTGCGGCCTCGCTCGCGACGCCGTCGAGGTCTGCACCGACGAAGCCGTGCGTCCGCCGGGCGATTGTGTCCACACTAACGTCGTCACCGAGGGGCATCCCACGGGTGTGAACCTCGAGGATCTCCTTTCGGCCCTGTTCGTCGGGGACGCCGATCTGGATCTCACGGTCGAATCGACCGCCACGGCGGAGCGCGGGATCAATCGAGTCGACGCGGTTGGTCGCACCGATGACGATCACTTCGCCGCGGGCGTCGAGACCGTCCATCAGCGTCAGTAGCTGGCCGACGATGCGGTTTTCGGCGTCGCCGTCGTCGTCGCGCTGGCCCGCGATGGAGTCGATTTCGTCGAAGAAGATGATCGTCGGCGCGTTCGCTTCGGCCTCCTCGAACACCTCTCGCAGGCGTTCCTCGCTCTCGCCTTTGTACTTCGACATGATCTCCGGGCCGGACACCGTCTCGAAGTTGGCGTCGACCTCGTTCGCGACCGCGCGGGCGATCAGCGTCTTTCCGGTCCCTGGCGGACCGTACAGCAAGACGCCCGACGGCGGCGCGACGCTCAGGCGCTGGAACAGTTCCGGCTCCGACAGCGGCAGTTCGATCATCTCGCGGACGAGTTCGAGTTCCTCGTCTAACCCGCCGATATCCTCGTAGGTAATGCCCGACCCGGCCGTCTCACCCTCGAGATCAGCGTCGGCCGCGCCGTCACTCGCGGTCGTCCCCGATCCGCTCGAGGCGGTGTCGCTCGTTCCGCTCGCGCCGGTCGAATTCGCACTCGAGGCCGTGGGAGACCCGCTCGCGTCGACGATCCGGATCGTGGTCGTACTCGAGATGCGAACGTCGCCGTTTGGATCGGTGTCGATGACTTTGAACGGCTCCTGACCGAGGCCCTCGACGCGGATTTGTTCGCCCGAGCGGACGGGCCGATTGCGGAGTTTCTTCGTCGCTTCGTGTTCGGCGAGTCGGCGCTGGTCGCTCGAGACGGCCGGCGGCGCTCGCAGCGTGACGCGGTCGGCTTCCTGAATCGAGGATTTGTCTTTCGTCCGGACGGTAACGGTGTCGCCGACGTGGACGCCGGCGTTCGCGCGCGTATCACCATCGATCTGGACGACGTTTTCGGGGACCGACGGATCGGCCGGCCACATCTTTGCGACGGTTTCTGCATCGCCCTCGATGACGACTGTGTCGCCGCTCAACACGCCGAGTTGTCGGCGCGCGAGTTCGGGAATGCGTGCTACACCGCGGCCAGCATCTCGTTTCTCCGCGGCTCGTACTGACAGCGAAACGCCGTCCGAATCCGACCCACTCATACGCACGTCTTTCGTGGCCCCCATCTTGAGAATTTCCCAACAAATCGCTCTCCGGTACTGACCGGTTAGCCCACCGACTCGTCAGCGTGATGCGATTGGGAGTCGTGTCGGGCTACGAATCGGGTGTACTCGAGTGCAGGGCGAGTGTTCACGCTGTTTCGGCCAGTTGCCAGACCTGTCGGACTGTGCCGGTACAACGCATTTGGGTGTCGCTGTCCCATCGTCTGGCATGGTGGTCCAGACCGAGCGCGACGATGCCACGTGGTATGAGTGTGAAACCTGTGGCTTGCTGTTCGACGAGCAGTCGGACGCAACCGAACACGAGAAACACTGTGACGGCACCGATCCGTCCTACATTCAGTGAGCAGGCGACACCGGTACCACAGCCCCTACTCGAGGCGCTCGCGGTGTTCGGCCGCGAGTTCTCGAGCCTGCTCACGGGTGTGTGTTTCCTCCCAGCGAACGCGGTCGCCGTTGCCGTAGGCCAACGCGCTCTTGAGTTCGTCGCGGAGAATCCCGTCTCCGACCGCGAGTACGGTACCGTCGCTGTCGCCCAGTTCGTAGACGCCCGGCCTGTCGGGCGCGCTCGAGACCGTTGCCCGCTCGAGGTCGCGCCAGGGTTTCTGCAGCGGCATGTTTAGACACCCTCGTCAGGCGATTCGCTCTCATCTCCGTCGTCTCCGTCCCCGTCAGCAGCCGACTCGTCCGCAGCGACCAGTTCGTACGCGTGTTCGCTCATCTCGTCCTCCGCGAAGACGAACACGCGGCCGTCAACGAGCGAGAGGTCTGCCTCGACGCGAATCGAGTACGCCTCCGTCGTGACGGTAACACCCGGAAACAGCACTTCCTCATCGTCCGCCTCAAGCATCACGCGGCCGACGCCGGTCGTCTCGAGGATGTTGTCGTGCGTGTCGCGGTCGTTGACGTACGTCATGACGCCTTCGATGCCGTCGGGACCGGTGACGAGAACGTGGACGTCCTTGCCGGGCGGTGTCGTAATCGCCTGTTCGGCGGGTTGTGGCGGTCCGTGATAGAAGACATCCCGCCCGTCGAGATATTCGACGACGATTCCGCCTTCGACGAAGTCGACGCCGATCGTACTCGGCGCAACGTTGTTGCGTGCGCTCATTATCCCGTCTTCGACCGGTATCGGGAAAAGCGGTGTGTTTGCCCTGCGTGTCTACCGGGACGACAGCATCGACGAAATCGCCAGCCGTAAATACACGCTGTGTGAGTGTGTCACCATGGACGGCCGCGCCGTTGCACCCGCAGCCGGGACGGTTCTTAACGCACTCGCAACCGGAGTCGGCTCTGCGTTCGCACTCGACCTCGAGACGACAGCGACTGTCGAACTCACCGACGACGGCGAGTACGTCGGCGAGGTCGACGGCCAGCCCGACGCTGATACGACGCTGGTCGAGCGCTGTGCTGAATTCGCTATCGACGAATACGCCACGCAGGCGGGACTCGATCCCGACACCGTTGGTGCCCACGTACAGACCGAAAGCGAGGTCCCAATGGCCTCCGGTCTGAAAAGCTCGAGCGCCGCAGCCAACGCAACAGTCCTCGCAACACTCGACGCCCTCGAGATCGGCGATGCAATCGACCGGATCGACGCCTGCCGACTCGGCGTCCGCGCTGCACGCGATGCCGGCGTCACCGTCACCGGCGCGTTCGACGACGCCAGCGCCAGCATGCTCGGCGGCGTCACCGTGACAAACAATCTGGGCGACGAACTGCTCGCCCGCGAAGAGATCGAGTGGAACGCACTCGTCTACACGCCGCCGGAACGCGCCTACAGCGCCGACACCGACGCCGACGCGTGCGAACGGATCGCCCCGATGGCCCGACTTGTCGAAGAACTCGCCCTCGATGGGCGCTACGGCGAGGCCATGACCGTCAACGGCTTCGCGTTCTGTGGCGCCCTCGAGTTCTCGGCTGCGCCGATGATCGAGGCCCTCCCCGATGTCGATGGTGTCTCCCTCTCTGGGACCGGCCCCAGCTATGTCGCCGTCGGCGAACGCGAGACACTCGAGGCGGTCCAGGAGCAGTGGAACGAACGCGACGGAACGACACGATTACTGCAAACGCGAACGGACGGCACACGTATACAATGACTCGAGACGACACAGCCACGGACGGCGGTACGGAGCAGCGAATTCCCGATGAGATGAGCCTCGACGAACTGCGCGAGGAAATTCAAACGATTGACCGGGAAATCGTCGAACTAATCGCCCAGCGAACCTACGTCGCGGATACGATTGCACAGGTCAAAGACGAGCAGGACCTGCCAACGACCGACGAGAAACAAGAAGAGCAGGTGATGGCTCGAGCGGGCAATAACGCAGAGCAGTTCGACGTGGATGCGAATCTCGTGAAGGCGATCTTCCGGTTGTTGATCGAGTTGAACAAAGTAGAGCAGCGTGAGAACCGGTAGCAATTGACACAGGGTTCACGTATCTACTGTTTCTTCTCGCCAATAGCTTCGGCGTTCGGACGGCGAAACACCTACAGTAACACGCAAGTAATACAGACGTATGTCCGAAGCGGCCACAAACAACGGCGACGACGAGATCGTCACGGTGAACTTCAAAGTCACACGGTCGTTTCTCGACGAAATCGAAGACACGTGGCAGGGACGAGGATTCAACAGCCGTAGCGAATTTATTCGATATACCTTACGTGATGCCGTCGAACACCCCACGTTCGACCGCGATGAACTCGTCGCACTCCTTCAAGCGGAGGAGGATTTCCGTGAAAAACGGACGATGAGCGCCGAAGAAGCGCGCGAACGATTCGGTACTGGCGACACGAATGAGTGACGGCGGGTGGGCGTGGGAACTCGCATCGAACGCACAGGACGACCTCGATGCGCTGAATCCGAGCGAGCAACAGCGTATCATCGACAAACTCGACGAAATCGTCGATTCTCCGTGGCGCGACCCACCAGACTATGGTGAACCGCTCCAGAACAGTCAACGCCGTAAGGTACGTATCGGTGAGTTCCGTCTCGCGGTCACTTTCCATCGAGACGAGCACCGAATGGTCGTTGCTCGAATCAAACGTCGCGGAGGCGCGTATACCGCTGACGACGACTGAGTAGATGTACCAGAAACCGGCAAAGTAGACGAACTCTGTAACATCAGTCTGAGACCTGAACAAGGTCAAGCAGCGGGAGAACCGGTAGCCAAAAATAAGTGTTCAGCCTAATTTCGATATATCTCTAATTTAAGTCCATTCGTCTACCGATTCTAGCAGTGTTTCAACTGGTGCGCTCGTTGTTAACTTATCGCGTTCGGGCAACTGAGTGTACAATACATCGGATTTCGAAAAATCATCTTCACTGTCATTCGCCAAACGTGACCCGCTCACAACGCCAACGACGTTTCCTTCAAGGGTCAGCAGTGGGCCCCCACTATTGCCTCGCGAGGTAGGGACTGTCGAGTACAACGTATCGAATACCTCATCATACTCTTTGTGACGTCCTAGGGTCATAATCCAGTTACCGATTGTACCAGGGTGACCAATCGTTACCAATGGATCGTCCTTGGTAAGATTCGACCTGTCTCCGATTGGGAGTTCTTGGATTCCCTCCAAATCCATTTGGAGAAGCGCAACATCTGGTATCATGTCCTCATAGTAACCAATACGAGTTGCACTACTGCTGTCACCATCGAATGTTTGGATAGAGAACGAATTATTATCTATGACAACATGAGAATTCGTTACGACGTATCCCTTATTTGCATCGAGAATCCATCCAGTTCCTCCAGAACCGCCCTCTCCGCCCACTGTCACGGTCGCATTTCGAGCATCCCTGGCCATTGTTTCTGCTCGTTCAATGATATCGGTTGAGAATTCTGATATTGAGTCTTCTCGATGGAGTTCTTCTATTTGTTTGTCCTTTGACTTGACTAGCGCTTCGAGCTCTTCGATTCGTGTTTTCTGTTCTTGGTTTATAGCGTCTGATGTGGGCTCTCGCTGGCTTGTACATCCTGCAAGCCCCGCCATGATGACAATTGAGCTAAGTTTAAGAATATCACGCCGAGACCTACTATCCATACATATTTCTCTAAGAATCCATCGCATATACAAGTTTTTATACAATGAATGCAAAATCCAGACCGGATTTATACAGGTTGTATCTCATTTAATCGGGTGAAGAGGCGATCAGGGGCATCTTCGTCGAGTGAAATCGTTTTTATCGCCATCATAGTGTACAGTACTACACGAGCTCTTAAACGGTATAACGTCTGGACCATGTTCGTTGCGGACGGTGAACAACGGATCGAAAAACCGACGAGGTACACAGGTCCGTGTAACGGAAGTTATAGGCCTGAACAAGGTTGAACAAAGAAACACTAGATAGCACTAATCAAGTTTCTAAGCGCGTGTAACACCCAACAAGCGATTGGAAATTGTCCGGTTTCTGTTCAGTTGATTCGTGTTGAACGGATTGAGCAGTAGACCGATCACCAGAACCAGCGGACACTACACGTGCTTATTGACCGCTGGAAATTGAGGATTCTATCTGGTATAACAGCTTGAGTATTCCCACTAACAGTATCACAACAATAGCAAGAAGTAGTTTCCCAACGAAGAGTCCATAGACCAAAACAACAAGTGCAAATAAAGGAATCAGTACTAGCTCCCAGTCTGTTTTATACCCGTTCATGTCTGCAAACAATTCTATATATTTAAATATTTTTCCAAGATACCGGTCTTCAACCCCACGAATTGGTATGTGTTTTACCTATACTGATCGCTGCAGACACGTCAGTCCAGTCCGAGGCTTAGTTTCAGCGCTTCATCTACTGCCTCCATCGTCTCTCTATCGAGGCTTCCAAGCACCGAGTGAATCCGTTTTTCGATGGAAACGACACGAATTTGATCGAGGCGAATCGAGGAATCTTTCTCGAACGGCGAGTCCGCTGCTTCAACGAGAACCTCGAACGGATAGCCTCGATAGGTTCCCGTCGCAGGCGCAACGATAGTCGTACTAGCATTGTTATTCCCAACGTCGTTCTGGACGACTACCGCAGGGCGAGTTTTCTTCATTTCGTGCCCTTCAGCAGGATCGAGTCGGACAATAACCACGTCGCCGCGACGAATCTCCGAGCCCTCGCTCATTTATCCAGCCCGTCCCACGCCTCGTCCGACGCTTCATCCCACTCTTCCGCAAACTCTTCCGCACTCTCCGAAGCCTCGCGGTACGCGGCAGCTAGTTCATCTTCGTTGGGATGGCCAGATTCTACCTCGACGACGGCGACGGTCACACGCTTGTTCGCGTACTCCGTTCCGAGATAGATTCGACCTCGGTCATCGGTCTCGTTCGTTCGGAGGTCCCGAGCATCTACTTTCGTCATGCTACCGACTTGGACCGACTGCTGGATAAGTCTTACCCACTATTACCCACGGCAGATATATTCTGTGATTCGCACCATGGATTTCATCTACTTGAACAAGGTGGAGCAACAGAACGGTCACTGAAAGTGGCCCTTAGTCGGACATTGGACAATCGCTCGTGACAACCCACTACTCACCGTTCATTGCGCACTCGAGGACAGCCGCCACGAATGTACTTTTTGCATCGGTGTACGATTCCCTGTCCGCCGGATAGGTCGCGGCCAGTTCTCGTTTCAGGGCTGCATACTCGGCGGCCGCGACGGGATGTGTTCGCATGTAGTCCCGAAATACGAGTGTCTCCTCGGAGACGGTGCTCTCTCGTTCTGTGACCGAAAGATAGTGTGTTCGATTCGTTTGTGGCCCCTTGGCGAAGAAGAGACGCCCAGCGACGTCGTCAGTTGGGCGATATTCGTACCCGTTCTCCTCGAGGAGGGGACGCAACGCGTCGGCGGATTCCGGTTCGTCGACTGTCGCGAGCATGTCGATGACCGGTTTGGCGGGCATGCCCTCGATAGCGGTGCTGCCGACGTGTTCGATACTGTTGATATGCTCACCAGCGATTGCCTCGAGTCGGGCACGTTCGTCCTCGTAGCGGTGTTTCCACTCTGCGTGATACTCGCAGAGTTCGACGGTTCCTCGTGCTAACCCGATCATGTGGTACCCTGTCTGTTCTCGAGTATAGAGCTGTTGGACGCCTTTACGTTCGCAAAATCGCTGTTCCAGCGCTTACTGTGGGCAAGATTCCCGATGCTCCTCGAGCCACTCAACTGCGAAATCGACGAGTGCCGGTTGCTCAATGAGCAGTGCGGTTGCGTCGGCGACTGTGCCCGTCGTGGGTTCAGCCTGTGCTTCGAACGCCGCGCCGAGGTCGGGAAAGTCGTCCGTGTGGCCGTCGAGGAGTTTGTAGTCGACCAAGACGCGCTCGCCGTTGTCGATGATCGGCACGCGATTGGTCGTCGTCTCGAGTGAAATTGCTGCGCGGTGTTCGGCGAGGTGGAGCGACGTGTTCGTCTCGTGGCCGGTGCCAAGCATCAGGACGGCGGCATCGTGGTCGTAGAGGCGGGCGAGTGGCGACGACTCGCCGAGACCGTAATCGAGGGCGTGGTCACCGGCGATGGCGTCAGCGTCAGCACCCCAGGCTGCGACGGAAACGGTTGGATGGGCGCTGCGGATGACGCCGGGATAGTTCCGGAAACACTCGGGAATCGCGCCCATGCCTCGAGTCGGAGTCGTTTCGGGTCGGTAGGCTGGCCGTTGCTCGCGGATGGGGTCAATCCAGTCGTCGGGGACGGGCGGGGCCGACCAGTCGGCCGGGTTGGTGTACTGCGGGGAGTGGGTTGGCATGACGAGCGTGCCAGCGTCGGTGAGTACGGTCTGGAGGGCGTCGACGACGGCCGGTGCGTCGCCACAGACCCACCCGAGTGCGCTCAGCGAGGAGTGGACAAACAGCGTATCACCGGCTGCAATATCGAGATCGCGGAGATCGGATGCGAGTGAGGCAACGGTAGCCGGTTCGTCGACGCGTTCGACAGCGTCTGCTTCGCTCATGACTCGAGTCTCTCAGCAGGAGTAATTGAAGATTCGGATACAGGTCTGCTGGCCAGCGTCTCGTGACGACCCGACTCACCGGACAGTCTCTCCGTGTTGTGACTCTCATCGAACGCTGAAAAATGATTGATACGCAGGGTTGGCAAACACGCATCTATGCCTGGATTCGGTCGACGAGAGCCGATGGCAAACCCGCGCGTGTGCTACCGATGTTTAAGCGACGACTCAGAGTTGGTGTCGACAGCGACTGCGGCCGACGACACGCGGGACTCGTCCACGAGCGACCGCCCACTTCGAACCGACGGCGGCCGAGAGCGTCAGAATCAGGTCGAAACTGACCCCCTCGAGGACGCAACCGACACAGACGCTGTCACGGTCGCGTTCCGTGACCCCGAGACGGTCCAGATTACCGGCGATCTCGAGGAGGTGTTGCTCGCGGTGTTCTGGTGGGACGAGTCGGGGCTGGTCGGAACGATCACGGAGCCGATCGGTGGTGTCGACGGCGAGCGAACCGTGACCGTCTCGAGCGTGTTCAGTGAGCAGCAGTTCGCCTACGGCCCGATCATCACCGGTGTCGAGGGCTTCACGACGGTGGGACCATCGGTTCCCGGCACAGGAGACATCTCGAGGCCAAACCCGGACCTTGAGGCCTATATCGATGCTGTTCGCGAGGAGCATGCAGGTATCGAACTCGAGGAACCGTTTCCAGACGCCGGATAGGTGGCGACCGAATTTTGAGCGTTCGTCCCAACAGTCGAGACATGTACGACGATATCTTAATTCCGACTGACGGCCGTGCGAACACTGAGCGCGCAATCGAGGAGGCGATTGAACTCGCGGGCGTCCACGACGCGACCCTGCACGCGCTGTATGTCATCCACTCGAGTGCGATTGCACCGGGAATGGACTTCAGCGATCTCGAGGATGCTGGCACGGAGGCCGTCGACTACGTGGCCGAACAGGCGGCCGAGGCTGGCGTCACCGATGTTGAGACGACGGTTCGCCACGGACTTCGACACGAGGCGATTCTCGATTACGCACAGCAACACGGGATCGATCTGATCGTGATGGGGCGCAATCGCGGCCTCGAGCGATTCCTGCGAAAGAGCGTCTCGGAGCAGGTGTCGGAAGACGCAACGACGCCGGTGTTGATTGTCGAGTAGGGGGTGCAACCGCGCTATAGCTCCGGAATCGGGACGACAACAACTGGTCGGGTTGTTCGCTCGAGGAGCGCAGTCGTCGTTGATCCAACGGTGGTGGTTGCAGTCGGATTGCCGCTGTACGCGCCGACAACGAGTTCATCAGCGTCGATTTCGTCGGCAACTGTTGGGAGGACCGATTCGGGCTGGCCGTCGTGAACAGCTGTCTCGACGTGACCGACGCCTGCGAGGCGGACTGGGGCAACAGTGAGCGCTTCCTGTGCGTCCTGCCGTGTCGTCGCGTCATCGACAGCGGCAACGACCGTGACACTGTCGTCGCTCGTCGCGCGATCCTCGAGGTAGTCACAGATGGCGGCGGTGGTGTGGACGGAGTCGGTGCCGGCGAGGTACTCCATACTATCCATCGCCAGGGCGCGACCAAGTACCTGTTGTCAGCGTCCAGTCGTGTTGTATACAGGCATTTTCCGACTCAGAAAATGCACTCACATCACTATTATGGTGGCGTCGAAAGGGAGTGATAGAGGCGTGTGATGCCCGATTGCACACGTCTCGAACTGCCCGATCCAAGATCGAACGAACTGCTCTCCACACGACACGAACTGCCCCACATCGTGTCCATCCGTTCGATCACTTCCCCCCGTGGCTCGCCACCACGGTTTCGTCGACCGGTCAGGGGGTACCCGATCAGTTCGGTTGCCACAGCCGGTCGGCTGTCTGCTCGTTCAGCCCGCTTCGGCCCTCACTGTCGCACCGTTTGTGTCCTGTTCGTACCGGCTGTATCACACGTTAGCCGCGCTCAGCGTATTGGCCGGTGAGCGTGACCTGCTATCGAAATAATGCTCATGAACAAGCCGTTTCTCAGAGAGGACTCCTACAACTGTATACTCTTTCTCTCTCAGACTCGAATCCGTAGTTGCCAGCTGTCGGCTTCCAATACGCTAGTGACGTCCGTACAGCGAGTACATAATCGCGAGCAACCCGAGCAACCGGCTTACGTTCTCGAGGAAGACGGTGACGATCTGATCGACGTCGGTGAAACTGGTGCTCACGACGTTGACGAGGAACGGACACAGCGTCAACAGCAGGAGGCCGACGGCGAGATACAGCATGGAGGAAGCATCGTTGCGCCGGTAGCCGCGGTACGCCTGGTATGCGATGATCGTGCCGATCAGTGCAACGAGGAACAAACTCGCGATGGTCAGTAGCTCGAACAGGGTTGCCTCGTCGACCCAGACGGCGTTGCTGCTCATCGCATCCCCTCCCACATACGCGTGAATTTGTCGGCAACGTCGTCTTCGTCCTCGTAGCTGAGTTCGAGTTCGAACGTTCCGTCCTCGAGTGAGAGTTCCAGACGGTCCAGATTTGCGCTGTAGACGCTGTAGTGGTTCCCGTCCGACGCGAGTTCGGTTGCTTCGGTCACGAGGCGACATTCCTCGAGTCGGTCAAGTCGTCGATAGATCGTCGGGAGGGATGCGTCACACCGCTCGCTCAGGGTACTGGCAGACATGGGTTCGACGCTCGTATGTGTGAGGATGTCCCGCGCGTACTCGTCGTCGAGAATGGCGAGCACCGTCGAAAGATCAGGCTCCTCACTCACTGGTAACTGAATCGTTCTGGTATCGGTATCAAAAGCGGTCCGGTTTTTCTGGCCCAGAAAACACTCTCTGGGTGGGTGTTTCAGACCACGGGACGTCGTCTCGAATCTCTACTCGACCTTTCTCGGGTCTGTACCCGCAGTATTCATCAATTATGCTGTGTACAACAGCGGATAGATCGCCAACCGATAGCATAGGGCAATCGTTCGACCGATGTCGGTACTCGAGCCATAACTAACCCCGCGAAGCCGCTGGGTGATGGTGATGTGGCCGTGGGAACACGCAATCGTTGGCTATCTCGCATATTCACTGGTCTGTCACCTCGTGTTTCGGCGCTCGCCGACCGGACTCGAGGCGTTTGCAGCGGTGTTTGCGTCCGTCCTGCCGGATCTGATTGATAAGCCGCTGGCCTGGGAGTACGGCGTCTTTCAGTCGGGGTATGCACTGGGACACTCGATTTTCTTCGCGGTTCCGCTCTCGATTGCGGTCGGGTTGCTCGCACACTGGGTCGGACGAGGGCCGGCGGGGATCGCGTTCGGGGTGGGGTACCTGCTCCATCTGCCCTCGGACGTGCTCGATGGCTACCTTCGGGAGGGACAGGCCTACCCGGAACTGATGCTCTGGCCGCTCGAGACGGTGACCGAACACGACCACGGGCAGGGGTTTACCGACCAGTTCTGGCTGTTTTTCAACCGGTATCATCATGATTTCCTCGCAGGCGATCTCTCGACGTACATGTGGGTACAGCTCGGATTGGCGAGCGTCGTTGCATTGCTCTGGCTGTACGACGGCGCACCGGTTCTCCGCGAACTGGTGATCTGGGTCACGCGAGGAGTTCGTGCACTGCTCCCTGGTCAATCTTAGTCTCGCAAGGGGCACAATGGCTGCCACCGGCCCGCCGAATCAACAGCAGGCGTTCGATTGTGTTGCTGGTATGGACTTCCATTCTCCGAGTAATGTCGTCATTTACTATCCTCCCGTTTCCGATGAGAGTCTAGCTGTAATGAGCGATACGAACCGGTGCTATCGATTTTCGACGCACGCCCCACGTGAGTCGCTGCAGTCTCCCCCCTCCTCGCAGCGGTGTGGTACCCGGCGTGGGCGGCCCCTCGAAAGTCGCTGTCACGAACGACCGGCTCGAGCCAGTGGGTGGAAGCATGCCTGAGTCGACCGACTCGAGTGCGCGGCCAACTGACTCGAGCGTGCCAGTCACAGCGACGGCCGAGCCAACTGAGACGGAGCAGGCGTCTCGCGTCACGACACTGCCGGGTGATGCGGAGTTCGCACTGTGTCTCACCCACGACGTCGACCGGCCGTACAAGGGGATTCGGTCGCTGTACTACGCGACACAGGAGCGACCCGGCTATCACCTTCGGTCGGCACTCGACGACACGAACCCCTACTGGCAGTTCGAGGAGATCATGGAACTCGAGGCCGACCTGGGCGTTCGGTCGGCGTTTTACTTCCTGAACGAGCAGCACTTGCTGGCGGATCGACCGCCTCGAGAGTGGCTCTCGCCCTCGAACTGGGTGCAACATCTCGGCCGGTACGACGTGACCGCCCCTGAGATTGTGGACGTGATTCAGGCACTCGATGACGGCGGCTGGGAGGTCGGCCTTCACGGCTCGTATCACACGGCAACCGACCGAGAGCGACTTCACGAGGAGAAAACCACCCTCGAGTCCGTCCTCGACGGGCCGGTCCGCGGCGGACGTCAGCATCACCTCCGGCTCGAGACTCCCGAGACGTGGGGCCACCACCGCGCGATTGGGCTCGAGTACGATGCAAGTCTGGGCTCGAGTACCGAGTGTGGCTTTCACGAGGGCTATCACCCGGTTCGGCCGTTCGGCGACGAGTTCGTTGTCTTCCCGCTGACGGTGATGGATCAGGCACTGCCGGATCCCGGGAAGACGTTCGAGGCTGCCCAGCGGACCTGCGAGCGACTGCTGCTCGAGGCGATGAACCACGGCGGCGTGATGACCGTGCTCTGGCATCCACGCTTTTTCAACGAGCAGGAGTATCCCGGTCACCGGGAGCTGTATCGGTGGGTCGTCGAACGCGCACTCGAGTTGGGTGCGTGGGTTGGCTCGCCCGGCGAGTTCCGGACGGCACTGGCACTCGAGTGCGAACGCGAGCACGCGAAAGACCACGAGTTACAGCAGAGACGCGCACTCGAGCATACGGCGAGCGAGCGAACGCAGCCGCCACAGTACGCCGAAGCGAATCGGGTTCTCGAGGAGACGCCACCGACCGGCCCATCAGCAGCACGAGGTGAGCCATGAACGACAAATCACTCGCGCTCGCGCTGGTCGCGCTGGTCGCGTTCGGTGGCCTCGCTGCGGTTGCACAGCCGGTTGCAGCGAACACCACGACGCCACCGACGAACGACGGCTACGTCGTCGAACAGGCGGGTGACTGTCACCAGATTGAGGCGCTGTCCTCGAGTGGCACTGTCGAGGCGTTCTACGACTACCGGAATCACGAGACACATTCGGAGGGTGTCGACCGGATGTACAGCTCCTACGGCACGGAGCACCTCCAGGAGGACAACACGAGCGTGCTGTTCCTCCATCAGGGAACTGACGGCCTGAGTCTCGTCATGATCCACGATCAGGTCGATGGCGACACGACGGGTGGCGTTGCAACCTTCGAGATTAGCGGCGTGCCAGCCGAGACGGAGTGGGTCGTCCAGGACGACCTCTACGAGGGCGAGACGAACATGGTCGAGTGGTACGACGAGGACGGCTGGATCGGTGCCGACTGGATCTGGAGTGAAGCCCGAACCGACGGCGGTGCGATTCAGGGCGGCCTCAATGACGAGTTCGCCATGACGATCCACCCGGCGTTCAACGAGGACGCAGCGCTCTACGATGACGAAGACATCTACGATCCGGACTTCCACGAAAACGGCACGATAGACGATTGGGAAGCCCTCTCAGGTGACGTCGACGATCCCGACAGCATTGACCTCTCGCTCGAGGAGCCGGTGACGATCCGAACCGGCACGTGCGACGATCCGTCCGTTAGCTACGACCAGCCGAGTGATGGCGACGGCGACGAACTCACCGCAACCATCGAGGGCGCGGACGCGTCCGACGAGGTCGCGCTGCAGCCACTCACCGGCACCGACGCCGCCGCGACGTTCGACGGCATCGCCGTGACCGACCTCGAGGGCAACGCCTCGGTGACGTTCGCAAACGACGCCGACGGACTCCCTGCCGCCCCGAGCGACATCGAGACACTGTCCTCGCTGGCCGTCTCCAGCGACTCACTCGAGGGCTCGAGCGCGACGGTTACCTTCAGCGTCGATGCGAACACGCTCGAGGAACAGCACCTCTCGCCGGACGAAATCGCACTCTACGAAGCCGACGGCGACGAGTGGGAGCAGGTGCCGACGGAGGTCACTGACCAGACTGGCGCAGAATACCGCTACAGCGCCGAGATCACGTCGTTCGAGGGACTCATGATCGCCGAACAGCAGGACGAGTTGACTGACGACGGCTCGGCCTCGAGCGGCGACACCGACGATGGCGGTGCCTCCTCGATGCCCGGCTTTGCGGCCGGAGGCGCGCTGAGCGCACTCGCGGTGGTAGGTGCGCTGCTCGTCGCTCGAGGGCGATTGCAACGGTAGCGCTGATTGCTCGTTTCGGTTTTTGGTTTTGCTCACTCTCGAGAGGAGAGCGTTTCATCAACGCGCTCGGCTGTTTCGTCAGTGTCGTTGGTGCCATCGGGAGAGACGACCGTTCGATCAGGCAGCGTCGGCGTCGGCGCGCGCCCGAGCGTGAGCACGCGTTCGGTGAGCGTCAACTCCTCGGCGCTCGGGTCCGCTTTCGCGATCTCCTCGTAGTCGACGACCACCGACCCCGATTCTGTGGCGATTCGGACGACACACAGCTGATACGACGGGTAAAAGACCGGCGGGAGCACGCCGGTGACCACGTCGCGTCGATGCAGGCGCTTGAGCCACGTCCCAGTGTTGACGAGCACCCGGCCCTCGACCTCGGTCGTCGTCGGCCGGTGCGTATGGCCGTAACAGAACACCGCCGTCTCCGGATTTTCGGCGAACACGTCTCGAGCGGCCTCGATGTAGGGCTGCTCGGGGTCGACGGTGAGATCCCCCTCGAGGACGCCAAATCGCTCGACGGTGTGGCCGAAATCGCGGAGGATGAGATAGGCGGGAACGCTCACGACCAGCAGCGAGCCGACGGTGACGACGGCGGCGACGAGGAAAAAGTGGACGGCCTCGCCGACGAGCCCCAGTTGTGTCAGCACGGCATCGGCCGTCTCGACTGGTATCGTCCAGACGCCGGCGACGTCGAGACCCGCAAGCACCGCCAGGAGGACGCTGAGGTTGAACAACAACAGAAACGGAAGCAAGCCGTAGCGCAAGAGCGGATTCATCTCCCGGTAGAAGTACTTCGAGAGCAGCCAGCGCGGGACGCGCTCGGTCGGCGTCACCGCCTGAACGTCTTTGAGCCAGTTGTATCGCCCGCGCTCGGAGAGCCGACCGGCACGACTCGTCACGAGCGTGTTGTAGTAGTACCCAAGCGGCGTCTCGTAGGGGTTTCCGAAGTCCTCGAATCGGTTGTTCTCGTCCTGTTGATGGCCGTGCTCGAAGTGAATCGTCCGGTCGCCAATCGGGCGCGTGATCGACTCGGACTGGACGAGTTCGACGTTGTACTCGGCGAGCAGGTCGACGTACTCGTCGAAGGCAGCCAACTCACTATCGTGATTGCCCGGCAACAGCGTGATCGGAATCGCCGCGCCAGTCGCTCGTAACTGCGCGAACAGATCCGGATAGCGCTCGATCAGTGCCTCGAGTTTGTCGATGCCGTCGTGTTCGGTCACCTCCCACAGTCCGAACGCGTCGCCGTTGATGTGCAACTGGGCGTTCTCGTCGGTGTCCTCGAGGCGCTCGAGAAAGGCGAGCAGTTCCGGGAGAAAGTCGACGGTTCCCAGTTGTTCGTCACCGCCCATGTGGAGGTCACTGATCACGTAGTAGACCGGGTCGTCGCCGGAGTCAGCCATGGGGCCACCGAGTCAACATCGAAGAGTCACATAGTGCTTCCCCCGGCGGGTCGCAAGGACAGAGAAACAAACAGCGCGCAGAACACATACGGTTTACTGTACGTCATTTCTGGCGCACCCGCTGCCCGCGTTGCGGGTGCAACGGTGGACTCGCTGCACTCGCCCACCGAGACTCGTCTCACACGGGTCGACTCACCGCCGGTACATCGGTACAGCAATCCGTATCAGTCGCCGCCGACACCGACCGACTGTGCCGGCTCGCGTGCGGCCAGTTGGCTGAACTGCGAGAGGCTGTCGAGTCCGTCGACGTAGCCCTGTGCAGTTGCAACGTCGACGATCACGTCCGTCAGGTTGACCTTGTCCGCGAGGAAGCCGTTGCGTCGACGCCGCCAGGTCTCTGCTGTATCGTCGGCCTCGAGCAGGGCCGTTGCCTGTTCGATGATATCATCCGCTGAGGCCACGTTGTGGATCAGGCCCTGATTCTCGAGTTCGACGAAGTTGCCCATATCGTCCTCGCCAACGAAGGAGTTCGAGCGAATTGCCGGCGTGCCAAGCAGTGCGGCCTCGGTGACCATCGTCTGCGTATCGGCGACCAGCAAGTCCGCCTCGGCGAGCACGTCGTGGAGCAGCGCCGGGTGGAGATCGAACGGCCGGGCTGGCAGTCCCTCGAGGTCGGCATCACCGCCTTCGTCGGAGACGAGCACCGTCGCATCTTCGCTGAGTCGCTCGACGATTCGGCGCTGATCCTCGCTCGTGATTCCCTGTTTGCCCACGTCGTGCTGGGAGCCAAAGGCGTTGAGCCGGAGGATTGCGTAGGACTCGTCTTCTGCGAGGCCGAGTCGGTCGCGGACCGAGGGGTTCGACTCGTACACTTCGGGGTGGAGGTACGCACACTCTTTGAGCCCGGGGAAGACGTGGTGGTCCTCGCCGAGGTCCTTTCGGAACGTATTCGGCGTGAGAATCGTGCGAGCGAACGGCGTCGAAATCGTGTGATCGAACGACGCCGGCTCGGAGTCGATGAGCAAGACTGTGGGTGTGCGGGTGACTGCGCCGGTGTGGGCTGCGTAGCCTCCCATCCCGAAGATGAGGTCCGGATCGAATCGTCGAGCGCTCGCGATTGCGCGGACGTAATGGGCTGGCAACTGGCTCAGCAGCGATCCTTTCGAGGTATCACAGGAGCCATAGACCGTGTAGGGGAGGTCGTACCACTCGAGCAAGTCCGTCGTGCAGGTGTAGTCCCGCGCGAGGACGAGCACGTCGTGGCCACGGTCACGCAACCGTTCGACGGCGTGTTTGTACAGATGAACGTGCGCCGGGGTGTTAGTGAAAAACAGGTACTTCATGTGAAAGGCACCGTATCTGATCACTCCCGATGGCGAGGGTTTGTTATCTGGCTCGTACCGCCAGTTTTGGCCCGGCGAACTGCGGGCAGTCTCCCCCTGTCATGACGGCGAAATCGGTAGCAGGCGTATAATAATGGGATTTCCGACGGACCACCCACTGATGCAGTCGCAAGGACTTCCCGAACCCACCACGCAGGCCGAGACGGATGACCGTCCTCGAGCCGTCGATCACTATCTCTCAGTTCTGGATTCGACGCTCGCGTACGCTCGTCGTCGTGACTATTCCGGGCCGGATTACGGCGACGGGATGAGCAGCCAGCTGTTACAAGCTGCCCCCGTCGAGAATCGCTTCGTGAACCTGGTCGTTCAGGAACTCGTCAAACGGACGCCGGTCAACATCAGGCCGCTGTTGCGCGTCGAGGACCGGCGAAACTACAAGGGAACGGCGCTGTTTACGATGGCGAATCTGAACTTCGACACCTATACGAGCGCCAACGAGGAGGTTGAGCGACGGTTCGATCCCCGCGCCGAAGCCGACCACCTCGCCCAGTGGCTCGTCAACGAAAGCCTCGAGGGCTATAGCGGCTTCTGTGGCGGCCACCGACACGAGATTCAACACTTCCACACAAAGGGTGTGCCGAGTGACCCTGATATCGTCTCGACAGCTTACGGCGTTAAAGCACTTGTACAGGCGACCGAACACGGACTCGGTAACGAGTACGCCGAAATCGCTCGCACCGCGGTCGACTTCCTCATCGAGGAGTTGAACTACCGAGAAGTCGATGAGGGCGCAAAAATCGACTACCACCTGAACCATCCCGACGACTCCTATACGCTCAACTCCGCGGCCCTCGGCGCTGGCATGCTGATCGACCTCTACGAGCACTTCGGCGACGAGGACCTGCGCGAGCGCGCAACGAAGATTCTGGATCATGTCGCGGCCAACCAGACCGACATCGGCGGCTGGCCCTACCGCATCCCCGCCGACGCCTCCCACCTCTCGATGGACAGCCACCACAACGGCTTCATCATCGAGGTCTTCCAGCGCTATCGCGACGTCATCGACGCCGGCCGCTACAGCGACACGCTCGAGGAAGCACTCGAATTCTACCGCGAGGAACTGTTCGAACTCGACGGCGCGCCGAACTTCGACGAATCGAACGCCTATCCCCGCGATATCCACGCGAGTACGCAGGGCATTCTCGTCTTTACTCGGGAGGGCGACCTCGAGTTCGCCGACCGAATCCTGCGCTGGGTGCTCGCAAACCTGCAGGTCGAGGGCGAGGAGGGCCGGTTCTACTATCGACAGTACCGCCATCACATGAAACGAGTTACCTTGATGCGCTGGTGTCAGGGCTGGATGTCGTATGCGATGTCGGAGTTCCTGCTAGCCTGTCAGGCCGCCGGCGGGCAAGAAACAGCACTCGACTCCGAGATCGACGTTGAGCACCTCGAGTCGACGCCACACCCAAACGCATGAGCGAGACAACCACCGAGGCAGACAGCGATGGAACGCGTGGCGGTTCCAGAAGCGACGGCACCGGTGAGATGGACGACAGAGCGCGTTGGCGAGCACCGGTCGAGGCGATGGGTGAGAGCGATCCGGAAGACGCTCGAGTGCTGGTCCTGACCGGACTCGGGCACAAGAACGATTTACACTACGGGCCGCTTGCGGACATCGCCGAGGAGACGACGCTGGTCTGTCTCGATCCAGACCACGTTGGCGACATTGAGAACGCGAACTACGTGCAGGTGCCCGACTTCGGGCCGCGAATCCTGCGCGTTCTCATGCTCTTTGTCGTCGCCCTGCTCGAGGGGTATCGCAACGAGTACGACACCGTCGCCTCGATTTCGCTGGTGCCGTACGGCCTCTACGCGCTCGCATTGAAGCACATCTACGGCTATCAGGCGTTCCTCGGCATCATCGGGATCGACCTCGACCACCACGCCGAGCAGTGGTACGGCGCGGGGCCGCGCTGGGCGTTCAGACAGTTCGACGCCGTCTCCGTCCCCGGTTCCGACCACGCCGAGCGACTCCTCGAGTACGGCCTCGAGCGCGAGCGCATCCACATCCTGACGAACGCCATCGACACCGACACGTACCACCCGATTCCGGCCGATATTGACACCGAGTACGACTTCGTCTGGGTCGGCCGCTTCGGCCCCGAGAAGGATCCCGTCTTGTTCGTCGAGGCACTCGCCGAACTCGAGGAGCGCGGCAACGAGTTCAATGCAGTCATGGTCGGCAACGGCGCGCTCCGAACCGAGGTCATCGACGCGGTCGCCGCCCACGGCCTCGAGGATCGGATCGACTTCGCCGGCTGGGTCGACGAACCGCTGTCGTACTACCGCCAGTCGGATACGTTCGTGTTGACCTCGCGTCGGGATGCTCTGCCGCTTGCGATGCTCGAGGCGATGGCATCCGGCCTGCCCGCTGTCGTCCCCGATATCGGCTCGGTAACTGACGCCGTCACGGACGGCGAAAACGGCGTCGTCGTCGACAGCCGCCACCCACGGGCGCTCGCGGCGGCGATGGAACGCTGTCTCGAGGATGAGTATCGAGCCCCGCTCGCCGAGGCTGCCCCGGAAATCCGCGAGTCGGTCTCGATGGACGAGGCCGGTGAGGACTGGCGGAACATTCTCACGACGCTTGGGAACGAGACCACAACCCTTCCGTCGACTCGAGACTGACTCGAACGCGGCAGTTGTTTTTGGATTTTGCGTGGCCTCGAGCAACTGCTGTCGGATGCGACACGCAGTCAGTCTCACGCACTCGAGACCGTTCAGGACTCGTTACGATCAAGTAGCGCCGAGATAACAAAACACCAACCCATCATCGATGTGCGTACATGGACATCGAACGACTGACGCTCGAGGAGTGGGGCGATGCGCTGCCACGATCCGGTATCGAGGTGTTTCACGACCCGGACGCACTCGCCGTGCTCGACGCACACACTGACGCAGAGATGCGACTCTACGGCGCGTACAAGGGCCAACAAGCCGTTGGCCTGCTGCCCGTGTTCGTCGACCAGAAATCGGTCGGCCGCACAGTATTCTCGCCGCCGCTCTCTCTTGGCGTGCCCCGACTCGGCCCGGTTATCAACCCGAACAGCCCGAAACAGCGCAAGTGGGAACGGATCAACAGCGAACTCGCCGACGCCGTCATGGCCGACCTCGAGACCGACAAGCGCTCGACGCTGTTCCGGATGACCTGCCCCGTCGGCTACGAGGACCCGCGACCGTACAACTGGAACGACGCCTCGATAGAGCCGAAATTCACCTACGTCGTCGACCTCGAGGACGCCCAGGATATCGAGGACGCGATGAGCGGGTTCAGCAAGAGTCTGCGAAACGAGATGCGCCGCGTCGACGAGGTCGATCTGACGATTGAAACCGAAGGCGTCGACAGCGCCCTGCGGATCTACGACGACGTCGTCGCCCAGTACGAGGAGTACGACGACACCGCACCGATGTCCCGCCAGTTCGTTCGCGACCTGCTCTCGAGTCTGGACGACGACCGCTGGCGCGTCTACGTCGCCCGCACACCCGATGGCGAGTACAAAAGTGGCATCCTCTCGCTGTTCTCGAACGACCTGGCGTACTACTGGCAGGGCGGCGTCGTCGCTTCCTACGAGAATGTCAGCGTCAACAACCTCATCCACCGCACGATCTTAGAGGATATCGTCACCGATCCCGACCTCGAGTCTGTCACCGGCTACGACCTCGTCGGGGCGAACACCGAACGCCTCTGTGAGTACAAAGGCAAGTTCAACGGCGAGTTGCGTCCCTACTACGTCGTCGAATCGTCCGGCCTCGAGATGACGCTCGCGAAGTCGGCCTACCAGCGCGTCTCCGGGACGTTCAAGTAGGAGTTCCCGCACTCGAGTCCGCTGGCAGAGTGTCGTCACTCCTCGAAAACACTGCCGAAACGAAAGACCGCGAAAAAGAGCGAACCTTCGGGGTCGTGTGTCAGTCGGACGCCTGACTCGTGGCGCAATCGGTCAGTGACCGCGTCAGCGCCTCGAGACGGGAGTCCACACGAAGTTCCCTGTCTTAGCGGGCGTTGTACTCGATGTCGACGTAGGCGTCGCCGTTCAGCCAGAAGTCCGTGATGTCGCCGCTGAACCAGTAGGCGTCGCGCGAGTCGTCGACGGAACCTTCGACTCTGTTGCCGTCGATGATATCGCTGTCATCGATGGAGGAATCTCGGTGGGTCGCCTTCTCGACGGTTCCCGAGACCTCGAACGTGTAGGACGCTTCGGCACCGGTTTCGGTGCTGTCGATCACGATGGCTTTCGAGGGCTGCTCGCCGTCATCGTCCTCGTCGTCACCGCCAGTTTCCTCGATAATCTCCTCGACGCTCATTGCTTCGCCGCCGAGTTCGACCCACATCACGTCTGGCTGCTCGAGGTCGATGGACGTCACCGAGCCCTCGATCAGGAAGGCGTCACCGTGGCCGCCGCCAGTGATCCCGCCGGCGTGGACGGTGTCGCCGTCGGCGTCGATGAAGTCCTCGCCTGTGTAGGTGCCGCCCTCGATGCTTCCTCCAGAGGGGCTCTCGTATGGTGCTTCAGTGAACTCGACGGCACCCTCTGCCGTGAATTCGTAGGCCGCGTTTCGGGCGTTCGGTTCAGTCACGAACGAGAGCAGATTTCCCTCCGTATCGGTCTCCTCGTCGTCTTCGCGGCCGCCAGTTTCGTCGATAATCGCCTCGAGAGATTTCTCTTCGCCGTCGAGTTCGACCCACATCAGGTTGGATTGCTCGAGGTCGATCTCGGTCACTGCGCCGTCGACGACGAACGCATCGCCATGGCCGCCGCCGGTGGTCCCGCCAGCGTGGACGGTCTCGCCGTCGGCATCGATGAAGTCCTCATCCTCGTACGTGCCGCCCTCGATAGCGCCGCCGGATGGGCTTTCATACGGTGCGTCGTAGAAGTCGACAGCGCCCTCGGCCGTGAATTCGTAGCTGGCGTTTCGGGCGTCCGGGTCGGTCACGAATGCGAGTACGTGGCCGTCGATTTCGGCGTCGTCATCGCTCTCATCACTCTCGTCCGGCGACTCACTCGAGGAGCCCGAGGCCGCGTCTTCGGCGCTGAGTGGCACACCCTCGACATCGCTCGGCTCGGTTCGCTGGGGCGACCCCGCGGAACTGCCGTTGATTCGGCCCGAGTGGTTGACGGTCGTCTCGTACCGCGTGTTCGTCACCGTCACCGTCGCGTTGTGGCCCCAGTGGCCGTCGCCCGTGCCGACGTCGCCGAAGCGAGCGTCCGAGAAGTCACAGTCGATGGCTTCCGTGTCGTGGTAGAATCCCCAGAAGTTGCGGTCACAGCCGACGGCGACACAGTTCTCCGCGTACGAT
Source organism: Natronolimnobius baerhuensis (assembly GCF_002177135.1). Lineage (NCBI taxonomy): Archaea > Methanobacteriati > Methanobacteriota > Halobacteria > Halobacteriales > Natrialbaceae > Natronolimnobius > Natronolimnobius baerhuensis. The sequence goes on from NZ_MWPH01000001.1 coordinate 805,957, forward strand.
CCCGACGAGCCGATCCGGAACCCACCTGCGCGACAGTCTGCCGCGTAGGAGTTCGTGATGTGGACCTCGCCGCCACCGCCGCCACCGCTTGGGTGGCGAGACAGGTCACCGGGCGAGCTGCCGTAGATCGCGTTGTCGGGATACCCCTGAATGTTCACGCGGTCGATCTCGAGGACGCCGGCGTGGCTGTTCGCGACGTAGATACCAGTCGCGCCAGGGTAGGTGTCGTCGGGTGCGCCGTCGCCGAGATAGAGATTTTCGATTCGGCCGGTGCCGTTCCGGGAGACGCTGGCGATCAGCGGCTCCGCCTTGCTGTAGCCGTCCCACTCGCCGCGGACGCCGACGTTGCGGATGAGCCAGTCAGAACCGGAGGCGTTGATCTGGTACTTCGCACCGCGTGCGGTGATGTCGATCAGCGTGTTCTCGAAGGTGTCACCGCTGCCGAGAGTAACGCTGTAGGTGTCTCCTGCAGAAACCTCGATAACGTCGTAGTCTTCGTCTGCTGCTGCACCGGTACTGGCGATACCGAGTGCGGCTGCGCCGGCTGCGACTTTGAGATACGAGCGGCGGCCGAGCAGCGAGTTGTCTTCAGGTCGTGGATCCGTGTTCTCGCTCATTACATCCCAATCGAAGACTGTTCCGGCGAAGTAATACTCTCTTCAACTGATTAGTCTTTAAACCCTGATCGTCAGAGTTTGCGGAGACTATCGCTCGAGTGGAAGTCAGTGAGGATAGTATGTCGACGACACCTATAGCTGCAGAATAGGCGCTGTATTCCTTATTTGGCGCCTCTCGAGATGGTGAAAACTCGTTTCAGCCATGGTGCGCGCGAGGAACTGCCCGTGCGCCCTCGAGAGCGCGACGCTGTCGATGGTTGGTCTCACTTCCCACGAATCGAGACGACTGCGAAAACAGTGCCGCCTTAGCTCAACTGGGACATCGCCCAGCGAATGTCGAGCAAGCCGCTGCCGACCGCCAGCGCGAGCCACGCGGCGACGCCGACGCCAACTGCGGCGAGCAACGTGATGACGCCAGAGACGTACGGCAGGAATGCGACGACGATGAGGGACATCCCGAGAGCGATTGCGCAGGTCTTGACGACGGTGACTGCAAGCGCGCGAAGCGAGAGCGAGAGCTCGAGGTGGATCAGATAGAGGTTGACGATGACCATGAGCACGTAACTGACCACCGTCGATATCGCGGCTCCGGCGACGCCAATCGTCGGCAAGAGCGCGAGATTGAGTCCGACGTTCACGATGGCTGCCCCGCCTTTCGAGATCGCGCGGTGGCGGGCGCGACCGAGGTAATCGAGTGCGTCGTTCGTGATCTTGTTGATCGACTGGAGGACGACGAAGACCGAAAGTAACTGGACGAGCGCAATTGCACCGAGGTAGTCGTCGCCGAAGACGAACCGAATCCCCGGATCGGCGACGAGTACCATCCCTGCGGCTGCCGGAACGTAAAACAGGAGATTGTACTCGAGTGCCGTCTCGTAAATGCTTGAGGCCCGCCCGATGTCGTTGCTGGATTTCGACTCACCGAACGTCGGCGCAACGGCGAAGCCGAGCGAACTCGCGGGCGCAGTGACGAACTCCGTGAGCTGTTTTGCGAGCGTGTAGTAAGCCACAGCGACGGGTGTGAGAAACGCCCCGACGAGGACGATATCGACGCGTTTGAACATGATCGACGAGGCACCGGTCACGGACAGCGGCAGACTGTACTCGAGAATGCGGCGGGTGAGTCCCTTCTCGCTCGAGTCAGTCCCTGTCTTGGCGGACTCGCTATCGGTGGCGACGATCTCGTCTGGCATCGTCGAGACCCAGCGATAGAGGACGATCAAGCCGACCGTTGCGCCGAGTCCGTAGCCGACGGCGTAGCCGAGGACGGCACCGGGAATCCCGAAGCCGAGCGCGAGGAGGGTAACGACGAACGCGAAGATGCCGACATTCGAGACAATTGAGAGCAGTGCACTCCAGGTTACGCGGTTGAATCCCTGACAGAGGAAGTAGACGTACGAGCGAAGCGTTTGCCCAATAATGAACAGGACGCCAATCGAGAACATCGACACCAGTTCGGGTTCGCCGAACTGTGCGACGATTGGCTCGCGGAAGGCGACGACGAGTGCCGAGACGACTGCAATTGTGACGAGATTGAACAGCAACGACCGTCGAACGATGAGCGGAATCTTCGACGGGTCGCGCTTGCGATACTCGGTGACGTAGCGAGCAGCCGACTTCGCCAGTCCCATCCGACTGAAGAAGACGGCAATCGAGAAGATCGCAATCGCCAGTGAGAACAGTCCGTACTCCTCGCTCGTCAAGAACACGCGAGTCAACAGCAAGATGAGCAAGCCGTTGACGGCGATTTCGATGACTTTGCTGGCGAGGTTCGCTTTGAATCCGCCAACGATTGAATCTGTCGTAGCCATTACGTGATACTGCGGCGTGCAGTGATGGACGAATTGAGGGTCGTTCGATTCGATTCATCAGTTCGGTTCGTAACTCTCGCACTGCGTCGACGGACGCGGCGTACGGACCCAGTGGAGGTGCCACGAGAACGACCTCGAGACGAGAGCGGGCGAATTCGACGGGTGCAATCCCACGTCATCAAGTTAGTAGCATCATCCAGTGAAACGCACCTTGTTATGGCGCTGTTACCGGTCGACGCGGCGAGACTCGAGTGCCGATCCGGTTAGACCTCGCTGGTTGCACCGGGGACGTAGTAGAGGTCGAACTCGCCGTTGGATTGAATTCGATTGACGCCCGGCTCGTCCGCGACGGCCTCGAGTTCGGTTTCGGTATAGCGTAGTTCGTCGTAGGTGTCGAGTTCGCGCTCGTGGTCGATCTGCGTGAGTGCGAGATAGCGGTCGGTTTCGTACTGGCCGGAGACGCCCTCACGGAACTCGGCGGCGTCGACGTCGGCGTGTGCCCAACTTCGGTTTTCGTTGCCGTTGACTGCGTCGTCGTATCGGTTCGGCCCATCACGGAGTCCGAGGAAGTCGATTTCATCATCTCGGTTGTCGAACGCCGTTTCGTAGCCGCTCATCGTCGTCTCGCTGACGTGTGGCGAGGCGTTGTAGGTGTACGGCGATGGGACAATCGCAACCAACGACAGCACCAACAGGAGCGTAAAGCCAACAGCGAGCAGCGGGCCGGCCGCCACCGCAACGGTCGGGCGCCCCTCGAGAAGTCGTCCCGAAAGCCCGTGCAGCGCAATCGCACCGAGGATGGTCACGAACACCATCATTAACCCGAACACGCGGAAGAACATGCTCGAGCCGGGCGCAAAGACGTACGCGCCGAAGACCGGAACGAGGACGATCAGTGCAACGACAAAGTAGGTCACTTCAGCCGAGACACGCTCGAACCAGTGTGAATCCCGCCGGAACAACAGGCCGAGAACGAGGCCGCCGACGAGCAGGGCAAACACCAGGTGTGGCGTGAACAGCTTGAGGAACACCTCGAGCAGGCCCGAGCCGAGTGCGTTCAGCGACATTCCTTGTGTTGCAACTGTGTCACCGGCTGAACCGCTGCCACGGAAGAAGTCGACGGCCGCGCCGATGAAGTGCTCGAACATGCCGCCGAAGAAGCCGTGGTCGGCCGACCAGACCAGAAAGAGACCGACGAGGAAGATCGTGTGTCCGTAGACCGGCGTCTGTCCGGCGATCTGCCCGTCAGCCGAAATCCGTTTCGCGAGGAACTGGATGGCACAGATGCCGACGAATGCAGCGATCAGGTGGACGACCAGTTGCGGGTGGTAGACGACCGCTGCAACTCCGGTCAAGGAAAAGGCAGCGCCAATCGCGGAGATGCGCGTCGTCGAGAGGTCCGAGCGGACGTACTTGACGAACACGAACAGGAGGAGTGCCGAGAAGAACACCGCCTGGGACATCGCGTGCGCCTCGAGGTACATCGAGATCGTCGTAATCGGCAAGAGTAAGAAACCGGCGAACGCGGCGATGATGGCTGCGCGCTGGTCGCCGACGATGGTTCCCACACAGAGCGGGACGAAGACACAGAAGACTAGCATCGAAATGAGGACGACGAACAACATCGCCCTCGAGAGCGGAATCTCGATGACAGTGTTGATGAACACCGTCGTCACGTGAATCGCGGGATAGAACAGTTCGAACGGGGACATCGTTCCCTCGCTGATTCCGCGTGCCCAGCCGAGGTGTGTCAGTGCGTCGTAGTGGCCCTGAAATCGATAGCCGCGGATAATCGGGAGGGCAGCGAAGACGACCATCGTGAGTCCGCCGAGTGCAATCGCGAACGGACGGCCACCCCGTGGCTCGCCACGGAGCGGAACGAATGCAATGGTCAGGGCGACGGCCATGGCGATCATGAGGCCGACCCAGACCAGAGACGGCGTCATCGCATACATCGATACCTCGTATCCAGTCGCTGGTGATCCGCGTGCAACGAGTGCACTCCCGGCAAGCGCGAAAAAGCCAATCGAGAGTGCCACCGTCCGGAGAAGTCCGTCGTCGATGGCTGAGTGCTGTGACATTCGAAGCTGCCAGCGTCTTTGCCAATTTCCACCCTTGTTATACACTACTTGCTGACCGTAAGCGTCTCAATACCGTCTCACTGTGTGAAACGTTCGCCGAAAACCAGCCGGAAGCGAGTCTTAACGGAGGGATCTCTCGAGTCATCGACTCAACTCGGATCACAACTGCCCAGAGACGACGTCACTCACTCTCTGTGCACTCTGTCGTTGCTGGTCCGTCTCCCCAAGTGGGCAGTCAGAGACACTCCGACGTCGTCTCGTCCACAGCACCAACAGATATCGAACGCTCGAGACAGCGCTGCTCGTCTACAGTACCGAACGCGAGAAGCAAACTGGCGAGAACGGACCGAACCACTCGAGTGTCGATCAGTCGTCGTCAGCGTCGATGTCGTCGGTGATTTCAGTCCAGACGTAGCCGTAGCGGTAGGCGTTCTCCGTCGATGGCTCGTCGGGAACCTCGTCATCGTACAGCAAGACGGCGATGCGAACGTCGCCGGAGTCGGCGTCTGGCGTCACCGAGATATCGTCCTGTACAGTTTCACCGTCTTCGAGCTGATAGTCGGTCCGGTCGTGGTCCGTTCGGTCGAAGACCTCGCCGTCGCTGATCCACTGCTCCTGGATCACGGCCGTGTACTCCGTCGACTCACCTTCCTGATTCTCGAGTCCGATGGCGAACGGGATCGACTCGCCGGACTCGACCGTTGAGGTGTAGTTCGCGGCGACGAGTTCACCTGCGTCGTCCTCAGCAAGCAGTTGGAGGTCGGTGTACTCCTCAGCAGACTGCGGGTCAGCGAGTGCGTAGCCGACAGACGTCAGCGCGATCAGCAGACTGGCGACGAGGACGACGTTCGCGGCGGCCTGAACGGTCGAGTTCGTCCCCAGAATCGCCGTGCGGATAGCGCCCAGTCGCCGACTGAGCGAAAACTGATACCGCTCGGTTCGGGGAACGCGAATCCGTCTGATCGAGGCGACACACACCCCAAGCAGCGTGTATCCGCTGACCACGGCGACGACGACTCCCTGCGTAAAGCCGAGCGAGACGACGGCGATTCCGAGTCCGAGCAGCGGAATCAGTCCGACGCTCAGGCCGAACGCGAGTGCGAGGCGCTCGAGGTCGGAGAACTCCTGTACCTGCCCGATCAGTCCAGTCTCCTCGACTGAGCGAGCCGGTGTGCGTCGCGGAAAGAGCATCGAGACGGTCGCGTATCCCGGTGCGAGAAAGAGCAGCGGGAAGCCGAGTGCGGCGCGGACGACCGGCGACCCGATGTCGACGACCGCAAGGAGCACGGCTGCGACGATGACGAACCCTGCAGTGGTGATCAGGTCAGTCGGTAACTGCCCAAGGACGTGTTTACCTCCCTGTCGAACGGCTGTAGACGGATGTGACGGCTGCGGTGAACGATCTGTCATCTATTCCCAGGTAGTCGCTCTTCAGGAGAGTCAGCTATTGTTACTGGTCGCATAACCGGACGTATCTCGCAGTGTTTCTGTCCTCAAGTGCGATACGTATGGCGTAAAATCGACAAAAGAGCGCTTGTTCGGCACAATTTGGATGAGATGCTTCGTTCGCGAGCCTCGACTCGAGGACACGCGCACCCGCCTGCGAAGTCGTCACTGATTACGGGAGTCGATCACTCGAGTGGCGGTCTGGAAACAGGCTGCTTACAAAGTGCGCGTGGGGCGAGCGTGTTCGTATGGTACGTCGAGCGACCAGCGATATGCGAGTATTCGCAGCCGGGTGGTCGAACAGATGAGCATCGATGTTCGCATCGCAACCGAGGACGACCTCGAGAAGTGGAATCGTCACGTCAGCCGTTCGCCACAGGGGACGCTCTGTCACGAACTCGAGGCGCTGCGGGTGCAAGCCGCCCATTCCGATGCAACCCTCCATCCGCTGATCGGGTTCAAAGGACAGGAACCCGTCGGCCTGTTTCCGGTCTTCGAAATTTCGAAGAAGTTCGTGACGACGGCGTTTTCGCCGCCGCCACACCTTCGCGTGCCGTATCTCGGGCCGGCGTTTCTGAACATGGCGAAGCTGAAACAGCGAAAGCGCGAGCGCCGCCGTCAGCGCTTTATGGACGGCTGTTTCGAGTGGATTCAAGAGGAACTTGCGCCGAAGTACGGCCACGTCCGCACCTCGACGGCGTTCGAGGACTCGCGCCCGTTCAAGTGGAACCAGTACGATGCGACGCCGGAGTACACCTACGCGGTCGACATCACGCCCGAGACGGACGAGTTGCTGATGACGTTCAGCAGTGACGCGCGAAGTAACATTCGCAACACCGACGAAGACGACTACGAGGTCACCGTCGGCGGCGACGAGGACATTCGGCTGATCCACGAACAGGTGAAAAACCGCTACGAATCGCAGGATATCAGCTTCGGCGTCCCCGTCGAGTTCATCCTCGATCTCAACGACGCCGCTGAAGACGGTGCCGTTCGCCCGTACACGCTCCGAGTCGACGACGAGTTCGTCGGCGGGATTCTGGCACTCGAGTATGGCGACCGGACCGGTCGCTGGATGGGCGGCGTTCGCACCGATACCGACGTCGACGTGCCGACGAACGACCTGCTCGACTGGGCGATTATGGACGACGGTCACGAGCGCGGCCTCGAGACCTACGACCTCGTGGGTGCGGACACGCGCCGGATCAACCGCTATAAGGCGAAGTTCAACCCCGAACTCGAGACCTACTACAGCCTCGAGTACGGTAAGTGGGGGATGCGCCAGCTAGCGTCGATGTACGATTCGGTCAAGTAACTCGTCCGGCCGTTTTTGGAGTGTGCGTGGGTCTGTGCCTACACGTTGACGACCGTCGTCTCGCCGAAGATGTCGCCGAGGCGCTGATTATCGTCCGTCGAGAGGATCAACAGGACGGCGACGAGCACCGGGAACAGCGCCGCACCGCCGAGTATTTTCGTGATGTTTCGAGCGATTGCACCGCCGGTGGAACACTCCCGGCCATCGGTCTGGACGACCCGAATGCCGAGCACCATCTTGCCAGGGGTTTGGCTCCATGCCGCTTCTGTGCCGATATAGTAGACGAAAAGGAAACCGAGCCCGACAAGCGACCCGATGCCCTCTGCGTCCTCGAGGGTCATCCCGCTCGGGGCGAACAGGGCCAGGAGTGGCACCAAGATCGCCACCAGCGCGATAACCGAAACGACGCCGTCGACGATCCACGCCAACGCACGTGCGAGAAGGCCAGCCTGCCGTTTGCCGGCGTGTGCTGGTTGATCCGCATAGTATGCCATACGGACGACTGTGAACGTGACTGATAAAGCGGCACGGGTTCATCTCTTGCGGAGAAATACCCGACTGACTGTCTCGCGGTGCGGACAACCAAGGGACACTCGTCTCATCAGCACCGAAGGGTCCGGATTCGACTGGGAACCGCCTGCATAACCAAGGGCTGACCTGATGCAGACACGCTCGATGGACGACGGATCCTCCCTCCAAACACTGCTCGTCGGTGTCGACGCCGCGTGTGATCGGGTGCTCGCACCAATGTTCGACGACGACGAGCTGCCGACAATCGAGTCGATCTACGAACAGGGGGTCAGTACCCCCCTCGAGTCACAGATCCCGCCCTGGACGGCGTCGGCGTGGCCCTCTCTCTACACGGGGAAGAACCCCGGCAAACACGGCGTTTTCGGCTTTCTCTCGTTCGACGGCTACGACTGGGACGTCGTCAACGCAAGCGACGTGCGCGAGCGGGCGATCTGGGAACTGCTCGACGAACACGACATGACGAGCGTCGTCGTCAACGTCCCCGTAACCCACCCCGCACGGGAGTTCGACGGCGCGTTGATCCCCGGCTACACCGCCCCGGAAGACCCCGAGTGCCAGCCGGCCGGCCTCCTCGAGGAGGTTCGCGAGGAAATCGGCGAGTATCGGGTCTATCCCGACGAGGACGCTGACGACCTCGGTGAGGCCTACAGTGAATGCGCGCGTATGCGCGGGGAGGCGTTTCGCTATCTCGCCGATCAGTACGACCCCGAGTTCGGCTTCGTCGAGTTTCAGGGAACGGACTCGATCTTCCACAAAGAGCCTGACAACGACGCAGCCATCCGCCAGATCTACCGCGAGGTCGACCGCCAACTCGAGACGATTCTCGAGACCCACGATCCGGACACCGTCATCATCGCCAGCGATCACGGGATGGGACCCTACGAGGGACAGGAGTTCCGCGTCAACGAGTATCTTCGTCGCGAGGGCTTCGTCGAGACGGAACACGGCGGTGACGGAATGCCGACGTGGGCGACGGTCCGAGACGGGGCGCTCAAAGAAGGGACGGACGAGACAACACACGACCCGAGCGTCGCCGAACGAGCGATGGCGAGTGCCGCTCGCGTCGGCCTCACGAGCCAGCGAATCGGGGCCGTCCTCGAGCGCCTCGGCATCGATGAACTGGTCGCATCGCACGCGCCGGCTGGCATGGTCAGCGCCGGCGCAACGCAGGTTGATTTCCCCGAGTCGACGGCCTACGTCCGCTCGCGCATCGAACTCGGCGTCCGGCTCAATCTCGAGGGGAGAGAGCCGAACGGCGTGGTCCCGGAAGCGGAGTACGAGACTGTGAGGACACACATCATCGACGCCTTGCGCTCCGCGCGGACGCCGGAGGGTGAGCCAGTATTCGAAACCGTTCGCCCACGCGAGGAGTACTTCCACGGCCCCGAAGCCGAGCACGCCGTCGACATCGTCACGATCCCTGCGGACTTCGAACACTTCATCTCCGCAACCCTGCGAGACGAGCAGTTCGGGCCGCCAACCGAGCCCTGGAATCACAAACTGCAGGGAACCTTTGCCGCCTCAGGCGCGGCTATCAACCAGACGCGCAGCGTCGGGGATGCACACCTATTCGACGTCGCACCGACCGTGCTTGCGACGCTTGGCGTCCCGGTCGACGAGCAGATGGACGGCCAGCCACTCCCCTGTGTCGACTCCTCGGGTCATCAATCGTATCCACGACTCGACGAGACCGACTCCGTCGAAACCGCCGATGCAGCCGTCGAAGACCGACTCGCTGATCTTGGCTACCTCGAGTAAGCCCGCTGTTTTCGGTTCCAGTCACGTCGCTGTCTTTTCTTTCTCGACTCTCGAGACCGAAACACAGATTGGTGTTCAGCGGTCAGTTGGGGACGAACCGATGACTCGCCGTGGCGCGTGTGAACACCGAGTTCGATTCAGAGAGTATCTCGAGTCCGCTGTGTCTGTCGGAGCCGGGGCTGTCTCATCACGACAACCGCACGTTCCGCGCAGTACCGGCACGAGGGAGGTGACAAGACCGTGACCGAGCACAGCGACGAGTCAGACGCCACTGCCGCTGCTGATATCGCACTCGCAGACGCCATCGATGTCTATCTCGAGCGAAAGGCTGTCGGCGACGGCGATCCTGCAACCGCTGGCGCGGGAACCTACGCAGCCAAAGCCGGTTCGATACTGGGTCGCTTTGCCGAGTGGCTCGAGCACGAGTTCGACGTGCGAGCAATCGACGACCTCTCGGCGGACCACATGCGCGCGTACGCACTCGAGTTGGCCGACCGAACCGACCGCGGCGAGTACACGGCGTCGACGGCGAACACCTACTACGCCGTCGTCCGGGCGTTTTTTTCGTGGTGCGTTCGCGGCGGTATCCTCCCCGCAAACCCCGCCGCAACCGACCGCGCCGAAGCCGCCCTTCCCAGCAGACGGACAACTGGTGCGGACGGGGCGAGTGACGACCGCTGGAGCGCGGCCCAACGGCGGCAACTCGAGGCCTATGTTCGAACGCGCTCACTTGAGGCCGACCGCGAGCGACTCGAGCGCGACGAGCGCCGCACGCGACTGCGCGAGTACGCGATGGTGGCCTTGCTCGCACACTCGTCCGTCCGAGGGTCGGAACTGTTTCGCGTCCCCGAAGACGACCGCCGAACAGGAGCGACCTGGGACGACGTCGACTTCTATGCGGGGACGATTCGCGTCCTCGGCAAATCCCAGCGCTACGAGGACGTGACATTGCTCGGGCCAGCCAGAACGCCGCTTCGGCGCTATGGCGTCGTCCTCGACCCGCCATCGAACGATTGGCCGTTGTTTCCGACCCGCCACGCCCCCTCGATTGCGAGGCACGTCAAAGAAACGCTGCGAGAGCGTGGCCATGATGAGGCCGAAATTGAGGATCTCTGTGCAACGCACACGGCGACGGAACTCGCCCGCGACCGCGCAATCGCACCGCCCGCAATCACGACCGAAGGGGCCCGCTCGGTGCTCAAACGACTCTGTGCAGACGCCGGACTCGAGGTCGACGGCGATTACCTGACGCCTCGCGGCGTCCGCAGTGATCGTGTGACAGACGAGGGGCGACAGGAATCCTCAGGTTCAAAGCCGATGCTTCGTGCCGCTTTGACCGAGCGCTCGATTGCGGTTCCGTACGACCCAGACACTATCGTTACCGTCGGATCAGCAGGCCAGTCACCGACCGGTGCGGACTCAGACACCGACGTCTCCGAGTCGCTCACCGACTCGCTGTCGGATTCGGAGTCGTCGACGGAGTAACCTCGAGTCGGGACTAGTTGTTGGACTTCTCGAGCAGAATACCTGAAAAACGTGGTGAATGTGTGCGGCTCAGACGAGGCGAGCCACAGCCTCGCTGAGGAACGTCTGGATCTCCGAGGAGAGGAATCCAAGCGTAAGTCCGAGTCCGGCACCGATCACGAGGACCATGAGCATCCCGTACGTGATTGCGGTCGGATCGACGTCTTCGCCGTCGAACGGGTGGAAGTAGATCCGATTAATGAACGGGAGGATGTAGCCCGCCGACAGCATCGTGCTGCCGAGGACGAGCGCCGACACGATCCAGAGTCCTTCCTCGAAGGCACCGAGGGCGATGTACCACTTGCCGACGAACCCGACCGTCGGCGGGAGCCCGATCATTGCAATACCGAGTGCGGCGAAGGCCCCGGCCATGACCGGCGCCCGTTTTGCGAGCCCGGCGTACTCATCGACGGTCCGAATGCCGCCAAATCGCAGGGCGAACATCCCTGCGAGGAGGAACAGCGAGGCTTTGACGATGCCATGGCCGAACAGTTGTAACATCGAGCCGAACATCGCGGTTTCGTTCGCAACCGCGATCCCGATGAGAATCAGCCCGAACTGCGACACCGTCGAGTATGCGAGCACGAGCTTGATGTGATCCTGCAGGAGTGCGAAGAAACTCCCCGCAAAGAGGCTCAGGAGTGCACCCACGAGTAGCAACTGCGAGATCATCGGATTCACCTCGAGGAACTCAGGGGTGAAGACGGTGAAGATGATCCGGGCGAACGCATACACTGCAACGGCGGGCATCAGCGCGGAGATCACGGCACTGATGCCGTCAGGCGCAGAGGCGTGGGCGTCCGCCAGCCAGGTGTGTACTGGGAACAGTGCAATCTTGATCGCGAGGCCGACGCCCATCAGCACGAACGACGTGATGACGACCGGTTCGTCGTAGCCCGCGACCGCAAGTTGCTCTCCCAGATGGTGCATGTTCAGCGTGCCCGTCGCCGACAGCGCGAGTGCAACGCCGAGCAGGTAGAACGACGCCCCGACGGTGCCGACCAGCAGGTACTTGAACGCCGCGTAGGTCGACCAGCGGTACTTCGAGGACGAGACCAGTGCGTACGACGAAATCGCCATGATCTCGAGGAAGACGTAGAGATTGAACACGTCGCCGGTCATGACGACACCGAGCATCCCGCCGGTGAGCAACAGGAAGCCGGCGTAGAAGGTGTTTCCACGCGGGCCGCCGATTCGGGTATAGGTGAGTACACCGAGTGCGATCCCGAGTATCAGGATAACGACGAGCATCGAGAACTCGTCGGCGTAGAGTTCGATCCCGTAGGGCCACTGGATGTCGCCGAGCATGTACTCGACGGGGCCATTCGTGTAGATCTCCCAGGTTAGCACCGCTGCGGCGGCAAATATCGTTGCGACGATGCTCGTCGCAATTCCCCAGCCAACGCGCTTCCAGCGAAGGCTTGCGGCAATCGGCAGCGCCGCAGTCAGCAGTGGCACGAGGACAATCGCCCCGGCGAGCCACTCGTATTCAGCCATGGCAGTACACCTCCGTGGCTACGCCAGTCCCTCCGGCGGAGCCGACGACGCCTCGGTCGTCCTCGCTATCCGTCACTCCTGGCCGTCTCGAGGCCGTCTCCGTGGAGATCGTATCGGTGTGAGTGTGTCCTATCATGGTCAGTTAACAAAGAGTGCAAGCGTGAGTACGAGCGTGAGCACGCCGGCGGCGACGTAGATCGTCCAGCCGATACCGAGCTTGCCGCCGGTTTTCCCGGGTGTCTGCTGCAATCGCTGGTCGTATCGGTCGTGCCAGCGTTCGGGCAGCACGCTCCGGATCGACGCACTTGGGTCGTGTGAGGATCGAACCAGCCGCCAGCCCGTGGTGACGACGAGGGTATTGACGCCGTTGTAGATCGAACCGAGGCCGCCCGAAAGTGACCGGACCCCGTAGAACGTCACCGGATCGTAGATCTGATCAACGTCGAAGCCGCCGTGAAGCCGGCTGATGATCGGTTTACCGAGGACGAAGATCAGGATACCACCACCGGCGAGATAGCCGGCTTTCAGCAGGTGGCTGAACGAGTAGGGATCAAGCTCGAGTTCACCGGCCATCGGCAGGTACGCGACCAGTGCCTGGTAGTAGATGCCGAAGAAGATACACGCGGCAGCGACCGAGCCGGCGACAATCGCGTGGCCACGGTTCGCGTCGGGCATCTCAATTGGGTCGCCCTGCAGGAAGGCGTAGTAGCCGAACTTGATGAACGACGCGAACGTCCCCATGCTGCCGAGGACGATCATCCAGAACAGGATGTCGAACGAGAAGCCGGCGAGGACGACATCCGATGCGAAGTCGTAGTCCGCGGCGTCCATCACCATCCCTTTGCTGATGAAGCCGTTGAAGCCGGGAACGCCACTAATTGACATGGCCCCGACGAGGAAGACGACGAGTGCAATCGGCGCGGAGGTGCCGATAGCGCCGAACTTGTCGAGTTTCTCCTCTTTGAGCTGGAGGATCAGGATGCCGGCGGCCATGAACAACAGCCCCTTGTAGAGGATGTGGTTGAACAGGTGGGCGAACGCACCGGCAATCCCGAGCGCCGAGCCGACGCCAATCCCGGCGAGCATGATGCCGACCTGTGACTGAATGTGATACGACAGCAGGCGGCGCATGTCCTTCTGAGCCAGCGCGAAGCTCGCGCCGTAGATCGCCATCGCAGCGCCGACGAACGCGAGAATCGCGTTCCCTTCGGGGAATGCGCGGTAGGCCGCATAAACCGCCGACTTCGTGGTGTAACACGCGAGGAACACCGATGTCGCAACGTGCGGTTTGGGATACGTGTCCGGCAGCCAGGCGTGAAGCCCGATTACGGCCGTGTTGACGCCAATCCCGAGACCGGCCAGCACCGCAGCCAGCGAGACCGTCGTGCCGGCAACCGTGATCGGTATTCCGCTGATCCCCGTGCCGTCGAAATGCAACGCGGTCGGCTCGAGGCCAGTCGAGACGAGATAGAGGACGATCCCGCCCAGCAGGAGGCTGCCACCGATACCGTGTGCGAGCGCGTAGCGATAGCCCGCTCGCACGGCGGTGCCGCCGGAGAGCCAGACGAAGATCGTACTGGCGATGGCCATGATCTCCCAGCCGATGATCAGGCCGAGCCAGTCACCGACGGTGACGGTCCAGATGGACGCGATCACGTAGGCAAGCCCCCACAGCAGGTGACGTCGCCCGGTGTCAGCGAAGTACGCGAACGCGACTGCGGAGGCCCCGAACGCGCCGAAGATAATCGCCATCAGGCGCGTGAACGTATCGACTTGGACCGTGATGATCTCGAGGCCCATGAACAGGTACGTCGGGCCGGTTCCCTCGGGGACGAGCAGCGCCCAGGCGACAACGGCGACGAGCGACAGCGTCGCGACCGCGTGGGCAAGTCGTCGGGAGACGAGTGGCACGAGCAGGGCTGCAACGACGACGAACAGCGACGGTGGAATCGAGAGCAGTTCGTTCATTACTCGGCCACCTCCGTGCCTGCGACGATTCCCTCAATGAGCTCGAAAAAGCCCATGTAGTCGGGGGCGATACCGAAGATAAGCATCAGCGTTGCCGTCGTCATCAGTGGAACGAGCATGAGGAGCGTCGTTTCGCTACCGCGCAAATTGGCGCGTCGCCAGCCGTCGGCTGGCGGGAGTTGGTCGTGGCCGTGGTGGCCGTGGTCGTCGTGTTCATCGTGGTCTTCGTGTGCGTCGTCGTGGCCGTCATCGCGCGTGCCGCCATCGGGACGGTACGCTCGCTCGCCCGGCGCGCCGCCGAAGGGATTGTCGAGCACTGGCTTCTCGTCGGCCTGCTCTTCGGATTCGAAGAAGGCCGTGTAGATGATCGGCCAGAAGTACGCGACGTTGAGCGCACCCGAGAGGACAAGCACGGGGACGACGAGCAGGTACGCACCGCCGGCCTCGACGCCGCCGCCCATGATGTTCCACTTGCTGATGAAGCCGGCCATCAGCGGAATGCCGGCCATACTGAAACTGGCCACGGTGAACGCACTCATCGTAATCGGCATCCGTTTCCCGATGCCCGCCATTTCGCTGATGTACTTCACGTCGAGTTCGACGTACAGCGCACCAGCACAGAGGAACAGTGTGAGCTTCGCAAAGGCGTGGGCCGGAATATGGAGCAATCCACCCATCAGCCCGAGGTAGTTCACCAGCGACAGCCCCAGCACGATATACGACAGTTGGGCAATCGTCGAGTATGCCAACCGCGCCTTGAGGTTGTCCTGGCGCAACGCGAACAGACTCGAGATGATGATCGTCGCCGCAGCCAGAATCGTCAGCGGGATGGCGATCCCGAGATCGGCGACCGTCCCCGGTCCGAAGACGTCGATGACGGTTCGAGCGATACCGAACGCACCGGCTTTGACGACCGCGACTGCGTGAAGCAGTCCCGAGACGGGCGTTGGCGCGACCATCGCGCTTGGTAGCCAGGCGTGAACGGGCATGACGCCGGCTTTCACCGCGAACCCGCCGGCGAGCAAGGCAAAGGCGGCGCGTGCAGCCCACGGGTCGGAGGCTGCAACGTCGCCGATGCCCTCGATGCCGCCGCGGGTGAACGTGATGCTGCCCGTGAGCCAGAACACCGCAATCATTCCGCCGAAAACGGCGAGCCCGCCCGTGAGCGCGTACGCGAGGTACTTATAGCCCGACGTGCGGGCTTCTTTCGACTCGTCGTGAGCGACAAGCGGGTACGTCGCAAGCGTTAGGACCTCGTAGAACACCAGCAGGACGAAGATGTTCGCCGCGAAGGCGATCCCGAGCGCTGCGCCGACGCTCAGACACAACATCGCGAAGAATCGGGTTTGGAACGGCTCGTGATGGCCACGCATGTAGCCAATGCTGTAGACCGCCGTGAGGACGTACAGTCCGCTCGAGACCAGCGCGAAGAGCATTCCAAGACGGTCTGCGCGGAAGGTCAATTCAATACCCTCGACGAACGTGCCGAGGTGAGCCTCGTGGACCTGCCCGTTGAGCACGTCCGGAGCCATACTGAGGACGATCCCGAACATCGCCAGTCCGGCGAGCAGCGACCACGCTTCGCGGAGGTTCGGCCGATTCTTCGAGAGGAAGATCAGACCGACAGCGAGCAGCGGGATGAGCAACACTGCAACCGGGCGGAGCGAGTCGGTCGTCTCCGCAGTCGCGAGGATCGTCGGCTCAATCATCGCTGCCACCTCCGGTGCTGTCATCGTCGACTTCGTCGGCTGCGATCATCGCCTCGATTTCGCGGGTGTCGACCGTCCCAAACTCCGAGTGGAGCCGGATAACGAGTGCGAGGGCGAGTGCAGTCAGTGCAACCCCGACGACAATCGCCGTCAGCACGAGGACGTGCGTCAGCGGGTTCGAGTGGGGTTCCTCGAAGCCGATGATCGGCGGCGTCGCGCCGTCGACGTAGCCAATCGTCACGAGCATCAGATAGACGGCGATCTGGGCGAAGTTGAGCCCGATTACTTTCTTGATCAGGTTCCGACTGTCGATCATCATGTACACCCCAATCAGGAACAACGCGAACGACGTGAAGTAGTAGTGATAGGCATCAATCTGTTCGATCATAGCGACTCACCTCCATCAGACTCGTCACCGACACCGGATGCGAGCCAGATGACTGCACCGATGATCACACCGCTGACGAGCGCAGCGATTGCAACTTCGACCAATTTGACCATATCCTCGACTGAGAGGGGGTACCCCTCGAGGTCGAGCATCGCGTCACCGACGATGATGCCACTGAAGGCAATCCCGCCGAACAGCGCGGTCCCGAGGACAAACAACCCGGCAAGCGCTCGCGCGTCGAGCCACTGCCGCGTTGGCTCGAACCCGAACGAGAGTGCAATCAACACGATTGCAGAGGCCATGACAACCCCTCCCTGGAACGCGCCGCCGGGAAGACTGGTCCCGAAGAGCGTCAGATAGACACCGAAAACGACGACGAACGGCGTCAACATCCGCGCGGCCGTCTTGACAACCGGACTCTGCGTGACGACCGTCGGTGGCTCATCAGCTATCTCCTCGAGATCCGGCTTGACCGTCGCATCCTGAGCTGTATCCTGTGCACTCGAGTCCGGCTGCTCGGCTTCGTCGGGTGCGTCCGAGGGATAGCCGTGGATCTCTTCGTCACCGCTCGAGGCGTCGGCGAACGGCTCATCGTCTGCGTCCTGGCCGCCATCGGATTCGACGGGTTCGGATGGGCCGTCGTCCGTCTCGTCAGGCCCAGTCATAGGATATCCTCCCGTTGCAAGACGATCAGAATGCTCACAGCCGCTGCGAACGCGACGATGAGTTCACCCAGTGTGTCGAGGCCACGGTAGACGACCAGGACGGCGACGACAGCGTTGGGGAAGCCGGTATCTCCGAGCGTGTTCTCGAGGTAATAGGTGTGAGGCGTTGCGTCGCCAGTCGCGTACTCTGTGGCGACAGCAGCGGTTTCACCGATTGGATCCAGCGAGAGGAACGTATAGCCGAGTGGGATGGCGAGTGCCGCGATGAGTAGGGCAGCGGGGAGGTTGAGCGGGTGGAACCCGCTCGAATCATCACTGCTTTGGCCTGCTTCAGCATCGGCGACGACCTCGCCGCCATCCGTCGTCGGAGTGTCCGTCTCCGCGGCCGAACCGGTCTCAGCATCGTCATCGGAGGCCGAAATTCCGGTCGTCTTCTTCAGCGCGATCAGGAACAGGACCGAGGTGACCCCGGCGCCGACAGCTGCTTCGATCAGCGCAACGTCGGGAGCGGCCAGCAGGACCCAGATCACTGCAATCGCGAGTGTCAGGCCCGCGAACATGACGATTGTCCCGACAACATCGCGTGCGAACGCGACGTACAGTGCGGCGAGAACGACGAACGCGATCAGTCCAAGCTCGAGCCAGATCATTGTGAGTCCTCCGTGGTGTCGTCAGCCGTCCAGACCTCGATTCCCTGACTGTAGGCGGCACGGGTAATCGCGTGAGCTGCAGTCGGGTTCGTGTAGTAGATGAACACGATCAGCAACAGCGCTCGCAGGACTTCGCCAGCCGTACCGAAGTAGAGCGCAACGGCAAGAATCGAGAAACCGGCACCGAGTGTGTCGGCTTTCGTCGCTGCGTGTGATCGCGTGTAGACGTCTGGCAGCCGGATCATGCCGACGGCGGCGACGAACGTGAAGAAGACGCCGATTGCAGCACACAGGATAATGAGGGCAGTAAGCAGTGTCATCGCCAGTCCACCTCACCGCTTTGGTAGGTAAAGCGACCGACGACGAGGCTCAACACGAAGTTCAACAGCGCGTAGACAATCGCGATATCGAGGTACTCGGGTCGGTCCAGTCCCGCCGAGATCAACGCCAGCACGATCACGATGCTCGTTCCGATCACGTTGATCGCGACAACCCGGTCGTGGGTCGTCGGCCCGGCAAAGACGCGATAGAGGACGATTAGCGCGAGGACAACGACGAGCGCCGCCGCGCCCAGTAAGACGGTGTTGAGAAACTCAGTCATCGCGGTCACCTCCATCGGTGCGCGCTCGAGCGCGGTCGGCGTCGGCTGCCGGGCCGAGCAGTGGCTCGTCATCGTTCCGTTCGCCGGGACCGGGGAGTTCGAGTCCCTCACGGCCGTAGAAGAGGTAGCGAACGGCGCGCTCGTGGACGCCGTCGACAACGTCGTCTCGAGCGCCGGGGGTAAGCGAGTGGACGAGCAGGTGGTGGCCCTCCGCATCGACTGTGAGCGTTCCCGGTGTGAGCGTGATGCTGTTTGCGAACGTGGTCACGGAGATCCCATCGCTGACAGCGGCATCGATCCGGTCGAGTCCGGGGTCGATTGGCAACGAGGGGTGTAAGACGACGTATGCGAACAGCACGTTCGCCTTGGTAATCTCCCACAGCAGGTATGGCACGAAGATCAGACCGCGACCCACAGTCTGGAGCGACGAGAGCGGTTTCGGCGTCGTCTCGAAGGCAGCGTTTCGAAGCAACAGCGCGGCGATTGCCGCGGCGACGACGCCTGACCCGAGCGCGAACGTGTACGTTGGACCGCCAAGTGCAATGTAGAAGCCGAACGCGACAACGCCAATAACACCAGCACGAACGAGTTCGCCGCTGGTCGGCTGCCAGCCCGACGCAGATACTGGTGCACGCTCGCACTCGAGTGGCGTCCGTGCAAGTGTCGATTCGACCGACTGCAGTGTCGGCGATGTTGCGTCGATGGCGTAGTTCGGATCGAGGATGACACGCTCGAGGCCGTGGTCGGCCGCGTACTCGACGAACAACTCGATGTGGTCCGTCGGACCGGCGACGTACCGGTCCGCGCCGAGCAATGCTGTGTCCACGGTGAGCGAATCGGGGCCAGCCTCGCGAGCACGCCGTTCAGCGCGCTCGAGAACGTCCTCGTAGCGATCCAGATCATCCTCGACGTGATGGCCAGAGACTGTTGTGACGAGGTGGACTGGAACTGGTTTCTCACCGTCGGTTGCGACGCTGACTGCGTGGGAGACGGTCTCCTCGAGCGTCGCAGATGGTGCGATTGGCACGAGGAGGCCGTTAGTCCCAGTCACATCGACCACCTCCGCGGTCGCTGTCAGCCGGCGCGGTGCTCGTCCGCACGCCAGCGCCACACGACTGCCGGACGGTCACCCGGCCAGACAGCGGTGTACGCACTCGATTAGCCGCCACGGTACATCCCTCCTGGTGACCGTCGTTGGATACTCATGACTCGCGTTGTTAGTCGACTCAAGCGGTAGCCGTAGGAAAACTATTTCGCTATTCGATAGATGTTCCAGACCACGAATAGATATTTTATAATAATTTATTTATCCGGACAAGCTCGGATTTATTCGCCGAAACAATTGACGAGTATCCGATTCCGCCCAGGCTCCCGTGCTGTCTCGAGGCTTTCAATCAGGAGAACCTCCTTATTCGCGCTTACGATTCCCCGAAATGAGCAGCCGAGACAGACAGAATCGGACGAATTGTTTGATTGCTACCAAGAGTGACGACACAGCCGGTCGAGATCCGCTCCGAGTCGTTTACGTACCGGCCGGCCACAAGACGACATATGACGCTGTATTCGCGGGTGCGCCCCCTCGCGTTTCAACTTCCTGCCGAGACGGCCCACGATCTCGGCAAGCAAACGCTCCGGGTAGCCCAATCGACGTGGCCGACTCGAGCGGCACTGTCGGCTGCGTACCAGTACGACCATCCAGCTCTCGAGGTCGACCTGTTCGACACCACTTTCCCGAACCCCGTCGGGGTCGCCGCCGGCTTCGATAAGAACGCCGAAGTCACCCACGCACTCCGTGCACTCGGCTTCGGTTTCGTCGAAATCGGCACCGTGACGCCCCACCCACAGACGGGCAACGACCGTCCGCGGCTGTTTCGCCTCCGCAGGGACGAGGGAATGATCAACCGGATGGGCTTCAACGGACAGGGGATGACGCAGGTCCGAGATCGACTCGAAGCCGATGGCACGCCTAGCTTCCCGCTCGGCGTCAACATCGGGAAGATGAACGTCTCGACGGAGCGCGAAGCTATCGAGGACTATCGACGGGTGTTCGAGCGGCTCTCGCCGTTTGCGGACTACGTCGTCGTCAACGTCTCCTGTCCAAACACGCCCGACGAGTTTGACGAAACTTCTCCCGAACACCTCCACACGATTTTCGAGACGCTCGAGGCTGAAACCCACACAGACGTGCCGATGCTCGTCAAGATCGGCCCCGACGAACCCGAGGAGGCAGTGCTCGAACTCGTCGACATCGTACAGGAACTCGGACTCGACGGCATCGTCGCGACGAACACCTCGACCACTCGCGACGGCCTCGAGTCGCCCAAACGTGAGGAGTGGGGCGGTTTGAGCGGCAAGCCGGTCGAAGACCGTTCGACTGACGTGATTCGCTCCATCGCCGAGCATACCGATGGCGACCTGCCAATCATCGGCGTCGGTGGCGTCGACTCGCCGGTCAGCGCGTATGAAAAGATTCGCGCGGGCGCGTCGCTCGTGCAACTGTACACCGGCTTCGTCTATCAGGGGCCGTCGACGGCGAAACGGATCAATCGCGGACTGGTCGCGCTCCTCAAGCGAGACGGTTTTAACTCGATTGAAGAGGCGGTGGGTGCCGACCTCGAGTGACAAACGGCTGACCGGAACACTATTTACTGTCACCTCGAGTGAGTGTTGTATGTCTACACCCTCCGCATCCGACGACCCGACTGAGTCGGATGACGAGCCACACTGGGTCAGTACTGGCGAGGCGCTTGGCTACGTCACCAGCGAGTATCGAACGCTGTTTGCATACCTTATCATCGGGTGGCTCGTCTGGTTGGCTGGTGGCTCGCTATTCAGTGAGGGGACCTCCTCGAGTCCGCCTGCACTTACGATATCCACCTATGGCGCGGTGTTGCTGGTGGCCGGTGCTGGGACGATGCTCGCGGTACTTATCGCAACGGTATACAAATTAGGACGGGATATCCAACTAGCAAGAGACTAGTGCCTCTTACGCGCGCTCGCGTGAGAGTTACTCGTTGACGCGGACTCGAGTCCCGTACCCGGACTCGCCGACGACCTCGCCGTCTTCGGCGACGAGTTCGCCGCGGACAACGGTTGCGACGGCTTTGCCCGTAAAGGACTCGCCGATAAACGGCGTGACGCAGTTTTTCGAGTGCAGTTCGTCAGCACTCTCGAGCGTCCACTCGAGATCCGGATCGACGATGGTGAAGTCCGCGTCAGTGCCGACCTGCAACGACCCTTTCTGCGGGTACATCCCCCAGACCTGTGCAGGACGGGTCGAGTGGCGATACACCCACTCCTCGAGCGTGAGTCGTCCCTCGTTGACGAACGTGAGGAGGGCGGGGACTTCGGTCTCGAGGCCGACGAAGCCCGAGATCGAATCCCAGATGTTGCCGAACGGGTCGTCGACTTTCTTCTCCTCGGGGGTATGTGGGGCGTGGTCCGTCGCGATACAATCAATTGCGCCGTCGTCGATGCCGACATCCCAGAGTGTCGCGCGCTCGTCGGCGTCGCGAATCGGCGGTTGGATTCTGGCTGGGTTGCCTTTCTCGCGCATGACCTCCTCGGTGAACCAGAGGTAGTGGGGGCAGGTTTCAGCAGTCACGTCGACGCCGCGGTCTTTGCCGCGGGCAACGGCCTCGGCGGCTGAACCGGACGACACGTGGAACATGTGTACCTTCGTCCCTGTCTGTTCGGCGAAGGTGATCATCCGCTCGACGGCTTCCTGTTCGGCGATCACCGGTCGAGAATGGGAGTGATCGATGGGTTCGTTTCGGCCCTCGGCTTTGAATTTCTCGGTGTAGTGGTCGATGATCTCGCCGTTTTCCTCGTGGAAGCCGAGTCGCTTGCCTGTCTCTGCAATTCGCTCCATTGCCTCGAGAATCTCGCCGTCGTTCGGCGGCGGCACGTCGCCCACTGTTGAACCAAGGAAGATTTTGAATCCCAGCGCGCCGGCCTCGTCGATGTCGGGAATCAGATCGAGATTTTCGCTCGTGACGACCGCGTAGCTCTGGAAATCGACGTGTGCGAACGCTTCACCGCGGTCGAACTTGAGCTCGAGGTGTTCGGGGCGGTCGATCACGGGGTCGGTGTTTGGCATGCCGACGACGGTCGTCACGCCGCCTGCAGCGGCCGCTCGAGTGGCGGATTCCCAGTCTTCTTTGTACTCGAGGCCAGGTTCGCGGTTGTGAATGTGGCCGTCGATGATGCCGGGGACCAGGAGTGCGCCCTCGGCATCGTAGACGCGCTCGGCGTCGGGAAGTTGGTCGTCGCGGCCGCGGGCGACGATAGTTCCATCCTCGACGGCGACGCCCGTCTCGGATTCGCGACCGGCGGGCGTCACGACGGTACAGTTGCGGATGACGAGATCGACAGTCATTGGCATGCGCTTGCCGAGGCGGGTGCATAATAGCTTCTGTTGGCCGCACACAGATCGTGATCGGCGGTCAAATCACCGTCTTCGGGCGTATAAGCACTGAATACTGTCCGGTATGGATGGTATACTAAACCGCCCGGAAACTGTCCACTCTCCAATGCGTTCGCCACCGATTCGCGACCAGACGATTCTCGTCACTGGCGGTGCCGGTTTCATCGGAAGCCACCTCGTCGAGGCACTGGTCCCGAACAATGAGGTTCGAGTTCTGGATAACTTCTCGACGGGCGACCGGTCGTTCCTTCCTGAAGATGTGACGGTCATTGACGGCGACATCACCGATCCGATAGCGCTCCAACAAGCCGCACGCGGTGTCGACATCATCTTCCACCAGGCTGCGATGGTCAGCGTCGCCCAGAGCGTCTCCGCACCGCGAGCCAGCAACGAGACGAATCTCGAGGCCAGCCTCCTCGTGTTAGAGCAGGCCCGACAGGAAGACGCCCGCGTCGTCGTCGCCTCGAGTGCGGCGATTTACGGTCATCCGGACGAACTCCCGGTACCCGAAACTGCCTCGACGGACCCCACGTCACCGTACGGCATTCAGAAACTCGCACTCGATCAGTACGTCCGACGCTACGAAGAGCTGTACGACCTCGAGACGGTCGCACTGCGATACTTCAACGCCTACGGCCCGCGCCAACAAGGGCCATACAGCGGCGTCATCTCGACGTTCCTCGAGCAGGCTCGAGCTGGCGAACCGATCACCGTTGAAGGCGACGGCGAGCAGACACGTGATTTCGTTCACGTCGACGACGTCGTCCGTGCGAATCTGTGCGCGGCGACGACTGACAACGTGGGCGAGGCGTACAACGTCGGCACGGGTGAGCGGATTTCGATTCGCGACCTTGCGGAGACGATTCGCGATGCCACAGAGTCCCAGTCGCCGATTGTTCACAAAGATCCCCGGCCCGGTGACATCCGCCACAGCGGTGCGGACGTCTCGAAGGCAGCCTCTGGGCTTGGGTTCGAGGCTCGTATTAGCCTCGAGTCGGGGATTCGCTCACTGGTGTCGGCTGAGTCGCTGGCGAGGTCGGATCAGGCTGCCGAGCGGGCTGTTGACGCCCAATAAATGCTTTGGGCGAGGCGGCTGGTAGCCCGATATTGCCCACAAGGCAGTTCAAGTGCCAAAATGTCAGGTAACCAATCAGGTTCGTGTAGGTGAGTGATAACTATCGGGCTCGCTGCTGGGTATCTGGTGCATGATTGATAGCCTCATCGTCTTCGGTGTAAGCCTGCTCATCGGTGCCGTAGGCATCTACGCCGGAGCGAAAGTGATTGTCGATGCAGATGATTACACGTACGCAATTATCACCGCGCTGATCGGGGCAGTCGTCTGGGCCCTCGTCGGGTTCTTCTTCGGCTGGATCCCATTGCTTGGACCGGCACTTGTCCTCGTGGCGTACCTCGCGGTGGTCAACGCACGCTACCCGGGCGGCTGGGTCGATGCAGCAGCAATCACGATTGTCGCCTGGGTCTCGGTGCTAATCGTCCTGTACGTGCTTGCACTCGTCGGTGTCACCGGCTTCGATGCCGTCGGCGTCCCAGGCGTCTGAGACGGGGCGTTGTCGTTCACTCCCGGTGATCGCTCCGACGGGGCAACGATCACCGGCAAACGCAATGTCGGTCCGTGTGGGCTGAGCACAGCGGGGCGTCTCCTGTCCCCGCCCTCGAGTGTGCGTTTTCCGCCATGCGGATAGCTCGGCTGGGAGCCGGTCTCAGGCACGGTGTTTTGTCGTCCGTTCACACTCAACAGTTTCGGGTGCTTGCAAATGAAAGCCCAAACAGCGCTGAGATGGCGTCTCATCAATGAATTTGAGGATTACTCGCTGAAGTCACACTGAATCCGGGCAAATCGTACCGAACGTCCGACCGAGTTTATTCCGGTCCTCGGTATACACCGCGATGACAGTCGTCTGGGCGGGTTGTTGGAGCGTCGTATCGGTACTCGTGATTCGTCTGCGACTCACCGATACCGACCTACACCGACTCGTCTGACTCCCGTGTGTCGTCACTGCCACGCCACAACTGTCAGGACGCCGGATGAGGTCGAGATCGCTCGATCCACGATGGGGAACATCCGGCACTGCAGGCGAGTCCGCTCGATCCGTCCGCCGACAGTCGAGCGCAGTGCCTCGAGCACGCGGTCATTGGCGGCGACAGCACGAACTGACCGGTCCCTCGGTCGTTCGGGAACCCACTGAGACAGCGATTCCAGTGTCACACAGACCACACCCTCTCACAGACCATGATACATACACTGCTGCCCGACTGTGACCGTATCGACTCGAGTAACCGACCCACGCCACAGTCACACTATGACGAGCACTAATTCAGTCGCAACCGACGTTCCGGTGCTGATTGCGGGGAGTCCACACATCGCGGCGATGTTCGGCATTGTCGCACTCGCAGTGCTTGGCGGCGTCCTCGCCGTCCGAAACCGATTGAGTGAGCGCACGCAGTTGGCCACCCAGCAGGACGACCACAGCGACGAGTTCGTGACGGACCGAGAACGCGTCCAACAGCTCGTCACGGACAACGGTGGGCGAATGAAACAGTCACGGATCGTCGACTCCGTCGACTGGTCAAAAGCCAAAGTTAGTCGCCTGTTGGCCGAACTCGAGGATGACGGCCAGATTACGAAGCTTCGACTCGGTCGCGAGAACCTGGTCTGTCTCCCGGGTCACGAGCCAACGGCGTCGAAATCACCCGAACAGGCCCGACAAGAGTAGTCTCCACTGTCTCTTGCAGCCGTCGTCACCATCCGGCGGGAAGTCACCAACCGCTCGAGCGCTTGTGATGATTCAGTAACCATTTCAGTCGGTTAGCAATGACAATCACGTGTTTCGATGGTCGCGAACATCCCCAAATCGTCCGTATCTGGTCGCAGGATCCTGTTTCCCGTGAAATAGTTGGCTCGGTTTATACCCCTGAATCGGCGAGGTGACGATGCTTCACGAGACTATGACAACACGCAATCGGGTACTCGCTGTGTTCGTTGCACTGCTGATGATCTGTTCGAGCGGGGCGATGGTTGCCGGTGCCGGCGCGACACCCGGCACAGCCGCCGACGAGCAGGACACTGCACCAGCCGACGCACTCACGACCGTACAGGAACAGGACGATGACGACCCAGCCGAAGACTCGGACGAACTCGAGCCCGAGTCTGAAGACAATGACGCCGCCGCGGATCCGCCAGCCTCGGTGACGTTCGAGGAGCAAGCGACCGACGGTGAAACCGTCGTTGTCGACGACGTGACTCTCGAGGACGGCGGCTTCGTGGTGATCCACGATAGTAGCCTCCTCGTCGGGAACGTCCTCGAGAGCGTCATCGGTTCCTCCGAATATCTCGAGCCCGGCACGCACGAAGACGTCGAAATACCGCTCGAGACGCCACCAGCGGATGACGAGACGCTCATCGCGATGGCACACCTCGATACGAACGACAACGAGGAGTTCGACTTCGTCGAGACTGAGGGCGAGGACGATACGCCGTACCTGTTCAACGACGAGCCGGTCACCGAACAGGCAGTCGTCACGCTCGAGGATGACCTGGATGTGGATGCAGACGAGCCTGAAGAGACAGAGGATACGGTTGATGAGGAGCTAGACGAGACTGAGGATGAGACTGCAGAGGAAGTCGACGAGGACCTGAACGAGACCGAAGACGAGGTTGAGGAACCAGTTGAAGAAGATTTGAACGAGACCGAAGATGAGGTTGAGGAAGAAGTCGAAGAGGACACGGACGAAACTGAAGACGAGATTGAGGAGCCAGTTGACGACGCGCCTGAGGCGGTCGACGACGACCGCGATGTTCCGATGAGCGTCCTCATCGAGCAGGCGAACATCGTCGTTGTTGGTGACCACGTGGCTGACTCCGACACCGAAACCGACGCTGCTGACGACACAGACCCCGCAGACGAGGCAGTGAATACTGACGCAGACACCGACAACAACGAGGCGACCAACCTCGAGGATGCCGACACGAACGGACTCGAGGATGACCTACACAGCCACCACCTCGATATCGAAATCGAGCAGGCAACGCTCACGACAATCGATGCGGGAGCGGACCTGCCTGCGGAGATGGACGCTGATGCTGCAGACTCGAGCGAGGACGCGACCGATGACGACGCAGTCGCTCACGAGGACGATGCAGCACAGACTGAACAAGAGGAGAATGATCTCGAGGACGTAGATGAGACCGGTGCGGAAGTGACAATCGGCGATGCAACGGCGTTCATCGTCGTCGACGATGTTGAACTGCCACACACCGAAGACGAGGCTGCAGCCGACGGTCACGATGCTGCTGAAGCGGGTGACGACGCTGTTGACAACGATGAACAAGTAACGGTTGGCCAGGCGACGATCTTCGTGCTCGCAACGGACATCGACGCGCCACTCGAGGATGCTGCCCTCGAAAACGGTGCTGACGATGGTGCTGTCGACGACGCTGCAGCTGAAGACACTGCGGCTGACGCCGACGAAGGCGACAACGCCGCCGCAGACGATGAAACACAGACCGACGCTGACCACCTGCAGGTCACTATCGAACAGGCGACCATCGTCCTCGTCCACGACGGCCACGATGTCCTCGAGATGGACGCTGTGGCCGATGACGACGCTACTGACGACGAGGAACTGACTGACAGCGAAGCGACGACTGACGCGGACGCGACCGACGAATCAGCTGATGAGGCAGCCGACAGCGAGCCGGCAGTGTCTGACCTCGAACTCGAGGTAACGGTCGAACAGGCGACGGTAGTCGCGCTTGTTGGCGGGATGGAACTGCCGCTGACAGAGCAGCCTGCTGCTGAGACCGCCACTGAGTCGGCTGATGAGTACGCGGCCGATGACACGGAGTCGGACGCTCCGACTGACGCTGTCGCGTTCACGCTCTCGATTACCATCGACGAACTCTCCGTCCAGTCGGTGACACACGCTGACGAGACGGAAACAACAGAGACGGCTGATGCAGACGCCGACGAGACGGACGATGTCGATCACAGCGACGACGCTGACCAGACCGACACGTCACAGCCAATCGACGGCGAGGCTGACGGAGACACGCCTGCTGCTGGCGTCGCCGCGCTTCAGTAAGCGACACGCCGCTGCTTTTTTCGAGGAACGAACTCACCGCTTGCCAGTCACGGACGGATGCGAGCCCAGTTTGATGGAGTCGTGCAATGAGCCG
Source organism: Natronolimnobius baerhuensis (assembly GCF_002177135.1). NCBI lineage: Archaea > Methanobacteriati > Methanobacteriota > Halobacteria > Halobacteriales > Natrialbaceae > Natronolimnobius > Natronolimnobius baerhuensis. Next base: position 834,141 of record NZ_MWPH01000001.1, read on the forward strand.
GTGTGTGCGATCTCCCAGTCTCAGGCCAGCAGCCGATAGAGGCTACTGGCAGCGACGGCGAGCAACACGAACACACTCCACAGCACGGGATCAACACTCGAGAGGAGCGGAATCTCGAGGCCGATAAGTGCGATGACTGCGAGTCCAAGGACACACGCGGCAAAATGAAGTTGTAAGAATGTTGATGGGTTGTCGGTGTGGCCATCGATATACACGAGCACGTCGTCGAAGTGCGAGCCAGCCTGAATCGTCTTGGCATCCGAATCGTACTCAATGACACCATCCTCCTCGAGTTGTGGGAGATGTGTCTGTTGTAGCGAGACGTAGACGCTTTTATAGAGGTTGTTCGGAACAGACCCACTGTCGGATTCGGTTTCGGCGATTTCGGTTGCAACGTCGGAGACATCGACGTGGCCTGACTCGCGTGCCAGGAGCTGGACGATTGCACGACGCCTGTCGTTGCCGAGGATGTGAAACACCTCGCTTTCTGCGAGCGACTCGGAGCGACTCGTCTGGACGGACATTGATTAGGAACAGATCACGAACTCGCTATCAACAGGCAATCCATCGCTTCCCTTCATACATCCTTCCTGTTTGCGAACCACCGACTTTAACCTGCTGTATTATTTTCAACTAGTCTCTGTAGGAAGTATGGACGGAGGCCGCAACCGACATGTTTGACTCGAGTTCGGCGCGAAAATCAGATGATAACAACGAGGGAAACCTCGAGAAACGGCTGCGGTGGTCGAAACAACGACCGTCTCAAACGGATCGCTGTACCGATGTACCGGCGCGCCCGCTGGTCGTGTCGCGAGTGCGCCAGAAATGACGGACAGAAACCTGTCTCACTCCGAGTCTGGGCCAGGGAGGTGACTCCCCGATTGCATCTCGCGGTACGTCGTACAGCCGGGACAGCCATGGACGACGTCACCGTTATCGCCGAACACGCGGGCGAACTGCTGGGTGACGTGTGTCCCACAATTTCGACAGCGTGCGCCTGCCGTCGACGATTCCATCGGTCGCCAATTCTGTTGTCGAGAGTTCATGGTAGGGGGTGAGTGCGTGGACGGCCTCGAGTCGGCCATGTGGCCGATGGTGTGAGACTCCTGCAGTGATCGGAGCCACACGAGCGTCGCCACCGATCCTGCAACGAGTCACCGCACCGGAGTCGGACTCGTCCGAGCACAGTACAACTCAGGGGGATAGACGTGAATAAAGGCGGGAGACCGTTCACTCGAGCGAGGGTGTCTATGGGGTGGAAACACACGCTTGCCGCCGAATATCGCGCGAGAAGCACCCAACACACCGAGTAGTGAGTGAGATGTGACTGTCGGGTCTCAACGTGAATTCAGATCGATTGTCCCGGGTTCGCATGGCAAAGTGATGGTTTATCGACGAAAACCACTGATGAAATGACTCATTTCCTGGTCGAAATACAATGTTTCTGAATCGAATGACTGTCCTACAATCTGTAATGTACATCGTTATAAAATACCCTCATCGCTTACCAATTGTATCGTTGGACGGGACCCAAACCGCCCTGAAACGGGACGAGATGAGGTCAATCGTCACGGAACACCCCTCTCGAACTCGAGAGCGAACCAACGGAACCACAACGACAGCCTACATATGTCCACTCACGCACCCAACACGCAATCGGAACTGACCGCCAACCCAACTGCACAACTCGACGTCCTCGGCGACGAATGTGCGCGAACGATTCTCATCGCAACCAGCGAAGGCCCGAAAACAGCCAAAGAACTAACCAAGCGAACGGACAGTTCTTCCGCTACCGTCTACCGTCGCATCAACAACCTCCTCGAGAGTGACCTCCTCAGCGAGTGTGTTCGATTCGACAGCGATGGCTCACATACGACCGCCTACGAGGCCACGGTCGAACACCTCCAGGTACAGATCGGTGCCGAAGGGATCGACGTTGCACTGGCGAATGCCGACCAGCACTAACGACGCGCGATCACTCGCGACAGCGACGTGAGGACGACCAGAAAGGATACTGAAACTGGTACTTCGGCGAGCCGATCTGTCGTCTGTGTCTCTCGGCTGCTGCGACGCGCATGGTACACTCGAGGAGAGACTGTCTTCGACAATCGAGTTGCTCGAGATGGTTCAGTCGCACAGACGGTCGTGAGAATATCTATTTAAATCTCGGAACGATACATGAAAGGATTCCTAACAACGCTGTATGACACGGATAACAAATATCTACTCAGTGGAACGATCACTGTGATTGAGCAATGCACGATCTGACCGGCTTCCAGCGGGATCTGTTGTACGTGATCGCGGGTGCTGATCGACCATCGGGCCAGACAGTCAAAGACGAGGTAGAACAGTACTATAGCGCAGAAATCAATCACGGTCGCCTGTATCCCAATCTCGATACGCTCGTCAACAAAGAGCTTGTCGAGAAAGGCCAACTCGACAGGCGAACCAACTACTACGCGATTACCGAGGCCGGTCGACAGCGAATCGACGAACGTCGCGAGTGGGAAGAGCAGTACGTCGAGTTTTAGGACCGAACAGTCCGAGACGCTCTCCTCGAGGCAATCACCGACGACCGGAAGGGCTGTCTCTCACTCGAGTATCGGTTTCTCAGCGATAACACGGGCATAACAAAACACTAGTGGCGTGAGTGATCCAACGATAATGACGACCGAATCGTCCTGGAGCGCAGTCATTGATCTTCGCCGCCAGGAGGGATCTCGATGAGTTTTCCGACAGCCGCAGAGACTAGACTCGGGCGCGTGCGGGAGTATCCGATGGACCTTGCAATCGTGTCTCTTGCAGCGGCGCTTGCATTTCTCCTCATCACGTCCGTCCCGGCAGAGAGTCCGCTCAGATTGCTCGTCGCGTTCCCGCTTGCGCTGTTTCTCCCCGGCTACGCACTCACCTCGTTTTTGTTTCCGGCGGTTGAACGCGCCGCACGGGAGACAGCCGCGACAACGGTCGAACAACGGCCTCGAGGGATCAACACCGTCGAACGACTGGGGCTCTCGTTCGTCCTGTCGCTCTCGATGTTGCCACTTGTCGTCCTTGCGCTTCCGGTGACGCAGTGGGGGCTCGGCGCTGGATCGCTTGCTGCAGCCCTTGCAGGACTTACCGTCGTTGCAGCACAACTCGGTGCACTCCGCCGCATTAGAGTCCCGAAAGCGGAGCGATTTACCGTGTCGTTTACGGCTGCGGTGGCCGGCGTACACGACGATGAAAGCGCTGTTGCAACGCTTTCGTCCATCGTGCTCGTGGTGGCCGTCGCTGTCGCTGCCGGCGCGTTACTCGTTGGCTTTCTGTTCCCAGCTGCCGGTGGCGGCTTTACCGAACTGGGGCTGTACACAGAAACCGACGATGGCGACCTTGTTGCCGGCGAGATCCCAGACGAGATCGAACCAGGTGAGTCCGTCCCCGTGACGCTCTCAGTCGAGAACCACCAGGGAGAACACGCCGAATACACCCTCGTCGTCCAGGAACAGGTCATCGAGGACGGTGAGATCATCGACCGGACCGAACTGCGGACAATCGACGGCAGCATCTCGGATGGAAGCACTGGCCTGGGTGAACGAGAAATTACCCCGACTGCAGAAGACGGCGACACCGTTCGAATCAGCGTCTTGCTCTACGATGACGACGACGTCCCAGCAGAGCCAACGAACGAAAACGCCGACGAAGATGCCTACTTCTGGATCACCGTCACCGAGGATGCCGGTGACGACGAAGACGGCTAATCGCTGACGGCTTTTTGAGCTACGAGGTGTGAGCGTCTCTCGAGCGTCGCAGTTGACTGGAGCGGACAGTCTCGCTTGTGATCGCGTGCGTGTCCGGGTCCTTCTCCGAGAGGAGACAGTAGGTATGGCGTGGTACCAGAACAGGTGAATCTCGAGTGCGGAAGTCAATTATCGATGACGTGACGCTATCACACGGCAATCCACCCGTCGACACGGTTGCTGTCCAGCGTACAGCCGTGCTGTCTACAGTGTGGCTCACCCCCGACACACAGACGCTCGAGGCAGGTTTCGCGCTGGAAAGCGCTTGTGCTGAACACTCGAGGCTGACGAGTGAGAGTAGTCCAGACTCGAGGCTGACAAATCAGCAGCAGTCCAGACTCGAGGCTGTGGGACGCTCTCCTGACTCTGGAAGTGCTCGAGTCGCAAGTGGGACACAGCGCGGAGAACAGTTACACGGAGGGCTACGACGGACTGAACGCGATGGGTGCGTTATCGACCCGCGAGACCGAACGGAACCTGTAGATCCGGTCGGCGCGAGACGTGCTGTACAATCGAGATCGCGAGGATGACGAGACACAGCGCCAGAACGATTACCGGCGCAGCGGCGGCCGTAAGCGGACCCACGGCGAGCCAGGCAACGGCAAAGAAACCGACACCAGCGACCGTCGATGCCGCATAGAGGCGATGCCAGGGTCGGTCGGAGCCGAGGTGGCGGTCGAGATACGGCTCGAACACCTCATCGCTCGGCAACAACTCGATACGGTGGCCATCGGGATCCCAGTCGACGATCCCATGGTCCTCGAGCATCGGCAGGTGGGTCTGATATAACGAGATGTAGACCCGCCGGCGCTGCGTGCGGGTGACCTCGTCGGGGTCGGTGTCGTTCTCCCAGGCGGCTACCTGTTCGACGAGCGGTGCCAGATCGCAGCCGCCGCCACACTGTTTCAGGTATTGCACCGCCCGTCGTCGTCGAGCGTTACTGAACACATCGAACAGTTCGGCTTGTGTCAATTCGTGCTCAGACATGAGTGCCCTCGCGTTCCCGACTCGAATATCGTTCGGGGATGGTCGGATACCTCACAGTACCGATTCCCAGCCGCTGACCCTTTACTATCACTCGGCTACCGTTTCGAAATCGAATTGTACCAGTTGGCGTTCGTGACTGACGTCTGAGCCGACGTTTCAGCACGTCTCGGACCATCAGTGTCTCCGACACAGCGTCGCTGCGTCTCGAATCGCCACGCTAGTGAGAGGTTCAGCCAGTCCTCGAGCGGCCAGACGCGGCCTGTAGTTCTGGGCTACGGATCCGTCAGGGCCGGGATAACAAAACCTCGTTACCCGGTGTATCTGCATGATTCCCAAGCGGATCGAGTCTCCGATGACACAGCATTACCTACCACACCGAGTACGCGGTCACAGACGGACAACAGGCCCTCCATCAGCGTCTGCGCCTCGCTCGAGCGAGCGAACACGCGATGAGTATCTGTACAGGCCACGACAGCTGGGGGGTGCCCCGGATGAGTGAGGCACTTCCCAGCCAGGTCGTTCGCGGCGAGGATTGTGCAATCGACGACGAGGCAACCGTCGGCTACGGCGAGTTCGACGAACCGACGAGACTCGGCGACGAGGCGACGATCCGAGCCGGCGCAATCGTCTACGGCAACGTAACGGTTGGCGACGAGTTCACCACTGGCCACGACGTGCTCGTCCGCGAGAACACGACCATCGGCGACGACGTCCTCGTCGGGACGAAAACGGTCATCGACGGCGAGACGACCATCGGCTCGCACGTGAGCCTGCAGACGAACGTCTACATTCCGACGAACACGACCATCGGCGATAACGTCTTCATCGGCCCCAGCGCTGCCCTGACCAACGACGAGTACCCGGTCCGGACGGACAACGGACTCGAGGGGCCAACGCTCGAAGATGGGGCCTCAATCGGTGCGAACGCGACGCTACTACCCGGTGTGACGATTGGCGAGAACGCCTTCGTCGCAGCAGGGTCGGTCGTCACCGACGACGTCCCGGCGAACAGTCTCGCGGTCGGAACGCCCGCGACGATTCAGGACCTCCCCGAACCGCTCGAGGGACCGAACGAAATCGCGTGATAGCATGAGTGAGACGAACGTCGATACTGAGAGTGAGTCGGACCACGCCAGGCGCATCGACACGGAACCAACAGAGCCGCCGACGAGCGAGACGGCGGCGACCGAGGAACTCGAGGGCTCGGTCTCGATTGCAGAGCCGGACGTCAGTGACGCAGTCGTCGAGCGCGTCCAGTCTGTGATCGACGGCGGTGGGCTCGCAGACGGCCCCGAAGTCCGCGCCTTCGAAGACGAGTTTGCAACCTACTGTACTGCCGACCACGCCGTTGCAACCTCGAACGGAACGACCGCGCTGCACGCCGCCCTCGAGGCGTTCGGCGTCGGCGAAGGCGATGCGGTGATCACGTCTCCGTTCTCGTTCGTCGCGAGCGCGAACGCGATTCGGCTCGCTGGCGCGACGCCCGTTTTCGCGGATATCGACCCGGAGACGTACACGCTCGATCCCGATGCCGTCGAAGCGGTCCTCAAGCGCCGGTCAGACATCGTCGGCCTGCTGCCGGTGCATTTGTACGGACTGGCGGCGGACATGCCAGCCCTGAACGCACTCGCGGACGACGACGACCTGTTCGTCCTCGAGGACGCCTGTCAGGCCCACGGCGCGCGGATCGACGGCGAGCGCGTCGGCTCGATTGGCGATGCCGCGTGCTTCTCGTTCTACCCGACGAAGAACATGACGACTGGTGAGGGCGGCATCATCACGACCGATAGCAAGGACGTCGCCCAGCGCGCCCAGCAGTTCGTCAATCATGGGCGCGGCCAGAGCGGGACTGGCGGCTACGAGCATCTCGACCTCGGGCATAACTTCCGGATGACGAGCATCGCGGGCGCAATTGGATCCGGCCAACTCGAGCGCCTCCCAGATTTCAACGAGGCTCGTCGTGAGACCGCCGCCTACTATAACGAGCACCTCGCAGAGTTGCCACTCGAGACGCCGACGGAGCCTCGTGGCTACCGGCACGTCTACCATCAGTACACGGTCCAAACCGACAGTCCGGCCGAGCGAGATGCGCTCGCGGAGACGCTCGAGGCGTACGATGTCGATTCGGCGATCTACTACGATACACCCATTCACCAGCAACCGGCCTACGAGTCGCTGAGTACGGCTGCCGCGTCGTTCCCGAAAGCCGAGCGAGCAGCTGAGACCGTCCTGTCCCTGCCAGTCCACCCCGGACTATCCGACGTCGAGCGACGAACCGTTGTCAAAGCAGTTACCGATCACTACACCTCCCAATGAGCACGGAACACACACTTTCTCGAACACGAACGCCCGCAGGCGTCATCGGCGTTGGCGCGATGGGCGCAAACCACGCACGCGTATACAGTGAATTACCGAACGTCGAATTAGCCGGAGTCACCGACCACGACACTGCCGTCGCCAAAGAGGTCGCTGAGAAGTACGGCACCGACGCGCTCACGCTCGAGGAGTTGCTCGAGCGCTGTGAGGTCGTCACAGTTGCCGTCCCGACGCACGTCCACTACGATCTGGTGACGACCTGTCTCGAGGCGGGTGTCAACGTCCTTGTCGAGAAACCAATCGCGAAGACGGTCGAGGAAGGCCGGCGAATGGCCGCACTGGCCGAGGACCGTGGACTCGTCCTTCAGGTTGGCCACATCGAACGATTCAATCCAGCCGTCCAGACGGTTGGCGAACTGATCGACGAACTCGATGTCATCAGTCTCGAGGCCGAGCGACTCGGCCCGCCAATCGACCGGACCGCACCCGGCAACGTCGTCTTCGATCTGATGGTCCACGACGTGGATATCGTCGGCTCGATCCTCGAGTCGACGCCGAACTCGATTACGGCGATGGGGACCGAAGACGGCCGCTATGCGACCGCGACGATGGAGTACGACGACATCGTCGCCTCGCTGACCGCCAGTCGCGTCACCCAGAAGAAGGTCCGAAAACTGAACGTGACTGCCCGCGAGTGCTTCGTCGAAGTCGACTACCTCGAGCAGTCGGTGCTGATCCATCGGGACTCCTATCCGGAGTATGTCAATGACGAAGGCCAGAAACGGTATCGCCACGAGAGCGTCGTCGAACGCCCTCGCATCGACAACGGAGAACCGCTGCGTCACGAGTTAGCGTCGTTCGTCGAGAGCGTTCGACGGAACGACAAACCGGAGGTCACCCCACAGGACGGCATCGAGGCGCTCGAGGCGGTCCAGACCATCGACCAACTGGTCGACAACCGACAGGGCAAGACGCCCGGTGCGGTGGTATCCGACCGTGAACACGAGACCGACGAACGGGAGGTGGAAGCGCCTTGACAGCGAGCGAGGACGACACCGTGGACGCACCCGCACTCTACGACTCGAGCGTCGATGAACCGCGCCAACACGACCTGCTCACCAGCGGCGAAATTCCTGTCGCCGTCTACGGTCTGGGAAAAATGGGCCTGCCGCTTGCGAGCATCTACGCCGAAACGACCGGCAACGTCACCGGCGTCGACGTCGATCCGTCCGTCGTCAAGACGATCAACGGCGGCGAGAGTCACGTTATCGGCGAACCCGGACTCGACGACCTCGTCGCCGAACACGTCGGTGCCGGCCGACTCGAGGCGACGACCGATGGTGCGAAAGCGGCCGCCGAGGCGCGCATCCACGTCATCATCGTGCCGACGCTGATCGACGAGGACAACCAGCCGAACCTCGCAACCGTCGAATCCGTCGCCGACGATATCGCGGCGGGTCTGTCGCCGGGCGATCTCGTCATCGCCGAGTCGACGCTGCCGCCAACGTCCTGTCGCGACGTGATCAAGCCCCACCTCGAGCAAGAAAGCGAGCTCTCGGGCGACGAATTTGGGCTTGCCTTCTGTCCGGAGCGCACCTCGAGCGGCCGTGCGTTAGCAGACATCCGCGGTGCGTACCCGAAGGTCGTCGGCGGCGTCGACGACGAGAGCACCCGCGCGGCGAGTATTATTTACGACGAAATTTCGGACAACGAGGTCCATCCGGTTTCGGACGCGACGACCGCAGAGTCGGTCAAGGTCTTTGAAGGCGTCTACCGCGACGTAAATATCGGCCTGGCGAACGAACTCGGCCGACTCGCGGATGAACTCGGCATTTCGGTCCGCGAGGCAATCGAGACCGCAAACGACCTTCCGATGTGCCAGCTACACGAGCCTGGTCCGGGCGTTGGCGGCCACTGCATTCCGTACTATCCGCACTTCTTGCTCTCACAGAACGAGGAGCCACTCGAGGTGACCCAAACTGCACGAGCGGTCAACGACGGCATGCCAGCGGTCGTCGTCGACCGCCTCGAGCAGGAACTCGCCGCCACGGGTACCGATCTCGCGGACGCCTCGGTTGCCGTCCTCGGGATCACCTACCGAGCGGGCGTCGAGGAAACCCGCGCGTCGCCGGCGCTTGGCGTCATCGAGAATCTACAGGACCGCGGTGCGGACGTTTTCGGCGTCGATCCGCTCGTCGATCCCGCAGAGTACGGCACACGCCCGCTCGAGGTCGACGACCTTGCAACTGAAGCCGACACGCTCGATGCGGTCGTTCTCGTTACACCACAGGCGGAGTTCGAGCAGATCGAGTGGGACGCCCTCGAGCCGATGGTCGTCGTGGACAGCCGGGATGCACTCGACCTCGCTGCGACCCACCACCGCGTCTACACCCTGGCTGGCGGCAGTGACGGACGGCCGCCACGTCCGGCAGTCGACAGCGAGACGACTGGACTCGAGGCGGGAGCAAGTACCGAGCCCGAGACCGAGGCGGAACCCGGTGCAACCCGAACAGACGGAGGCTCCGATGTATAAGGACACCACAATTGGCGTCGTCGTGACGGCGTACAACGAAGAGGCGTTCGTCGGGAACGTCATCGAGACTGTGCCGGCGTACGTCGACCGAATTTATGCCGTCGACGACGCCTCGCCAGACGAAAGCTGGAGCGTTATTCAGCGCGTGGCAGCCCAGCTCAACGAGGAGAAGACACCCGAATCGGAGGTGGCCCTCGCCGACGGCGGCGACGACCGACGTGTCGTCCCGATCCAGCACGACGAAAATCGTGGCTACGGCGCAGCGGTCAAAACCGGCTACAAGCGCGCCGCCGAGGACGGGATCGACGTCGTCGCCGTCCTAAACGGCGACGGTCAGATGGACCCCGAGATCATGGATCAAATCATCGACCCCGTCGTCACCGGCGAGGCCGATTACGCGAAGGGGAACCGACTCCTCACGGCCGAGGATCGAGACGGCATGTCCTCGTTTCGCCTCTTCGGAAACGCCATGCTGACTGGCCTTTCGAAGTTCGCCTCGGGCTACTGGACCGTTGGCGACCCACAGAACGGCTACACCGCCATTTCGAGAGAGACCATCGAGGAACTCGACCTCGAGTCGATCACCGATCAGTACGGCTTCCTCAATCACATCCTGGCCCATCTCAACGTCAACGAACGCCGGGTGGCCGATGTGTCGATGTCGGCAGTCTACGGCGATGAGGAATCGAGTATCACGTACACGTCGTTCATCCGCTACGTCTCCATGCTGCTGTTGCGGAGTTTCTGCTGGCGGCTCAACCGTCGCTACGTCGTCGAAGGATTCAACCCCGCAGTGGTCTTTTACGCCGCTGGCTCGGCCGGACTTGCTGGAGGGGTTGCAGGTACGATCACCTCGCTCGCTCGAGAGTTCCGCGGGAAAGAGGGCTTTACTGGCGTGCTCGCGTCGTTCGTCGCCCTCTTGCTCGGTGTCGTCTCGCTCGGCGTCGCAATCGCGATGGACGCCGCAGAGAACGAAGCCCTCGAGAGGACCAGCTACGAGACAACGGCGGCCGAACACGCGGCTGAGTCGGCCGACTCGAGCGCGCCAGCCGGATCGAACGGGGCTGCCAGCGCCGATCAGGACTCGAGCCGAGAGCCCTCGCACGTGGTCTCGCATCCGGAGACCGGAACTGGAACGAGCACGAACACGGACCCCGACGCTGGCACGAATCCAAGCGCGACGTAACCTCGGTTGTCGAATCGGATACTGCGGTTGCTCTTCTTGCAGGTGTAACAGACATCGTGAGTGGACACGCAATCATCGATTACAGACGCAGGTTTCGACCAGATCGAACGTTTTGTCGTCCACCGACTCGAGCAGTGAGCCGACAGCAACCCGTGTTCGCCGATGCTACTGTCGGTTTCACGTCGTTACAACGTTCTCTCGCAGAAGACAGTACTCCGTATAGAAACGCTCTCGAGAGCGTCTCCGGACGTTTCAGAAAAAGTGAGGGATAACAAAGCCGTGGGTAGTCCTTTGTTGGGGCAACCGAGATGCACGTCCTCACGCTGACGACGAACGCCGATGCGCCGTTCATGAACGAGCAGATGCGCGCGCTCGAGCGACGAGGTGTCTCGTTTTCCACGCTCTCGGTTTCGGGTGAGGGAGACGGGGGGAACTCCCGAAGCCCGATTGACTATCTTCGATACTTCCCGGAAGTCATCGCCGAAGCCGGCAACGACTACGATCTCGTCCACGCTCACTACGGGCTGATCGCGCCGATGGCACTCGCACAGCTTCGCAAGCCGGTCGTGCTCTCGCTGTGGGGTTCAGACCTGTACGGGCCAGTCGGCCCCGTGAGTCGCGCCTGTGCGCCGCTGTGTGACGAACTTGTCGTCATGTCCGAGGAGATGCAATCGACGCTCGGTCGCCCGTGTGAGGTGATCCCCGACGGGGTCGACCTCGAGAAGTTCCAGCCCAAACCACAGGCCGAGGCTCGGCGTGCGGTCGGCTGGGACGAAGACGACTACCAGATCCTCTTTCCGTATCTCCCCGAGCGCGACGTAAAAAACTACCCGCGAGCGCGCCGGATCGTCAACGCCGTCAACGGCCGCCTCGAGCGGCCAGTTCGATTGCAGGCCGTCCACGGCGTCGATCACGACACCGTGCCGGACTACATGAACGCCGCCGACGCACTGCTTTTGACCTCGAGAAGCGAGGGATCACCAAACTCAGTCAAAGAAGCCCTCGCGTGCAATACGCCCGTCGTCTCCGTCGACGTCGGCGACGTCTCCGAACGACTCGCGGGCGTCTCCCCATCGCTCGTTTCCGACGACGACAGCGACCTAATCGACGAACTCGTGTCCATCCTCGAGTCGGACATCGAACCGAACGGCCGCGAGGCCGCCCGCGAGGTCAGCGTCGAGCGAACCGCCGATCAGATGATCGACGTGTACGAACGGGTTTCTGGCACACGCGTCTCAGAATCGTCACCGGATGATGTCGCTCGAGCGCCGGAACCGCTCGACTGAGCAGTGCTGATTTTTCGGTACCGACGCCGTTTCACGTACAGCTCTCGCGTCGAACAAACAGACAGCGAAACGAGAGTATCAGCGCGACTTCGACCGCGATGCCTGTTACCGGAACTCCTCGCGGTACCAGGTGACCGTCTCGGGTAAGTGCTCCTCGAGTGGCGCGTACTCGTAGTCCAATTCAGTTTTAGCCTTCTCGGAGGTGTAGAACAGCCGCTCGGTCGCGAGTTTGGCCATCCGACGGTTAAACGGGAACACCTGGTGGTCCGTCACGGTACCGACGGCTTCGGCGACCGGCCCGGCGGCGTGGATCGCCTGGGCGGGGACGGGAATCCGTGCCGGGACGCCGCCGAGGTGGTCGGAGATCCGCGAGACGGCGCGGTCGTAGGTCAGGTTCTCGCCGCCGAGGATGTAGTGTTCGCCGGAGCCGCCCTTCTCGTAGGCCGCGATGATGCCGTCGACCACGTCGGAGACGCCGACGATGCTCAGCCCGCCGGGGAGATACGCCGGCATCGTCGGCTCGAGGCCCATCGAGAGCAGTTGGGGCGTAAACGACTCGTCGCCGGGACCGAAAACGGACGTGGGGTGGACGGTGACCGCGTCGCCGCCGGTAGCTGCGTAGCGGTCGACCAGCTGTTCGGCTTCGGCTTTCGAGGACTGATACGCGCCGATTGGTTCGGCGACGTCAGTCTCGTCCGCGAACGGCGAGGTTTCGTTCGGCTGGCGCGTTCCCGCGGTGCTCGTAAAGACCAGTCGGCCGACGTCCTCGCTGGTGCGACAGACCGAGAGCACAGTCGCCGTCCCGTCGCGGTTAACCCGCTTGACCGTCTCCGGACCGGCGCTCCAGAGACCGATTCCCGCGAGGTGAAAGACGGCGTCCGTCCCAGTAACCATCGATTCTAGGGTTTCGGTATCGAACACGTCGCCGGTGTACCACTCGAGGTCGGCATCCTCGAGGTCGCCCCGATCAGACGTGGGTCGAGAGAGCGCGCGGACGGTCCAGCCGTCCTCGAGTAAGCGCTCACAGAGATGTGTCCCGAGAAAGCCCGTTGCCCCTGTCACAGCTGCGATTTTGCTTGTCATGGTTAGTGCTCGAGTTGTGGTGGAACGGCGTCGCCGCTGACGCCGGCATAGAGGCGATACGCTGTTGTTACCACAGGGTGCATCTCGCCCGTCGGCGGCAACTCGCCGCCCTCGAGTCGTGTGCGGATCGCGTCCAGATCGACGTCGCCGGTTCCGACTTGCTCGAGCGAGAGCGAGAGTGCCTTATCGTCGTCAGTCATGCCGACGGCCGTGGTGAGCACGTCGTCGTCGGTGATCGACCGGCCAAGGAGCGAGGTTCCAAGTGCATCGACCGCGGGGGCGGTGCCAGCAAAGAGTGCATCGGCAGCGTATGGTTCGTCGCCGTAGGCAACCGTCGCATCCAGAATCGAGACGGCCGGATCGATGGCACGCGTCGCAGCGACCGCAGCGAGTGTGTCATCGCCGGTCGAGTCGATGAACTCCGCGAGACGGTGCATGCCGCCCGCAATCGGTCCCGCTTCGGTCGGACGCAGCGTCGGCACAGAGATCACTTCTCCCTCGAGGAGTCGGTTCGGAACTGAGACGGTGACCGACCAGCCGTCGACCTCGCGTTGGGTATCGCTTCGCTGTTCGTCGGCGAGATCGACGGTTGTTGCGTCGAATCGCTCGAGCAGGCTCGAATAGCCGAGATACTCGGCCGTGCGGTCGAAGTCGATGATCTCGTCGGTCGCCCCCGCGACAGCGATCTCGGCGTCGAGGCGATCCTCGAGTTGGGAGACGAGCGCACCGACAACCGCTGGATCGGTCACCATGCCAGTCGATGGATGGAACGGATAGTGAGCGTCGGGGACGATGGTAATCCGATCTGGCTCCGACCGGGCGAGTGTCTCGAGCGTGGGGTCAACCACGGCTCGAACCGGGGCCTCGAGACGGACCATCCGCGTGTCGAGATCGGGCGTCCAGCCGCCGCGGCGGTCGTCGGCGTCGGTGGGCGTTCCGCGAACAGTATGCTGGGCCATCAGGAGGTCACCTCCGGCGGCGGAACTTCGCCGCGGTCGGTTTCCTCGGCCAGTTCGTAGGCGGTTTCCGCGAGTGCGAGTGTCCGCCGCCCGACCTCGCCGTCGACCGGCGGCGTCTCATCGTTGCGAATCGCGTCGATGAAGTCCTCGAGTGCCTTATAGTGTGCCTGCAAGTAATACGTCGGTCCGAAAACCGTCCGGTCGCCACCCACCCGGCTGGCGACGTTCTCGAGGGCGGATTTCGCCGCGCCCGCGTAGAAGTTGTCTCGCAGGTGATTCTGGTTGCTGATCGTGCCCGTGATCCCCTCGAGTCGCAATCGGGTGTTCACCTCTGGCAACTGCTCCCACTGGTAGGAACCACAGTGAAGCGTGATGGTCGTCTGTGTCTCGGGCGCGCGCATAAGGACAGTTGCTGCATCTTCGACGGGCACGTCGAGCGTTTCACCCATCGCCGCGCTCTCGACCTCGAGGTCGCCAAAGAGCCACTCGAGGACGTCGAAGCAGTGGATTCCAAGCTCGAGCAGGGAGCCGCCGCCGGCCGCGTCGGGATCGAGCGGCCACGACGGGGGCGGATTCTGGATTGGTGGCCGCCCAAGCGGGCCGTCGTTGAGTCGCGTGATCGAGGCGTAGGGGACGTGACCGACCGAGCCGTCCTCGTACGCCTCTTTGACGCCGACCATATCCGGCTGGTAGCGAAGCGTGTGATCGACGCTGACGTGAATGCCGGCCGCTGCTGCGGTTTCAAGCATCTGGTCGGCCTCCGCGGTCGAGCGAGCGAACGGTTTCTCGACGAACACGTCGACGCCGGCGGCGGCGGCCTCCTCGACGGCGTCTGCGTGTAAAAACGGCGGAAGCGCAACGATTGCTGCGTCGAGATCCTCAGAATGGAGTAAGGTTGCATAGTCGTCGTACGTACGAGTCACACCTTCGGTTTCGGCACGCTCGCGGTTTTCCGGGACCGCATCAGCGGCCGCAACTACGTCGACACCGGGCATTGCCCGTGCCGATTTCAGATGGACGAGACCGATGTTTCCAACGCCGAGAACGCCAACAGAGAGCGCACTCGAGTCGGTCCACCGGCTGAGAAGTCGTGTTGGTGGCATCTGTTCCTACAGGTGGCGTTCGCAGGTTTTGTTATCAATGTCGTACTGTGCCGCCTCGGTTCGTAGTCGCTGCTTCCTCGCTATAGAGATCCTGTTTGTGCCGGTATCCGATACAAAATCGGGCGGCTGTCAAGTGGGGTTACTGCGTCCAACAGACGGCAACAGTCGATTCAACTCGAGAAGACGAGTGGTTAGTCATCGCCTGTCGGGTGGCCGTCAACGGCGACTACCTGTCCGTTGGCATCGGTTGCAGCGGCGACACGGCGTGCGACCTGGCCCATGGTTTCGACGGCCAGATCGGTTTTCGAACGCGTATGCTCGAGATACGAGAGGATTGCACGCATTCGCCGATCATCGCGCTCGTGAGTAAGGTTGTTCGGATGCAGCCACATGTGGAAGATGCCGTCCGACCGAACTGCTTCGTCGATTCCCCGTCGTGCCTGTGCGACCATCGGATCGGTCCAGATCGACTCCGCAACGGTTCGGGCCGGTCCTTCGAAGCCAAAGAGGAACATCGATGCGGGCACGTTAACCAGACCGAACTCGTCCACGGCTGGCTCGACGAGCAGTGATTGATCCCGGAATCGTGTATCTACAATCCCGCGGAGGCCGTCCTCCGTCGGCGACTTCCCGCGATAGGCAGTGAGTCCATACTCGGCCAGCACATCTCGATGCCCGACATCGTTTCGCGGATAAATGAACGAGTCGACTGACTGGCCCCACTCATCGGCAATCGCCGTTGCTCGCTCGAGTTCGGCCCTCGCGAGGGCGTGATCGGTTGCTGCGTCGCCGAATAAGACGTGCGAAAACGAGTGGCTCGCAAACTCGTGGTCGACGGGAGATGCGAGCAACGCATCGACGAGATCGGGGGCGAACCGCAAGTCCTCGCGATCCGTCCACTCGCCGCGCTCCCGGTCGAACCAGCCGTCTGGTGCCGGGTGCTCCTCGTGACGGCCATCACAGGACTCGAGCATCAGGTGGCCAACGACGGCCCAGGTCGCAGGAATATCGTATTCCTCGCACAACTCGAGCATGGTCGACCAGCCGCGGCGGCCGGCTTCGACACGGCTCGGTGGCGGGGACTCGAGATCGTGAAATCCCCACCCGAGTTCAGCATCAAGCGAAAGCACGACACTACCCACAGACGCCACCACGCGTTCTCGACATACACGGAAGGGACTCTGGGACCGGCTTTTGTTATTCAGGCCCTTGCAGGTGCGGGCGTACACTCACCAGAGCGACAGCAGCGCTCACTCGGGTGAACCGTTTCGTGAGGCGAACAACTCTGTCTGTGTGACTCACAAGCTGACCAACGGTAATCCAATCGAACAGCGAGAAAGGGCGGTATTCATCGTGTTAACGCAACCGAACGCGACAGGTTAGGATTGCAACTACTGTGAACACTCCCTATAACAAAGCAGTCATCCGGCCACCTGCTGGATAGCAGCCCCTTTAGACTCATGAGCGGATCTACCACTCCGTCCGAACGAGCGTTCGTTCTCGGACTCGACGGCGTACCGTGGCGACTGATCGACCAATGGAGCGACGACGGCAAACTCCCGAACTTCGCCCGACTGCGCGAAGAAGGCGCGTCAGGG
The DNA here is from genome assembly GCF_002177135.1 of Natronolimnobius baerhuensis. NCBI lineage: Archaea > Methanobacteriati > Methanobacteriota > Halobacteria > Halobacteriales > Natrialbaceae > Natronolimnobius > Natronolimnobius baerhuensis. The sequence goes on from NZ_MWPH01000001.1 coordinate 850,968, forward strand.
CCGCTCGAGAGCACGACGCCAGCGACGACGCCGCTTGCGTGGCCCTCAATTGCAACCGGCGTCTGGCCGGACAAACACGGACTCTACGGCTTCCAGAACCTCTCGAGTGAGTATACACACGAGATGTATACGAGCCACGACATGCAACAACCGGCGCTATGGGAGCAACTCGGCCCGTCCCACGTCGGCAACGTGCCGATGACGTTCCCGCCTCGAGAGATCGACGGGACGATGGTTACGGGAATGATGACACCCTCGACCGACCAGCAGTTCACGCATCCGCCGGAACTCAGTGAGAAACTCAAAGAGCGCATTCCTGAGTACAACATCAGCCTCGACTATCCGGACTACGCCGACCGACTCGACGAGTTCGAGGGCGCTGTCGACACCATGCTCAGCCAGCGCCGGGAGGTCATGAACCTCCAGATGGAGGAAGCCGGCGACGACTGGCAACTGTTTTTCTTCGTCTACACCGCGCCGGATCGCTTCCAGCACCTCATCTGGGATATGGATCGCATCCTCGAGCACTACAAAAAACTCGACGACATTCTCGGCGAGGTGATGGACTACACGGACGAGCACGACGCAGACCTCTACGTCGTCTCCGACCACGGCTTCGGCGAGATTAACGAGCTGATCTACGTCAACCACATTCTGGAGCGAGAGGGCTATCTCTTCCGCCGAGAGGACGAGGGAACCCGTGGCGCACTCGCGAGTCTGGGCATCTCGCGCGAGCGAATTACGGACATGCTCGACCGGGTGGGGATCTCCGAGGAGATGCTGATCTCGAATCTTCCGCGAAGCTTGCTCGATACCGTCGCCGAGCAGATTCCCGGCGATCACGCGCTCTATGATGTCGACTACGACGAGACGATTGCGTTCGTCCACGACGCCGGCAACGTCTACATCAACGACACCGAGCGATTTGACAACGGCGTCGTCGATCCGACCGATATCTCGAAGATCAAAGACGAACTTACCGAGGTCTTCGAGTCAGTGACCGACGAAAACGACACGACACTGCTCACCGTCTACGACGGCGACGACCTGTTCCCGACCGACGAGGACTCGCCGGATCTGATCGTCAAAGGCATCGACGGCTACGACGCCCGAAACGGTATCGCCGACGAACCGTTCGGCGACACCGGCAACTACGCCGCCAGCCACCGCAGCGAAGGCATTGTCCTCTGTCGCGGCCCGTCAATCGACGAGGGTGCAACGCTGCGCGGCGCTCGAGTCGTCGACATCGCGCCGACGCTGCTTCACGGCATCGGGCAACCAGTTCCAGACAATGCGGACGGACGCGTCCTTTTCGACGCATTCGACGAGGAAGCGACGCCCGCCCGGACGAAAGTCGAACGCGCCGACGTCCTGACTGGCTCCTCGAGTCCGGACGGCGAGGTCGACGAGGACTTCGACGATGTGGAGGATCGGCTGAAAGGACTCGGCTACATGGAATAAAACGAACGCACGCGGTCGTCTGGTGGTGGATCTGCAGGTTGTGAACTCGTTCTTCCGTTCGTTCCCTCCTGAGCAACAGCAGTCACTGGAAGGTGTGAAACTCGCGGCCAGAATAGTACCTATATCTATCGAATATCTCCCCCATCATGCGGAAACGCTAGGGTGTAGATCAAACGAGTAGTTAGAGGATGTCGGTGATTTCGTGCATCCATGAGAGGTGAAACGTCGGTTCTGGCTTCGGATTCGACGAGACATCTTCTTCCGGCACCCATGCAGTTTGCATGCCGACACGCTGGGGACCAACAACATCACGATCATGCTGATTCCCCACGTAGATGGACCGCGCAGGGGAACTTCCGAGTTCGTCTAGAGCAATCTCGAATGGTTCTGGATTAGGCTTCGATTCGATTCCAGTCCCGGGCCCGCAGCAGACAGTAACGTCAAAGGCATCCTGGATACCAAGCGTCTCTAACTTTGGGAGTTGTGTCTCCTCGGAACCAGCAGTGATGAGTCCAACAGCATACGTTTCTCGGACATATTCCAATACCTCGTTTGCACCGTCTCGGAACGAGACAGCGGTCGGATCAAGTACCTCGAGTGTCGCCTCAGCAAGTCTGGGCGCATAACTCGGATCAGCACCGACGTTCCGAGCAATAGCACGATAGATATGTTCGTGATGTTCTCTATCGGAGTTGGCTTCTGGAAGGGAGCTGTAATCGACTGCATATATATCAGCCAAATCAAAAAACGCTGGAGCCTCTACCCGGTCAAATACCGCTTCATAGACCTCCTCATCGGACTGATCTCTCACACAAAGCGTTCCATCGAGGTCGAAACAGACAGCCTCAATAGTGCCCATCGTCTCAAACATCACTGAACTAGGATCTAAATTCACTGGATCGCTGATAAACTACTCACAGAGCAAGGGAACGAATGGCTCGTTCACGTGTGGTGCGTTCAGTTCGCAGACATAGTTACTTTCCTCGTCAGTCCGTCAAAACGCACTCTCGAGCGCTCTCCCAAACTCCCTACCGGCCGCGAACCCGATCCAATCCACCTTTTGCCGACTTCAACACCGGATACGCCGCGTTGTAGACCGGCGTTGGTGCGTTACGCGCGCCCGCGCGAAAGAGTCGATGTGAGAGCGGCGGCTCGGAGTTATCGACCAGTGCCTCGAGATCGGCTCCGTCGAGCCACTCGAAGAACGATTCCTCCTCGGGGGAGTCGGGCTCGGTCTCACGAACGCGGTCGCGAATGTCTGCCCACATGTAGCGTTCGTCCTGGCCGAGAATCCACTGGCCCTCCTCGAGTGCGGTTCGGATCGCGGCGTACTCCGTGTCGGCGAAGTCGTAGCCGTGGTCGCTCGGCTCGAGGCCGGAGAGTCGGAGGCCGACGGCGGTGCGATAGCACTTTTCGCACTCGCCGCAGTTGCCGTCCATCCGCACGTTGCAGGTCTGGAGTTGGAGGTCGGGGGCGTCCGTCTCGACGTAGTCGGCGATGGCGTCGAGGCGCTCCTGTCGGGTGAGTTCGTAGGCGTCGTGATGACAGCGCGTGCCGCTCCAGCGGACGTAGTCGTCGATATCCGGGCGCGAACCCCACTCGAGGTCGATGCCGTCCCAGTGGGTCGCAGCGACGTACAGATCCTCGATCCCGCGCGCGTAGGCCATCGGCGCACAGAGGCCGAGCAGGCCGAGGCCGTGGCCGACGGAGCTGTACCAGGCCCCGTCGACGAACCGTTTGTAGTGTGCGAGTAACATCGCGTGGTCGAGCGCCTCGAGCGTGTTCGTCTCGATAAAGGCCGTCTCGAGGTCACGCTCGTCGGCGAAGCCAGTAACTCGGTTCTGGAGGTGTTGCCAGTCAGTCTCGCCGGCTTCGCCGGGGGAGATGGTCCAGCCGCGGATGCTGACGAGCGTGGGCGACTCCTCGCGGTGGCGGACGTAGGAACTTGTCGAGTCGACGCCGCCGGTAAAGAGCAAGGCGCTGTCGCTCGCGTCGGCCGCGCGCTCGAGCGGTTCGGACGTGGTCGTCTCTTTAGCGTACAGCGTCCCACCCTCGAGGAAGTCGTACATCTCGAGTAACGAGGCTTTGACGTCCTCGAGTGCGCGCGCGAAGGTGGCGTCGACCGTCTCGACGTAGACGTCCGCGCCGTTGGCCCAGGCGACGGGACAGACGTTTGCGAGGACGGGAATCACCAGGACGCTCTCGGGAACGTCCTCGATAGAGCAGTCGTAGCTGGTCGTAAACGGCTTTCCAGTGAAAAAGCGAGCGAGATCGGCGGACGGGCGAACCACACACTCGACGGTGTCCCCCTCCGCAGTGGGTGAGTCGATGACAATCGATGACATTGTGTGACCCAACCCATCACGAACGGGTACAAAAACCATCAGAATCGTTGATCGGTCACCATTCCTGAAATCGATCCATAGCAGACGGTCAACAGCCGATAAGGGAGTCGTACTCACGACAGAGGGATGGGGGTCGCGACCGTTTCGGCGAGCGGTTGATTCGGGCTGAGTGGAGTTATCGTGTTGCGACGGAATGCGGGCAATGAGGCCTTTCAGCCCCGAACGAGCGCCCCTGCTCGAGGCGGCGTTTCGGGCGGGATCGGGAACGAAGCGATAGGAGCCGTATAACAAACCCAGTTATCGACGACGTGCTCGCAAAGACATGCGTATCGACAGCGAACCGCGACGCCGTTGTTCTGGTGATGAATTGGCATGAGACGAGCGACACTGAACCTCACGTTTGCACTCGGGTTTCTCGCGGCGGCAGCTGGCATCCTCGTGGCCAGGGCGAACCCTGCGACGGGGTACGAGCCGTCGGTGTATCTTGGAACCCCGACGGCCGTCTGGATCGGGTTTGCGATTGCGATGGCAATCGGCGTCGGAACGGCACTCGCCTGTCGGGGGCGACAGCAAGCAGTTGGAATCGGCCTCGGCAGTCTGGTCGTCACAGCGATTGTCGCGCTCCCGATCCTGCGAAACTACCGGTTTTCGGGGATGGGCGATGCACTCTCTCACCTCGGTTGGACGCGCGACATCGTCGAGGGTGGCATGTACCCTCACGAACTGCTCTACCCAGGTGTCCACTCAATCGGTGTCGTGTTTCACTTCCTCGGGGGAATTCCACTCGAGCGCGCGCTCCTGTTTACGATCTTACTCCTGTTCATCCCGTTTCTGATCTTCGTGCCGTTGACGGTCAGAGAGATCGCGGGTCCGGGAGCGGCGGTCGGCTTCGCCGCCGTCGTCTCGTGGATGGTGTTGCCGATCAACAACATCGCGACGCACATGGGCGTCCACTCGAACTCCAATGCTCTGTTTCTGGCACCGGTTGTCATCTTCGCGCTCGTTGCCTACCTGAATCGGCAGGCGACAATCGAGCGACTCCCACTTGGACTCTCGCCGTTTAGCGTCGTGCTCTATCTCTCCGCGATTGCCCTCCTGTTAGTCCACCCACAACAGATGGTCAACGTCGTCGTCCTCGTCGGTGCAATCGCCGGGATTCAGCTCCTCGCCCGCTGGCGCTACGACGACCACCCCATTCTCGAGCAGCCGACGACCTACGCACACACGGCCGTTCTCGGCGGCTTTTTCACCGTCTGGGCGGCATCGAACGAGCGATTCCGGAACGCGATTGTCAGCCTCGTCGACGGCGTTCTCTCCGATGAGGTCGGTGCTGGACAGGAAGTCGACCAGCGTGAAGCCTCGCTGCTCGAGATCGGCGGCAGTATCGAGGAGTTGTTCGTCACGATGTTCCTCGAGGCGGCGGTGATCGGCCTGATTGTCGGCCTGTTCGTCCTAGCGATGTGGCTCGGCAAGACGAAGACAAGTCGGGCAACGGCGACACATGTTACCTATCTCAGTCTCGCGTTGATCCCGCTTGGTGGGGTCTTCCTCGTCTACTTCGTCGGCACGCCAACAATGGCGTTCCGACAGGTCGGGTTCATTTACGTGATCTTAACGATCCTTGCCGGGATTGCACTCGCGCACTTCTTCGGTGGGCTGTCGACCTATGTGACTCGCCCGGGTGCGAACACGGTCGCGGCGCTCACACTCGGTGCGTTCCTCGTTCTTGGGTTGATGACCGTCTACGCCTCGCCGATCATCTACAGCCCAAGTCAGCACATTACCGATCAGAAGTTCAGCGGCTACGAGTCCGGCTTCGAGCACGCAGCCGAAGACCGCCCACACGTCGGGATGGGATACGATCCGTACCGGTATGACCACGGTATCAACGGCCTCGACCGCGAGGACGTTCTGAGTGGGGCGACACACGACAGCGGTGAGATCGACTCTGAACAGTTCGAAGCGGGCAATTACAGCGGGGCCTATCACGATTCGGATTACTATTTCACTGTTACCGAATTCGACGTCACCCGCGAAACACAGGTCTATCAGGGCTTACACCACAGTGACGCAGCACTCGAGGGGATCCAGTACGATCCAGCGGCAGACAAGGTTATTTCGAACGACGAGTTCGACATGTACGCCGTCGCTAGCGATGAGTAAGCACTCGAGGAACGACAAATTCAGGCCATAACAAAGCCCCGTACGACCGTTCGATGGTAGTACGATCATGCCTGCTCTCGACGACGTTCGTGTGCTGGACTTGACACGAGTGCTGGGCGGCCCGTACTGTACGATGTTGCTCGCCGACATGGGCGCAGACGTCGTAAAGATCGAGCCGCCGGGCGGTGACTTCGTTCGCGAAACACCCCCGTTTCACGACGATGACGACAACTTCGGAGGCTACTTCCAGAGTATCAACCGCGGCAAGCGAAGCATCGAACTCGATTTTACCACTGCAGAGGATCGCGAAGACTTCCTGTCGCTCGTCGAAGCGGCGGATGTCGTCGTCGAAAACTACCGCACGGGAACGATGGAAAAGTTCGGCCTCGAGTACGAGAAACTGGCCGAACTGAATCCACAGTTGGTCTATGCGGCGATGCGTGGCTTTGGCGACCCGCGGACCGTCCCCAGTCCGAAACAGGACGAACCTGCGTTCGATCTGGTCGCACAGGCGCTCGGCGGCGTCATGCACCAGACCGGCCAGGCCGATGGCCCGCCAACGAAAGTCGGCTTCGGCATCGGCGACATCTTCACGGGCGTCTTGCACACGGTCAACATTCTCTCGGCGCTGCACTACCGCGACCGCACCGGCGTCGGCCAGTTCGTCGACACCGCGATGTACGATTCGATGTTGAGTCTGGCCGAGCGCTCGGTCTACCAGTACTCCTACACCGGCGAGGTGCCAGAACGCTGTGGCAATGCTCACCCCACACTCTTCCCCTACAACGCCTTCGAGGCCGAGGACGGCTACGTCGTCATCGCCGCACTGACCGACCGCCACTGGCAGAGCCTCTGCGAGCGGATGGACCGCCCCGAGTGGGCCGTCGACTACCCCGACGCCGCAGACCGCCTCGAGCATCGCGATACACTCCGGGATGGAATCGCCGAGTGGGTCGCCGCACAGACCGTCGAAGAAACCCTCGAGTTGCTCAACGGCTCGGTCCCGAGCGGGCGCGTCCAGGACGTTTCGGACGTCTACGAGTGCGAGCACGCCTATCAGCGCGAGATGCTCGTCGAGTCAGAGCTGCCAGACAGCGACGAGACGGTCACAATCGCTGGGACACCGATCAAGATGACAAAGACACCCCCAAAGCCGGGGGCGCGTGCCCCCTTGCTCGATGAACACCGCGAGGAACTGCTGGGAAACGCTGACCAGCCGTCGAAGCCGGAGCCCGGTCCCGAACCGGACACCGAACCGACTGCCAGCGAATCGGACGTCGGTGCAATGGGGTTCCCAACCAGTCAGTCACAGGACGACTAACCGATTATGGCTACCGATCAGACCGACCGACCGACAGAAACGGCAGGGGACGACGAGTCAACGGCGACCGACGCTGAGGCCGACATCACGTCACCGGACGACGAGGACGACCCCTACGTCATCCGTCCCTACGAACCCGATGACAGAGACGACTTCCTCGAGTTGTACGACCAGGTCCTCGGCGACCGAAACGACGAGTGGTTCCGCTGGAAGTACGAGGACAACCCCTACAGCGACCACGTCCCGATGATCGTCGCAACCGACGAGGGCCGCATCGTCGGCACGAAACCGGCGTTCGCACTCGAGTTGCGTATCGGCGAGGAGACCTATCAGGGGCTCCAGCCGGCGGACGTGATGGTCCACGAGGACCACCGCCGGCGCGGGTTGTACTCGCGGACGACTGAGCGGCTCAAAGAGCGCTACCGTGACCGCGAGGCCGCGCTGTTCTTTAACTTCCCGAACGAGGCGACGCTCTCGGGCAGTCTCAAACACGGCTGGCAGATCGTCGAGGAGGTGCCAACCTACTATCGCGTCCAGCGACCCGATGCGCTGGCGGGAGATAACGAACGCCTCGAGACGCTGGCGAAATTCGCCAGACCCTTCGCGGGTGCGTATCTTCGCACGCGCGATGTGACTGTGCGGTCGCCACGTGACGTGACCGTTCGTCGATTCGCGGACGTCCCGGTCGAGCAGTTCGTCGAACTCGCCGAGCAGGCGAGACCGGGGACGATTCACGCGAATCGCGACGAGACGTTCTACGAGTGGCGATTCAATAATCCGCTGTGGTCCTACGACGCCTACGTCGCAACGCGCGGTGGGGAGCCACTCGCCGGGATCATCACCGGCACGCGGACCGACGACGGGACGAAAGAAACCTGTCTGTCCGATGTGGCACCGCTCGGAACGACACCGGACCGACGCGACGGGCTGGTTGCGATCCTCGAGCGGATCCTCGCGGATCGCCGCGACGTTGCGATGGTGGCAGCCAGCGGTCGGGCGATCCCATCGGACCTGCTCGCACAGTTTGGCTTCCGCTCAGATCAGTCACTTCCATTTTCCAAACTGACACAGCCGACGACGCAGGTGACGTATCCACTCGCGGGTGATGGCGGCCACGAGTGGACCGTCGCCGGCCGAGCGATTACCGACCCACTGAACTGGACAGTCACCTTCGCTGAACAGGACACCTGGTAGGCTCGCGCGCACAGCTATGACGCTCGAGAGACAGTAAATCGACTCGTATACGAGACGGTCTCTCGGTGTGATGAGTGGTGAATTCGAACCAGTAGCAACGCCGACACAACTGCAAACAACAGTGTGAGCGCCGCTCGAGCGAAGTAAGAACGTATTTACCGGGAAAATTTGATATTGACGGGGTGGAACCGACGTCCCTAAATTCATATATTCGTGAAGAATCTGTCGTACATTGTAACTATTCTCCAACAGTCAGAAATACAATCTGTAAATTCAACCCATTATGGCACAGAAAAGTTTATGAGTGTAAGGGCTGGTTACGAAAGTGTATGGCGCAGTACCCCCGTACGTCCGAGACGGACGTTTCTCAGACTACAGGCCGTAATGCCGAATTAAGCCGACGCAGCTACGTACAGTCGATTGCTGCGGTTGCGACTGGTGCAGCCTCACTCGGTGCGGTCGGCACGGCGGCCGCCGACGACGACTACGAGGTTATCGAAGCAACCGGTCAGACGATCCAGGTTGGCGATGGTGACACCTGGGAGAACAAACTCATCGATATGTCGACCGGTGGTGATATCATCATCAACGCCTACGGCTCCGACTGGACGATCCGAAACATCGGCTTCGACGGCCGAAACACCTCCGGCACCGGCTCCGCGACGTTCGGCGTCTGCGAGCAGGGTGGCTCGAGTACAATCGAGAATATCTACCTCGGTGACGGCTCCGACCAGCGAAACGGTGCCTCGACCGGCCACGGTCAGACCGCCTTCTGGGTCGACCCTGACCACTCCGGCCACGTCGATTTCCAGCACCTCAACATCCAGGGCTTCGCGGACAACGCGATCTATGGCTCTGCACCCGGCAACGCCGGTGGCGGCACCCTCCACATCGACGAGAGTTTCGCTGCGAACTGCCACGTCTCTCACTTCCGCCTCGCCACTGAAGGCAGCAAAGTGACGAACTCGAGCATCTACGTCGACGACGAAGACTACGCCGGCCGTGGGATCTGGGCCTGGGCACCCGGTACCATCGAAATCGAGAACTGCCAGATCGACATGAACGGTCACCACACCGCAATCGACGCGGGCGCAAACGGCAACGGCACGACCGTCGACGTCATCGACTGTGAATACGACGACACCGCTGGCATCGCCGAACACGCCGGCTCGAGCGTCGAACTCGAGGAGACGGGCACCGAACCGGAGCCGTTCGTTCCCGATGGTGTCCCGACGAGCGCCGAAGAAGCCGCACTCGGCGAATAACGCGAATTGGTCCCTCGCTGACGCAGCCCTCCATTGACGCTGCCTCCCTCCACGTTCCGCCCTCCACTGGTCCCCCTGACGCAATCGCTGGTGGCGTCACCTCCGTTGTTCGCGGTCTCGTTTTTGGTTATTTCACTGGGCTGAGCTGCTGAGTTTCGCAACTGACGACACGTTCTACCTGACGATTTTCACCGACACCAACAGGTGTGCTCATCACAGTTCTCCCGGCAGTGAAATCGACCCCGACCAAACGAAATCCCGCTCGAGAAGCGTCCTCGAGCCAGTGTATGATGTTCTGCTCTTTGATACCTACCAGTGTAAGTGATGATTACTACGCTCGAGGCGGGACGTGTGACATGTTCCTGTTGGGTAAGAGAGTATTACCCGCACAGTCTCCTGATGGTTTTTGATATGATTTTGAGGCCATTTATCCATGAATTCCTGTATATTTGTTCAGGAAATAGTGACTATAGCCAAAATTTAAATATTCTCGAGCGGAAAGTTTATACCGATAGTGTATTATTACCCGTTTGCAATGGCACGCGAACCTTCGGTACTGGATGCAGAACAGACGGATGCTGACTCCCCGGTAACGGGAGCCAGCGGCGGTAATACTGGATTACTCAATCGACGGTCGTATATGCGCCTTGCGGGCGTAACGACTGCGGCGGCTGCGTTCTCCGGTGCGGCCGCTGCAAGCAGCGATGACTACGATGAGATCACCGCACGCGGGCAGGTCATTCGGATTGGCCGAGGCGAAACCTACGAGAACAAACTGTTCGATCTCACGAACGGGAACAGCGTCGTCCTGCTCGTCGAGGGTGGGAACTCCGTAATCCGAAATATCGGATTCAAGGGACTCCACCGCGGCGACGGCTTCATGATCTCGATCACCGCCCCGCGCGGTGACGTCCTGATTGAGAACGTCTATTTGGGTGATGGCTCGACCAAAGAGGGCGAAAGCTTCGTCCACGGGCCCGGTGCAGTGTTCTATCACCGCGACGCCTCCTGTGACGTGACGTTCCGACAAATGAACGTACAGGGCTGGCCGAACAACGGATTCTACTGTTCAAACACCGCACACGGCGGCTCCGTCCGCTTCGAGAACTGTTACGGCAAGAACAACGGTGTCTCGACGTACCGCGTCGCCGGCGGAAACGACGCCATCGTCAACTGCGTCGCCTACAACGACAACACCAACTACGGACGCGGCTGGGGTGGCTACACTGAAGATTCCGGCCGACCCGTCTGGGTCTGGCCCGGCGGAACCGTTTCCATCGACGACTCCAACTTCGCGGCCGGCCGGTACGCACACGCGATGGTCATGCGAGGCAGCGGCTCCGCTCGCATGTCCGGTGGCGGCGTTCAAGGCAACGTCCACGGTGGTGGCCTCAACCGCTCGAGCGTCTCGAGTTCGGCTGATCTCTCGATGCCACGCGGTGTCCCAACCTCTGCGGAGGAGGCGGCCGCGGGAGCTGCAAGCGGCTCTCCTGACAACGGGAACGAAGCAGAAGACGACATCGACGACGACCACGACCTGCCGAACGTCGTCGTCTTCGACGGTGACGGAACGACTAGCGCGACGAGCTACGAGTTCGTCGTCAGCGACGAGGTCGAACCGAGTACTGACGAGGATGCGACAATCGACGAGGGCGCGACCGTTACCGGCACCCACGCCGAAGGCACCGTCGCGGACTACCGCGACGCCTGGCGGTTTGCGGGCGAAATCGAACGCCTGACCGTCGACGGAGAGGCGGAAGTCCGCGTCAACGGCGAATCCGTCGATCCCGCCGATTTCGATGACGTTCTCGAGAACGTCATTCTCATCGAGGGAGACGACTCGGGCGCGACGCGCTACGAGTTCGACGTCGACGGCGACGTCGAGAAATCGAACTACGAGGGCGCATCCATCGACGACGAAGACGTCATCGAAGACGGCTTCGTCCACGGCAGCGTCGCCGACTGGAAGGACGCGTTCCGCTTCAACGGCGAGATCACACAGCTCACCGTTGACGGACCGGGAACGATTCTGGTCAACGACGAGGCAATCGACCCCGCAGAGTTCGGCGAGGATCTGCCACACGTTCTCGAGGTCGAGGGCACGGGCGTCCCAACAAGTTTCGAGATCACAGTCGACGGCGAGATCGACTTCGAGTCGGACGACGATCCGACAGAGGAGGCGACGATTATCTCAGGATCGACCGTCCAGAGCGCAGTCAGTGATGGGAGCCAGACGTTCCGCTTTGCCGGTGCGATTACGGACGTCACGATTACCGAGGGCGAGGCGACAATTGCCGTCGACGGCGACGAAATCGACCCGAGCGAGTACGGCGATTACGAACTCCTGCCACACGCACTCGTTATCGATGGCACGGACGATGATGGTGCAAGTACCTACGCGTTCGAGGTCAGCGGCGCAGTCGTCAAATCTGACTACCGCGGCGCATCGATTGACGAGGAAGACGTCATCGAAGGCCAGTCCGTCCGCGGTGCAGTCGGCAACTGGCTCGATGCCTACTGGTTCGACGGCGATATCGAGGACTTCACGCTGCTTGGTGACGCATCCGTCGACGTCCAGTACAACGCACGCGACCAATAACTCGCCGCTCGAGTCAACGGGAGAGACGAGATGCGTTTGCGGTCGCGGTTTCGTTTTCGCTGGTCGTCGTGTACGCTGGGAGACCAGCAGGAGTCTCCGCCCGACAGAAACAGTCGGCTCGCGACGAGAATTCCGTGACTATAGTAGCCACTGCAAGTCAATACACACTTGATCGCCAGACAGCTCGGCGATCAGTGTGTACATAGTTGCAGTTGTTACTATACCAGTGGTCCGTCTGAAATCGGCCGTCGCTCGAGATGTGGTTCCGATGAATGAAAGGGCTCCCGCGTCGGGAACAGCAGGCTGGCACGCGAACTGTTCCGGTACTGGATGACGGTCGCCGGGAGCCAACTCGACCTATGAGCGCCGTGAGTAAAAGTTCTTCTCGAATTGATTTGATAGTGAGTCACTCCCAGCAATCGGTGCGAAACCGTCGGAACGTGAAGTTGCGGACACCAATCAGTGAACAGGCGACGTCGTGACGGAGCCGTTAATCGATGCGTGAGAGTTTTCCGTTGACTGTCTGTTCGCGCTGGTGGTTTAGCGTTGCATGAACGGCTGACAGGCCAATGAATGCGGCAATGACAACGCCAGCTACTGCAAGGGGAGACACAGCAGAGAGAAGTGGCACGCCTACCAGCGATGACCCGAGAACGGTCGCCCCAACAACGCTGGTGACGGCGTACCAGCGGTCCCACCGATCTTGCTGATGGGAGTCTGTATCGAGATACATCATCAGCAAGTCAGCGTTATCTGACAGTGAGATCAGTCCGCGATCCTGGTCGTACTCAACGATACCCGCATCGTCCATCTTCGGCAGATGTGTCTGATAGAGTGCAACATAGACCCGCTTTCGCTGATCGGAACTGAGCGCGTTGACGTCCGTATCGTTCTCCCAGGCAGCGATCTGTTCGGCGAGTTCACCGAGTGTCACAGTCTCTTCTGCCTCGAGGAGATACGTCAGGACTTCGCGACGACGGCGATTCTTAAGCAGTTCGAAAATGACGTCCTTTGAGAGGGATTCGTCGTCGTCTTCGGGGGCTGACGAGGCGAGTTCATCAGGGAGGGAGGTATCGACTGATGACATTAGTTTCTGCCTCCGTTAGTCGGTGTTTTGAGCTGATTCATTGTCATGTAAATGTTGGAGAGCCGTCGATAGTCGAAATCGGGGGTTGGGGACGACCTACCACCGTGCTGTCGGTCTAACAGCGGCCGCTGTACTTCCGAACGGCGATTCGTAGTCACGATTGACACACCAAGTTGTACACCAACACTGAAACTCTTAAACACGGCCACGTTTCGCACCGGCTGCAAAGTCGGTACGGACCGACTTCTTGCTTGTGGTGGTCCCCAGCTTGAGTCCCGAGGAACCGACTGGCGAGTCGGCGGGGGAGTATCGTCGGCATAGCAGGTGCTTGCAGGCGTGTATCGCCAGCGTACGGACGAGGCAGGTGATTTGAGGAGTGGGTGAGGTGGGGACATACTATACGGTGCCGAGACGGAATTTGAACGAACGTTTGTCCCCACCGACATAAGTGCGATTGACGGTTCGACACCGAAATGAGGATTTACACGGTGAATTGCTGATTTATGCGGAGACCGCAACGGAACGATGAATAGCATTCATGATGTGTGTTCACGTTGTTCGCACTGGGTCGAAGTGATCTAGCGGGGTTGCTTCGCCCGATGACAATCGATGGGACACAATCTCGACGCGAGTCCTGATCGTTTGAGCGGACGATCAGGGCCTTCGTGTCGTTTTCTATAGGGTATTCAAGGCACCAGTACTGTGTGGACAGTCTGTGGTAATTGGTGGGTCCGCAATCGTGATTGTAACGTACGAAGTGCTGGCACGAGGTATATATACCTGCTATGCAGAAACCGGCATTCGTAAGTCGGAGTTTCTTGTGAAACCATGTGAGCCCCTTACAGTGTCAGCACGGGTTGGAAACCTACTGATGACACAGTCCGTTATCAATAACGCCAGAAGTGAGACCACAGAGACGGCGGCTGAGCTGTGTCCCGACTGTGAAACCGATACGATAATTCACGATCCGGATCGCGGCGAACGCGTCTGTGAAGAGTGTGGGCTCGTTCTCACCGAAGACCCAATCGACTACGGCCCCGAGTGGCGGGCGTTCAACGCCCAAGAACACGATGAACTCTCACGCGTGGGCGCGCCACTCACCCAATCGATGCACGACCGTGGCCTGACGACGACTATCGATTGGCGCAACAAAGACGCCAACGGCCACACGATGTCCGCCGACAAGCAGGGCCAAATCCACCGACTCCGGGTCTGGCAAGAACGCATTCGCACCAAAAACGCAGGCGAGCGCAACCTGAAATACGCGCTCTCAGAAATCGACCGCATGGTCAGCGCACTCGGCGTCCCAGACCCTGTCAAAGAAACGGCAAGCGTCATTTACCGCCGCGCACTCGAGCAGGATCTCATCCGCGGCCGATCAATCGAAGGTGTCGCGACGAGCGCACTCTACACGGCCTGCCGTAAGGAAGACATTCCGCGCAGTCTCGAGGAAGTAACCGCTGTTTCCCGCGTCGATCAGCGAGAGATTGGCCGGACGTATCGCTATATTGCCGACGAACTCAACATCAATCTCGAGCCGACGAATCCGCGCCAGTTCGTGCCGCGATTTTGCTCGGAACTCGACGTTGGCAAAGACGTCGAGACGATGGCCGTCGAGATCATCGACGAGACGACCGATCAGGGACTGCACTCGGGCAAGTCACCGACCGGTTTCGCCGCCGCAGCGATCTACGCTGCTGGCTTACTCTGTGAGGAGACGATTCCACAACGCGCCGTCGCAGAAACTGCCCAGACAACCGTCGTCACTGTCAGAAATAGGTACCGCGAGCAACTCGAGGCGATTGATCGGTCACCGGCGACGACGTGACTGCGTGGACTCGAGAACGCCGTTTTTCTCACCAGGGCACTACATTATCGACCGTTCGTCACTGCCGTAGGTCTCTTCGTCGACCAGTGCGTGGAGGTTCGCATACGGGACGAACGCGACGAACTCATCGTCTTCGTCGTAGAGTTCGAGTCCCTGTTTATCTCGCTCGTATCGTTCACAGACGATCTGGCCCTCTGGAAGGATGGCGCGGAGCATACCTATAGATAGGACGGCCAGCCAGATATAGCTTCGACCACTTGGCCTACGACTGCTCGACCGTGAACGCCGCAACCTGACTGTTGAGTTCCGTGGCCGTCTGCGAGAGCGATCCTGCCGCATCTGAGAGTTCGCCGATTGTGGCAGTCTGTTCCTCGGCGGCCGCCGCCACACTGGTCGTCTCTTGGAGTGTCTGCTCGCTTTGGTCGGTCGCGTCGTCGACCATCGCCACGACCTGCTGGCTCGTGGTCGCCTGTTCGTCCGTCGCGTCGTTGATCGACTGCACGCCCTCGTTTGCCTCCTGGACGCGATCTGCAACCGTCGTCAACACTGACAGACTCTCCGCAATCGTCTCCGTTCCATCGAGCAGTTCCTCCTGCATCGACTGGACCTCCGCCGCGCTCGCTCGAGCAGATTCCTGAACGTCGGTGACGATGGCGTCGACCTCGGTCGTCGCGTCGCTCGTCTCTTCCGCGAGCGAGCGGATTTCGTCCGCGACGACAGCGAATCGGCTGCCGTCGCCGCCCGCCCGTGCCGCCTCGATTGAGGCATTGACTGCAAGCAGGTTCGTTTCCTCCGCGATGCCATCGATCAGATCGGCGATGTTGCTCACCTCGGCCAGTTCCTCGTCCAATTGCTCGATTCGGTCGACAATTTCCGTAGATCGGTCCTCGAGTCGCTCGAGTGCGTCCAGTGCCTCATCTGCTGTCTGTCGGCCGTCTCGAGCGCTGTCTGCGGCGTGATCTGAGACCTCGGCGACGCCGTCTGCAGTCGAAGCGATTTCCTCGATTGTTGCCGAGAGCGCACTCATCTCGTCAAGCACGCCCTCGAATCGGTCGTTTTGCTCGTCGGTGGCGCTCGAGATTTCATCAGCTGACTCGCTCACCGCTTCGCTCGCGCGTTCGATCTCCGTGATACTCGTCGAGACCTCCGTTCCGACGTTGTCGACTTCGTCTGCCAGTGACTGAATCTCAGAAATCGTCGCCTCGAGATCGTCGAGCGTCGCGTTCAGTCCGGTCGCGATGTCGGCCATCGCATCGTGGTCGCTCTCGAGTGAGACACGCCGGGTGAAGTCTCCCTCGGCGCACTGCTGGAGGACGGCACGAATTCGTTCGGCATCGGCCTCGAGGGCTGCGTTTCGCTGTTCGACACGCTCGCGCTGGCGTTCGATCCGCTCGCGACTCTCCTCGAGGTCATCGATCCGGCTCTCGAGGCCGGTCTGCATCCTCTCGAGCGAGTCGCCGAACTCGCCGGGGACACGCTGGGCGAGGACGGATGCGTCAAACTCCTCGCGAGCGAGCGCATCGGCCTGCGCCGCAACGGTCGTCAGCGAGTCATGCATGTCGGTGAACGACGCCTGTAATTCACCGATTTCGTCGGCCTGTGTGGGGTCGGCCGGGCGCTCCTCAAGGTCGCCGCTTGCGATTCGGTCGGCGTCTGCCCGCAGGCGCTCGAGCGGGCTGATCACGTCTTCGCGAGTGATCACCAGCGTGTTGACGAAGGCGGCGACGGCGAGGACGAAGACGACGCCCGTCAGTGCGATCTGTGCCGTCGGGAACACGGCAAACGCCTCGGTCGGTCCGAGAAAGACGATGGGGAGCGCGAAGACGGCAAGCGTCGAGCAAAACTGCAAGACGACTGCGGCCATCATCTTTCGCTCGAGGCTGTCGGCGATACCCAACCTGTCCATCGACGCCCAGAGCAGGGACTGATATCGTCCCCGGATGCTCGAGGGGCGCTCTCCGTTCGGACCAAGGTGGTCCGTCGTCGACGTTGACATGCAGATGAGACTCGCCGAATGGAACCTAAACGGGTCGGGAGTTCCCACAGCGTAGTAATACCGTGGATGGCTAGCCGTCGCTGTAGGCACACACGACCGGCCAAGCGAAATCGGTTTACTCGCGCCGCTGGTAGGCTCGGCAGTGACTGACGAACGTTCGACAGCGCCGTCGGCGTCGCCCTCGTCGACAGACGAGCAGACCGAGGAGACCGACTCGGCTGCCGAGTCGACGGACAGCGAGGACGAACTGACGATTGCAGACTTTCACGAGGCCAGCCAGCGCGAGGGCACTCCGGTGCTCACCGCCGGCGCAGTGGCCCGAACGCTCGAGTTGCCCCATGACACGGTACACGAGCAACTCGATACCCTCGCCGAGCGTGGCGACCTTGAGCGCCGCTCCGTCTCGAACGATCCGGTCGTCTGGTATCCGAGTGAACTCGAGGACCTGACCGAGCGCGAGCGAGTCGTCGTCTTTCCGAAACGGCGCGAAATCGTCGTCGACCGGCCGGACCAGTTCACGCGCGCCCAACTCGCCCAGTTCGCCCATCTCGAGGATGCAAACGGCGAGGAGGGGTATCGCTACGCGCTCAGACCCGAAGATATCTGGCAGGCCCCCCACGACAACTTCGCGGACCTCGCGCGAACGATGCGCCAGGCACTCGGCCAGCGATCCGACCCGCTCGAGGAGTGGGTCCAGAGCCAGTGGACCCGCGCCCACCAGTTCCGACTCTACACGCACGACGACGGCTACACCGTGCTCGAGGCGGAGACACCCGAGGTCATGGGCAACGTCGCCCGGCAGAAATTGGACGAGGAACACGTCCACGCCCCCATCTCGGAAACCGAAGATTGGGTTCACGAGGGCTCCGAGGCCGCGATCAAGCGCATTCTCTACGAGGCGGGCTACCCCGTCCAGGATCATCGCGACCTCGAGTCGGGCGACGGGCTCGAGATCGACCTCGCGGTGTCGCTTCGGGACTATCAACAGACGTGGGTCGACCACTTCGCCGAGTCGGGCGAGGGCGTCTTCGTCGGCCCACCAGGAAGCGGGAAAACCGTGGCCGCGATGGGCGCGATGGCACACGTCGGCGGCGAAACCCTGATTCTGGTGCCGAGTCGCGACCTCGCTCGCCAATGGGCCGAGACGATTGAGGAGTACACGACGCTCGAGTCCCACCAGATCGGTCAGTATCACGGCGGTCAGAAGAACGTCCGCCCCGTCACCATCGCGACCTACCAGATCGCGGGGATGGATCGCCACCGCTCGCTGTTCGACGACCGCGAGTGGGGACTGGTGGTTTTCGACGAGTGCCAGCACGTTCCGAGCGACGTCTACCGCCGGAGTACCCGCCTGCAGTCCCGACATCGCCTTGGCCTCTCGGCGAGCCCGATCCGGGAAGACGACCGGCAGAAAGAGATCTTCACCCTCGTTGGCCCACCAATCGGCACCGACTGGCAGGCCCTCTTTGAGGCCGGTTTCGTCGCCGAACCCGAACTCGAGATTCGCTACGTGCCGTGGGGCGAGGACGAACAGCAAAACGCCTACGTCTCAGCTGAGGGCCGCAAGAAGTACCGCATCGCCGCCGAGAATCGAGGGAAGATCGACGAGGTTCGCTATCTGCTCTCGGCTCATCCCGACTCGAGGGCGCTCGTCTTCGTCGACTATCTGGATCAGGGCCACGAACTCGCCGACGCGCTCGAGGCACCCTTCATCAGCGGCGAAACGCGCCATCACGAGCGCCGCCGGCTGTTCGAGGAGTTCCGGCGCAACGAACGCGACCTACTGATTATTTCTCGAGTCGGTGACGAGGGGATCGACCTCCCGACGGCGGATCTGGCGATTGTCGCGTCCGGACTGGGCGGGTCCCGTCGACAGGGCACACAGCGTGCCGGCCGGACGATGCGCCCCGCCGGCGGCGCGCTAGTCTACGTGCTCGCGACGCGTGGCACGCGCGAGGAGGATTTCGCCCGCCGGCAACTCCAGCACCTCGGTCGAAAAGGGATGACCGTCCGCGAACAGACGGTCGAGCGAACGGATGAGTCAGCAGACGAGGACGATGACGCGCCACAAGAGGAAGGCGACTCGAGCGACGCGGCGTAGGCGTCACCGGTAGGCGTTCACGATGTCCGTCGGGGTGAATAGTGAGATGTCGTCTCGTTCTGCAGCCGTCTGTTGCAACCCCTCAGAAAAGCCGGATCGACAGAAACAGCAGTACTGCGGTGTCGACTCGCCACCGTTCGGTGGCGTCCACCGAATCTGTGCGGTGCTGCGCTCGAGGTCGGCCAGATCACCCTCATCCATTGGTCGGGTTGTGTACTTACACTCGCCAGCGACGAGCGTGCCATCGCCGCCGAGTCCGACGACATCGAGTTCGTGGTGATCGTGCCACCAGTAGCCGATGCCGTGATACGTTTTTGGGACGAGTTCCGGGAGCGCTTGCTGGCACACTCGTTCGAACATGGTGCCCATATAGGACGAGAACGTCGGCTCGACGAGTTGCTCGTAGGCGTCATCGCCAAGTTGGGCGAGTTTTGCTTGCTGCCCGTAGACGTACTGGAACCAGAACTGAAACAGCGGTTCCCGGAGTCGATAACGACTCTTTCTGGTCGTTTGCGGATTCGCCGTAACCGGGGTATCTCGTTCAATGAGTCGCAGTCGGCGGAGCTTCGAGAGGTACGAACCCACCGAATTCGATTCGATTCCAGCGAACCCGGCAATTTCACTCACCTCGCGTTTGCCCGTGGCGATGGCCCGAAGAATCGTATAGTAGGTTTGTGGGTCCCGAATGCCAAACTCCGTCCGAAGGAGGAACTCGGGTTCGTTGTGCAAGACGCCGTGTTCCGACAGAATATGTGTCTGGATATTTTCCGCGAGGGTACTCGACTGCGTCAGCGCCTGTAGATAGTACGGCGTTCCACCGAAGACGCCCCACGACCGGATGATCGAGTCAGGTTCCGAGTTCGGATAGAACCGCCGCGCGTCCCCAAACTCGAGCGGTGGTAAGTCAATTGCCCCGGTTCGTCGACCGTACAGCGGACTGCCGCCGCCCAGCACTTTCTCTTCCATGATGCTGATCGACGAGCCGACGAGAACGAGCGTCATCGACGTCTCCTCGAGGTGCATGTCCCAGACTCGCTGGAGTTTCGACGGCAGGGACTCATCCGATTCGATTAGGTATGGAAACTCATCGAGGATAACGATAGTATCCTGCTGGCCGAGCGTTCGCAACACTGTCTCCCAGTCGCGTTTGAGATCCTCGATGAGGGGAACCGTCTCGCTGGCCGTTTCGACGAAGTCCTCGAGTTGGACGGCTGCAGTCTCTTCGGTTGCCTGCCAGTATACGGCATCGTCGCGCTCACCGATTGCCTCACGAACGAGTGCGCTTTTGCCGAGTCGGCGACGCCCGTACACAACGAGCAAATCGGCCGTCTCCCGGTCAAACCGCGACCGCAACAGTTCGAGTTCGTCCTCGCGATTGACGAACTGCGGATGGGACATACACACACTCCGAGGCCACAGACGAAAATACTGACGATTAGCTTAATCGTGATTAGCTTAATCGCGATTTTACTATCTGCTCTCGTGACGGCGTTCGTGTTAGCCCACCTCCATCACCGGCGGCGCGTCCGGTTCGACCGCTTCCACTCGGTCGACGCACTTCACGCCGAACCCGTCCTCGAGGGCACGCTCGCAGCAGGCGACGGTTTCGGCGTCGGTGAAGGCCACTCGAGCGTCGAGTGCGACGGTCGTATCGTTGAGACTTGGTGAGACCTGCTTGATGTCGACATCGGCGACGTGGTCGACGGTGTCGACGCGTTCGACGACGACCAGTGCGCCGTCGGCGAGGCTCCCCGTGGCGCTGAGTGGAACGCGAACGGTAAGCGATACCTCGACCTGCAGTGTGAGTGCGGTCATAGGTCCCCGTCGAGAGTCGAACTCGACGCTCGAGCGCTGGTCGGCGCTCGCGTGGTGGCCAGTACACTACGGGGACGGCATCCCCGCTGGCCGGACGTAGAACACGCAGACGGGACCACCCGTCAGCGGTGAGAGACTCCGAAAAACGGCGTCATCGGTTCCGTCCGGCCAGCGACGATTATACGGCGCGGACGGACGCGATTGCGACTCCAATCGAACTCGAGTGGAGTGCGTGACCGAGATCCCGTCCACGGCCGATGGCCTCGAGCCAGGTGCCGAGGCCATAACGGGTGCAACGCCCACTGCTCGCCGCGAGTGCAAGCAGGCCATTGTGGCGAGTGAGCGTTTTCGGGATCATCGATCAGCGAACCTGTTTCAACGATTATGCGCAATTGACATAATTGTTGTTGTAGTGTGTGCACACCCACCATGGTATCGCCCATGAGGCCAACGTTCAAGGGACCGCGTTCGAACTGTATGTAGCATGAACGACGCGGCCCCGCTCGAGGTGAGGATGCGGTGAGCGACGACGAGCAACGGAAGGTTCTCGTCGGCGAGACGGACGACGGCCACGACCTGTGGCTCCCCGTCGTCGAACTGCTGACCGGACGCGGATTCGTCACCGGGAAATCCGGGTCTGGGAAGTCAAACACCGCCTCGGTGATCGCCGAGGAACTGCTCGAGGCTGGCTTCCCCCTCCTGATCATCGACACGGACGGCGAGTACTACGGCCTCAAAGAGGAGTACGAAATGCTCCACGCGGGCGCGGACGAAGAGTGTGACATTCAGATCGGCCCCGAACACGCCGAACAGATGGCGGCGCTTGCACTCGAGGAGAACGTGCCGATCATCCTCGACGTGTCGGGGTATCTCGACGAGGGCGTGGCGGACGAACTCATCAAGAAGGTCGCCCAGCAGCTGTTCGTCAAGGAAAAGAAACTGAAGAAGCCGTTCTTGCTCGTCGTCGAGGAGGTTCACGAGTACATTCCCGAAGGTGGCGGCGTCGGCGAGACGGGCAATCTCCTGATCAAGATCAGCAAGCGCGGCCGGAAACACGGCCTCGGTATCGTCGGCATCAGCCAGCGCCCCGCCGACGTCAAGAAGGACTTCATCACGCAGGCGAACTGGCTCGTCTGGCATCGCCTAACCTGGGACAACGATACGAACGTTGTCGGCCGAATTATCGACACCGAGTACTCGGAACTCGTCTCCGAGTTGGGCGACGGACAGGGGTTCGTCCAGACCGACTGGACAAATGTCGAGGTCCAAAAGGTCCAGTTCCGGCGCAAACGAACCTTCGACGCCGGCGCAACGCCGGGACTCGACGACTTCGAACGACCCGAACTCAAGTCCGTTTCGGAAGCGCTCGTCGGCGACCTCCAGAACATCTCCGAGCGTAAAGAACAGGAAGAAAGTCGCATCCTCGAACTCGAGAACGAACTCGAGAAAAAAGAGAAACGCATCGAGACCTTAGAGGACGACCTCGAGTCCGCACGCGATATTTCGAACGCCGCAAAGCAGATGGCTGATGCGCTGACCAAGCCCGAACTATTCCAGACGCAACTGCCAACGGGTGACGACGGCGAACGCCGACTTCACGACGAAATTCTTGCACTCGAGGACGAACGCGACGACCTCGAGGAGACCCTCGAGACGCGCGACCAGCGCATTGAAACCTTGGAGGGCGACCTCGAGTCGCGAGCGGAGACGATTCGTCGTCTTCGCGAGGTGAACCAGAGCCTTCGCGAGCAACTTCAGGAGTTGGCATCGCGGGCGGCGGCCAACGAACTTGACGCTGATGCGGCCGAGGAGATTCTCCAGGTGAGTGGCGATCCACTCGAGTTCGGCTATACGGATGTCGACAACGAAGACGATGATTCGGAACTGGTGGTCGCCGGTCAACAGGATGGAGACCGCGCCAGCAGCGCACGCGGGACGGACGCAACTGCCGGGCCACTTTCGGGTTACGAAGGTGGCAACTGGCCGACCGTGAGTCGTGAACGGAATCTCGAGCGTGACGAGACCAACGACGACTCGATCACAGTCGCTGGCGAGGATGCAGCAACTGACGACGACCGTCAGGCAGCAACCCGTGGCTACGCCGACCTCACCCACGCCGACAGCGAGCCAGACTCGAGTCAGGGCGCAGACTCCCGACCTCGAAGACGGACTCAAACTGCGAGTCCATCGGGACAGTGGTCGACAGCGATTTCGACGCTCGCCGACCGCCTCGAGACAGAGTCAGTCGACACCGAACTCGAGCGTGCAAGCGAGCGCTCGCAGTGTTCACTCGAGACGACCGAGGCGATTCTCGCCGTTCTCGTCCGCGAGGGGCCACTCGAGGTTGTGCCGCTTGCCGAACAGGTCGACCGGTCGACTGTCGCCGTCCAGAGTCTCCTCTCGGAGTTGCGAAGTGAAGGGCTCCTCAGTCGGACCGACCAGCGAACCTACGGCCTCGAGGCGGACGTTCGGTCAGCGCTCGTTCCCCCCGAGGATGAGCCAGTAATGTCTGGTGAGGATAGCGGAGATGAGCAAACGAATTAGTCACCGTCAGCGCCGAAGCTGTGTTCCGACGTCTTCTATTGCGGCTGCATCGACGTGCTGGTGGACTGGCAGTGCGACGATTTCTCTCGAGAGACGGGTTGCCACCTCGTAGGCAGGGTCCTCGAGAACACTCCGAGAGAGTCGCGGCCAGTTGTATGCGCCGCCAGCCCCGGCGCGCTGGAGTTCCGTCAGGAACTGCTGTGGCTCGTCGGCTCGAACGGGCATCGCCTGCGGGCAGATGCCACGTGGCAGAGAGTCATAGACGAACTCGAGGTCGTCGCGGCTGGCGAGCAGTCGCTGCCAGGTCTGATAGTTCGTCCGGCGGCGGGTTCGAATCGTGTCTGGAGTCGATTCCTCGAGGATATGGGCAGTGAGTCGTGACATCTGTCGTTTGCCTTCCTCGTACCGTTCGTGTGGGCCGCCAACTGCTGGGGTGTCATCGTCCTCAGTTGCAAACATGGCATCGAGCGAGTCACGAATCGTTTCGTTCCCATCGAGGAGGTTCTGGACGACAGATTTGACGATAAACTGGCAGTCGGAGACGTCGAGTCCATCGCGAACGCCGGCAATCGGTGATGGCTGGAAGTTCTCGATGGTCTCAGCATCGTTTTGAAAGAGCACTGCGCCGTTTGGAACCGGCAGGAGTTTCCAGAGGCTCGTGATCCCAAGATGGCCACGGGTTCCGAGTAGTGTCCCATTGTCGACGCTCAATGGGGCATGAGCATTGTCATCAATGTGATAGCAGTCGTACTCATCGACGAGTCGGTGGAGTTCCTCGAGTCCGGGCTGTGGAAATCCGAAGTAGTTGACCGACATGATAGCCGCCGTGTTGGCGTCGATGCGTTGCTCGACGTCGACGAAATTCGGCGCGAACGAGGATTCGACACGATAGTATCGCGACTCGAGGCCGAGTTCGTGAAACGGCTCGACGACGGCATCTGGGACGTATGCCGGAATGAGGACGTTTTCGCCCGGTTCGACGAGTCCGGCGAGTCCGTCGCGCAGTGCTACCTTCCCTGCACCATAGAAGGTGTACGCTGCTGAATACTCTTCGAGGAACGAGTCGACGCCTGTTGGACTCGAGTGGTGTCTCGAGAGTGACCGGATCGACAACGATGGTCCTGCACTGATCATATGAGACAACGGTTCCCAGTCAGTGATCCCCCGATCATCAACCATACGCGCATTAGATCGTATAACCCGAACAGGACCTTTAGTGATGGGGTCGATACGAGTGGTGGTGTCGTGACAGGCATCGCTTACACCGCTCAGACGCCGTGAGATCGGTGGTCCAATATCGGGTGAAAACGCGTCTTACAGTCAAAAAGCACTCGCATAACAAAGCCGGGTGACCGCAATCGACACCGTATGACAGATTCGACTACTGATGACGACATGCAACTGCTCGTCATCGGACTCGATGCAGGCTGTCGCCCGGTTCTCGAGTCGTTGTTCGACGCTGGCAAAGCGCCAACACTCGAGTCACTGTTCGAGATGGGAGCGAGCGGTCCACTCGAATCGCAGATACCGCCGTGGACAGCAAGCGCCTGGCCGTCGATGTACACCGGAAAGAATCCGGGCAAACACGGTGTGTTTGATTTTCTCTCGTTCGATGGCTACGACTGGGATGTCGTCAATTCGACGCACGTTCGAGAGCGACCAGTGTGGGAACTGCTCTCCGAACACGGGCTGACGAGTGTCGTCGTCAACCTGCCGGTCACGCACCCGGCATCGGAGTTCGATGGCGCGCTGATCCCCGGAATGACCGCGCCTGAAGACCCGGCGTGTCACCCTGAGGGAATTCTCGAGGATGTCAAAATGGAGTGTGGGGACTACCGGATCTATCCACAGAGCGGGCCCGAACCCGACCACTCTATCGAGGGCTACGAGAAGACAATCGAATTGCGAGGCGAGGCGTTTCGATACCTCTGCCGGCGGATGGAACCCGATTTCGGCTTCCTGCAGTTCCAACAGACAGACTCCGTCTTTCACGAGCGACCCGGCGACAAGGAGGCCATCGAGGCTGTTTACAGCGAAGTCGACACGCAGATCGAAGAAACCCTCGAGGAAGTCGATCCCGAGAACGTGCTGATCGTCAGCGATCACGGAATGGGCAAGATAACGGGCGACGAGTTCCGGATCAACGAGTTCCTCCGTGACGAGGGCTACCTGCAGGCCCGAAGCGGCGGCGAGGGGATGCCTGACTGGTCGCGGGCCTGGGAGAACGACTTACTCGAGGGTGAAGACGCAAGCGAGCACGACGAAAGCCCACTCGAGAAGGCGATGAACGTCGCCGCGAAAGTTGGGATTACGACCCAGCGCGTCGCAGGTGCACTCGAGCGCGTCGGACTCAAAGAACCGATTGGCCGACGGGTGCCAAACGACATGATTCGCGCGGCCAGCGAACAGGTCGATTTCCCCGAATCGACGGTCTACATGCGCTCGAAGAGCGAACTCGGCTTGCGCATCAATCTCGAGGGCAGAGAGCCGAACGGACAGGTACCGGAATCGGAGTACGAGTCAGTGCGAAAGGATCTCATCAAGCAACTTTCCGACGTGACGACACCGAGTGGCGAACCGATGTTCGATGCCGTCGGCCCGCGTGAATCGTTCTTCGAGGGGCCGTACCTCGAGCACGCACCGGATATTGTCACCGTCCCGACGGAGTTCAACAATGCGCTCGTCGCCGATCTCGGCCAGGAACAGTTTGGCGAGCCGATGGAGTCGTGGAACCACAAGCGAACGGGCGTCGTTGCCGCGGCCGGGCCGGCGTTCGACGAGGACCGGTCGCTCGAGGGTGACGATGCGACGTTGTTCGATGTTGCGCCGACGATCTGTTCGCTGTTCGACGTGCCAATCGATGCCGAGATGGATGGCGAGACGCTGCCGATAATCGACGCGGGAGCTGAAGCAGAGTACCCGGCCTACGAGCCGGAGCCGATCACGGCGACCGATGACCGCGCCGTCGAGGATCGACTCTCCGATCTCGGGTACCTATGACCATCGAAGTCACGACGCTCGACCCCTGGACCGAGGCCGAGGAGTGGAACCGCTACGTCGAGGAATCGAACGGGACAAATCCCTTCTTCCGCGCGGAAGCGCTCCGCCTGCAGGCCGAGGATACCGGCACGACACTCCATCTCCTCACCGGATTCAAGGGGCAGGAAGCGGTCGGCATCTTCCCCGTCTTCGAGTACGCTCGTGGCCCGGTAACTGGCGCGTTCTCGCCAGCCCCGCGCTCGTGGTCGCCATACCTTGGTCCCGCGACGCTCAACCTCGAGAAGGTCAAACAGCGGAAAGCCGACCAGCGAATCAAACGCTTTCTCGAGGGCGCACTCGAGTGGATCGAAACCGAAATCTCGCCGCTGTACACGCGGATCGTCGCCGCCGAGTTCGACGACGTGCGGCCGTTCTCCTGGAACCAGTATCAGGTCGAACCGGGCTATACGTACGTGGTCGATCTCGAGGGCACCGAAGAGGAGTTACTGAACCGATTCAGTAGCGACGCACGCAGTAACGTTCGTAACGCGGACGACGACGCTTACGTCGTCGAGGAGGGCACCGCGGACGATATCGAAGCCATCGTCGAGCAGGTCGGCCAGCGATACGAGAATCAGGGCCGGTCGTTCCATCTGAGCCCTGATTTCGTCCGCTCGGCGCACGCGGTGTTGCCCGACGGCTCCGTTCGGCCGTACGTCTGTCGCTCCGCCGGCGAAGACGACGTCCTCGGTGGCATTCTCGTCGTCGAATCGGACACCACCCGCTACCGGTGGCAAGGCGGCGTCAAACCCGACGCCGACATCGACCTGCCGATCAACGACCTGCTCGACTGGACGGTCATGCGCGACGGTCTCCGTGCGGGCCTCGAGCGCTACGACCTCGTCGGCGCTGGCGTTCCGAGCATCAACCGGTACAAGGCGAAGTTCAACCCACGCCTCGAGACCAACTACACGATTACCAGGGGCGCGTTCGGGCTGGATCTGGCGATTGATCGGTACCGAAAGCTCGGTTAGGCTGGAGACAGGAGCGCCTCTGGAGTTTTGAGGTGTTTCTCGAGGAAACGCTCTGTGCCCGCGTGTAAGTGACGGGCAAATGGGTCGCTCGTTAGTATCGACGGCAGCAGCATCGCCGCCAGCGCACTCGAGTACGATTGTCGTCGTCCCGAGCAGCCGATCTGTGCGGGTGGAACGGGGGAGGCTGTGGTCAGTTCCCGATAGTGTACTTCGACTGGCGGGCGTCCTCGAGACAGACGCGACTGGTGACGAAGTCGTCCTCGAGTTTACCGAGTGCATAGCGGACCGTTCGCGAACACAAACGGGACTCTGCGGCGATCTCTTCCTGGGTCATCGAGCCCTCGTACTCGAGGACTTTGTAGACGAGTTTTGCGCTGGGTGGAAGGTCCGCGACGGAGGGAGGGTTGTCGCCGTCAGTTTCGGTCTCGGCCTCGGACTCAGCGTCGGCGGTACGGTCGCGGGAAACGTCCTGATCAGTTGCGCTCATAGCGAGTTCGTATCACAACCCACGACAGTGTGGCGTATATACAGTGTCGACAGTTCAGAAATATAGGGAGGTACTAACGGCGAATTCACGGTCGAACGGGCCGGATTACGCGAGAACGGGAAAGGGCCCCTCACAGAATCATGTGGCGCACAACCGCGACTCTCTCGAGCGGACGGACTAGTACAGCCCTGATACTGTGGACATCCGTTTTAGACCCAATATAGTAAGGCAATCCGTCTCGTCACCCACGACTATGACCGAACTCTTCGGAACGAGCGGCATACGCGGAACGGTCGGTGAGGAGGTAACGGCGGACTTGGCTCTCGAGGTCGGACGCGCGGTCGCCTCGGATGGCTACGAACGCGTCGTCATCGGACGTGACGTCCGCGACAGCGGCCAGATGCTCGTCGACGCCGTCACCGCCGGGCTTCGCGAGTGCGGTGCAGACGCCCTCGATGTCGGCCTCGAGTCGACGCCGACGGTCGCACGCGCGGTCGAGTCACTGGATGCGGACGCGGGTATCGTCGTGACGGCGTCGCACAACCCCGCAACGGACAACGGGATCAAACTCTGGACGCCCTCGGCGAAGGCCTTTGGCCCCGAGCAGCGCGACTCTATCGAGCGCCGGATTCGCGAGGCGGACTACGACCTCGTGCGATGGGACGAACTCGGCCAGCGACGCAGTCGCGGACAGGTTCGAGCGAATCACGCGGCGGCGATTGCAGACGCCGTCTCGTTCGAACCCGCTGACGCGCCGACGGTTATCGTCGACCTCGGAAACGGTGCTGGTGGCGTTACGCCGTCCGTGCTCGCCGATCTGGCCTGTCACGTCCGCACGCTAAACGGCCAGCCGGATGGCTCGTTCCCCGGCAGACCGAGCGAACCCAACGCGGAAACGCTCGAGACGCTTGCAGCGCTCGTCTCCCAGACGGACGCCGACCTCGGCATCGCCCACGACGGCGACGCAGATCGGATGATGGCCGTCGACGAGACGGGGACGTTCGTGCCGAAAGACGCGCTGCTCGCGATCTTTGCCCGCGACGCAGTCGGCGAGGGCGAGCGCGCCGCCGCGCCGGTCGATACGAGTCTCGCCGTCGAGGACGCACTCGAGGCGGCGGGTGCCGGGCTGACGCGGACGAAAGTCGGCGACGTCTACGTCGCAGAGCGAACGACCGAAGACGACGTGGTCTTCGGTGGCGAACCGAGCGGAGCGTGGATCTGGCCAGAAGAGACCCGCTGTCCTGATGGCCCGCTCGCGGCGGCCAAACTCGTCGATCTCGTCGCCGAACGCGGGCCGCTGTCCGAACTGGTCGATGAGATCGAACAGTATCCGATTCAGCGAGCCTCAATCGAAGTCGAGGACAAGGCTGGCGTAATGGCAGCCGTTCAGGAACACGTCAGTGACCGTGACAACGTGAATACGCTCGATGGCGTCCGCGTCGATACGGACGAGGGCTGGTTCCTCATCCGTGCCAGCGGGACCGAATCGCTCATCCGAATTACGGCGGAGGCACGCAGCGAGGACGAGACAGCGCACATCTTCGAGGAGGCCCAGTCGCTCGTCGCCGATGCGGCCGGCCTCGAGACGCCACTGAGCGAGTAACCCAGTGGGCGCTGTGCTCGAGTGAGTGCAGAGATACCGGTTGCTCGGTGGTGATGTGGACGAACGATATGCGCGAAAACAGCGTTATCGGGCTTCTTTCGGGATAAAATCAGACGTCTTCATTTCACGGTAGGTTGCACAGTCGGGGCAAGCGTGAACGACATCGCGGTTGTCGCCGAAGACGCGGGCGAACTGCGGGGTAACCTGGTTACCACAGTTGACACAGCGAGGCGCGCTTGTTGCTTCTCGAGACGTCATCGGCGTCCACTTCGCGTCGGATGATTCGGTCGACATCAACAATTCGTAGCCACAGAAGGGTATTTAATATAGACCGCATAATCTCGAGATTCCGTGTTAGTCTCTAATTTAACCCCGATGATTCCGGTTTCACCAGCTACTAGAGATCGGCTGTCTGAGGGCAGTCTACTCGAGAAATACGGAATTACTGGCGAGAAATACACGATTTCACGGCCACAATCGGTGGACTGTGTATCAGGTACCGGACAGTGGCCGTGTTGTGATCGCCAACAGCCAACACCAGTGACGAACAGGACCCGGTTGGCGTGCAGCGGCGAGTCGGTAGTGATCTTCTGCCTGAGCACACTCTCTGACCAATTGCAACAATTGTACGCACGAGTAGAACCCGTATAATTATCCCATGAATCGCCGTACATTGTCGATATGCAAGCTGTCGTTCTCGCGGCGGGCGAAGGAACGCGGATCCGACCGCTGTCTGCAGCAGTGCCGAAACCAATGCTCCCGGTTGCTGATCGGCCGATGGCGGCTCACACGGTCGACGCCGCAATCGATGCCGGCGCTGACGAGGTCGTCCTCGTCATCGGCTACGAAGCAGACACGGTGCGGGAGTATTTCGGGACTGAGTATCGAGACGTTCCGATCAACTACGCGAT
This sequence comes from Natronolimnobius baerhuensis, assembly GCF_002177135.1. Classification (NCBI taxonomy): domain Archaea; kingdom Methanobacteriati; phylum Methanobacteriota; class Halobacteria; order Halobacteriales; family Natrialbaceae; genus Natronolimnobius; species Natronolimnobius baerhuensis. Next base: position 881,701 of record NZ_MWPH01000001.1, read on the forward strand.
CCAAGAAGAGCAATCGGGAACAGCCGACGCAGTCAACGCGGCTCGAGAATACATCGACGGTGCGTTTGCGGTCCTCAACGGCGACAATCTCTACGATCCGGCGGCAATCGACGAACTGTTCGAGCGCTGTCCGGCAGTCTGTGCGGTCGAAGTCGACCAGCCACAGAACTATGGCGTGTTGAGCACGACGGACGGCACAATCACAGATATCGTCGAAAAACCGGCCGATCCACCGACGAACCTCGCGAACGCCGGGGCGTATGCCTTCCCCGAGGAGGCCAGAGCGTGGCTCGAGGTGCCGGCAAGCGAGCGCGGCGAACACGAGATTACGGACGTGCTCGCACAGGTTATCGACGAGTACGCCGTCTCGCCGGTGACGCTCGAGCGCTGGATGGATGTCGGCCGACCCTGGGAGTTGCTCGAGGCCAACGAGTGGAAACTCGACACGCTCGAGCGCCGGATTGATGGCGAGGTTAGCGATCAGGCGCGACTCGAGGGCAACGTTGTGATCGAGGAGGGCGCGACAGTCGAGTCGGGTGTGGTCATCGAGGGACCGGTGCTGGTCCGCTCGGGGGCAACTGTCGGGCCGAACGCCTACGTCCGTGGCGCGACGCTGATCGACGAGGGAGCGACAGTCGGTCACGCCGTCGAAGTGAAAAACAGCGTGCTCTCGCCGGGGGCAACGGTTGGACACCTCTCGTACGTCGGCGATAGCGTGCTCGGCCGCGACGTCAACTTCGGCGCGGGGACGACAGTTGGCAATCTCCGCCACGACGACGGCGACATAAAATTCACTGTCAAGGGTGACCGTGTCTCGACTGGTCGCCGGAAGTTCGGTGTCGTCGCTGGCGACGAGGTCAAGACAGGCATCAACACGAGTCTGACACCTGGTCTCAAACTCGAGACTGGCGCGACGACGCATCCGGGCGAGACGGTCGACCGGGATCGGTAGCGCGGAGAGCAGCGGTTTTCTGTCACGGTGAGACGATCCCGAAATACGGGGACGACACGGCCTCAAGCACCCAACACCGTATCAATCAAGTGTGGGCTTTATGTAACTCGGAGCGGGTAGTTTACGTGGAGGGTGTCGATCAGTATCACACCATTACTCGATCACTACGTCCCTCCGATCCGATTCCGACACCGAGTGCGAGTCGCGGATGACGTCGTGTGGACGACTGCTACGGGGGTGGCTGGCGTCCTGCGACCTCGAAGACTCGGACTCGAGTGCCGTTCTCTGCCGGGCCGACCATAGCCGTCGGTGCCGTCGAGAACGATTCTACGCGCTGCTGAGACAGATACCAGAAAACGCGCCAGTTGATCGCTCTCGTTACTCGACCGTGACGCTCTTTGCGAGATTCCGCGGTTTGTCGATTGGGCGCTCGAGTAAGTCTGCAGCGTAGTACGAGACCAGTTGCAACTGGACGTTCGCGAGTAATCCGGCGAGATCGGCGTCAGTGTCGGGAATCTCGAGGTGGGCATCGGCCACGTCGACAGCGCGATGACCCTCGGGACAGACCGCAACGACGGGTGCACCACGCGTCTGGGCTTCTTCGGCGTTTTTCAGCGTCTTCTCGTCTTCTTCGCCGGTGAAGACCGCGAAGACGGGTGTGTCGGGAGTAACCAGCGCCAGCGGCCCGTGTTTGAGTTCGCCCGATGCGAAGCCTTCGGCGTGCTCGTACGTGATCTCCTTGAATTTCAACGCGCCCTCGAGAGCAACGGGGAAGCCAAGGCCACGCCCGATAAAGAAGTACGACTGACTCTGTTCGTACCGGCTGGCGAGTGCCTCGGCGTCGGAACGCTCGAGCAATTCCTCGATCTGGTCCGGCATCTCGGCCAGTTCCGACAGGTACGATTCGATCTCGGTCGCTGCAGGCGTGCCGTGAATGTCTTCGGTGATACGCTGGACGAGCAGCGAGAGCATGACCGCCTGCGAGGAGAACGTCTTCGTCGCTGCGACGCCGATTTCGGGACCGGCGCGGATGAACAGCGCGTCGTCGGCCTCGCGTGCGGCAGTCGAACCGACGACGTTCGTCACGGTGAGCGTGTTTGCACCAGCCTCGTTCGCCTGGCGAAGCGCATTCAGCGTATCGGCAGTTTCACCGCTCTGGGTAACCGCGATCACGAGCGTGTTGTCGTCGATTGGCGGCGAGGCGACGCTGTACTCGTTTGCGAGCAGCGCCGTCGATTTGATACCCGCCTGATTCAGCGTGAGCGAGCCGTACAACGCCGCATGGTAGGACGTCCCACAGGCGATGAGTTGGACGTTGTCGATATCGTTGAACGTCCCCAGCTCGAGGTCCTCGAGTGCGATGCGGCCGTTTTCGGGGTCGACTCGTCCCTCGAGTGCCTGAGTGAGGGCGGTTGGCTGTTCGTAAATCTCTTTCAGCATGAAGTGCTCGAACTGGCCTTTGCCGGCCTGTTCGGGGTCCCATTCGACCGTTTCGGGTTCGCGTCGAATCGGATTTCCTGCCAAATCCGTGAACTCGATTCCGTCGTTGTCGACGACGACGACGTCGCCGTCCTCGAGATAGACGACACTGTCCGTGTACTCGAGGAACGCGGGGACGTCACTGGCGAGGAAAAATTCGTCGTCTTCGACGCCGACGACCAGGGGCGAGCCTTTTCGGGCAGCGTAGAGGACGTGTTCGTCGGAGACCATCGCGGTGACGGCGTAGCTTCCCTCGAGTTCCTCGATTGCCGTTCGGAAGGCGTTCTCGCTGTCCATCCCGCTGTCGAGATAGTACTGGATGAGATGCGGAATGACCTCGGTGTCAGTGTCGCTCGTGAACTCATATCCTTTCGCGCGAAGCCACTCTTTGAGTTCGGCGTAATTTTCGATAATTCCGTTGTGGACGACTGCAACGTCTTCGGTGCCGTCCGTATGCGGGTGTGCGTTTGCGTCAGTTGGTGGGCCGTGTGTACTCCAGCGCGTGTGCCCGATGCCGATTTCCCCCGATAGCGTCGAACTGTCGATTGCTGATTTCAGTTCCTCGACTTTCCCAGAGCGCTTCTGGATCTTGATCCCGGAGCCGTTCTGCACAGCGACTCCGGCTGAATCATAGCCGCGGTACTCGAGGTTTTCGAGTCCAGTAATAAGTGTTTCAAGTGCGTTACCGTCGCCGACGTGACCGATAATTCCACACATCTGTTAATCACCGTGCAAGCAAGCGCTCAGGCGCAGTAGCCACAGCAGTCAGTCGCGAACGGTCGGATTGATAGGAGGGACACAGCGTGCACTGGTCACTGGCTTGCCGAGCGTCCACGACACCGTGTCGCGGTCGGAGCGCGTGCATGGGCATGATAGAGCACAAAGCAAGCCGCGGCCATTACTATAGATTGGCTACTCCACGCAGTAGCATCGCTGTACGCCAACCTCGAGCAACTGTCCATCGAACAACCATCGAAGACAAACAGTCATTGCATACGATGGGTTTTTACCATGAATATTCGCCAATTAGGGTACAAAAACAACACTTGGAGAGTATTCAACTCCTCGGGTGAAGTATGTCAACCCAACGCGGCCATATTGGGAGGATACAGTGTCTCCAGCAGCCGTATATCAGCTACTACTCAGCCGTAGGCCGTGAAAACGGGGTGGTTTCGGGTGACCGCCTCGTCTCAGACGCTACCGCTGTGTGATGCTGTTACACGCGGGTAGCACAACCGGCGTGTGGCGACAGCAATCCAACGTTTTATTAGTGATCCGGGTTACAACGGCAGGTATACGACCTGAAACCGAGGACAGAACGATGCCGTCCCATCTGTAACACTCGCTCGGACGCAGGTAGGCCATCTCGACGAGATCGCAGGAACCAGCGACGCCATGTACGCACCATTCATCGCCGCCGTCGATATTCCCCTTGAGGAGCCGGTGCTGGTCTTTACCGTCGCGATGGCGGTCTTTCTGATCGGCCCGTTGCTCGTCAAACGGTTCGGTCAGCCGGGTATCGTCGGCATCGTCCTGCTCGGGGCGATCATTGGCCCCGACGCTCTCGAGATCGTCAGTGACTCCGATGCAATCGAACTGCTCGGCGAGGTGGGGCTGATCTATCTGCTGTTTACGGTCGGTCTCGAACTCGATATGCGCGGGTTCAAAGAGGCACCTGAAAATGCGGCGATCTTCGGGCTGGCGAGTTTCTTTATTCCGTTCATCATTGGTTCAGCCGCGCTGTATACGGTGTTGGGACTCACCGAATTGGCCTCACTCTTGCTCGCTGCAGTGTTTGCCTCCCATACGCTGCTTGCGTATCCAATCGTCAATCGGCTTGGCGTAACCAAGAATCGTGCCGTAACGGCCGTTTTCGGCGGCATTCTCTTTACCGATACGCTCGCACTGGTCGTGCTTGCACTCGTGATGGGCGCTGCCGATGGCGACCTCTCGGCCCTGCTGTTCGCGGAAGTTGGCCTGTCGCTTCTCATCCTCTTTGGCGCTGCCTGGTTCGTTATTCCACCACTCTCACGGTGGTTCTTCCAGGCATTTAGCCAGGAGAGTTACTTCGAGTTCCTGTTCGTGATGGTCGCCATCTTCGCGGCGGCAAGCCTCGCCGAACTGCTCGAGCTCTCACCCATTCTCGGCGCGTTCGTCGCCGGCATCGCCGTCAATCGGCTGATTCCAGAAGGCGGGACGCTGATGAATCGCATCGAGTTCGTCGGGAACGCCTTCTTCGTTCCCTTCTTCCTGTTGCACGTCGGGATGCTCGTCAACCCGACCGTGATCTTCGATGGCCTCGAGACGATCCAGATTGCGGTCTTCATCATCGGGATCATGCTGGTCACGAAAGGCGTGGCCGCCTGGCTCGTCTCGCGAGTACAGGACTACACCACGGCTGAGCGAAACGTCATTTTCGGCCTTTCGACCGGCCAAGCGGCCGCCGCGCTGGCGATTACGTTGCTCGGGTTCGAGGAAGGTCTGTTCGATGCCGCGGTGCTCAACGCAGTGGTCCTCATGTTGCTGGTCACCGCCGTCGTGAGTCCGTGGCTCACCGAACGGGCCGCAACCGACGTTGCACTCGAGCGAGATGTCGGCGACGACGACACCGGGATTACGGATCCGACGATTTTGCTGCCGCTGTCACACAACGCCGAACTCCAACAGCGGCTCATGGAACTCGCGTTCGTCATCAAAGGCGAAGACAGCACTGAGCCAGTGTACGTCATGACCGTCGTCCAGCCCGGACAGGACGCCGATGAAACCGAGCGATACATTGCTGGCGTCACTGAAGAACTCGAGGAACTCGCAGCTGCGGGGAGCGCTGCTGAGACGCCGGTCGAAACCGAAACGCGAGTAAACCACAACGTCGCCTCGGGGATCGTGCAAGGGGCCGTCGAAGTGCAGGCAGATCAGATCATCATGGGCTGGGATGCAACACAGAGCTTCCAGCACCGAATTTTCGGAAGTATCATCGATCAGGTCCTCGAGCGCTCGAAGCGGCCAGTACTCATCAGTCGACTCGGACACCCGATCAATACGACGCGACGGATTCACGTTGTGGTGCCACTCGGTGCGGACCACCACGAGGGATTCTACGAGGCGGTCCATCTGGTCACGCACCTCGCGATAAGCCTTGGTGCTGAACTGAACGTCCTCGTCGTCGATGGCTCGGCCCATCAGTTCGAGCATCTGTTCGAACTCGTCGAGGACGACGTCACGGCCGAGTTTGCATCGGTCGATGGCTGGGAGCGCCTCCGCCAGCAACTCGAGGACGAGGCGGAGGACGACGACCTGATCGTCGCGATTTCGCCGCGGCGTGGCGACGTGGGCTGGCACGCCGAACTCGCGGGGCTGCCGGCGGACCTCGCAGCGATGCCGCCGGAGTCGTTCATCACGATTCATCCCCGGCAGGGCGAGCCGGAGTACGACCGGCAGTACCTGCGATTTAAGTAAGGAGAGTGTTCAACGAAGCAGTCTGTTCGGCTCTGAAACACGTATGAGCCACGTTCGGAGCCGCCATGAACCACCACACCTTTGAACCGGCGGGTGGTATGTAGCATATGGGTTTTGGTAGCTACGATGAATCCGAGCAGCAGCAACAGACGAGTGACGACGAGGACAACGGCGAGGCCGTCAACGTTCACGAACACGATCACGATGGGCAGATGTCGTTCGAATCCGACGCCTCCACGGACGAACTCATCTCCCAGCTCGGTTCGATGAAAGACGAAGACGACGAGGAGTAACGACCTGCAGACGCCACCGCCGTGGTGACGCGGTGACAGCGACTGCGTCTCGAGTCAGACCATAAAAGAGTCGACCGACACACCTCACACTCCCGGACAACCAGCCGGACTGTCCGGCAGTAGTACTGCGACTGGGATTTTTGTTTGCGACTGCACCTCTCAGTGAGCGAGTGCTCGAGCGGAAAACGAACGCGTCAATTCTTACAGCGCCGACGTACAGAGTTCACCGATTGCGCGGCGGAGGCGCTGGGAGACGGCTGATTTCGAGACGCCGAGTCTGTCGGCCAGTTCGTCCTGTGAGATGCCACGGGGTACGTCGAAGTACCCCTCTTCGTGGGCGACCGCGAGGAGTTCCTGTTGCTTCTCGGTCAGCGCAACCACGCCGTCGTCTTCGTCATCGGAGACGCGCAGGTGATCGACAGTCAGGGAAATACCCTGCCCGCGACAGTACTCGTTGAACGTGACCAGATCGTCTCGAGTCGGGAATCGAAGTTGGACACACCAGCCGTTTCGACAACTCGAGAGGTCGAGGATGCGGCCCTCAGCATCTGTGGTTTCGTCGACGAACGTGAGCGTGCGCTCGGTGCGTTCGAGGCGATAGACTCGCCGGTCGGGATAGCGATCAACGAGGACGGGGTTCGTGACAGTCGAGTCGACCTCGAGGGCGGCTTCGAAGGCGTCGAACGTCGACCCGTAGGCGGTGACGAAGACCTGTGTGCGCCCGGAGGAGGCGGTGGTCCAGTAGTCGGGTTCGACGGTGACATCGGTTGCGCGCCGGAGGGTTGGGCGCAAGAACAGTGCCGAGTGGTCGAGTCGAAGTTGTGCAACGATTCCGCCGTCAGCCTGGGACCGGAGTTCGGAGCCCTCAACATCGACGTCAACCTCAGGTTCGGCGTCGGCAATGTCGATGCTCATAGGTCCATCCGCCATCCAGGGAGATGACCGATGTAAGTTGTCGTTACCGGGGACTCACTCATTACGTGGACGATTCGACTGGGAGTACATGGTCGTAGACGCTATACACGGAAATGCTTGGAAGAGAGATACCAATACTAATTCATCGATCAGTCTGCTGTCTGGAACTCACCGGAATAAATCACGTATTACCGGCTCTCGAGGCGAACGGGCTCTGTTGTAATTTGGGATTGATCAACGTTCATCAGTGCGTTCGTCGAACAGCAACTCGAATAACTTCCGCTGTGCAACCCTGAGGTGCCGACTGAATGTCGGCTGTGAAATCCCTAGTGACTCGGCGACATCCTCGCCCGTACTCTCGCGTGGCCAATCGAAAAAGCCCCCGTAGTACGCCGCCTCGAGCGTCCGCAGTTGCCGTTCGGAAAGTCGATCCCGCAGTTCAGTATCGAAGGCTCGAGCCGATGGCGTCGACCGATCACGCTCGCGTCGAGCGAGTAGTTCGGTGCCGGGATGTGTCCGCTCGATGGTTCGGACGAACGCCCGGACGTCGACGGTGCTTGAGAGGTCGATCACGAGTCGACTCTGTGCGTCGGCGGGGGTAATCGAGCGCAGGACGCCGCCGTACTCAGCGAGCGTTTCTGCGACGGTCGAGTCAGCGAGTGTCAGTTCGATTGGTGTTGGCTGGCTAGCATCGCTGGTGTCTGACTCATCCGAAGTGTCACCGACGAACCGAACCGCTTCGACTGCCTCGAGAGCATCTACGATGCTGTTGAGTGCGTTTGGATCCGCCTCGAGAATCGTACAGTACACCGTCGATCCACCGCCAGATCGAGGGACGACCGACCGGACGTCGATCCGCGAGTCGAGACGCCGGGCGAGTGCCGAGAGCGGTTCGGACTCGTCGCGGACGATAATCTCGAGTTCGGCGAGGCTGTCGGCTAACAGCGCCTGTTTACGCTCGAGTGCGCCGATAGCGTAGCCGGCGACCTGTGCGAGGTGGTCACATGTCGAGCGGAGCGCGTCGTCGAACGCTGCGGGCTGGGTGGCGTATGCGGTCAGCGTCCCGTACTGGAAGTCGCCGTTCCCAATTGGAACGCTGACCATCGAGCGCATGCCGTGTTCGAGTGCCTGCTCGAGCGCTGGCACGGACTCCCGGTCCGGATCGCGTACGACCGACTCGAGGTCGCCGACGACGGTACTGTCACGGGTTGCAGCGGTCTGCCCAGTCGGCGAGCCGGCGCGTGGATCGACCGTGACTGTGAGTGACTCGAGAAAGTCTCCGTCGTCGCCGGCCCACGTCCGCGCTGAGACGGTCTCGCTGCCGGTGGCGACGCGGCCGACCCAGGCCAGGTCGATTTTGGGGCCTTCCGTGAGCGACACCAACCCCTCACAGAGGCGCGTTTCTACGTCGACTCTGGTCTCAGCACGCAACAGGTCCCGCTCAATTGATCGAACCTGTCGTTCGCGAGCGAGTGTTGCCTCGAGTCGCTCTCGCGCGCGTTGACAATCTCGAGCCTGTGTCTCCGCCTTGAGTCGGGCGAGGGAGACAGTTGCCGCATCCGCGAGTGCTCTGGGCGGGCCGAAATCGAGCGCTTCGAACGCCATCGGATCGCTGTGTGTTGCAAGCACGACGCCGCGGTCACCGATTGGAACAACGAGCACGCGCTCGGCTCGGATCCCCGCGTGCTCGAGCAGTGACTCGAGAGCAACTCGGTCGAAGACGGTCGGCGAATCGACTGCGAGATGGTCGGTTTCGACTCCCTCTCGATCAAGTGGTGGCAGTTCGACCGGTGGCTGCTCGTCGGCCGTTGCGACCGCGGCGGCACTGAGCGTCTCCGACTCGAGACGATACCAGACTGCCAGTTCAGCGCCGACACAGGACCGAATACCGTTCGCGACTGACTGGGCCACGTGGGACCGCGCTGTCGCCTCACGTAACTCCTCGAGCGTCTCTGTGAGCGTCTCGAGTATTGCAGCGGGTGAGTCACGTCTATCGCGGACGAGACAGAGCGTCCGGTCGTCCTCGTCCGGCAACGGCGTTACGACGACGTCGACCGGGATCAACTCGTTGTCGGTTCGAAGCTCACCACGAACGGGTTCCATCCAGCGCACGACGGGCGACCGTGCACGCTCGCGAATCGTCTTCGCGAGGTCGGCCTCGAACAGTTCCTCGAGGCCCTCGCCAATGAGCGAGCGCTCGCCGGTGAGATCGACCAGCGATCCGTTGACCAGTCGGATGGTCTCGTCCTCGAGAATCGCGATGCCGTCCTCGAGCGCGTCGATAGCGGACTCGAGGAGGGAGAGGCGCTCGTGCGTGCCTGCCTCGATTTCCGTGTCCACGTCGGTTTCGGCCGCATCGGCGACAGGTGCGCGGTCGTGATCGCTCGGCGAATCGTTTCGCTCGAGGGCATCAGTCGCCGTTTCGGTTGTCGTCGCCGTTGCCGTGACCACGATGCCGGCGACGTCCGGATCGGCGAGCCGATTACTGCAGGTGAGTTCGACGCGTCGCCAGGAATCGGCTCCGTCACCGACGCGAACGACCGTCCGCTCGCTCGATCCAAGTGGCTCACTCGAGATCGCGGCCACTGTGTTCAGTACCCGCTCACGGTCATCTGGATGGACGATGTGCTCGAGGCTCGTTCGCTCGAGTTCGCTCGAGGTGTAGCCCAGTCGAGATTCGACAGCCGGACTCGCGTACGTGATCGAGCCATCCGCAGTCAGGACGAAGACGAGCGCATCGGCGTGCTCGAGAACGGTCTCCGAGCGCCGTTCACTCTCAGACCGGCGACCGTCGCGGCTGTCCGCACGCTGGTACTGTCGGGCAGCGTTGCGGACACGCGTTGCGACGAGCGCCCGCGAATCGCCGGGGTTGACGATATCAGTCGCGCCAGCCTCGAGCGCCCGATCAATCGCGGCAATGTCTGCGCCGTCTGTGACCGTAATGATCGGCACGTCAGTCTCGGCCTCGAGTGTCTGCAGTTGTGAGTCATCGAGACTCGTCCGGTCTGACCCGAACTCACAGACGAGACAATGGACGGGATCGTCGATTCCTGCGTCTGCGTCTGCCAGTCGTTCGCGTGCACCACCAATCGTTTGCTCGCGAACCAGCGACGCAGGATCGAACGTCGACGAAAGAGCCTGTATCGCGGTTTCGATCCGCCTCGAGTCGCCGACGACGAGCACGCGTAACACGTCGCCCGCAGGACGGACAGTCCCGTCGCTCATCGGTGACGCACCTCGAGGGTGCCTGCCCGTCGGGTGCCACGCGAGCGACGACCCATACTGTGTGGCGATTGCACCCCCGAGTGGTTAATTATCGATTCCGTATCTGTGAGTAACAGTCGCCTACGGGACGCTGGGGCGCTCGAGGCAACTGGAGCAGCCGAGAGGGAGCGAACCCGCACAGGGGGAACGACCAAGACGCTACGTTTCGCGAACGGTCACGACCGGGACCGACGCGTTCCGGACGACTTCTTCGGCGACGCTGCCGACAAGGACGTTCTCGAGGCCGGAGCGTCCAACCGTTCCAACGACGATCAGATCACAGCCCAGTTCTTCAGCTGTCGCGATGATTTCGTCCTGTGGGACGCCGTGGCGAAGCGTCGTGGTCGCGTCGATGCCTGCCTCGCTCGTCGCGCGTTCAGCGTCCTCGAGTACCTGTACAGCCTCGTCTTCGTGATCGTGGCGCAACTCGTCGCGCTTTTCGGAGCTGTGTGGGCCGTCTTCCGAGACTGTGACGACGTGCAACGATGCCTCGAGTTGCTGGGCGAGGTCGATTGCGTGTGCCGTCGCCTGATTCGCCCCGTCACTGCCATCTGTCGCAAGGAGCACGTCCTGATACATGGAGTAATCGTTCAACGGCCTCCGTGAAACGCGCCAGACCTGCGGCTGCCGGGGTTGGACGCAGTCTTGAGAACGGGGCGCCGGTGGCGCTTAAATGACGCCAAGCAAGACGACCGAGAGATACAATTGGCCGAGTCCGGCGAGAATCATCACCGCGCCAGCAACCTGCTTGAGCCGCTGCCCGTAGCTGGCGAACTGTCCCGCTGCAACCAGTCCCATGCCAGTCGCCACCGTCAGCGACACCATCAAGAGGACGACGCTGCCGACGTACGTCCCAACGACCATCGCACCAGTCGTCGGCGGTGCCGACATCGCTCGAGCGACAACGCCGACGAACACCGGCGCGACACAGCCCGCGGCTGCCAGCGCGTACCCGGAGCCGAAGATGGCAAAGCCGAACACGCTCGAGCGCCGTTTCGGGAGTGCCACTGACAGCGACGGCGCGCGGTCGAAGAGGACGAGCACACCGAAGATGACGAGGAACGCACCAACAATCGGCTCGAAGTAGACGAGACTCGACAGCGTCGAGTGACTGACCTGAAACGCGACGAGAAAGAGGACGCCGAGTGTGACGAGCACGCCAGCACCAGCGATGAACCCGCGGCTGAGCGCTCCGCCGAGTGAGGCCTGTTCGCCCTCAGTCTGGCTGACGTAGTAGCCGACGTAGCCGGGCAATAGCGGGTACGCACACGGCGAAAAGAACGTCGTAATGCCCGCAATCAGGGCAAACGACAGCGCAGAGAGGGCTGCAGCGTCGAGCATCTTACGTGGACTCGTCCTCGAGCATGGTCTCTGCCTCGAGTGCCTGTTCAATGCCAGCGACGAGTTCGTCGGCGGTTTTGATTCCGGAATCGCCCCACACGACGCGGCCAGCGGTATCGATGGCGACCGCAGACGGGTAGTCCCCCTGTAGATACCGTTCGGTGAGTTCCGCGCGTGGGTCGAGCCCAAGCGTCCAGTCACCGTCGTGATCGGTCCACCACTCGAGGAGTTCGTCCATCGTGATCGCCCGATTCTCGCCGATGGATTCGTTGGTTACTGAGAGAAACTGTACGTCGTCTCTGTCGCCGATTCGGCCGCTGGCCTCGCCAAGTGCTGGCATTTGCTCGATACAGGGCGGACACCAGGTGCCGAAGATATCGACGAACGTCACTTTGTCGGGGTCCGGAATCTGCACTGTCCCCGCGTCGCTGCCCGGCGCGTCGACCGTCTCGATCTCGAGGGGGTCATCGGCGTAGCCGCTCTCGTCGCCGGTGAGTTCCTCGACTGATGGGAGGCCGTAGATGGCGACCGCGCCAGCTCCGGCGACGACGCCTGCACTGCCGATTCCTGCGAGGATGTCACGTCTGCGCATTGGTTCTTACTCGTCGGGTTGGTTCTGGGCGACGGTTCGAGCATCGTCGACGATGACGCCGATATCGCCACCGAGGTCATCGCGTTCCGAGAGTGGCCCAGCCAGTGGATAGGCGCGTTCGGTAATCCCCTGATTGTTTGCGAGCACGACCAGATTGATGTGGTTGAAGGTGTACTCGCCGTGGTCGTGGTTGTCGTGTTCGTCGCCGTTGTGGCTATCGTGATTATCACCTTCCGCGTCGTCACCGTTGTGACCATCGTGGTCGTCATCCTCGCCGTCGTGGTCCTGCTCACTGTCGTCCGCATCCTCGTCTTCGTCCTCGACTCGTTCAACCCCCATACCGAAGTCCTCCATGAGCCACTGTTCGCCCTCCTCGTAGCTCTCCGGCCGGAGGAAATGCCAGTTGTCCGCCTCGTAGTCGACGCTCTGTTCGATGCCGTACTCCTCGAGAACATCTGGCGTGTCGCGTTCGGGGTCGAACGTGTACGCTAACAGCGCGATATCGTCCTCGTAGCCGTTCTCGCGTGCGTCTTCCTGCACGCGGCGAAGTCGCGTCAACAGTGCGGGACAGGCACCGTCCGGACAAGAAGTGAAGAAAAACGTGATGAGAAGTGCGCGGTCGCCGATGAAATCCTCGAGTGAGACGGTCTCGTCGGCAATCGGGTCCGGAATCGCAAAGTCGGGGAACGCCTCGCCGTGAATCGGGTGCGATGGATCACCGCGAGTCTGATCCGGCGGGCTAAGGACGGTGTCGCTGTCGTCGCCGAGTCCGACAGTCCCCATTGCGTCGTCGAGACAACCGGCGAGGCCAGCGAGACCGGTGACACTCGCCGCACCGAGTGAGCCGAGGTACGTCCGTCGTTCCATACTAGCCTGTTAGCCGGTGTCCTCAAAGGTTCGTTGGTACACCTCACGAAGCAGGGGCTGACAGATCGGCGTCGCGTCCTCGAGTGTCGGCGTATGTGGCGTTCGTTTCACTCGATTCGCCTGCCGAAAGCCGCCCGTACCGCGTCGAACGATTCAAAACTGTTCGCAGACGCGACAGTACGACTGCTATAACTATCAAATGGGGTCAAATACAGCCGGCTATGTCTCGTTCGAATCGCTCATCAATGCACATCGGCTGCCCTGAATGCGGTGCCACCGTCAACGGATTCGTCCCACCAGGCCCCGGCATCAGCACCGACGAAACGAACCGACTTCAGGGTCGTGAGACCACCTGTGACGGCTGCGGTCACGAACTCGAGTTCTACTTTTACTGATACTGATTCAGACTCGCCGTGAGCGCCAGCGCGTCAGTGCGTCAGCGCTCATGGATGCCACCCGTCTCCCAGCCACGCGGCGACTCGTTGAGCCGCTCTGCGCCATTGTCAGTCACTGCGACCAGATCCTCGATTCGAATCCCAAAGCGATCCTCGAGATAGATTCCCGGCTCGATGCTGAAGACCATGCCAGCCTCGAGTTTGCGGTCGTTGTCCGCGACGATGTACGGTGGTTCGTGGACCTCGAGGCCGACGCCGTGGCCGGTTCGGTGGACGAATGCGTCGCCGTAGTCCGCATCGGCGATGTGCTCGCGTGCGACTGCGTCGATCTCGCCGGCCGTGACGCCGGGTTTGACGGCGTCGACGGCGGCCTGTTGGGCCTCGGCAACGAGTTCGTGGATTGTCTCGTAGCCTTCGGGAGGGTCACCGACGACCATCGTTCGCGTCTGATCTCCGGGGTACTGTGTGTCGCCCGCGAGGTCGCTGTCGACGAACGCGCCGAAGTCCAGAACGAGTGGGTCGCCGCGCTGAATCGTCCGGTCGCCGCTGTGGTGATGGGGGCGAGCACTGTTCGGCCCGGACGCCACAATCGTCTCGAACGCGGGCTCGTGACCACCGTACTCTGCAAGCAGTCGGTCGATCTCGGCGGCTAGTTCGCGCTCGGTCAGCCCGCACAGTTGCTCGCCGCGCGAGCGAATCTCCATCGACACACGATCAGCGAGTTCGCCTGCCCGCGCCAGTGTCGCTAGTTCGGCCTCGTCCTTTCGAATCCGAAGTCCCTCGAGAACGTCACTCGCGAGGCCGAACTCGGCGGCTGGACAGAGTGACTGCAGATCCTGCATGAACGTCGCCCACATGCGGTCGTCGACGAGAATCGCTGGCTGGCCGTCGCCCTCGAGGTCGAGATCGAACGACTCGAGCGTTCGTGAAATCGCCTCGAGCGGGTCGTCATTGTCGTCCCACAGCCGGAGTTTCAGCCTCGAGAGCGGCAGGTCCTCGAGTTGTGAGTTGTACATCGTGGGGGCGACGAACGTTGGTGATGCGTCCGCGCTCGCATGCGGGATAAACAATAGTAGGTGACGCTCGGACGGCGATTCGTCGAAGCCGGTGAGGTACGTCAAATTCGATCCGGGGGCGCACACGGCCAGTTGCGCCGGTCCGTCCTCGAGACGAGACTGACAGTCAGTGAGTCGCTGTTCGAACGGTGACTCCATACACAACGTAGCGCATGCGTCCAGAAGTACATCCCGGAGCGGGCCATCAGTCGCTGCTGTGGGTGCGAAACGCGACTGAGGGCGTGGAACTACTCGCACACAGTGGAGGTGTTGACTAGGCTATAGCGAATCACATGAACAAGTGTTTAGAATTAGTCATGTATTATGGATAATTGGATCGTTAAAACTGATTGACCGTTCATCTGCTCGAAACACTACGGCGGGTTATTAAATCTCCATGCAGTTGCAGGCCACGAATCAACCCGTCGTGGGGCTGTGATATAGCAGCGAATGCGATTCACTGCAGCGCGTCCGTCGTCGAGTTCGGATCGACAGTCGGTACGAGCCGACGGCGGTACTCGAGCGTTCGATACCGGGTCGAACTACCCCGAGTCGTTGATTGTTGTCTCAAATCGTCAGCCGTATCGCCACACCTACGAGGACGCCAGTGGCACGGATGGCGATGACGATAGTGACCGACCGATTTCGGTCGACGAACCAGCCGGCGGCCTGACCGCTGGACTTGACCCAGTCGTCCAGGAAACCAGCGGCACCTGGATCGCCTGGGGTGACGGCGATGCCGACTTCAAGGTCACTGACGAGCATAACTGCGTCAGTGTCCCACCCGAGGAGGATGCATACACACTGCGCCGGATCGACCTCAGCGACGAGGCCGTCGACTCGTACTACTACGGATTCAGCAACCGGGTCCTCTGGCCGCTCTGTCACGGCTTTACCGATCTCATCTGCCACCGTTCGGACGACTTCGACTGGTATCAGACGGTCAACGAGCGCTTCGCCGACGCCGTTGCTGACCACGCGAGCGAGGAGTCGGTTGTCTGGCTACAGGACTACCACTTCGCGCTGGCACCACGGATGATTCAGGACAATGAGGACGTTCCCGACTCGACAACCGTCGCCCAGTTCTGGCACATTCCGTGGCCAACACCATCAGCCCTCCAGCGCTGTCCCGCCGCAGGCCACCTCCTCGAGGGCGTCCTCGGCAACGACTTGCTCGGATTCCACGTCGAGCGGTTCGCAGACCGCTTCCTCGAGTGCGTCGAGCAGTTCCTGCCGACTGCGGATGTCGACCGACAACAGCGGACTGTCACGTACGCTGGACAGACGACGCGTGCCGTCGCGACGCCGATGGGTGTCGATGCCGAGTCCTACGACCGAGATGCCCGCTCGGTCGACTCGAGCCAGATTTCGTCGCTGTTCGACGAGTACGATGTCCACGAGGACACTGCCGTTGGTCTCGGCGTCGACCGCCTCGACTACACGAAAGGAATCCCCGAGCGATTCGCCGCCCTCGAGCGCTTCTTCGAAGACAACCCGGAATGGCAGGGTGAGTTTACGTTCATTCAGAAGTCAACGCCCTCGCGAACGAACATTCCAGCCTATCAGCACCACGGCGAACTCGTTCGCAGCGAGGCCAAGCGAATTAACCACCGCTTCGGGACCGACGACTGGCAACCGATCATCTACACGGAAGCCTACCTCGAGCATGAGACGCTCTGTGGGCTGTACCGCCACGCTGACGTCATGGTCGTCAACCCGCTCATCGACGGGATGAATCTGGTCGCACAGGAGTTCGTTGCCTCGAACGTCGACGCGACGGGGACGCTCGTCCTGAGTGACCAGGCAGGCGCACATGATCGACTCGGTTCGCATGCGGTCTCTATCGACCCAACCGCCGTCGATGACATTGCCTCCGGAATCGAAGAGGCCCTTTCGATGCCCACCCAGGAGCGCCAGCGTCGACTGACCACGCTCCGCGAGCGCGTCTTCGATGGCGACCTCGAGCAGTGGATGGATGCCCAGTTCGACTGGATACACCACGTTCATCCCCACTCAGACGAACGAGATGATCCTGACTCGCGCCGCGACTCGAGCGACTACAAACCCCACGAACCCACTGCCTGATCGATGACAGGGACAGCATCCGTTCCGTCGCCGCTCGAGGAGGCACTGCCATTGGTTCGAACCACACTCGAGTCTGCCTCGCAGCTGCTGGTCTGTCTGGACTTCGATGGGACGCTCGCGCCAATCGTCGCTGAGCCGGACGCGGCGACGCCGACGCCAGCAAACCAGTCCGCAGTTGCGAGCCTCGCTAGCGAAGCGAGCGTGACGACAGCAATCGTCAGCGGCCGCGCACTCACTGACGTCCGCGAGCGCATCGACGGGCCAACGATCTACGCCGGAAACCACGGCCTCGAGTTAGAACGCAACGAGTCGGTTGCGGTCCATCCAATCGCACGCAAGCGGGCGACGACAATCGATCACGTCTGTTCGACCCTCGAGACCGTCCTCGAGCCAATTCCAAACGCACGGATCGAGAACAAGCGCCTGACTGGGACCGTCCACGTCAGAGCCGTCCCAGACGCCGCACGCCCCGCTATTGCTCGTCTCACACAATCAGTCGTCGACCGTATCGGTGGCGACGCACTGACCGTGTCGGATGGGAAACGCATCCTCGAGATCGGGCCATCGGTGCCGTGGGGAAAAGGAAACGCCGTCGAGTTGATCGAATCGACGTGTCCGCCCGCGACGGTGCCGATCTACATCGGCGACGACGTCACCGACGAATCCGCGTTTCAGGCGGTCGAGCCTGACGGCATTGGGATCAGAGTCGGCGATGAACAGCCATCGCAGGCGTCGTATCGGGTCGACTCACCCGCCGACGTTGCAGCCCTCCTCGAGTGGCTCGGATCTGCCGGACTCTCGATACTCGAGGACGACGCCACGCCGTCACAGTCGGGTGCTCGCGAACCCGTCACGCCCCGAAAGCGATGACACACACTCGCGACCTCGAGTCATGAGTGTCTCCCCGAAGACAAGTGCTGTTTTTCATCGAACAGGTCTGCAATACTGGATTTGTGTAATCGACATTCTGGGATTGTGAACCATCGGCATAGATATCATGCAGCGATATTGCACAGGAATTCACAGTATTGTGGAACGAGAGCCGAAAGTCTTAGTTACCAGTGGAAATATAGTATTCGTACGAGAGTGAACCAGTGTGAAACTACGTCAACCAACTGACTTCCTGATCCTCGAAGCACTCGAGGACAAGGGGCGAAACGTGGCAACGAACCTCGCAGCACATACGGGCAAGAGCCGAAAGAACATCAACACCAGACTGCCAGTTCTCGAGGACTACGGACTCGTCGAGAAGATCGGCCCGGCCGAACGCTCCGGCCTCTACGAGATCACCTCGATGGGGAAAGCCGCACTGGTCTACCAGGACCAGTACGACGAGGCAGACGACTTCGAGGCGCTCATCGAAGGGCCAAGCGCGGGTTCGTCTGCGGGCGCCGACGCACAGGCCGAGTTCGTCCGCGGTGAGGACGACTCCGACGACGAGTAACGCTATCGAACGAGACAGTGGCTGGTTCGAAAACGCTGGGACGGGCCGTGGCGGCCCGCCGAACTATGGCGTTCTGGGGTTCTCGTTTTCGACAGCTGAACCAGTTCCCTAATCGTCAGCAGCGCGAGCGGCGAGTGCGCGACGTGAACACGCCGAAAAAGACAGACTGAGCGCTCGCTGACTGCTCTCTGGAACCGGATAGACCGATCCACAGTGGCTCTGCTCGCCGGCATAGTCGGACCCGAACGCGTACGTACTGAGCATCGGCGTCGCGATACCGATTCCATCCTCACGAACGACAGCCCCGTGTTCGTGATCCAGTCCAAGCGCGTGACCGATTTCGTGCAACAGCACCTGCATCGTCCGCACTCGCGTCGTCACCGGAACGGTCCATGGGAACGCCGTCTCCGGGCCGGTCTCGAGGACGTCATCGAACGACTCGAGGACGGCGATGTGGCGTGCGCCGCCAACTGAGGCGATGCGGGGCATGCCGTAGCCTGTCGGTGCCACTCTCATCTGCCCATCAGTCACGAGGAGATTGACGTGGCGTGCTGGATCGATGTCGCCGAGACTGATCGCGCCCGACCCGACTTGAAGCGGCCACTCGCCGCGGCTCGTTACTCGCGCCCCGTCTTCGGTTCCGACTGCAACTGGGCCACCGAACGAGAGGTCGACCGTCCAGAACTCGAAGTCGAAACAGCGGATGACGTACTCGCGGATTCGGCGCTTGAGGCCATCGTAGGTCGCCGCCTGCTCGGAGAACCAGACACCAATCTCGAGAGTCTCGATAGGATCTCGAGTCGCGTAGGCGAGCGTCCCCAGTGATGCAACAGAGCCAATTGCACCGAGGAACGCTCGCCGGTTCATGACTGTCATTGGAATCCGAACGATCCAATTACTCGTGGTTAACAGATGCAGCCCTTATCCGCCCGACTCGTCGTGACTCGAGTTTGACCTCGAGAATCGGCGGGTGTCGACGACGCGTGCGCTCTCGCCACGAACGCGGATTTCGACCCACGACGGGGCGTTACAGACGTCGATAGCTGTCAACATCAACAGTCGCTTGCCGCCCGTTTCGACGAGTTGTCGGTCGGGGGTTGTTTGGCGGAGACAGAGTTGCCACGCCCCGCGTCGAAACTGACGTGAGACTTCCCATTCGGTGTAGTACTGTCCGTTCGATCCCTCGTAGAGTCGATCAACGGGTGTGTTTGCTACACCCGCCACAGGATCGCCTCCGTTCGCACTCGAGTCGGTCGCGTCCCCACACACGCGCCTCCCGAACCCGTTACACCAGCAATCATCACTCCCATTCACTCGAATGGAGAGTCGGTCTCCCCATCGGGGCTTGGGTTCACATACGTGATCTTTATGAAATAGTGACTGTCAGTGGTACCGGACACTCACTCCAGCGTGACTCGTGGGAAACCCGAAACCCACATTACATCGACGCCCCCACCTGCAGGTAGTGACGCGCGTCTGTCTCATCGGGAATCCCGACTGTACCCTCCAGTACGAACTGCTCTCGCGCGAGACGTCCCGTGAGGCACTCGCAACCTACGATCTCACCCGCCCGTTCGATAACGCACTCGCGATGCGGACGGTCAGCATCGGTGCCGCCGTCTCGCTGCTCAACGACCTCCAGTGGTATCTCACCCGGTTCGTCGACGAAGCACTGATCAAGGATCCAAGCGTCAGCACCGACGAGTGGCTCTCGCGCCCGCTCGCAGAGGCGCTCCGAAACGGCACCCTCGAGCCCGCAGACACGGGCGAGTACTGCAAAATCTACGGCCTCGAGCGCGAGTCGAACGCGTTGTCGGCCGACGACGCTCCCACGACTGAGGAGACGACACAACCGGACGAAACGGCCTCGAGTCCGGGTCGGCCGCGACTGGTCGAACCACTGTACGTTCGCCGGACGAACGGCGAGTTGCCGACGTACGATCTACGCGATGTCGAGGAGACGCTCATCGTTCGGCTCACGGAAGACGAATATTCGCCGTAGCCGGCGTCTCTTACTCAGTTGAATCCGACTCACTCGCAGAGGCAGTCGCGAGACCGACTCCGTGTTCAGTGCCATCAGCGGCAGTGACTCGAGCCGAGAGATCCGTAACTGGCGAGCCGTCGATGGAGACGCGAACGAGCGCGCCGACTGCCGTCAGCGCCTGGGCACACATCGTATCGTCGTCTGTCTCGTCGCGGACTGCAGCCTCGAGCGTGAGCGTGTCGCTGGCATCTTCGCTTTCATCACCGACCGACACCTCCTCGACGATCAGTTCGTAGCAGTGAGTCGGTGCCTCGGCCTCGAGTGCGATCAGCGATGACTGCTCGAAAACCGTCTCGGCAATGAACTCCTCGAGTGAGTCGGCCAGGCCTCGAGCGGCGAGCCAGTCATCCGTTTCGTCCTGCTCTGTAAGCAGCGTTACGTCTGGTTTCTCGGGCAGATCAGAGTGACTGTACTGTTCGATGTCGTACTCGAGGCCGGTGTCGTCGCCATCCGTGTCGTCGTCTGTCTCGTCAGCCGCATCAGTTGTCTCATCGTCAGTTTCGGTATCGTCTCCGCGTTCGTTTGTGGCCGACTCATCGTCATCGGTCGGCCCATCCGTGTCATCAAAATCAGTGAGACAACCGGCTGTAAGCGAGAGTATCCCGGCACCGGCACACAGCAGTGTGCGGCGAGTGGAGGACTGTGGGGGCATACCAAGTCGTAGACCACGACGGATAAAGACCCTTCGCGTAGGTGAAAAAGCCGTTTGTCCTACGACTCGAGGCCGTCGATATCGAACAGCCCGGTCGACAGATAGCGCTCACCGCTATCCCAGAAGACAGTGACGACGAGCGGGCAGTCCTCGACCGTCCCGCCGTCAGGTTCAGGTGTCGCCGTCGACTCGTCGAACGCGCCCGGAACGTCCGGACACTCGAGGTCGGGATCGGCGATTTCGCGGGCGATACGCTGAGAGACGAGGCTCGTCGCGCCGCTGGATTGGCCCACGAGGACGCCTTCCTCGCGAGCGAGGCGGCGACACTCGTCTTCAGCGTCCTCGAGTCGAACCGTTTCGACGCGGTCGATCAGATCGCGCTCGAGGTTCTCGCTGACGAAGCCGGGACCCATGCCTTGAAAGTCGTCACTGCCGGCTTCGCCTGTCGAGAGCACGGCGTTTCGTTCCGGTTCGACGGCGATGATGTCCATTTCGGGGAACGCCTCGCGGAGTCGCCGGCCGGTACCCGATATCGTGCCACCAGTCCCGACGCCCGCGACGAACGCGTCGATTTCGCGGTCGCCGACCTGCTCGAGGATCTCTGCGCCCGTCGTCCGGTAGTGCGCGTCGGGATTCGCCGGGTTGTCGAACTGGCCCAACTGGACTGCGCCCTCGGCCTCGAGTTCGTCGGCGCGCTCGCGAGCGTCGGACATGTCGCCGTCGACGAGCTCGAGATCTGCGCCGTAGGCTGCCATAATCTGCTGGCGCTCTTCGGATTTGTCGGCGGGCATGACGATGGTCAGATCGTAGTCGCGGGCGGCACAGACCAGCGAGAGGCCGATTCCGGTGTTGCCGCTGGTTGGTTCAACGAGTCGGTCACCGGGTTCGATCACGCCCGCTTGTTCGGCCGTTCGGATCATCTGCAGCGCCGGCCGGTCTTTCGCCGAGCCGCCGGGGTTGAACGATTCGATCTTCGCGGCGACGGTCGCCCCCTCCGGCGACTCGACCTGGACGAGCGGTGAGCCAATCGTGTCCAGGATACTCCCTTTCATTAGCAACGCATAGCGAGTCGACGCATATACTGTTTATTGTCCCGGCTGCCGGTACTGACTGCGGGCGCGCTCTCGAGGACCAGTTTCGACCATGCTATCGGAGCGCCCCGCCAGAAGCACGGTCGTTAAGCCCCCTGGCGCGTAACCACCGGGTATGAGTCTCGAGACCATGAATCCGAATCCGACGTGGGACGCAGCCTCCTATGAGGACGCTGTCGACACACTCGAAGCACACAACGACGATCTCGTCTACACGGTCTGGGGCGGCGACTGGTGTAAGGACTGTCGAAAACTGCTCCCTGACTTCGGGGCCGCACTCGAGGCGGCCGACGTTCCCGACGAGCGTATCGACGAAATTGCCGTCGACGAAGATAAGCAGGGGCCAGGCGTCGAGGAATACGGCATTGAGTACATTCCGACTGTCGTCGTCGAGGACGATGATGGCGACGAAATCGTCCGGTTCGTCGAAGAAGAGGACCTGCCACCAGCGATCTGGCTGGCACAGGAACTCGAGTCGAAACTGTAAGAAGCGAGCATTTTTTCGCGAGTACGAGGGTCCGAATCTGCCCGTTAGTCACCCGCAGGAACTGGATCCGTATCCTGTTCCTCGTCGCCTTCGCGCGGGAAGTTCTCGATCGTCGCAGCCTCGAACTCGTCTTCAGCGAACTCGTAGTCGTCGCCGAGGAACTCGAGGACCTGTCTGGTGTCTTTCTTGGCGTTTTGCAGGCAGGTCGAAGCACCGGGCGAAGGCGTGATGTTGAAGATAATGCCGTCGCCGTGGATCTTGGCCTCGCCCATATCCAGCGATTTCGTCTCGGTGTTGACGATCTGCGGGCGGACGCCACCGTAGCCTTTCGCGCGCTCGATATCCTCGAGTTCGACCGTCGGAACGACCTTCTGGACGTGCGGGAGGAACGCCCGTTTGCCGACCGCGGGCACGTCGTAGACGAGGTTCTTGAGCACGTAGGGGAACAGAATCCGATCCGCGAGGATGTTCCCGTAGCTCAGGAACGAATCGAGGTTGAGTTCGAACACGTCATAGAAATCCGAGGCGGTCGAGATATTTCCGCGCTCGAGCATCGGGACGACCTTCGCGGTCGGGCCGAATCGGGTGAGGGTGCCGTCGTGGACCTCGGCATCGCCGTGGACGGCTGCAAACGGCAGTTTCTTCATCTGCAGGGTGTAGACCTTGCCGTTGAGCAAGTTCCGGTTGGCTTCGAAGAAGCTTCCGGCAACGGGGAGCAGCGACTTGTTCTCGCCGTAGCCCATTTTCTTGGCGATCTGGAGGCTGTGTGAGCCAGCGGCGACGACCGTCGAGTCAGCCCCAAACCAGCCAGCTTCTGTTTCGACGAGGAACTCGTCTTCGGTTTCGTTGATCGACTCGACTGCCGTCCCCGTGTAGACGTCGACGCCATCCTCGTCGCGAACGTCATCAACAAACGACTGGGCGACCTCGCCGTAGTCGACCGTGTAGCCGTCGGGCGTCTGCAGTGCCAGCATGTCTGTGTGTGGCTCGCGGCCCTTGACGACGTTTGGCTCGATCTCTGCGATTTCCTCGCGGTCGATTGCGCGAAGTTTCGGGAACAGATCGCCAAAGCCTTCCTCGTCGTAGCGATCTTCGAGTTTCGCGACTTCCTCGTCGCCGACTGCAAGCACCATCTTGCTGCGCTTGCTGTGCATCTCCCGGTCGGGGTCGTTCTCCTCGAGATAGCCCGCGACCATCTCAGCACCCTGTTTGACCGTCTCGGCCTTCTCGAGGGTGTAGTTGGTCTCGATGTCGCCGAAGTGAAGCGTCTGAGAGTTGTTCGTATGATGCGAGTTGATCGCGGCAATCTCGTCTTCTTTTTCGATGAGCGCGACGCTCTCGATGTCCGTGAAGTTCGCGACCGTATACAACAGCGATGCGCCACTAATGCCCCCGCCAACGATAATGAGGTCGTATTCTTCTTTCATGTCCAAAGATGCGCTATTGGTTGCCGTCAGTGACGAACGTTGACGAACGTACTAAACAGCTACTATATGCGCCGGATACTCGCGTTACTGACCGGCAAACCGATAACACGTACCGAATGTTGATTCGGAAATAACGTGTGTTGTTCTCCATCACTGGAAACCCTCCAGACAAGAGAGAACGAAAACGCCACACCACCGTCAGTCAGCCCCACTCGAGTCTCGTACGCACCCAGCCGGGTCAGGAGAACTAAAACGGACTCTCGTCGGGCGCGCTGTTGTGATCGGTCCGCCCCTCGAGCCACTCGAGCGCGTCGTCGACCTCGTGCGTCGGCGGCGAACAGGTCCGGTCGCGACAGACGTACAGCGTCGGCTCACCGTCTCGAGCCTCGCGTTCAGCCCAGATCGGTGGGCTTTCCTCGAGATCCAATACGTCGAGCCACTCCGCGAGGCCGTCCTCGGTCGGCGGCCGTCGCGCGAGTAGCCGATCCGGATAGTACTGCTGTGCAAACGCGGCGCGCCACGCTTCGGGCAGGTCCGACGCTGCAACCGTTACCTCGAGTGGCCCGGCCTCGAGCCGGTCCGCACCGAGTGCGAGCGTCGCGTGCTCGAGAGCGTTCGACTCGATCCGGTTTGCGTGCGTCTCGAGCACGCTCGAGGCGATCTCCGCAAACTCGTCGCCGGCAAAGTGGTCGAGCGCTAGCAGGACTTCGACAGCAACGCCGGCAGCGGCGGGCGTCGACTGGTCACCCAGTTCCTGGGGTCGGGTGACGAGTGACTCGCCGCTTTCGGGCGTGAAATACAGCGTCCCGGCCTCGGCGTCCCAGAACTCGGCGTCGATGACGCGAGCAAGGTCGAGTGCGAACGCGAGGTGGTCGACGTCGCCGGTCGCCTCGTAGCACGCCAGTGCACCCCGGGCGAGGAAGGCGTAGTCCTCGAGATAGCCGTCGATGGCGACATCGCCGTCTTTGAACCGCCGCGAGAGACGCTGCTCGTCGTCGTCCCAGAGCCGGTCGCGAACGAACGCGAGGGCGTTCGTTGCCATCTCGGCGTAGGCGTCGTCACCGAGTACGAGTGCGGCTTCGGCGCAGGTCGTGATCAGCAACCCGTTCCAACCCGCGAGCACCTTCTCGTCTCGATTGGGGCGAGGGCGCTGCTCGCGGGCCTCGAACAGCGTTTCACGAGCCGACTCGAGGCGATCCCGAACCTCGTCTTCGGCGAGGTCGTACTCCTCGGAAAGCGACTCGAGCGAGCGCACCCGATTTGGTTGAGACGAGCCTTCGAAGTTCCCCGCGAGGGTGATATCGTAGCGGTCACAGAACAGGTCGGCGGTGGTCTCGTCTCCAAGTACCTCCTGCACCTCTCCTGGCGTCCAGACGTAGAACGAACCTTCCTCGCGTTCGCCGGTCTCAGGGTCCTCGCTCTGAGCATCGAGCGTGCTGAAGAAGCCGCCAGCCTCGTGTGTGAGTTCGCGGTCGACGAACGCAAGCGTCTCCCTGACCACCTCGGCGTAGCGCTCCTCGCCGGTGAGTTGGTAGCCCGAAAGGAACGCACGCGGGATTTCGGCGTTGTCATAGAGCATCTTCTCGAAGTGTGGCACCGTCCAGTCCGCGTCGACGCAGTAGCGATGGAAGCCGCCGCCGACGTGGTCATAGAGGCCGCCCGACGCCATCGCCTCGAGCGATTCCTCGAGCACGTCGCGATACTGGTCGTCCCCCGTTCGGTCGTACGCACGCGCGAGCACCTGCAATCGCGACGGCTGTGGGAACTTCGGCCCGCCGGAGCCAAAGCCGCCGTTCCGGCGATCCGCGCTCCGGACCGCCGCGTCGGCGACCCGCTCGAGGACGTCACTCGAGGGTGGCTCCGAATCGGCGACGGAATCGGGTGTCTCCTCGAGTCGGTCTTTCGCGGCGTCGGTCCACTGTTCCGCGCGGTTTTCCATCTCTGGACGGTCGTCCGGGTTCGCCCACGACTCACTGAGTCGCTGACAGAGCTCGAGAAAGCCGGGCTGGTTCTGCTGGCTCTCTTTCGGGAAGTAGGTGCCGACGAAAAACGGCTTCCCCTCGGGGGTGAGCCACGCCGACAGCGGCCAGCCGCCGCGTCCGGAGACGAGCTGACAGACGGTCATGTAGATCGAATCGACGTCCGGGCGCTCCTCGCGGTCGACCTTGATCGGCACGAAGTTCTCGTTCAGTATCTCGGCGACCTCCTCGTCCGCGAAGCTTTCGTCCGCCATGACGTGACACCAGTGACACGCCGAGTAGCCGATGGAGAGAAAGATCGGCTTGTCTTGCTCGCGGGCCGCCTCGAGTGCCTGTTCGTCCCACGGCTGCCAGTTGACAGGGTTGTCCGCGTGCTGGCGAAGGTAGGGACTCTCCTCGTCGTCGAGTCGGTTGTGCTCGGTGGGCTGATCCATACGCCAGCTACGGGCAGGGATAATAAAAGTCCGCGGTAAGTTACTAACGCGTCCGCTGGAACGACGCCCGGACTACGCGAGTCCGAGCAGCGACACGCCGTAGGCCGAAGCGGCCACCAGTGCGACTGTCCACGCGAGAATACCGGCGGTCATCCACCCCGCGACGGCCCGAGTCCGGCTGCCAGCCAGCAACGCAACGAGTGCAGCGATGTGGACGCCGGTCAACACTGGGCTCGCAATAGCCAACCCCGGAACGCCGTACCGGTCCCAGAGATCGCGTGCGCGAGCGTACCGGTCGCTCGAGTCATCCGACTCGCCCCGTCGTTGCTCGAGCCAGCGAGCGATATGCCGGTAGAAAACGATCAGCGCGTACACGGAGAGAATGTTCCCCGCGAACGCGAACAGTCCGGTCGCGAGCGGATCGAGACCCAGTCCGATTGCAATCGGGATCACGACGAGGATTTCGACGATGGGTATCGCGGCGAAGACGAACACCAGCAGGTACTGGAGGAGACCCGAACTTTCCTCGAGCGTCGTGCCAACGTCGACGAGCAGCGGGAGGAGCGACATGCGGTAGCGTCTATCCTCGAGTCGGGCCTGCGAGCGGATAGATGGCGCGGTTCGGTGTCTGCGCTACACGTACCGACTCTCGCTCTCGTACACCGACGGGTCCTCCCTGTACTTCTCTGCGACCGTCTCGAGGGCGACGAACTGGGCGTTTTCGTGGCTTGTGACGTACTGGATGAACTCCTCGAAGAGCGGGATCATGTGGGGCAGGCCGTGGATGTCGGGGTGGATCGTGAACGTGTAGACGCCCGCCCCGCGGCGGTTGTAGAGGTAATCGAACTGGCGTTTGTAGTACTGTTCGTACATCATCTCGGGATCCTTGTAGCCGGCGTGGTAGATCGGCTGTTTGATGAACAGCATCGGCGGAATGTCGTCGCGGTACCAACTAATCGGAATCTCGACGACATCGGTTTCCTCTCCGTACTGATAGGGCTCCATCCACGTCTCGGGAGTCTTGTCGTAGTCGATTGTCTCCCAGCTGTCGCCCTCGCGCATCCAGCCCGGCTCGAACATCCGTTCCATCAGGCTGCTATCGTAGTCGAAGCCGTGTTTCTGGACGAGTTCCGGTGTGTTCTCGCTGAACTCCCACCAACTGGCGCGGTGGCCGACCGGCTCCGAACCGGTCACGTCCTCGATCAGGTCAATCGAAACCTCGAGAATTTCATCTTCTTGCTCCCTCGAGAGGTCGGTCGGGTTCTCGTGAGAGTAGCCGTGGACCCCGAGTTCGTGGCCGTCAGCTGCGACCGCCTCGATTTCGTCGCGAAAGGTTTCGATGGTGTGGCCGGGGACGTACCACGAGGTTCGGATATCCTGCTCATCAAAGAGGGCGAGCATCCGCGGGATGCCCTCGTTGCCGGCAGCGATTCCCCTCGAGAGGTCAGCGGGTGAGTCGGCCCCGCCGTAGGAGCCAAGCCAGCCAGCGACACAGTCCGCATCGACGCCGATTGCGACATCAACTGTTCCCATGCAGTGCTCACTCTCACGAAGCAGCGCCAAAGAAGCGTATTGTGGCTCGAGGTGACCGTCTCGAGCGTCAACTGGTCGATGCGGTGCCGATCAGTGGATCGGCGTTAGGTATCCAGTTCGTCCTGCAGCAGGCGTCGGAGCACGAGGTGGAGCACGCCGCCGTTCTCGACGTACTCGACAGCCATCGGCGTATCGACCTGTGCGGTCACCGTGAACTCGGTCACGTCCCCGTCGTCGTCCTCGGCGGTGACATCCAGCTCGGCGTTTGGCTCGAGGCCGTCCTCGAGACCGGAGAGCTCGTAGTACTCGTCGCCCTCGAGGCCGAGTTCCTCCCAGCCCTCGCCCGCTTCGAACTGCAGGGGCAGGACGCCCATGCCGATGAGGTTGTCGCGGTAGATGCGCTCGTAGCTCTTGCCGATGGTCGCGCGGATGCCGAGCAGGTCGGTACCTTTCGCGGCCCAGTCGCGGCTCGAGCCGGTCCCGAGTTCGTCGCCGGCCATGACGATCAGCGGCGTCTCTTCCTCACGATATCGCTCGGAGGCGTCGAAGACGGTGGTCTCCTCGCCTGTTGGATGGTGGATGGCGTAGCCACCCTCGACGCCGTCGAGCATCTCGTTTTCGATGCGGACGTTCGCGAACGTCCCGCGCATCATGACCTCGTGGTTTCCACGGCGGGAGCCGTAGGTGTTGAACTCGTACGGTTCGACGCCGCGTTCTTTGAGCCACTGGCCGGCGGGCAGGTCCTCGCTGAACGGCCCGGCCGGGCTGATGTGGTCGGTCGTGACCGTATCGCCGAGCGTCATGAGCGCGCGTGCGTCGGACACGTTGTCGACGCCGGGCTTCTCGAGCGGGAAGTCCTGGAAGAACGGCGGCTCGCGGATGTAGGTGGACTCGTCGTCCCAGTCGTAGACCTCGCCCGTGGGCGCGTCGAGCGCCTCCCAGCGCTCGTCGCCTTCGTAGACGCTCGCGTACTTCTCCTCGAACATGTCGGGCGAGACGCTGTCGTGGATCGTCTCGCGGATCTCTTCGGTGTCCGGCCAGATGTCCTCGAGGTAGACCTCCTCGCCCTCGTCGTTCGTGCCGATTGGCTCCTCCTCGAGGTCGATGTCCATCCGACCCGCGAGGCCATACGCGACGACCAGCGGCGGGCTGGCGAGGTAGTTCGCCTTGATCTTCGGGTGGATACGCGCCTCGAAGTTGCGGTTGCCCGAGAGGACGCTCGTCGTCCAGAGGTCGTGTTCGTCGATGGCATCCTCGATTGGCTCCGGCAGCGGTCCGGAGTTACCGATACAGGTCGTACAGCCGTAGCCAACGACGTGGTAGCCCAGTTCCTCGAGGTCGTCGAGCAGGTCCGCGCGCTCGAGATACTCCGTGACGACGCGGCTGCCGGGTGCGAGACTCGTCTTGACGTAGTCGGGAATCTCGAGGCCCTGTTCGGCGGCGTTGCGCGCGAGCAGGCCGGCACCGACCATCACGGACGGGTTCGAGGTGTTCGTACAGGACGTGATCGCGCTGACGAGGACGTCGCCGTGGCCGATCTCGACCTCGCGGCCGTCCTCGAGTTCGACGGGAACTTTCTCGTCGAGCGGGAGGCCGGGGCCGGACCCGCTCGAATCGGCTGCTGCCGCGCCGCTGCCGTCGCCGATTGCGGGCTCGCCGCCCGCGCCGATGACGCCTTCGTCCTGCAGCAGGGCCGGGAAGTGCTCGTCGAGATTGCCCATCGGGATCCGGTCGTGGGGCTTCTTGTGGCCCGCCAGGCTCGGTTCGACCTCGCCGAGATCGAAGTCGACGGTTTCGGTGTACTCCGGTTCCTGCTCGCCGAAGAGGCCCTGTTCCTCGAGATATGCGCGTACGAGATCGATGTGATCCTCGTCGCGACCCGTGAGTTCGAGGTACTCGAGGGTCTTCTCGTCGACGGGGAACATGCTGATCGTCGAGCCCTGTTCGGGAGCCATGTTCGAGATGGTTGCCCGGTCCGCGACCGAAAGCTGGGAGACGCCGGGGCCGTAGAACTCGACGAACTTGTCGACGACGCCGACCTGACGGAGCTTTTCGGTGATGTGAAGCACGAGGTCAGTCGCGGTCGCCCCCTCGGGGAGGTCGCCCTCGAGGCGGACGCCGACGACTTCGGGCAGGCTCATGTTGATCGGCTGGCCGAGCAGTGCCGCTTCGGCCTCGATCCCGCCGACACCCCAGCCGACGACGCCGATGCCGCCGATCATCGGGGTGTGGCTGTCCGTGCCGACGAGCGTGTCGGGGACCAGCCACTGGTCGCCGTCAACTTCGCGCTCGTGGACGACGCGTCCGAGG
Organism: Natronolimnobius baerhuensis; assembly: GCF_002177135.1. NCBI lineage: Archaea > Methanobacteriati > Methanobacteriota > Halobacteria > Halobacteriales > Natrialbaceae > Natronolimnobius > Natronolimnobius baerhuensis. Next base: position 911,796 of record NZ_MWPH01000001.1, read on the forward strand.
TGCTCGAGATTGACCTGGTGGACGATCCCGGTTCCTGGGGGGACGACCTCGAAGTCCTCGAAGGCCTGCTGTGCCCACTTGATCGCACGATATCGCTCTTCGTTTCGCTCGTACTCGATCTCGACGTTCTTCTCGTAGGCGTCGTCGCTGCCGAAGTGGTCGACCTGCACGCTGTGGTCGATCACGAGGTCGCAGGGGACTTCGGGCTCGACGACCGTCGGGTCGACGCCCTTGCGGTCCGCCGCGGAGCGAAGCGCCGCGAGGTCGACGACTGCGGGAACGCCGGTCAGGTCCTGCAGGACGACCCGCGACACCGTAAACGGAACCTCGGCGTCCGGTACGTCCGGCTCCCAGGACGCTGCCGCGCGAATCGAATCCGCATCGATCTGTTCTCCGTCAGCGTTTCGTAAGACTGACTCGAGCAGAATACGGATGCTCACTGGCAGTTTCTCGAGGTCACAGAGGCCCTGCTCCTCGAGGACGGTAAGATCTGCCATCTTATACGTTTCGTCGTTGTGTTCGAATTCCCGGATTGCGTCCGAGAACGCATCGTCTGACATTGCGCGGTCTACGAACCGATCACATTTGAAACTGCCGAGAACCGTGCGAAGAGACAATATTTGCCCCACATTTGTCGGGTATGGGTCAGAATGCACCAACGCACACGACTAGTTCCCCGTTATTGCACCCTGTATCTGTTATAGAGAACAGTGACTAACCTGTACGCGGTGGCTATTTTCAAATAGTAACTGAGTCCGCAGTCACCGACCGTACTCGACGAACGCGAAGCCATCGCGCTCATCGCGCTCGAGTTCGTCCCAGGTTTCGGGATTCCAGTTCGGGAACTGCGTATCACCGTCGGGTTCCCGGTGAACTTCCGTGACGATCAGGCGCTCGAGCACGGGCAGGAACTGCTCGTAGACGGTCGCGCCGCCCGCGACGAAGATGTGGTCCGCGTCGTCGTGGCGCTCGCGCGCAACTCGGTCGGCTGTCTCGAGTGCCTCCTCGAGACTGCCAGCCGTCACGGCGTTATCGGGCGTCTCGAGGTCGCGAGTCGTCAGGACGACCGTCGTCCGGCCGGGCAGCGGTTCGCCAAGCGCCTCGAGAATGCCCTCGTAGGTGACGCGGCCCATGATGACCGGGTGGTCCATCGTGGTCTCCTTGAAGTGGGCCAAGTCTTCGGGAATGTGCCACGGCATGTCGCCGTCCTTGCCGATCACGCCGTTGTCTGCGACGGCGACGATGCCGACGAGTTCGCGGTCGACGCGCTCAGCAAGCACATCGCCGGCCCCGCGGTCGCTCATTCGGCGACTCCGAATTTGATGCCGCCGTGGGAGTCGTACTCCGTCAACTCGACGTCGTCCGGCGAGAGGTCATCAATCGAGACGTCTGCAATTTCGAGGGTCGGGCGCTCGAGTGGCTCTCGAGAGAGCTGCTCGAGGAGGCCGGGTACGTGGTCTTTCCGTTCGTCGCCCTCGGCTTCGGCGGGCGCTTCGGACTCGAGCCACTCCGTGACTGCGAGGTACTCCTCGCGGTCGTCGACATCGGCGAGGCGGGTCTGGAGCGCCTCGAGGTTGTCCGCGTACCACTCACCGCGCGCGCCGCGGCCGCAGTAGACGTGGGCGTCGACGACGGTGTGGGCGAACGTGCCGGGTTCGAACCCGGTCTGCTGGGCGATGAGTTTCGTCAGGAGCGCGTAGGCTGCAATATTAAAGGGAATCCCGAGTGCGATGTCGCCCGAGCGCTGGGTGAGGTGGCAGTTCAGTCGGTTGCCCTGGACGTTGAAGACGAACGAGTAATGGCAGGGCGGCAGCGTCGAGACGGTCGCGTTCGCGGGATGCCAGGCGTTGACGATGAGCCGCCTCGAGTTCGGCGAATCCGACAGCGTATCGATGACGTACTGCAGTTGGTCGAACGTCCGCCGCCCGTCGGCTTCCTCGGTGACCCACTGCTGGTCGGCGTCGGGCCAGGACTCGCCCGGAAGCTGCGCCGAGTCTTCGGGAACTGGGTAGCGCCGCCAGAAGCGGCCGTAGGCGGTGTCGAGGTGTCCCTCGTCGTCAGCCCAGGCGTTCCAGATTTTGGTCTCTTCGCGCAGGTCGCGGATGTGCTCGTCGCCGGAGAGATACCAGCACATCTCGTGGATCATCGAGTTCCAGCGAAAGCCGTCCAGTTTCTTCGTCGTGAGCAGCGGATACCCCTTCTGGAGGTCGATCTCGTAGTGCTCGCTAAACGACGAAATCGTATCGACGCCGGTTCGATTGGGCTTGTACGCCCCCTCTGACAGGGCCGCGTCGACTAACTCGAGGTACTGTTGCATTATCGCGCCATTCGAAGTCCCCAACTAAAGTATTGACTTCTCGTACGGGAGGGTGTTCAGATTCCCCGTTCGTTTCGGTCGTGAATCGCTTCGCGCAGTTCTTCGGCTTCCGCTTCAGAGAGTATTCCCGCCAGGTCAAGCAGCGAGCGGTCACCGACGATTCGTTCAACAGTGTCGGAGAGTGACTCGCCATCCAGACGTTGATCCTCGAGTTTCTGGTACGCATCTTCGCTGATCCGAATTGTTCGATACGTGGTCTCGTCCATACACATCGCAGTATACGATGGTCATACTCGTTAGTCTAGGCCGTTCCACTTTTACCGCGCTGTCCAAACCCTCTTTGTCCCCCCGTGCCTCCCGACCAGTAACCGATGACCGCTCGAGCCGATACCACGCTCCTCGCCGTGTCACCGACTGCAATCCGTGATCGGCCGGTGGCGACGCTCGCAGATATCGACGCGACGCTCGAGCCGGACGCCGTCTGGGTGCTGGGGCCTACCCGCGAGCCACAGTCCTTTGCGCGTGCGCGCAGTTCGTTCGACGCACCGGCGTTTCACCCGCCGCTCGAGACGGGCGACGGCGCAGTGTGCCGACAGTCAATCGGCGACCACGAGGTCCTGAGCGTCCAGAGTGTGAGAGCCATCGAGCCGTCTCCAGAAGCGGTCTCAAGTTCGCTTTCGGATCCCGACGTCGTGGCGCTTCTCTGTGACGATATCGCAACGGAGACGCGGCCGACGGCGCTCGAGACCACCCTCGAGCACGCCGACATTCTCGCCGCGGCGCTTCCGGCCGGTTGCGTCACGACCGTCCTGACGGGAGCCGAACCCGCGGGCTACGACGAGTTGTGGCATCTCGAGGCCGAGACGGGTGCTGTCCAGCACGTGGATCACGACCCCGCACTCGCCTGCGAGCCCGCTGGCGACGACTGCGTTTCCGTCCGCGTGCAGGGCGTCGGCCCCGTCGAGGGCTACGGCACTGCGGCCTCACTTGCACTGCTCGAACTCGAGGCCGAGGGCGTCACGAACATCGAGACGTACTCGGCGACGGATTTCGGCCTCGAGGCGGTGTCCGGAATCGGCCCGAAAACGGCGACTCGGCTGGCCGAGCACGGCGTGACGGCGCGCGAGGAGTTACTCGAGATGCCGGTCGATCAGCTGGCTTCCCTCCCCGGCGTTGGTCGCGAGCGCGCACAGGCGATGCACCAGCACGCAGCAGTCCTCGAGACGGGCGAGGCGCGCCGCCTCACCGACGAGTCGCTGCCCGGCGAACACTGGTCGACACCGCCGCTCTGTATCGACATCGAGACCGACGGGCTCTCGCCGACGATCATCTGGCAGATCGGCGTCTACGACCCGGCGAGCGACGAGTACCGCGCGTTCGTCGAGCGAGACGACCCGAGCGATCCGGCGTCCGTGCTCGAGGCGTTCTGTGACTGGCTGCTCGGCGTTCACCCGAATCGGGCGCTGCTGACGTGGAACGGCTGGCGCTTCGATTACCGACATCTGAGCGCGTTCATCGCCACACACGCCCCCTACTACGCCGAGGAGTGGGAGTCGATTCCCAAATTCGATCTCTATCTCTGGGCCGTCACGGACGAGAACGCGATGCTCCCCGGTCGGACCAACAGACTCGAGGCCGTCGCATCCGCGCTCGGTTACGAGGACGCAGAAACGGGCCTCGACGGCGCACAGACTGCGGCGGCGTATCAGCGATTCATGCGCACGGGCACGCCACTCGAGTGGGAGCGCCACGAAGCCTACTGCGAGGACGACTGCCGCGCGCTGTGGCACGTCTACGAGCGGGTGCGGGAGGCACCGCATCTCGAGGCGACCGACTCGAGCGCGAGCAATTCGAACTCGAGGTGGGCTAAAACAGGGACGTCACGCAACGTGAGCAACACAGCAGACAGCGAGCAAACCGGACTAAGTGATTTCTAGATGAGCGAGTACGGACACGACACGGACGCAACCGACGTGGCAATCACCGGCGACGAACTACTCGACACGTTCCCCGGTTCCCGCGCCGCGGACGATATCACGACCCTCGAGTTGCCCGGCCGAGACGCATCAACGGTTCCGAACGAGGAGATTTTGCAACCTGAACTCGCGGCCCCACTCGAGTACGACCTCTACTCGCACCAGGCTACAGCGCTCGAGGCGCTGGCTGCCGGCGAGAACGTCTGCGTCGCGACGAGCACTTCCTCAGGAAAGACGCGCATTTACGCGCTCCAGATCGCCCGAAACGTCCTCGAGGCCCGCGCTCGAGGCGAGGAGTCGACAGCGTACGTCTGCTACCCGACGAAGGCCCTCTCGCGGGATCAAGAGCGCGAACTCAACGACCTCTACGACGACCTCGGCCTCGAGATCACGGTTGCAGTGTACGACGGCGATACGGAACGCGGCGAGAACCGACGCCGGATTCGCGAGAAAGCCGACGTGATCATCACGAACTTCGCGGGCGTGAATACGTACCTGCACGACCACGACCGCTGGGCGCGCTTTCTCTCGGCCTGTGACCTCCTCGTGATCGACGAATCCCACACCTACACCGGCGTCCACGGGATGCACGTCGCCTGGATTATCCGCCGGTTGAAACGGGTGCTCGAGTACTACGGCGCGGACCCACAGTACGTCCTCACGAGCGCGACCATCGGCAATCCCGGCGAGCACTCCGAGGCCCTGATCGACGAGTCCGTCACCGTCGTCGACGAGGACGGATCGCCGACCGGACCGCGTGAGCTGGTGCTGTGGAATCCGCCGCCACGGGCGCGCGAGGACGAGCGCGGCAAGGAGTTGGAGGAAGATCCCACAGACGCTATCCTCGAGCGCGTCCCCGCCACCGTCGAAGCGCCGCGCGTACTCTCGCATCTCACCTATCAGGATGCCCAGACGCTGCTGTTTACGCCCTCGAGAAAGCTCGCGGAACTCTCGGTCAAGCGCGCCGCGAAATTCCGTGACGAGAATCATTACTACGCGAATCCCGAGCGCGCCAGCGGAATCGAACCCTACCATGCGGGCCACTCGCGCAAGAAACGCCACGGCACCGAACACCAGCTCAAGACCGGGATTCTGGACGGCGTCGCCTCGACCAACGCCCTCGAGTTAGGGATCAACATCGGCGAGATGGACGCCACCGTGCAGTTGGGCTATCCCGGCCAGCGCCAGTCGTTCTGGCAGCAGATCGGCCGCGCGGGCCGGGGTGAAAAGCGCGCGCTCTCGGTGCTCGTCGCCGAACATCGCACGCTAGATCAGTACGTCATCACCCACCCCGACTACCTCCTCGAGAACGACGTCGAGGACGCGGTGGTCGATATCGACAACGACGCCGTCTTCGCCACCCATCTGCGGTGTGCAGCGGCTGAACTCGCACTCGATGAGAGCGATGCCGGCGTGTTCGCCGAGCGCGAACGACTCGAGCGCGCCGTCGAGATGTGGCGACGCGCCGGGCAGTTACAGGGCGCACTCGAGACGGGCGTCTCCTACGTCGGGCCGCCGCGTCCGCAGGGGTCCGTCTCACTGTACGCAACGACGGGCGAGGAGTACGAAGTACAACTCGCCGACGGCGTCGACGAACGCCACGACCCAGAGATGGAGCCGCTCGCAGAGGAACGCGTTTTGCGGGATTTTCACGAGGGAGCGGTCCGGTTGCATCAGGGCCGACAGTACGAAGTTGTCGACGTGGATCACGAGACCCCCCGCCCCGCAGTGACGCTGCGCCCGACGGACGTGGACTACTACACGCGCACGCAAACGGACGTGACGGTCCTTGATGCGGTCTCGGAGGAGTCCCGCGACATCGACGACTTCACGCTGCATTTCGGCCGCGGCCGAGTGCTGGTGTATCACGGCACCTACGACAAGGTCGCCGTCCACGGCGGCAAAAAGAAAGCCCAGGCGATCCCCACCGAGAATCCGCCGTTGTCCATCGACACCCACCTCTGCTGGCTCGAGGTCCCCCAGTCTATCGAGGACGCGCTGGTCGAGAAGTATCGCAACTTCGATGTACCAGGAATGGACGGCGAATTCGCAGAAACGGCTCACCTCGGCTACGCAGGCGGGCTTCACGCGGCCGAGCACGCGACGATTGGCGTCGCCCCGCTCGAGTTGATGGTCGACAAGCGCGATCTGGGTGGGTTGGCGACGTTATCAATCGACTCGCATCTCGCACAGGACAGTGTCGAAGCGGACGCAAATGGGCACAGGAATGCAGCGGACGACACCGCCGCGCCACAGAACATCGCCGCCGCCGAGGCGACCGTTCGAGAGATTGCGATGGGTCTCGAGCACGAGCCAGCCAGCGGCTGGTTCATCTACGACGGGATCGACGGGGGCCTCGGATTTGCGCGGGCGATCTACGAGAATTTCGAGGCGGTCGCGCGACGGGCACGCGAGCACATTGCGGACTGTGACTGTGGCCGCGTCGATGGCTGTCCCGCCTGCGTGATGGACGAGCAGTGTGGAAACGACAACCAGCCGCTCCATCGAGAGGCGGCCGTGGACATCCTCGATCAATTGCTCGGTGATGCTGGAGACGACATGCTCGAGGATATCCAATCTGAGGAGTACGGCGGAGATCGGCGGCCGCCGCTGTTTTACGCGTGATCGACGGACATGTCTGCTCGGACACCTGCCACACGCGTGCCTACGCGTTTGCTTCGTCTCGAGTTCCCGGTGGGATATCCAGCGGCAGATCAACCTCGATTGAGTCATACCAGACCGTTGGTCGTTTCCGCCGTCCGTCCTCCTCGAACTCGAGGAGGTGTAGCGACTCGAGTTCCTCGAGATTCGTATGCACCTGTCGAACGTCACGGTCGACGAGGCGAGCCGTCTCCCGAATGCTTTCGGGTTCGTGCTGGACGAGCGCACGAAGCAACTCGAGGTTCTTTGGCCGCGTGACGCGGTGAACGTCGTCAGGGTGGTCGAAGATTACCTCGAAGTGTGGCGCAACCTCCTCGCCGCGGTCGAGTCCCCGCAGTGCATCACGGAGGCTATCCTCGTCACCACGCTGGAAGCGAATGTGCATCGTCCGTTCGTCGGTCGTTGAGTTACCAGTGTTCGCCATGCGTACGTACCTCCTGTTTGAAGCGGTCGTAGAGCGGTTCAAGGCCGGTGAATTCGATGTCCTCGACATCACCGTTCGACAGATGTTTGTGATGTTGTGCAGCGTCGGGATGGTCCGGGAAGTTGTCGTATCGGATGATCGTCTCGCCGTCTGTCGTGCCGTACTGCATCGAGTATTTTACCCCGTCAGGGTATCGATCAGACGACGGAACGTTCCACGCGCGAATTTCAGCGAACGTCTCACCGAAATCCTTCGTCACGTCGATGACCGCGACGGCTTCGTCGTCCTCACGACCCGTCATCAGCTGTTGTTACTCGGCACAACACCATAAACGATGTGGTCAATCACAACAACGTCTCACAATGCTCGCGACGGAATCGGTGCAGACACGATTGTGCATACTTTCACTCGAGAAAAGAGCAACGCTTACAGGTTCGTGCGTCCCGCTATTTCCCATGCGAGAGAACGTGCTTCTGATCGGTGGTGGCGGCCGCGAACACGCAATCGCCCGCGCGCTCGAGGATAGCGAGGCAGACCTCTACGCCTGCGCTGGGAACCGAAATCCCGGCATCGCACAGATTGCCAGCGAGTTCGAGACGCTCGAGACGACGAACCCGAAGGCTGTCGTCGAGTACGCCGAGGATGTCGACGCGACGATTGCCGTTATCGGCCCGGAAGCACCGCTCGAGGCCGGCGTCGCGGACGAACTCGAGAACGCGGGCGTCTACCCGTTCGGCCCGAAAGAGGCCGACGCCCGCATCGAGACGGACAAGGCGTTCCAGCGCCGGTTCATGGCAGAGCACGACATTCCGGGCTGTCCGGATTTCGAGACGTTCGACGACCCGGAGGCGGCGTGTGACTTCATCGACGAGTACGACGGCGACCTCGTGATCAAGCCCGCGGGGCTGACGGGCGGGAAGGGCGTCAAAGTCATCGGCGATCAGGTGACCGCCGAGGAGGGCAAGGAGTACATCCGCGACTCCGACTACGACCGGATCGTTCTCGAGGAACGGCTCATCGGCGAGGAGTTCACCGTGCAGGCGTTCGTCGCCAACGGCTCGTTCGAGACTGCGCCTGCCGTCCAGGATCACAAGCGCGCCTACGAGGGCGACGAGGGACCAAACACGGGCGGCATGGGCAGCTACTCCGACGCCGCAACGGCGCTGCCGTTTATGACCGACGCAGACTACGACGAAGCCGTCTCGATCATCGAGGCGACCGTCGACGAACTCGAGGACTATCGCGGGATTCTCTACGGCCAGTACATGCTCACCAGCGAGGGGCCGAAAGTCATCGAGTTCAACGCCCGCTTTGGCGACCCTGAAGCGATGAACACGCTGCCGGTCCTCGAGACGGACTTCCTCGACGTGCTCGTGGCCGCCCGCGACGGCGAGTCGGTGCCAGACCTCGAGTTCGCCGACCAGGCAACGGTCTGTAAGTACGCCGTGCCGGAGGGGTATCCGACGAATCCCGACGCTGGTGCTCAGGTTAAAGTCGATGAAGAGAGCGCGGGCGATGCGTTGCTCTACTACGCGAGCGTGGACGAACGCGACGACGGCATTTACACGACGACCTCGAGATCGTTCGCACTCGTTGGCCTCGCGGATTCGATCACCGAAGCCGAAGCAATCGCCGAAGACGCCCTCGCAGTCGCTGGTGAGGAGGGACTGCACATGCGCCACGACATCGGCAAACCCGACCTCGTCCAGCAACGGATCGACCACATGGACGAGATTCGCGGCGAGTAACGCGGCTCATATCGCGTTACAACGATTTACTGCTTACCTCACTGGTTCCCGCGCTCGGAGCCGACTCCGGGGACGTCCTCGAGACTGCCCTCATCGACCGCTTGCGTGAGCGTTTCGACGTCGACGTCGGCGTCTGCGTTGTCCGTTGCAGACCGGAGCGCGCGTCGGACGCCGATATACGCTGCCAGCGCGATTGCACCGGAGGCGACTGCGCCGGGAATGCCGTATCGTTTGTAGCCGTACGTTGCTGCCTTTTTCGCGACCGTCAGTCCAATCATCGTACAGTATGTCGGAGCGTCAACGGCAAGAACTGGTGGCTTTCGTACGACGACACGGTTTGGATAAGTAACCACAGCGACCGGTGAACGTCTCGAGGCAGCCGACTCACTCGGTGACGTAGAGCACGGCGGACATCGAGCCGGGTTCGAAGTGTGGTTCGCAGAAGTAGACGTAACGCCCCGGAACCTCGAACGTGTGCTCGAACGTCTGTCGCGGCCCAATTCGCCCGCCTCGGGAGTCGTGCCAGGCTGCTCGAGCGGTTGCTTCGTCGTCATACCCGCCGCTTGCAAAGTACTCCGCGTCGTCGGGAATGCCGTCCTCGAGTGCGGTGACAGTGTGGTCGGCACCGCTTGTGTTCTTCCAGACGACGGTGTCGCCGACGGACGTTTCGTACTCCTGGGGGAGAAACGAGTTACGGCTCATACCGATATCACAGTCCTCGCCGCTGCAGGGGTTGGATGGGTCATCATCAAAAAGACTCAGTGCGGAGGTACACCCTGCGAGACTCGCAGCAACGGAGGTTCCAGCGGCGGCGAGATAGACGCGCCGGTTCATACTCGATTCTCGGCCTGCGTGAGATATAACCGCCCCGGTTCGTTCCCACGGACTTGGAGCCGTCGAATGACGGGGTCACCCCGTGGCAAACAAAAACACGTAAGGTATCGGCCCGTCGATTCCGCGCATATGCTTCCGCGGTTCGTCGGCCGACTCGGCATTGCCGACGCAGTGACCGTCGCAAACGCTGCGCTCGGATTCGTCGCCGTCGTTGTCGCCATGGTCGATATCGATCTCGCTGCTCGCCTGATCCTGCTGGCTGCCGTCGCAGACGGTCTCGATGGCCTCCTTGCACGCCGCTACGGCGGCACCGACGCCGGCCCCTACCTCGACTCGCTTGCCGACGTCGCCTCCTTTGCCGTCGCCCCCGCCGTCCTCGCCTTTCTCGTCGTGACCGACGGCCTGACGATCACCCTCGAGACCGTCACACTTGAACTCGTACTCGTCGCCATCGTCTGTGCGATGTTCGTCGCGGCCGCCGTCGTCCGCCTCGGCATGTACACAGCCTACGACATCTCGGGGAACTACACGGAAGGTGTCCAGACGACGCTCGCAGCGACGATCCTCGGCGCGGCGATTTTAGCTGGCGTCACGGATCCGTGGCTGATCCTCGCGATCACCGGCGCGTTCTGTTACCTGATGGTCTCGCGCATCCGCTACCCCGACCTGCTCGCACGCGACGCCGGCATTATGGGCGTTGTCCACGTCCTTGCGATTCTGATTCCCAACGTCGCCGGGCGAACGTTTCCGTATGCGCTCTTGACGCTTGGAATCGCCTACATGGCGTTCGGACCATGGCTCTACTGGCGGTCAGCCGAGGAATCACAGGCAGCCGAGACCGACGCGCATGGAAACGCTTAGGGCGATCCTGACACGACCGTAAAACATGAACACAGTCACGCGTCGGCGTCGTCCCGGGTGGTACCATGAGTGAGGACGAAACGAACGGTGACGAGTCACCGGAGACAGACGACACGGAACCCGTCGATCTCGAGGCCATTCGAACCCGTCTCGACGGACTCGAGGACGACCTCGAGGAACTAGATTCGAATCTCGAGTCGGCCGAGACTGAACCCGATCTGGACGTCGTCGAAGCCGACCTCGAGTCGTTCCGCGAGGAACTCGAGTCGGTCGAGATTCCAGAGCCACCGGAATCGGACGACGAGGATGACGAAGACGACGAACCAGCCCCCGAGGAGGAACTCCAAGAGCGCCACGACGACATCGAAAGCGACCTCTCCGATCTCGAGGACGATCTTGAGGACCAGCGCGGTCCCTACGGCGAGGACGTCATCAGCGAAATAGAGGGCGTCAGCGGGACGATTACGGGTACCCGCTGGAGCGTCGAAGGCGACGAGGAACTGATCGTCGCCGTCGATGAGTTCCTCGCGGAGTTCAACAGTTTGCTCGGCAGCGATGTGGCCGTTCCCGGTGACCTCGAGCCTGCAAGCGGAGCCGAACTGGGCGACAACGCAGTCGAAAACGGTCAAGCGGTCCGCGAAGGACTCGGCGACACGCTCGCGGAGGCCACCGACGCCGTCGAGGCAGCAGACCTCGACGCCGACGATGACGCCGAGACGATTGCCGCCTTGCTCGAGGCGACCGACGACTTCGAAGACGACATCGACGAGGCCACCGAGTGGACCGACCTCGAGGTCCGTGAACAACTCCGCCGTGAAGGGTTCTATGACGTTCTCGATCACGTCAAGGACTTCCCGCCGGAGTGGCACGCCCTGAAGGTCCACGAGAAACGGGGGAACGTCGACCAGATCCTGCTGGCCTACGACAGCCTCGGCTCGGAGTTCATGGAAGATCACTGTCTCGAGGCCTTAGAACGAATGGGGCCCGAAGCGGCCATCGAACCGATGGTCCAAAAGGCCGGCCGCCGAGATACGGCGGCGATGCGGATTCTCGGCAAGATCGGCGTCGCAGACGAAGAAGTCGTTGACGCGCTCGTCGATTACGTCGACTCCAACCCGGACCTGCAAAAGCCCGCCTTCAGAGCACTCGGTGAAGTAGGGGCTGCAGACGCTGTCGAGCCACTCGCCCAACAACTCGCCGAAGACAACGCCGACGTGCGAAGTTGGGCCGCTCGCGCACTCGGTCTGATTGGTGATACGCGAGCCATCGACCCGCTCGCGGACATCCTCGCGGACGACGAGGAAGATCGCGTCCGCGCAAGTGCCGCCTGGGCACTCGCCCAGATCGGGACCGTTGACGCCCTCGAGATCGTCGCCGACTACGACGACGACCGCGCCTACCTCGTCAAAGCCGAAGCCGATAACGTCGACCTCGAGCCAGTCGCCTGAGCCAGCCTGTTCTGTTGATTCAGCGACTACGGGTGGCGATACGTTGACTCGAGGTACGCAACGAGTTCGTCGACGAGATCGCGTTCATACGTCCAGAATCCGTAAAATGAGCCAGGTTCCCGTTCTTCTGCCAGCAGTGCACATTGCTGGCCGTCGCTGCCGCCGTCGAAAATCACGAACCAGAACACGCCGAGTTCCATCGCAACGTTCGAAACGACGGTCACATTCTCGAGCGGTGTATCCCAGTCCTCGCGTAGGAAGACGACCACCGAGAGGTCATGATGGCTTCCCAGCCGTTCGTAGACGTCCGTTTGCGCCGAGAGCGCGGCTTCGGTCTGGAAACCAGTATACAACGTTCCAGTCCCAGTTCGCCACGCTCGTTCTTCGATTTCGCGAGCGGCGGCCAGCATCTGTTGTCGGTCGTAGGAGCTAAAGAGCGTATTCTCGAGGAAATCAAACAGTTCAGTCAGGTCGGTATCGGTCGTCTCGGCCTCCCAGGGAGGCAGTACATCAGGCGAAATCAGCGCCTCGAACCGGTCGAGACCGAGTGCAGCCAGGAAATCGCCATTCCCTGTCCGAAGAACGGCGAACCCTGGGGGCTTCTGTCCTGCCAGCGAGCGGGAGACAACATCGACATGTCGTGTCGCGAACTGCTGTTTGAGTTCGACTGCTATCTCGGAATCGGATGCATACACCTCGAGTTCCTTCTGTCGGGTTCGGACGGAATCGAGAGCGTCGTGAAGGCCGTTCATTCGGTTTCGTCGACCCCGAGAAACGTATACATCGCATCGGGAATGCCAGTCTCTTTGACTGTTCCTGTTTCGTGATCGAACGTGATCCAGCCGAACTCCTCGAGTCGTGGGAGCGTTGCATGATACAGCTGTCGTTGGATTTGGTCGAAGTCTTGCTGGGTCGCGAGTCGGTCGTCAGTGACCGCAACGGAGCCGGCACAGACAGTGCTCAACTGCTCGAGCGTGGTGTCTGGCCGCGAGTAAAGCGCCGCAATCACTGTTCGAACGTGTGGACGCGAACACAATCGAAGTATGTCGTCGATAGAGTGGTCTAGGGCTGCCTGCCGTAGGTCCTCGACCGATCCATACTGATTGTTCATCCTCTTCGTCGAAGATTTGCCACCAGTACACAAGTATTCTCTGCCGGAACACGCTCGCAGTTTCGAGTCCGTCCCGTGGCACATCGGTTCGAGGATTTATATACGAACGGGCGGCCAGAGAGAGCGATGGGTCGATACGTCGCCCTGTGCCTGCTCGTACTCGTTGTCATTGGGACGGGTGGCGCTCTCACTAGCATCGCTGCCACGTCGACGCTCGAGGCGGGCACGCATCACGACGTGATCCGACACGGGGCAGCGACAGGGGACTCACTCGACGACCCAGCCTGCCCACGAGCACAGATCGCTCAAGCTAGGGGTGAAAACGCGGCAACAGGACACACCGCTGTCGCCGACGCCGGTTCCCACTCGAGCGCGAGCGACCACCAAGCCGCGCCACAAATCGTTGAACTCTATCCTAATCCGACGACGTACGGCAACGCCGGTGAGTATCTCGTCCTCGAGACGCCGCCGAAGACCACACTCGAGAACTGGTCGCTGACTGACGGGCATACGACGGCGAGGCTACCGAACGAGACTGTCTCCGGACGCGTCGCCGTAAGCATGAACGCCACCGAAACTGCGCAGTTGACCGACGAACGCGTGCTCGAACTCGAGGGGACACTTCGGCTCGCTGTTGACGGTGACACACTGACGCTGCGCGCTGACGGCGATCCCGTCGATCAGGTGTCCTACGAGCGTGCGCCACTTGCCGACCAGTGGTACCGAACAGCGCACAGCGCTCCCGCGTCGGCGACGGCACAGACCCCGACAGACGCAGACGGCCAGTGGTGGCCTCGAGACGCGACCTGTCTCCCCGTCTCGAGTGCCGAGGTCGAGTCGGCAACTGTGTTCGTCCTGCCGGACGGTCCGGACATCCCACTCGAGACGATTCGCGAGGCCGAGGACCGACTCCTGCTTGCGGGCTATACGCTCACCTCGGAGTCGGTCGCCGACGAACTCGTTGCGGCCCACGAACGCGGTGTCGACGTCGCCGTCCTCCTCGAGAGTGGGCCAGTTGGTGGCACCCCTGAGACGACAGAATCGCTCCTCGAGATGCTCGAGGAGAACGGCGTTGAGGTACGTGCAACTGGTGGTGAAGGCGCTCGCTACCGGTATCACCATCCGAAGTACGCCGTGGCCGATGACCACGTACTCGTGATGAGCGAGAACTGGAATCCATCAGGTGTTGGCGGCGAATCGAGTCGCGGCTGGGGTGTCTCACTCGAGGACGAAGCCCTCGCGGCAGACCTCGAAACCGTTTTTGATACCGACTTCGCGGGCTGGGATACCGCCTCGAATGCAGCCTACCGAGCGAACGCAACGTTCGTCGATGACGAGGCGAACACAGGCCAGTCCTTCCCCGCGACTCACGACCCCGAATCGGTCCCAGTCGAGTCGGCAGAACTCCTCGTCGCTCCCGATAACGCCGAAGGTCGTCTCAACGAACTACTCGCTGGCGCTGACGAGGAAATTCTCATCAAGCAAGCCAGCCTCGATGCAGACCTCTCGCTGGTCGACACCGCCCTCAAGGCTGCCGACGACGGTGTCGACGTCAAACTCCTGCTCGACTCGACGTGGTATCACGAAGACGAAAACGCTGCCGTCGCAACCGAACTCGAGCAGGCGGTCGACAACGACGCCTCACTCGAGGCCCGACTGCTCGAGGACACGTCGTCGTTCGAAAAGATTCACGCGAAAGGCGTGATCATCGACCGCGAGGTCGCCGTCGTTGGCAGCGCAAACTGGAACGAAAACGCGTTTCAGAACAATCGTGAAGTCCTCGTTGCCCTCCACGGCGAGGCTGCGGCGAGTTACTACGCGACCGTCTTCGAGGACGACTGGGACGGCGACACCTCGAGACTGCCGTTCGGGCTCTCACTAACCGTGATTATCGCACTGATCATTGCCGCGTTCGTTGGCCATCGCTATCTCCGATTCGGTGACGAACACTAAGGACTCGAGTCAGACCCGCTCAGTCCGCACACCCACCGGCCTCGAGGAGTTCACAGCAGTCGTTTTCCGCATCGAAACAGTCCGGACACTCTTCCGGGCGGTCGATGATCGTATCGAGGCGCTCTGCAACCGTATCGTCGATGACGCTCTCGAGTGCGTGGGCCTCATCGCGGAACTCCTCGACCTCGAGAACGTTTGCGAGGAATCGCTCGATGATACAGTAGGTCTGGAGGGCGTTGTGTGCACGCTCGAGACCCTCATCGGTGAGCGTTGCCCCTTTATACTTCTCGTGTTCGACCAGTCCACGGTCCTCGAGTTTGCCGATCATTTCGTTGACGCTGGCTGGGCTTACCTCGAGGAGGTCTGCGAGTGTGCCCGTCGATGCTGGGCCGTCTTCGATACGTTGTGCGAGATAGACTGCCTTGAGATACTGATCTGCTGTATTCATCGCGTTCCTCCGGTGACCGTGTCTGTCTCGATGGATGTCCCCACTGCTCGCGTTGCGGTGTGAGTCGTCGCGCCGGTCATGCTCGTCGCTCCATGATCTGCGTGACTGCCTCGACGCCCTCTTTTTCCTCTTCGCGGATCTCATACAGCGTCTCGAGGACGCGCTCGCGTTCGATTGCGAAGTCACTCTCGGACGCTTCGATGGCGTCGATCAGATCGTCATAGAACTTGTAGGCCGTCTCCTCGTTTGCCAATTGATCGTAGAGGACGCCGTCGGTATCCTCCGGCGGGCCGTACTGGGCGTCGACCAAAGCGTTGATCTCCTCGTAGGGGACCGTTTCGGCGTCGAGTTCGGCGATCAACGCCTCGAGTCGTTCGCGATGCTCGGCCGATTCGTTGGTGGCCTCCTCGAGCAGTTCCTGGACCGCTTCATCGAGATCCGCCCGGTCCTCGGCGGGCAGCGACTCGCGATGATGGGCGGCACGCGACTCGACGACCTCCTCCAGGACGACCCCGATCTGGAGCAATCGGGCCAACTGGTGGTCGCTCGAGACACGCTGTCCTAAACTCATATCCACACAAGCGGGCCGGGGTCACTTAGTCGTCTCGGAGAGTGGCTGCGATGGGCACTAATGCAGTCACTCGGGAGTGACGAGACGGATCGTAATCGCAAAAACAACAGGATCGCCGCGGCCTTACTCGCGCTGGCGGAGTCGAGCGCCCACCAGTTCCTCGAGGTCTTCGCGGAGTTCGTCGACGGCGATTTCCTCCATGACGGGGACGAAGAAGCCTTCGACGAGCATGTTGCGCGCGGAGCGGGGATCGATGCCGCGGGAGGTCATGTAGAACAGGTCCTCCTGGTCGATCTGACCGACCGTCGCGCTGTGGGAGGCTTCGGTGTCGTGGTTGTTGATGATCAGTTTCGGCGAGGCGTCGGCCTCGGACTCATCCGAGAGCATCAGCGTGTTCTCGCGCTGGTAGGAACTGGTGTCCCAGGCGTCGCGGCCGACGTCCTGAACGCCTTCGTAGACCGAGCGCGCAACGTCGTCGGTGACGCCGCGGGTGACGAGGTCGGCCGTCGTGTGTTCGGCACGGTGCCAGACCTTCGCGTCGATGTCGAAGTGCTGGTCGTTGTGGCCGTAGAACGCACCGACGATTTGCGTCTCCGAGGAGTCGCCATTGAGCTCCGTCGAAACGCCGGATTTCGTCAGCTGCGTCCCGAGGTTGACTTCGATCCAGTCAATCGTCGCGTACGTGCCTGCGTCCCCGCGCTTGAGCGAGAAGTTGTAGGCCTCCTCCGAGAGATTCTGGAGACTGCCGTACTGGACGTTGCTGTTCTCGCCGGCGATGACCTCAACGATACCGCTGTAGTACTGTTCGTCCTGCTCTTCACCAGTGGATTGACGCTCGAGAATCGTCACTGAACTCGATTCCTCGGTGACGACGAGCGTGTAGTTGAACAGCGAGCGGGAGTTCTGCTCGGTTCGGATCGTCACGTCCTCGGCGTCGACGCCTTCGGGAACGTAGATGACGGTTCCGGTGCTAAAGAGCGCCGTCGACAGCGCCGTCAGATAGTTCTCCTGTGGGTCGACGATAGAGCCAAAGTGCTCTTTGATGAGGTCTTCGTGCTCGGCGACTGCCTCTGCCCACGGCAGCACGTCGACGTCGTCTGGTCCAACCTGATCCTTGTTCTCCGCTGCGTTCAGCGGATCCACGAGCGATTCGTAGTCGAGTTCGTGGAGATTCGTCCAGTCGCGACCCGGCGTCCGAATCACGTCTGGCATCTCGAGGTCTTCGAGTGCCTCGAGGGCCTCGAGACGCGTCTCGAGCAGCCACTCGGGTTCGTCTAAGTCGCCCGAAATTTGGCGTACCTGTTCGTCAGTCAGATTGGCGTGTACCTGCGTCGTGCTCATATTATCCGAGGCTTCCCTCCATCTCGAGTTCGATGAGGCGGTTGAGTTCGACCGCGTATTCGATTGGCAGTTCTTCCGTGATCGGCTCGATGAAGCCGGCGACGATCATCTTCTTGGCGTCGTCGTCGTCCAGGCCGCGGGACTGAAGGTAGAAGATGTCCTCGTCGCCGATTTTACCGACGGTTGCCTCGTGGGCGACGTCGACTTTCGACTCCTCGATCTCCATGTACGGCATGGTGTCCGAGGTGGACTCGTTGTCGAACATCAGGGCGTCACACTCGACGGCAGTGCTCGAGTTCTCTGCACCGTCGGCGATGTGGACGAGACCGCGGTAGTTGGTGCGGCCGCCGTCTTTGGAGATCGACTTGGATTCGATGGTCGAACTCGTCTCGGGTGCGTTGTGGTAGACCTTCGCACCAGTGTCGATGTTCTGTCCCTCGCCCGCGAAGGCGATGGTGATGTGGGTGTCCGTCGCGCCGCGGCCCTTGAGGATCGTACACGGGTAGAGCATGGTCGCTTTCGAGCCCATGCTGCCGGAAACCCACTCCATCGTGGCGTTTTCTTCACAGATGGCGCGTTTGGTGTTCAGGTTGAACGTGTTCTTCGACCAGTTCTGCACGGTCGAGTACTGGACGTGAGCGTCCTCGCCGACAAAGACCTCGACGCAGCCCGAGTGAAGGTTGTGGGCACCGTATTTTGGTGCGGAACAGCCCTCAATGTAGTGGACTTCCGAGCCTTCCTCGGCGACGATGAGCGTGTGCTCGAACTGCCCCATCCCTTCCGAGTTCATCCGGAAGTACGCTTGGACCGGCATCTCGACGGTGACGTCCTCGGGAATGTAGACGAACGATCCACCGGACCAGACGGCACCGTGGAGTGCAGCGAACTTGTTGTCGCTTGGGGGCACACAGGTCGTCATGAAGTACTCCTTGACGAGTTCTGGGTGCTCTTTGACCGCGCGGTCCATATTCATGAAGACCACGCCTTTCTCCTCCCACTGTTCTTGCATGTTCTGGTAGACGACCTCAGACTCGTACTGGGCACCAACACCCGAGAGGGCGTTCTTCTCGGCTTCCGGAATACCCAACTTGTCGAAGGTGTCTTTGATCTCGTCTGGCAGCTCCGTCCAGTCATCGACGCCTTCGCGCTTGTCGACGTCCGGGCGGATGTAGGGAACGATCTCCTCGATATCCAGTTCGGTTAGATCCGGCTGGCCGGGCCAGTCGGTCGGCATCGGCATGTTGTGATACTGCTTGAGCGCGCGGAGACGGCGCTCGAGCATCCACTCGGGCTCGTCTTTGTCCTCGGAGATCATGCGGATGACCTCTTCGGTTAGCCCCTTGCCGGATCTGACTGCGGAGTTCTCCTCCTTCTTGAACTCGAACCGGGCCTCAGTGTCTGTCTCTTTTAGGTGGTCTTGATCGGAACTCATGATTTGTATGTAGTCGTGTTTACGGCTCTGGCGTTATTACGGTTGTTCTAGCCACAAACGGTTACGCGGTGCCGTAGACTTCGTCGCGGACCCAGTCGTACCCCTTATCCTCGAGTTCTTCGGCGAGTTCTGGACCGCCGCTTTTGGCGATCTGACCGTCGAGCATCACGTGGACGTGATCCGGCTCGACGTAATCGAGGATGCGCTGGTAGTGGGTGATCTGAAGGACACCAGTGCCCTGCTCGTCGCGCAGCGCGTTGATGCCGTTCGAAACGTCCTGTAGGCGGTCGATGTCCAGCCCGGAGTCGATCTCGTCGAGCACGGCGACCGAGGGCTCGAGGATGGCTGCCTGAAGGACTTCGTTCTGTTTCTTCTCCCCACCGGAGAAGCCGGCGTTGAGGTAGCGCTGGGCGAACTTCTCATCCATGTCCAGTTGTTCCATCTTCTCCTGGAGGATCTGCTGGAACTCGGCGACGCCAACTTCGCCCTCGTCG
Organism: Natronolimnobius baerhuensis; assembly: GCF_002177135.1. Lineage (NCBI taxonomy): Archaea > Methanobacteriati > Methanobacteriota > Halobacteria > Halobacteriales > Natrialbaceae > Natronolimnobius > Natronolimnobius baerhuensis. Next base: position 931,415 of record NZ_MWPH01000001.1, read on the forward strand.
ACGTTGCCCTCCATGGGCGAGGTCTCGAAGCCGTCGTCTTCGTCGTCTTCGTCGATACCCTCGTCGTCCTCAAAGAGCTCTTCGCGCTCTTCGATCTTGGCGTTCAGTGCGGTTCGCAGGAAGTTCGTCATCGTGACGCCGTCGATCTCGGCGGGATACTGGAACGCGAGGAAGATACCGAGTGCCGCGCGCTCGTTTGGCTCGAGGTCGAGGAGGTCCCAGGTGCGCTGGTCCTCGTCGATCTCGATGTCCGCGCCGAACTCCTCGTCCTCGAGGTGAAGCAGTACTTCACCGTCGGTGACCTCGTAGGCCGGGTGGCCAGCGATGACCTTGGCCGTCGTCGACTTCCCGGAGCCGTTTGGACCCATCAGGGCGTGAATTTCGCCCGACTCGACCTCGAGGGAAACACCCTCAAGAATCTTCTCGTCGCCCTCCGCCACTTCTGCGTGTAGGTTGCGTAGTTCGAGACGTGCCATAGTACTCTGTCGTGTGAACGGTCGGTCGTTGGCCTGATAACGGTTTCGTATCCAATTGGATACGGTCCCACAAGAGCAAAATAAGTTTTCGAAAGGGAAAATCGAATTGCGGGATGGACCCGATTCAGTGTATATCCGAACGTGTTCGACAGGCACTCACAGACAAGTGTGGAACGTCACTCAGCGCATCGAGCGCTCACATGAAACTGTCGAGGCCTTTTTGCTCTTGACCGTTTTTGACTTCGTCCCACGAAACTCCGAGCGCCTCGAGAATGCGCTCGATTGGCCCTTTGAGCGTTTTCTCGAGCATGGTGTCGTAGTCGACTTCGAACTCGGGTGGGATTTCGTCGTCGTACTCGAAACAGATGACGTCGGGGTCGCGCTTGAACGCCCCGTAGAGGTGATCCTGCTGGGGATCAAACCCTTCTTCGCTTTCCATCCGCCGGAAGAAGGCGGGGTCGACGCGCTTGAGGTAGAGTCGCTTGGGCTTGCTCCCGCGCTGGAAGTTCGTTCCCAACAACAGGTTCGCGTACTTCGCGCCCCGAACCTGGGCCGTGTCGGTATCGTAGTTGTCCAGTCGCTTGCCGATGCCACCTGGAATCGCGATGTTCTCGAGGCTAATGTCGCCGGCCTGGACGTCCTCGATGATGCCGTTGACGTACTCCTTGGCTCCTTCGACGTCACCCTCCTTGACGATCATCTCGATGACTCGGTGCTGGACTTCCTTGGTGATCGGAGCGATATCCGAACGCTGGTACTCGAAGCCGACGATGTCGACGGTGTCGACGTCTTTGCCTTCTTTCCAGGTGATGTGGCCAGCGTAGCGTTTCTTCTTGCCAGCCTGGAAGAATCGCCGGTAGAGTTTCTCAAACTCGATCTGGAAGCGGTGCTCCTCTGCGTTCAGGTCCTCACGCGCAAAGTCGTCGTACCGCCCGTTGATGTACTCCTCAATCTCGAACGATTGCTCGAGGGCGTCGTCTTTGGAGACGTCCGGGCCAAGCTCGAGCATAACGGAGTCGGTGTCGCCGTAGGCGACGGTGTAGTCGAGTTCGTTTGCAGCGGTCTCGGTGAACTCGATCACATCGCGTCCGGTTGCAGTGATTGCGGACGCTGCCTCCTTGTCGTAGAGGCGGAACTGCTCCCAGCCCGACACCCCATACAGCGAGTTCATGATGACCTTCACGGCTCCCTGCTGGCGGTCATACTGCTCGTACTCGGGCGATCCAGGTTCGTGCTCGTTTCGCAGCGCTTTCTTTTCCTCGCGCTCAGCGAGCAGTTCCGTAATCATCGTCCGGTTCACACCGTCAGGTTCCTTCCGGAAGTGCGTCCCAGTGGGCGCTTCGTAGGTCTCGCCGTCGTACTCGTCGGGATCAACTCTCGTCTCTGGCGACGCGTTGATCGTCGTCATACACATCGGGTACAGCGACTTCAGGTCGAGGACAGTGACGTTTTCTTTGACGCCCGTAATCGGCTCGAAGACGGCCCCGCCCTCGTACTCCTCGCCCGCTTCCTGCTGGCCCTTCGAGGGCAGCGCGAACTCGCCGTAGGCCTGATGCAGGACGTACATGTCCACCGCATCGCCCGGCGTCGGCGCGTCCTCGAGTTTGCAGCCGACGAACGCGCGCACCTCATCCCAGAACGTGATGATGTGTTGCTGGCGGTCGAGTTCGACACAGAGTTCGACGTCCCGGAGGTTGTACTCGAGCAGTTGTGTCGGATCGTCCTCCCAGAGATCACCGATGTCGCCGGCGTAGCGCTCCTTGCCGACGCCGAGTTCGGCCTCGCCGACAGCGTCGAGTCGGTACGAGTCGAGTTCGGAGAACACCATTCGCTGGTAGCCATACAGCAGGTCGAAGACGACCCGGCCTTTGATGTCGGGACCGCCCCAGTTACTGCGCCAGACTTCGTCGATGCGAGAGAGGCGGTCGATCTCGAGATCGTAGTCGTGGTGTGGTCCCTGCAACTCCTCGAGGCGGTCGAGGAAGTACGGCGCGTCGAAATCCTCGAAGTTCCAGCCGGTCATGACGTCCGGATCCGTCTCTCGGACGTAGTCGACGAAGGCCTCGAGCATGGCCTCTTCCGCGTCGAAGGCGCGGACCTCGTGGTCGATTGCACCCTCGATTGGCTCGTAGTCGGTGATCTCCGCGGGGATCTCACCGTTGCCCCTCTCAGCCGCACAGACCCACATGACGTACTCGTCGCGGTAGGAGTCGTGGCTGGTCAGACAGACAATTGGCTCCTCGCCGTCTTCTGGGAAGCCGTGGCGGTCCTCGACTTCGATGTCGAACGTCAGAACGCGCGGGTCAGCGTCGACGTCGACGGCTTCAACCTCGGTGTGGGGAACGACGAGCGAATCGTCGTTAGCGCGTCGTTCCGGGACGCGAATGCCACTCTGGATATCCTTGTCGATCAAAAACCGGTTCGGGAACAGGATGTCGGCCTCGTAGTGCTCGAAGTCATCACGGATTTGCCCAACGTCTCGAGGCGTCTGGCCGAAAATCTTCGTGAGGTCCTCGCCACGGATACTCTCGTAGGAGTCGCCGTTCTCGTCTTCCGTTTCGCTGTCGGTCAGGCGGTCGTACTGGTCTTCGGGCGGGCGCTCGAGTGTCTCCGTCGGCGCGTAGAAGTACGGTCGAAAGCCGACGACCTGGACGTGCTCGAGTTCGTTCTCGGCGGTACGACCGAAGACGTGCATGATGGGCCGTTCCTCGTCGCCGTAGCCCGCGATGGTGTAGTCGACCTGCATGACGGCGAGTTCGAGTTCGCCTTGTGCTTCGGGCAGCGTTTCCTCGAGAACGTCGATAACCTCCGCAGCGCTCGAGCCGCCGTTGCCGGCGACGTGGGCCGCTTCCTCGTCCGGCCGTGCTTGTGCGTCTGCGTCGTCGGCCGTCGTGGCAAACTCTGAAAGTCCGCTCTGACCCGCCTCAGTCATGATATCGCAGTTGGAAACGGCTGGATAAAAACCCCTGCAATCCGCACTCGAGACAGCGGGAAATCTCGCCTAAAGTCGCGCCACCCAAAACTCCCCGCCAACCTTGCGGGAGCAACAAGACATATAATGTGGTAACACATACCATAGTCATAGGTGATCGACGTTGTCAACCCGTATTTCTGATGACACGGCGGACGGGCGTGAACCGAGTAGTGAACCCGCAGGCGTCGAGACGATTGAATCCTACGAGATTGACGACGGTGTTGTCTTCTATGACGCGGAAAATCCCCTCGCCTGGGTGGAGACATCCAAGACGTTGACGCTCGAGGACGTCGTTTAATCGTTTCAACCGCGTTCGTCACGAATATGAACGCGAATCCTTTTTGTGGCGCTCCACCACAGAGCTACTGTGGGAACCGACCGGTCCGATCACGACGCAGACGAGTCTGGCCCAGCCGATGGCTCGGACGGCGAGCGCGACGGCCTGTCGATTCCGAAAGTCGAGACGGAAGACGCCGGCTCGGGATTTGTGTCGGACCTCAAGTCGGATACCGAACTCGAGGCAGCCAGCATTCCCGACATAACGGATCCAGACTCCCTCGAGCCAGAGTCAGACGTTGCAACCGAGTTCGAGGACGTCGACTTCTCGGAGATTCCCGACGACCTCCTCGAGACGTTCGTCGCGCTCGTGCTCGTGATCAACGGGGCCGTTCTCGCCGTTTCGCTTGGGGCGCTCTTTCTGATCTTCGACGGCTCGACAGACCGCGGTATCCCATTGCTGGTGATCGGCGTCGTCCTGTTCGGGTTCGCGTTCCGGCGATACAGGCAGTACCAGCGCTCGCGTGAGGCCGATGACGATGAGACCAATGAGGACACCGACGAGCGCGAGGACGATACTGGTGACAGTGGCGAAAGGCCTTCAAGCGAGGTCGCCGAACAACGGGTACCGGACGACCCAGACTCATCATGAAAACCGTCCAGGACGATACGGGAAAGCGGTACCTCTTGCTCAAACAGTCCACACAGGCCAGCCTCGTTCGTGACCCAGACACTGGAAACGAGTGCTACATCCAGAACGACCGCCTCGAGTCGAGCGACGAGAGCACGTTCGAAACCCTCGCACAGACGATCTCGCCAGCCGTTCGAACGCTCCTGACAAACGTTCACGACGAGACGACGTTGGGAATCCTCCTCGAACTCGAGGCGCGTGGCCCACTCTCCGTCCGAGCGCTGCTCGAAGCCGATACCTGCTGTGAGAGCGATCTGCACGGGCGATTGACGGTCCTCTCGTCGGCAGACCTGATCGACGAAACAGCTGTCGGTGGCGAACGCGGCTATCGGCTGACTGAGGAGTGTACCACGGCACTGGAAGCAATTCGAACGCCTGCGGACAACCACGAGCGCGACACCGACGACGAAACGACCAGCGAGGCGGAAGCAACGACAATCTCGAATACACAGCCAGTACAGGATAGCTAACCGGCGTTTGCTTCTCATTCAGCGACGAGGACCTGCCCAAGCGACGCGTTTGCGCGAGTGACTACTCCGCTGCGAGCAGGGCTGTCTCCGGCGGTTCACCCTGTTCGAGTCGCGAGCGGTTCGACGTTGCATCTTTTTCGACGCGGACGAGTGAGTCGGCCGCACCGACGAGTTCCTCGTCGTGACTGACGACGACGATCTGTTCGACGCCCAGTTTCCGCATCGACTCGACTAGCGAGACGAGTTGGGTAACGTGGCCCGAATCGAGGAACACGGTCGGCTCATCGAGAATCAACGGCGGCATCGGCGCAGTGCCCTCGACGCCTTCTGCAAGCAGGCGATAGATCGCACACCGCAGGCTGAGGTTAAACAGCGCCCGCTCGCCGCCGGAGAGTTGTTCGGGCTCGAGCGCTTCGCCGTCTTTCTGATAGACCGTCAGGCGATAGTCACCATCGAGTTCGATTGACGCGTAGGAGTCGTTCTGATAGACCAGTTCGAACGTCTCGTTCAGCAGTCGCTCGAGCGTTTCGACGTTGCGTTGCCGAAGCTCTGTGCGCAACTCACCATAGGTCGTCTGGAGCGTTTCCGCTTCAGTATAGAGTGATTCGAGTTGCTCACAGCGGGCTTCGAGGTCCGAAAGTCGCTCGCGAAGCCGCTCGAGTTCCTCGAGTTCGTTCTCGACGGCACCAATTGCGTTCTGGATCTCGGTGCGTTTCTCCTCGAGTTCGTCGAGTTTGTCTCCAACCTGCTCGAGGTAGCTCTCGGCGGTTTGCTTGTCCGTCCGCGCCGTCTCGATGCGGCCGTCATCGAACTCGGACTCGAGGTCGCGTTTGCGCTCGCGTTTGCTCGAGAGCGTGTCGCGCCGTTCTTCGTTCAACTGGTGCCAGCTCTGGCGGCGCTCGCGCAGGGTTTCAATCTCGCGCGTGATGTCGTCATGTTCGTCGTCGATGTCCGCAATTCGGCGCAGCGACTCGAGTTCGGGTTTAATCTCAGCGCGCTCGCTGTTGATCTCGCCGAGTTCGGCGCGTTTGTCCTCGACCGTCTCCTCGAGGTCAGACACGGCCTCGCGTTTTTCGGCAGCCTCGGATTCGTACTCCTCGGCATCCTCGAGCAGTGTCTCGCGCTGCTCACGTCGCTCTGTGAGCGTGTCGCGTTTCTCCGTGAGCAACTGCTCGATATTCTCACGGTTTTCCTCGAGTCGCTCGACACGGCGCTCGGCGTCGCGGAGGTCTGCCAGTCGCTCGAGTCGGTCATCGAGGTCCTCGCGGTCGGCCTCGAGTTCCGCGAGCCGTTCCTCGATAGTCGTCAGTTCCTCGCGTTTGTCATCAAGAACGTCGACGTGTGGTGACTCCTCGACTGGCTGGCCACATTCTGGACACTTGCCTTCCTCGAGCAGGCGCTCGCCCTCATCGATTGCGTTTTCGACGGTTTTGCGTTCTGCAGTACTCTCGTTGATCTCGTCGGTCAACTCCTCGCGGCGCTGCTCGAGTTCCTCGCGTTTGTCGGCTGCCTCACCGAACGCAATCGGCGCGTCGTCGAACTTCGCTCGAGTCGTCGCAATCTCGTCAGCGAGTTCCTCGAGGTCGCCCTCACGGTCTTCGATAGCCGCGCTGTCGTCCTCGAGTCGGTCCTCGAGCGTGGACGCCTTTTCACGGGCTGTCTCAGCCTGTTCCTCGAGATCGGCAGCCGCGTCGCGAAGACGGTCAAGTTCGCCGTTGGTTTCCGTAATCGCGACGCGGACCTCCTCGAGATCGTCTCGAAGGTCGTCATCGCGCGCCTCGAGTGTCTCGATCCGTGCATCGACTGTCGTTTCTTCCAGATCGACCGCGGACAGCAGTTCCTCGCGTTCGTCTTCGAGGGCTTCACGCTCTGTCTCAAGGTCTCGAATCCGGTCTTTCGCCTCGTTGCGTTGCTGTTCGGTCTCGGAAATTTTCGCACGGAGTTCCTCGAGTTCGTCCGCGAGATCGGAAATCTCTGCTTGGGTTTCGGTATGGCGCTCGAGGACGTCTTCGGCGGTCTCGAGTGTCTCCTGTGCTTGGTCGCGCTGGGTTTCAAAGTGCTCGAGTTCCTCGTTGATCTCGGTTCGGCGCGACTCGAGACCGTTCAGGCGCTCGTGGAGGTCTTTGTCCTCCTTGCGCTGGACTTGCGTGCGGACGTCATCGACGACCTCGCGCTGGCCGTCGAGTACCGACTTGACGCCGAGTCGAGCCTTGCTCGCGCGTTCGCGGTACTCCTCGAGTGCTCCCAACTGGAGGAGGTCGTCGATCATGTCCTGGCGGTCACTCGGCGAGGCGTGGATGAGTTTGTTGACCTCGCCCTGTCGGACGTAGGCGCAGTTGACGAACGCCTCGGCGTCCATGCGTAGCAGTTCGGTCACCTCGTGGCGCACGTCACGTGCACCCTCGATAGTTTCTGCAGGCGTCTCGAGGACACATTTCGTCGTCGTCGCCCGATCTCCGCGTAGTTTGAGGTGGCGTTCGATGTGATAGTCGCGGCCGTCGTGGGTGAACCAGAGTTCAATTTCGGTTTCGTCTTCGCCGGTCGTAATCACGTCATCGAGCGTGCGGTCGTCGAGCGCTTTCGAGCCATACAGGGCGAAGAAGGTGGCCTCGAGTAGCGACGATTTGCCGCTGCCGTTGACACCGTGGACGACGGTGACGCCGCGCTCGAGTGAGAGGTCGGCGTCGCCGTAGCACTTGAAGTTCTGCAGGCGGACGCGGTCGACTCTCATGCGAAATCACCCAGTGAGGCGTCCTCGTCGGTCGACTGTGGCGTGGTTTGCTCACGCTCCGTGGTTGACTCGACGGAGTCAGCAGACTCGGTGGACTCGGCGGATTCGGAACCGTCGGACGAGTCGTCTGCAGTGGCCGTTTCAGGTTCACCAGTCGGTTGGTCGGTTTCGGCTGTCTGTGTCTCCTCACTCGTCTGTTTGGCAGCCGTCTGTTCATCCGCAGTTTCCTCAGCCGGTTCAGTTGCACTCGAGAGCTGATCTGCAACCGTCGTCACGTCCTCGTCGTCGGGACTGCGAGCCGGTGCAGGGTCGAACGCAGACTGGTCGTCCTCGAGGAGGTCGCGGACGCGGCGTTCGACTGACTCGCGGACGTTCGAGTCAACGAGGTCGCCGTCGCGAACCGTCTTGTCGATCTCGAGGGCGGCGTTGCTGAGTCCCAGTTCGCGAACCCGTTCACGGACAGCGTCGTCAGGGTCTGCAAAACTTACTGAGACGTCGTCGTCTTCGTCCGGCAGGTCGCGTCGGTCGTTGACACGGGCGACGAGCGCCCCGCGGTCGATTGCCAGTTCCTCGACAGCGGCGGGAGTGACTGGCCGTCCGTCGCCCTCGATTGTGATGATGACGACCGACTCTTCCACCTCGTACTCGCGGACGCGCTCTTGGACGCGGTCGATTCCCTCGCCATCCTCGAGATCGACGTCGACGAACTCGAAGTCGCGGGTGTCGGTGAGTGCGCGGCGGCTGATGGCGACTGCGTCGCCCTCGTCGTTGTCGGTTTCGAAGGTGACGAGATTGTAGCCTCGATCCTCGCGTTCGCTGGCGCTCGCGCGTTCGGTCGACCCGCAGTAAGTGACCCAGGTGTCCTGTACCTCGGCAGTGTCGGGTTTGTGATTGTCTCCGAGCAAGACGGCGTCGAACTCGACTGTCGATTCGGAGAGAAGGCGCTCGGTATCCCAGTCGGCGTGGGCGAAGGGCTCGAACAGGCCGTGACTGACGAGCGTTGCGTGGTCGGCCTCATCAGGCACGGAGGAAAACTCGTACTCGAGATCCTCGCGTCTCGAGCGCGGGACGAAATCGAGGCCGTATAGGGCGACGTCGCCGATGACCTCGGGTTGCGGGCCAAGTCGCGTTGCAAGGCCGAGATCCGAAAACAGATCGAGCCACTGTGCGTCGCGTTTCCCCTCGTGATTGCCGACGACGGCGAGGAAGGGAATATCGGCTTTCTCGAGCGTTCGCAGAATCTCGACGGTGCCTTGCAGATCGACCAGTCCCGGCCGTCGGTCGTGAAAGAGATCGCCCGCGTGGACGACGGCGTCGACATCGTCCGCGACGGCGTCCTCGGCGACGCGCCGGAAGGCGGCGAGAAAGTCGTCTCGTCTCGCGGGCGAATTGTACTGTTGGTACCCGATGTGGGTATCGCCCGTGTGGATAACCCGCGTCATTGCCGGTCATTGGCGCGTGGGGCCTAAAGGGGTTCCGCGACCGGAGTGAAAGTAAATCTGAGACGTTTACAGCGCCGTTCGCTCGCGAGCGAGAACGGAACGCAAAGAGCAGAACAGAGAGACGCGGTTACGATTCGATATCGAGCGTGTACAGGCGCTTTCGCGCATCCGAGAACGAAAACCGAGAGTCGATCACGTTCTCTTCCTCGAGACGATTCAGCGCGTAGCGGACGGTTCGGGAGGGAAGCAGCGTTTCGTCTGCGATCTGCTGTTGGGTCATCGTGTCGTTGTACTCGAGGACTTTCGCGACGAGTTTCGCACTCGGTGGGAGGTCGCGGACGTCATCCCAGCTACCCCTATCGTCAGCCTCCTGTCGGATCGACTCTGAAGCGCTCATCAACTACCCATATCGAATACAAGGTGATAATATTTTCTGTTTCGTCTAATGCTTAGGAGTTATATCTGTCGGGAAAGTGTCCCGACCCGAAGCCTCTTATGAACCAGCCCCTAAAGCAACGATGATGACCGACACTGTGGACGACGTCGACCTCCCATACGAAGAGGACGAGGCGTCCCAACAGGAGAAGATCCAGACGCTCGAGGACCGGCTGGAGGACCTCGAGTCGCAAAACGAGGAGATGCGTGACAAACTCCTCGATGCGAACGCCGAGAACAACAAATACCAGCAGAAACTCGAGCGACTGACCCACGAGAACAAGAAACTTAAGCAGTCGCCGCTGTTCGTCGCCACCGTCCAGGAACTAACGGACGAAGGCGTCATTATCAAACAGCACGGAAACAACCAGGAGGCCCTGACCGAGGTCACCGACGAGATGCGCGACGATCTCGAGCCAGACGCACGAGTCGCCGTCAACAACTCGCTTTCTATCGTCAAGACCCTCTCGGGCGACACCGACGTGCGCGCTCGCGTGATGGAAGTCACCGAGAGCCCCGAAGTGAGCTACGAGGATATCGGCGGCCTCGAAGAACAGATGCAGGAAGTTCGTGAGACCGTCGAAATGCCACTCGAGAATCCCGAGATGTTCGACGATGTCGGGATTGACCCGCCAAGTGGTGTCCTTCTCTACGGGCCGCCGGGCACCGGCAAGACGATGCTTGCCAAGGCCGTCGCGAACCAGACGAACGCGACGTTCATCAAGATGGCCGGCTCCGAACTCGTCCACAAGTTCATCGGGGAAGGCGCAAAGCTCGTCCGCGACCTGTTCAAGGTCGCCCGCGAGCACGAACCTGCTGTTCTCTTCATCGACGAAATCGACGCCATCGCTGCCAAGCGAACGGAGTCCAAAACGTCAGGAGACGCCGAGGTCCAGCGCACCATGATGCAACTGCTCTCGGAAATGGACGGCTTCGAGGACCGAGGCGATATCCGCATTATTGCGGCAACGAACCGCTTCGACATGCTCGACCGCGCAATTTTGCGCCCGGGCCGATTCGACCGCCTCATCGAAGTGCCAAAGCCAAACCAGGAAGGTCGCGAGATTATCTTCGAGATCCACACGCGCGGGATGAACGTCGCCGACGACGTCGAATTCGCCGAACTGGCCGAGGAGGCCACCGAAGCCTCCGGTGCCGACGTGAAAGCGATCTGTACGGAAGCCGGGATGTTTGCCATCCGCGACGACCGAACCGAGATCACGATGGACGACTTCCGGAACGCCTGGGACAAAGTTCAGGCTGAATCCGACGAGACCGACGACGTCTCGAAGACGTTCGCCTGAGACAGCAGTTCTCGAGTTCTTCTCCTTCGACGCGAGTATGCAGTTGGCTGCTGCGTAGGTACGACCGCCCTCGAGCGAACCCACCGACTTTCACCTGCTCGAGAGCAGTGCCTACAGCGCCGCAAAAATGAGCCACGGAACGACGAACAGTGCGACAGTCAACACGGCGAGAATCAGCAAATAGCCGGTGACGGTGCCTGCAGCGGTGATCCAGGACGGATGCTCGAACTCGCGCACATCGAGTGCCATACACACACTCTCCGGCGGCACCAGCATAAACGTACGGGATGTTGAGAGTTGAACCAGGTCACTCTCGCAGATACGGTCGGAACAGTTCGTCGTCGTGAAGATTGTCTGGAAGCGTTCTGAACCACTGTGCCGCGCGAATTTCGCCCGCTTCGACACCCAGTTGAGCAGGATCGGAAATCGTCCCGGTCGCCGCTGCATCAAAGACGACGAACTGCGTGGATACCTGCGTTGCTGGGTCAGCCCTCGAGATGTACGTCTGATTGATTACGAGAATGCAGTCATGGATGGCCGCCTCGAGTCCGGTTTCTTCGCGCACTTCCCGTTTCGCGGCTGCTGCAAGGTCTTCGCCCGGTTCGACCGCACCGCCAGGGACGATCCAGCCGTTCGACCAACTGTTTTTGACGAGTGCGATTCGGCCGGCAGAATCGGTGACGCGTGCCGCGGCAGTGAGTCCGGTCCCCTCGAGTGCCCAGTCTCGGTACGCCTGTATGTCTGCCGGGGGCACACGAATTGTCTGGGTCTCTCGTGGTGCGTCCAGTGCCAGTGGGGGATCCATTCTCGGCGTTGGTTCACACTATCAACACATAAAAGACGCGACGTGTGTGGTGACAATTGCCCAGAGATTGCGTTCCGGACCGTTTTTACCGAGTGACTCACTAGGAACGCTCAATGACGAAAATCGTCGTGGTGGACAACCACGGGCAGTTTACGCACTTAGAGCGCCGGGCGCTTCGCGATCTCGGCGTCGAAACCGAACTGGTCGACAACGACACCGCCCCTGAAGACGTCGACGCTGACGGCGTTGTCCTCTCTGGTGGCCCCGACATGGACCGGATCGGGACGTCCGCTGACTATCTCGAGGCCGACGTCCCCGTTCTGGGAATTTGTCTCGGGATGCAACTCATCGCCGAAGAACTGGGCGGTCGCGTCGGCGGCGGCGAGTACGGCGGTTACGCCGACGTCACGGTCGAAATCGTCGACAGCGACGACCCGCTGACTGGCTCCTTGCACCCCGAAACGCGTGTCTGGGCGAGTCACGCAGACGAGGTCAAAGAGCTCCCAGAGGGCTTCGAACTCACCGGGAAAAGCGACGTCTGCGATGTTGAGGCGATGAGTAACACCGACCGCGATATTTACGGCGTCCAGTGGCACCCCGAAGTCGCCCACACCGAGGAGGGTGACGAGATCTTCGAGAACTTCATCGGCATCTGCGAGTCGCAGTAACGCAGTGTCGGTTGTCTGGGTTCTTCTCACAAGTATAGTAGCCACTGCAAGTCAATGCACACCTGATCGACAGATAGCTCGGCGATCAGTGTGTAAATAGTTGCAGTTGTTACTATATTACAGCGCCCTGCTCGAGTCGGTTATCCGTCCGATAGGTACGTCCGTTGTCCCCCATCGTCGAGAGTCACAACTCTCGGGACTGAGTGCACCGACTCGAGCGAGCTAACATCGATGTCACGTGGTATCTTTCGTGTCGCCAAACAGCTATGTAGTTACCTGACGAACCAGGTAACGTAATGAAACCAGAGACCGAAGCAACCGTCCGAATCGACGATCACACTACGACCACCACACTCACCGCCGTCCCAGAGGTGAACTAACATGGCCACGAGCGTACTCGTCACCGGCGCAACCGGCAACCAGGGTGGCAGCGTCGTCGACCACCTCCTCGAGTCTGACACCGACTTTGACGTCTACGGACTCACGCGCGACGCCTCGAGTGACACCGCCGAATCGCTGGCAGATCGCGGTGTGACGATGGTTGAAGGCGACCTGGACGAACCGGATACATTCGCGCCACACGTCGCTGACGTTGATACTGTCTTCGCTGTCACCAACTTCTGGACGGTCGGCTACGACCAGCAGGTCCAGCAAGGAAAGAACATCGCCGACGTTGCGAGCGAGGAAGGCGTTGACCAGCTCGTCTTCAGCGGCGTCGGCAGCCACTGGGAAGACACCGGCGTCCCGCACTTCGATTCGGCCGACGAAATCGAACGCCACGCCCAGAGTCTCGACCTGCCGCTGACGACACTTGGCCCCGTCTTCTTCTTCCAGAATCTCGAGGCGTTCGCCGAGGACGTCGTCGAAGACGGCCAACTCGCCTTGCCACTCGAGGAGGGCGTCTCGTTGCAGATGATCGACGTCGACGATGTGGGACATGCGGCCGCGGTCGCCCTCGAGAACCCCGACGAGTTCATCGGTGAACGAATCGAACTCGCGGGCGACGAAGCAACGCTCGCCGAGACGGCCGACGTGCTCTCAGAAGTCACCGGCCAGGACGTCGACCCCGTTCACGTCCCCATCGAAGACGCCTACGACTCCTTCGGCGAGGAGTTTACCGTCATGTGCGAGTGGTTCAACGAGGTCGGCTACAGCGCCGATGTCGACGCCCTCGAGGAGCAATTTGGGTTCGAGTTCACCGATCTCGAGGCCTACCTCCGTAAGAACGGCTGGGAGGACAAAGACGGCATGGCCTCGGTTCCGGGCTGGGTCAAAGCGATGCAGTAGCTGAACCAGTTCGTCACTGACCGAAGATCGACCCATCACGTCTGCAGTACCAAAGAGGCACAGATGCCACTCGAGAACAGACGGACTGCGAAAAAGCGGTCGACGATTACTCGCCGAACAGGTCGTCGACGGCTTCTCGCGCTGTAAGCGCGGCGTCGTCAGCGACCTGTTCCGGGTCAGGGGCGTCGGCCGTTTCGGGTGCGTTGAGATAGACGTCAACCTCGAGGACGCCGTCTTCGAACGAGACGGTTACGTCGAGGTCACGCACCGCTGATTGTTTGTACTGCGAGAAGACGTAGCCTTCCGCAGCGTCGGACGCTGTCTGGACGATCTCCTCAGCAGTCGGTTCGCCGGTCGACATTTATGCGCCGCCAGCGCCTGGGCCGCCTGGGCCGGCTGGACCGCCCATGCCGCCGCCGCCGAGCAGTTCCTCGAGTTCGCCCTGCAGGCTCTCGAATTGCTCTTGTACGCGGTCTTCTTGCTTTTCGAGGGTCTCGAGACGGATCTCGAGCGTGTCGACTTTCTCCTCGAGGTCGTCTGCTGCTGTGTCGTAGTCCGTTTCGACGAGCAGTTCGCCGACGTTTCGATACATCGGGGTGTCCTCGTCGATGGTATCGAGTTCGTCGAGGGCGTTTTCGGCCTCGGTGAGGCTCGATTCGGCTTCCTGCTTCTGGACGGCGACTTCCTGGGCGGTTTCCTGCAGGTCCTGAAGCTGTTCGATTTTCTCTTGTGCCTCTGGCGGCAGATTGCCTTGCATATCTCGACCGTCGCCCTCCGCACTGATAAAGCCAAGCTTTGTCGTTCGTCAGCAGACTGTCTTCGGGGTGGTATCTGTGTACGGCGGACGCGAGCGAACGGCCTCGAGGCGGGAACGCGGCGCGGTTGCGATGTTCGATGCGTGTACTGAATGAAGTAAGTGAAATGAACCGAGAGAGGTGGACTCGCCGGGCGTTGAATCGAAAACATGGCAATCCTTTTCCGCAGTCGCACAGAATCGGAGGGTATGACGGACGAAAACGACCCAGCCGAGAACGGCGATGCTAACGGTGACGCTGAGGAAGAAAAATCGTTCCGCGAGCGCGTCGAGGAAATCCGCGAAAAGCGCGCGGAAGAAGGCGAGGGTGAGGGCGAGCCACCCGAGAGTCCGTTCGGTGGCGGCGGTGGCGGTCCCGGCGGAATGGGTGGCGGCGGTAATCCCTTCGCACAGATGATGGGCGGCATGATGGGCGGTGGCCCCGGTGGCCCAGGCGGCCCAGGCGGACGCGGTGGCGAGGAGAGCAACGAGGAACTCGTCCGCGAAGTTCGCCAGATGCGCGACGAAATGCGCGACCAGACCCGCGCGCTCAAGCGCATCGCCGACGCCCTCGAGGACAACTAACCCATACTGTTCGTCGACTCCGACGCCGAGTCGGCGACACTGACGTTATTCGTTTTGCTGCGCGTAGTATTTGAGACGAGAGTGGTGTCGCTGTCCGCTCTCAGTACTTCGTTTCGTCTGTCCGCGTCGGCTCTGTCTCAGACTCTGTCTCTGGCCGATCACTCTCACTGCGTCCGATAGCTGGAATCGATGGTCTGTGGCCCTCGAGCCAGGCCGAAAGCGACCAGCGGCCGACGAGTGTGCCGGCGAGTGCGACGCTGATGTAGGCGAGTCCGACCCCGGCGACGACGTCGATTACCCAATGAATGCCAAGGTACATTGTCGAGATGGCAACGGAGACGCCGAGGACGGTGGCAACGAGGAACCACTTGGGATAGACATCGCGCGTGCGGTAGGCAAGAAAGGTCACGGTCGCTGCAAGTGAGGTGTGCAGCGATGGGAAGACGTTCGTGTTGCGGTTGACCTGCCGGGTGAGATGCTGGTACTGTGGGTACGTATCGTACAGCAGTGCCTCGACGAGTTCGGGCATCATGTTTCGTGGCCCGTAGGCGATGATGAACGTATAGCAAATCAGCCCAAGGATGTAGTTCAGTGCATACGCCGCCAACAGCTCTCGTGCTGGTCGCGTATTCGAGAGTGCGAAGTACGCAATAACGGGAAACACGAGCAAGAAAACGTAGCCATAGATGTAGATAAACGAGAAGTACGCGGTGATTTCGGGCGTCGAGTATGACTGGAGCCAGAGAATGAACTGCCCCTCAATGTCGTAGATGGCCCACGTAATGTTCCACTCGACAAAGCGAAGCCACGAGAAATCAGGGCCGTACTGTCTGGCAACGCTGTTGAACAACAACACTGCCGCGAGAAAGGCTGCAATCGGGGTAATCGCGCGTACTCGGCTTCGCCACTCCGTGAGCGTCTCCCGAAGTCGATAGCGCCCAACGAACAGGCCAATCGAGACGCAGGTCATGACTGTGACGACAACGGCCAGTTGCACAAGCACCTGAACTAACATTAGTCTCTCACCCGCAGATTCCCATCTGTATCGTAGCTGAAGCCTGCGTCCTCGAACAGGGTGCGTGCGGTGCTTGCCTCAATCTCGCCGTCCGTTCCGACGAACGGCGTTTCCGGATCGTTGCCATCCCACGCGAGCGACTCGGGCGTCCACTCGTCGGTCACGGGCGTCGCAATCGGGCGAGCGTGACCATCGAAGACCGATTCGACCAGCCACTCTTTGTCGATCAATCGCGCAACCGCCCGCCGGAAGTTCGGGTTGCCAAACGGCGCTCGCCGACTGTTGAATCCAAGGTGATAGAACGACCACGAGGCCGACTCGAGGACGGCCACATCGTCTGCGGTGTCTTCGAGGACGTCATCAACAACGTAGCTCTCGAGGGGGGTTGTCGTCACGTCTGCGTCGCCGTCTGCGACGAGCGCGATTGCGGAGGTACTTCGCGGGTCGATCTGGATGCGGAACTCATCGACGGTCGGTTCGGGGAGGTCAACATCCTCTCGGAGCGTGAAGTGATCGTCAAAGCGCTCGAACGTAACGTGTTCGCGGTCGGTTCGGCTCTCAAATTCGAACGGGCCGCTGCCGACCGGCGGGACGTTGTCCGTGATGAGTGCATCGGTCGTTCCCGGGGCGACGTGGACGCCCGGAACGCTTGGGGAACTCGTGCGCTCACGCCAGATGTGCTCGGGAAGAATTGGGACAGTGAGTGCGCGCTCGCCAACGTTCTGGCTGGTCGAAACCGTCACCTCGAGGCGGTAGTCGTCGGCGTCGTCCAGTGCAACCGAGTCGATAGCATCGACTCGACCGCGGTAGCGAGGGGTGGGTGCTGGTGCGCCATCAGCACCAAGCGTCGTATCTGCCAGGAACTCGTAGGTGAACGCGACGTCTGTGGCGGTGACGGGTTCGCCGTCGTGGAACAGACAGTCCTCGCGCAACTCGATTGTCATGGTGTCGTCGTCCCACTCCCAATTGGCGGCAAGCCAAGGGATGAGGTCAGTAGTCTGGTCGTCCACGTCAGTATCGTTGTCTGGGTCCGCAGCTGTCGACTCCGTCACGGCCGTCTCGTCGTCGGCGACCGCTGCGGCCGCGTCGGAGTCGAGTGCGTGCGTCTCGAAATTTGTCGCCGATTCGACAGCGAGCGAATCGTAGACGAGATCGACGACTGTCCCGCGGTTCCGATACTCCACCGAGAGGGGGTTGAGATTCTGTGACGGGCGGGCGTCCGTATGTGCTGCCCGGAGTTCGAACGCCTCATCGTCGGTATCCGCAGTCGTCTCGAGGCCCAGATAGCCCAGTGCGGTCGTCGGGTGACGGTCGTCCGCCCCCCAGCCATCGATGCGGTCGGTTCTGGCGACTCGATACTCGGTCGGCACGCAGATTGGAATGAACGGCTGTTCGGTCGCGACCGCCTCGAGTGAATCTGTCACGGCCTCGGCGCGCTCGTCATCGGTAGCACTGCGTTGGGCCTCGAGGCGCTCGTCGACGAAGAGATTCGTAAATCCGAATGGGTTCTGCCAACCTGCTTCCTCGGCGAACTGTGAGTGAAGCGTTTCATAGAGAAAGGCTGGGTCGGCGTCGCCGGGATGTTCGCCGACGTAGATGTCGTAGTCGTGGGTGAGCAAAATTGACCGGCGAAACTCCTCGTCAGCGCGCATATCAATCGAAACGTCGATTCCTGCCGTCTCGAGGACGTCTCTGATTGCTCGAGAGAGTTGGATGCTTTCGCGGTCGCCGTCGGCAGGGACGGTCGTAATCGTCAGGGAGAGTGGATCGTAGCCGTCGCGGTTGACCGCGCTTCGAAACTGGCGAATACAGCCGCTGGTCGAGACAGTAAGGCCGGCGGTCGCCGAAAGCATTGCGCGGCGGCTCAGTGAACTGGAACCAGAGTCGTCGGCCTCGGATGTAAGTGCGGATGGTGTGGGCATAGCGAGTGAGCGATGGAGATGAGGGCAACAGATGCGTGCTGTACTCGAGCAGTTTCGAGGGCAGCGACTTCGAGTTGCTACAGTGTTTGCGACCGGCGATATAACAGTATTGTGTTCGTACCCGATTCGTCAAACGCGTGTGACTATTGTGAATCGGCTCGCGTGAGACGACAGCCCGCAGTGGAACACAACATCAATAGGGAAACCCACCAAACCAAACGCCATGACGATTGCCGCCGAGCGGATCGAACGCCTTCATGACCTCGCGAAAGCGGCAGCAGCAGACGGTGACGACGACCGAGCGCGGTACTACGTTCGACTCGCCCGGCGTGTCGCAGAGCGAAATCGGCTCACACTGCCTCGAGCGTTTCGACGCTTTACCTGTGATCGCTGTGACGTGTACCTCCGTCCCGGAAAAAACGCCCGCGTCAGACTGCAAGACGGTCACGTCGTCATCACCTGTGACTGTGGTGCGCACGCTCGGTACCCATACGATAACTGAGACAATAGATAGCAACGCTGGCGACTGATTCGCGAAGATTCAACTGTCTCCCGTTCATACTCGTGGCCATGGATATTGATAAACAGGACCTGTCGAAACAGATACACGAACTCGATGTAACCGTCTGGGTCGGTAAAAGCGGCATCGAATCTGTCGTCGACGAACTCAATGATCAACTCTCGAGTACGAATCTGGTGAAAGTCAAGTTCCTGCGAGCCGCTCGAGCGGGGAGTTCCACGGAGGAGAAAGCAGCCGACCTCGCTGATCACGTCAACGGTGAGGTCGTCGAAACGCGCGGCCACACCGCTGTTATCTATCGATGAGTGGCGGGTCGATAGGGCCGGCAGTCGGAAGCGGGTTCTTGCAAGCGAGTGAGCAGGCCGACGAGTTGGGGCCAATCGGTCAGGGACTCGATTCCGTACTCGGAGACGCAGCGCTCGCAGCGAGCATCGCAGGCGTCGTTCGGTTCGCCGCCGCGTTCGTTGCGATCTGGCTGATCGGCCGGCTCCTCATCGTGCCACTGGTCGGGCGGACGTTCGACCGACGCGAGTTGGATACACACGCCCAGAAGCCGCTGTTGAAGATTACGAAACTCGGCATGTTGTTCGTGGCTGTTTCGGTCGCGTTCGGCTTCGGTGGCTACGGCAACTTCCTCGTCTCGATGGCCGGGATTGCCGCAGCCGGGGCACTTGCCCTCGGACTGGCGCTGCAGAACGTCATCTCGAACTTCGTCGCCGGCGTGTTCATCTTCACGGACCGTCCGTTCAAAATCGGCGACTGGATCGAGTGGGACGGCGGCGAGTACGCCGGCACCGTCGAGGACATCAGCCTCCGCGTCACGCGCGTTCGAACCTTCGATAACGAACTGCTGACCGTGCCGAACTCGGCGCTCACCGAAGACACGATCAAAAATCCCGTCGACGCGGATAAGCTTCGGATGAAGTTCGTCTTCGGTATCGGCTACGACGACGACATCCAGCAGGCGACGGACATCATCATCGACGAGGCCGAACGTCACCCGGACATTATGAACGAACCCGGCCCAAGCGTCCGGCTGACCGAACTCAACGACTCCGACGTTGGGCTCCAGTCACGGTTCTGGATCGCGACTCCCTCGAGATCGGATTTCGTCCGCATCAAAGGCGAGTACGTCACTGACGTCAAGCGGCGCTTCGACGAAGAAGGGATTGACATCCCGTATCCCGTCCACACGCTCGAGGGCGGCCTCGCACTCGAGGGCTCATCGACCGTCGCCCAGCCAGCAGAATAAGCGCTCTCGGGCCGACTATCCCGACTCTCTCCTTACTCGAGTTCGTAGACATCGACGTCATCCGGCGGTTCGAACTCAAAGGTCTCTTCCTCGAGGCCAGAATTGAACGTCACTGACTCGAAGCCCTCGGTGATTCGATACTCCGAGCCATCGTCTCGCTCCCAGACGACTGCTTCCTTGAGCGGATAGTTATACTCCGCATCGAGCCACACCGTATGTGACACGGTTCGGAGTTCGTCTTCGTCCTCGTAGTCGACTGTCTCGAGTGCGAAGACGTACGTCGAATCGCCGACGAGGACTGACACGCCAGTCTCGACGGACTCGTTTTTCGGCTCGAGGTCGAGAACGTGTGCCTCTCGGTCTGCAATTTGGTCCGTGCCTCCGTACTCGAGATCGTAGCGCTCGCGTTCCGTCTCAGCCATCGTTGCTCGTTCTGTGCGAATCTCGTTGTCGTCGTACGGCGCGCCCTCGGGAACGTAGCGATCAGCCTGCTCTCCGTCAGGATAGTACCACCAGCGCGTTGTGTCGTTTGAGATGAACACTGGCGTCGGCTGGTCCGTCGCCGTTGACTCGAGCGTTTCTGTCCGAGAATCAGTGTAGGGCCGTTCCTGAATCCGCTCACGCTCGGACAGCGTCTGATTGTAGCCTCCCCACTCGCCCGTGACGACGCCATCGACGTCCTCGAGGGCGTCATCGTAGACGAAAATCCCCTCGAAGAGCGCTTCAGGGTCAGGATCCGCTTCTGAGCCAGGGTCGTCGCTCGAGGGAACGGTGACGCAGCCGCTGACAAGTGCCATCAGGATGAGGACACCACAAAGCGCCGCGACTCGTCGCGTTGTCATTACCCAACGTACATCTGAGTGTCCTTCTAAGTTTTTCTATCCAAAGACAACTCACAAACGACTCAAAACGAAGCGCAGATCCTCGAGAGAACGAGTGCGCCAGCGTCGAAAATGAACGGAGTGATCCGTATGAGTGTGGAGGCCGCGATTGCCCGGCGTTCCGGCCGGGGGAATCCCGGTTGCCTTCTCCACCCCGCGACCCCTCGAGCGACAGGTGTCCGACGGTCCACTGCTCGCTTCCGCGCCTGATGGGCTGTCGCCGACTAACCACGATGGGGCGTCCCTGCGGACGGCCATCGTAGACCGCTGTCCCCGACGGACGAGGCTTCTATGTTGGCTCCCGAGGCCCCGGCCGGTCTGACCGGACGCCTGCGGTATTTGGTCCCCGCTAATGACCATAGCGCGGGTAGTGAGCAGGGCCAAACTGCCCGACCTATCCACTCACTCGTAGGCGGTTGCACCTTAAGGGCCTTTCGCCTCTCCAATCGCCCGACGGCGCGAGGGGAGTTCGGATTCGGCCGGCAACTGCTCGACAGTGTTTGACGGCCTCTCTCGATGACGGGGGTGCCGTCACTCGATATCGCCGTGGTCCGCGCCACCGGATTCGCCGCGCTCTTTCGAACTCAGTGGGACGGCGAGGACGACCAAGACCGCGTAATAGCCTCCCACGATACCAACCACGAGGACGCCATTGATCCCTGGCAAGGCAGCGCTCTCGAGGAAGGGATCGTCCGGGTTGAACGCCCAGAGGTGAAAAATCCACGCGAGCCCCATCACTCCCAGCAAGGGCAAGTAGACGCGACGCAACCGGTGGCTGAACGCGCCGCGGTAGCTGATTTTGGGTGAGGGCTCGCGATAGTCGCGACTCAATTCCGCACGCCAGGCGTCGTGTTCGACGCCCTGGGAGGGATCAAGCGCATTCGCGAAGAGATTCTCCTGAAGCACCCGGACGCGCGACCGCCACATGTCGTAATCGCGAAATCGTCGGGCCTCAATGAACAGGAAGACGGTTCCCATCATGATGCCAGCGAGGATCACTGCGTGGGAGACCTCACCAGAGAAGGCATAGGCAACGATGGCGGACATCACCGTTACCGCCCAGTTGGTCGTCGTGTCGAGTCGATCCCGCCAGCCGACGGTTCGTTCCATCTCGCCGCGATACAGGTGAGCCGCGACGGAGCCGAGGCCGGTGCTCTCATCGACCATCTCGCGACCGATCTCTTTTTGTTCGTCTGCCTCAGGATCGAACTCCGACTCCTCAGCCATACAGGAACTGACACGTCGTGTATGCATTGTCCTTTCCATCAGCCGGATCGCGTGACCATCCGGATAGAGACAGTATTACACCACAAACGAGACTCTCAACGAGAGTCACTTGCAGACGTCTCGCCGTATCGCTCTCGAAACTGACTGATCTGTTCGTCGGTCCCTGTAAGAACCAGCTGATTGTCCGCGTCGAAGCGCACACCATCAACTGCGGAGTGAAACTCGGTATCGCGCTCGAGGGCGATGACAGTACAGCCCGTTTCTGCCGCAATCGCTTCCGTCGAAATCGTCTCGCCAACGAGGGCGGGTGCGTCCACCTCGAGCAGTTGCAGTGGCTCCTCTAAGGTCATTACCTCGCGGTCGAACACCCGGAGCGTAATCATCCGCCCGGCGACGTTTGGCAACGCGAGGACGTAGTCTGCACCAGCTGTGCGCAAGGCATCGACGGTATCAGCGGTCCTCGCCCCAGCGATAATCTCGAGGTCACCGTTGAGTGCGCGGGCAGTCAGCGTCGCCACAATCGTCGCAGTGTCGTCCTCGAGTGCGACAACGCACGTGTTGGCGTCTTTGAGTCCGGCCTCGAGAAGTGTCTCCTCGTCGGCGGCGTCTTCGCCCGTCGAATTGACGACGGAGTGGTCTAAGCCAGCGCGCTCGAGCGTCCCGGATGCAGTCGTCCCGACCAGTTCGGAACCCAGGACGACGACCGGATCGCCGCTTGCCTGATACGACCGGCCAATCGAACTAGTGTGGTCGCCGACCGCCTCGAGTTCTGCGTCGGTTCCAGCGACGAGCAAAGCGGTGTTCTCGTCGACTGCGACTTCGTCCGAAAGCGAGGTGACGAAATCGCCACGAACCCACGCCCCGAGGATCGTCGCACCGTCGGCCTCGAGTCGACGAGTCGCTGCGAGCGAGTCACCGAAGAGGTCAGCGTCGGGATCGACGTGAAACTCCGCGACATCGAACGCCGAGCCACGCTCGAGATTGGTAAGATCGGTACTGAGGACGGTTCGAACGCGGTCGCCGAGTGCCTTTCCGAGGCGATGTCTCGGCGACAACACCTCGTCAACGCCGGCGTACCGAAAGTATCTGGCATCGGCCGGATCGGAGACGAGTGGCAACACCGTTGCATCCGGGTCGCGGGCTTCGATGGCCAGTACCGTTCGAAACTGCTCGCGCTCGGTCGCGTCCACGACGACTGCGAGCGCGTCCTCGAGGAAGGCAGCCTCGAGCGTCTCCTCGGCTGCCGGCTCGCCGTACAGCACCTGAAAGTCGTCCTCGTGAAGTTCCTGTGCGCGATTTTCGTCTCCCTCGAGAATGACGTACGGCGTCCCGCTGGTCTCGAGTTCCTCGACGAGCGTATCACAGAGGGCGGTGTAGCCGACAATGATGACGTGCTCCGAAAGGTGGTCGATCTGTTCCGGGGGCGTCGGCTGGACCAGCGTCTCGAGCCAGGGAACGACGAACTGCGGAATCGCGACGACGATGTAAGCGATGCCGGTGATCTGGATCAACAGGATGAGCGCGGTCATCTCGAGGGTTTCCCAGGGGGCGTCCTGGCCGTAGCCCGCTGTCGTCATCGATTGGACGACGACCTCGAGTGCCTGATACCACGTGCGCGATTCGCCCTCGTAGACGGCCATCCCCCACTGATAGGTGAGCGAGTAGACGCCGATCAAGAGGAGTAACGAGGCGACGTAGATCACGAGGCGCTTCTGGAGTAGAGCCACGCCTCACCACCGACCGGCCGTGGCCGCCCGTGACACAGCAGTAGTTGGATCACTCATAGGCAGTGTGTCACCGACCTCCCGCATTGTTCTTGGCCGCGCACACGATGCTAGCCAACTCGTCGCTGCCGTGACTGGCGGACACACCAGTAGATTCAGACACAAACCACTGCGGAGGAAAAGGCCCATTACAACGCCGATACACGTATGTGGTATGGGACTTGGCAGCACTGCAAAGAAGATTCAGGGTATCTCCGACCGCGCCGAAGCGATGTACAAACAGGTCCAGCAACTCCAACAGCGGATCATCGGCCTCGAGGAGGAGATGGACGATACGCACGAGACAGTCAAGCGAATCGACCATCAACTCAGCGACCAGCGCGAACTCTTGCTCGCAATCGCCGACGAGCACGATCTCGACGGCGAGGAAATCCTCGCAGACGCCGCTATCGACGACGCAGAACTCGATGCCGACAATGGCGACGACAGTACCGACGGCGACGACACTGACGACGCCGAACCCGCGAGCGCAGACGCCGCGGAGTAACCCTCGAGCACTCTGCGAGTTTTTCCGAGAACGAGTAGCGCCTGCTGCAATCAACGACAAACACTAACAGCAGTGGCAACATTTGCCAGCACGATGACGACCCACGAGCAGCCGTTGGAGTCGGTGCTCGAGACAATCGGCCGGACGCCCCTCGTTCGGCTCCAGAATTCTCCTGCAGGTGTTCCAGTCTACGCAAAACTCGAGTCGTTCAACCCGGGCGCGAGCGTGAAAGACCGCATCGGGCGATACATGCTCGAACGCATGCTCGAGCGCGGCGATATCGATGCGGGCGGCACCGTCGTCGAGCCAACGGCTGGGAACACGGGAATCGGGTTCGCCATTGCCGCCGAGCAACTTGGTCTCGAGGCCGTCTTCGTCGTCCCCGAGCGATTCAGCGTCGAAAAGCAACAGCTCATGTCGGCACTGGGCGCACAGGTCATCAACACGCCCACAGCGGACGGCATGGGTGGCGCAATCGAGCGGGCACACGACCTGGCTGACGAACTCGAGAACGCCGTCGTCCCACAGCAGTTCTCGAACCCACTGAATACCGAGGCCCACTACGAGACGACGGCCCCCGAAATCTACGACGCACTCGAGGGCGAGGTCGGGGCCATCGTCGCCGGGTGTGGCACTGCCGGGACGCTCATGGGACTCGCCGAGTACGCGAGAGAGCAGGACCCGAAGACGCATATCGTCGCTGTCGAACCCGACGGCTCGCTGTATGGCAGTCTGGTGGGCGACGACCGCGAGGAAGCCAACTACAAAACCGAAGGCATCGGGACGCACGACCCAGCGACAAACGACCTGTTCGACCCCTCGCTCGTCGACGACATCGATGCTGTTGCCGACGAGGACGCCCACGCAGAACTGCGCCGACTCGCCCGCGAGGAAGGCCACCTCGTCGCCTCGAGTGCCGGCGCTGCAAGCGTCGCCGCGACACGCGTTGCAGAGCGCATCGCTGCAGGCGACCTCGAGACACCACACGAGTCGGTCGTGACCGTCTTTCCGGACTCGAGCGAGCGGTATCTCTCGAAAGGAATCTATCGCTCGTTCGAAGAATGGGAGTCCTGACGCCCGTGACGGGCTAGTTACACGCAAGTGCAACAATCTGGGTCGTGAGAACGGCCATGTGTGATCACTGAGACTGTGGCTCTCGTCTGCAAGGGCACGTCTGCAACGGCTCGAGGGTTCCAACCGGCTGTATTTGTGCTTCGGTCCTGGTCGTTATCCCGGCGAGGACTGATGGAGAGTCGTTGCATCGACAATATCTAATCCGTCGTCGCGTTCGGCCTCCCAGACCCGCAATACGAGATGTGCCTTGCAGTGGTGTTCAACGAGTTCAATGCCCGTTTTCCGGTTCCTGAGGACGAGTTGGCAGGTCCCGTCGTTTGAACACTTCCCAGACCGGTCACACATGGGTACTGATGCCACATACTCCCGTGGCAGATAAGTCTCTGTCGGTGGTTGCGGATTTTCTGAGAATCCGTTTTCAGGCGACGAGTCTACGATGTTCGACCTTCATGCAACGATCCTGTACGACCTCGCGTCCCGACTCGAGAACCCGCTCGGCCGCCGTCTCGTCTCGAATCCCCAACTGCGTCCAGACCGCCCTCACATCGTCGCGCTCGAGAACCTGTTCGACGATGTCGCTCACCTCCTCACTCGGACGGAACACACAGACGACGTCGATCTCGTCGTCGACTACCACAAGTGAATCCGGAACCGAGCGGCCGAAAATCTCGTCCGCAAACGGATTGACCGGAATCACGTCGTAGCCACGCTCGTGGAGATACGCCGGCACGTCGTGGGCGGCTTTCCCGGGCGTACTCGAACAGCCGACGACGGCAATCGTCTCGGACTCGAGAATCGAACGAATTTCAGCATCGGAGGTTACTGACTCGGTCATAGGCGGCCCTACGGGATACTGGCGTAAATGTGCCATGCCACCGCAGACTGCCTCTCGACCTGCCAGCGTTAGGACGTGAGTCCAGCCGTCCGAATCTCTGGTTCAGCGCCACCCTCTTGAATCTCGACGATGCCATCGAATAGCTGCTTGAGTGTGTTCATCGTCTGATCGTCGTGAGCCGTCGAATCAATCACGTACACTCCAAGTGCGTCAGCACTCTGAATCCGGCCGGTAAAGACGTGCAAGAACCGGAAGACGGTCTGTAAGTCCGAATACATCAACAGCGTCGACACCGAATGCAAGAGCACGCGATTCTCGGTGACACCACGCGTCTCGTAGAACTCCTGAAGAAACTCAGAGAGTTTGATTCCGATACCGGTCATATCAACCGGCGAGGACGCGTACTTGATTCGTGGATCGTCTTCGACAGTGCCGATACCGCGCTGTTTCGTCACACAGTCGACGATCCCGATTGTCGAGTCCTTGAGGGAGACATCCTCATCGAATTGCTCGAGGACTTTGTCGGCACTATCTTTCGTCGTTACAACGATGGAACCGTTGCCGCGGGATGCGCCGCTCGTCAGGATATCGTACGCGATCTGGCGCTTGCCTGTCATGGGTGGGCCCGCGACCAGCACGTTCGTCCCTGGGTCAATTTCGACGTCAGGGAGGACATCTACGAGGTCATACATACCAAGTGTTCACATCCATCGTCTGTCGTAGTGGCGACAACTGCGCGCACCGCTGTCTCCTCGGCGTATGCTATGAGCATACAGAAACCAGTTTATAGACCTTTTGATTAGTTATGCTCTCTATTGGTGATTGTACTCGGTTGAGCGGGATCACAACGGCATTTCAGTGAGTACCAGAGACCGACCAGTACCGAGGTGTGCAGCCTCGTTCGGTCGACCCACTGTCGCTCGTGCTGCCCGGCGAGGTGACGAGTGCCGTTCACTGGTGCAGTCTAGATCCCGCCGATCTCGAGTGCGCCACGGCCGATGATAAACGCCAGAGCAGCAAGGAACATCCCGTACTTGAGATGTGTTTGGCTGGCTGTCGGGTCCTCGAAACTCTCGTAGGCGGCATAGAACATCAACAGCGCCGCAGGGAAGACAATCACCAGATACGCGACGCCGAAGTAGTCGAGTGCATAGGGGAGCGGGCTTGCAATCACTGCGATAACGAGCAAGCCGGCTGCAACGACCAGTGCACGCCGTTCTCCGATTGCGATTGGCAGCGTGTTCAGCCCCTCGGCTCGATCACCGTCGATATCCTCGACGTCTTTGATGATTTCTCGAGTGAGTGTTGCCGTTGCCGCCAACACTGCAAGGACAATCGCTGGCCCGATTTCGCCGACTGCAGCTCCACCGAAGAGAAATGTACTTCCGACGAGATACGCGACCAGCGCATTTCCAACGCCCGGCAACCCCTTGAAGAACTCCGTGTACGCGAGCAGCGCAAGCAGATTAATCACCGCAATCGCAATCGCTGCCCAGGGTAGCGTCACCGCGAGCACAACCGCAGCCCCAAAGAGAGCGAAACTGAACGCAAGTGCCCCACGCGGACTGACCGCACCGCGAGGAATCGCTCGCTCGGGCTGATTGATCTGATCGATCTCTCGGTCGAAGTAATCGTTGATCGCGTTGCCACCACCGACTGCCAACCCTGTGGCTGCAACCGCCGCTGCAACCTCGAGGTGATTGTCGAGGACCCCACCGGCAACGAACGCCCCAATAAAAGTCAATACACTTGCCGCGATCACGTTCCCCGGTCGCGTCAACTCGAGTAGCCCCCGAATCGTTTCCCCGACTGCCATTGGCGAACGTGCTCAGGCAGGCGGGTTAAACGGTACGGTCCACGACAGCACTCGCGGCGTTATCGCCACTCCTCGAGGTCACAGAGTAGCTCACCCTCAACGGAGAGCCACCTCGTCACCCGGTCTTCACCCGTCGCATCAGTTGGCACAGCCGTCCAACACTCCGCATCGTCAGTCAGCAACTCGAGCGGTTCATCACCAGACTCGTCCGGCACGGGGGTGTCGTGTACCGTCATTACTTGGTGATAGGTGCCCGCCATATAGGCCCCCATCGCTAGTTTTCACGGCGCGGGAAGGAACGCAACCACAGGTCGAGGACCGCTCGAGGTGGCCCAAAACCGGGAGACAGTCTGCGTGTCGATGCCTGTCGGATGAGGTGAAAATCGAGTCACTTATACGGACCCATCGGATACGATTGGATGCGGGCGCTTAGCTCAGTCTGGACAGAGTACTTGGCTTCGGACCAAGCTGTCGCGGGTTCAAATCCTGCAGCGCCCACTCACAGACGACTCGGTTTTCAACTAAAACTACTTCCACCATAGAGACGTTCGTCCGTCTGTTTTCGGCGGATACGGTGGTCGGGATTCGGGGGTCGAAATCTGATCCCAACCCGGCCCGGATTGCGGACCCGTCACGTCGTGCGATTCGTCGCACCAACACGGGGTGGTCGGTGTGACGGTCGCTCCGTGGCCGTCGACTGGGAGCGGATCGACGTGTCTTCACTGTGAACGGCACGTTTCGGACCGCTTCGGCCGTGTTTACGGCGATAATCAGAACCGAGTTCACCGTTGCTCGAACTGCGATTCGTACCGGCGACTGACTCGAGGCACCATCTGTACCGACGTCAACGACCATCACTTCGTTGACGAATCATCCAACCCGCTCCCGATGAAGCACTGATAGCACCCCGCCCTCGCCCATCGTTTATCCTCGCCAACCACGAACGAACAGCTATGTCCGAGACGTTCGTCATCGTTGGCGGAGACGCAGCCGGGATGTCAGCAGCGAGCAAAGCCAAACGCGAGGATCCAGACCTCGAGGTGGTCGTCTTCGAGAAAGGCGAGTGGGTCTCCTACGGTGCCTGTGGGCTGCCCTACTACGTCAAAGGCGAGATACAGTCACTCGAGGACCTCGTCTCGGTGACGCCCGAGGAGTTTCGAGAGGAGCGAGACATTGACCTGCGGACTGGTCACGAGGTGACTGAGATTGATCCTGACGCCAAAACTGTGACTGCCGTGTCGGAGGGCAGCACACTCGAGCAGGCGTACGATTACTTGCTGATCGCAACTGGGGCGGCGGCCGTCACGCCACCAATCGACGGCGTTGATCTCGAGGGAGTCTACACGCTGGGGTCGATGAGCGACGGCAAGGAACTGCGCGAATACGTCGCTCGAGCGCGGTCGAACGAGTCGTTTCAGCAGCCTGATCGTGGGCCGGCGTGCCAGTATCTCGAGGACTGTTCGGGACCGGTCGGGATCGTTGGCGGCGGCTACATCGGAATCGAGATGGCTGAAGCGCTGGCAGCGAATGATTTCGAGGTGCACCTCTTTCAACGCGGCGAGCGTGTTTTGAACGGGTTTAGCGAGGCAACGAGTGAGGCTGTTGCTGAGCACCTCCGCGAGCAGGACGTGGCGCTTTCGGTCGGGTCCGAAGTGGTAGAAGTCGCCGGAAGCGAGCGCGTCGAGGAAGTGGTCACTGAGGACGACCGAGTCCCGGTCGAGATGGTGTTGCTCGGAACCGGCGTCCGTCCCCGGACGAACCTTGCCAAGGACGCGGGACTCGAGTGCGGCGAAACCGGTGCGATTGCCACTGACGCCTACTGTGAGACCACTGTTTCAGACGTGTACGCGGCCGGCGATTGCGCCGAGGCGACCCACACAGTGACCGGCGAGCCAGCGTACGTCCCGCTTGCGCTGACGGCGAACCGACACGGTCGCGCAGTCGGCCAGACGGTCGCCGGGCGACCAACCGACGGCGGCGATATCACCGGGACAGCAGCAGTCAAAGCGTTCGATCTCGAAGCGGCTCGGACCGGGATTTTAGATCACGAGCGCGCCACAGAGGCTGGGTTCGATCCTATCACGAAGACGATCAACGCGAACTCGCGGGCAGGCTACTATCCCGAGGATGGGACAGTCACTGTGACGCTCACTGCCGACCTCGAAACCGGTCGAGTGATTGGCGCGAGTCTCGTCAGCGAGTACGGCGAAGGGGCCGTCCACCGCAGCCACGCACTCGTCGCCACACTCGAGGAGGACGCGACTGTCTTCGATCTCGAGAACTACGACCTTGCGTATGCGCCGCCGTTTAACACGACGTGGGATCCCGTACTCGTCGCTGCAAAGGTGCTCGCCGGCGACCTTCACTGAGATGTCTCGACGACGAGAACCGGCCGCTCGGCGTGTCTGAGCGTGGCGTCGACGGTACTCCCGAGTAGTGCACCCGTAAACGCTGAGCGTCCGCGAGCACCGATCACGATCACATCCGCATCGATCTCGGCTGCGTATGCTCGGATCTCTTCGTGAGGGACGCCCGTCCGAATGGCTGTGTCGACATCGATGTCTGCCGCCATCGACTCGAGTTCTGAAAGTGTGGCTTCAGCACGCTCGCGTTGGCGCTCGGTGGCTTCCGTCGGGTCGACAATTGCGTTGTCGTATGCCGTTCGACTCTCGAGTACGGCCAAGCCGAAGAGTGGTGCCTCGAGTTGGCGAGCGAGGCCGAGTGCGTGCTCGACGGCGGTCGTGGCCCCATCACTGCCATCGGTTGCGACGAGAATTGACTCGTACATACCTGTTCCTGGCGTGCCAGCGACAAAGCCCTAGTCCTGCTTGTGATACTGTTGGACAGAACTATTTGAAGATCGGTCGCTCCACTGCGGCCGTCTCCGAGGGCGACGGCCGCGAATTCGCGACCGGCTTCTCACTGACTTCTGTCCGACAGTATGACGCTTTCGGCTGGAAAACTCGTAGCACTATATGTCCGTACTTCTCACGGGACAGTATGGAAGAGGAAGTTCCGGTGCGACGGCGCGACCTGATCGCGCTGGTTGTTCTCTCGCTCGGCGGTGGTATCGCACTCGCATCGTGGATGCTGTCCCCACAGCTGTCACCGCAGTTTTTCAATGCAACCTTGGTTGCGACGATGTTGCTCGCGTTTTTCCTGTTTATCCCAGTGATGGGCGCACGCCTTTTTCTCGAGGACAGAAACAAGGAGTGACCGCCACTATCGGTCCGGCATCGTCGAAAACCGTGCCGTCCCTTTCATATCCGCACGCTCCGATGGTGGCGGTGCCATCGTCGAATGTCGAGTGCCGTCCCCGCCAGCGCTGCTTCCCTGCTCACCACCGAGGTCCGCCTCGAGGTCTGGCTCGAGCAGGCCATCGTCTTCTTCATCACTGTCAGACGCGTGCTCCTCGTCATCAGCCTCGTCAGCGTCACTCTCGTCTGTATCGGAGAGTCCCGACTGGACTGCCTCGAGTCCCTCCTGGAGGGACCCAATGTCCTCGCTGAACGCGCTCAGTGAGGACTCCATCGACGAGCGAAGTTGCTCCGTCAACTCGGATGTGGTATCGGACTCGTCCGTCTCCTCGCGTTCGCTGTCATCCGTCTCCTTGTGTTCGGTTTTGTCAATCTCGCTGTCATCACTCTCCTCGTGTTCACCGTCGTCGGCCTCGCTGTCGTCAGTCTCGCTTTCGCTCACGTCACTGTCGGCCGTCTCATCCTCACCGGCGTCGTAGTCATCTGTGCCATTTCCGATCCCGTCACGAAGTGTCTCGAGTGCCCCATCGAGGTCAGCAGCGTCGTGGTCGGCGAATTTCGCGAGTCGAAGCAGTTGCTGGAGTCTGGCAACAGCCGCTGACTCTCCCTTTGCAATCGCCTCGGGAATCGACGACGCGGTGCTCCCGTCGGGAAGCGTATCCAACTCGAGTGCTTCGAGGAGGTCTTCCGGATCGGCCGACTCGAGGAGATCACTGGCATCGTCGGCTGCCTCGAGAAGCGCGGCCGACTCCGTCTCTGTTTCCTCACCTGACTGCTCGCCGGACGGAAGCAGCGACTCGCGCTCGCCTGATGCACGATCCAGTACGTCCGTAATCTCCTCGTGAAGGTCCTCGCTCATAGCTGTCTCTTCGGCATCCTCGCGGGTTAGTTATGTGCCGGGGTGCGCAGGGACGGCCCCGCCCGATCTGGACTCTCTCCCTCGAGACACGAGGCGCGACGCTTGACTACTCGGCTTCTGACTCCGCTTTGTCGTTATCGTCGCTTTCGGTTTCGTCACTGCTATCGCGTTGTGTCTCCTGTTCATCGTCAGACTCCGACTCCGTCTCGCCGTCCGAAACTGTCTCGATAATCTCGTCGGTCATTTCATCGCGGCTCAGATTCGCCTTCACACCGACGTCTTTTGCAACTGACTGGAGATCCTCATAGGACATCAGCCCAAGGAAATCCTCGAGCGTGTCTCGGCGCAGCCCCTCGAGATCGTCTGCGTCCGCCCCCGAGTCGTCACCGGCCGCTTCGTCGCCCTCGTCTGTTGTCTTCCCGTCATCTGCTGTGTCTTCGTCAGCCGACTCCTCTGTCTCGTCCGTTTCGTCATCGGCCGACTCATCCTTGGCCTCATCGTCCGTCTCGGCAGATTCGTCGGATTCGTCGGACTCGCCGGACTCACCAATTTCGAGTTCTTGATCGAGGGCCTCCTCGAGAAGGCCATCGTCGTCATCCTCATCACCAGTCGCGGCCGCTGCCAGCGAAGCGATAGAGTCGCCGACGTTGCTGTCAGTGACTGCGTTACTGACGCCCGCCTGAACTGCGCGTCCGACATCGGACCGTAACGACTCAGGGACGTCCACAGAGTCCTCGTCCG
This sequence comes from Natronolimnobius baerhuensis, assembly GCF_002177135.1. Lineage (NCBI taxonomy): Archaea > Methanobacteriati > Methanobacteriota > Halobacteria > Halobacteriales > Natrialbaceae > Natronolimnobius > Natronolimnobius baerhuensis. Next base: position 964,022 of record NZ_MWPH01000001.1, read on the forward strand.
ACTCATCGCTGTCATCGCTTGCAGCGACTCGCTCGGTCATCGTCTCGTGAATCTCGCGGCCAATCGACGCACCGAGTTCCCGACCGACCTGTTCGCCGAGTTGCCGGCCAACTGCCGCGCCGAGGTCACCACCGTCGAGTTCGTCCTCGAGACTGCCATCGCCAAGCAGGTTCGAAACGCTGAGTTGGTTGCTGACCTCCTCGGTGATGATTTCTTTCAGTCCCTGTGTCTCACTCATCGTGTCCACCTCGAGGGACAGGCACTCGAGTTACAGTGATGCAGGCGCTCATAGAGTTACTCCTCCTCAGAATCATCCGTCTCATTGTCGGCGTCTGTGGATTCACTCGCTTCCGCCTCGTTTTCGTCGTTCGTTCCTTCGTCAGCCTCTGACTCGTCTGTCTCCGCGTCCGTCTCATCGTCCGCAGCCGACTCATCGTCTGCACTGCCTTCGTCGTCCGTCCCTTCCCCATCCGACTCGTCCGCATCGTCCGCGCTGTCTTTCTCACTCTCATCTTCCTCGCCTTCGTCATCCTCGTCTTCAGTTGCGTCCTCCTCGTCTCCGTCTTCGTCGTCTTCGCTGTCTTCGCTCTCTTCTTCCTCAGAATCGTCGGCCTCGCTCTCATCTCCCTCTTCTTCACCGTCCTCGAGTTCAGGGTCACCAGCACCCAGCAACTCCTCGAGTGCAACCTCGCCGACGGTCCGACCCAGTTTCTCGCCGATTTTTCGGCCGAGGACAGCACCAATCAGCCCGCCAAGCGCTTCGCCGAGTGGCTGCTCGTCGTTGATCTCGTCTTCCCACTCGGTTCCCTCGACGAGGTCGGCGATGTCGATATTTTCGGTAATCGCTTCGTAGTCGATTCGATCCGCCAGTGCGTCTATACTCGAGTCGTCAGAACTCGTTGCAGTATCGTCACTCATGATTGGGCCTCCGCCTGCTCAGCGTCAGATTGGTCGCTCGACTGGTCACCAGCCTGTTTCTCTGCCTGTTCGATCAACGCCCGTATACTTTCGCGGACGATTGTTGCGATGAGATCCTCGATTGGCAAGTTGGGAATCAACCCAATGAGTTTCTCTTTCACCCAACTTGCAGCCGATGCGATACCAGATCGAACTCGCCCGATTACGCCCGCAATTCGGCCGCGTTCGTCGGATTCTGAGTCCTCCTCGCTCTCCGGTTCGGCTGTCTCGTCTGTGCTCTCTTCTGACTCTGTCTCCGCCTCGTCCTCCTCGTCAGCCTCCTCGGCCTCCGCTTCACCCTCATCGCCACCACCGAGAAGCTCAGCCGGCTTACTCGCAAGCGACCGAAGGAACTCGAGTGGCTTGCTCACCAACGATTTGAGGAACTTAGCTGGTTTGCTCACCAACGATTTGAGGAACTTAGCTGGTTTGCTCACCAACGATTTGAGAAGTTTGGCTGGCTTGCTTGCGAGTGCGCCTAGTTTGCTTTTCGCTCCCTCGAACAGCGACTGAAGCACCTCTTTAGGTTTTCCGAGCAGTGATTTTACCTTCTTCAGAAGGGCACTCGGCCCATCGAGCAGCCCTGAAACTGCCGAGAGCAAGTTCCCAAGCAGATTGTTCTCACCCGGGCGCGCAGACACATCCAGTGAAACCGGATTGAGGTTCACCTCGAGTCCGAGCAAATCGAGGTACAGCCCATCGAGGTCGAGATGCAAGACGCCACTCGCGTCATCGTCGTCGTAGACGTCCTCTGCACCCTGGTCGTGGCCACCTTCCGTAGCATCTGCTTCGTCCTCTTCGTCTTCCTCGTCATCGTCGTTCCCTTCGCTCTCGGATTCCGACTCCGACTCTGGTTCGGATTCCGACTCTTGCTCTGACTCGTTGCTCTCATCGCCACTGTCTTCCGAGTCGCTCTCACCCGAGGACTCATCCGTGTCCGCCGCTGAATCCGACTCATCGGCTTCGGGTTCGTCATCACTCTCCGATGCCTCCGCGTCGCTCTCGGCTGTCTCCGCTTCCGTCTCGGAGTCATCACCTGTTTCTTCCGCCGTTGCCTGACCACCATCGGTCAGCACTCGGCGTACTGATTCTTCCATCCCGTCTTGGTCATGAGAAACACTCGAGGAACCACCGCCCACTCTTGATTCCAGAGTGTCCTCAGAGCCGTGATCTTCTCGGCTCATTCGTTATATCCGGACAAACAGACCAGCGGCAGCGTTGTGGTGATTTGCCTTGCGTGTGCGTTCGTACATCTATCTGCAACTGCCTAGACTGGCGACCTAGACCCACGCTGCGCGGAGGTGGCGAAACACGTCTCTGTCAGTAATCCACTCGCTCGAGCAAGGTATCAAACGCCCCACTTTCGGGATGCACGTGGGTGTACGTGCCGAGTGAGTTGTATTCGGTCAGGCCATCGTGGTCGCCGTCAATGCCATCGCCGCGGACGGTTTCGAACGCGAATCGGGCATCGCTATCGACAGCGGCGCTCGAGTAGTGAAACTCGTGTCCGTGCACGCGCTCGCCGGACGCAGCGGTGAGCGTGCTGTCTGTGGCCTCGAGTTCGACGTGATCGAGGGCCTGGTAGCGCTCGTGCATCGTCACGTCTGCGGGCAGTATGCCGGCCATTTCGTAGCACTCGCCGTCGGCCGTGGTCAGCGACTGACTCATCGCCATCAGGCCGCCACACTCTCCAAGGACGGGGAGTCCGTCGCTCGCACGCTGGCCGAGTTCGGCGAGCGTGCCGGCCGACTCGAGCGCGTCGGCGTGGAGTTCGGGGTAGCCGCCGGGAAGGTAGACCGCATCGCAATCGGGGACTGGATCACCCGCAACTGGCGAGAACGTGGTGAGCGTCGCACGCTCGCGGAATCGCTCAAGTGTCGCCGGATACCGGAAACAGAAGGCAGCGTCACTGGCGACGGCGATTCGTGCGTCGACATCCTCAGGTGCTGTCCGCTCGGGCGACACACTCGGTGCGCGTGGCTCGTTCGCAACCGCGGCCAGTCGCTCGACCTCGAGTGCGTCCGTGACTTCGCGGAGTGCGTCGATGGAGACCGGCGTCTCCTCGCCCATCTCGAGGCCGAGGTGACGGTCCGGTATCTCGAGGTCGGGTGTCGGCGGAATCCGGCCGAAGTACTCGAGGCTGTTCGGCATGGCATCGCGGATTCCCTGCTCATGACGGCCGCCGTGGGCGCGCTGGGCAATGATCCCCGCAACCTCGAGATCCCGACCGATTTCGTCGGCGTAGGTTTGAAACCCGAGTGCGGTCGCCGCGACGCTTTCCATGCCGGCGCTGGCGTCGACGACGAGCACAACAGGGAGGTCGAGTGCCTCAGCGACCATCGCCGTACTCGAGCCGTCGCCGTCGTACAGCCCCATGACGCCCTCGACGACGCAGATGTCGCCCTCGCCGCGGTGGTAGTTGCGCCGGACACCGTCCTCGCCACAGAGCCACAGATCGAGTGTTCGCGAGGGCCGGTCCGTGACCGCCTCGTGATGGCTCGGATCGATGAAATCGGGTCCTGCTTTGGCGGGTTGGACGCCGTGGCCAGCGTCCTCGAGTGCCTGACAGATTGCAAGCGTCGCGACGGTTTTGCCGACGCCGGAGCTGACGCCGCCGATCACGAGCCCGTTCACGTCGGTCGCCTCCAGTCTCGATAGTTTGTCTGCCGTCCGCCTGTGAAACGCAGTCGCATTCGTATCCTCGAGTCTGTCGCTGCGGTCTTGAATGCGTTGGTGGCGTGTTGCGTCCGTGCAGGGTCGACAGAACGGACGCAGATCGCCGACGGACTTACCCGCTCGCGTCAGTTACGACGCGTCGAACCGATGACCGACGATCACGACTCCGAGACGGATCCAGATGTCGAGTACCACCTCCGAGAAGCACTGCAACACCTGGGGGCGGCGAGTGAGGCTGATGATCTCCGAAAGACGAACGCCGTTGCACTCGAGGACGTGTCGCGGACGGTTTCGTCGGTGCTTCGGGAGTACGAACACGACGAATGACGTATCGCAGGGCAAACCTCGAGCATTCTGGCTGTAGAAGAACGAGAACAAGAGCGGAGACGCTGTACTCGAGCGAGGACCGTGCCGGTTACCCAGCGAAGCCGGTCAGGAGCCATTCGCCGTCGTCGTCATCATCGTCACCGATACTCGGGGCGCTGACGAGCACGAACGCGCTTTCGTCGTCGCCGTTTCTGATCTGACGGGTCGATTCCGGCGGGATCCAGAGCGCATCGCCTGTTTCCATCGCAATCGGTTCGCCGTCGATGATAACCGTCGCATCGCCTTCGATCAGCACGTAGACCTCCTCGTGATCGTTGTCGGTGTGGTCGTGTGGCTTGCTCTTCCAGCCGGGATCACACCGTGCAACCGTCACCCCCACGTGCTCGGTCTCGAGCGGATCGGACAGAAAGTGCATCGCACTCGAGACCTGCTCGACGTCTTCGTAGTTCACCTTCCGATAGGACATATGTGAGTTCTTGGAGAGATATGGATAAAACAATACTGATCGGTGAGACGGACTGCTGTCACTGTGTACCGCCGTACTCGGCGGACGGGTCCTGAGTGCGGCGGTACTGACTGACAGTAGACCGTCTGAAACACTGGCGAAAATGACGACACTGTGGGGTCAGGTTCAACTCACTCCTCTGAGGTCGTAATATCGGCAGAGAGCCCCTGTGCCATCTCGATCTCCCTCGAGTTGTTGATCGTCCAGGCGGTGCGCTCGGTGACGGCTTCGATTGCCTCGCGGGCGCTCGGATAGCCATTACCCGACTTTTTGACACCCCCGAAAGGCAACTGCACTTCCGCGCCGATACACGGCAGATTGCCGTAGGCCAGTCCGAGGTCGGCACGATCACGGAACCGATTGATCTGGCGGTAGTCCTCCGAGATGATTGCCCCCGCGAGGCCGTAGGGCGTGTCGTTGTGTATCTCGAGTGCCCGGTCGATGTCGCCATCGTACTCGAGCAGGGCGACGTGCGGGCCGAAACACTCCTCTTCCAGACAGCGCAGGTCGGTGTCGTACTCGAGTTCGTAGACGAAGGGGCCGACCCAGTGGCCCTCACTATGGCCGTCTGGAATTTCGGACTCCTCGAGTTCGAAGCGGTCGACGAGCACCTCTGCGCCTTCCTCGCGAGCGAGGTCGTTGTGCCGCCGTATTTTCTCGACGTGCTCGGCCTCGATTGCCGGTCCCATGAACGTCGACTCCTCGAGTGGGTCGCCGACTGCAACGTCTTCAGCGAGGTCGACGAATCGGTCTGTGAACTCGTCGTAGACATCCGTGTGGACGATCAGGCGCTCGGAGGAGACACAGCGCTGGCCGGTCGTCTTGAAACTCGACATGATCGCGGAGTGGACAGCGGTGTCCAGGTCTGCCTTCTCGGTGATGACGATCCCGTTCTTGCCGCCCATCTCGCAGGCCGCAAGTTTGCCGGGTTCGCCGCCGACCTTGCTCGCGATTTCCTGACCGACTTCCGCAGAGCCAGTAAAGAGGACGGTGTCGACTCGTCCGTCTTCGGTGATCGCCGCGCCGGCGTCGCCAAAGCCCTGGATCATGTTGAAGACGCCGTCGGGGATGCCCGAGTCAGCCATCATCTCGGCGATGATCTGGCCGCACCAGGGCGTCTGTTCGGCGGGCTTCCAGACGACGGTGTTTCCCTCGACCAGGGCGATTGCCATATGCCAGAACGGAATCGCGACGGGGAAGTTCCACGGCGTGATACAACCGATGACGCCGCGGGGTTTCCGGCGCATGTAGGCGTCCTTGCTCGCGACTTCGGAAGGCACCACGTCGCCGTGTGGATGCCGGGCGTTGCCCGCCGCCCACTCGACCATGTGCCAGGCTTCGGTCACGTCGGCTTTCCCCTCTGAAATCTCTTTGCCGCACTCTTTGGTGACGATTGCGCCTAACTCCTCGTGTCTGTCGCGTAGTTCGTGGTAGATCTCCCAGAGGTACTCTGCCCGGTCGATGTAGGACAGTTCGCGCCACTCCTCGAAGGCGTCTTCAGCGGCCTCGAGTGCGGCGTCGACGTCGTCGGCCGTCCCGCGCTGGAACGTTGCTAGCGACTCGCCGGTCGCAGGGTTCTGGCTCTCGAACGTCTCAGACCCGTGTCCCGCCGTCCAGTCGCCATTGATATAGTGGCCGTACACCTCGTCGGTGTCAGTCTCTCCCATACTCGAAGGGACAACGAAGGACGTGAAAACCTTAGTGGTAGTCCACACGTCCGTGAAATCGTCGGACAGATCTGGTGGTGAACGGATAGAGTAGACTACATTCGTACAGAAAGTGACGACAACTGATCCGCCTGTTGGACCACCGGGATGACGACGACGAGCGCGGTCGCAAGCCCAACAAGGCCGGCACCGGTCGTCACCAACTCGAGCGGTCCTGCGAGTGCGACAAGGAGTGGCCCCATCGCGAGCGCCCCAGCGCTACCACGACGGATCAGCGAGCGACCGCGTTGTCCCTCCGCTCGAGATACTAGCTCTCGGCTGAGCATCACGAGTTGCCACCCGGCAAAGGCACCCAACGATCCGGCGAGTAAGAACAGCGCGTCTCGAGTACCATCACTCGTCACGAAAAAGAACGCACAGAAGCCGATGCCGAGTGCGAACGCGATTGTCGGACGATCAGAAAACTCCCGCTCGAGGAGCACCCACGCAGCCCCAAGAAGCGCGAATCCGACGAGAACGCCGACGACGACGTCGACGAGGTAGTGGACGCCGAGTGCGACCCGGGTAAACGAGACCAGCGCGACGAGCGCGCCGGCGAGCGCGTAGCGACGGCGGGCCGTCCCGACCGACAACACCGTTGCCAGCCCGACGTAGACGACCGTCGTGTTGACTGCGTGCCCGCTCGGGAAGCCGTAGCCGCCGGCTGTCGCCGTTGCCTCGTACAGCGGCTGAACGAGTTGGGGAAGCACTGCCGGCTCGAGCAGTGGCTGTTTGGGCCGCGGCAGGCCGAACACTTCCTTGAGTCCTTTGTACAGTCCCATCCCGGCGAGCGTGACGCCGGCAACGGTCGCCACGTCGTCTCGCTCCCGCGCGTCGAACCAGTACAGCGCCGTCAGCACGAGCACGAGAAACCAGATGTCGCCCAACTGCGTCAGGAGGGCAAAGACGACGGCCAGCCAGTCAGGAATCGACCCCTGGATCAGGTCGAACTCGCCGATGCCACGTGCCATAGTCGCTATACGACGGTCATCACCGAAAACGCACTACCTGAAACTGCACTCGAGGGGGTGACGGACTCGAGCAGAATGTTGGACTCGAGTAGTATGTCGACTCGAGTCAGCGGGTGTCGGTTTCGGTCTCTCGCTCTCGGTTGGTCGTGGCCTCGTGCTGGTCAGAAACGTCCGTTTCAGCCTGATTAGGCCCGGAATCTGCCGAAAGGTGTTCCCTGGCAGCGTCGACGGTCTCCGTCTCGAGCAGCCGTTCGGCGCGTCGCTCGAACTCCGGGTCGGTGAGTTCACCACGTGCGTAGCGTTCGCGCAGCGTCTCGAGGGCGTCTGCGGTGTCGTCCTGTTGTGCGTCCGTTTGCGAGCGATTCCGTGCCTGCTCATGACTCGCTGCAGTCGATTCCTCCTGTGGACTGAACTGCGCTGCCACGACGAACGACACTGCAATCGTTACAATGATTGTCGCCATCATGAATGCGCTCCAGAACGCACCGAGAAGAAGGCTAAAGGTAACCATCGGAAAACCAAGAACCAGCGCGAACAGGCCTGCTCTGACTCCGTCGTCCATCTGTGTATTGCTCGAGTACGGAGCGACGTTGTGTAAATCTTTCGACAACAGCTGTGGCGTGAGCGAGCAGAGACGGCTACTGGCTCAGATCCGCCATTTTCTCGAGTTCGCTGCGCAGTTGCGTCGAGTCGAACTCGTGGTCGGGCCGCAGGCGGACGAAGTCAAGGAATCGCCGCGCCGAGAGCAGTTCCGCAGAGTTGTAGACGCTCGAGGCAGCCTGCACTGCGTTTCGAGGGCCGATTCGGGGCTCGAGGACGGCGAGCGCACAGGCCAGATCGTAGGCCGTCGTCTCGGCGACGCGGTCTTCGTGGACGCTCGTGGCGTCGATAAAGTAGAGTTCGCCGTCACAGAGCAGGATGTTCTCGCCCCGCAAATCGCCGTGGGCGAGGCCGTGATCGTGAAGCGCCGCGAGCATTTCGAACAGTTCGCTGGCGCGGTCGGCGACGACGCGATCCGAGACGGTGCCGAACGATTCGAACTCGGGCAGATACTCGAGGACGAGCACGCCGAGGCCGTTGACTTCGAAGGCTTCGATTGGGCGGGGCGCGTTGACGCCGATTTCGCGCATCCGCTGGGTGGCGTCGTACTCGTGTTCGACCATTTCACGCGGGGTATCGAAGCGGTCGAAGAAGCCGCCGGTGCCGGCCGAGACTGCGCCGACGTTTCGGCCGGTGGTCAGCAGGGCGTGGACGAGCGCGTTCTGTCGGGAGACAATCTTGACGAACCACGTATCGTCGATCACACAGGGCGTCGAGAGCCAGTTGTCCGCCTCGAGAAATTCGACGCGGACACACTCGCGGTCGTGTCGGTCCGCCAGCGTGTGGATGACGCGCTCGATACGGTCCCACTCGACCGTGCCTCTGGCGAGCTGGCGGATATCCATGTAGCGGGTACAACGGGGTTCGTGGTTAAATGCGTCTCGAAGTATTGTCAGCGAGCGAGAGAAACCGTGTGGGAGGGACACGCTGGCGAGCGCCGTTCAGGAGCAAGAAACGACCCAAACAGTATTTCATCGTGGCAATCAACAGGTCATATAAGAATGGATGCTGTCGACGACCTCAGTGACGCGATTGACGCGACACGAGAGTTACTAGTGCCGGTGCAGGTTGGATTGTGGCTCAAACTCGCTATCGTCGTCTTCTTCATCGGTGGTGGTCTCGGGATGAGCGGCGGCGTCCCCGCCGGAGATGTCGGCCCAGTAGCCGACGAGACAACGGTCCAGACACCGATTGACGAGATTCCTGATGAGGTTATTGCACTCGCTGCAGGCCTCGTAGCCATCGCACTCGTGCTGTGGCTCATCTACAGTGTCATCAGTGCGATCATGGAGTTCGTTTTCATCGAATCGCTTCGCTCGAGAACGGTCCAGGTGCGGCGGTATATGGGCCAGAATATCTGGCGCGGGCTGCGACTGCTTGGCTTTCGCTTCGTTGTCGGTGCGATTGCCCTCGGGATCGTCGCCATCCCGGCACTGAGTGTCGCGCTCGAGGCAGAGTCGGTCGCTGGTGCCCTCGAGTCGCTGCTTCCGTTCGTGTTGCTCGCGATTCCCGTCTATTTCATCTATGCCATCCTGATGCGGTTTACCTCGGAGTTCGTCGCGCCGGTAATGTTGCTCGAGGAGCGCGGCGTCCTCTCTGCGTGGCGTCGATTCTGGCCGACGCTGACGGGCAATCTCGGCCAGTTTGCTGTCTATCTCGTCCTGGTCTGGATCCTGCAGTTCGTGATCAACTTCGCCGCGGGATTCGTGATTCTGTTCGGTGTGATCGCGATTGCGATTCCGTTCATTATCCTCGCAGTCCTGGCGACGATGCTCGGTGAGATTGGTCTCTGGATTGCGGGAGCCCTCGCCGTGATCGCGCTCGCGTTGGTGGTGCTGTTCGTCTCGCTCGTCCAGATGCCGATCCGGACGTACTTCCAGTACTACGCGCTGTTACTGCTTGGTGACCGAAACACGGACCTCGACCTGATTTCGGACCTGCGAGCGACCATCCGTGCTGATGCGGCCGGCCAGGGCGGCAACGGCGGTCGAAACGGTCCACCAGGGACAGCCGGACCGAACGGTGATAGCCGAAACGGACCTGATGGCAACCACTGGGACGAGTCCGACGACGACACGCCGCTCTGGGACCAGTCTGAGGACTCGAGTGACTGGGATTCCCAGGATGATCGGGACCGAACTGATCGCGACGAGAGCGACGACGACCGCGGCTGGTAACGTCCGAACAGCCACACTACGTCTCTGCTATCCGTGCGACCCGGCGGTGCGTTTATTCACTCTGCCGGCAAGTATTGCGTATGGCCTTCGAGTTGTCCGACGAACACCGGATGATCCAGGAGACCGTCAGGGACTTCTGTGAACGCGAAATCGAGCCGATAGCACAGGAGATCGAAGACGAACACCGGTTTCCCGAAGAAATCTTCGATCAACTGGCCGCACTCGACATGCTCGGCGTCCCCATCAGCGAGGAGTACGGCGGACTGGGCGGCGATACGCTCATGTACGCCCTCGTCGCGGAGGAACTGGGACGCGTCTCCGGGTCGATTGGGCTCTCCTACGTCGCACACACCTCGCTGGCGTCGAAACCACTCGAGCAGTTCGGCACTGACGAGCAGAAAGAACGCTGGCTCCGCCCACTCGCAGAAGGCGAATACCTCGGCGGCTGGGCGCTAACTGAACCCGAGAGTGGGTCAGACGCCTCGAGTATGAATACGACGGCGACGAGAGGGTCGGCCGCGGAGGGCTCAGACATCGACGCGTCCGAAGACGGTGACGAATGGATTCTCAACGGCACCAAGCAGTTCATCACGAACGCGAGCGAGGCTGGCTCGATTCTCGTCAAAGCCGTCACTGAACCCGACGCGGGCTACGACGGTATCTCGACGTTTATCGTCGACCCACGCGAAGACGACGGGTTCGAGGTCACGACAACCTGGGACAAGATGGGACTCAATGCGTCACCGACCTGCGAAATTCGCTTCGATGACGTCCGCTTGCCCGCAGCCCGCCTGCTGGGTGAGGAAGGCGAGGGCTGGGAGCAGACCAAACAGACACTCGATGGCGGCCGGATTTCGATTGCCGCGCTTTCGACGGGACTCGCACAGGGTGCTTACGAGCACGCGAAAGCGTACAGCCAGGAGCGCGAACAGTTTGGACAGCCGATTTCGGAGTTCGACGCTATTCGAGACAAAATCGTCGACATGCACCGGAAAACCGAGCGCGCCCGATTGCTCACCCACCGCGCTGCGCGGCTGTACGACGCGGGCGAACCAGTGACGAGAGAGTCAGCGCTGGCAAAACTCGACGCCAGCGAGGCTGCCCGTGAGGTCGCCGAAGACGCTGTCCAGGTCCTCGGTGGCTACGGCTACACAACCGATTTCGCCCCGCAACGGTTCTACCGAGACGCCAAACTCATGGAAATAGGCGAAGGAACGAGCGAAATCCAACATCTCGTGATCGGTCGAGAACTCGGTCTTTAAGAGGACCGAGCCGACAGCGTACACATCGACGCTCATGTTCACGCTCGTTGCACTCATCGTCGGACTCATGTTCATCGTCTTCGGTCTCGCCGGTGTTCACTACGCCCCAGCCGTCGTCAAGGCACAAGACCGACTCGAGGTCGCGCTGTTCGACTCTGACGAACTCGAGGAGGACGAACGCGTGAAGATCACGAAAGGAACTGCCGCCGTCATCACGTTCGTTGGCTTCGGACTCATCGTCTACGGACTGGTGTAATTACACTCGCGTGACTCTCGAGTCGCGGCCAAGCACACTGTGAGGGCTACAGCGTGAGAAGCCCACCATCGTCATCGCCGTCGTCTTCTGCGTCATCGTCGCCGTCAGTTCCGTCGTCGTCTTCGGTGCCGTCGTCTTCGTCTGTGTCATCGCTCCCATCGCCGCCGTTTTCGTCCCCTTCGTCCGGTGCATCGTCCCCCGCAGCCGCCTCGAGGTCCTCGATAACGTGCTCTATTAGGTCGATAACGTTGTCTTCTTCGCGCTGGCGGAGGTCCTGTGGATAGACACCAATCGTCACGACCAGATCGTCGCCGGCCTCGACGGCTTCGGTGACGTGTACGTCGACGTTGATATCCGCCCCGTCGAACTGCGCAGTTGCGGTAAACCGCGAGCGAGTCGTCGACTGCTCGAGAATCGTGATCGAGTCACTGCCGTCGGCTGAAATGTCGCCGATCTCGTCGTAGTTGTCCGCAATGAGTTCGACGAGTTCCTGTGCGTTCATCTCCTCGACGGGGTTGAACTCCATCCCGAGGAATCCGATTTTCGGTGTGGTGAGGACGGTGAACTGGGCTGCGCGTTGACGGCCGAGCGGAGCGATCTCGACTGCCTTTTCGTGGTCAGTCAGATAGTTCTCGGCGACGACTGTCTCCGAAACGCCGCTAACGCCGACTGACTCCTCGATTGTGAGATCCTCCACTGCGACTTGTTCGTAGCCCGTTTCCTCGCGAACAGCCTGCTCGACGCCGGCTGGCGCTGCGCTGTGTTCGGCCATGCCGACCGCACCGAGACACCCAGCGAGACTTGCGAGTCCACCAGCACCGACCCCTGCGAGCAGCGTTCGACGATCCATAGCGCCCAATCTATAGTCGGTTCATATGAGTGTATTCGTTCCAGGTTAGTCTGTCAAACGAATACGTACTTGACTAGCGACGGAACCACTCGCGCACTCTCGAGCGCGCGGGTGATGGAAGCACAGTCAGCGACCGACGACGATGAATGCGGGTGAGATGGCGGACAACGACGTAGCTGAGTGCAGATAGGATGAGTGCGATAATCAGATTGCCAACCAGCAGTTGGCGAATCGCATCTCGAGCGACATCGGGCGAGACACTGGGGCTGTGAAGCGGACTTGTCCCGAGGACCCAGCCGCCGAGTTGGAAACTCGAGACGTAGACGGCGGGTTTGATGAACGGGTTGAGGACGGCGATGGACGCAAAGAGCGCGGGCTTGCTGATCCACGACCACAGCGACGTAAAGACGAAAAAGAGCCCGATTCCAAGCCCGCCTGTCGGCAGCGCGGTCACGAAAATACCAATCGAGAAACTGGCCCCGACCTGATGTGGCGTATGCTCCTCGCGGAACGCAGCCTCGAGTCTCTGCCGTGTGCGGTCGCGGTACAGTGCAAGTTGCTCGCGGACCATTCGAGTCGGCTCTGTCAGTCCGTCCGCACAGAGAGCGAAAAAGATTCCGAGACACACATTCTCGATTCAATCGCTAGTGACGTTTCCGGTGACGCTGACGTCCATCAGTTCCGGCATGTCCTCGACTGCTCCACACTCGCGTCAGAAATCCGGTACACCAGCCCGGTCAGTCGTCGTCCTCGAGCGCCGACGGCTCGTGGTCTGCGCTGAGTGAAGTGCGTTCGCCATCGCTCCCACCAGCAGCGGCTGACGTGCTCGTCTGTGAGTCCCAGAGATCGGCGTACGTCCCGGCTGCATCGATCAGTTCCTCGTGTGTCCCCGTCTCGATGACGTCGCCATCGTCCATGACGACGATTCGATCCGCATCCTGAATCGTCGAGAGTCGATGTGCAATGACGAACGCCGTCCGGTCGGCCGTGAGTTCGTCCAGATTCTGCTGGATCACCTGTTCCGTCTCGGTGTCGACGTCGCTCGTCGCCTCGTCCAGAACGATCACGTCGGGATCGTTGCAAATTGTCCGCGCAATCGAAACGCGCTGGCGCTGCCCGCCCGAGAGTTTGACCCCGCGTTCGCCGACCATTGTGTCGTAGCCCTCTGGAAGATCCTCGATAAAGTCGTCTGCGCCCGCCGCGACCGCCGCATCGCGGATTTGCTCATCGACCCGATCCGGCACCTCGTCGCCGTCGTCGGCCTCGAGAACAGTTCGGAACGTCTCGCCGTCACCGTAGGCGATGTTCTCGCGGATCGTCCCGGAGAACATGTACGGATCCTGCTCGACGACGCCGATTCGATTCCGCAGCGTCTGCAGGTCGTACTCACGCACATCGACGCCGTCGATTCGAACCGCACTCGAGTCGTCTGGGGAGTCGGACCAGCCGAGTTCTTCGTCCACGTCAGCGCTGCCAGCGCCACCAGCGTCGACGTCGACACCGCCGTCCGCTCGCGTGTCGCTCTCGTGGCCGAACCCGCCGTCGACGTCGTAGAATCGTGGCACCAGCTTCAGGAGCGTCGATTTCCCCGAGCCGCTGGTTCCCGCAAAGCCAACCGTCTCTCCCGCGTCAACCTCGAGGTCGACCCCCTCGAGAATCTGCTCGCCGTCGTCGCTGTAGCTGAACTCGACGTTGTCAAACGAGACCTCGCCGGCGACGTGATCGGGTGCCGTCGCGTCCGGTGGCGACTGGATGTCGGAGTCAGTCGCGAGGATACCGAAGACGCGCTCGGCGCTGGATTTGGCCTTCTGGTAGTTGTTCGCGGTTTTCCCGATGCGGGTCATCGGGCCGTCGAGTTCCCGGAGGTACATGAAGAAGACGACGAACGTCCCGGCGGTTAGTCCGCCTGCGGTGACAACAGAGTAGCCACCGGCGACGAGAATCGAGACGAACATCGCGCCGACGAGTAGCCGAAGCGAGGCAAAAAACGCCTTTCGAACGGTGATCGCGCTGATCTTCTCGTCACGGTATCCCTCACTCTGTTCGGCGACGCGGCTGTTCTCGACGTCGTAGCGGTCGAACGATTTCACGATTGCTGCCCCGCTGAGATTGTTCGACAGCCGTGTGTTGAGTTGGGCGACGCGTTCGCGGATACGCTTGTACTTCGGCTCGATCCACATGATGAATTTCGCCGTCGCAAGCGCGATGATCGGCACCGGGAGCAACACGAGCACGCCCAGCCACGGCGCGGTATAGAGCATGTAGCCACCAACCAGTCCAAAGATCATCGCAGCCTCCGTCAGCTGTCGAAGTTCGTTGTTGAAGAACTCCTCGAGGCGGTTGACGTCGCTGTTCAGGATGGCCATCATGCCGCCGGTCTGATGGTTGTTAAAGAACGACAGCGAGAGTTGTTGCATGTGGTCGTAGGTGTCAATTCGGAGGTCGTGTTGGATGTGCTGGGCCGTCGTCTGGAAGAAGTACCGCGAGAGATAGTGTGTGATCGCCTGAACGACGTATGCTCCGACGGTCAACGCGCCGAGATAATACAGCAGCGAGAGACGGTCACCGGTCTGTCCCTCTGGGATTGGCTCCGTCGGGACAAGCCCTGTCGCCGCAAGGAGTTGATCGACTCCGCCCGATTGCGTGATAACGAGGTCGATTGCCGCCGCGAGCATCAGCGCCGGAAACAGCCGCGCGGCACGGTTGATCATCGTCGAGACGAAGCCGATACACAGCGGTAGCCAGTACGGAATCGCATACTGGATTAGCTTCGCCATCGGGTTGCCGTCGACTTCATCGCGAATTTCGTCGAAGCTCCCGTGTGGATCTGCGTCTGCCATGTGTCGTAAGCGGGCTTCAGGTCTGGGCTCAAAAAATGACTCACAACCGGAAACGATCACTTCCTCTCGCTCACAGCGAGAGTCAAGTTACAGAGAATCGAATCGCGAGACACCACTGACTGGCACTCGAGAACGGTCGCATACGTTTGATGTTCGGATCCGGGTCAGTTCCCGCCACGTTCGTAATTACGGGAACGTGCCTGCTTCTTCGAACGCGTTTGCAACGCGCTCGATTGCAACGACGTAGGCAGCCGTTCGTGGATTGTCGAGGTCGTGTTCCTCGTAGCTCTCGACGAGTGCATCGAACGCCTCGACGATGATCGCCTCGAGTTCGTTGTTGACGCGCTCTTCGGTCCAGTAGAAGCGCTGGCGGTTCTGGACCCACTCGAAGTACGAGACCGTGACACCGCCGGCGTTAGCGAGAATGTCCGGGATAACAAAGCAGCCTTTGTCCTCGAGGACGCGATCCGCTTCGGGCGTCAGCGGGCCGTTTGCGGCTTCGGAAATAACATCGGCTGTGACGTCCTCGGCGAGGTCGCGGTTGATTGCGTTCTCGAGGGCGGCAGGAATCAACAGGTCGACATCGAGCGTGAGGACGTCCTCGTTCGTAATCTCCTCCTGACTTTCCTCGTAGCCGACGACACTGCCGGTTTCGTTCTTGTGGTGCTTGGCTGCGACAGGATCGAACCCATCTGGATTGTAAATCCCGCCGGAAGAGTCACTGGCGGCGATAACTGTTGCTCCCATTTCGTCGATCAGTTTCGCGGCGATCCAGCCGGCGTTGCCGTAGCCTTGCACGGCGACCGTCGCGCCTTCGAGGTCCTTCCCGAGATAATCAAAGGCCTCGCGAGCGGCGATAACCGTCGAGCGACCGGTTGCCTCGACGCGCCCTTCACTGCCGCCACTGGCGAGGTTTTTGCCCGTGATGACTCCTGGCTCGGTGGTGTTCTCGAGGTCCTCGTAGGTGTCTTTGATCCAGTTCATCTCCCGCTGGCCCGTGTTTACGTCAGGCGCGGGGATGTCACGGTCTTCACCGATCATCGGGCGCAGTTCCTTTGCGAACGTTCGGGTGAGACGCTCGAGTTCGCTCTCGGAGTACTCGGCCGGGTCGATGATGATGCCACCTTTGCCGCCGCCGAGTGGAATGTCGACGATTGCAGTCTTGTAGGTCATCCAACCGGAGAGTGCTTTGACCTCATCGCGCGAGACGTGTGGGTGGTAGCGAATGCCCCCTTTGTACGGACCACGGTCGCCGTTGAACTGCGAGCGAAACGCCTTGAAACGCTCGAGTGTGCCATCGTCCTGTTCGACGGTGAGGTTCGTCTCGAGAACGCGCTCGGGGTGTTTGAGGCGCTCGATGACGTCGTCCTCGACATCGAGATGGGTCGCAGCCTCATCGACCTGTGATTGCAGACTTTCGAACGGATTTACGTCAGGAGCCATGTGAGTGGGTTACGAGGAAACCAAAATAAACGTGGCGAATACACCTCATAGTCATAAAATAACAATATAAGGTATATTCACTAGATTATATATTGTACACTATCTGTCGGCTCTCTCGAGATTACCATACGGCTGCTGCGACGGCACGGTCTCGGATCTGCTGTGCTTGTGCGAGTAGTGGTGCATCGATCATTTCGCCATCGACCTCGAAGACGCCCTTACCGGCCACCTCGGCCTCGCGAGCCGCCGCGAGAACGCGTTTGGCCCACTCGCGGTCCGCAACGGATGGGGTAAAGCCGTCGTTGATCGGCCCGACCTGTGCGGGATGAATCGCCAGTTTTCCGTCGTAGCCGAGTTCGTTCGCGAAAGCCGTCTCCTCGCGTAGCGCCTGTTCGTCGTCGAAATCAGTCACGAGCGTATCGATGGCTGTACAGTCATGAACCGCTGCTGCGAGCACAACGCGTTCGCGTGCGTACAGAATCTCGGTTCCCTCAGCAGTCCGCGTCGCGCCAATATCGGCTGCGAGGTCTTCAGCACCGAAGACGAGCGCATCCGTCGCCGGAACCGCAGCGATTTCGGGTGCTGCAAGGACACCGCGTGCCTGCTCAATGAGCGCAAAGATCGGACACGGGTAGTCAGCAGACTCGAGTGCAGTGGCGAGGTCACGGACAGCGTCGGGGTCGGCGACTTTCGGCAAGACGACGCTATCGAGTCGCAACTCGTTGGCGTCACCCACCCGCGCCGAAACGACCTGCTCGAGATCAGTCTCCCACTGGCTAGGCTCGGCGTTGACCCGCACACACACTTCGCAGTCCGGGTCGAACGATGGGTCAGTCAGGACGTCCCTGACTGCTGCTCTCGCATCGGCCTTCCGTGCGGGTGAGACGGCATCCTCGAGGTCAAAGACGACTACGTCAGCGTCAGTTTGGACTGCCTTCCGAAGGAGTGCTGGCTGGTCGCCGGGTGAAAACAGGACGCTTCTGCGAGCCATAGTCACATATGAACGGCCGGCACTGTGAAACTATGGCAGAGACTGCTGGAGACGATGAGTGCCAGCGGCCCGACCGAACTGAGGGGTAGAACGTGTCGCCGACTGTCGTTCAGCGAGGGTATCGTTGCCGCACGAGGGTCGCCGACGAGAACTTGTCTGAAAAAGCGGTACGTTGCAAATGCCCAGACTCGAGAAACAGCCACAGCCGATCTCGAGGCGGCCTCGAGAGCGTCATCAACCCGGTGCCAGTGACGACAATTCCCTGCAGCGCTCGCACAGCGATAAACGACGCACTCGAGTCGACTGCGGGAAAGAGCGCATAGACCGCAATCCCCATGCCAAGGACAGTCAGAAGGACGTAGCGTTTGTCGAATCGGTCGCCAGCCCACGAGAGCGGAATAACAGCAATTGTCTGTGCAATGGTGTACCCGGACGTGTACAACCCGACGATGAGACCCGCACTGATCGTCAATCCAAGAACAGTCGTGTCACTCGGATTGAGGACGTTGATGTAGTACGGTAACAGCGTTACGAGCGTGATAAAGCCAAACCCTTCTGCAAATCGCGACAGATAGAGTGTCCAAAACTGTAGCCGGTCCTCGTTCACTCTCGCCGGTTTCGTCACCCGCTACATAGGTATTTCGAACCGAAATACGCCTCGAGTGAGTGGTCCAGAAAGAGACCGACATCCGTCGGTCGATTACGTACTCGTCGGCGCGTTCTCGCCGAACTGCTCGCGCACTTTCTCAACTTTCGGCGCGGCATGCATCGTGCAGTAGGCATCGTTTGGATTCTTCTCGAAGTAGTCCTGATGATACTCCTCCGCCTCGTAGAACTCCTCGAGTGGTTCGATCTCAGTCACGATTCCGTCGTACAGCCCATCGTTCTCGAGCGCTTCGACGAACTGGGTCGCAGTCTCGAGTTGGTCGCGGCCGTGGGTGTAAATCGCCGAGCGATACTGCGAGCCAACGTCAGGACCCTCTCGGTCTTTCGTCGTCGGGTCGTGAATCGTGAAAAAGACCTCGAGCAGGTCAGGATACGTGATCTCGTCCGTCTCGTACTCGAGCTGGACGACCTCGGCGTGGCCGGTCGACTCCGAACAGACTGCCTCGTAGGTCGGGTTTTCGACGTGGCCGCCGGCGTACCCAGAGGTGACAGCGTCGACGCCCTCGAGTTGCTTGAACGCGGCTTCGACACACCAGAAACATCCGCCGCCAAACGTTGCGTGGGCCATACCCGTCCTAGGAGGTGAGCGAGGAAAGGGGTGACGGATGGCGGCCTGTTAGATCAGATCGAGCGTCCGAAGCGTTCGCTCGAGTTGGACTTCTTCCCGGTCGCTCATGCGCTGGAGCGGCCGGCGCATCGGGCCGGGGTCGAACTCGACCTCGGGATGTAAGTCGAGTGCGGACTTCACGCCGCCGAGGTAGGGACCACGGTCGATTGCCTTCCAGATATCGAAGACGGTGCTCTGGAGTTCGCGAGCGCGTGCCTCTTCGCCGTCGATGTAGGACTCATACAGGTCGACAGTCAGTTCCGGAAAGACGTTCGAGACGGCACTAACGAGACCCGTACAGCCAATCTCGAGTTCAGCGAACAACAGCGAGTCGAGTCCAGCGAGGTATGTCAGGTCCGGATTCTGGTCGATAGCCTGGCCGAGCCATGCGACGTCACCACTCGAGTCTTTGACGCCGACGATGCCATCGATAGCAGCGATGCGGTCGAGCGTCTCTAACTCGAGTTTGTTGCCCATCCGCGCTGGGAAGTGGTAGATATACACCGGAATATCGACCGCGTCAACGACCCGCTCGTAGTGTTCGACGATGGCCTCGCTATCGATTGGATAGTAGTAGGGAATCCCAACGACGACAGCGTCTGCACCGTGTTCCTCGGCATCTCGAGCATACGAGACGGTGT
Organism: Natronolimnobius baerhuensis; assembly: GCF_002177135.1. Classification (NCBI taxonomy): domain Archaea; kingdom Methanobacteriati; phylum Methanobacteriota; class Halobacteria; order Halobacteriales; family Natrialbaceae; genus Natronolimnobius; species Natronolimnobius baerhuensis. Next base: position 983,497 of record NZ_MWPH01000001.1, read on the forward strand.
TTCGGGTACTCGGCGCGCTGACGCCGGCGATCACCGGCACCTCGTCGCCGACTTCCTCGACGACAGCACCGATGACCGCCGCGCGCTCGTCGGGTTTGAGCATCGGAAACTCGCCGTTCGTCCCGAGCGGGAACACCCCGTGAACACCGCGGTCAACGACGAATCGGGCGTGAGCCGCCGTCGCCTCGAGGTCGAGTTCTTCATCGGCCGTATACGCCGTGATCGTCGGCGGAATGACACCGCGTATCGATACGTCGTGAGTCGGTCCTGTTGACGTCATCTGTCGAGACGGTCGCGGAAATATCGTATTAATCTATCGCTATGTAGTCACCAAAATTAACTCGCATGTTCGTTATGAGTTCCAGACCAACAGCGCGCCGTCGTCGAGTCGCTCGAGTGTCTCGAGTTCGAGCGTCGGAAAGTTGGTGACGAACCCATCGCCGTCGGCCAGCGTCGGCGCGTCGCGGCCACCGATGATCGTCGGCCCGACGAACACGCGGAGTTCGTCAACCAGCCCGTTTTCGAACAGCGAAAAGATGAGTTCCCCGCCGCCTTCGACCATGATCTGCTCGAGGCCGGCGGCCTGGAGCGCCGCGAACGCGCGAAGGAGGTCGACACGGTCGTCGCCCGCGGTCACGAGTTCTGCGTGATCGGCGAGATCCATCCGTCGCCCGACAGGAGCGGCCTCGCTGACACAGACATAGGTTTCGGCCTCGTCTGTGAGCACAGCAGCATCGACTGGCGTGCGGGCTTTCGAGTCGATGACGACTCGAGCGGGTTGGGAGGACTGTCCATCTGTGCGACGCTGCTCGCACAGCGCGTCATCTTTGACGGTGAGGCGTGGATCGTCCGCGAGAACGGTCCCGACGCCGACGACGACAGCATCGCGGTCTGCTCGCAGGCGGTCGACGCGGTCGAAATCCGACTCACCGCTGATCGAAATCTGTTCGCGGCGCCTCGAGGAGAGTTTTCCGTCCGCGCTCATGGCGGCGTTGACGACGACGTGCATACGTCTGCTGTGTTGGCCGGCACAATGAACGCACCGCCCGCCGACGACTCGAGGTTGGGACATCGTCGCCCAGCACGGAAACGGGAAACACCTTCGAATGTGGACACGAGAGCGCTACACATGCGACGCCACGCCTCCTCGCAACCCTCGGTAGTACACCGCAGGGGCGACTGGTTCGCATCCAGCACGCATACGGGTGGACTCCCGAAACGGTTCGCGTGACGCTGACCAACGGCCGCGACTCGACTGAGACCACGACCAGCGACGGAACGCGCTCGGCCGTGACTAGCGCCCGTTCTACGTGAACTATTAACACGAATCGGCGAGTATGACACGCATGAGTTGTCCGTATCTCGAGTATCGACAGAACGCAGACGGCCACTCGTTCGACACCGCTCGCGCGTACTGCATGGTGGCGAACCAGTTCGTCCAGCCAATGCGCGCTGACATCTGCGCCGACCGGTACGACCTCGCTCACGACCGCAACTGTGAGATTTTCCTCGAGCACGCCGACTCGGAACGCAATGGCGATGCTACCGATGGAGAACCATCGTGAGTTACGACGACTATCTCGCGGGTGAGCCGATGATCATCACAGCAGCGCTGACCGGCGGCGTTCACGGCAAAGAGGCGAATCCGAACCTGCCCGAGACGCCCGACGAAATCGGCCGAGCAGCCGCGGCAGTCGAGGCGGCCGGCGCATCGGTCGTCCACCTGCACGCACGGCAGCCGAACGGCGAGCGCACGTTCGCCACGGAACGGTTTCAGGAAATCGACGACGCTGTTCGGCGGCACGCCGATGACATCATCATCCAGCACTCGACTGGCGGAACGGGCGTGCCGGACGCCGACCGCCACCTGCCGCTGCGGACGGAGCCAGCCCCAGAGATGGCCTCGCTTGACATGGGGCCGCTGAACCGCTACGACCACCTCACCAGCGAGAACACCCGCGGACTCGTCGACTCGCTGCACGCGGAGATGGTCGACCGCGACATTAAGCCGGAACTCGAGGTGTTCAACGACGGCCACCTGAACGAGGTCCACGGGTTACTCGAGCGACGCAATCTCGCCGACCCCGTCTACGCGACGCTTATCTTCGGCACCGGCACGCTGACGCCGCCACGGCCGCGAAACTTCCTGAACGCCATTGACAACCTTCCCGACGGCGCACAGTTCAACACGCTCGGCTTCGGTCGCCACCAGCTTCCGTTTGCGACGATGGGGACGCTCTGTGGCGGTCACGTCCGGGTCGGACTCGAGGACAACGTCTACTATCGCCGAGGCGAACTCGCAACGAGCAATGCCCAACTGGTCGAACGGGTCGTCCATCTTGCGGAAGAACTCGGTCGGGACGTGGCGACGCCGTCGACCGCGCGGGAGTGTCTGTCTCTTTGATACGATAGGGAGCTGCGATAGGACCTCTCTCTCTCACGCCGTTGTTATCATCCTGACGTACGCTCTCGCTCGATTGTCGTCACGTAGATTCCAACGAGCACGACGAGTCCACCGGCCACTGTGATCGCGTCTGGAAGTTCCTCGAGCAAGACGAGCGCGAGTAGCGTTGCACCAAGCGGTTCGCCCAGCCAGGCGACGCTGACGACGACCGACTCGAGGTGTTTCAGGACCCAGTTGATCACCGTGTGCCCGAAGACGCCGGGGCCGATGGCCATGGCGAGAAAGAGCAACCACTCGCTGGTTGGATAGGCGACGTAGTCGTGGCCCTGTGCACCGACGAGGACGAACAGCGTGGCCGCACAGGCGGTGTAGACGACAGTAACGTACGGAAACAGGGAGACGCGCTGGCGGATGGACCGTCCGGCGAGCACGTAGCCTGCGACGGTGACCGCACCGAGCAGTGCCAGCGCGTTGCCGTACATCGTGGCGTCTGCAAGGGGTGCTTGCCCGCTATCGCCGAGCGACATCGCGGCCGCACCAATAATGGCGACGACGATGCCGAACACAGTCGTCCGGGAAACGCGCTCGCCGAGGACCAGTACCGCACCCAGTGCGACGAAGATTGGCTGCGTCTGGACGAGTGTCACGCTCGCAGCGACGCTCGTGTAGTTGAGACTCTCGAACCAGGCCGCGAAGTGGACCGCCAGCGCAACGCCTGCGACGACTGCGAAGGCGAGATCGCTCCTCGAGAGTCGCCCGAACTCGTCGCGGTACCAGACGAGCGCAATGGGCGCGACGATCGCCGTCGTAAACACCACCCGATAGAAGGCCGCAACCGAACTCGGCGCGTGACTCCAGCGAACCAAAATCGCGCTCGTGCTCGCGGCCAGAACCGCAAACGCGAGCGCGGCGTACGGCGTCGTCTCGAGGTCGGTGCCACTCACAACCGATCAAGGACGCGTCGGCTGCAAACGTGTTCCGAAATACGCCATCGAGTTTTGTCTACTCGAGTGCGGCTTTCGTCCGGCGGTGTCGTTCACGAAACATCGCCTCGAAGCCGATCATCGAAACTGGTGAGGTGAGGTCACCAACCGGCCCGAACAGTTCGTATTCGACGTGATCGCGAAGGAGTGTCTCCTGGCCGTCCGCGAAGAACGTGTGCGTGTGACGCCAGGTATCAAAGGGACCGTCTGCCATTTCGTCGCGAAAGTACGCCGCGCCGTTCGTCCGTTCTCGAACCTGAATTACCGACGTCCAGTGCTGGCGCGGGCCGACGCCGAACGGCCGAAGCGACAGCGAAATTTCCGATCCTGCCTCGAGGATGTTGGGATCTGCCTCGCCGTCAGGCCCAACAACCGATTCGACGTCCAATCCCAGCCAGTCAGGTGTCAGCATCTCGAGACCGGAGACATTCGAGTGAAACTTCCAGACGTCCTCGAGTGGTGCGTCGACTCGAGTTTCGCGCTCGTAGACGGGCATAGTCACTGGTATGGCCCCGACAGTGAAAACTCTCCCTTCGAGTGGCTGTGCTGTGGGTGGGCTAGCCCAGCGTCAGTTTTCACGCTGAACGACGGGGCTATGCGTCGAGGAGTCGCGTTTCGCGTTGCTTACAGTACAGCAACAAGCGATTCGACAGGCCGGTGTGGCGGGGACCCATGAGATACCAAGTACCACGGCTTTCCGCGTGCAGGGACTGTCTTCGAATGGCCTCGGATCGCTTTGTGATCGATGTCTACACGCGGTACCACTCCGCGCCGGGATCCGGGGCCACAGAGTGACCGTCCACTCGAGTCCGAGACGCGACGCGTGCTTATTTGAGGCGCTCCTGCAAAAACGACGGGTGAGCAGCGGTGACACCATCGATCTCGAGGAGTGTCGCAGAGATAAATTCCCCAAGCGAGTCACCGTCTTCAGCCCGGACTTCGGCCATCAGCATGTGATCGCCGCTGGAACTGTAGAGCGATTCGATTTCCTCGAGGTTCTTCAGCGTCTTGGTCGCCTCAACGTAGCGTTCGCTCGCGACATCGAGGCCGACGAGCGCAATCGTCTGACTCGAGAGTTTCTTCGGGTCTATCTCGGCCGAGTAGCCGACGATCACGCCATTGTCCTCGAGTTGATTGATGTATTTTCTGACCGTTGGCTTCGATACCCCAGCCCTGTCGGCGATCTCCGAATAGGAGGCCTGTGCATCCTCTTCTAAGACCTCGAGGATGCGATCTTCCGTTGCCTGCGTGCTCATACAGTACTGTTTTGCTCCGACGGGAAAATATCTTTTGTATACGAAAACGTTGGCTCACCGATCCGTGTGCTGCAGCAATCGTCGGACTTATTCGCTCGCTGGCCGGACGCTGTGTACGGAATGGTCGATCCGAACTACATCAGCGGTGGCGTCTGGGTCCTCTGTGGAGCGCTGATTCTGTATCTCGGGACCTACAAGATCGGCCTACAAGGGCGTGCGGATCTGCACGCGAACTACGACGAGAGCGTCGATCCGGCCTTCGTCTCTCGCTGGGTTGGCGGGACGACCTTTCTAATGGGTACACTGGTTGTCGGCTACGGCATCCGAGAGATGCTGTATGGCTTCCATCCGTACGCACTGGCCATCCTCATCGTTGCCCTGCTCATCCTGAGTTACATCACGAAACTGTTCGCACGCGGCGTTGGGTATCGCGATACCCGCACCTGATCAACTCTTCATCGACTCGAGTCAGCAGCCCGTTTCTGATTCACGCGGACACGTAGACGGCCGTCTCGAGGCCGAAGTGTGCGAAAAATGAATCGCTCCGCAAGTCCCGTAAGGGACGCTCGTGGGTTACTTGTGGCGCTCGAGTAGGTCGTAGCTGCGTTCCCACTCGGCGTCGTCGTCGAAGTAACGCTCTGCGAGCGGTTCGTCGGGCATTTCGCCGACGGCCTTCTTTTCCTGCTGGTAGGATGGGCGGTCGTCGTCGACGTAGTACCGACCAGTCAGGACGGTGCCCTCGTTGAGCACGTCCTCGGTCTCGCGCATGATCTCGGCGGCTTCCTCGCGGCTGTTGACATCGTGGTCGTAGTCGTCGGACTCTTGAATGTCAATGTATGGGACGTACTGTCGGGCGTCCTTGTTCCAGGTTGGACACTGGGTGAGGAAGTCGACGTGAGCGAAGCCGTCGTGTTCGATGGCTTCCTTGATGATCTCCTTTGCCTGATTCGGGTTGACCGCAGCGGTGCGGGCAACGTAGCTCGCGCCCGCGGTCAACGATTGGGACAGTGGCCGAATCGGCGTCTTCGCGCTGCCGGATGGCTGCGTTTTGGACTTGTGACCCTTCGGGCTCGTTGGCGAGGTCTGGCCCTTCGTCAGGCCGAAGATCTCGTTGTTGAACACGATATAGGTCATGTCGTGGTTCTCACGAGCCGTGTGGATGAAGTGGTTTCCACCGATGCCGTACCCGTCACCGTCACCGCCAGCGGCGATGACCTCGAGTTCCGGATTCGCGAGTTTGGCAGCACGAGCCACGGGCAGCGAGCGGCCGTGGATCGTGTGGAAGCCGTACGTGTCGAGGTAGCTGTTCAGTTTGCCCGAACAGCCGATTCCGGTAACGGTCAGCACCTCTTCAGGATTTTTGCCGGCTTCCGGGAGTGCCTGCTTGAGCGACTTCAGGACGCCGAAGTCGCCACAGCCAGGACACCAGGTCGGCTGTGGTTCGACACCGGGGGTGAACTCGTCCCGGTCGATCTCTCGTTCTTCACCGATTGCGTTGAATGCACTCATTGGTTAGTCACCTGCAGCGGGTTCGATTCGTACCTGTGCGTCTGGCTGCTGGTCCTCCTCGGCAACGTTGACTTCGTAGCCCTCGACGACTTCGCCGGGCTCGAACGGGTTGCCGTTGAACTTCAGCAGACTGGTCATCTTATCGCCGTATCGGCCCAGTTCCTTCTGGATCAGTCCGCGGAACTGCCCGGTGGCGTTCATCTCGACGACCATCGCCTCGTCAACGCTCTCTAAGAACTCCGTGACCTCTTTCTCGGCGAACGGCATCATGTCGGAGACGCTGATCCCCTTGACCGAGTGGCCATCGTTGTTCAGGCGCTCGATAGCCTCTTCGACGGCACCCTGGGAGGAGCCCCAGGTGATGATGCCGTAGTCGGCCTCGTCGGGGCCGAAGTAGGTCTGGGTCGAGTCGCGTTCCTCGTCGAGTTCCGTCCGGATCGCCTCGAGTTTCTCGAGTCGGCGTTCCATCTGGGCGACGCGGTTGTCGGGGTCCTCGTTGATGTGACCGACAGGCGAGTGTTCGTTACCCGTCGCGAGGTAGCGACCGCCTTTCTGTCCGGGGATCGAGCGCGGTGAGACGCCGTCTTCGGCGTCCTCGTAGTTGAAGCGCTTGAACTTCCCGGAGTTGTCGTGGGCTGCCTCGCGCAGTTCGTCTTCGGTGAGTGTCGAGCCGAGGTCAGGCGAGACCTCGCGGTCGAAGAACTCGATGTCGACGTTTTTGTTCTCACCGGAGAGCTTCTGGTCGTAGATGACGATTGCCGGAATCTGGTAGTCCCAGGCGATGTCGAACGCCAGTCGCGTCTGCTCGTAGGCCTCTTCGATGTTCCCTGGCGCGAAGACGACGCGCTGGGAGTCGGCCTGGCTCGTATAGAGGACGAACTCGAGGTCGGACTGCTCGGGTTTCGTCGGCAGGCCGGTCGATGGACCGGCACGCATGGATTCGATCAGGACGAGCGGCGTCTCGGTCATCTCTGCGAGACCGAGCGGTTCGCTCATCAGCGCGAATCCGCCACCGGAGGAGCCGGACATCGACTTGACACCGGCGTGGCTCGCACCGACTGCGAGTGCTGCGGCAGCGATTTCGTCTTCGACCTGCTCAGAGACCCCGCCCATGTCGGGGAAGTTCTGGCTGAGGATGGTGAAGACGTCCGTCCACGGTGTCATCGGATAGCCAGCGATGAATCGGCAGCCGGCGTCGATGGCACCGTAGGCGATTGCGTTCGAGCCCGACAGCAGCGCCTGCTCAGTGTCGTGGTCGCCCGTTGGCGCACGCAGGTCGTGTTCGAACTCGAAGTCTTCCTCGGTCATCTCGTAGGCGTCGTGCAGAATCTCGAGGTTTGCCTCGAGCACGTCGCCGCCCATCGCATCGGACATCAGGTCCTCGATGTGCTCGAGGTCGAGATCGAGCAGGGCTGCGGTGACACCGACACCAGCGGTGTTTCGCATGACTTCGCGGCCGTGTTCCTTGGCGAGGCCGCGCAGGTCGACCGGGTAGACGTGCCAGCCGTTCTCTTCGGCTCGCTCCTCTAAGTTGAGGTCAGCGACATCTTCGTCGCTGATGAGACCCGAGTCGTAGACGATGACACCGCCCTCGCGGAGTTCGTCTAAGTTCTCCGAGAGGGGCTTGATCTCTTCGTTGCCGTAGAAGGCCTCTTCCTGCGGATTCCGGGCGAATGAGTCGCCCAGTGAGAGCAGGAAGTTGTAGCCGTCTCCTCGTGACTGTACCTCCCGTTCTGCGGCACGGATCTCGACGTATGTGTGGCCACCACGGATCCGGGATGGATAGTGGCGGTGTGTAAATACGTTGAGCCCCGAGCGCATTAGCGCCTTCGCGAAGTTCTGACTCGTCGAGTCGATCCCGTCTCCGGAACCGCCTGCGATTCGCCAGATGAGTTCGTCGTCGCTCATAGGTAAATCAGTGGCCTGTGGGCCAACCGTAGCGGAATTTTGCCCCACCAAACCTAAAGCCTTTGCTATAGATTACCAAGGATCTTTCGTGAAGGATTGAGTGTGCCACAAAATAATCAAATGATTGATCATGGAACATTCGCCGCGAAAACACAGTACTGGCGGAACTGCCATGCCAGCGCAACTGACAGCACCACTGCATATCTAATGCTACATATAATATATCATGTGTGAATTATTGCAGTCGGTTCTATAACACTTTTTGCTGCTGGAATCGCGATCTTGTCTATGAGCCACGTCCTGAGGATGGCCGCACTCGAGCCTGGAGCATCGTCCGGGACTCTCCTCGAGTGGCTGATCGATGAGGAAGACACAGTCACAGCCGCTGCCCCCATCGCAACCGTCGGTACTGCGGGCGCAACTGAGACTGTGATTTCGCCGGCAGAAGGCGTGTTTCGCCGACAGTTCGTCACGGCGGGCGAGTCCGTCCCGCCGGGAACCCCCATTGGGGTCGTCGCCGTCCCAGATGAGACCATCGACGACTGCGTGGCCGAGGCACAGCAAACGCTCGAGGATATAGACACCCACGCACGAGACACCAGCATGCCCAATCGGACCGTGACGGCCTCGACTGATGGCGGTCTCTCCGGGCAACTCGAGGCCGGATCGTTCGCGTGGCGATACGACGAACCCGCCGAGTACGGCGGTACGGAAACCGGGCCGACGCCGGTCGATATCTTCCTCGGCGGGCTCGCGGCGTGTCTCTCACTGAGCGTGCGGTATCAGGCCGACAAACGGGACGTCGCGATTGGAGAGATTGCTGTCACCACAACGGCAACGCCCGATCACGGCCCCGTCGAGACGCTCGAGGCGACGATCCGACTCGAGACGGACGCCGACGACGAGACTGTCGACCACCTCGTCGATCTAGCGGAACGCGGCTGTCACGTCTCGCAGTTGCTTCGCGCAGAGTACGGGCCGACCATCAACTGGGAGCGGGGCGAAACAACGACTTAAGAGAGCGACGGCGGCTCGACGACCTCGAGATCAGTCTCGGCGACAAAGTCCGCGAGGAACTCTGCTCGCTTGCCGATCTCTGCCGGCTCGTGTGAGTCCGTCCCAACCGTCACCGACACGTCGTACTCCTGTAAGATCTCGAGAAAGGAGGGACCGGGATGGACGATTGCCGCGTCGGTGAGCGCGCGGCCAGCGTTGATTTCTGGTACAGTCCTCGAGTCGGCGAACGCCTCGGCGACGCGGCGGTACTGCTCGGTCGTCGACCGGCCCCGCAGCGGCGGCGTACGCTCGAGGAGGTCCACGTGGGCTGCGACGTCGAACAGTTCCGACTCGACGAGTGCGACCAGATTGTCGAAATACTGCGTGACAATCTCGTCACGGTCGTCGTCAGAAAGCGCGGTGAAATTCGAGGCGTTCTGGACGTTCTGTTCGCCGATCTGATGGACGCTCCCGAGCGCGTAGTCGAAGTTCCCCTCCTCGAGAAACGAGCGAATCGCGGGTTCGTCGCGCGGAACGTAATCCATTTCGACGGCGTCGTAGATCTCGATTGGTGACTCCTCGCGGAGTTCATTGAGCGCCTGCCGGCGTCGCTCGTAGGTCAAATCCAGATTGAACCCGAGGAGCTGTCGTTCCTGTTGCGGAGCCACACGCGAGGCGACGTTGCAGTGGTCGGCAAAGCCGATTCCCTCGAGACCCGCATCTGCGGCTGCTCGAGCCATCCGGAACAGAAACTCGCCGTCGGAGTAGTTCGAGTGGGCGTGGAAACACTTCATACGTCCCGAACCAGCGTCGAGGTGTTAGGTGTTGTGTCGGGTTGTGCGTCTCGAGAGTGGGCTCACTCGTTCGCCGGGTTGCTCGGGTGATAGTCCGTATCGTACTTTCCGGGTTGATCGTCGACGCGGTCGGGGTTCATCCGACCCGACAGGAACATGAAGTCGACGAGCGTCAGTGCGAGCATCGCCTCGACGACGGGGACGCCACGCGGCGGCAGGACCGGGTCGTGGCGGCCGATGACCTTCTCCTCTTTGAGTTCGCCCGTCTCCCAGTCTGCGGTCTGTTGGGTCTTCGGGATCGAGGTCGGCGCGTGCAGCGTGACTTCGCCGTAGATCGGCTCGCCGGAGCTGATACCGCCCTGAATGCCGCCGTGGTCGTTCTCGACGGGAACCGGGGTGCCGTCGTCATCGAACTCCCAGTCATCGTTTCGGTCTTTGCCCGTCCACTCGGCGGCGTCGGTTCCGAGACCGAACTCGAAAGCCGTCGTCGCCGGCACGGCAATCATCGCCTGGCCGAGGCGGGCCGAGAGGGAATCAAATCGAGGCGCGCCGAGGCCGACCGGCACGCCCTGCGCTTCGAAGTAGATCGAACCGCCGATTGAGTCACCCTCTTCCTGATACGCAGCGATCAGCTCCTGCATTTCTTCGGCCGTCTCAGGATGGGCACAGCGAACGTCGTTTTCCTCGGAGTGCTCGAGCATCTCCTCGAAGCTCACCTCGGGCGCTTCGACGTCGCCGATCTGGTTCACGTGGGCCTTGAGTTCGATGCCCTCGCGTGCGAGCAGTTTCTTCGCGATTGCGCCCGCCGCAACCCAGTTGACCGTCTCGCGCGCAGAGGAGCGTCCGCCGCCGCCCCAGTTGCGCGTCCCGAACTTGGCCGAGTAGGTAAAGTCGCCGTGAGAGGGCCGGGGTGCGGTGATGAAGGGCTCGTACTTGCCAGAACGCGCGTCTTTGTTCTGGATGACCATCCCGATTGGCGTGCCCGTCGTGTAGCCGTCCTGGACGCCCGATTTGATCGAGACGGCGTCGGGTTCGCCGCGGCTGGTCGTGATCATCGACTGGCCCGGCTTTCGCCGGTCGAGATCGTCCTGAATATCCTCTTCGGAGAGCTCGAGGCCGGCTGGAACCCCCGAAACGGTACAGCCCATTGCGTCCCCGTGGCTCTCGCCGAACGTGGTCACCTGAAAGAGGCGACCGAACGAGTTGCCGTTCATTACTCACCCGTGGGAGGGCCTGGCATTTAGGTTTTGCAATCTCTCGCCCCTCGAGTCGCTCCTCGAGAAAGTGTCGGAACCATTACTTACCCCTGGTGTGAGAGTCGCGTATGGACGAGGACTGTCCGTTCTGTCGCCTCCTCGAGGGTGAGCAAGACGACCGCGTCGTCTACGAGGACGCCCGAACCATCGCATTTCTCGACGAGAACCCCGCGTGTGTTGGTCACACGCTCGTCGTGCCGACTGCCCATCGGCCAGACCTGCTCGTCGCCGACGTGGAGACCACGACCGCCGTCTTCGAGACCGTCCAGCGAGTCTCGAGTGCGATGGAAACCGCCCTCGAGCCGGACGGCTTCAGCGTCTTTTATTCAACTGGGTCGATTGTCGGACAGGTCGAACACGCACACGTTCACCTGTTGCCGCGGTACGAGGACGACGACATTTCGCTCAGCCTCCACCGCACGACGCTCACCGAGGAAGTCGAAGCCGACCTCGCGGAGCGGATTCGCGCGGAATTGTCCTAATCTGTGGCTTACGCCTCAGTCACGTCCGCACCCAACTCCTCGAGCAGGTCGAAAAAGCCGGGGAAGGAGACGTCGACGTGCTCCGTTCCCTGTACCGTCGTCTCCCCGTCGGCGACCAGCCCCGCGAGCGCGAGCGACATGATGATCCGATGGTCGGCCCGCCCGTCGACGGTCGCGCCGGAGAGCGTCGACTCGCTGCCGTGGATCGTCAGCAAGTCCTGTTCCTCGGTCGTCTCGACGCCCATCGTCCCTAACTCCTCGGCCATCGCGCTCACGCGGTCGGTCTCTTTGTAGCGGACGTGCTCTGCGTTCGTGATATGGGTGTCGCCCTCCGCGACAGCACCGAGCGTGGCAATCGTCGGCAGCAGATCCGGCGTGTCCTCGACGGAGACCTCGATCCCCTCGAGTTCGGCCTTCGAAACGTCAATCGTTCCGTTCTCGCGGTCCCACTCGACCTCAGCGCCCATGCGCTCGACGATATCGACGATGGCGGTGTCACCCTGTGCGCTCGGCTGGGCTCCCTCGACGTGGATGCCCTCCTCGCTGGCGATTGCGCCCGCGGCGAGCAGGTACGAAATCGACGAGAAGTCGCCGGGAACCGCGTACTTGCCGTCCGCCGGCGCGTAGGACTGCCCGCCCGCCACGGTGAAGCCACGGTCGGTCTGCTCGGCGTCGACGCCGTAGTCCGCGAGCAACTCCGTCGTGATATCGACATAGGGCGCGGACTTGAGCTCGGTCTCGAGGTCGATCTCGATTCCCTCCGCAGTTACTGCACCGGCCATCAGCAGCGAGGTGATGTACTGCGAGGAAACGTCGCCGGGGATCGACACTTCGCCGCCGGTGATCGGCCCGGTGACGACCAAGGGAGCCTGCCCGTTCCCGCGGGTGCTCTCGGCCCAGCCGCCGAGTTCCTGAATGGCCTCGAGCAGCGGCCCCTGTGGACGCGAGCGCAGTGACTCGTCGCCCGTTAGCACGGACATGCCGTCCGCGAGTGCGGCCGCGCCGGCGACGAGTCGCATCGTCGTCCCGCTGTTGTCGCAGTTGATCACGTCCGCCGGGACCTCGGGTCGGCCGTCGAAGCCCTCGATCTCGAGGGTGCCGTCAGACTGGCGCTCGACGGTCCCGCCGAACAACTCGACGGCGCGAGCGGTCGCCCGCGTGTCGGCGCTCCAGAGTGCGTCCCGAACCGTTGCGCCGTCGGCATACCCAGCGGCCAGAATCGCTCGGTGGGTGTAGCTCTTCGACGGCGGTGCGCGTGCCGTTCCTCGAACGCTCGAGGGTGTGATAGTGACGTTCATACGCCCTACGTGTCGGGGCCGCCCTATACCGATACCGATCCGAGCAAATGACTCGAGTGCGTACAGCCACGGTGGGACGTAATAGCTCTAAATAATATGTATTTAGAATTGTAATTTGTTAAACGGGCAATTCTAAAGATACGGCGATAACAGCTCGAGACAGCAGTTCACTGCTACACTCGAGCTTAACGTGGGGCCTTTCTGCAGTTTTGACTCCTTTCCCACATAGTCAAACGAAGACGAGAAATCTCGACAAGAGGGTAATTTTTCTAAAGTACTATCTCCACAATAGCATCTAAACTCCACAGAGACCAAGACATATATCGCACATTTCGATGTTCATAGTATACTTATCACTCCAAACCAAGAATCGTTAGGGCATGTATAGAATAGCTCTAGTCCTGAAATTCTGATGTGTGAAAATACAGTCTGATTTGAGAGTGGTTTAGGTCACTCGTAGATGTGGAGTGAGCCAGTCTGGTTGTCTTCGATGTACGACCAGTCGTAGTCGACGCCGAGTCCTGGCCCCGTCGGAACCTGCACGTGACCGTCGCTGTCGATTGTATCGATCATATCCGAGTAGTCGCCGTTGTAGACTGGTGGCTGCGTATTCTGACAGTCAGGGTGGACGAGCGCGAGTTCGTAGTAATTCGTGTTCCGAGTCGCGGCGATACAGTGGCGCTGGGCCGGCCCCGGCGCGTGGAACTCCACGTCGAGGCCGAACGATTCGGCCATCCGCGTCACCTTCATCGCCCCCGTGATCCCCGCGTCGTACTCCGGATCGGCGCGCACGAAGTCCGTCCCGCCGTTCGCGACGAAATCCGCGTGGGCCTCGAGCCCGCGCACGTGTTCGGTCTGGAGAATCGGCGTCTCGAGCATTTCTCTGAGCTTTCGGTGGCCGTGCTGGGAGATGCCGCCGTCGCGGTAGGGGTCTTCGTACCAGCAGAACGATTCCTCGTCGAGCGCGCGGCCAACTTTGAGCGCGTCGGCGAACGTCTCGTACTCACAGGCCGGATCGTACATGAGGTCGACGCGGTCGCCGACGCGCTCGCCGACGGCGTGGATTGCCTCGAGTTCGCGCTCGAGGTCGCGGCTGCTGTCGCTGCCACCCCAACCGTGGATTTTGTACCCCGGGAAGCCGCGGTCGGCACACTCCTCGCCGAAGTCGGCGAACGCCTCGGGCGAGTCGAGGCCGCCGTTTTCGTCGCCGTGATAGGTCGAGGCGTAGGCTGGGATCGACGTACGATAGGTGCCAAGCAGTTCGTGAATCGGCGCGTCGTAGTACTTGCCCGCGAAGTCCCAGAGCGCGATGTCGATGGGGCCGATTCCCATGCGGTCGTACTTTCGCAGCGCCCGCTTGATCTCGCTCCAGTGTTTCTCGCGCTTGAGCGGGTTTTTCCCGACGAGGTAGTCTGCGAACATGTTGATCTGAGCCGCGCCAGGGGAGTTGCCGCCCACGTACTCGCCGGTGATGCCGGTGTCCGTGTGGATTTTGATCCCGAATAGCTTTCGCCACGTCGTTTCACCGGGTTCGTAGATCAGGTTAAAGCCGTGCTCGTCCGTCCCAAGATCCTCGAGCGGGTATCGGAATTCCCGACTCTCGATTTTGGTGATCGTTGGTCCCATGCGTAACGACGGTCCACGGATCGGCTTAAAACTACGTGCGTGATGAGGATTTGGCCGACAGGATGGTACCGGTCCCAGACGACGACAGCAGGTGCCAAAAAGCGAGAGGAGTTGACGAACAAATTGATTCGAGAGCTAGTAGGAAGTTAATAGTAACAGAATTATTATATATCGGGCACATTAATGGGATTCAGTATCAAACCAGGCTAAGAGCGGTTTTATACGACATTTCGTGTGCGTATAGATAATTCTAAACCACGCGCATAGGTATAACAACGGATATGCTCTAAATCCGTTCCTGAAGGCGCTTTTTCTCTATTATCCAGTGGAATCGTGAGTGGTACATTACACGTATTGGATAGATATATCTGATTTCAGAGTGGAATATGGAACCGATAGGTGTGCTCGCAATTGCAACCGAGAAGCGGTCCCAAAACTAATACTACGTTTCGCCCGCAGAATCTAATTGCACCGATTGAAACCCACATCAGTAAGAGTACGATTCCGACTGTGACGCCTATCGGCCTCGTCCCACCGCGGAACGAGTCAGCAAAACCAGATATATATATATCGTTAGCAAACGACCAATGCGAGTAATCCGCTAGTTCAAGCGTCTATTCATCTCCTTACTCGAGCAGACCCTTCATCAAATCATAATGTTGACGTATAGACCACTACTGCTCGAGGCAGGTACGGCGAGCCAGTTTTGCGGGGTCGACAGCAGCTAATTCGTATGGACGCACGGTTACGGTGAGCGTTGTCGCCTCGGGACTAACCCGATGATCGGCGAGCGGTTTGACTGGTGTTCCGCCGACACCAGAGACCGCCGCGTCGATGGAGAGTCGAGCACCGTCTCGCTCCACGAGGTCGGCCGGCGAATCAGCTGTCGCCAGGTTCTCGTAGCTATCCGTCCGCAGGGAAAACGACTCGTCGGCGAAGACGAGCAGTCCCGACTGCGGACCGGTGAGGCTTGCCCAGCGCACGTCCGTCTTGTTCCCGTTCGTCTGTGGCACACGATACGGAACGTGCTGGTCCGCAATCGAGCCGCTGTAGCGCCCGATCTCGCCGCTCGCCGAGCGATCCGGATACGTCTCGTGTGGACCACGGCCGACCCACTCGAGGTCGGTCACCGACGACGGCAGGTCGAAGTCGATTCCGAGACGAGGGAGCCACGACTCGAGTTCCTCGCGGAGGAACGCCGTCGGCTCGATGTCGGTCGTGAGGACGATATCGCCGCTCGCGTGCACGTCGTACGTGGTAGTGACCCCGAACAGCGTCTCGTCGTCCGGGTTCTGGACCTCGGTGTCGACGACGAGGTGGGCGTGATCGCTCCCTGGCTCCTCGAGTGTCACGTCGCGCACAACCGAATGCGTATCGTCCAGCCCCAGTGACTCCCACTCGGTCTGGTTTTCGTAGCCCCACTCGGTCGAACTCTGGATGCGACCCTCGTTCGGCACCGGCGCGCGGAATGCATCGACCTGCGGACCGCCGGTCGCCACCGGGTGGCCGTCGACGGCGAGTTCGCTGAACTGGCCGCTGGCGGCGTCGAACGTGTACGCGAAGCCGTCGCCACTGAACGTGATCTCGTCGTCGGTGGATTCAATCTCGAGGTCGCCCTCGTCCCCATCCTCGTCTGCCCCAACAGCGGGCGCAGGGTCGGTGTCGACAGGCACTTCGAATTGTTCAAAACCGATTTCGTGGCCCGCGTCTGCCCAGTCCGTATCAGCTGGTAACCGAAGTCGGATCGTCGCGTAACAGCGCTGTCCCGGCTCGACATCCGGGTCGTCGAACGGGATAATCGCACCTTTGGTCTGGCCGGCCGGCACATCGAGCTCGAGCGTTCCCTCCTCGAGCACCTCGCCGTCGGCGGTGAGTTCCCAGACGGCCTCGAGGTCGCTCAGGTTCGTAACGTCGTGGCTGTTCGTGATCGTCACGACGCCGTCTTCGGGGACGACCGGCTCGAGGGCGAAGGGCTGGTGGGTCCACTTGACCTGCTCGAGGACGGGTTGTGGGGAGAGATCCGAGAAGACGAGACCATCGAGCAGGAAGGCGTCGTCGCCGAACCAGAGGTCCGTTTCCGCGTCGGCGTCGGCGACCACGTCCGCGTTCAGCGTCTGGTTGCACCACTCCCAGATAAAGCCGCCTTGCAGGCTGTCGATTCGGTCGACGAGGTCCCAGTAGGCTTCCTGATGGCCGAGGCTGTTACAGAACGCGTGTGCGTACTCGCCCATGATCATCGGCCGGTCATCGACGGCGCTGAACTGGGCGATGGTGTCCGGAACCGGATAGCGCGGCCCCGAGATGTCGGTAAACGGCGCGGTACCGGTCATCGACTCGTGGAACTGCGCGTAAGGCGCGTCGCCGTCGCCCTGATGGAAGACGAACCGCGTGCCGTCGACCTCGTGGGCGTAGTCGGCCATCGCCGCGTGGGGCTCGCCCGTCCCCGCCTCGTTGCTCGTACTCCAGGCGACGATGCTCGTGATGTTCTTGTGGTGGTCGACCATCCGGCGGAACCGCTCGAGGAACGACTCGTGGAACGCCGGATATTTGTGGACGAACTCGAGGTCAAAGTGCGTCTCGACGTTGGCCTCGTCGAAGACGTACAGCCCCAGTTCGTCCGCGAGCGCGTACACCGAGAGGTCGTGGGGATAGTGGGCCGTCCGGATCGCGTTGATGTTGGTTTGCTTCATCAGCTGCAGATCCTCGAGTGCGCGCTCGAACGGCACCGTTCGCCCGCCGTCGGGGTCGTGATCGTGGCGGTTGACGCCCCGAATCGTGACGGGCTCGCCGTTGACCTGCAAGACGCCGTCGACGATCTCGTACTCGCGCACGCCAAAGCGATGAGAAATCGCCTCGAGCGTCTCGCCGTCCCCATCTTGCAGTTCGAGGACGAGCGTGTACAGCGTTGGATCTTCGGCGGACCACAGGTCGGGCTCGTCGAGCGTCGCCTCGAGTCCTGCCGTCGCTTCGGCAGCCGGCTCGAGTGCCGTCTCGACCGACGTGACAAGTTCGTCGTCCGCGTCGAACACGTGCGCCACGAGAGCGATCTCGCCCCCATCCAGTCGGTCCGCGCCGTGAACGTCGGCCTCGAGCGAGACCGTCGCCGCGTCGTAGCCGGCGTCTAGGTCGGTCCGGAGGTCGTAATCCTGAACGTGTGCGGGCGGCGTCGCGTAGAGGGAGACGCTACGAAAGATTCCGCTAAAGCGGATCATGTCCTGCGTCTCGAGGTAGCTGCCGTCCGAAAAGCGCACGACCTGAACCATCAGTTCGTGCTCGGAGCCGGGCGAGAGATAGTCGGAGACGTCGAACTCCGAGGGCGACATCGAGCCCTGATCGTAGCCGACGTACTCGCCGTCGATCCAGACGAAGAATGCGGATTTGACGCCCTCGAAGTGCAGGTAGGTGGGCTGGTCGTCGGTCCAGTTGTCCGGAACGCTCACCGAGCGCCGGTAGGTGCCGACCGGGTTGAACGTCTCGGGAACCTCGGGAGCCTCCGGCAGCGGGTCGACCTCCGGCAGTCGCTCCCACGTGAGCGCGTGATTGCGGTAGATCGGGCGGTCGTAGCCATGCAGTTGCCAGACCGACGGGACGGGAATCGTATCCCACTCGTCTGCAGCGAGTGCGGCGGGTACGTCGGCGGGGCGTTCCGCCCAGCAGAAGTCCCACTCGCCGTCGAGGCGCTCGAAATACGGTGACTGGTCCCAGCGCTCCTCGAGTTCGGTCAGGTGCTCGTTCGCGTCGAGTGCAGCCGCGACCGACTCGTAGGGGATCGTCGGCGCACGCACCGGTTCCGTGTGCTCTGTCAGCCGTTCGGGGTTCTCGATATACTCCGAGAGAGAATCGATGGTAGTCGGCGCTCGAGACATATATCCACAAGGCCAGAGCAGTATCTTAAATCACGCGGATCCGCCGCTCGCTCCCGGAGCGTGGACAAATCGTGATAGTTACGCCGGGCAAGTCACTAGCTTAAAGGGGGCGATGGTCCAAGCATGCGTATGGCCAACACGAACGCGGTGCAGGACCGAATCGTCGACAGCGGCGTTGTGGCAGTCCTTCGCGGTATTAGCGAGGACCAGATCGCGCCCGTCGCACGTGCGATCTACGAAGGCGGCGTCACAGCAATCGAAGTCACGGCCGACGGCAAACGCGCGAGCGAGAAAATCGCCGCCGTCGACCGCGAACTCGCGGATACCGAGGCCGTCGTCGGCGCGGGAACGGTCCTCGACGCCCCGACCGCCCAGTCCGTGATCGACGCGGGCGCGGAGTTCGTCCTCGCGCCGGATTGCAACCCCGAGATGATCCGCACCTGTAACCGACAGAACGTCGTCTCGATTCCCGGCGTCATGACGCCCACCGAAGCCGTCACCGGGATGGAAGCCGGCGCGGACATGCTCAAGATGTTCCCCGCGACCACGGTCGGGCCGGGACACATCGGCGCGCTGCAGGGACCACTCGGCGACGTCGACATCATGCCGACCGGCGGCGTCTCGCCGGATAACGTCGAGGACTTCTTCGACTCCGGTGCCGTCGCCGTCGGGGCCGGCAGCGCCATCGTCGACTACGACGCCATCGCCGACGACGACATGGACCAGGTCGAAGCGACCGCCCGCGAGTTCGTCGCCGCCGTCGAGGACGCTCGAGCGGAATAAAAAAGCGACTGTATTTTACCGCGCAATCCCGCCGTCAGCGTCGTCGATAACCGCCTCGACTTCTTCGGGCGTGACGACGGCAAGGTCGCCCTCGAGCGTGCGTTTCAACGCCGCCGTGGCCGAGCCGTACGCGAGCGCGCGTTCGACGTTCCGCTCGTCGCCCTCGAGATAGCGCGCGAGGAAGCCACCGACAAACGAATCGCCGGTCCCGATTGCGTCGACAGTCTCTGCAGGATAGGCGGGCTGATCGTACAGAATTCCGTCGTCACCGTCACCGTCGCCAGCCTCGAGTGCGAGCGCGCCATCCTCGCCCTGCGTGATGATGATGACTTCGGCGTCGTACGCCTCGGCGATCTCACGGGCGATCTCCTCGTCGCTGCCGGTTTGTTTGAGGACGGTGCGAGCGTCTCGAGCCGCGATAATCGGAATGTCGACGGTCTCGAGCAGGCTGGTACAACACGCCTTTGCCTCGGCTGGTGACCAGAGCTTCGAGCGGTAGTTCAGATCGAAGACGGTCGTCACGCCAGCAGCGTTCGCGCGCTCGAGCAGCGTTTCGGTCGTCTCCTCGAGTTGGTCGGAGAGTGCAGGCGTAATGCCGCTGGTGTAGACCGCATCGGCCCGTTCGAACTCGAGGCCGTCGGTAAGGTCGGCGGGCGTTGCGGTCGTAATCGCAGCGTCAGCGCGGTCGTAGATAACGTCGGTGCTGCGTGGCTGGCTGCCCTGCTCGATGTAGTATGCACCCTGTCGGGCCTCGTCGGTCCAGGCGACATGTGTTTCGACGCCGTGACTTCGAACCTCGCGCGTGACGCGCCGTCCGAGCGGCGAATCCGGGAGTTTCGATGCCCACGTTGCCTCACAGCCGAGGTTCGAGGCTGCAATTGCGACGTTGCTCTCGGCGCCAGCAGTCCGAAAGTCCAGTTGCGTTGCTGTTTCAATTCGATCACCTGCCGTCGGCGACAGGCGAAGCATTGTTTCGCCGAACGTGACCAATGTTGACATTCTATACAGTGATTTTCGGACTGGCATATATACACTTTCGTATTGAACCGGCCTCGAGTCAGCACCACTTTTCCACATGGGAAATGGATGCACTATTGAGGCGTTTGGTTATACATACATACTGGTGTAAAAGTTGAGTGGTGCGACAGAGAGATGACAATGACAGCACAAATATGTACAATCGTGTAGCCCGCAAAACCAGCCCCTCTCGTTGCCATTGCGCACACGTTTTTCCACATGGGAAAATAGTGGGCGATGGACTTGCTGGCACGCTGCCTGTGTCTGACGTAGCCACACAGAGTCTCCGAGCAGGGACGAGAGGGAATAAAGGATACTAAACAAGTCGCTCACAAATTTCTTTCTCGAGCACAGAGTGTGGGTCAAGAGGCGGCGGTCCGTCTCATCGTGGACCGGTTATTGCACCGTCTGTTTGTACGCACGGAGGTCCTCGTCTTGCATCACGACTGATCGGCCCCGTCGACGAGAATCGACGAGTCGGTGATGACGCAACGTTGTCGCTGGCGAATCGGCCGGCGATACCCGCTCCAATGTCGCGAGTCGACCCGGTGATGATTGCTGTCTGTCCGCTGAGTCGGGTCCGGCCACCGTTCGAACTGGCTCCGTTCTCACCCGTGCGATGCGATTCCGGCAGCTTACCACTCTGCGACGCTCCCGTCTTCGCTGCGCCAGACAGGGTTGTGCCAGTTGACGTTCTTCTCTGCTTGCTGTGTGACGTAGTCTTCGTCGATTTCGATACCGAGACCCGGATCGGTCGGCACCTCGATATACCCATCCTCGTACTGGAAGACGTCCTTGTTCTCGAGGTAATCGAGGACGTCGCTGGTCTCGTTATAGTGGATGTCCAGGCTTTGTTCCTGAATCAGTGCGTTTGGCGAGATGGTATCGACGTGGACACATGAGGCGAGTGCGATTGGACCGAGCGGACAGTGTGGGGCGAGTGCAACATCGTAGGCTTCGGCCATCGCGGCGATCTTTTTGACCTCCGTAATGCCACCCGCATGCGAGAGATCCGGCTGGATCACGTCTACCGCGCCGCTCTCGAAGATCTCTTTGAAGTCCCAGCGGGAGTACATCCGCTCGCCCGTCGCGATTGGAATCGTCGTATGCTGGGCGATATCACCGAGTTCGTCGTTGTGTTCTGGCAAAACGGGTTCCTCGATGAAGAAGGGTTCGTAGGGCTCGAGCGCTTTTGCGAGTCGTTTGGCCATCGGCTTCGAGACGCGGCCGTGGAAGTCGACGCCGATGTCGATCTCTGGGCCGACACGTTCTCGAACCTCTCGGAGGCGGTTGACGGCGTTCTCGACGGCAGCCGGATTGTCGACGCGGCGAAGTTCCGAGGTGCCGTTCATCTTCAGGGCGGTAAAGCCGTTATCGACCTTTTCGGCGGCTGCGTCGCCGACTTCGGAGGGGCGGTCGCCACCGATCCACTGGTAGACGCGGATGCGATCTCGAGCGCGACCACCGAGGAGTTCGTGGACTGGCGCGCCGAAGCGTTTGCCTTTGATGTCCCAGAGTGCCTGATCGATGCCGGCGATTGCGCTCATCAGGATCGGCCCGCCACGGTAGAAGCCACCGCGATACATCGTCTGCCAGTGGTCTTCGATCCGTGATGGGTCCTTGCTGATCAGGTAGTTATCCATCAGTTCTTCGACGGCCGTTCGGACGGTTGCAGCGCGACCTTCGACGACTGGTTCACCCCAGCCGACGAGGCCGTCACTTGTTTCGATGCGCAAAAAGAGCCATCGTGGCGGTACTTCGTACAGGTCATAATCGACGATTTCGGACATGGATCAGTTGTTTGTATGCGTTGTGTAGTCGGAACAGCGGTTGATGGCCGACTGTCGGCCTGACTCAGTCCACTCGAGCGTGACCAGAGAGTGGCTACGCTGTCGGAAACGTGAGTGCATGTGTTGCTAACGATTAGCCTCGTCTAATATAAATATACCTCACCGCTGGGCGAGGGGTGACTGCTCGGTCGAACAGCACCAGACAAGAAAACAAATTGTCGAGTAATTGGGTCAGAGACTGTAATGTAAGCGATTACGACAGCGACGCAGCCGTTGCCTTCTCTCGTTCCTGTTTGTCCGCGAGAATATCGTCGCCCGTCTCTTGGGAGAACAGATGGATGTTGTCCTCGTCGAACGTGATCGATATCGTCTCGCCAACCTCGGGTTGGATGTCCGAATCGACACGAGCGATGAACGACTCACCGATCTCGAGGTGGATGTGGGTGTCAGAGCCGACGAGTTCGACGACCTCGACTGCTGCATCGACGGTGTTTTTCGATCCAAGGTCGCTGAGCGAGTCGTTCTCCGGACGGATACCAAGCGTGAGGCGAGTTTCGTCAAGTTCCATCTCGAGTCAATTCTCGAGAGTCAACCAGCCACCGTTTTCCTCATAGGAAAATATATGCCGGCTGGCACCAACTGTGGGGTATGTCAGAGCCGGACTATCCCGTTGGCTCCGTCGCGACGACGTTTCGGATCATCGAGGCGGTGAACGACCTCGGCGAGGCGGGGATTACTGACCTGTCCGAGCAAACGGGGATTTCGAACAGTTCCGTCCACAAACACCTCGATACGCTCCAGTCACTTGGGTACGTGCGAAAGGACGGCACGAGCTACTCGCTCAGCATGCGGTTTCTCGGGATTGGGAATCAGGTCCGGAGTCAGCGGGAACTCGTACAGGCCGCAAAGCCGGCCGTAGACAGTCTCAGTAGTACGGCCGGTGCGGTTACGAATCTCATGGTCGTCGAGCACGGGTACGGCGTCTACGCCTATCGCGCAACCAGCGGTACAACCAACATGAACAGCTATCTGCCAGTCGTCGGTGACCGCGTCCACCTCCACGCAACGGCGGGCGGGAAGGCAATTCTCTCGCAGATGGACTGGAACGAAATCACCGCAATCATCGACGCCAACGGCCTGCCGAAGATGACCGACAAAACCATCGACTCGAGGGATGTCCTCCGTCGTGAACTGCGTTCGATTCAGGACCGCGGCCTCGCGTTCGAACGCGGCGAGCACCTCCCGTCCGTCCAGTGTGTCGCCGCCCCGATTACGACCGCGGACGGCCCTGTTGGCTCAGTCAGCGTCTCCGGTAGCATCGATCAGATGAGCGGTAAAAAACTCGAGGAGGACCTCGCTGGATTGGTCGTGAGCACGACGAACGAGATCGAACTCGAACTATTTAGAGACTGATACCATTTAGAAGCCATATGTTTTCAGAGGTATATTTGAGTAGGGAGAGTATGAATTCGAGTTTGTCGAATATAATCGAGATGAAAACAGGATAAAGTCACTAATAGCTAATTAGTTTTCTAACTCACGCTTGAATTCACCATTTGGACTACTATAATATTCTTCGCATCGAACGTTTTCCGGGTGACGAATAAACAATAGTGTGAGGAGTGGTTTGACACGGATATCTGCGGGTACTGTCGCCCTACAGCGCGCATATTGCCCTCCGGATATTCGACATTTTTAGTAGCGTCTGAATTGACTCCGAATAGAACGTTCAATCCAGAATAATAGTCATAGACATGTTAGGAGCAACCAACTGAGGTTGCAACCGTCTCCAACTCGAGGTCCGCAGTCGGACTCGAGAGTTCGAACGAGAGCCCATCACACGTCCAGAAGAGGCTCTCGATTCGACCATCGCGGCGATAGACTGGCTGGCCGTCGAACTCGAGTGTCGTCTGCTCGAGGGCGGACGGATTGAACCGCTGTGTTTCTCGGACGGCGAGGAATAGCTCTCGGCCGGCGGCATCCGGGTCGGTGTACCAGAGCGTTGTCCGGTAGCCGTCGGGGTGTTCAACGACGGTCACTCGGTCGAGGACAAACGGGTCGGGCATCGACGGGTCAGGAAGGTCGTAAGGGACGACGGCTGCGGCCTCGGAACGGGTCTCGTAGACACCCTCGGGTTCGGTGCCAATCGTGACGACCTCTGCCTCGGCCGGCGGGTCGTACCTGAAGGTTCCTTGCTCGAGGCCGCCGTCAATTGTGAGGTCTTCGGAGGTGACCGTTACCCGGTGGAGAATACCGTCTTCGCTGGAGACAGTATCGCGTTCTCGAATCGGATACCGATGTTCATCGTCGATCCAGACCGACCGTTCGACGGTTGCATCGGCCAGTTCCTCACTCGAGAACCCATCGAACGGAATGCGATACACTGTCTCACCGATGAGCAGATCGATGGATCGGCCGTCGATAGTGTCGTCGTCCGGGTGGGCGTCGATTCGGTGTGTCTCGCGCCCATCGACTGTCTCGAGGCCGGCATACGAGAGGTCGTACTCCGTCCGCACCGACTCGAGGACCTGGCGCATTCGGTCGATCACGAGGCGATTTGGGTGGTGGCGCTCGGTCACGATGTTCGTCTCCGGGTTGTACTCCGAGGTGAGTGTGCGACTCCGAACAGAGACGGCACCCGGTACCACGTCGGGATCGTCCGACTCGAGGACGTCCAGTCGCTGTTCGCCCGGCGGGCGCTGGATGAGGCGGTCGAGACGTTCGGTTGTCTCCGTCGGTGTTTCCATGACCATTCGCCGACGTGTCTCGAGCGTCGAGAGGGTACGACGCGTCTCGAGTGCCTCCTGAAGTAACTGATCGCTCGAGGGCGAACTGGCCTGGGGGACCGACACACAGCCAGCGAGTCCAAGGATTGTGCCTGCAGTCAACAGCCGACGGCGGCGCATACTCGAACAAGTGGCTCGAAAATTGATAAGTATGCAGGAGTTGTGTAGCGCTCTGTAACAGGTCCAGTGAGACGCCCTGTTATCTCAGTGTGCCATAGGACGAGAACGGATGTCCCGGCCCCTCGAGTAGGATGGGGATGCACCCGAGACCGGCGTGTAAATTCGGCGAAGCCAATACTATATGTGTCGGCCGGCCGCACAGATGTGCATGAACGTCGATCCCGACCTTTCGGCCCTTCGAGGCGCACTCGAGGCGCTCGAGGTCGATGGCTATCTCATCGATGACGACGCGTCGGATTCCGACCAGCGCTACGTCTCCGGCTTTAGCGCACCTGACCCGTATCAGACGCTTGTTACCGACGACGGGGTCCACCTACTCGTCTCGGGACTCGAATACGGCCGGGCAAACTCGGAGGCTGGCGCTGACACGGTATCGCGTCGCTCGGAATACGAGTATCAGGAACGCGTCGCCGAACACGGCTCCTACGAGGGAACGATACAGACGATTGCAGCGTTCTGTGAAGACCACGGCGTCGACTCGATTGCTGTTCCGCGGACTTTCCCGACCGGCACTGCTGATGGCCTCCGCGAGCAGGGACTCGCAGTTACTGTCGAAACCGACGGTGTCGTCGAGGTGATTCGGGCGACGAAAACTGAGTGGGAAGTCGACCAGATTCGGGCCACACAGCGAGCAAATCAGGCGGCGATGGCGACCGCCGAGGAACTGATCGCGACCGCCGACGTGGACGAGGACGGCACGCTCGTCCACGACGGCGAGACGCTGACGAGCGAGCGCGTCACCGAGGAAATCGAAATCACGCTCTTGAACCACGGCTGCGGGCTCGACGAAACCATCGTCGCCTGCGGCGAGGACGGTGCCGACCCACACGACCGCGGGAGTGGCCCGCTCTCTGCGGACGAACTCATCGTGATCGACATCTTCCCGCGCGACAAGGACACCGGCTACTTCGGCGACATGACGCGCACGTTCGCCCGTGGCGATCCGGGAGAGGAAGCCAGACGCCGCTACGACGTGACCCACGACGCCTTCGAGGCTGCTCTCGAGACTGTCGAAGCCGGCGTCACCGGTTCGGAAGTCCATGGCGTCGCCTGTGACGTGATCGAGAAAGCGGGTTACGAAACCCTGCGAAGCGATCCGAGCACCGATACCGGCTTTATCCACAGCACCGGCCACGGCGTCGGCCTCGACATTCACGAGCAACCGAGCGTCTCGCCCGTCGGCGGCGAACTCGAGGCTGGTCACGTGATCTCTATTGAACCGGGGATCTACGACCCCGCAGTCGGTGGCATCCGTATTGAGGACTTAGTCGTCGTCACCGAGGACGGCTACGAGAATCTGACTGAGTATCGGATCGGACTCGAGCCCGTCGCCGAGTAACGGTCAACGTGGTCGGTTTCGGCTCCTCGAACGTCCCCGGCGCTTACTGGTCCGTCGTCGCTGGCAGTGTAAACGAGAACGTCGAGTCCTCACCGACGTCGGAATCGACCCAGATCTGGCCGCCGTGGCGCTCGACGATTCGCTCACACAGTGCGAGTCCGATTCCCGCACCGTCGTACTCGGACCGACTGTGGAGTCGATCAAAAATCTCGAAGATCTGATCCTGGTCATCGGGATGGATTCCGATTCCCTCGTCGTGGACTGAAATCACCCACTGGGTTCCGTCTTTGCGTGCTGTGACCTCGATACGTGGCGGCTGCTGACCCGCATACTTCACCGCGTTCGACAGCAGATTCTGGAACACTTGCCGGAGCTGAGTGGGATCGCCCTCGACACGCGGAAGCGATCCAACCGACAGTTGCGCATTGCTGCCCTCGAGTTTGAACTGTAAGTTCTCGCAGGCATCTGCAAACACGTCCGCGAGTTCGACTGGCTCGAACGGCTTGCCTCGGGTTTCGATTCGGGAGTACGTGAGTAAGCCGTCGATCATCTCGCGCATGCGATCAGCGCCGTCGACGGCGAACTCGAGAAACTCCTCGGTGTCCGCGTCGAGGTCGGCGCGTCGGTCGATCAGTTGCAGGTAACTCGAGACCATCCGCAGCGGTTCCTGCAGGTCGTGGGAGGCGGCGTAGGCGAACTGCTCGAGTCGTTCGTTCGAGGTCTCGAGGCGGTCGACCGTCCGCTCGAGTTCGCGCTCGCGCTGGTGTTGCTCGAGTTCGTACTTCACCCACTGGCTCATTGACTGGAGGAAGGCGCTCTCGTCGGCGGTAAACGGCTCGGACCGGGAGTCAGAATCGAGAAAGAAGAACGTGCGATCAGTGCCGCCGTCGACGCCGATGTAGGCCCCGAAATAGGTCTGGATGCCAAACTCTTGATACACGGTGATGTCATCGTAGCCATCTGATTCGGGACTCGTGACGCTGCCAACGGACTGGATATCAGTGGCGGCAGTACAGTACGTCTCCGAGAGCGGGAGTTCGATATCGGTCTGGAAGTGTTCGTGCTCGTCGGTGCTGACGTGTTCGAGTTTGAACCAGTCGCTGTCGACGTCGACGAAGGCCATTCCGCCGATCTCGAGGTTAAATCGCTCGCATCCTAGGTCGAACAGCGCCTGCAGTTTGTCTTCAAAGGCCCGATCAGGATCCGCGGTGATCTGGTTCTGTCGCTGCAGGTACTGTTCGCGCTCCTGAAGCGCACTCTTGGCTTTGCTTCGGTCGAGCAGCGTTCCGAGCATCCGCTCGAGTTCGTATTTCGAGGAGCGCCCGCCCTCGCAGAACTCTTCGGGCGGCGTATAGTAGAAGTTGTGACAGACCGTGCTGTCGTAGATGAGGTGGGGATGGACTCGGATAACGTCGCAGAGAACACCCGGCGGGAACGCCTCGCGGTTGTACTGACAGACCGCAATCGCGTCTCTGTTGTCGAAGAGGGCGTTAACCTTGCTCTCGTAGGCCATACACTCCGTAGTCGAGACATCGGCCTCGAGGATCCAGTCCATCTCGGCGGCCAGTCGCAACGCCTCGAACTCCGCAGTAGCTGCCTCGATGCGCTCGGCGTAGTGGTCCATCATCTCGTCGGCGTCGAACGACCCGTTCTCGAGATAGGTCTCCTGAATGGTTGCAAACGCGAGCGCACCGGATTCGACGGCGTCATCGACGTCGATCCCGCCCGATTGAAGGGCGTCTCGGACCGCTGGCTCCGAAGCCTCGTCAAGGACGTACAGGCAGTGTTCGCCGCGCTCGAGGCCCTGCTGGATAAACGGCACCGCAGCCGCGAACTGCTCGTCTCTGCTCTCGTAGATCAATGCGAAGTGATCGTTGCAGAACTCGCCGTTGGGCGACTCGACCGGGCCGTTGAACTGCGGACTTTGCTGGAGCGCATCAAGTGGACTCTCGAGGTCGAGGACGTCGGATTGTGTGGACTGAAGAGGCTGGCTCATGAGGGCAACGAGGATCGATTATCTGGAAAAGTGGAGCAGCGGTAATAAGAAGCCGGCCAATACATGTTGGTGTTCGAGTGACGGCCCCCGGAGATTCGAGTGACAGGGCCAGTACCGCCAGGTCTCGAAGTCTATATCGTCATGAATTACGGCTCGAGTGAGAGTCGCTCACCGACCTCGAGACCGGATCGAAGCGCAGCGTGGAGGCGACCCTCGCCGGCGACCCAGTCGCCGAGACAGTACAAGCCCTCGGTTTCGGCTGCCCGAAGCGGGTCCGAATCGACGCCATCCTCGGGCAACGCATAGCGCCACCCCTGGTGGTCCGTCCACTCTGGGTCGGTTAGGCGGTCGTCCTCGAGTAAGTCGGCCGTGAGGGTGGCCAGTTTCTCGAGCGTCTCGGCCGGTGGCTCGTCGATGTGAGCAACGAACCACTCGTGATTCGCCTGAACGACGAGCAGCGAGTCGCCATCTGGGACGTGTCCCGGCTTGCACTCTTCGCGGGCGACCCAGCCAATCTCGTGAGCTTTGTCGGTGTTGACCAGCGCGTAGTAGGGCACCTCGAGTTCGAACGGATAGTGGAAGATGCCGGTCCAGACGGATCGGTAGGAGACGTCGTCGATGGCGTCGACGAGGTCCGCCCGGAGTCCGTCGCGGTCGCCCCACTCACCTGAGCGGAGCAACTCGGCCGTCTGTGGCGCTGGCGGGGTGAGCAGCAATCGGTCGAACGGCCCCCACGTCTCGCCGGTGTCATCCTCGAGAACCCAAGTGGGCGAGTCGCCGTCCGCACCAGCGGTGACTCGGTCGATCCGCTCGACTCGCGTTCGGAGCTGAACCTCGGCGTCCGTGCGCGCGAACAATCGCTTTGCGATCTGGGTCAGCCCCTCGCGGTAGGTCCACTTATGGTCGTCCGCGTCTCTTCCCTCCGAAATGTCTCCGTTGCTGTCGAACGTCCAGATGGGGTCGCCGATATCGACGAGCCCCTCGGTCTCGAGTGTCTCTGTCAGCAGTTCCGTCACGCGCTCGTCATCGTCTGTGACGTAGTTTGCGCCGTAGTCGTAGGTCACGTCCTCTCGTCGTCGCGTTGCCGCTCGACCGCAGACACCGCCGGATTTCTCGAGAACGGTGATCGCTGTCTCCGCGTCTCGTCGCTCGAGGGCGTCAGTGGCGGCTGCGGCGGCTGCACCAGCGCCGACGATGCCGATCCGTGTCATGACTGGTGTTCGGGTCGACCGGATAAGAGTACACAGCCTTACATGCTGTCCAGGCGGGGAGCCTCACAACTCCCGCGCCATCATCACCTCGTCGACCAGCTCGTCACCGACGACGTAGTGGTCTCGCCGGATCGCCTCGGTGTCCCACCCGCGATGAGCCAGGAACGCGAGCGCGTGCTCGTTGGTGACTGGAACGCTGTTGTACACCTTCCGGAACCCGTTGGCTTCGGCCCACTCGATGCCGCGCTCGAGGAGGGTGCTTCCGATGCCGTGGCCCTGGTAGGCCTGGCGAACGCCGACAGTCTGTTGAGCCGTCCCCTGAAGACGATCAATCTGTGGTAACTCGAGGTGGGTCCAGCCGACGACTTCGCCCTCGACCGTCGCGACGAAGAACATCCGTGAGCGGACGGAATTGTGGCGCATGATCGCGTTTTCGTAGAGCAACTCCTCCGCGATGCTCTCTGCGACGACGTACGTCTCGGCGGCGGTCACATCTC
Organism: Natronolimnobius baerhuensis; assembly: GCF_002177135.1. NCBI lineage: Archaea > Methanobacteriati > Methanobacteriota > Halobacteria > Halobacteriales > Natrialbaceae > Natronolimnobius > Natronolimnobius baerhuensis. The sequence goes on from NZ_MWPH01000001.1 coordinate 1,013,474, forward strand.
GAATCGTCTCGATCAGCCCGTCAAAATCGTCGTGATGTGCCGGCCGAATCGTGAACTCGAGGTCGTCGATGTCGTACTCCTCGACTGCGCCGAACTCGACGGCAATCCGCAACGTCCCGTCATCTTCCTCGAGATAGCCGTCGGAGATCAACCCCTCGAGGTGGGTCCGAAACTCGCCGGCGGGCAGTGCAACGAACTCGAGGAGTTTGTCGCGGTCGACGGTGCCGTGGCGCTCGACGTACTCGTAGATTTGGCGGCTGGCATCGGACGCAAACGTTGGGCGGTCGGACGCTCCCATAGTGACTGTATGCGTCCCGATGAGTTATTATTTGGCGGTCGGTAACATCCCACATTGCCTGGTGTCGATCACAGCCGACGGCGAGAGGGAGAGACCGACGTATCTGATCGAACGGCTTTTGCAACGGCGGTGGCTACCACAGGGTGATGGACGTACTGATCGTCGGCGCGGGGGCAATGGGGACGTGGGTCGGGCGCGCCGTCGACGCGTCGGTGACGTTTGCCGATGTCGATTCTGACGCCGCCGTCGCGGCCGCCGAGACCGTTCCCAACGCAACCGCTGTGTCACTCGAGCCGACAGATGAGGGGCTACCCGGACTCGAGCCAGCGTACGATCTAGTCTGTTTGGCAGTCCCGATGGTCCACGTCACCAATGCAATCGCTGCCCACGCTGATCGGGCCACCGAGGCCGTCGTCGACGTTTCAGGTGTGATGGGACCTGCACTCGAGGCGATGGCCGAACACGCCCCAGATCGAGAGCGTGTGAGCCTGCATCCGCTGTTTGCGCCCGAGCGCGCACCGGGCTCAATCGCTGTCGTCCGCGACGAATCTGGGCCAGTGACCGAGGCACTTCTCGCGAGTTTCGAGGCCCGTGGTAACAGCCTCCTCGAGACGACGGCGACGGAACACGACGAAGCAATGGAGACGGTCCAGGCGGCAACCCACGCGGCTGTCCTTTCGTTTGCACTCGCCGCCGAACCCGTGCCAGATGGCTTCGAGACGCCGATCTATGACCAACTGTCGACACTCGCCGAGCAGATGACCGGCGGCACGCCGCGAGTCTATGCCGACATTCAGGAGACGTTTGCAGGAGCCGACGCCGTCGCCGACGCAGCCGCGAGCGTTGCCGACGCCGACAGCGCCGAACTCGAGGCGCTGTACGACGAAGCGACGCGGACGTGGCACGAAGCCGACACTGATTCACTATGAGCGACCAGCGAGAGGCGATCCGATCCAACGCGAAGTATCTGCGCAACGTCCGACCAATCGATCCCGACGAGATCTGCGAGTACGTCGAGGGGAACCCACACCCCGCGGTCGTTCGCCAGCACCTCCGGGAGGATGCGGTCGACCTCGGCCTGATCGAACGCGAGGATGGCACCTTCGAACCCGTCCCCGAGGAGCCGATTCGACCGAACCTGCGGCCCGTCACTACGTTCCCGTCGACATATGCGGACGCCCTCGAGGAGTTCCTCGTCGACCAGTACGGCGTCAACTGGCACGAGGACGCAACGGGCGACCTCCTGCGGTCGACTATCCGTCGATTCAAATCCAGCTATCTCGAGCGCCGCGCCGTCGAGTACACCGAAGACGTCGCCGCAGGCTACGCGATATACCATCTGCCTGCCTACTACGCTGCCATCCAGTACGCACTCGAGGATCTCGCTGACCGCGGCCTATTGGATCGGACGATGCGCGTCCTCGATGTCGGTGCCGGCGTCGGCGGCCCCGCCCTCGGACTTGCAGACTACCTCCCTGATGACGCCTTGCTCGAGTATCACGCACTCGAGCCAAGTTCGGCCGCCGACATCCTCGAGGACCTCCTGCCGGAAACCGGCCGGAACGTCCACACGTCGGTCCACCGAACGACCGCCGAGGCGTTCGATCCGGCGACCGTCACGCGAGGCGAACAGACGGACGCAGCCACACCGTTCGATCCGACCGCAGCCGACGACGGCTTCGATCTGATCCTCGCGTGTAACGTCTTAAGCGAACTCACAGACCCCGAGGCCGTGCTCCGGGACTATCTCGAGTTGCTCGCACCCGATGGCACGCTGGTTGCGATTGCCCCCGCAGACAAGAACACAAGCGTCCAACTGCGCGACCTCGAGCGCACGCTCGAAGACGAACGCCTGCTCACACAGTCGGTGTTCGACGACGAGGAGGTGGGTGGCGGCGAGGCCAGTGACCAGACCGACGCCGACGTCCGACGACAGCACCGACGCGGTACCGTTACGGTCTACAGCCCGACCGTCCGGCTCTGGCCGGGCGAGCGCCCCTCGGATCGCGGCTGGTCGTTCGACGTCCGCCCGGACCTCGAGGTGCCGGAATTCCAGCGCAAACTCGACGAGGCAACGCCTGAACACGACGAGGACCACGCACCCGGCGAGTTCGTCAACGTCGACGTGCAGTACTCCGCGTCGCTGTTGCGCCTCGATGGCACCCGGCGGATCGACATTGCACTCGAGACCAGCGACTGGGCGAAAATGGCCGAAATGGACCGCCACGTCACGAATCGGATCGACCTCACCGCAGCAAAACTCAGTCACTCACTAAGCGCTGATGACGACGACTACGGCCAGTCACGGTCGAATCCCGTTTTCAAAATCAGCGACGGCAGCGAGTCAATCGACCACTACGCCGTCCTCACGAACGAAACCTCGCTCAACCGCCCACTGCTCGAGGCGGACTACGGAGCCCTCCTTTCGTTCGAGCAGATTCTCGTCCTCTGGAACGATGACGAGCAGGCGTACAATCTGGTCGTCGACGAAGAGACTATCGTCGACCACATCATGTGACCGCCGGACGAAGACAGTCCGTCGGTGACAGCTATCACACCACAAAGCGGTGGGCTTTTCGCACCAGCCTCTAACCCACTCGGTATGACCCTCGAGATTCTCCTGACGAACGACGACGGGATCGATAGCACGGGTATCCGTGCCCTCCACGACACGCTCGCGTCGCATGCGAACGTAACCGTCGTCGCCCCGGCGACCGATCAAAGCGCCTGCGGGCGCTCGATGTCTCACGAGGTCGACGTCTCCGAGCACGAACTCGGCTACGCGGTGCATGGCACGCCCGCTGACTGTGTTATCGCCGGGCTGGCCGAACTCGGCCCGAAACCAGATCTTGTCGTCGCTGGCTGTAACAAGGGTGCAAATCTGGGCGAGTACCTTCTTGGACGCTCGGGAACGATCAGCGCCGCCGTCGAAGCCGCCTTCTTCGATATCCCAGCGATTGCAACTTCGATGTACGTCCCCGTCGATGGCGACGACCTCGATGCAGTCGATCTCAGCGTCGACGACTACGCCGAAGCAACTCGTATCACCTCGTATCTCGCCGACAACACCCTCGAGTCCGGTGTCTTTGATCACGCGGCGTATCTCAACGTCAACGTCCCCGTGGCTAACGGCGAGCCAGCACCGGTCGAGGTCACGCGCCCGTCACAGCGCTACGAGATGGACGCCGAACAAAACGGCGAGCGGATTCACCTTCATGACCGCGTCTGGGAGTCGATGGACCCCGAGACGATTCCCGATCCCGATGGGACCGACCGCCGAGCCGTCGCCGAAGGCCGAATCAGTATCAGCCCGCTGACCGCACCCCACACGACGAGTACCCACGACACACTTGAGACCCTCCTCGAGCGCTATTGCGCCGACAATGCGGCTCCGACCGAGCTGTAATCCGTTCGAATGGCTGTCACCGCCTGCGGCCAACCCTGAGTGATTTGTACAGTGACGCTGAACACTCATGTATGGCAACGGTTGAAATCGAATACTGCGTCCCATGTGGGTTTTTGTCACGAGCAGAAGACGTCCAGCACGCGCTGTTGACGACGTTCGGGGACGACCTCGAGGCGGTCACGCTAACAACGGGTACCGATGGTGTTTTTGTCGTCCGGGTGAACGAGACTGTCATCTTCGACAAAAGTGAAGATGCGTACGATGTCGACGAAATCGTCCGTAATACCCGCCATACGCTATGATTTGTCACAGACGATCCGTGACATCTCAGCAAGGACGACTGGAATGGACTTGCGGCGTGCAAGGTGGGTGTCCTTTGAGATGGCTGCAGTCACGATTTACTGACGGTCCCCACTCCCGACGTGCCAGCAGCACAAATATAACCGATGAGACAGAAGAGTATCGTAACGACAGTCTGGGATTGATTGACTCGATAACACCCCAACCATGGTACTGAGTGCACTTCGGGCTCGCCTCGCTTCTCTCTGGTCAACCGACTCGACCGGGGAGACGACAGCTGAGTCCACAACGACAGACGAAGAACCGACCGATGAATCAAGCGACGATCAGACGCTGAGCTATGCCGAAGAGATCGAGTATGGCGTCGACGAACGCGATCTCAAAGACGACGACAAAATCCTGCGCTTGCTCGTCAAACGCGGCGGCCGCGTCGATGAAGCGACCGTCCGCGAAGAAACAGGCTGGGCAGATGAGCGCCTTTCGGCCGTCATCGACCGCATGGAAGACGACGACCAAATCAGTGCCATTACCGTGGGGCGAAAACGCGTCATCTGCCGGCGCGGCTTCGAGCCCAAAGGCTACCGATCACATCTCAACGAGTAGCAACTCGAGGACGACTGCAGTGTGGGTGGGTGGAGTTTCTGTGCGCTTTCCGATTTCGGAGCGTCTGCTCTGTCCAGCGGAATATCTCGAGGACCGTACAGTCCCTCACGTGTCGAAACCACTGGATTCGGTGCCTCTCGGCGGCGTATTCAGGCCAAATCCCTATCCACTGTCGGCTCTCTACTAGAGGTATGTTAGAACTTGCAATACTGTTCTTCGTCATCGCAATCATCGCAGGGGCACTGGGCGCGACCGGCGTTGCTGGATTCACAATGGCAATTGCAAAGTGGTTGGTGTTGATTTTCGTCGTCCTCGCTATCGTGTCTCTGCTGTTATAGACGGGTTAGCACTCGAGCGCCGGGGCAAACTCACACACACCCGCGGCTGTTACTTCGGCGAACGTCGGTCCAGCGACGAGAAAGACCACGAGCAACACGAAAACGAACAGTGCAACGAGTCGGCCAACCATATGTGACTAGTCACCATACTTCGTGATAATGCTACTGGGCGATTCACTGATTGTTCACTGATCAGGGACGTTCTGATTTATAAACATGGCCGCTTCGGCAGTTCATGGATCGCTCGAGACCCCGGTGACCGAATAGACTGGTCATCGCGCTCGAGCGTGCTATTCAGGCGTTGTCGGTCCGTGCTATCTGGATGGAGTTGATCCGTGCTCGAGATGCTGGTCCGCAAAGTCATACACTGCCTCCCAGTACTCCGGCGTCATCGTGTGCTCGGCGTCACGCCGATAGTGCAGAATCGGCGGGGCGTCGTCCGGAATCGAGCCACCCTCCTGAGAGACCTCGTCGTCACTCAGGGTCTGATCCTCACGCAGGTCCCACACCGTGCTCGCGCGTCGAATTGACAGCCGTGCAGCGTTCGGATTCGTCCAGGCATCCGCCTCGGGCGTGCTTTCCGTCGCCAGAATTGCTCGAGGTGCAACGAGCGCGACGAGGTGGTGCTGATCGATTGGGAACCGACCCACGTCCGTAGCGAACATCGGATAGTACCCGTTGAACCAGTGGGGGAACGCAGTCGCGATCTGTTCAACCGTCTCCCCGCTCGAGGCCGTCGCTTCGCGGCGGGAGAGTGCAACGCCCGCCGTCCCGGATTGGTGTGGGATCACCAGGGCGATTCGCTCATCGAGTGCACCCGCCAGCAGGGTCGCTTTCCCCGCTCGAGAGTGTCCGAACGCGGCGATAGCGTCGTCTCGAATGTCGGGATCCTCGAGCAGGTACTCGACGCAGCGGCTGATTCCCCACGCCCACGCTGCGAGTGCGCCGCCTCGAAGCGCCCCTGGGACATCCCCGTGGTGGTGCCAGCAGTACTTCGTGAGTCCCATCTCAGGGGTATCCGGGTGAATATCCCAGGTGCACGCCGTCGCGAACGCGTACCCGCGATCAATTGTCTCCCGGACCTGCCAGTAGTCCGCCCGCTCCCCCCGCTCGAGGAGATGTTCGGCCGCAGTTTCGCGCTCTCGAGCCCATGCTGGGACGGACAGGTGAGAAATATCTGCGACCGTGTGATTCCCGGCCATATTGAGCCCGAACACGGCTGGGTTCGGTGTCTCGGTTTCCGTGGGAACGAATAAGGCGAGGCGGATTTCGGGGGCCGCTTGGGGGAGGTCCGGGAATCGAATGGCGATCCGTTTCAGCGTCGCGGCTCCGGCGAACACGGACTCGTGTACTTCGTCGACGTCGAAGCGCCGCCTTGGAGCCGGCGGCGCGTAGCCGTAGACATACTGTCGGAGAAGCGCTTTCAGTCGTGGTCGGCGCTGTTCGCGCCACGCGGTTGCGGATTCGACTCGCTCACCGTCGCCGATTTCGAGGACGTGCGGAGGGTCGGCCTGTGGCATACGTTCCGAAACTGGCGTGACGTCGTCCGGAATCGCGAACTCGGTGCCAGGGAGTTCCACGCCGTCGCCAGACTGTATTTGGTCGTCGTCTCGAGGCGCACTCGAGTCCATATTGTTTGCACCAACACTGGCTCGGATCATATAGTACCCACTGACAGTCAGTATGACGAGAACATCGACGTCAGTTCGGCGTGGGCATCGCCATCTTGGAACGACGCTGTGGAGTCCCAGCGCCACTCGGTCAACCGACCGTGGACAGGTCTGACTGAAGGGGTGTTTCAGCACTAATTTGCCCTCAAAGGCGCAGAACGCGAGTGTGCAATCTCGCCGAGTATAGTCACTTCCTACAAACACCGGAACAGGGTCGGGGATCAGCGCGACCAGGGGACAACAGTCCGTCTCACTTGACCGCAGCTGCCAACTCCGGCGGAAGCCCTGGCAGCGCGTCTTTTTGCGCTTCGGAGAGGTACAGCATCCACTCCACCTTCTGGAGTAAATCCGCCCTCGAGATCCCGTCTGCCTCCCGGTCGTACTCCTCGAGAAGGAGATGCGTGGTGTTCCGGAATCGGACTCTGGAGACGGCGCTGTTGACGCCGCCGACGTAGAAGACGAATTTTGCTGTTCCCGCAGCGGGAATTCGGGGTTGTGCGACCTGCCAGTCACCCGGAAAGAAACTGTTCCGCGAGAAGCCGAGTGACTGAGTGTAGGACTGCCCGGTATCGTCGTAGACGGTGAAATCTTCCCACGGATGGAGCACGAGATCATAGTCGACGAGATTCGTGAGTTCGAACGCGAAGAACGGTCCGTCGAATTCGGTCGGCTCGATCACGTCGGGGTCCGACGACGTTACCCACTCGTAGCCGACGAGCGTCGCCCTGAAAAGGTCGCACTCGGCAACGACAGTCGTCGGCTCGCTCGAGTCGAACGCACTGATGGATTCGGTATATGCGTGACTCGAGATATCGGTCCCGTCCGCGTAGGTCGCAACCAGATCCTCGGCACCCATCTCTCTGACCAGTCGCTCGAGGGTCTCGCCGTCGACCAGTTTGATGTTGAAATCGTCGGCGATGGTTTCGGCCTGGCTCGTAAACCCACTCGTCGTGACGACGACGACTTCATCAACGTTCTCGCGTTGTTTCAGCGAGGCGTACGTCTGTAGTTCAGGCCCGGAAACGGCGTTCGTCTCGGCGTATCGCTTCGCCTGGATGAGGAGCTTCTTCGGATACGGGAACGTTTTCGTGGCGACGACGTCGATCCCCTTGTCACTCGACTGGGACGTCACCTCGGTGTCCCACCCGCGACGAGACCAGAGGTCCGCAACGAAGTGCTCGAACTCGTGGCCATCCAGTTGCTGCAACGGACGACTGACTGCTGACTTCGGGAGTCCCGTATCCATCCCGCTGTGTCCTCGTCATCGCGATAGCAAAACAGTTCGCATCGACGGAGGTTCTCGAGTGCGTTTGGGTGCCACTCGAGAACAACACTTACCGATAGCGTTTGTTTCGCACGCTAGCTTCGTCTTTCAGTCGGCGGTTGAATTCGTCACCGTCGCGGCCTTCGTGCACCCGTCGATGACAGTTCGGACACAGTGCGATCACATTCTCCGGGTCGTCCGGCCCGCCGTCACTTCGGCGCGTGAGGTGGTGCACCTCGAGGAAGGGGTCGCCACTCGGGTTTCGAAACGGGGCCGCCTCCTCACAGCCCTGGCAAACGCCGTCCGCGACTCGCAGCGCGAATTTGCGGACGATATCGGATCGAGGATAGGATCGGCTGGTGCTCGAGTTGGTCGGTGTCTCCTCGGGTTCGCCTGGTTGTGTCCCTGCTGGCGAACTCTGCGTTGCCTTCTCGAAGAGTTCTTGATCCGAGAGTGCAGTCGGTGTGGTCTCGAGTTCAACATCCGTGCCGCCGATGGGAGCCAGTTCGAACCGAAACGCGTCTCGCAGGTCGCCGTTCTCGTCGGGTAACTCCGTCCTGCGGTGGCCGACGTACTCGTACTCGCCGAGATAGGTACTGATCCAGGGCAGGTCGGTATTCTCGAACAGATGGAGGTCGTCGCCGTTTGCGTTGTGCGAGCGAATCGCTTCGTTCCCGCCGTCCATCGTCATCTCGCCTTCCGTTCCCTCGCCAGTGTAGAGGAAGGTGTCGTCCTCGAGAAACTCGTCCTGATAGCCGTAGGTGCTCCCGGCGTCGCCCGTGAAGATGAAAATGAGCGGGTGCTCGCTTGGCGTCGCAATTCCCTTGTATCGCCCGCCTTTGAGCACGTCGTGAATGAACCACCGGCTGTAGGTCTTGCCGACCTCGAACTCGCCGTTTTCGATTGGGATGAAATAGCTCTCGTCTTGTTTGGTGACCAGATTGAGGGACTCGAGCCACCCGAGATGACGCGTGACGACATCGTTTGGGAGCACGTGATCGGGATAGGCGTCTTGGAGTTGCTCTTGAATCTCCGTGATCGTTCGATGGCCATTCGGAATCGCTCGAGCGATTTCCCGAAATCCGTCAACAGCCGTTGCGAGCCCTTCATACATCACGAGCGGTTCGTCGTGTCTCCAGAAGGCCTCGCCCTTGTTCGTTGGCTCGTAGCCCTCAGGCGTGTGCTCGAGCAGATCAATCGACTCGAGAAAAGAGATGTTTTTCGAGATAGTTGATTCCGAGCCAGCGGACGTATTCTCAAGTAGCCAGTTGGTTAGCTCGTGTTCTGTAGGGGTTTGCCTCGAGACAAATCGAAGCGTCGAGTGAAGATTCTCAATCCGATGGTCTTTCCCGCCGAAAAATCGTTCAGCGGTCATTCGAGTCATGATGCACAGCATATTACGTATCGGAGATAAATCTGTTTGATAGGATTTATATTTCTGAATAGATATAATTAATATATGTAGATTTGACTGCAAGGTTTTACGACAAGAGTGGATGCCTCTCCAAACAATATAAAATATGATTGTGGTGTGTCTGAATAGTACTTAACTTAACTTCATTTGACGTTGTAGTATTGAGGCATGCTTTGGTCCTTCTGGGGGATGATCCCCTGCTCCAATAATATCTACTTGCCAGCTATCATCCCCATCACAACCAAACACATGGACGAGATCACCGTGTTCTAAATGGTCGTTATTGTTACCATTAAAAGATAGTGTCTGGTCAGTTGTAAATGATTTTACCGTTCGTCCATTCCTCGTAACTTCACACCCTAGTTCCTCTGGTAATTCGATATCAAGAGATAAGTTATGCTTCAAGATCATATCAATTGAATTGAATGAAATATCGATTTCATCAAGCTTAGCAGGAGGTTCTCTTTGACCAAGATGATTCAAGTCTATTGGTGCGTTTGGATTTTTATATGGAACAGATTCTGCGACAGGATCCATTGAGTTTTGTAGAGCATTTTCTATTGAGGTTGACCCATGAACCATGAATGGGGCAGAAATAATCTCTTCTGATTGAATGTCTCCGAGAATGTTCTTATACTGAAGAATTAATCGAACTGTAGCAGATTTTGTTCCAGTGTGATGTAACTTTCCAGTGGCAGTTGTAAACCACGAACGGGTATCTGAGAATCTATTGCTTCTGAGACTCAGGAATAGATGTGCATTGAATTTCTCCTTTTCACCAGGTGTCAAACTTCGGTACTGATCGCTAACTGAATCGCCGATATAAAAAAGTGAATTCGGCACTGGTTCTATTCTATAATATTCGTTCTCGGTTACTAAGACGCAGGTTAAAGTTAGATCAGTTGCGATTCCGTTTCCAATGTTTTCGAGAGTTAATTTGATCTGGTCTCGGTTACCGAACGAGATGTTGGTGTGACGTAATTTTGGTTCGTGATTAGCTCGACTGATTTCTGTTTGAGATTTGATTAACTTTGTTTGTCGATCTTGGATATTGGCTTGCATTTTTTGCACATCATGCATCTGTTTATAGAAATATACGAGAGCACCTGATAAGAGGAGTGAACCAGCCATCAACAGTACATCACTCCACTTAAGAATCCATTCGAAAAACCCTATTTGCCAATACATTCTCATATAATCCTATATCTGAAGTTTATAATACCTTTGTACTAACGGCTGTGAAGTCTATCTTTGAGGAGATTTTGTTATCAATTGAGGTACTACCGTACTGTAATCACCGAATTGCTACATCTACATTGCTGTTTTCTTGGGGCGTTCTGTCACGCAACATGATCGAATCATTATTCCCCGTTATTGTTCTCATCTAATACATTAAAGGAAGATTCCGATGCATCTTCACTCGTATCCAATTCCCCATTGAGATAGGCCTCGCCACAATCTGTAATCACATAAACACCATTCCCGAGATGATTCAATAGACCATATTCTGCAAGTGTTCTGAGACGGCGAGAGATATGTGATTTAGAGACTCTCACATATCCACTCTCTTTGAGTTTCTTCGGCGATCCAGATTCTTCCTCACGAATGTACTCGAGTATACGATCATCCCAAATCGTCATCCATGATCCAGATTTTCGCATTCAAATACCCTTTATGCCGTACAGATTCCTATTTGCCTCGAATAGTACCTCTTAGACACAGCAGTACATTTATGCAACTCTAGGACATTAGAGTTTTGTAGGGAGCTATCAATTCGCCTGAAGATGACTTGTGTCGGTCTGTGAGACCGGGCGGCGTGCCAGCGCCGCCCAGAAGGTAGCTCCGTCGATCACGCATGAACTCCGAAGCTTCCGTGGGGAGTACACCCCACACACGCCACGAGGCATCGCCATCCAAAAGCTCTGACGCTCGCTGCGCGTGCGACGCGACCCCGGACGGCGACGACGCCCACCGCACCCAGCCCGCCTGTCGCTCGAGTGCGAGCGCTCGAGCACATCCTACCCGAACCCACCGACTCTATTCCTGCGACACGCCGGGCTGTCCAAACTGGAAGGCAGTCGCCGCGCCCGCTGGCTACTACTGCCGCGCCTGTGTCGCCACCCTCGAGCGCGTCGCTGCCGATCCGCGGCTGGTAACCGACGGCGGTCGGGACACACCCGCCGCCCGCGCGTTCGAACTCACGATCACGTATACGACGATGGACGGCCGTCGTCAGCGCGTGACGTACGTTCCGGCGACGAACGCGAACGCAGCCGATGGTGACGACGCGCGCCGGATCACCCACGAACGTCACGGTGGCGGGTGGCGAGAAACCAGCAGGCAATCCATTTCGAACCTCGCTGTCCACCTGGACAATCAGCCCGGACAAACCGGAGGTACCTATGCCGGACCGTAGTGACGGCGACCTCGAGCAGCTTCACGAACGCCTCGAGCGACTCGAAACGAAACTCGAGCACAAAGACGAGCGCATCCAGCGACTCGAGCGCAAAACGGACCGACTCGAGGCCGACCGCGACCGGCTCGAAGCTGACCGTGACCAACTCACTGACACCGTTGCGGACCTCCAACAGCGTGTCGCGGATCTCGAGACCAAAACGTCGCGCCTGGAAACCACCACCGACCGCCTTGAGAGTCTCGCCAACGCAGCATGCAAGAAAGCGACTGCAAACAAGGAACGCATCGCCGAACTCCAGTCACGCGAACTCGAGAAAGGGGCACATCTCCGTGTAGACTCAGTCGACGAGCACGCGATTTCCGTCGCGGACGGACGCCTCGAGCGCATCGAGAAGGACGATGGAAACGCCTACTACCGGCTACCCGAGAGTGCCGACCCGCTCGAGCGCGGCGGTGACGTGTCCCTCGCCTACGGCGACCTCCTACCGATTCAGCAACTCGCACGGATGGACGAGGATATGCGCCGCTCGGCGGCAAGCTCCCTCCCGACGCGATTAGCCGCGACGCTCTGGCAGGCCCGCACCGATCCGAGCGTTGGTGACAATCCGTGGAACAGCGGCTGCAAAGACGTCGCCGAGTACGTCACCGCGAGCGATCTCAAACACTGGATCCGACGCCAAGAAACTGGAATCAGCGAGAGCTACGCGAAGAAACTCGTCTCTCGAACCATCGATGCAATTCTCGAACTCTCGCGGAACCGCCTCGCTGTCCGGCGAACGACACAGCGAGCGAACGGCCTCGAGTACACCGAACGCCGCGTGGTCCTCCCAGATGACGCTGCGATCCCCGGCACCTCGAGGCAGACAGCACAGGAGCCATCAGCAGACACAGATCCCGACCCAGAGACAACTGACGTCCACGGCTAGGGGTGTCCACGCGCCCGATTGTCCCCTCGAGAGCAGTCTCCGCGCTCGAGTGACATTCGCTTAACCACTCCGCTGCGGTCGTTCGATGGGGCCGATAGCTGTGGGTCCGACGCTCGAGCGGTCGTCGGCGGTCATGTGTGTCGACACTCGAGGCGGGGCTGTCTGGGGACACCAACTGTCTCCGGGGGGCGATCCGTCCAGAGAACAAAGCGTACGACTGGGATCGTGGCTTCTGTGGAGACACCTCTGGAGAACGGTCGTCAGACGAATGTGAGTACAGGAGGCGTACTCGCTTTCGCTGCGCGCGACTGGTAGGGCTTCAAATACCGCCTTCGACGACGATTCGCGGCGCTCACGGATTTGTTCGCGCCGAAAAATAGTGGACTCGGCGGGATTGAGCAAACGCGAAGCGTTTGCGATGTTCGTCGAGGCCACTGCTCGAGGTGAGTGAAACGAACCGAGAGGAGTGGACTCGGCGGGATTTGAACCCGCGGCCTTCCCCGTGCCAGGGGGATGATCTACCGCTGATCTACGAGCCCTCCTTCGCAATCGGTCTTTTTCCGGGCGGATAAATAAACCCCTCGAAACTCTCGAGCCAGCGTTGTGAGTGACTCACACGGACGATCCTGGCCAGTCGAGTGACTAGAAACCCTTTAGTTCGTTAGGGAGAAAGCGTCGGTGGGAAGCGCACGGCCGCAAATCTGACTTCGTCACCCACTGTTTCGGGTGGCTTGGGATTGCGGAAGTGCACCGACAGCCCGGCCTCGAGTCGAGAGCGGGCTGTTGTATGACTCAGCGGTCAGTGCGATTCCTATCCTCAACCAATGGCACGAATGCATACCCGCCGTCGCGGCTCGTCCGGTTCGGACAAGCCCACGGCAGACGAACCACCGGAGTGGAGCGACGTCGACGCCGACGAGATCGAAGACCGCGTCGTCGAACTGGCAGAGCAGGGCCACGACCCAAGCCAGATTGGGATCAAACTGCGTGACGAAGGTGTCACGGGGACGCCCGTCCCGGACGTCAAGTTGGCGACCGGCAAGAAGCTCACCGAAATCCTCGAGGAGAACGACGCACAGTCGGACATTCCTGCGGATCTTCGGAACCTGATGGAACGCGCCGTGCGTCTGCGCGAGCACGTCCAGCAGAACCCACAGGACTACCAGAACAAGCGATCCCTGCAGAACACGGAGTCGAAGGTCCGTCGACTCGTCGCCTACTACCGTGGCGACGAACTCGAGGCAGACTTCCAGTACTCCTACGACGTCGCAGTCGAACTCCTCGAAGAGAACTAACTGACCGATGTCTACCGACGGCCGTTCCGCGTCCGATTCGACGACCGCCAGCGCACTCGAGAGCGCGAGCTTCGTCCGCCTCGTAACGAAAGCGGATGGTGACGGGCTCGCAGCGAGTGGGCTCGTCGCGCGAGCGCTGGCTGCGCGCGGGACGCCGTTTCAGGTGACAGTCGGCCGCACGGTTGCGACACGCACCGAGCGCGCACAGGCGACGACCGGGGGCGACGGGGATCTGACGCTCGTTGTCGGATCGACCGACGCCACGAATGCGACGCGACTCGATACCGACGACCGGCCGGCGACGCTGGCAGCTGTCGATCACGTTCGCGATCTCGGCGAAACGCCGGATCTCGTGCTCGCACTCGCTGGTCTCGTTGCTGCTGGCGTCGAGCCAGGAGCCGGTGAAAGCGAGTGGCTCATCGAAACGGCTCGAGAGCGCGGACTCGTCGAGCGCCGACCAGGAGTCGCAATCCCAACGGCAGACCCCGTCGACGGGCTTGCACACTCGACGCGAGTGAGCGCACCGTGGTCGGGCGACGTGGATGCGACACACGAAACGCTCTCGGACGCAATCGGAGCCGATCTCGAGGCGGAGACAGACCGTGCGGATGATGCGGATGCCTCAGGCACGACGCTCGAGCACACCGATCATCGCGCGCTCGGGTCGGTCGTGGCACTCGATGCGGTCAGCGCCGAGGCGGCGACTGCCGCCGCAGCCGAGTCGATCCAGCGCGTGCTGAAACCGTATGCAACGCCAGACGCGCCTTTCGAGACCGTTGGCGGCTACGCCGACGTACTCGAGGCAACGGCCCAAACGGAACCGGGAACCGGCGCTGCGCTGGCGATGGGCCATGATGCCCGCGAGCCAGCACTGGCTGTCTGGCGTGAGTATGGTCGCCGCGCTCACAATGCACTCGAGGCGGCGTCGACCGGCCGCTACGACGGGCTGTTCGTGGTCGGGATCGACGATGGACCCGTCGAGGCGGTCGCAGCACTCAGCACAGCCTTCCGGTCGCCGGAGCCACTCGTCCTCGCCGTCGGCGCTGGCGAGGCAGCACTGGCGACTCGAGAGGGGACGCTGCCGCCGCTCGAGGGCGTTGCACGCGATCTCGAGAGTGTACTCGAGGGCACTGGCGACGCCACCGACCAGGGCGTGACGTACGACGTGACTGCCAGTGGTCGGCGTGGCTACTTGCAGTATGATCCTGCCGTCGACGAGACGACGATCATCGAGACAGTGAGGGAGTACCAATGAGTCGACGAGCAAGCGTGACGATTCGGACGCGACATGACGAGCCGGGACGGCTCGCACGAGCGCTGCGTCCGGATAACACAGACGAGATGGAGACGGGTGTCGACGGCGACACGCTCGTCACAACCATCGAACGCGATTCGACCAGCGGACTCCAGGCGACGGCCGACGATTACGTGGTCAATCTCGAGGTTGCACTCGAGGTTCTCGACCGAGGAGCAAGCGGGACAGTTGATTCAACCGACGGACGCGGGCGAGCGTCCGATGCAGCTCACAACACTAACACTACTACCAATGAGTGAACGTTCAGTTTCACGCGCGAAACAGGAGAAGCGGTGGTACACCGTGCTCGCACCGGAGCAGTTCGACCGGCAGGAGCTCGGCGAGACCCCCGCTGACGAACCGGAGAAAGTCTACGGCCGAACCATCGAGACCACGCTTGGCGAACTCAACAACAACGCCAGCGAGAACAACACCAAGTTGACCTTCAAGATCAACGATGTTGGCAGCGACTCGGCATACACGGAGTTCGTCGAGCACTCGCTGACCCGAGACTACCTGCGCTCGCTGGTCCGTCGCGGTGCCTCGAAGATCGAGGCCTACGTCACCGTCCTCACGACGGATGACTACCGCGTCCAGATCCAGCCCGTCGCATTCACGACGAAGAAGGCCGATGCAAGCCAGGAGAAGGCCATCCGTAACCAGATGGTCGAAATGATCGAAGAGGCTGCAGCCGAACGCACCTTCGAAGAGCTGATCGACAGCGTCGTCGAAGGCCGCCTCTCCTCGGGTATTTACGGCGAAGCGAAGACGATCTACCCGCTTCGCCGCGTCGAGATTCAGAAGACGACCCTCGAGGCCCACCCCGAAGAAGTCGCCGAAGAGGAAGCGACTGCTGTCGACGTCGACGAAGAAGACGTCGCAACCGAATAACGCGAGTACACTGTTCACAGCGCCACTCGCGGCGATGTGACACGACGATGTTCGACATCGTCTTTTTGATGGCGACACGGGTGTCCGTGATACTGTGGGGAACAGAGATCGACGAAAAGTGCACAGCGACGGCACCACGTTTATAACCATTATACACGAAGGATTATGTGTCTATCAATGGTGGTCGATGAGTGGGCACAACTCCTGCTCGAGTGTGCACAGGACAAAATCGCCGTGATCGAGGACACTGGCGAGTATGTCTACGTCAACGAGGCAAGCACAGACATACTCGGGTTCGAGCCAGCGGCACTGATCGGCGACACAGTCTTCGAGTATATCCACGACGACGACGTGGCGGCCATCAAACAGCGATTCAACCACTTTGTGGCGGCTGCTGCGGACCAGACGATAACGGTTCGATATCGGCACCGAACGGCAGATAGCGAGTGGACGTGGCTCGAGAGTCGGCTCTCGAACGTCGACATTGGCACACAGATCGATGCGAACGCGACCGAGAATGGAGAGACAGGCAAGCGATACGTCGTGAGTTCACGTGACATTTCCAAACAGGTGGCCGCCGAACGGGATCGACAACAGGCACGCGAGCGCCTCGAGACGATCACCCAGACGACCGGTGACGTCCTGTGGCTGTTTTCCGGTGACTGGGAGGAACTGCTCTTCGTCAATCCGGCGTACGAGCGAATCTTCGGGCAGCCGGTCGCCGAACTCGAGCAAGATCCACACTCGTTTCTGGATGTGATTCATCCGGACGACGTCCCGGCAGTCGAGCAGGCGATGCAACGGCTTTCGGCCGGGACACCGACCAGTGTCGAGTATCGGGTGAACCCGGACCTCGAGTATGAGCGCTGGGTCTGGGTCCGTGCAGAACCCGTCGTCACAGACGGCACGGTCACGCGCATCGTCGGTTTTACACGCGATATCACTGACCGGCGACGACGCAAACGGCAACTCATCGTGATGGATACGCTCTTGCGCCACAACCTTCGCAACGATATGTGCGTTATTCTTGGCACCGCCGACGAACTCACTCGAGCGACGCCAGACACTCGTGACGATGACACGCCACCACTCGAGCCAGACACCGTCTCGGCACACGCAGCCGTCATTCGCGAGTACGGCGAAAAACTGCTCGAAAGTGCTACCAAACAACGTCGGGTGATCGATTTGCTGGCAGACGCCCCCGTTCGCTCGCCAACGGATATCGTCGACGTCGTCACTGACGCTATCGAGCAGATCCGAGCATCCCACGACGTTTCAATTGAGACCGACCTCCCGGACGCTGCCCGAGCGATCACGATTACCGAACTCGAGGCAGCGATCTACGAACTGCTCGAGAACGCGGTCGAACACGCCCCGAGCGACGAGCCAGCGGTTTCGGTCACGGTCGAAGCGACCGGAGACGGTGCTGTCGCGATTACTGTCGAAGACAACTGCCCGCCGATTCCCGAACTCGAGTTTCGCGTCCTGACCGGCGAGTGGGAGATGACCGACGTCTATCACACCTCGGGGCTGGGGCTGTGGCTCGTCTACTGGGTCGTCGACCTCTCGAACGGCTGGGTCGACTTCTCGCGCTCCGAGGGCGACGGAAACACGATCACAGTGACTCTTCCTCGTTCATCCACGTGATAGCCAAGGAGAATCTGCTCGAGGCCCCGATAGCACGTCTGGACCTGCCAGACCTGACACAAATCGATTGTACCAACTTGCTGTTAGCCGAGGTCGACCGGATCGACTTTCAGGAACTCCCGTGCCATCACCGTCGCGTAGGATCCCTTCGGCAACGCAAACGACAGCGACAGCGGCTCGAGGCCCACCTCGAGGTCCGTCCGAACGAGAATCGCGCGTCGCGTCCCGCTCGAGTAGAACTCACCCGGTAGATCGAAGTCGCCTGGCTCGAGGTCGAGGTCAGCGAGTACCTCGCGTTCGATCTCGCCTTGTTCCCCGTCTGCGAGTTCCGTGTCGGTGCCGACCAGTGGCGCGGTGACGAACGCCCGCCCACGCTCGCAATGACGAGTGACGGAGTCGACGCGCCGGTCGTCGACGCGCTGCAATCGGTCGGTGTCGGGTAGTTCGAGTTCGTCGGGCGCGTCGGTGTCGGCAAAGCAGACGACATCACCCGCGACCGGGCGGTCGAACGGAAGCCCGCGCTCGAGGCGTTTGCTTAGCATCTGATTGAACGCATACGACTGGGCGGCGTGGACGAACAGCCGTTGGAGGTTCGAGGGGACGCGCTCGAGAGCGGCCCGAAAGTCGTCGGGTTCGGGTTCGCCCTCACATTCGACGAGGCCATGGAGCATCGAACGCTCGTAGCGGAGGCGATTGGGGAATCCCTCGAGGGCTTCCTGCCAGTCTTCGGTCTCCTCGACGAACGTTCGGGCGTCCTGCGTGCTCTCGGGTTCGGCGTCAGCGGGACGGCCGAGGTACGCCATGACCGCGCCCTTCCAGTCGCCGCGGACAATCTCGAGGCCGACCTCGTGGGTGACCGGCCGACGGCTCCCGAATCGCTGCTGGCCGAAGAAGTTGGGCACGCCGACGGGCGTCGGCTCGTCATCGCCGTCGACGGCGTTCTCGAGCCCGCCGAAGGCCTGTAACTCGTTGGTGATCGCTGCCGCGTTGTCGGGTTGCTCGGGATCGCTGACGACGAGCGTAAACGCGTTGCCCGCGAGGTCGCCGAACTCGAGGTTTCGGCCCGCGCGCCCGAGGACCTCAAGCTCAGCGCCGTTGACGTCAGGCAGGTCGTCGGGATCAGCGCCGTAGACCGAAAACAGCTGCGTCGTCACGGCGTACTTGTCTTTCGTGCCGGCCCAGTTGACCCGCTCGCGGGAGATCCCCAGCGCGTCGGAGACCCGAGAGGCAAAGTCGTTCGTATCCCAGCCTCGCAGCGTCGCTCGGAACACGAGGTGCGGGTAGGCGTCCGTCGGCGCATCGACCGGCTCGGTGTCGAAGCGCTCGAGTTCGCGGACGCGAAACTCCTCGTCGTCCTCGCGGAGGTGACCGCCGACGCCGTCGGCGTCAGTGACGTAATACTCCATGCCGACAGCCTGTTCCGTGGGGTGGGCCGGGCGCATACTGGGCGTGGCTTTGGCTGCCGGGGATAAATCGGTTCGTTCTCGCAGTCGCCGCTGTGGCGGACGATGACTGGTCGACGGAAAACGACTCGAGCGCGCGTCCGAGATCAGAACAGCGACAGTTCGCCTGTCACACTGTCGACGTCGTCATCCGCTGCGGGGCCGACGGCCAGCGCCGTGACGGTGCCGGGCTCGAGTTGGGTGTGGCCGGCGTCGCGAATCAGGGCGTTCGGAATCCCCTTGCTATCAGCGATTTCGGAGAGTTCGTGCAGTTGCCGTTCGCTGGTCCCTTTGAGGACGACCTTCTTCTGGCCGCCCTGTTTCCACTGGCTCCGACGCTGGCTATCTGCCTTTTCGTATGCAGAGAGCGACGCGTGAGCGACCTGTGCGGCGAGTTTTCCCTGTCCCATGCCGATGTCGGTGCGGGCGACGATGGCCTGTTTCATACGCCCGCAGACGACGCCGACACCCATAGCCGCGGCGATTACGGACGGGTTTCTCGTTGTGAAGTCACTCACGCAACACTTATCGGAACCTCGTGTCATGTTGCTGTATGGTCCGAACGCCGCTTGTCTTTCCCAACGA
Source organism: Natronolimnobius baerhuensis (assembly GCF_002177135.1). NCBI lineage: Archaea > Methanobacteriati > Methanobacteriota > Halobacteria > Halobacteriales > Natrialbaceae > Natronolimnobius > Natronolimnobius baerhuensis. The sequence goes on from NZ_MWPH01000001.1 coordinate 1,033,262, forward strand.
CTACTTCGCCCGCTCGGACGCATTTTCTCCGTGGAAAGTCGTTGGTCCGATTATCGCGTACTGGCTAGCGAGTGTCGCCATCAGCATGCTCATGCGGTACGCGATTGCGTCCGAATGGGCCAACGAGTACGGCAGGTTGCTCTATCACACCCTCCAGTCAACCGTGCTCACGCTGCTCGTGTTCACGCTCATCGCGTACGTCATCGGACAGGCCGCAGGCGGCGACGGCGAACCCGTGGACGCGCTCGTCCTCGCCGCGTGGGGGCTCGTTCCCGCACTCCTCGCCCGAAGCGGATTTCTCATCCTCGAGTTCGGTCCGGTCGGTGGGTCGGAGGCAACGCCCGCGACGAACATCGCAGTCGTCATCGCCGCTGGTGCCATCGCCTGCATCTGGATCGGCTACTGCTGGCGCGATGGCTTTCGCCATGCCTTCGGCCTCGAGCGAGCCGTTGCGACACCCGCTGCGGCGCTCGGTGTCGGTCTCTGTGCGGTGTGGTTTTTCTGGCCGTGGCTCGTGTAGTTCAAACCGATTCGGATTCTTTTTAGAACGGGCCACTCGAGAGCAGACATATGATCCTCTCCGATGCGGACATTCTCGACCGACTCGAGGACGGCTCGCTCGTTGTCGAACCCCTCGACGACCCGGAACTGCAGATTCAACCGGCGAGTGTCGACTTGCGACTGGGGCGGGAGTTCCTCGAGTTCCAGCGGACGAACATCCCCTGTATTCACCCGAATTCCGAGAACGAAGTCGACGAGTACGTCACCGAAACCGTCGTCGAAGACGGTGACGACTTCATCCTTCATCCCGGCGACTTCGTCCTCGGAACGACCCACGAGCGCGTCGAGATTCCGGCGGACCTGATCGCCCACGTCGAGGGCCGCTCCTCGCTTGGCCGCCTCGCCGTCGTCGTCCACGCGACCGCAGGACTCTGTGATCCCGGTTATCGCGGCCAGATCACCCTTGAACTCTCGAATCTCGGCAGCGCACCTGTTGCACTCACGCCGGGAATGCGCATCTCACAGCTCACCTTCACCGAACTCAAAACCGAAGCCGAACGCCCCTACGGCAGCGACCGCGGCTCGAAGTATCAGGACCAGGACGGGCCACAGGCCTCGCGCATCCAGAGCGACGACGAGTTCGGCGGCGACCAACTCGAGCGGACGGGCGAGTAACGCGCCAGTTTAGTCTCGAGCGTCGCGGTCGTCATCGGTCGATTCTCGCGGTGTGTCACTGCCGAACGGGTCGATCAGGCCGACGCCGACGGCGACGAGACAGCCAGTTGCGAAGCCGATTCCCATCGAGGCGACCGGACCAATCCCCTCGAGCCATGCAGCCCCGAGCAGTCCAACGACGAGCCCGCCGCCGAAGCCGGCGATGATTCCTGCGATTCGGCGCTTCTGTGCCGGCACGTCCTCACCGAGTACGACCGAGACACTCGTGGTCACGGCGAGACTGGCAGCCGTGCCCGCAAACAGCCCGAGCAATAGCGAGTAGTTGACCCAGTGTTCGGTGAGGCCGGTGACGGTCAGCCCGACACCGAAAAAGGTCACCAACCCCGCGATGAGCGCGAACGCGCCTGCTTTGGCGGACATTGCTCGAGTGTTGTCGCGGGCCCGAAATAAGCGTGTTCACCTGGCGGGACTCGAGGTGGTGGGCCGGCACAGACGGCGACTGGCGACAGGTCCAATGAGTTATCCCGGCGGCGTGCGTAGCGCCGACAAATGCAATTCGTCGAAGAGATCGTCGTCGACGAGTTCCTGCCGACGGTCCGGTCGATGCTGGCCGGCGAACTCCGCGAGCAGGGATTCACACAGAGCGACGTTGCGGAGGTACTCGGAATCAGCCAGAGTGCAGTCTCGAAGTACGCCCACGGCGACGTGGCGACAAACGACCGAATCGAGCGCGACGAGCGCGTGGTCTCCCTCGTCGAAGAACTTGCCGAGGGACTCGCGGCTGGCGACGTCACGCCCGTCCAGGCGCTCATCGAAATCGAAGTCCTCATCCGCACGCTCGAGGGCGGAAGCGACCTCCTCGCGGACCTCCACGAGGACGCCGTTCCCGAACTCGCCGACTACGACGCGAGTTTCCGGGTTCACGACCCCGAAAGCGCTCTTCGGACCAGCGAGCGCGTCCTCTCGTCGCTGCGCGGCGGGCTTCGCCTGCTCGAGAACGCGAGCGGCTTCGCAACGTTGATCCCCGCCGTCGGCTCGAATCTGGTCGCTTGCACGCCGGACGCGAGCGATGTCGAGGACGTGGCCGGCGTTCCCGGCCGGATTTTCGACGTCAAAGGAAAGGCAACGGTGCCGGCAGACCCCGAGTTCGGCGTCTCCGAGCACGTCGCAACGGTCCTGCTCGCAGCGCGTCGCCACGGCGCTGACGTCTCCGCGGCGCTCAACATCGCCTACGACGAGTCGACACTCGCCACGCTCGAAGAACGCGGCCACGTCACCGCCGAGTTCGACGAATCGGACGACATCGTCTCGAGCGTTAGCGCGGCCATCGAGAGCGAACCCGACGCAACGGTGCTGTACCAGACCGGCGGGATGGGAATCGAGCCGCTGATCTACGTGCTCGGGCCGGACGCAGAGTCGGTCGCGGACGCCGCTCGAGCGCTCATCTAAGCCTCATCTCATCGCTGTGCGAGACGGTGGCCATCCGATTATGGTGACACAACGCCAAGCAGCAGTATGAGCGCGAGTACGAACTCGGAATCCGCCCAGGAATTCTACGGGCGCTGGGCGCGCCTCTACGATCTGATCGCGCGTCGAACGCCCGGCATTCCACGCCTCCGCGGCCGAGCAGCCGCCGCCTGCGGACTCGAGTCGGGCGATACCGTCGTCGAGATGGGCTGTGGCACGGGTGCGAATCTCCCTTACCTGCGCGAGCGCGTCGGCCCCGAGGGAACGGTTATCGGCGTCGATTTCACGCGCCCCGTCCTCGAGCGAGCGCGCGATCTGACCAGCGAGTACGACAACGTTCACGTCGTTCGCGGCGATGCAACCAGTCCGCCGTTCGCCGCACTCGAGGAAACCGGACACGACACAGACACTAGCGCCAGCGTCGACGCCGTGCTCGCAACCTTCGTCGTCGGCATGCTCGCAGATCCCGCAGGGGCGGTCGACGACTGGTGTGATCTCGTCGGCCCGGACGGGCACGTCGTCCTCGCGAACGCTGCTCGGAGCGACGAGTGGTATGCACCGCCAGTCAACGCCGTTTTCCGGGCGATTGTCGTACTCTCGACGCCACCAACGATGAAGTTGCGCTACGAAAACGAGCCACACCTGCGTCTCGACCGCAAAATCGACGCCGCCCACGCACGGCTTCGAGAACGCTCCGCGGCGATTGCCGACGAAACCCACGTCTTCGGCGTCGTTCGCTTGACTGGTGGTGAAATCGCACAGCGATGATTCGGGCTACTCGAGGTCGTCGTATGCCTGCACTCGCTCGCGAACCGAGTCCGGGATCGGCGTTGGACGTCCCGTCTCGAGGTCGGTACAGACCATGACCGTCTCGGCCGTCGCGGCCACGTCGCCGTCGACGCGGATCTCGTAGGCCATCGTACAACTACTCGTGCCGAGGTCGGTCGTCCAGAGCACAATGACTGGGTCGTCGTCCATCGTAATCGGGCGCTCGTAGGAAATCTCGAGGTTGGCGACGACGAACGAGATATCCGACAGACTCGATTCGAACACCTCCTCGACGTAGGCGACGCGGGCCGACTCGAGGTAACTGACGTAGACCGCGTTATTGACGTGATTCAGCGGATCGAGGTCGCGAAAGCGAACGGGCATCTCGACTGTAAACTTCTCACTCATTGTTCGTTTCTCACGCGAGCGAGACAAAAGTACGCTGTGGTCGGAGACCGTGACGGCGGGCTCCACACAGTGAGTCACTCACCCGTACAGCTGTTCGTGGTCCGCACAGAACAACGGGTCGCGTAACTGTGCCTCGAGTAGCTCCTCGTGATAGTGGGCGTTGAACAGGCAACAGCCCTCCTCGTCGCAAAACGCTTTGCCGTGTGCGAGATAGTGGGAGGCCTGCAGGGCGTATCCTCGCAGGGCGTCCGTACTCCGGGGATCGTCCTCGATCAGGAACTCGCCCTCGACCTGATTCTCGAGGACCTCCCGCGGCGGGGTGTCGCCCGACAGCAGTGCATGGCGCTGCTGTTCCTTGTAGTATTCCTCCGGCTTGGCCGGGGCCTCGTAGAGGCCGGGAACCGAAATGAGCGCTGGCTGGCCGAGGACGTTGACGCGTTTATGCCAGCGCCCATCGTGGTCGCCCCAGGTCCCGATTGCCCGGTCGAGAAACGCGACGTGTGCCGTCTCGAGCCCACGCTCGTCGGCCGGCAACGCGGCGTTGAGTGCGCGCTGGACCTGTACGCCGTCGTACAGGACGCCACCGCTGCGCTCGGGATGCTCGAGGGCGCGTTCTTCGTAGCGAATCGTTCCCAACATTGTGTTACCGGTCTCGCGCTCGTACGGTGAGGGAACGCGTGCTTCAGCGAATCGCTCGGCCAAGTCAGTGTCGTCGTTCCGGTGGACATCGAGAAATCGGTCGCGAACTGTGACCGGGACGGAGAGCCGTTCGGACAGCCAGTTTGCGATGGCTTCGACATCGACGACGGTCGTCGGCGCTCGATAGCAAATCACGTGCTCGACCATATACAAGGTAGTGGTACCACCCGGTGAAACAGTTACGATCACCGCAGGTGGCTTCAAATGTGGGATGTCCTACGAGCCCTCGGCCTCAGCCGACCGAAATCGAACTGTGGCGGTCGTCCCGTCGGTTGCCCTATCGAACGACAGTTCGCCGCCGGAGTGGGCGACGACCCAGTCGACCAGCCAGAGACCAATCCCGTTGCTGTGCTGGAGGGCCGTCTCGCGCCCCTCCTCGAGAACGTCGATCTCGTGGTCGGGAATGTCGGGGCCATCGTCAGTTCACTCGAGGATCGTCGCCGAGCCCTCTCGGACGACCGAGACACGAACCGTCGGCTCGCTTCCGGTGTGTTCGAGCATTGGCGGAAGAAAGCCACAAACAGTATTGGGGTCCAGAATCAATATAGGGTAATGCTCTATGCCGCTCATCTTATTGCGTTGGTCGGTGTAGCCTTGATCTCGCTACTTGCGGCATGGTGGGTTCACCAGCAGAGTCAGGATCGAACGGGAACAGCGATGATCGTTCTGCTGGTCGGTCACGGAACGGTCGCGCTGCTCACTGCCATCCAGTTGCTCGGATCGACAGTGACCTGGCAGGCGTTCTGGTACCGACTGGCATTTCTCGTCAGCCTCGTGTTACCGATCGTCTGGTTCGTCCTCGCGGTGTATTACACAGGACGGGAACACTGGTTGACGAAGCCGATCTGGGGGGCGATACTCGCCAGTCCAGTCGTCCCGATCCTCATCTGGGCCACAGACCCAGTCTTCGGACTCGCAATCGTGGATTCCACGTTCCAGACCGAGCCGTTCGAACTCTTCGTTCCCCAGTTTACCACCGGTTGGTTCGTGCTGTTCGGCCTGCTCGGGATGTACCCACTGTTCGCGTTCGGACTGTTCGTTCACATGCTCATCTTTCCGCGACGACGGTCTCGCTGGAAGGCTGGTGTCGTGGTCGTCGGAATCATCGCGATCTGGATCACGAGCGGAATCGCAGAGACCAGTCTCGCCCCCGTACCCGGCTTCCCATACGTCCACTACGGCAACGGCATCTTCGGCGTCTTCGTGGCAGTCGCGCTGTTTCGAACGCAACTTTTCGACGTCACGCCGCTTGCACACGAGACGATCTTCGACTCCATCGACGACGCTATCGTGGTCGTCGACGCAAGCCGACGAATTTCCGACTTCAACGAACCCGCGAGCGACCTGTTTCCCGACCTCGAGGACCGAATCGGTGACACGCTCGACAACGCGTACCCGGCCCTCGTCGCACAGAAAGACGAGTCTTGTGCCGACGGTGGCGGTGCAACAGCCATCGTCGAACAGGTCGATGGGACGCTCGATGCACCCTTCGCCGGAACCATTCGAATTTCGAGAGCGGATAACTCGCGAACGATCCGAATCAGTGCCTCCGAAATCACGAACGCCGGTGAACCGCGCGGCTACGCGTTGATCATGCGCGACGTGACCGAACTCGAGCGATACGCGGTCGATCTCGAGCACAAGACCGACCAGCTCGAACGATTCGCCAGCGTCCTCTCTCACGATCTTCGAAATCCGATCTCGATCGCGAACGGCTACGCGGATCTCGCCCGTGAAACCGGCGACCTCGACCACCTGGAAGACGTCGAGATCGCACTCGAGCGGATGGAAGAGACGATCGACGACCTGCTGACGCTCTCGCGGGAGGGTGAATCGATTGACGAAACGACGTTCGTTGCGCTTCGATCACTCGTCGACGACGCGTGGACGACGAGCGATACACGCGAGTTGCGCTTCGAAAACGAGGTTGCTCCCGACTACCGGATTCGAGCCGATCCCTCGCGAGTCAAGACGATGCTCGAGAACCTCTTTCGGAACGTCGCCGATCACGGTGGCGAGACAGTCTGGGTCGAACCCCTCGAGACGGGGACCGGATTTGCAATCAGCGACGACGGGCCAGGGATTCCCGAGGAAGACCGAGATCAGATCTTCGAGTACGGCTACTCCTCAACGCCGGAGGGGACGGGACTGGGGCTGTCAATCGTTTCCTCGATTGTGACTGCCCACGGGTGGTCACTGTCAGTAACCCAGAGCGAGAACGGCGGGGCACGATTCGAGATTTCGACCGTCGAACGGGCCTATACGGGCGAGGACGACGTCACGGAGTTCGACGAGGACATGGCTTCGACCCACACGAACTCGAACGCCACAGTCGAATCGACGGCTCCCGACGAGGACGCAGCCGACAGCGCCCGCTTCTCGTTTAAGTGATTGTGTTCGCGCCACCGAGTCGCTCCGCTCCGGTATCGATTTGCCAGTCCGACTGCAGGAGGTTGTGGTCGGGCCGACACTGACGTACAGGAGTCCGTCTCAGTCGTCGGCCGGCGTGGCAGCGCGCGAGGTGATGTCGACCGGTTCGGCGTCAACCTCGAGTTCGTCGAGTGCGACCTGGGCGGCGCGTTTGCCGGAGACGAGCATGGCACCAAAGGTTGGACCCATGCGTGGCAGGCCGTAGGTCGTCGCGGTCGCCATACCGGTCGCGATCAGGCCATCGTGGACGAGGCCGGTGTGTTCGACGACGGCGTCTTCGGACTTGCCGACCCACATCGAGTCGTGGCCGGGCGAGTCGTGACCGGGTGCGCCGTAGGTGTTGTCGTCGGTCTGGTCCATGACTTTGCCGCGTTCTTTGGCATCCTGAATGCCGGGTGCGTCGAGCACGCCGCGCTCGTCGAGTTTCGTGATCGCCATCGCGTCGTGGCCCGTCGCGTCGATGACCAGATCCGCTTCGACCGCAATCGGGTCGACGCAGGTGATCTCGCGTGGCAGCGCGTGGACCGGCGTCCAGTTCATGACGATCCCAGAGACCTTGTGGTCCTCGCGGATGACGATGTCCGTGAACTCGGTCATGTTCTGCATCTTCGCGCCCGCGTCGCAGGCGGCCTTGATCAGGCCGGAACAGGCCTCTGGGCCGTTCGCAACATAGAGTCCCTCGCTGTCTTCGGACTGCTTGTGGGAGACGTCGAGTTCGTCGAGAATCTGCTGGGCTGGGTCACGAACGGTGACTTTGTTCATGAGGAAGCCACCGAGCCAGAAGCCACCGCCGAGGTAGTTGTTCTTCTCGACGACCATCACTTTGACACCGCGCTCTGCGAGTTCTTTCGCCGCGGTGAGTCCCGAGGGACCGCCACCGACGATGATGACGTCCGAGTCGGAGAAGTCCATGAACTCCTGGGTCCATTCTTGCCCGATTGCACGCGTTACGTCCGCCTCGCCAACGTCACTGAACTTGTCGAAGTCGCTCATACAACTAGGTGGTAGCAGTCGGTGGTGAAAAAGATGTCGTAACAGTCGTTCTCGACGGAATAATGATGTGGGACTATAGTAACAACTGCAACTATTTACACACTGATCGCCCACCTGTCTGGCGATCAGGTGTGTACTGACTTGCAGTGGCTACTATAGATATTGGAGGCATTCGAGAGTCAGTACACTGAGATACAGACGAGAGACTCACCCTTTCCTCACGTCTCGGCAGTCGCCTCGAGCGAATCCTCGAGTAGCCTCATCGCGAGGTCGATCTCGCGCTCGGTCACGTCCAGCGGCGGGAGCAATCGCAGCGTTTTGTACCCACAGCCAAGCGTCAGGAGACCGCGTTCGAACGCTGCCTCGAGGACGGTTTCACGGTGGGCTTTGGTATCGAACTCGACGGCGAGCATGAGGCCGCGGCCGCGAACGTCGATGAGGCGCTCGTGCTCGGCGGCCAGTTCCTCGAGCCGATGTCGGAGGTGCTCACCACGCGTACGCACGTTCGCGAGCAGGTTCTGTTCGTGGATCACGTCGAGTGTCAACGCGCCCTGCAGCGAGGCGAGGATGTCGCCTGCGCCCCACGTCGAGGAGAGTCGCCCCGTTTCCTCGGGAAACACGTCCGAGCGCGAAATCGTCGCGCCGACGCGCAGGCCTTTGCCCGCGGCGATCACGTCCGGCGTCAACTCGAGGTGGTCGACGGCCCACAGTTCCCCGGTTCGGCCCACGCCGGATTGAATCTCGTCGACGACGATTTTCAGGCCATAGCGCTCGCGGAGGGTCTCGAGGTCGCGAGCGAACGCCTCGTGAGCGACGCGGTAGCCGCCTTCGCCCTGAATCGGCTCGAGGATGACGTAGGCGAGTTCGTCGGGGTCGATAACGCCGGTGTCGGGGTGGAGCGTGTCCGCGAGGACGTTCCCGCCGGGACCGTCGGTCAGCCACCGGGTTTCGTAGGCCTCTCGGCTCGCCGGGTACGGAAGCGCGATGATGCCCGGTATCTCGGGGTAGCCACGCCGATGGACGGTCTTCGAGCGGTTGAGCGAGAGCGCGCCGAGCGTGCGCCCGTGAAATGCGCCCTCGAAGGTGGCTCCGCGGTGACCGCCCGACGCGTAGCAGATCTTGATCGCGTTTTCGACGGCTTCGGCCCCCGAATTCGAGAGAAAGACGCGGTCCATGTCGTAGTGGTCGGTCGCGGCGACGAGGCGGTCCATCAGCTGTGAGGGGCCGGGAAACTCGGTCTCACGTGGGTGATCTGATCCCTCGAGAGCCACGTAGAAGTCCTGTCCGGCGATTTTGAGGGGATCGACAAGGTCGAACTCCTCGAGTCGGTCGCGGAGAACCGGATTGTTGTAGCCGAGCGGCGCGGCGGCGACGTGACTCGTAAAGTCCAGCAGGATGTTGCCGTCGACGTCGGTACAGAACGGCCCGACGGCCGGCGCGCTCGCATCCCAGACGAACTCGTAGACGTAGGTACTCGGCGCGGCAGTCGTGTGGTGGTACTCGGCCCACCGCGTTGCGCGCTCGCCGGGGATAGTCTCGACCGACGGCTCGACCGTGTCACGATCCATAGGCATGATAGAACGGGATAGACCAAAACTCATCCGAACGGTCTACAAATATGAGTATTTGTTCACGTTGTCCCGCTCGAGGCGGATTTTGAGTACCAATGGTGGAATCTCGGCGCCTAGATGACGAAAATGACCGAGGCAACCGCACCGCCGACTAACAACACGGCGCTGTAGATCGCAATTTGGCGACGAAATCGCTGGTTCGACGACGTCGCGGCCAGCATCGCTTTGACGATGATACTCGAGACCGTCGCGAGCAAGATGGCAATCGTCGCCTCGGCGGCTGCGAGCTCTCCGCCGCGGTAGAGGACGACTGCAGAGGTCGTTGCACCCGCACTCGAGACGAACCCACTCGCGACGGCGGTCGCGTAGAATCCCAGGGTGCCGAACCAGGTTTCAGCGAGCGAGCCGAAAACGAGCACGCCGAAAAAGACCGCGCCGAAGCCGAGCGCGTTTTTCAGCGAGAACGGGCTCTCGAGTTCCATCTCGCCGGATTGACGCCAGTCGGCGGTGAGGCCGGCGATGACGAACGCGAGCACGATGACGGCACCGAGCGGGACAACGGCCTCGAAAAGGATCGGACTCCCACTGCCAATCGTAAAGCCGACCGCAATCGCGAGGTTACGAGCCGCCATCGCCGCATTTGCGAGCAAGATGGCGGCGACGGCGTAGGATGCGGCGGCGGGGCGCTGGCGGACGTGATCAAGCATTGTCCCAACGACGGCTGTCGAGGACGCAAGCCCGCCGAAAAACCCGGTCACGGCGATCCCGCGGCCGCCGTAACTCGAGACGATGGCGTAGTTGACGATGCCGATACCGGCGACGGCGACGACCATGAGCCAGATCACCTGTGGCTCGAGGTCGAGCGTCGTCGCGCCCAGGTCGAGTGGATACTCCGGCGGCAACAATGGGTAGATCACGAACGCGAGAATCGCGAACTCGGTCGTCGAGCGCATTTCCTCGCGGGAGAGTCCCCAGGCGAACTCGTGGAGTTCTCGCTTGAGGACGAGCAGCAGCGACGAGAGGACGGCGACGGTCACGCCCTCGACGATGAAGCCGGCCGCGACGAGCGCGCCAACGCCGTAGGCGACGAGCATCGAGACGGAGGTCGTCAGCGAGAGTCCGGCCTCGCTGGCGTCCGGTTCGCCGAGCAAGCCCTTGACGGCCAGCAACACACCCTGGACGATGACGAGCAGGCCGCCCAAAATGAGGAGGCTCTCGCCGATGTCGGACTCGACGACGAGGATTGTGAAGACGGCCGCGAGCAGACTGATCAACGAGAACGTCCGAATACCGGCCGCCTTCTGTGACCACTCGCGCTCGAGGCCGAGAAACATTCCCAGTGCCCCAGCGAGTGCGATTCGGACGACTGGCTCCTCGAGCGGCGCCTCGACGAGTTGCAACGGAACCTCGTTCACCCTCGAGCGTTCATCGGGAGCGTATATAAACGACGTGCTGAAAGAGTGCCTGAGCGTGATGAGTGGCGGCTGTGGTAATGCAACATCATGGCTGTCAGATCTGAGCCAGTGATGGAAACACACCACGAGTTAGTGTGTACTGTGTTCGAGAACGGCCGAGCAGTCGCTCGCGAGTTATCGTTCGTAAACAGGAAAGCAAATCGCGTGGCGGAAAAAGGCCACGCGATTGCTTGCCGCCCTGAATTGGTCCCCGCTGACGCTTCGGCCCTCCAAGCGAAGCGTCAGGTGAAAAAATTCGCTGGGTGTACTTAACTGTTGCGACACAGGCTTCGTTGGTGATAGGTTGGGTTTGCTAGATGTGTTCCTCCTCGAGGACCCAGCCGAGTGCGCGTTTGTAATAGGTAAACATCTCTTCGACGCCGTCGTGGCGCATATCCTCGCTCTCGAGGTGTTCGATGAGGAACTCATACTGCTCGCGAATCTCCGATTCATCGCGCATGGGGGATGCTATGGGACGGATGACCAAGACCGCTTTGGGGACAGCAATGGCTCTCGAGTGATCAGTACGGGTCAGTTAGCTCTCGACGTCGTCTCTGTCGTCGCAAAAAAGCGGCCAGGAGCGGATGAGTCGATGAGCAATCGAACGCTACGGGGATCGGTTAGAGGTCGTCGTCGTTGTCGTCCTCGTCGTCTTCGTCGTCCTCGTCTTCGTCATCCTCGCCGTCGACCTCAGTATCCTCGAGCGTCAGGGTGACGTCCTCGTCGTCGCCGTCGATTTCGACGTCTTCCTCGGCCTCGTCGCCCTCGTATTCGGCGTGGACCGTGTACTCGCCGTCCTCGAGGTCCTCGAATTCGACTTCACCGTCCTCGTCGGTTTCGTCTTCCCAGTCTTCCTCGTCGTCCATCAGGTCGTCATCGTCGTCCTCGTCATCCTCGTCGTCTTCGTCCTCATCGTCTTCATCATCCAGTTCTTCATCGTCATCTTCGTCGTCGTCCATCTCGTCGTCTTCATCGTCCTCGTCGGCTTCCTCGAGTTCGACGGTTGCGCCTTCGACAGCGTTGCCGTCAGCGTCTTCGACGGTGACGGTGAGCGTGTAGCCATCTTCGTCGTCCATCTCGTCATCTTCTTCGTCCTCTTCATCCTCCATCTCGTCATCTTCTTCCTCTTCTTCATCGAGTGGATCCTCTTCGTCGTCATCCTCTTCGTCGACTGCGGGATCCTCCTCTTCAGGTGGTTCATCATCGGGATCATCGCCATTGCCGTCGTCTGCACAGCCAGCCAGAACGAGCGCACTGGTTGTACCTACTGCCGCGACGAACTTGCGTCGGTTCAGTCTTTGATGGGACATATCTCTGGATAGGACGTTCCACTTGGTTTCGGTGCGGCCTGCAGGTGCCGTATGTTAATGACGCATTGAACAGCATCCGGTCGCTGATGACCGTTTCAGCCCCGTTACACTCCAGAATAGGGTAGAGTCATCAGCTCGTATGTCTTTCAGGGTGGAACTTCGCTGTCTGTCTCCACTGAGTCATAACATAGTTGTAGACTCATTGAGAGTGTCCACTCGTGAAACGTCGGATCGCGTTTGGGTTTGTCGTTGCCCTCTGTTTGCTGGTGGCCCTTTTCACCGTTATTGGTGGCCAGGACGTCCTCGAACAGTTTCGGGCTGCAGACGGGCGATTCCTTGCACTCGGCGTCTGTTCTGGACTTTGTGCGCTTACGTTCCGTGGCATTGTCTGGGAACGGTTCGTCTCGGTGGTCAACACCTCAATCACGCGCCGACGGATCGCGGCCGTCTTTCTGACCGCGATGTTCATCAAATACATCACCCCCTACGGCCAACTTGCAACCGAGCCGTTCGTCGCCTATCTGGTCGCTCGAGGAGAGGATATCGCGTTTGAAGACGGTCTCGCCGGCGTCCTCTCGGCCGACGTGCTCAACTACATCCCCTACTACACGTTCGGCTTTTTCGCACTGGGAATCATCACGATCCGTGGGACCCTCGGCAGCGGACTCGGTACCCAACTGGTCGCGTTCGCCGTCCTCTTTCTCACGCTCGTCTCGGCCGTTTTCGTTGCAATTCGTCGACCAAGCGTCGTCTACACCCTCGTTCTCACAGTCACAGACGGAATTTACCAAGTCGTTAGCCAGTTCACAACTCGCTTCGACGACCATCTCGAGGCCAGCGCGGTCCGTGATCGTCTCGATGGATTCTACGGCTCGCTCGAGCGCATCACGGCGGATCGGCCGACGCTCCTCGTCGCAGCGGTTGCCGCCCATCTCGGCATGGCGTTTCTCATGCTCCCGGTCTATCTTGGCGGGTTGGCAATCGGCGCTGAACTCGCTCTCCCAATTGTCGCACTCGTCGTCGCACTTGGTAAACTCGGTTCGGTCGTCCCCGCACCCGGCGGCACCGGCGGCGTCGAAACGATGATCACCGCCGGCCTGACCGCGCTCGCCGGCCTCGAGCCCGCAGCTGCGTTGACCATCGCACTCATCTACCGACTGAGCACGTACTGGCTCACGGTTGGGCTTGGAAGCGTTGCCGCAGTCGACGTCCTGGTTCGGCAAGCCGAGTAATGGACAGGACTCCGATGGGACTTTTGGGCACCCGCGCGTACGGGCGAGTATGAAAATACGGGGCGAGCGCGAGTGTACGGAGTGTGGGACGCGCTGGTCGTACTACGAAACCGGAAGCATCGGCTGTCCCGCCTGCGGGAGCATCCAGAGCGTCGGCACTGACGAGCGTACCGAACACACGGACCTGCCACTCGAGTTCGATCTCACGCCGATCCGGAGCGATATCGACGACGTGAAAACGAGCGAACTCGCCGACCGCGCACACGATCACTGCCGTGAGTACGTGCGCCGTCGCGGATTCGTCAATGCCGGCCAGTTGCGCGACCTCGACGAGACGTACCTTGCAGCGACCGAACTGCTGCACGTCTCCGATATCGTCGCCCGAGAGATCCGCCTCGAGGACCGCGAGGAACTGTACTTTCTGTCCGTACTCCGCGATGCAGACCTCGGTGAACGACCCCCACCCGAGGACGTCCCGCCCTCGCTGCAGGCCGCCCGCGGCCTCGCCTCCGCAAACGCCGTCCGCGAATATCGACGCGACATCCGGACGTGGCTCGAGGAACAGCAGACAGATCTGACCACGAGCGAACGCAGCGCCCTTGAGACGCTTGGCGAACACGTCACCCGTATCCGGATGCTCGAGGGCGATATCGACCCACAGACGGCCGACCGGTTGGTCGAAGCGACGCGAGAACTGGCGAACGGACTGCGCGGTGACGAACTCGCCGTCAATCGCGCACAGGACCGACTCGAGGGTCTCGAACTCAGTCCTTAGGGAAGGTCGACGTCGACGCCTTCCTGCAGGCTTGCAGCCTTGACGGTATTGTACAGCAAGAGCGCGCGCGTCATCGGGCCGACGCCGCCGGGGACGGGCGTGATCGCACTCGCTTGTTCTTTCGCGCTCTCGAATTCGACGTCACCGACAAGTTCGTAGCCCTTCTCGGTGTCCGCATCGACACGGTTGACGCCCACATCGATCACGACTGCGCCCTCGCCGATCATCGAGCCGTCGACGAGTTCCGGCGCGCCTGCGGCGGCGACGACGATATCCGCGCTGCGCGTCTTTTCGGCAAGATCATCGGTGCGGGAGTGACAGACCGTCACCGTCGCGTTGCCGTCGTCGGCCTTCTGGATCAGCAGGTTTGCAAGCGGCTTGCCAACGATATCCGAGCGGCCGACGATTGTCACGTCTTTGCCTTCAGTTTCGACGCCAGCCGACTCGAGCAGTTTCTGGACGCCGTGGGGCGTACAGGGACGGAAGCGGGCGTCGCCAGCGACGAGACGACCGACGTTTTCGGGGTGGAAGCCGTCGACGTCCTTCGCGGGGTCGACGCGACGGATAACCTCGCGGTAGTCGACGTGGTCCGGCACTGGGGCCTGCACGATGTAGCCGTGGACGTCGTCGTTGTCGTTCAGCGCGGCGATTTCGTCGTACAGCGTCTCCGGTGAGGCGTCGCCGTCGACGTCGACGTGATAGCTCTCGATGCCGACCTCCTCGCAGTCGCGCTGTTTCATGTTGACGTACGTTTCGCTGGCGGGATCGTCGCCCATCAGCACCGTCGCCAAGCCCGGTCGTGCGCCCGCGTCGGCGAGCGTCTCGATGGCGTCGGTCAGATCGTCACGAATCTCGCTCGCGACAGCGTTACCGTCGATAATCTCGGTCTCACTCATACTCGAGTGGGCAATCGCGAGGCTCATTAACCCTCGGATTCGTGCCCACATTGAGCCAGATCAACGCACCCAATAATCACACTCGTGCATACTATCCATGAGGTTCGCGTTGCTCGTCACTCGCTCACGAACCCGTTTCGTACCCTCCCCAGACCTGCCGGCGGGGAAGCCGCGGGGTAGAATTATTGGTGATTAGACACGAGATCACATATGGGACAGTCAACGACGCCACCGAAACCAGACGGCGTACCGCTGTTCGGTCACGCCCTCGAGTTCTCGCGCGATCCGTTCGGTGCACTGGAGCAGTGGGCTGACCGCGGCGATCTCGTCCACCTCGAGTTTCCGGGTGAGACGTTCTATCTCGTCTCTGACCCGGAAATCGTCGAGGAGGTTCTCCACGACGGCGACGGGCGGTTCACAATCGCCGCACAGCAGCAACGGGCGTTCGCGGGTATCGAGGATCACGCCGTCACGACTACCGCCGGCAATCGATGGCAACAGCTTCGACGGGCGCTCCAGCCGGCGTTCACTCGAGACACCATCGATCGCTACGCGGACGCGATCGTTGAGCAGACGATTCGCCGAATCGAGATGTGGGACGACGGTGAGGAAATCGACCTCCATCGAGAGATGCGACTGCTCACACTCGATGTCCTCGCCGAGACGCTCCTGAGCGTGGATATCCGTGGCGACGAAGACGTCGTCCTGAACGCGACGGACGCCCTCATCGACCGAAGCGATCCGCGACGGCCTGGTCAACTGGTCCCGGGCTGGGTGCCGACCCCGACCGAACGTCGGTTCCGACGGGCCGTAACCGAACTCGACGACTACATTGATCGGTGTCTCGAGGCGCGGCGAGAAGCGGACCGCGAGAAGCGCGCCAGGAACGGGAGCAAAAACACGAACAAGACCAGGACCGACGCCTGCTCGGTGTTGCTCGAGGCCCACGACCGCGGCGAACTGACTCTCGAGGAGGTCCGTCACAATCTCGTCGCGCTCTTACTCGCCGGATCCGACACCTCGGCGCTGAGCCTTACCTACTGCTGGCATCTCCTGCATGAACACCCCGACGTTCGACGGTCGCTCGTCGCGGAGTGCGACGAGCACGTCGGTGACGGACGGCCAGATCTCGAGTCACTCGAGCACCTCGAGACCCACCGAAACGTCGTTGCTGAGACGCTGCGGCTGTATCCGCCGGCGTGGAACACGATGCGGAAAGCGACCGAGCCGGTGACTCTCGGCGGCTACCAGTTGCCGGCCGGCGCGGAACTCCTGCTCCCGCAGTGGGTGTTGCACCGGGATGAGCGGTTCTGGGACTCGCCGACGGCGTTTCGGCCGTCGCGATGGGAGGGCGACGACGCCGACCGGCCCCAGTACGCCTACTTCCCGTTCAGTGGAGGTCCACGCCACTGCATCGGCATGCACTTCGCCCGACTGGAACTGCACCTCGCGCTGGCAACGATGGTCGACCGCGTCGCACTCGAGGTCGCACTCGAGGAGCCACTGACGTTCGCACCGACGATTGCGCTCCGGCCGGAGCCCGAGATCACGGCGACCGTACGACGGCACTGAGACAATTCAACGACACTGGAATGGAGATCGTTAGGAGAGTTCCGAGCGGACGGTCTCTGAAAGGATGGCCGAGCGCGCGTTGTGCTCGTAGCCGTCCCGGACCCCATTGACGACATAGGCGAACGCGAGGTCAGTCTCCGGTTCGGCCCACGTCATGCTACTGCCGAGGCCGCCGTGTCCGAACGTCCCTTCGGGTGAGGGAACCCCGCGGCGGTCCGGCAGCGCACCGCCGAACTGAAAGCCGAGTCCGTACCGATCCGCAGTTCCAAGATCCGCCTCGAGTGGTTCATCGACGTGAACCTCGAGTACCTCCTCGACGGTGTCCTCGCTCAGAATGCGTGTGCCGTCGAATTCGCCGCCGTTCAGGTAGCAGGCGTAAAAGCGCGCGAGTTCCCGTGTCGGGCCGATACCAGTCCAGGCGGGGTTGAGTCCTTCCTGGACTGCCTCCTGATTGTACGTCTCCGCGGCCTCCGCGGTCGTGTAGCCGGCCATCAGTCCCGCTTCGCCGACCCGGTCGTAGGGTTCGAAGCCGGCGAGCGTCGCGACATCGACGTCCTCGTCCGCAGGGCGGCCGATGTGTGTGCGATCCATTCCCAGCGGCTCGAAGACGTGCTCGCGCGCGAAATCGTCGATTCGCTCGCCCGTCACCTGTCGCACTAACTCGCCGACAATCCAGCCGAAACTGTAGAACTGGTAGGAAGTCTCCTCGCCCGGCGAGAACTCGAGGTCGGCCTCTTCGACGCCCGCCCCCAGCGCGTCGGGGTCCGTCCAATCTTCGTAGGCCTGATCGACCGGTGTCTCGGGAATGCCGGACTGGTGGGTGAGCACGTGGCGAACCGTCACCTCAGCCTTTTCTGAATCCTCATCGGCAAAGTCGGGCCAGTGTTCGACAATCGGGTCGTCGAACTCGAGTGCGCCCTCGTCCGCCAAGACGTGCACGCAGGCCGCCGCGAGCGGTTTGGTGTTCGAAAAGAGGACGAATCTCGAGTCGGACTCTGTGTCAACCCCATCGGGCTCGCTCTCGTCCATCGGCATGTCGTCGCCGTCCTCCGTACCCGTGATTCCGCCCGCGAGGTCGACGACGAGGTCCTCACCCTGATACACCGCGAGTTGGGCCCCGTGGTGGAGGCCATCCTCGAGTTGGGACTGAAACTGGCCTTCGATGCGCTCGAGTCCTCGAAGGATCGTCTCGGGGTCGTCTTCGTCCTCAACCGAGTTCGTCAGGCTTGCTCGAGATGTGCTGGCCGATCCTGTCGCCCCGACGAGTACGGCCACTCCGGCGGTGCCCACCGACGAAAGCACCGCCCGTCGACTGGTCGTGTGATCGTTCGACATGGGGAACGAACATGACGGAGCAGGGCAAAGCTGGTGCGCGCGTATTCTGGTCTTTTGCGTCGCGTTCGCTGCCGCTCTCGAGCGGGCATGAATTTGTACCGAGCACAGGCGGAGGTCCGCGAGCATCGCTACAGCGACGTGCAGTGGCGCGCAGTCCTCGAGAAAGATTAAAAACGCGTTATTCGTAGAGCGGGTTCTCGTCGCAGAGTTGGTCGACTTCCTCGAGGACTTCCTCGCGAACGTCTTCGTCCGTCGGGTTGTCGATGACACGGGTAATGAGATCGGCGACCGTGCGGCAGTCGTCTTCGTCGAAGCCGCGGGTGGTCAGGCCGGGCGTGCCCGCGCGGATACCCGAGGGGTTAAACGCCGAGCGCGTCTCGCCGGGCACCGTGTTGCCGTTGAGGACGATGCCCGCGGCCTCGAGGGCGTCTTCGGCGTCGCCGCCGGAGGTGTCGGGGTGGCTCTCGCGCAGGTCGACGAGGACGAGGTGGTTGTCGGTGCCTTCCGAGACGAGCGAGAAGCCGTTCTCGGCGAGTTGCTCGCCGAGCGCTTTCGCGTTGGCGACGGTCTGTTCGGCGTAGTCTTCGAATTCGGGCTCGAGGGCTTCCTTGAAGCCGACGGCCTTGCCGGCGATGTTGTGCATGAGTGGGCCGCCCTGGCCGCCGGGGAAGACAGCCGAGTCAATGCCGTCTGCGTACTCTTCGTCGCACATGACGATGCCGCCGCGGCCGGCGCGGATGGTCTTGTGCGTGCTGCCGGTAACGAAGTCGGCGATGCCGACGGGCGAGTCGTGGACGCCCGCGGCGACGAGACCGGTGATGTGGGCGATGTCCGCCAGATGGAGCGCGTCAACGCTGTCGGCGGCTTCTTGGATGCGTTCCCACTCAATCTCGCGTGGGTACGCGGAGTACCCCGAAACGATGATATCGGGTTCGAACTCCTCAGCGTGTTCGGCAAGCCCCTCGTAGTCGAGATAACCCGTCTCGGCGTCGACCTCGTACTGCTCGACATCGTACAGCTGGCCAACGAAGTTCGCCGGGTGACCGTGGCTCAGGTGGCCGCCGTGGGTCAGATCCAGCGAGAGGATCTTGTCGCCCGGCTCGAGCATGGCGAAGTAGACGGCCTGATTGGCTTGCGTGCCCGAGTGGGGCTGGACGTTGACGTGTTCCGGACCGAACAGTTCCGTTGCTCGGTCGATTGCGAGTTGTTCGATTTCGTCGGCGTACTCACAGCCGCCGTAGTATCGTTCGCCGGGGTAGCCCTCGGCGTACTTGTTCGTCAGCGCGCTGCCCTGGGCATCGAGGACGGCCTCGCTCACGTGATTCTCGCTGGCGATCATCTGCAGCGACGACCGCTGACGGTCAACCTCGTTCTCGAGTGCGTCGGCGACGTCGGGATCGACCTCCCGAACCTGATCGTGTTCCATATCCGATGTGCGGACTGGTGGCTGTATAAGTGTACCTTTCCGCCGCCAGCGCTGGACACGCTGTCGTGACCGCCCGGGTACCGAGACGCCTCGAGAACACCAGACTGATTACAGCGCAGTTAGCCAGTCAGAGGTATCAACGTGACGTCCTGGAAACACCTCGTGTCTGTTGTCGGCCCGACCGGCAGCCATAAGTGATGGTAACGTTCAAAACAATTAACTAAACAGAGACCAATTCAGGAGAGCCAATGATCGAGTGGGAACGGACTGGGTCGACACTTCGTGTGACAGACAGCGCGAGCGCAGAGCTTGCTGTCCGCGGCGTCGATCAGGTCTCGGCGTGTTCCACGTCGTTCCCGCGCCCAATCGACGACACGCTCGCCGTCTCGACGAGCGAACTCAGCCTGCCACACGCGGTCGTCTACGCGTTCTCACTCACATCCGACACGCGATATGAACTCGACCCCAACGGCGGCACACTGACGCTGCCACCGGATGAGTACGTCATCGATATCGATGCGGAGATCAAGACCTACGTCCGCCTCAACGGTCGTGCGACACTGACACAGACCGACGGGTTCGAATCAATCACCCTGTCTCTCCCCGAGCAAACCCGTGTTATCCTTGGCTTCCGCAGCCGCAACGAACTGCCAGTCGGGACAATCACCGTCCCCGACCATCCCGACGCCATCGCCGAGGCGATCACCCATCTCGGCACGGCCCACAGAACGGATACCCCGGATCGAACCTATCCAACACTTCGGGGCCATCCCCCACTGCTCGAGGCCGGCGATACGCTCGAGATTCCAGCTCACCTCCAAACCGAGTGTCCAGATACTGGCATCGAACTCGTCGTTCCACCGGCATACGAGGCGCTGTACAGCACTGCACCGCTTGCGTACTACCTGCAGGCAAGCGTCCAGACTGATAGCCGACTCGAGCACGCACGCCTTCGGCTGGCCGATTTCGACACCGAAACACGTCTCGCACCGCTGCCAACGCTCGAGGACGACGTTGCCCAGTTGCTCCGGAAAACGTTCTTCCTGGACTGTCTGGTCAGAAACGTTGGCCCCTACGGGACGACGCTCTCGGAACTCAAACTCGTCGACGCCCTCGGACTCGAGAGCGAGCAACTCTACGAGGCGACCCCACAGGAACGACTGGCGGCCTACCTCGAGATCCCCCACGAGGCGATTGAACACCGGCTTCCAGAGTGGCACCTCGCGACGTACGTTACGCCCGCCTACGACCGCCTCGAGACGCTCCCGTTCTTACTCGACCGGATGAGCCTCATTTACCAGCCCCGGACGACCGAACTCGAGGGGCAGGAACTCGTCGAACGGTCACTCGATGATTTCTATCGCGGGGTCGTGCCACCGACCGACCGCGACCACAATAACGAGGTTCCGAGTCGACGCCAGCCCTCGAGTGACTCGAACGAGCAGTCGTCGAGGACAGGACCCACACGGAACCAGCGGTCACAGACCGAATCAGCCACGCGGGCAAGCGCCGGAGACGTCGCCTCAGTCGAGGTCGTCAAACCAGAACTTCACCACGGCCGCACGCATGGCTGGCTCGCCGATGGCGTCCCCATTGACGTCTTCAAATCCGACCCAGTCGCTTACCGCAATCGACTCGCCGCTCTCGCAGACGACAGCAACTCGAGTGCGCCCATGTCGATCCACGTTGTTCTCAACGACCCCGAAATGGCGGGCGAACACGAAGCCGTCGCCGAGATCTATCGTCGCCGCGCCGAGGATCGCTCAATCGACGTCACAGTCGATGAATCACTCCGCACAGCCGATCTCGCACGCGTCTTTGAACGCAACCACGATTTCGTCCACTACATCGGCCACTGCGAAACTGACGGCCTGCGCTGTCCCGACGGCAACCTCGCCGTCTCGAGTCTCGAGCGCTGTCGGGCCCAGACGTTCTTTCTCAACGCCTGTGGCTCCTTCTATGAGGGCCAGACGCTCATCGAGAAAGGCAGCGTCGCGGGAGCAGTCACGTTCACAAAAGTCCTCAACGACCACGCACTCAAAGTCGGCTCGTCGTTCGCCACGTTTCTCGCACACGGCTTTAGCATCGAGCGGGCGATGAGCCTTGCGCGCAGTCGGATTATGATGGGCAAAGACTACGCCGTCGTCGGCGACGGAACTCACTCACTCACTGACGGCGAGCATCAACAACCCACGACCCTTACACTCGAGCCAGTGCCTGACGACGACAGCGACACGGCCGTTCCCAACCAGTTTCTCGTAACCTTCGACTGCTACTCGACCCAGACCACCGGCACGTACTACGTGCCCCACACCGATGAAAACGAACTCGCAACGCTGTGTGGCAACGAATCCAACTTCCTCCTCGAGCGCGACGAGGTTGCAACGCTGCTCGAGGAGTGTGATGCAGCAGTGATCTACAACGGCGATGTGTACTGGTCTCGAGAACTCTCGACGCAGTTTTAGACGCCTGCGTCAGGCTGATTTGGTGCTCTGGGACGGGGAAAGCAGGGCTACGGTCCGCTGTACGTACTAATCCGCTTTGTCCGGCAGGCCAACACGCGCTCGAGACGCGTTCGAATCGCTGTGACGTGGTAGGCAATCGACCGACCGGACTGTCGACGCTGTGTGTGGCTCCCAGCCATATGTGCTATTGTGAACCACGGGTCACATAATAGTTCCTATCGTTCCAGTCGGGCAACGAATTTTTGTGTTCTGCGTGTGAAACGGTGACAGAGCGCTTACTTCACAGTCTTCAAATATTAATTAGACAACAACACTGTCATCTGGTAGAGAGATTAGGATCAAAAATTACCAATTCATCCGTGAGACGAGAACTTATGGCGTGCAACTGGCCGCCAAAATTAAGTAGCTGGTGTTCGTTTACTTCTGTATAGCAATGACTTCGAATTTACTCAACCATCAGATTGATGATATCCTTGGGTCCGTCCTCGAGGACACAACCGGAGACGTGTACATGGTCAACCCGTCCTGGGACGCCATCGAGGAGTTCATTAGCGTCGCAAGCGACCTCGAGGGCGAACTGCCAACAGTCCACATGCTCGCCGACGAGCGAACGCTCAAAGAGGTCATGGACGACTTCATCGTCGCCTCGAACGCGGCCGACCTGATCAGCGAGGATGCCCTCGCACTGCGAACGCTCGCAGAGGCCCCAGAGAATTCGCTGCTCATCACCGAGGACGAGGTTATCGCCATCGTCCACGCCGGTGACCGCGTCGGCGGCCTCGTCACCGACGACGAGAGCTTCGTCGAGGACACCTACGACACCTACGCCGACCGCTGGGCAGACGCCAGCGACTACAACCTCCGAACGCCACCGATCACGGCCGTTCGCGAAACGCTCTCCGAGGAGATCAGCCCTGACGCCGAAGACGACTTCAGCTCCATCCTGAGCTCGCTCGAGACCGCACGCGGTGACGGCGACGGCCTCGACGAGGTCACTATCTCGCTGCTCGTCGCAGCCAAGAACGACGCCCTGCTGTACGACATCAGCAAGTGGGGCGAGGACGTCGGCATCGCCTCCAAGGCAACGTTCAGCCGAACGAAGACCAAACTCGAGGACATGGGCCTGATCGACACCGAAAAGGTCCCAATCGACGTCGGTCGTCCGCGCCTGCGCCTGAAAATCGGCGACGAGCGCCTGCAAGAAGCCGACAACGGCCAGCTCGCGACAGTCGCACAGTCCATCCTGAACTAGAACCGAACTTTTGCGCTGTCGTTCGAAAGAGCGCTCGCGCTCTTTCGTACCTCGCGAGATCTTCGATCTCGCTCAGAGTCGTCGGCCCGCGAGCAGACAAGCTGCTCGCGGTGGATTACGAGTGACAGCCTGCCCTCCCCCGAGTCACGCGACTCTCGCTGTCGCTCGAGGCGCGCTCCCGGCCGTATACATCTGCCCTCGAACAGCGTTCGGTACCATCGCATGGCGCAAACCCCAAGTCGCCACCGTGAGAGAACTCGAGTATGTACGAGGCCGTCCGCGCGTATCCAGATGGTGAGAGTACGGTCGCCAGAGTCGCAGCGACGGCTGCCGACTACGGCCTCGAGGGTGTCATCGTTCGCAATCGATCCGGCGCTCGAGCAGAGTACGACGCCGAGGCGATTCGCGACGAGTACGGCGTGGACGTAGTCTCGGGAGTCGAGATTCACGCCGCAGATCCAGAGCAGGCAAGCGGTGCGGTCGGGAACCACCGAACCGACGACACCATCGTTGCGGTTGCCGGCGGCTCTCCGGAACTCAATCGCTTTGCTGTCGAAAACGAGAAAGTCGACGTGCTCGCCCAGCCGTTCGCCGGCGACGGCGACGTCAATCACGTCATCGTCAAAGCGGCCCTCGAGAACGGCGTTCGCCTCGAGTTTGATCTCTCGCCCGTCCTCCGGACCCACGGCGGGCGGCGCGTGCGAGCGCTCCAATCGCTGCGAAAGCTCCGCGAAATCGTCGCCCACTACGACGCGCCCTACGTGGTCAGCGCGCGGCCGGGTTCACACCTCGAGATGCGCGCGCCGCGGGAACTGCAGGCGCTGGGCGAGGAAATCGGCTTTGCGAGTGAGTTCGTTGAGGACGGACTCGCTGAGTGGGAACAACTCGCCGAGCGCAACCGGCACGTCCAGTCCGAGTCGTTCATTGAGCCAGGGGTCGAACGAGGAGGATATGAAGAAGAGTCTTGAGGACCACGCCGCGCGCTTTGACGAAAAAGCGAGCGAGTACGACGAGTCGAAGTCCGACGAGTATCGTGCCTGTGCGAATCTCGTGATCGAACACGCCGCGCCCGACTCGAGCGATATCGTGCTCGATCTCGGAACCGGTACCGGTGCCATCGCGCTTGCACTCGCACCGGACGCAGAGCGGGTCGTCGGTCGCGACATCAGTGAGGGGATGATGGACGAAGCCGAACAGAAGGCCACAGCCGAGGGACTCGAGAACCTCGAGTTCGACTACGGTACGTTCCGCGAACCCGAGTACAACGGCGAGGTGGACGTCGTCACCTCGAACTTCGCGATGCATCACCTCTCGGACGCAGAAAAACGCGAGGCAATCGACGTCATCGCCGGCCTCGAGCCACAGAAATTCGTTCTCGGCGATGTGATGTTCTTCGGCGAACCGGACCCTGACGCAGCGTTTTACTCGCCCGAGGTCGACGATCCGGCAACGGTCGGTGACCTCGCGGACGCCTTCACGGATGCTGGCTTCTCGCTGACGGCGGTCGAACGCGTCCACGACCAGGTCGGCGTCCTCGTCGCTGAACGGACGCCAGCGCCGTCAGCCGACGCCGAGACGGGTCTGGCAACGGACGAGTGAGGACTCACTGATGAAACACCTCCCGAAACACCTCCGACCCCGCTGGCGGTATCTTGCCGTTGCCCTCGAGTCCTGGCCAGATGCCTCGATCAGTCGCCGAACGTTCCAGCGAGAAGTGTGGTATGCGGGCCAGAACCTCCTTGGCGATCCGGGCAGTGCCGACGCGCTCTTACAGGTTGTCGAGTTCGAATTCACGGACGGCGTCGGTGAAGCCATCGTCAAAGTCAGACACGGCGAGACGGACTCTGCTCGAGCGGCACTCGCCTGTATCGGCGAGATTGACGGTGTACCCGTCGGCCTTCGGGTATGCGGTATCAGTGGCACGATACGTGCCGCTGAAGAAAAGTATTTAGGACGCCGCCGGCAACTTTCTGGACAGAGAAACGTCGTGTTCGGGAACGAGGAGCGAGTCGCTGCTGTGCGAGAAGATCTCGCAGACGTGCGACTCGATGAGGCGTTCACGGGTGCGACAGACCTCGATTACGATTCAAATTTAGCGTGACACTATGCAGGGACAACAACAACAGCAGGCATACGACCGCGGCATCACGATCTTCTCACCGGATGGTCGACTCTACCAGGTCGAGTACGCCCGTGAGGCGGTCAAGCGAGGAACAGCCAGCATCGGTGTGCGAACCCAAGACGGCGTCGTTCTCGCCGTCGACAAACGGGTCCCATCGCCGCTGCTCGAGGACTCGAGCGTCGAGAAGATTCACCGAGCAGACAACCACATCGGCATCGCAAGCGCCGGCCACGTGGCCGACGCGCGCCAGCTGATCGACTTTGCACGCCGACAAACGCAGGTCAACCAGCTGCGCTACGGCGAGCCAATCGGCGTCGAGACACTCACAAAGGAAGTCACCGACCACATCCAGCAGTACACGCAGGTCGGCGGCGCACGACCATTCGGCGTCGCGCTGATCGTCGGCGGCATCGACAACGGCGAACCGCGCCTGTTCGAGACTGACCCATCGGGGACGCCCTACGAGTGGAAGGCACTGGCTGTCGGTGCCGACCGTGGCGATCTGCAAGAGTACCTCGAGGAGAACTACGACAACGAGGCAGACCTAGACGGCGGCATCGCCCTCGCACTCGACGCACTCGCGTCGGTCAACGACGGCTCTTTGCTCCCAAATGAGGTTGGCCTCGCGACGATTGACGTCGAAACCGAGCAGTTCGAGCAGTTCGACTACGAGACAATCGAGACCCACCTCGACGAGAACGACCTCCTCGGCAGCGAAGACGAGGAGGAAGACGAAGACGAAGACGACGAGTAACGCTCCGTAATCGAGACCCGAACGCGAACAGGTTGCCGCGCTGTGGCGCGGTTGAAGAGTCGGGACGGGTCACCCCTATTCGAATACGGCCGTCCCCGACTGCGGTTCGATTCTTCACCCCTCCACCTCGCGACCAGCAGGAAAAGGTCTTTTACCCGGCCGAAGGTACTCATCAGTATGATATCACTCGACGAGGCAGTGACGGCGCGACTCGAGTCACATGGCGCGCGCTTTGAGGTGCTTGTCGACCCGGATGCAGCACTGACGATCAAACGCGACGAGTTCGACGGTGATCTCGAGGAAGTCATCGCCGCTGAAGACGTCTTCGAGGATGCCTCGCGCGGTGACCGACCGGCCGAAAGCGACCTCGAGAAGGTCTTTGACACGACGGAGCCACTCGAGATTATCCCGGAAGTGATCAAAGAGGGCGAGATTCAGATCACGGCCGAGCAACGCCGTGAGATGCAAGAGCAAAAGCGCAAGCAGTTGATCAACACCATCACACGTAATGCGGTCAACCCGCAGATGGACAACGCGCCCCACCCGCCAGAGCGTATCGAGAACGCCCTCGAGGAGGCGGGCTTTACCGTCGATCCGATGGAGACGGTCGAATCGCAGGTCGACGATGCACTCGATGAGTTGCGGCCGATTATTCCGATCCGCTTCGAGGAAGTGACGATTGCCGTCCAGATTCCGGCAGAGTACGCCGGCAGCGCACAGGCACAGGTTCGCCAGTTCGGCGACTTAGAGCGCGAGGAGTGGCAACCTGACGGTTCGTGGGTTGGCGCGATCACGTTCCCTGCAGGGATGCAAAACGAGTTCTACGACGTGGTCAACGAACACTCGAGTGGGAACGCAGAAACGGAGATCATCAAGGACAAAGACGATCTGAAGACCCGGTAACTGCGGACGCGATTCAGCTTAGCAGTCCGGCATGGCCTGAGTCGACTCTCAGCCTCGATGATAGCCGACCAGAAAACCACTGACGAAGCCAAGTCCCACTGGAATCGTCGACAGAATCGACTCGAGCCAGTGGACGTTGGCCTCGGCACTCGCGACCTGTTCTTGCGAGCCGATCAGTCCCGCCGTGAGCCGTTCGTAGTCGATGATGAGGATTTCCTGTGACTCGAGGTAGCGCACGACCATCAACTGCACGCCGATAATGACTGCGAGAAGCTTTGCAACTCGTTTCGTCCCGAACCCGACGAGCGCACCGAGGATCGCACCGCCAAGGAACTCGAGAGTGAGCGTTGTCGGATCGACGTCGATCATCACGTTGGCTATTCGAGTCGGTCCCAATGACTGTTGTGATTAGCTGACTAGCCAGTAACTCGAGTGGATCGGCTGACACCGAGCGGACACCGGCGACAATCGACAATCGCCGGACGGCAGCGAGCACGGGATTCAAGAGCATTGGCCGCGTACGAGTATGCATGACGCTGTCAATCAGTCTGCTAACTGAGGTGAACTGCCGGCATCGTTAGCGTGTCAGGGCATACGTTGTCGTGTCAACACCCATGCCAGCAGCCGTTGCGTTCGACGCCAGCCCCAGCGCAAGCAGTGCTTCGAGCGCGAGGGGGTTGCTCGAGACACAGTGCTCTCGAATCGGTGGTCGACTCGAGCGGAACGACTCGATTTCGGCGGCGACGCAACGATAGCGCGACCAAGCGCACGAGGACAGCGACCTGCGGACACGACACAAGCCAGCACCTGCACATCACGAGGACCTTCGCATGAACGCGATCATCGCAAAACGCGTCGACTCCGGAACGCCAGATACAACCGAAATCCGTGATCTTGCCGAAGCGGCCGGCTATACCGTCGTCGGTGAGGTCACGCAGTCCAGACGGGCCGATTCGGCCCTGCAACTTGGAGAGGGAAAAGCCGAGGAACTCGCCGAACGCGCCGTCGAAACCGACGCGACGACCGTCATCTTCGACAATCGACTCGGGCCATACCAGACATACAACCTCGGCCAACTGCTCCCCGACGGCGTCGAGGTCATCGACCGCTTCACCCTCATTCTCGAGATTTTCGGCCAGCGCGCACAGACGCGTAAAGCCCAGTTGCAGGTCGAACTCGCCGAACTCCGGTATGAACTTCCGCGCGCGGAGGCCAAAACGAGCCTCGCAAAACGCGACGAACACCCCGGCTTCATGGGCCTCGGTGAGTACGATGAGAGTCGCGAGCGGGACATCAAAGACCAGATCAGTCGCATCAACGACGAACTCGAGCGCATCGAGCAGACGGAGGAACACCGTCGCGAGCGCAGACGCGATTCGGGCTTCGATCTGGTTGCACTCGCTGGCTACACGAACGCCGGCAAGTCGACGCTGTTGCGCCAACTCGCGGACGATCTTTCGGTCGACGAAAACGAGGATCTCCACCGGGATCTCGATCCGACGGCTGAGTCACAGGACAAACTGTTCACGACGCTTGGGACGACGACTCGCCGCGCGGACATCGACCCGCGGGACGTCCTGGTGACTGACACCGTTGGGTTCGTCAGCGACCTGCCCCACTGGCTCGTCGAGTCGTTCAAGTCGACGCTCGATTCGGTCTACCGGGCGGATCTCGTCTTGCTCGTCGTCGACGTCAGCGAGCCAGTTGACGAGATTCACGAAAAACTCGTCACCTGCCACGACACCCTCTACGAGCGCAACGAAGCGCCCATCGTGACGGTGTTGAACAAGATCGATCAGGTCAGCGACGACGACCTCGCCGAAAAGAAGACCGCACTCTCCTCGCTCGCGCCAACCCCGGTCACCGTCAGCGCCAAGACCGGCACGAACGTTGAGGAACTCCTCGAGCGAGTCGACCGAGAACTCCCAGACTGGGAGGAAGAACGGCTCATGCTGCCGATGACCGACGAGACGATGAGTGTCGTGTCGTGGATTCACGACAACGCACATGTCGACGACGTCACCTACGGCGACGAGGACGTGCTCGTCTCGTTCGAAGCCAGACCCGCAGTCATTTCACAAGCACGCTCGCGCGCAAGCGAGTTGCAGGCTGCGTCGGCCGAATCGGCCTGAGGGCGTGTTTTTGTCGCCTGTCTGTTCATGCGTGCCAGATCCCAACCATATAAAGCACAGACCTGTGTGTAGGAGGGTATGGAACGTGTTGCAATTATCGGCTCGTCGATGACCCAGTTCGGGCAACGCGACGAGTGGGTTCTGGACCTTCTCGCGGAGGCCGGGATCGACTGTCTCGAGGATGCAGGCGTCGATGCGGCCGCGGTCGAACACTTGTACGTCTCGAACATGGCAAGCGGGGAGTTCGAGGGACAAAGCGGCGTGGTGAACGCACTCGCACACGATATCGACGCGGTGCCAGCATACACTCAGCGCGTCGATCAGACCAGTTCCAGCGGCGGGGCTGGCATCTATGCCGCCTGGCAGTCCGTCGCCAGCGGCGCAAGCGACATGACGCTGCTCGTCGGCGGCGAGAAGATGACCCACAAGACGACCGGTGAGGCGACCGACGTAATCGCCTCACTGACTCACCCCGCCGAGTACAAAACCGGCGTCACGCTTCCGTCCTTTGCGGGACTGACGGCGCGTCACTACTTGGAACGCTTCGATGCACCCCGTGAGAGTCTCGGCAAGGTCGCCGTCAAAAACCACAAAAACGGCGTCGACAACCCACACGCGCAGTTCCAGAAGGAAGTCGATCTCGAGACCGTCCTCGAGTCGCCTATCGTCGCGGACCCGCTACGTCTGTATGACTTCTGTCCGATCACGGACGGGTCGGCGGCGCTGATGCTCTGTCCCGAATCCGTCGCAAAAGAGTATACGGACAACTACGCTGTCATCGCGGGTATTGACGGCGCGACGGACACCCACGTCGTCCACGAACGCGAGGACCCGACGATCATGGGCGGCGTCGTCGAGAGCGGGAAGGGGGCCTACGAGATGAGTGGCTACGGCCCCGACGACATCGACGTCGCGGAACTCCACGATATGTTCACCATTCTCGAGTTCCTGCAGATGGAAGGACTCGGCTTTGCCGAGCAGGGTGAGGCCTGGAAACTCGTCGAAGACGGATACACGGAGCGTGATACGGGCGAGTTGCCGATCAACACGTCCGGCGGACTCAAGTCCAAGGGCCACCCACTCGGCGCGAGCGGCGTCGCACAGGGCGTCGAAATTTACGAACAACTCGTCGGCGAGGCTGGACCGCGACAGGTCGAGGCGGACGTCGGCCTCACCTGCAACGTCGGCGGCTTCGGCAACTGCGTTATCACGACCATCATGGAGGCAGCACAATGACGATGGAAGCGATTCGGTACGAAGACGGCTCGATTAGCTACCCCGGCCACCCGCGCGGCCCGGGCGGAACAGTGCCTGAAGAGACGATTGATTTGAGCGAGTACACCGCAGAGGTCGTTACCTGGACGACGTCGATGGCGACGCCACCCGGGGTCCGCGAACCAAACACCCTTGCAATCGTCGAGTTCGACGTCGACGGCGAGTCAGTCCGCGCAATCGGGCAGGCGACGACTGACGAAATCGAAACCGGTGACGAGGTCCGCCCGGTCTACGTCGAGGAACTGCGGGAACCCGGCGCTGGAATCCGCGAACCTGACAGTCAGGAGTGGGACGGCTACCGGTTCGAACCCATTTAGACGTCTCCGGTGTTGTTTTCGTCGTTTTCGTCGTCATCAGCGCCGTTGCTCTTGGTTTCGCCACCAGTACTCGAGTCCGGTGTGTCTGAGCCGGTGGCAGACTCACCAGTGTCGTCAGTCTCGGGTTCGTCGTCAGCAGACGGTTCGTCGTCGGCTACAGCGTCGGATGCATCGGCGTCGACGTCTGATTCGTCCTCGTTGTACTGATCTTTGAGCGTCTCGAGTTCGGCATCCACGTCGACGGCCGAGCCGGGGTTGCGGTCGGTGGATTCGTCCGACTCGTCGTCACTCGAGTCGTCAGCTTCGGGCGATCCGTCGTCGATATCGATTTCGACGGGTGAGGAGCCGAACTGATTCGATTCGGACGACGATTCTGTTGCGGACAGATCGTCCGGTTCGCTGTCACTCGTCGCGTCTCGAAGTCGGGCATCGACGTCGTCGCGAAGGTCGCGCGCTTCGGAGAGCAAGTCGCGAGCGTCCTCATCAGCCGGAAGCGCGCCGCTCGAGGCCGCTCGTTGGAGTTCCGAGAGAACAGTATCGAGCCGGGAGAGCGTCGTTTTGCGGACCTCGTTCGCGCGCTCGCTCGCAACGTCGGTCGCGTCGGTGGTTCGGTCGCGAACTTCGCGTTCGGTTCGCACGAGGTCGAGTCCGCGTTGGAAGGCCTCGAGTGCACGAACGCTCGATTTAAGGACGGTGAGGGCGGTCGGAATCGCCACCTTGTCTGTGAACGCCAGCACGTCTTGTGGCGTGGGTGGGCGAAAGCGGGGGCCACGGCGTCGGTGCGAGTCCTCGAGTTCGGTTCGAAGCGCCTCGAGCGTCCGTGTAAGTTCCCGAACGGCGTCGGCGAGTTCGTCGTCGTCGGAATCGGCCATGGGTGGGATACGGTTGCCAGGATGAAAAGTCGGCCGATTGGATGCGAACGTCCCACACGATTGTCGGTTTGAAACAGCGAACGCGTCCACAATCTTTATTTCGCCGACCAATATCCATTACAATGGATGGAACGTGATCGCGGGAGTGTCGCAGTCGACGGTGCATCCTTTGCACGCACACTCGAGACACTCAAACGGGAGGGGAGCAATGTCTTAGTCGTCGGTGCAACCCCCGCTGGAGCACACGACGAACTCTGTGATCGGCTCTGTGGCACAGACGACGAAAGCGAACACAGCCATGGCTATCACCTGTACGTGACTGCAAGCGAAGACCGAGCGCGAACCGCCGCAGCCGAGGACACTGAGGACTCGAGTGAGTTTGCCGAGACAGCAGAGGCGATCAGTGCAATCGAGTTTGCAGATGCCGCAGCTGACGACACGGTCTCGATTGAGTCACTCGGCAGCGACATCATCGACACGATCAGCGATCTCGAGGCCGCTGCGGATGGCTTCGAGCCGGCAGAACTTCGCGTTTGTGTCGACTCGCTTGTGACGCTCTTTCAGGACCACGACGCCGAGACGGTGTTTCGACTGCTGCACATCACGACCTCAGGCGTCTCCCACGTCAACGGAATGGGCCACTATCATCTCGCACTCAGCCGCGATCACGAAGCCGTGAGCCTTCTTGAGCCGCTATTCGATGCCGTCGTCGAAGTCAGGGCGGCCGACGGCCAGTACGAGCAGCGATGGCACCTCCGCGAGCAGGGCTCGACAGCCTGGATTCCACTGTAAAACGACCGTCTCGACCCGCGATCCAAGCGTTTTTACTCACTGGGTACCCTGGAACTGGTAGTGCGAATCGAGAACAGTTTCATCCCCGTCCAGGGCGTCGGTGACGCGACCGAGCGCCGACTGTGGGAAAACGGGATCACCCACTGGGACGAGTTCGACGGCAGCGTCGTCGGCGACACCCTCGCCGACCGGATCGAGCGATTCATCGACGAGGGGCGAACCCACCTCGAGCGTGGCAACATTTCACCGTTTGCGTCGCAACTCCCGGCCGCGAGTCGCTGGCGGCTGTACGAAAACGTCCGCGAGCAGACTTGTTTTCTGGATATCGAGACCACCGGCCTCGATGCGACCTGCAACGACGTGACGACGGTCAGTCTCCATCAGGGCGGCGAGACGACCACGTTCGTCAACGGCCGCGATCTGACCAGCGACCGGCTGGCAGCCGAGCTGTCGGACGCATCACTGCTCGTTACCTTCAACGGCGCGCGCTTTGATGTTCCCTTCCTCGAGACGTGTTACGACCTTGAGGTCGGCGTGCCACATCTCGATCTCATGTACGCCTGTAAGAAGGTTGGACTCGACGGCGGGCTCAAATCAATCGAACGCGACCTCGGAATTGAGCGCGACATGCCAGACATCAGCGGCCGCGACGCCGTCCGCCTCTGGCACGAGTACGAACGCGGCGACGACGCTGCCCTCGAGACGCTCGTCACGTACAACCGCGCCGATACCAAGAACATGCAGCCACTGCTCGAGACTGTCACGGACCGGCTTCACGAGGAGGTCTTCGAGGCGGCCTGTGCCGAGCAGTCCCAGTAGCTGGGCGTGGTCCAGTCGACAGCCCTCGTTTCCTGTTGCGCGAGGCGGCACACATACGGTACATGCGCCCGTCATGTTGTGTATGGAGTACCCCTACGAAGTCGATCTCGACGTTCGGCTCC
This sequence comes from Natronolimnobius baerhuensis, assembly GCF_002177135.1. Taxonomy (NCBI): domain Archaea; kingdom Methanobacteriati; phylum Methanobacteriota; class Halobacteria; order Halobacteriales; family Natrialbaceae; genus Natronolimnobius; species Natronolimnobius baerhuensis. The sequence goes on from NZ_MWPH01000001.1 coordinate 1,066,599, forward strand.
GCGATATCGATTTCATGGGCCACGTCAACAACGCAACGTATGCAACCTACCTCGAGCAGGCCAGAGAAGCCTACTTTCAGGATGTCCTTGGCGTCTCACTGACCGAGGTCGGTACCGTTTTGGCTCGTCTCGAGATCGACTACACCCGCCCGATTGGCGCTGACGCAGACGTCACTGTTGCGCTTGGCGTCCCGGAACTTGGCACCTCGAGTCTCCCACTCGAGTATGAAATCCGAGCGGATGGCGAGCGCGCCGCAACAGCCCGGACGGTCCAGGTGCTGGTCGATGAATCGACCGGCTCCTCGGAACCGCTTCCCGAGCAGTGGCGCGAGCGGATCGATGTGACTGGCACCTAACGACCGACACAGCGCTCGTGGACAACGGTATCGACCTAATCGCTATTCGTGGTGAGTATATGTCAGTGTGACACTGCCGATTAGGACTCGTCGTGAACCTCGACGTCGCCGTCGCTCGAGACGATGACGTGATAGTCACAGTACGTAAATTCGACGCGGCCAGTGGTTCGGACCTGTCCGTCTGTCCGGGGTGCAAACAGTGCATCGAGCGCTTCGGGATTGATCGCATCGTAGAGCGCTTCGTACTCGGGCGGTTCGATAGCCGTCGGATCGACCCCTTCTCGTTCAGCAATCGCAGTAATAACCGCATAGCTTACCGACTGGGATGCGTTCGCTTCTGACCCATCGACTGAGAGTAGCATTGGCCGACTCTTTTTGTGATGCGACATAAATCTGCTGTCCGAACGCAGATCGAAATGTAGCATTTCGTCCTTCAATGGATGCAATACGACAATACTGTATATTTTGGGCGTCAGGATAGATCTAATGTTAGGACGATAGTTGCCATTGAAACGTTTCAGGGAGACATATCCATGCATACCACACTCCCCATACGGTATACTGTCTGTCATTCCGGGCGCACCCGTCCCCGAATCGCGTTGTGCCGGGAGACCGGGACAGCAATCAGTCTCAGTCAGCGTGACTAGATACTGGAGAAATAGACGGAGACACACCCTCAAACGGCAAAAACGAAGCCAGGGCGGGGATTTGAACCCCGGGAGTCTCGATTACAAGTCGAGTGCATGAACCCCCCATGCTCCCCTGGCGCAGTCCGTTAGTTACGTGTCCTCCTTTGAGTGTGTATCGTTTTCCGATTGTGCCCCGAGCGTGCGATCCATTGTCATTCTGACCGCATCATATCCGTGGTTCCGGTAGAACCGACGCGCATCCTCGTTCGCAGCCATCACCTCGAGACGCAAGACATCTGCACCCCGGTCGGCAACCTCGGCTTCGACGGCCTCGAGCAGTGCCGTGCCGATGCCACGACCCCGGTATGCCGGGTCGACATAGAGATTCGACAACATCCCGCGTGTCGTCTCGAGTTCGAGTGCGCCTTGCTCGAGCGAAAACGAGGCGAACCCGACGAGGTTGCCCTCAAGACGGGCAACAAGTAAGCTATCGGTGAACTGGTGGGCCGCAAGCGTCTCGCTCATTGTCTCGCGATTGTCGTCGGCATAAATCGACGACCCGTACGCTCGCTGGCCGCGCGCGAGGTCGACCCAGCGGTCAGTGACCGCCTCGAGATCGTCGCTCGTCGCATACGCAATCGTTGGCTCAGTCATTGGAATCGACTCGCGTGAGTCGTCGTCGGTCACAGCACGTCAGCACCTGCTGCGTTCGGTTCGGACCGTGTCTCGACACTCATACGGTTTACTGTAAGTCATTTCCGGCGCACCCGCCGCCCGGGTCGCGGGTGCGCCGGTAAATCGTTACAATAATCCGTATCAGCAAGTGGTCACAAAAGGGCTTTCTATCGCGTTCTCGAGCCGTGGCGGTGTAGCGGGCGTGGCTCAGACCGTTCGGCAGTCCGGACAGACGAGTTGCCCGTTCGATTCCCAGAGAGAATCCGCCAGCGAGCCACAGGTCTCACAGACGCCCTGTGTCGTGTACTCGTCACCGCCGTTTGCAACCAGTTCTGCTCGGTCGTCAGCGACTTGCTGAGCAGACTCCTCGAGTGGCTGGCCGGGATCAATCTCGCCCGTCTCCACACTCGAGCGTCTCGGCGTGACGGCGGCCTGGAACGAGCCAGCCGCAGCGATGACGTCACGCTGGGTGACGACGCCGCGAATATCGTCGTCGCCCTCGCCCTGAATAACGACGTTTCGGATGTCTTCGCGTCCCATCAGCGTCGCCGCATCGGCGAGCGAGCGATCCGGCGCGAGGGTGATTACGGGTGCGGTCATCACGTCACCAATCGTCGCCTCAGCGGGGTCGCGTTCGTCCGCGACGAGTTCGAGAATATCCCACTCAGTCACGATTCCAACGGGATCTGCACCGCGGACGACCAGAACACAACTCACGCGTTCTTCACGCATGAGTTTCACTGCACCGACCACGGTATCAGATTCACTGACACCGACGAAGTCGTTCGTCAGAATATCGGTCACCGACAGTTCTGATTCCATGTGTGAACACAACACACAGGACGGCTAAAAGCTACCTCCATCACACTTAAGCGACTCGCTCTCGAAGATAGGGGAATCGACAGCGGGCGTCTCTATTATCGTGTCAGTGGTCCCACTCGAGTTCGACTCGCGTTCCGTCGGCCCGGCAGGTCTCGAGGGCGTGTTTTGCGGCGAAGCCGGCGTCGTGTGCGTGTTCGCCGCGGCCAACGCCGACCTGGAGGCGGACATCGACAGCCTCCTCGACGTGGGCGATTGCCTCCTCGTACTCGGCATAGCCGAGATCGGGACAGGTAACGATGATGTTGTCGCCGCCAACGAAAAACGAGAGGCTATCGTGCGCCCGGCGCATGTGGCGCATGAGTTCGGCGTAGCCCTGCTCGATTTCGATGAAGCTATCGAAGGCGTTGAGTTCGTCCGTATAGTTGCCCGTCGCGTTGATCACGTCGAAGTGAGCAATCTGGACGTCGTCCGGTGTGCGATGGCCGTCGTCGATTGTGCGCCCCTCGAGACACTCACGGCGATCCTTATCCTGTGCGCTCCCGGCGTCTTGAATCCGTTCTGTCGCATCCGACAGCGCCTGTGCGGGCGTGGTGCCGGTCGCAACGCCAAGACTGAGCGAGACAGGATACCGGTTTCCGACGGACTCCTGTAAGAGCGCGTGGTCCTCGAACGAGAGGCCGTTCGTCACGGCGATCATGTTGTCAAAGCGCGTAAAGAAGGTGTAGCCGTTGCGGTTGCCGACAAACTGAGAGATATCGGCATAGAGCCGAGACTGCAGGGTCTGCAGGTCGGCTTCACGGCGCGGTTCTGGCGTCACCGTCCACGGCCCGTAGTTGTCGATCTGAACGAGCGTAACCTGCGTGTTCGTCACTGTAGCTCTCCATTTTGACGCCCATCGTATAAGAGATACGCAATCCAGATTCGTGATGCGCGAGTCTATGACAGTGGCCGGCTCAGGCGCGTTTCTTCTCGGGATTTGCGCCTTTGGGGTGGTAGTCCCAGAAGTCACCCTCGCGCATGGCGTTGCCGACGGCTTTGTGCATGTCGAGAATCGTCTCGAACTCCGACTCGTCGACGTACTCGAAGATCTCGCGCAGGGCGACGACGCGCTCGTAGTTGACTCGGATCGGGTAGTCGCCGTACTCCTCGACGAACGCATCGCGCTCGAGCGGGAAGTCCTCTTCTTCGTCGACTTTGTCCGCAATGATCCGCATGTCGTACTTGCGTCCGCCCTCGCTGCCCTCCTCGCCGTCCGGGTCCACCGGCCAGTCGTTGCTCATTGGTATACTCGCACGTGTGCAGGGGTCTTGCAAAAGGGTTACTGTTGCACGTCGGCCGCGACTGGTCGGCACCGCCCCATCGGTGCCCGGTGGCACAGACGAAGCGTCAGCATCAGGCGTGTGAATTATCCCCACGCCGACTGTAAATGAGGTATCTATGCAGCGTCGATCCGTCGAGCACTCGAGGCGGAAGCGATCCGTCACCCTCGAGATCGGACGCTCGCTCGTCGTTGTCGTTGTCGGGGTCTGTGGCACCGCTGACGCGACGGCGATCAAAACCGGTGGAAGTCGACCGCAGGGTGCGTGCGAGTTCCCGCCCGATAGTCGGTGTGTTTCCGGCGTCGGTGTCCCTTGGCGGGGTGAGTAAGCCGATGCAACGAGTTCTCTCGTCACCGTGGTCTCTGGTGGAGTCACTGCAATGGGCACCGTACTTGCCGTTCGTTTTCGCCTCGTTCGTGATCTGTAGCGTGCTGGCCGCCATCGGGTGGCGCTACCGCGAACAGCCGGCCGCCGTTCCGTTCTCGGTCATGATGAGCGGCTGTGCGCTCTATGCCGGGACGAAAATCCTCGAGTACGCGACAACCTCGCTCGAGTGGAGCGTCTTCTGGTGGCGACTCCAGTACCTCGGCTGGGTCCTCGTCCCGCCGGGAGCGTTGCTGTTCGCGCTGGAGTACACCCGACGGGAGTATTTGGAAACGCGCACGCTGATCGCAGCACTGGCGGTCGTGCCGGCAGTGACGCTCGTATTCGCCCTGTTTCCCTGGACGCCGGAGTTCGTTATTCAGAACCCGACGATGGTTGACGTCGGCGAAATCGCCCACCTGGATTACGAGGTTGGCATCTGGTATCACGTCGATACCGTCTACAGCTATCTGGTTCTCGCTCTCGCATTGTTGGTTCTGTTCAAGACGTTTATCGACACGACGCCCGGCCAGCGCAACCAGGTCGCACTCCTCGCCGTCGGCCTCACGCCGCTCGTCGTCCTCCCCCCGGTGTACTACTATCTCCTCCCGTCGCTATTCGAGTTTACCGTCGAAATCGAGCCGTACCTGTACGTCTTCACCGGCGTGGTCTTCGCGTGGGGGCTGTTCAAGTACCAGGTGCTCGAGACGACGCCCGTGCCGTTCGAACTCCTGCTCGAGACGACGCCAAACGGCGTGATCGTCGTCAACCACGACCGGTGCGTCGTCGAGTTCAACGACGTCGCGTGTGACTTCTTGGACGTATCGGGACCGGTCGTCGGGCGAGCCCTCACCTCGCTCTCCGAACCCGCTGCGGAGGTCGACGCCGTGATCGCGGGCGAACGCGACCCGCCACTGCAGATCGACACCGCCATCTACGACGTGTCAACGACGCCGCTTACCGACACTCGAGGTGGTCGATACGGCACGCACGTTGTCGTCCAGGACATCACCAAGCGCGTCCAGTACGACCAGCTCCTGGAGCGACACAACGAGCAACTCGAGACGCTAAACCAGATGCTCCGTCACGACATCCGCAACGATACGATGATCGCCCTCGGCTGGGCAGAGGTTCTCGACGACCTGCTCGAAGACACGCCCGCAGCCGACGACGCGGAGCCCATCCTCGAGCGGATCGATGAGTCGGTTCACCACATCGTCAATCTCACTGAGATTGCAACCGAACTCTCCCAGCCGGTTGCCACGGCCGAGGAGTGGGAGCAGTCGATCTCGCTCGAGGGAGTGCTGACCCAGGAAGTACAGAAGGCGAGCGAGGCGTTTCCGGAGGCGACGTTCGAACTGCACGACCCGCCGGATGTCGACGTCGCGGCCGACAGCGCGCTCTCGTCGGCGGTCAGCAACCTGCTTCGGAACGCCGTGATCCACAACGACGCGGAGACGCCGCGGGTCGATGTCTCAGTAGAAGCGACAAACGGGCAGGTCGACGTTCGAATCGCGGACAACGGCCCCGGAATCCCGGCGTCGATACGCGACGATCTGTTCGAGCGCGGCGTCACGGGCGAGCAAAGCGGTGGCACCGGGTTGGGTCTGCACCTCGTCCAGACGTTCATCAGGTGGTACGGCGGCTCGGTCGAGGTCTCGGACAACGAGCCCACCGGGACGGTGTTTACGATCACGCTGCCGACGACCGACCAGCAGACGTCGCTCGCCTGAGGCGGCGTCAGCAGTGTCCAGTTGTGAAATCGTCGAGTCAATCACGGAACCAGTCCCGGACAGCACACGGGCTCGAGGTATCGACCGGACCGTTTGTTCGTCTCGAGTACGGCACGACTCGAGCAACCCCATCTCGAGACCTGTCACACGGAGCCGAATCACCCCACACACCAGTAGATATAAGTCACAACCAGTCAACAAATTACACGGAAGCCGGTCTCCGCGGGGGTACGCAAATGCCCCGGGTGCTGAGACACCCGAGACGGGCTTCCAGCCGAGAGGCTTGAAGCCATGAATCCGTACATTCTACCGGGATATAAACATCCCGCACGAGTGACGTATCGACACGAATCAACAGCGACGGCTATCACGCTCGAGGAGCGATGACGACTGAGAACGACACAGAGTCAGGCCCCTCGTTCCCCGAGTGTCCCACCTGCGGCGAAGCCGTCGTCGTCACCGTCGTCTCCGAGCCAGCCGTTGGCACCGCCAGCCCGTGTGGCTGTCGGGTAATTCCGTCCGCCCTCGAGTTCGACGAGTAGGGCGGACCCCTAGGGATTCGGGATTGGGAGGTGGCGGTTATTTTTTGTCCGGGTTGTTTTTGCGTTCGCTACTCTCCAACAGCTTCCTCAACGATCTCTATTTCTTCCTCAGTCAGCCCGTACAACTCGTAGACGATTTCATCTATCAGCTGGTCCGTTTTCTCGATTTTCGCCTCGAGTTCCTCAGCGCGGGCTTTGGTCTCGAGGTAACTCTCGAGGCCGTCTTCGACATCTGCGACGGCGGGCAGGGTGAGCTTTTGGAGGCGATCCACGAGCGAGTTGGTCTTGGTTGCGGTTTCGCGGAAGTTGGCGAAGCCGCCGGCTTCATCCACGGCGACGGGGACGAACGCCTCGATCAGGTCGGCTTCGGTTTCGGTGAGGTCCGAAATTCGGAGTGCGGGTTCGAACTCGGTTTCGGTGTACCCCCAACGGTCTGTTTCATACTCGTCGTCGTTTTCTGGTTTGTAGCGCGCGGTGAGTTGGATCTCAAGACTAATCTCGGAATTCCGTACAACCTCAACGGAACCAACCCGCAAGTTCTCACGCTCTTCGGTAGTCTCGCTGAGGATAGAATTCGCTACTCCCTTTGGGGGTTCCACTAAGCCAATCTCATTCAGTGAATGACCATCCTCGAATGTACCAAGATGATCATGGATGTTTAAATTCAAATCGTATCGACTATTCGACTTCTCCATTAAGTGTTTTCCAAGGCCATCCAATAGATCATGTGTTTCTTGGTTTTTCCCGATTGAATACTTCTTTTTCAAAGACTTCTTATTGTATTGTGTGATTGACTCGATATCTGGTGTGTTCTCTTCTTCTTCAAAGTCAATCGACGGAATCGGGAGAGAGCGAGTTTCCGATAGAACAATTTTAGGGAAATCATCTCTCAGTGCCACTGCAGATCTCCGAACCTGATAATACGACAAAGCAGCTGAGTTCAGGATTGCCAACAAATACCCCGCCCCATAATGATCGTTATCTATCAGGATACTCTGGTGTGACTTGTTTGTGACGAAGTCCTTATCGGTGAGAACTAGCTGAAGTCTAAATTGCCTACTGATCAATTCCCGTAGAATGAGTCGCTCACCAGTAAAGTATTTCTCTGGCTTATATTCAGCAATTCCATCATGGTATTCTACATATTGGTTGCCACTCACAGAATATTTATAACGGCGAAGTTGGCCATCTAATCCAGTAGCATAGTCCTCTCCCCCATCATCAGTGAGATCAAATGGAGTTATTCCACGCTGAACATCTGCAATTACAGACAGATCTATTCCGTTTCTAGCTATTTTCTCACTTATATCCAACTCGCTCTTATTCATATATGATAAGAAGCCATATTCGTTATCCGAATCAAGATGAGAAGAGAACCATCTAGAGTAATTCACATCCGAGGATTTCTCGGAATCATGGTCGATAGATGAGATGTTCTCTTTCCGGCCATAGTTTATTACAGACAGAGAATCTGTGATATCTGGTGCAGTGCTTACTTGGTTAGATCGAGGGTATAAAATGAATACAGATGAGTCTACATATGCATCTTCGAAGACATCATATGGAAGATTCACTATACTATTTAATCCGACATCATGAACCAACCATGATCTGAATTTACTATAATTGTCGGAGGTTTGCCACCCACTTGGGAGAATAAATCCTATGTAGCCGTTCTGAGTGCAGATATCGGGAGACAGTTTGGTGAATAGCGCAAATGTGTCAGTAGTCGACTTTGAAATAGAATAAACATTAGATGCGTATTCAATGGTCTCCTCTCCCAAGTTTGCTCCCCAAGGCGGATTCCCAATCACCGCATCAAACCCAGCATCCGCTCGCTTCTCCCCATCCTGATCAAAGAAAACCTCCGGAAACTCGAGTTCCCAGTGGAAAAACGCCTCGCCCTCAGCCATCGCCTGCGCTGATTGGAACCAGCCTTCCTCGCGCACGTCGGCCCACTTGTCTTCGTCGTCGATTGCACCCGCCATCCGCTCGTAGGCCCCCTCGGGCACGTCCAGATCGAATCGCTCCGCCGTGTGGACGTTCGTCAACTCGAACAACCGCTGGTAGAACGGATCGCTTCGCACCTCGTCGTACAACTCCTCCATCGACTTGATGTCCTCGAGCGTCTCGTTATCGATCTCGAGCAACTCCTGCACGCGGTCCATGACGTGATCGAGCGTCCGCTCACGAACACGGGCAAACGACTGCTGGAGCGTCAGTTGCCCACCGTCGTCCTCGGCGTCCGCACCGTTCGACAGCACCGCCGTCACGTCCGACCCAACCAGCGAGTTGCCCGCCTTCAAGTGGTGGTCCAGAAACGCCAGCGGCTGATCCGCCGCGAGCGTCTCGAGCCACATCGAGAGCTTCGCGAGTTCGACCGCCATCCCGTTCAAGTCCACGCCGTAGATGCACTCCTTCGCCACGTCCCGGCGCACTCGCTGCTCGTCGAACGCCGTCGCCTCCTCGATCTCGCGCACCTCTTCCATCACCTGCTGAGCAAGATACTCCGTCGCCCGCGTCAGGAAGTGCCCGCTGCCCATCGCCGGATCGAGAATCGTCAGATCCAGCACCCGACGGTAAAACGCCCCGAGATACTCGTGCGTTCCCGTCTCGAAGCCCTGCTCCTGGAGGTCCGCCCGAATCTCGTCAATCAGCGGGTCGACCGTTTCCTCGACGATGTACGTCACCACGTAGTCCGGCGTGTAGTACGCCCCCGTGGCCTTGCGCTCGCCCTCGTCGTTGACGACATACAGCCCACCCGAATCGACGGTCTCGACCGCGTCCGCAACCGACACCTCCGTTGCGGGTTCCCAGACCTGCCCGCCATCTTCCGACACCGCCGCGTAGTCCTCCGGCGCGATTCGGAACTGATGCTCGAGCAGTCCCTCGTAGACGCTGCCCAGATGCCGTGTATCCAAATCCGCGTAGTCGGCCAGCACGTACCGCCCCTCGTCGTTTTCGGTCGTCGAAATCCGGTAGATAACCTCCGCGAGATAGCGGTTGCTCACCTGATGGTTCGTCAGGAACTCGTGGTTCTCCTGATTGAACAGCCCGCCGTTGTACGGCGGAATCCCCAGCGACTCCTCGCCTTCGTCGACCAGCCGAAACAGATCCTCGAGCCGACTCCACATTGTCGTCGAGTGCTCGCTGTAGGTGTCGAAGCCGTCGTCAACCTCGCCGATTTCCTCGTGAATCTCGAGTCGCAGTTCGTTCAGGCTGAAGTTCTCCTCGTACTCCGTGACAGCGTCGCCACCCTCCGGGTGAATAAGCCCTCGCGACTCGGCGTAGAGGACGAACATCAGCCGGTACAGCAACACCAGCGACTGCTCTTTCAGCGCCCCGAGTGCAGCCGCATCGTCCGGATCGATATCGAGATCGTTCGTTTCGGCGAACCCACGCCCGAGCACCCGCAACGCGGTGAAGACGTTATCTTGCAGATCCTCTCCTAACTCCTGGGCGACGGTCTCGCTTTCCGACCAGACCGAATCGAGAAACGTCGATCCCGAAGACTCCTGAAACGCCTCCGGTCGAAAGAAGACGTAGAAATATTTGAACGCCTCAAGGTTGCCGCGCTCGAGCAATGCAGGGAGATCGACCTCGTAGTACGTCTGCGTCTCGTAGTCGTTCGTCCCGTAGAGTCGCCACTTGCGCCCGTTCGTGAGCACGCCCCACTGAATCGTCTCGGGCGTCCGCTCGAGATAGTGTTTGATCTGGTGGGAGGCGTTTCGATACGGCCGCTGCTCACTAAACCGAGTCGTGAAGTCGGCATCCCACTGTTTTGCTTCCAGCAACCCAACTGCGCGTTCGAATAGATCAGTCGTGTCCTCGGTACTGAGGTACACTTCGGCGGCGTCTCGCCGACTTGTCGAATCCTCGAAGAGCAGTTCGTCGACGTAGCCACCACCCTCCGGCAGCGTCGTCTCGACGTTCGTCCCGAACCCGAGCACGTCGAGCACCTCGTCGATCCAGTTGTCGATCAGCGCATCTTCCTTGTACCCATCCACCAGTCCGGACTCGAGGTCGGACAGCGACTGCAACTGCTCCATCGCTGCCCGCGCAGCCTCGTCACAGTCCCACTCATCGCGCTCCTGTACGCGCTCGTCGAGATAGTGTCCAGAGAAGAGATTCGAATTTGCGTATGGCCGATCCGACAGCGTCGCCTGACTCATGATACTCCAACCCTGGAATTGTCATGATATGAAACCATTGGTCGAGTTGATGCTCGAGTCCGGCTGTTTGCGTTTCGTTTCCCACGGAGTATTTAGACAGTCAATAGGATGAGCGAATACGCCGCCGCACCGGCGGCGAACGCCCAGAATCGACTTTGACGTTCGGATGGCAACTCCTCTTTGATGACGTTCAAGATAACGCCGCCCGAGAGAAACGCGAACAACAATGCGAGAGCGAACTCGCTGATCGCCGTGACGGCACCGACGACAAAGCCGAACAGCACCGCCCCGGCGAGCAACCACCGGCCGTACCGGTGATAGACCCGGCCGTGATGCTCGCGAAGGCCGACGTCGTTCACCATGAAGTGCAGCGCCATCGCGACGAAAAAGAAGGTGACGCTCGTCACCCCCGGCTCTTCCTGATGAACCAGCAGATAGCCAATCAGAGCGTTGTACGCCCCGAACGAACCCGCATGAATCCAGAACACGCCGTCCGGGAATCGATCCGAACGCTCGCTGCTCCCGCTCGCGACGCCGCCGTCCGGAGCCGACGCCGAGTGGTCGGCGTCGTCCGACTCGAGGCCCTCCCCAGGACCAATACCGATCACGGCGAAGCGCTCGAGGCCGTAGAAGACGACGAATCCCGCGAGCGTGACGAGGTAGATGTGGTAGTCGATGGCCGCCAGAATCGTCCCGCTCTCGTCGACGGTCTCCGCCGCCTCGCCGACCTCCGGCAGGATGTGGACGAAGACGTACGCGACCGACACGCCGCCCGCGAGCGACAGCCACCGACTGCGCGGCACCGCGTCGATAAACGAGAGTCGTCCGACGAACACATGCACGGCCGCGAGACAAAGCGCGTACAGCGCGGCGAGCACCGCAAGGACGCCGTCAAGAGGCGCTGCAAGCATCGCTTCCGACACTATCCGTGGCCACCTCGCCGGTCTCGAGTCCCAGTCGACGCCATACCGTACAGATGCCACTCAGGAACTTGATTCAAGAGGGTGCATCCTCGAGTCGCCCCTCCAAACACAGTCCACCCATGGCGCGTGCTGGCGGCGGCTCGAGCCGACTCGAGCGAGAGCCGCCGCGATCCGCGCGAGGGGCGAGTGAGCGAGTGTGCGAGCGAACGAGTCGGCTGGGGAGGCGTGGGATCGGGTGGGACTGAAAGGGGTCGGCGTGGTCGAGTGTCCCCGACGACGTAAGCACGCGAGCGGTGCGAGCGCGCACAGCGAGTCGCGGACAGCTCGAGCGCGTCGAGGGCTTTCTGGGCGTTATTATAGGAGTCAAACAACGAGCGGTCGTACTTCCACTCGAGAAACGTGCTGTCCCTTCTACTCGGGAAATCGTTTGTTCCAGAAATGGTGGGGAGGGGATGTGAACAACGTCCAGACGTGCTCGCTCACGGCTGCGCCGTTCGCTGCGCGCGACTGGCCTCGTTCAAATCCCTCCATGTCGTTTTCCACTCGAGAGACTCCTCACTCCGTTCGTCGTTGTCTCTCGCGAAAAACGGTGGGGAGGGGATTTGAACCCCTGAGGCTATACAGCCACCTGCTCTCAAGGCAGGCGCGTTGGGCCGCTTCGCTACCCCACCGCATCTGTGACTATCTCGGCTGGTTAAAAAGAGTTGTCGGTCTCTCGCCGCTCGAGCGACTCGTCCCCACCTACTTCCATCCCGATTTTCTCGAGCGCTGCCGCAGTCGCCGGTGCCCCCGGCCGATCCGTCTCCGCACGCGCCTCGAGCGCGGCGACCGTCGCACAGAGGCCGGACTCGGTCGCAATCGTCGGCACCATCGGTGCGAAGCCAAGGCCCAGCCCGGCCGTTTTCGTCCGCCCGGCAAGCGTCGACAGCGACGGCGGCGCGTATGCATCCGTGAAATCAATCGGTGCGGTAAACGCCGCGAGATACGTCCGCCCGCCAGAGGACGGCCCGAGCACGACATCGTTGCGCCGCAGGGACATCGCCGCGCCGTCGACCTGCGAGCGCTCCACCAGCGGGGCCGTCGGCTCGAGCACGCCCACGGTGTCGGCCTCCTCGCGCTCGAGCAGGTGCGTAACGGTGTTCCCAATGCGCGCCGCGTGCGTCGAGCCGACCTGGCGCTCGAAGCGCACGTCCTCGATATTCTCGAGCGCCGACGCAGCCAGGTCACGAACGATGGTTTCAGCATCCGTCTCCAGCTCCGAGACGACCGACTCGGGAAGCGTCTCCTCGTCACGGTAGTTTACCAGCAGCGTGCCACCGCTCGCTGCTACGGCGCGCAGGACATCGCTGGCCGCGGCTTCGTACAGCGACGCGGCTTCGCCGGCGCTTATCGGCGTCGACTCGACGAGTGCGGACAGGACGTGACCCGCTCGAGGCGGGGAAACAGGAACGACCACAATCATACTGTCATCTCCGACGGCGTCGTCCTTGAACGCGGCGTTTTACCAACCGTTGATTCCACCGTCTTGCATATCGAGCTAAACGAGACGAGCCGCTCGAGTCGCGGCGACGATCATCGAGCGCCCGTACGATTACGTCACTCGAGCGTGTTCACGGCGATATGAACGAGCGTACGCGCACGGTGACTGCATTTGCCGGCGTTCTCACTGTCGTCGGGCTGGTCCTGATCGGGAGCTACGGCGCTGTCGACGGCTACCTGCTCGAGTCGCCCGGCGAATTGTTTGCACCGTCGGTCGGGGCCCTCGCCGTGGTACTTCTCGTGGTCGGTGGGTTGACCGTTCTGGGAACGCAGGCCGGACGGCAACTGGAAACGAGCTACTGGTAGCCGGAAGCGTCTCGCTGCAGTTCCCGTTACTGTACCACGGTGCTCGTAAGGATCAGATCGGCTGCCGCGTCGGGGGCGTCCCAGTGTGGATAGTGGCCGCACTCATCGAACCAGTAGAGTCGTGCGTCGGGAAACTGCTCCATCGCTCGGGGTGCCTGTCGCGGAAGCGTGACGCGGTCCTTGCGGCCCCAGCCGATGACGACCGGGCCTGGTGTGGCGTCCGTCCCCCGCTGGCCAGGACCGAACGCTAATCGACGCAGCAGTTCGTCGAATGACGGCGAGGCGGCGAACGTGCGCAGTTCTTCACGGGCAACGTCGGCTGGCAGGTCCCAGGGGCGCGCCGAGAGCTGGGCCAACAACAGGGTTCGGCCCACGGCACTGGCGGTAAGCGGCGTCAACACCGGCTGGAGCGCGCGAACGAGACGGATAGACGGAGCGAGCGTCGCATAGAAGAAGTATCGTTCCCACCCCGTCCAGAAGCCACCGGGTGCAAGCGCGACGGTTGCGCCAACGTCGCCCCGACGGGCGAGTTCGAGAACGAGCCGCCCACCCATCGAGTTCCCGACGATGTCGACTCCCTCGAGGTCGTTCGCCTCGAGAAACGACGTGACGGCGTCGGCGAGCGTGTCGATAGAAACCTCGCCGGACAACGGCGGCGTCTCCCCGTGACCGGGCAGATCCACGGCGACTACCTCGCGTTCGGCTGCCAGGTCATCGAGGACGGGCCGCCACGTCCGCCAACTCCCGCCGAGTCCGTGAACGAGCACGAGCGGCTCGCCCGATCCACGACGGATGTGGTTCATTAGCATACAGGTCGGATCACACCCAGCCGTGTAGACGTTTGCCCTGCACGCTGTGTGGCCTGCTCGGAGACTAATCCGGCACGACAGAACGTTCCAGTGCTCGTATAGAGCACCCATTCGCGCGTCACAATCGGGGTGCGCCATCAACATCGAAACCGAAACACGGTTCCGTTCGCTATCGTTCTCTGCGCCCCTTCGTCTGGCGATAATCCGACGCCATCAGCGACGCGAAGTGCTCGAGCCACGCCTGGGTCTGGTCGTCAGTCTGCACTGCAGGCTCGAGCATCGGGACGAGTTCGAACCCACGCCCGCGGATCGTCGTCGCGTGGGCGTCGGGCAGTTCAAGTTCGTCGACCGGCGTCGTCGTGTACTCTGCGCCCAGTTCCGCGAGCGCGCGCTGGCCGACCGGAATCAGAATCTCAGGGTTGATCATCCGAACTTCGGCGTTGAGGTACGGCTCGCAGGTGCCGATTTCCTCGTCCGTCGGCGGGCGCTCGGGGTCGCGACACCGCGTGAGATTCGTCACGTACACGTTCTCGAGTTCCGGCCGCTCGGCCGGCGACGTTGCATCACAGAGTGCGAGTCGCTCGAGGATGCGTCGAAGGCCGCCATCGCCTGAACCGTCGCCATCCTCGGCGTCGCCATCCGCGTTGTCTGGACTCGCGACGAACGGAATGCCCGTCTCGTCGGCCGCCGGCGAGGGGCGTTCGCCGACGAACAGGAAATCCGCACCCACGTCGCCGTAGCCGTGGACGACCTGCGTGCGCGGCTCACAGAGGTCGGGACAGTTCTGACACGCCTCGTCCATGTTGAACGGGTTCGCCCAGGTTTGCTGATTCGCGTCCACACTCGAGTCTCGAGCGGCGCAAGTAAAAACGACGCGACTGGCAGTGCAACCCGAGTAACCAGCCAAGTAGCGATCTATATCTCCCAGTCAGCGACCCAGTCCGCCGCGCTCGTTGACCTCGAGAATGAACTTCACGTTGCGGACGATTTCCTCGGGCGTGGTCTCCTCGTCCTCGTCGTAGAGGTCGCTGGTGCGATAGAGGATGTTCGCGAGTTGCTTGCTCTCGCTCGTCTCGCCGCGAACGTCGTCTGCGACCGCTCGGAGGAGTGCAACCCGTTCGGGGTCCGGGTCGGTGTCGAACGACTCGTCGACCTCGTCGCTCGTCATTGCTCCGGAGAGCGAGAGGCAGTCTCGTTGTGACGGGACTGGGACGCTCCGCGCCGGTGTACGATCCCCGTGTTGTTCGCGACGTTTTCGGTGAGCATCCGGAACGCGTCGCCCGCCTCGCTGTCGTCCTCGAGCACGGTCGGCGTCCCGCCGTCGCCGCCCTCGCGGATGGACGGATCGAGCGGAATCGAGCCAAGGAACGGCATCTCGTGGGCGTCGGCGAACTCCTTGCCACCGCCGGAGCCGAAGATGTCGTGCTGGCCGCCACAGTCGGGGCAGGCAAAAGAGGACATGTTCTCGGCGATCCCCAGCACGACGGTGTCGTGTTTGGCGAACATCTCGAGGCCCTTGCGCGCGTCGTCCAGGGCAACGTCCTGGGGCGTCGTGACGATCACTGCGCCGGTGACGGGCATCGTCTGGAGCATCGTCAGTTGGGTGTCGCCGGTGCCCGGCGGGAGGTCGACGACGAGGTAGTCGAGTGCGCCCCACTCGACGTCCTCGGTGAGTTGGGTGATGACCTTGTGGACCATCGGCCCGCGCCAGATGACAGGGTCGTCCTCGCCGGTCAGGAAGGCCATGCTCATCAGTTTCACGCCGTACTTTTCGGGCGGAACGAGCGTCTCGTCCTCGGTTGCACCCGGCGGCTCGTCGGCGTCGACCATCCGCGGCACGTTCGGGCCGTACACGTCCGCATCGAAGAGGCCGACGCGCGCGCCGAGTTGGGAGAGTCCTGCCGCGAGGTTGACCGCGACGGTCGACTTCCCGACGCCCCCCTTGCCCGAGGAGACGGCGATGACGTTCTTGACGCCCGGCAGCACCTGCTCGTCCGTCACCACGTCATCGCGGTCGGGAATGCTCGCCGAGAGGTCGGGGTCGATACCCTCCTCGAGGAACAACTCACGAATTTCCCCGGCGATGTCGGATTCGGTCGGCGAGTAGGGCGCACCGAGTGCGAGGTCGATGGCAATCTCGAGGCCGTCCTCGCCGTCCTCGACGCTGATGTCGTTGACGAGTCCGAGCGAGACAATATCGTCGCCGAGTTCCGGATCTTCGACCGTCCGGAGGCGGTCGCGAACAGCGGCTTCGTCCATACAGAATCGTCCGTCGCAGCGTCGAAAAGAGTTGTGTTCCCACTGGTTTGTGTTGTGGGTCTCGCTCACGGTGTACAGGAGTACACTGTTCGCGTTCGTCCGTCACTCTTGTTAGGATCCGATCCGCGAATCGATCAATCCGCGTGCAAAAGTAGAGAACAGCTACTCTGAACTGGACTCGATACCGCGAATCTCAAATCTCGCACCGCCAGCTGCACTCTCTGTGACCGAGATTTCCCACTGATGTGCGGTAACAATCTCGGCTACGATAGCGAGACCAAACCCTGTCCCCCCTTGCTGGGTCGTAAATCCCGGCTCAAACAACTCATCCCGGTGTTCCGATGGAATCCCAACCCCATCATCTTCGACGAAGAATCCCGCATCATCCGACAGAGTCCCGATTGTGATAGTCACGTCCTCGCCACCGTGCTCGATGGCGTTCCGATAGAGATTCTCGAGGGCTTGTCGTAATCGTTCGCGGTCAGCCTGAACCGTCAGTGAATCAGCAACCGCAAGAGTTGCCTCGGCACTGTCGACCATCTCCCAACTCTCTCGAGCCACGGTCCCGAGTTCGACCGATTCGGTTTCGTCGATGTCTATCCCAGACCGGGCGAGTGAGAGCAGATCCTCGATGAGGGCTTCCATTCGTTGGTGAGCCTCCTCGACGTACGCTAGATGGTCCAGTTCGCCGGTTTCCGACGCCAGTTCAAGTCCTCCTTTGGCAACGGTGAGTGGATTGCGGAGATCGTGTGACACAATACTGGCGAACTGCTCCAAGCGTTCGTTCTGACGTTCGATCTTCCGCCGGTACTGCTCACGTTCGCTCACGTCGGTCAACGTGATCATCCGTCCGATCCGCGTGCTATCGGCCGAAAACGGATTTGTGGTGACTCGATAGTAGCGCGTGGGGTTGAACTGCGTGATGGGAATAATCTGATCTGGACCGTCCAACGCATCCGCAAGCGCAGAATCGACAGCGTCTACTGGTTCCTGCTCGGCGTGTTCCAGCCCAGGAAAGAGGGTTTCAGCGGTGTGATTCCATTCGTGGACGCAGTCAGCCTGGTCCAGTAGAATGACGGGATTGTCTGATTCGCCGGTCAGTTGGACGGTTTGGAACCGTTCGACGTACACGTAGAGGATGCCGACGGCAAAGGCTGCAACTCCCAACGGCGAGTACGTAACTTCAAGAAGATATGGCGTAACGTTTCCCAGAAAATCGAAGACGACGGGCACACCCGTAAGGCCAACTACGACTACCAGCGGCGTCGTCTCGTAACTGACCTTTGTGAAGAGTTCAAAAAGCATGAACAGACCAATGCTGGCGAGTGCGTACGCCAGTCCCATGATAATCCAGTGAAGCGGTTCGTGATGGATGGCCAGATGTCGGAAGGGAGTGGTGTCAACCTCAGCAGAAAAATACTGACCGTGAATTGGATTTGTAACCTTCACCAAGACGACCGCAAGGAATGTGGCGAGTGCTGCCCACCGGACTGTACGCATTCGGTGAAGAGTCCGACCGGTGTAAGCCGAACAAAAGTACAGCCACGGTCCAACTGACGCGATTCCGATGATGAGGCCTCCGAGGAAGGCTATATACTGAAGTGTTGGGGTCGGTGCGAGAAGGTACGCGACGTGGGCGAACGTCCACCCGCAGGAGAGAACGAGTAACGCACCCAATCCACGTCGAGTGTCTGCGTCTTCAATGCGTGCCAGACCGCGAAGACTCACGAGACAGACAAGCCCAGTAATAGTGAAGACGCCGACATGCAACAGAAGTAGTGGCTCTTCTAAACCGAATTGGGCCATTGACTGAATGTACTCAGTGAGGCTACAAGTAAGTACATCTGTGCATATCCAACCCCGAGGCCTCGTACAGGGGGAGTATCCTATAGATCGATAACACCGCTCCCTCTCGAGGACGCCCGCGGATGCAACGCTATGCGTTGAAATCGAATCGCGGCCCGCCGTACGTCGGCGGATCCGGGTCGAGTTCGACGCCCTGCTCGTAGCGGACGAAATTCAGGTAGAAGAGTCGCCCACAGCCCGCGACTGGCTCACCCTCGAGATCAGTGACGGGGCCGTCCTCACCGCAGCGAAACTCGATCCCGTCGGCCGATTCGAGGTCGTCGTCGGTCGGCTCGGCGTACTCCCAGCCGGGCTGGGGACTCGTGGTGACCGACCGATCCGCGAGCTCGAGTGCGCGCTCGACGCTGACGACGGCGTCGCAGTGGGGACAGGTGTATCGAACGGTGACGGACATGAACGCTTCTACGCGCGTGGAGACCGTAAGCCTGCGGTCGCCCATTCGATGCTCTCGAACCGGGTACGTTTACCCGCTCGCGGCCACAGAGTCAGCCATGAGCGACGGCACGACCGAGTTCGACCCCGACAAGTTCGAGGACAAATACGTCCACTACTTCGACGAACTACAGGCGGCGTACTCGAGTGCGTACAACCAACTCCACGGCCACTACGACTCGCGGGTGCTCAAGGCAATCGACCGGAAGGTCTTGGCCGAAAGCGAGCCGGTCTACACCGGCGACGGCGAGTTTCGCGTCGACCTGCCGGACGACCTCGAGGACCGCGTCGGCCCCGTGGCCGACCACGAGCAGTTTGAGCCTGTTCTCGAGGAACTCTGTGCAGGAATTGAGCGAGAGCTACAGCGGATTTTCGGCCTCGAGACTGACGCGTAGTCCGTTCCGGAGCGCGAACGACTCGACTGTGGCTGACAATACCCGGAACACCTTTGCCGCTGACGGGAATCCGTTGCAGTATGATCGACGAGACGGTCGAGGAGATCCAGGAAATGCAGACACACAGCTCCTCGGTAGTCGCCGTACGGGCCACCCGAGCACTCGAGGAGTTGCTCGAGCGAGAGTTCGCCACCGTCGAGGAGTACGTTCGCGACCTCGAGCGCAACGGCTCGGTGTTACGGCGGGCAAATCCCTCGCACGCGTCACTACAGAATGCGGTTCGAGCAGTCGTCGAGGCGGTCGCAGAGGCTGACCCAGACACTGTCGAGGAGGCAAAAGAACTGACACAGCAGCGTATCGATACCGTCATCTCACGGGTCGAATCGGCCAAGCAACGAGCCGCCGAAAACGCCGTCGACTATCTCGAGGACGGCGCAACGTTGCTCACGCACGATTACTCCTCGACAATTATCGAGGCCCTCGAGCAAGCCGTTGATGCGGGCAAGACGTTTGACGTCTACGTTACCGAAGCGCGCCCGCGCTACATTGGCCGGAAGACCACCCGCACGCTCGCTGGTCTCGATGGTGTCGAGCCAACGCTGATCACCGACAGCGCACACGGCCACTACCTGCCGGAGTGCGATCAGGTCATCGTCGGTATGGACTGCATCGTCGACGACACGCTCTACAATCGTGTTGGGACGTTCCCAATCGCGGCGACGGCAGCCCACCTCGAGGTGCCGGTGACCGTCCTCGGGGCCGCCTCGAAGATCGTCACCGAAGGGTTCGTCTTCGAGAACGAGTACCGGCCGGGCAGTGAAGTTATGCCCGAACCCGCAGAGGGATTTGCCGTCGCAAATCCAAACTACGACGCAACGCCGGTCGAGTTGCTCGAGAGCGTCATCACTGACGACGGCCGAGAGACGTTCTAAGACGTTTTTTCACTCGTTCCTGTGATAGTCATCGCCGTGTGAGCATGGCACACAGATTATCCCCGTAGCCGTCGTCTACGTGGTATGCGTCTGGTACAGGTGTTCGTTCCACGGGGGGAACTGGACCTCGTCCTCGAGACGGTCGAATCGACCGGCCTCGACTACGGCGTCGCCGCGGAGACGAGCCACGATGAGTTCGAAGCAATCGTCTCCATCCCAACACCGCCACCTGGCGTCGAGCCACTACTCGAGGCATTGCGACGCGCTGGCCTCGACGAGCAAGCCTATACGGTCGTTACCGCCGCAGAAACCGTTGTCTCGAGTCGAGCCGATGACCTCCACGGCCAGTTTAGCGGGACGCGCATCTCTCGGGAGGAGTTACAGGCTCGAGCGGCAGATCTCGCGCCGGCAGCGTCGACGTACTACGCGTTGCTCGTCGTGAGTACGATAATCGCGACCGCTGGCTTGTTGCTGGATTCGGCGGCGACGATCATCGGTGCGATGGTCGTTGCACCGCTTATGGGACCCGCGCTGGCTGCAAGCGTCGGCGTCGTTGTCGACGACGAGAATCTCGCACAGCGTGGTGTAACGCTCCAGATAAGCGGACTCGTTCTCGCCGTCGTGACGGCGGCCGTCCTCGGATGGGTTCTCCGGGGAACCGTCCTATTGCCACCCGGTCTCGATATCACGACGATTCCACAGGTCGCCGAACGAATCAGTCCAACACTTCTCGCACTGTTTCTCGCACTCGGCTCCGGCGTTGCTGGCGTCATCAGTCTCGTTCGCGACGTCGGCTCCGTGCTGGTTGGCGTCGCGATTGCAGTCGCGCTCATTCCGCCCGCAGCAACCGCCGGCCTCGGAATCGCATGGGGCGATCCAACGGTCGTCATCACCGCCGGCACGCTCGTCCTCGTCAACATGCTCTCGATCAACCTCACCGCCTTGCTCTTGCTCTGGCTGGCAGGCTACCGGCCCGCCCAGGACACAGATCTCGAGCGAGCCTACGGCCGCCTGCGGTCGCGAGTGCTCGTTCTCGGCGTTGCAATCGTGCTCCTGACGGCCGTCCTCGGCGGCGTCACCTACGGCACGTACCAGACCGCCGCCGTCGAACACGACGTCCAGACCGAACTCGAGGCCATGAGCGCGGATCCACCGCTCGAGGGCGTCGCGTTCCAGGAAGTCGCGTTCGAATACGAACTGCTCGATGTCTACACCGGCCAACAGCCGGTCGCCACCGTTCTCGTCGAGCGCCCGCCCGGGACAGAACTTCCCGACAACTTCGCCGATGACGTCCGCGAGCGCCTCGAGACAGCAACCGGCACCTCGCTCGAGGTGATCGTCGAACTGGTCGAGACACAGCGCAGTCACTGACAGCGTGGCGTAGAGAATAGCCGTTTCAGAAACGGAGACACTATCTCGAGAATGAGTGTTAGAGAATCTATACTGTCCGTTGAGGCGATAGTAGCCGAGAGCGGTCACAACCCTTATTTCGGTGGCTGCCTGCGTGTCTGTATGAACTGGGACCGTCCGTATTTGGGATCAAAACGACAGTGTTCTCCACGACAGTGCGTCTTCCGAACCCAGAAGCGAGGTGTTTCACGGTGATTGGCACCGGAATCGGTGTCGGTATCGTTGGACTCGGCGGCATGGGGCATCTCCACGCCCGAAGTATCGAAGACCTCGGCGCTGATATCGTTGCCGGCGCGGATCTGGTTCCTGAACAACGCGACCGCTTTGGCAGTGAGTTCGACGCTGCGACGTACGAAACCCACGAGGACCTCGTCGTCGACGACGCCGTCGATGCCGTCATCGTGACGACGCCAAACCGATTCCACGAACCAATCACGGTTGCTGCACTCGAGGCAGGCTGTCACGTCCTGGTCGAAAAGCCGCTTGCACATACCCTCGAGAGCGCCGAGCGCATCGCAGCCGCTGCTGAACAGAGCGATGCTATCTGCATGGTCGGCTTCCACAACCGACACGCCGGTTCGATGGCGATGTTCAACGAACAGCACGCACGCGGGCGCTTCGGCGAGTTGACCCACATCGAAGCGAACTACGTCCGCCGACGCGGCGTTCCCGGTCCCGGCTCCTGGTTTACCGATCCCGACCTCGCCGGCGGCGGCGCGCTGCTCGATATCGGCGTCCACGCGCTCGACCTCGCCCTCTATACGCTCGAGTTCCCCGAGATCACCGAAGTCTCGGGTGTCACCCGAACGACCTTCGGCACCCGCGAGGAGTACGCCGACCCCGAGGGCTTCGGCGACAACTGGGATGCAGAAGCCGAAACCTACGAAGTCGACGACTCCGTCAGCGCCTTCATCCGCACGGCCGACGGCCAAACAATCTCACTCGAGGCCGCCTGGGCGACCAACCGCGAAGAGAGCATGGACTTCCGGATTCGTGGCACCGAAGGCGGCGCGCAGTTCGATATCGGCGATACGGACATCGAGTTGCTCGAGGCCGGCACGGCTGGCGTCGAACACTACGCGGACATTCAGTTGACCGGTGACGCCTCGATCACTGGCTACGCCCAGCAAGACGAACAGTTCCTCGACGCAATTGCAGCAGGCCGACAACCGGAGACGAACACAATCGAAGAGGCGCTGCTCGTCCAGCGCGTTATCGACGCGATCTATCGCTCGAGCGAGAGCGGCCAGGCAGAAGCCATCGAGATGCCGGAGTTGGAGCGAGCATCGGAGACGGACCTCGCGAGCGAGACGGAAAGCGAATCCGAGGCCCAATCCGAGACCGAAGCAACGACGCGCCTCGAGTAATCGAACGCGACGTTAGGATGGTTCCGGTCTACGTTTTTTTGCATTCAAGTCGAGCGAGAGTTACTGTGTGGACTCGAGACGTGAGTGCGTCGACTCGAGTTGCGACGTCGCGGTGCTGTAACTCGCGGTGAAATGGCACTCCGAAACGAAAGACGGCAGTGAGTCGTTTTAGACGACTTCGTCGAAGTCGTGGTGACCGTGGATGTCGACGCCATCCTCGGTGATCTCACAGAGGAAGACACCGTTGCCGGAGCCAGTGTCACGCTCGGCGGCGGATTTGATCGAGCGAGCGGCGATAGTCGTCGCTTCGTCGTTCGAGAGGCCGTCTTCGTAGGCCTGCTCTAAGTGACCGTAGGCAAGTTGCATCCCGGAGCCAGTGACCGTGTAGTCGTCTTTCATGACACCGCCGGCTGGGTCGATGCTGTACACGTGGCTGCCCTCGTCGTCGACGCCGCCCAGAATTGGGTGGATGGCGAAGAACGGGCCGCCGCGGGCGAAGTTGCCTGCGAGCGTCGCGAGTGCGTCGATGCTCATTCCCTCGCCGCGTCGGGATTCATAGAGATTGACTTCCGCGCGCAGCGTCGAGATGAACGACTGTGCGCCACCGACGCTGCCGACGAGGGTGAGCGCAGCGGTTGGGTGAATCTGCTCGACCTTCTGGACGTTCTTGTTCGAGACGAATCGGCCGCCGAGGCTGGCGCGCATGTCCGTCGCGATGACGACGCCGTCGGTCGTTGTGATACCAATCGTCGTCGTTCCGGTCTTGTTGACGTTGTCCAGATCGTTCATCGAGAGGTCGTTCTGGGGCATCGGACCGACTTCCGGCGCGTAGGGATCCGTGTCATCGGCCAACTGGTCGACCGTCCCGTAGAAGTCCGTGTTATGCTGAGGTGTACGCATTGACCGTACCTTACGACCGGAATAATATAAAAGACCGGCGTTCACCACCGTCGTTTCCGCTACCCATCATGTCTGGGGAGCCGACGACTCAACGCGGGTGAAACCAAAACGGAACAACCGACGGGAGAAAACGCGAGCTTGTGATTAGGGCTGGGTGGCGGTGTATGCGTCCTCGAGGTTCTCGAGGAGGCGGTGGATTGGCAGGGTGACGCCAGCCTGTCGAGCGGCAATGGCGAGGGGCATCATCGTGATGCCGACCACGATGCACAGTTGATACAGGGCGAACAGGGTTGCGTGGTACACGCGGGATATCATCAGCGTTCAGGCGAGGCTGAGACCAGGGTTGTATATAAGCTTTCCTGAACCGCGGGACGTATACCGATTGTCGAGTCGGTATAGGGTCGACGCAGTCTTGCGATTCAACTCGAGTTGCTGCAGACACAACTGCACCTGTATTCAAATCTGGATCCGGCTATGGTGGTGGGAGTTGACCTGAGCAATTCTCGTAACTTATGCGCATTATCCCTCGTTCGTGCGCGCTCTCGAGGCCGCTATGGCACGGTTGCGCATGACAGAGGACGATGCTGGCGGGGATGAACCGCAAAGAACGAAACCCTTCGGCCCTACATCCATGTATGGGAAACTATCTCGTCGCGATGGAAGCCGCATGGCTCGTCCGTGACGTTGATGCAATTGATGATGCAATCGGTGTCGCTGTCAGCGAAGCCGGAAAGCGACTTAACAGTGAGAACATGGACTACGTCGAAGTCGAAGTCGGCGCGACGGGGTGTCCCGCCTGCGGCGAACCGTTCGACTCCGCGTTCGTCGCCGCGGGAACCGCACTCGTCGGCCTCGGCCTCGAGATGGAGGTCTTCAACGCCGAGGGCGAGGAACACGCCTCACGGATCGCGAAGAGCGAGATCGGTGGCGCGCTTCGAGACGTGCCGCTGTCGGTCCTCGAAGTTATCGAAACCGAAGAAGACGACGAATAACGACTGCGTTCAGCCGCTGTGATGGCGCTGAATTGACGTTCGTTTCTTCCGTCTCGAGGCTTTCGAGACGGTGACAAAATAGACACAGAGCGACGCGACTGTCCGGAACTATTACTGAGCGTCCGACGACGGCGGTCGAAACGTCCGAATCGTCTCTCGTTCGCCGCTCGAGACGTCGACCTCGTCGAAGCCGCGACTGGTGAAAATCTCGTTCCAGTCTCGATGATAGAGCGGGAACTCGTCATCGATGTACTGGACGCTCGGGGCGGTCTCGGCTGTCTGCTCGAGGTCATCGTGTTCGATCTCAGCCGTAATGAGTACGTCACTCGTAATTCTCGAGAGTTCATCAAACACCCACGTTGCGTCTGGGTGGAGGTGTTGCAGCGTCTCAACGGAGTAGACGACGCTAAACTCATCATCAGCAAAGTCACTGACCACACCTTCGATTGCGTCGATATGGAACTCGCCGTCGGCTGCGAGGTCGGGATAGGCCTCTTCCATCACCTCGAGTGCATCACCGTTGAGTTCGATGCCGGTCACGTTCTCGAAGCCATGCTCGTACAAGTGTGCGAGATGCCGGCCGGAGCTACACCCGAGTTCGAGGACGGGCGCAGTTCGGTCGACGAACTGCTCGAGCGTCCGGCAAATTCCGTCGCTCGTGTCGTCCGGCCCGTAGTAGGCGTAGTATTCCGGTGAGTATTCTCCGGAACGGTCGGCCCACTGGCGCCGAACATCGTTAGAATTCATATCCAGTATTCTCGAGAGAGACGTAAAACCTCTTGGAGTGTGCCGTTGGGAGAGCACTCGAGAGCGCAGGCGAGAACAACGGATTCCGCAGGAATTGGCTGTAAACTGTCTGGATCGAACACGGAGACAAAAATTAGCGACCGCTGGTAGACGAATGACTCCTAGAATGGCTTTTCAGAAAATGAATTTGAGCTGGTATCGACTATTTCCGGACGAATACAGAAGCCTTAACCGTGTGGTGGGCATTTGTAGAGTTGTAATGGCAAACGGTAAAGTTGATTTCTTCAACGACACAGGCGGCTACGGTTTCATCGACACAGAGGATGCTGACGACGACGTATTCTTCCACATGGAGGACGTTGGCGGTGAGGATCTGACGGAAGGGACCGAGATCGAATTCGATATCGAACAGGCCCCAAAGGGCCCACGCGCGACGAACGTCGTCCGCAACTAATAGCGAACTGACTGTCGCTTTCCGGCGACACAAGTGAAAAGCGTTTTATACGTTTTTAGACAGTATAACTCCAAAAGCGGTGGCGCTGTCGGCCGTTCCAGCACAGACGCTCGAGTGTCCTCGAGAGTGGCTACAACTGCCACCGACCCAAAGTACTTTTGATAACCCGTAGTTATTGGCTCGTATGGAACTCCCGACGCCTGCTGATCTTCGCCAGCGCCGAACCGAACTCGGGCTGACGCAGAGTGAACTCGCCGAGAAAGCAGAGGTTTCCCAGCCCTTGATCGCTCGGATCGAAGGCGGCGATGTCGATCCACGACTCTCGACGCTACGTCGAATTGTCAACGCCTTAGAGAAAGCAGAAAGTGACGTCGTCCGCGCGAAGGACCTGATGAACGAAGCCGTTGTCAACGTCGCGCCGACGGATGCGGTCAAGGTCGCCGCACAAAAGATGGAAGAGGAAGCCTACTCCCAACTTGCGGTGATTCAAGACGGAATCCCAGTCGGCTCGATCAGTCAGAGTGATCTCGTCCATCTCGATTCTGAAGCCCGTGACGAACCCATCGAGGAACACATGAGCGAGAGTTTTCCAACCGTCTCGAAAGATGCCACGCTCGACGAGATCAGCAACCTGCTCGAGCACTACAAAGCCGTGATGATCACGGAAGCGGGCGAGACGGTCGGGATTATCACAGAAGCGGACATTGCGTCTCGGTTTTCTTGAAGACTTCCAGAACGTGACTGGGGAAGCCAAACAGTGTACATAAGGTTCCCGAGCGTCGACAAACCTATCAATGACTCGGACGCGACGGAACGTTTTACTCGGTGCCGGCGCAGTCGGTGTGGGGTTCCTCGCTGGCTGTCTCGGTGACCGTGCTGATGGCGGCGGCAGTGGGGCCGAGACTACCGATGTGTACGCCTCGTTTTTTACGCTTGCTGAGTTTACACGCTCCGTCGTCGGTGATGCGGGGACGACCGAGAACGCTGTCCCAACCGGCCAACACGGCCACGAATGGGAGCCAACGACGGACATGCTCCCGAACGTGGTCGAATCCGATGCGTTCGTCTATTTCGACGTCGAGGGCTTCCAGCCGTGGGTTGATACCGCCCGCGAGCGGATCGAAGCCGACCACGCAGACGATGTCGCCCTGATCGACGCCGCTGCCGGAATCGAACTGCGCGAGTACGATGACGACCATACACACGGGCACAGTCACGAACACGGCCACGATGACTCGCTCTCAATTCATGTGATCGCACTCGAGGACGACCACGGACACGTCGTCGCCGACGCGCACGGCGACCACTGGCACGACGTTCCGCTCGAGGTCCCAGTCGATGAGACCGTCGAGTTCACGGTGCATCTCGAGACCGACGATGGAGAGGCGCTCTCCCTTGCAGACGACGACTATACGCTCGAGTCCGCTCTCGAGGGAGACACCAACACCCTGACCGTCGAGACCAGTGGCGAGAGACTCGAGATCGACGGGCAGGAGGATGGCAATGCAACGGTCGTCCTGCGGGTGCTCGAGGATGGAACCAGTGGGTGGGAGGCCCCGCCGCTCGAGGTACAGGTTGGCGATGGCAGAGACCACGCGCACGCGGACGATGGTGGCCATGGACACGATCACGACCACACCCACGGCGACTACGACGCGAAGTTCTTCGCCGACCCCGTCCTCGCCCAAGACGGCGTCAGGAACATCCGCGACGCATTGATCGACCTCGACCCCGACAACGCCACGCGCTACGAGGACAACGCCGCCAGCTACATCGAGGATCTCGAGGCGCTTCATAGCCGATTTCAGGCCACGCTCGAGGACCGCGACCACGATCACGTCGTCCTCGCTGGCCACGACTCGTTTCAGTATCTTGCCGAACGCTACGGCTTCGAGATTCACACGCCAGTTGGCCTCTCGCCGGATGACGAGCCAAGCGGGAGAGAGATCGCCGCTGCCGTCGAGTTCGTCGAGGAACACGGCCTCGAGTACGTCCTCTGGGACTACTTCGACGGGCCGGATACCGCCGAGACGATTGCGGCGGAAGCCGAGGGCGCGGTCGAGACGGTGATGGTCTCACCCGCAGAGAGCGTCGTCGAGGAGTGGGTCGAAGATGGTCACGGCGGCTACATCGGGCAGATGGACGAAATCAATCTCCCTGCGTTCGAACGCGCACTCGGGGCAGAGAACGGGGACTAAGGACACGATGCATCCGACTATGAATAGATGAGACGCGGATTCGAACGCGCCGTCCACGCATTGCTTGGCGTCATCGGGGTCGCTGTCGTGGCCGTTTTCCTCCCGCTTGCGTTCGGACTCCTGCCCGAGCGGTTCTTCGATGCTGGCTGTCGCACAGGACGGGCACTCGGCACGGAACTGGCCTGTTACCGGTTCATGTGGAATACGATCACCGTCGGCGTCTTCATTGGCATCGTCGGGCCGGTCATCGGAACGTTCCTCGTCCACCGTGAGATGGCACTGATCGGCGAAACGCTCGCGCACACGGCGTTTGCTGGCGTCGCGTTCGGGACGCTCCTCTTTGCTGCGTCGGGCTGGGACGCGCGATTGCTGCTCGTTGCGCTCGCAGCCGCAATCGTCGGCGCACTCGGCGTCCAACTGCTTGCGACCCGAACCGGTGCCTACGGCGATGTCCCCATTGCGATCATGCTCACCGGGAGTTTCGCCCTCGGAACGCTGTTTATCGACGTCGGCGGCGGCTTCGCGTTCGTCGATATCAACAGCTACCTGTTCGGGAACATCTCGGTCACAGACGAACAGAGCGTCGCGCTGATGGCGCTGTTGAGTCTCGTCGTCGTCGGCGTCGTTGCCCTCGCGTACAACCAACTCCTGTTTATCACGTTCGACGAGCAGGCAGCCCGCGTCGCTCGAGTCCCTGTCTCTGCGTACAACGGACTCCTCATCGTGCTCACCGCGCTGGTCGTCGTCGGTTCGATGCAGATCCTCGGCGTCATCCTCGTCGCAGCGATGCTCGTCGTCCCCGTCGCAGCCGCCTCGTTGCTCGCCAGCAGTTTTCGAGAGACGCTGTATACGTCGATTGTGATCGGCGAACTCGCCGTCCTGACTGGTCTCGCCCTCTCCTGGCAGTTCAGTCTTCGCCCCGGCGGCACAATCGTAATCGTCGCGATTGCCGTCTACCTTGGCGCAGTCGTCCGCACAGAGGCCCACCCCACTCCAACAGGATAGTGAGAGATGCACTGCGCCAGTCGGTGCCTACATGTGCCATCGACCCGACGACGCCAGTATGAGCGAACAGCAACGTGGCGAGTCCCCACTCGAGAACACACCCGGCGGCGGCAAGACGCCGGAAGCGACACGGATCGAACCAGCCGCACCCGAGGAGTTTGGCCTTGTCCAGGCCTGGTGGGGCGATGGCAAAGGCAAAACCACCGCAACGCTCGGAATGGGCGTCCGCGCTGCCGGTCACGGCTATCGCGTGCACCTCTTGCAGTTCATGAAAGGCGGGGCCTCGAGCGTCGACGCCGTCCGCGGCGAGTACAACGCAATCGAAGCGCTTCCGGGGATCAGCTACGAAAATCTCGGCCACTACGGCTGGCACGGCATGGCCGACGGCAGCGACGATGCGGGCCACGAAGCCGAGGCACAGGCCGGACTCGAGCGCGCAACGGAGCTACTCGAGGCGGCTGCGAGTGCCGACCTCTCGGAACCTATCGA
This sequence comes from Natronolimnobius baerhuensis, assembly GCF_002177135.1. Lineage (NCBI taxonomy): Archaea > Methanobacteriati > Methanobacteriota > Halobacteria > Halobacteriales > Natrialbaceae > Natronolimnobius > Natronolimnobius baerhuensis. Next base: position 1,096,233 of record NZ_MWPH01000001.1, read on the forward strand.
CCTCGAGGCCGACCCCGAGGAAGGAGTGCACATGCTGATCCTCGACGAAGTGCTGTACGCTGCCGACCGCGGGCTAATCGACGAAGCCGACGTACTCGAGTTGATCGACACCAAACCCGACGACCTCGAGTTGGTACTCTCTGGTAGTCATGAGAAGCCGACGTATCTCGAGGACCACGTCGACTTGCTCACGAACGTTCGGAAAGACCGCCATCCAATCGAGGACGGCCAGCGCGCCCGTCAGGGAACGGAGTTCTGAGAGGAGTCGCTTACCAGCGATCACCGCGATAGGTTGGTAACCAGTCACAAGAGTATCGATGAGTCGACTGCCGATGCCAGCATAGTTATTACCGATCATTGATAAGTGTCGCTGAATGGGCATCATACGGGTGGACAGACTCTGCAAGTCCTACGGCACAGTACAGGCGGTCGACGGCATGGACTTTCACGTCGACCGTGGCGAGGTGTTTGGCTTTCTCGGCCCAAACGGTGCCGGGAAGACAACGACACTCCAGGCGCTGACTGGCCAACTCGAGCCGGATTCGGGAACGATTCGCGTCCTCGACACCGATCCGACAGTCGAGCCACTCGAAACACGCCGGCGTGTCGGTATCGTCCCCGAACGTGGCTCGCCACCGAGCTTTCTTACGCCGCGTGAGTACCTCGAGTTCGTCGGCGACGTTCGCGATCTCGAGGCCGACACTGTCGCTGATCGGATCGACCACTGGGCAGACCGACTCGGCTTTCGGGGCAAACTCGAGACGCTGCATACCGATCTCTCGCGCGGTCAGCAACAGAAAGTGATGATCGCACAGGCGTTCATCCACGAACCCGACGTCGTCCTGATCGACGAGCCACTTGCGAACCTCGATCCGCTGGTCCAAGAGCAGGTCAAGCGGTTTCTCACCGCGTACGCGGCCGACGATAACGCCGTGTTCGTCTCAACGCACAACATCGATGTCGCCGAGGAAATCTGTACGCGCGTGGGCATCGTCGCCGACGGCAAACTCGTCACCGAGCGAACGCTCACCGCGACAGGCGACGAAGATGCCAGCGCGGAGAGCGACAGTAGCTCAGCTACAGATACTCCCTTGCTCGAGGTCTTCCTCGAGCACGTCGGCGATGCCGCGACGCGAGATATGCCAGTCTCAGCACTCGAGAGCGACGACCCACACGCACAGCCATGAGCGCGGTGACTCGCTTAGCCGGCGGGCAAACGACAACCTGGCGGCTGTTCACGACGCTGGTCCGCGAGGAGTGGCGACTCCACGTGCGACTGTTCGGTGGCTGGCGATTTGCCGGCTTTCCGCTCGTCATCGCCGCATTGGCCATCGGTGGCGTCGTCGCACTCGAGACGACTGGGACCGACGCAACGACGATTGTCACCGGACTCCACGTCCTTGCGCTTGGATTCGGTCTCTACAGCGGCACGGCCGCCTTCGCAGGCTCGTCGATGCTCGAGAACGTCTTCGGCCGACTCTCACTCGTCCTCTCGACGGCGGAGACGTTGCCACTGTCGCGACGGCGGCTGCTCGGGCTCTTTCTCCTGAAGGATCTGCTGTTTTACGGCCTCGTTGTCGTGGCCCCGATGGCGCTCGCTGCTGTTCCACTCGCAGCAGCGGGCGACCTGTCGTTCCGTGCGCTGCTCGAGATTCCCGCATTGTGGCTCTCGTTGGGCCTCGTCTTTGCCGCCGGGATGACGGTGACTGTCGCACTGATCGCCGCGCGCAGTCGGAGCGTGCCGGTGTGGATCATCGGACTCTCGGTCGTGATTCTTGCACTTGGGCTGTGGACGACCGGTCTGCTCGAGCCCGCTCGAGGCCTGCTCGTCCCTGTTTCGGGGTCGCTGGCAACGGCGGGTGGGCTCGCACTCGCGACGGCCATCGCCAGTGTCACAGCAGTTGCGGCGTTCGATCCGACAGACGGCCGCCCCGCCCAGCGCGAGGCAACAAGCGCACGGTTCGGCCAGCTACGTGAGCGTCTCCCGACCGGTACGAGGACTGACGCGCTCGTCGCGAAGAGCTTACTCGACCTCACGCGGTCGGCTGGCGGCGTCTGGAAACCCTTTGTCTCGGCAGGCATCCTGTTCGCGCTCGTGGTCGGCCTCGTCGGCGTCGTCGAATCGATCACCGGCATCGAACCCGCGCCGGGGATTCTCTTCGGCGGCGTCCTCGGCCTCTCGGCGTTTACCACCTACAACTGGCTCACCCAGTTCGACTCGCTCGAGGCGTATCGAATCTACCCGGTTTCAGTCACGGATGTCTTTCGCGCAAAGCGAATCGCATTCGTCCTGGTCGGTGCGCCAGCGGTCGCAGTACCGTATCTCGCAGCAGTGCTCTGGTACGGCGCAACGCCCCTCGACGCCGCCGTCGGCGCGGTGCTGCTTGCGGGCTATGGCCTGTACTACTATGGGCTCACGGTCGCCGTCGCCGGCTTCGATCCCAACGAGTTCCTGTTCGATTCGGTCCGCTTTACCGGCTTTACCGTCGGCATTGCCATTCCACTCGTCCCAGCGCTCGTGGCTGGCTTCGTCACTCCCTCACCGACGCCCATACTCGCCGTCGGCCTCGCTGGTGCGGGACTCGTCTGTGGTGCACTCGGCTACATCCTCTCGAGTCGCGCAGGCCCACGCTGGGAGCGGCGATATCGCGAGGGAAATGAGTCCGCTAGCTGATCAATTCTCGATCCCATTCGACAGTGGGAACAAACCGACGCCCCACGAGTGCCACGCGAACGCCTGGACTGGCAGTGTTGCTCGAGTGAGGGGAAAAGTATCGCCGATCCTGAAAGTGACTTTCATCTGCAAGGCGTAGCCCGAACCGGGTGTCCGTGGTCGGCTGGGGCATGAAGGTCATCTTCAAACCCGGTAACGCCGACGAGGAGATCAACTGCGTCGACTTCCGCGAGTACGAACAAGGCATTGTCCCCCACAACGAGGAGGGATACAACATCGGCTACGTCCCCCACGAAATCCTGAGCCATATCGAACCGCACAGTGGTGAGGAAGTCGTCTTCGAAGATGGTGAGAAGCCGGTTCCGGGCAACGACGAGGACGAATAGCGCCGTCGACACCGAAAACCGATAGGCCGATACGCCCGACTCGCGTGGCGTGTCGTACGCGGATGACTCACACCCTGCTGGTTGCTGGTACCGCAAGCCACGTCGGCAAATCGACCGTCGCCGCCGGTCTCTGTCGCGTGCTTGCCGACCAGGGCATCGATGTCGCCCCATACAAAGCACAGAACATGAGTAACAACGCTCGAGTCGTTCCCAGTCCGCCCTCGAGTGACGGACTCGCGGACGACTCGAACACGCAGTGGGGCGAAATCGGCGTCTCACAGTTCGTTCAGGCGCGAGCAGCGCGGATGACAGCGACGACTGACTGCAACCCCGTTCTGTTGAAGCCTCGAGGCGATGGCGAGAGCCAACTCGTCGTGCAGGGTCACGCCCGCGAACACGTCCCTGCGTCCCAGTACTACGACAATTTTTGGGACGATGCATGCGAGCGCGCCCTCGAGTCCTACGAGCGACTCGCAGCCGAGAACGACGTGATCATCGCCGAAGGCGCGGGGAGTATCGCCGAAATCAATCTTCACGACCGCGATCTTGCAAACGTCGAAACAGCCCGATTTGCCGACGCCGACATCCTCCTGCTCGTCGATATCGAACGCGGTGGCGCGTTCGCCAGTCTCTATGGTACCCTCGAACTCATGCCCGCCGCGTTGCGCGAGCAGGTCGTCGGTGCGGTCATCACCAAATTCCGCGGCGACCCGTCGCTGCTTGAGGACGGCATCACGGAAATCGAGTCCCGAACGGACGTTCCGATACTCGGTATCCTCCCCTACGACGACCCCGGACTCCCCGAAGAGGACAGCCTTTCACTGCCCGCTCGAGACGAGGTGGGCGTCCTCGGCGACGACGATGGCGTGCCCGCCGACAACCGACTCCGAATTGCGGTGCCGCGACTTCCCCGACTCTCGAATGCGACCGATCTCGAGGCGCTCGCGGCCGAACCTGGCGTGTCGGTGGTGTTCGTTCCCGTCGCTGAGGACAGCCACGCCACAGAGATGGACCCACTCGAGGCCGTCGCGGCCGACGCAGTCGTTCTCCCGGGGACGAAGAACACGGTCGACGACCTCCGCGGCCTTCGCGAGTCGCCAGTTGGCGATGCGATCAGGGCGTTCGACGGCCCAATCGTCGGTCTCTGTGGGGGCTATCAACTGCTCGGCGAGCGGATCACGAATGCCACACTCGAGAGCACCGACGACACTGACACCGTTCCCGGTCTGGGGCTGCTCCCGGTCGAAACCCGGTTCGAGGAGACCAAGCACCTCGAGCAGACGACGGTGACGGTCGACGGAACGGCCACTCCGTTGCTCGCTGGGGCAGATGGCGAGCGAGCAACCGGCTACGAGATTCACGCTGGTCGCACCCGCCCGCTCGAGGAGGTTTCAGTGCCACTCGAGGAGGCAAGCGCTGCCCGGGGGGCCGTCCTCGGGACGTATCTCCACGGTCTGTTCGATACCGCGGCTGTGCGAACCGCATTTCTCGAGGCTGTCGCAGTCGCTGCGGGTATCGAGTGGCCGCCTGCAGCGGACACAGATGGGGAGACAGACTCAGGCACAACCCCGTATGACCGCGCTGCAGCGCTCGTCCGGGACAACATTGATCTCGAGGCGCTCGGGGTCGGCCCGGATTTCGATCCGTAGATCGCCGGACGAGTGGCGATAACTGTTATGCGATGGTCCTGCGTACCGACCGGTCGTGTGCGACAGCGACACCGTCTGTGAGTACGTGGCTCGAAAGGATGAACCGGAAACGTGGCATGGGGACGAGCCAGCGCAGTGGACGCTCGACCAGCGGGTGGATCGAGGGGGCCTCGACGCAACGGCCTGGGCGTGCCCGCACCCACCGATGACGGCTGGCGGTGATGCTGATGCCGGTGGCACCGATGTTGGCGACGACGAGGGACAGCTCGAGGGCGACCGATACTGCGTCTTTCATACACCACCGGACGACCGGCCCACCGACATCGACGAGCGGGCTGAACTGCTGGACGCGATTGATGCAGCCGGAGAGGGGACGCGAACCGATCAGCCAGAACACCGCGGACAGTTCGTCGGGGCGACGTTCGAGTCGGTCGAGGCAACCGATCTCGAGTTCGTCGCGGACGAGAATCGGGATATTCGGTTCGATCACGCCGTCTTTCGCGGTGGCGAGGACGGCGTCTCGTTCGAGGGGGCAACAATACGGACGACCGGAGAGCAGCCGGTTTCGTTCGCCGGTGCGACGTTCATCGCTGAGGATGGCGACGTTTCGTTTGAGGGAGCAACGGTCAGAACCGACGGCGACGGAGACATCGTCTTCGACGGTGCACGCTTTCGCGCCGGAGATGACGGGAACGTTCGGTTCGACGACGCCACGTTGATGACCGCTGCGGATGGCACGATATCGGCGCGGAACGCGACGTTCACTGCTGAGGCGGGGCTCTCTTTCGATGGCCTGATAGTCACCACGGACGGGTCGGGTCAGGTCTGGTTCTACGATACCGACTTCGTGGCCAAAGGGGACGCGGGCATCTCGTTTGAGGATACAACGTTTTCGACTGCCGACGAGGGCAACGTCTTCTTCCACGACCTGACATTCCGCGCGACGGCCGGTCCTGTCTCGTTCGTCGATTCAACATTCGCTCCCGGCTCGAGCGGGATAGTCTCGTTTCACGATACGGCGTTTGCCACCGCGGGCAACGGGGCCGTCGCGTTCGACGACGCGACGTTCCGCACCGAGGGCGCAGGCAACCTTTCGTTCGACGAGGCGGCGTTTACGACCACCGGAAGCGGGAACGTCCGGTTCGTCCGCGCGACATTTGAGACCCACGGCGAGGGAGATCTCCGGTTCAACGAGGCGACGTTTCACACCGAGGGCACAGCGAACGTCTCGTTCTACGACGCCACGTTCGAGTCCGACGGACCGGGAGCCCTCTCGTTCGACGAGTCAGTGTTTCTCGTCGGCGGCAAAATCTCGTTCAGCGACGCAACGTTCGTCGCATCGGACGGGACAGACCTCTCGTTCGAGGAGGCGACGCTCGAGGCGTCGAAACGGTTGTTTTTCGACGACGCAGAGATCATCGCCGCCGGTGGGTGCATCTCCTTCGAGAAGACGACGGTTACCGCGACCGGCCCCCAGAGCGTCTCGTTCGATGGCGTGGACCTGCGCGCGGACGACGGCGACGTGACCTTCGCCGCCGCGCGGTTCAGGGCTGACGGCGATGGACACGTGTCGTTCGTCGATACGGACGTCGTCACCGATGCCGAGGGCACGGTAACGTTCGCCGACTCGAGGTTCGCCGCTTCGGGTACCGGTCACGTGCGATTCGACGAGACCAGTTGGTACGGCCGGGTCTCGTTTGCAGACAGTATCTTCCGTTCGGAAACGTCGTTTCGCAACCAACGGTGTGATGGGACAACGGATCTCTCGTTCGCCGGTGGACGGATGGAGTCGTCGTTCGCGTTTACTGCAGCCGACTGGACGCAGGGCCAGTTCGACTTCAGCGGGGCGACCTTTCGCCGCAAACCGGACTTCCTGGGGGAGCCAAACGGCCGTTCGACGGAATTTACAAACAGCGAGCGAACGCCTGTCTTCGGCGAGCGAGTCGATTGTCGCGACACGACGTTCCTCGCTGGCGTGGATTTGAGCGATGCGATACTGCCCGCGGACGCCTCGTTTGATCGTGCAGATCTCTCGAGTGCGGACTTCGTCAATTCGGATTTCACGGGCGACGAGGACGCATCGCAAGCCTCGTTCGAGAGAGCGGACCTGTCGGGAGCCAATCTGTCGAGAGCGGTTCTCGTGGGGGCCTCGTTCGAAGGTGCGCGACTCAGCAGGGCACACCTGCTGGATGCAAACCTCGTTGGTACCGCCCTGTACGGCGCGTTACTCGGGGATGCGCGGATTAATCGTAAAACACAGTTCTGGCCCGAAACCGAGACGAACGGCTGGCGGCAACTCCTCTGTTCCCCCACGGAACCGGTGCTTCGACGCAGTTCCCTCCAGCGCCTCAAGACGGGCGCTCGCGGTGGAACGTTGCCATACTGTGTGTACGACCCTCGATATCCTCACTCGAACGAGGACGTCGCGTCGGACTGCGCCGTGACGAGCGAGGCCGACGCCGTAGAGAAGGCTGCCGAGACGTACGGTACCCTCGAGTCGGTCGCCCGCGAGAACAGTCTGTCTCGGCTGGCGAGTCAGTGCTTTCTCGGCCGCAAGGACATCCAACTCCGGAAGTATCGACGGGAAGCCAACTGGCAAATGGTATGCCGGTCGATTGTGCCGAGTGTCGTCGCCCGGTACGGTGAGAGCCCATGGCGCGTACTCGGAACGGGGACGCTCACGGTCGTCCTCTGTGGGCTGGCGTACTGGGCGTTCGACCTCATCGAGCAGATCGGCGGCGAGAGCGGGTCGATCTCGCTGTTCGATGGACTCTACTTTAGCGCGCTCACGTTCACGACGCTCGGGTATGGTGATTTCAGACCGACAACTCGCGGTGGACAGGTACTGGCAGTCGCGGAAACCGCCTCAGGTGTGATCTTGCTCGCCATCTTGGTGTTCGTCTTCGGTCGGCGAGCGACACGCTGAGTGGAAGTCAGAGCGATATCGCAGGAAACAAATTCCGTTTACGTTGAGGCGCCTCGATAGGTCCCGAGTAGTTCCTCGAGGATAATACACTCCTGATCGGTGGAGTCGTAGTGGGTATCGATGTAGCGCTCGGCCGCCTCGTAATCGCCTCGAAGGCCGTGTTTCCGGACGGTGATGACGGCATCGAGGAAGAAGGTGCCGCCGTCGGTGCCGAGTGCTTTTGCGTGGTCCGCTCGAGAGATATCGAGTTCAGATTTGATCTCGTCGAAATTGAACGTCTCGACTTCGTGTTCAGCGTTGACAAGCGTCAAGACGTACTCTGCGGAGAAACGATAGAACTCGGATTTACTCTCGAACATACCGTCGTCGACGAGTGCGTCGATTTCATCGACGACTGCGTCGGGGTACCTGACGGTATCTTTAGCCATGTCCTGACAATCCACACCGCTGATTAATTACTGTTTCGAACAGTAGTTGACAGGTCAACAGGATTAGTCCGCTCATACTGATAGCGAGTGAACTCGAGCGTGTTACTCGGAGACGGGACTGGGGACACCAACTACCCACAAATTTATTATTTATCGTGTGTAACGGTGGAGTACAATGTCTGCTGAAGATGACCTCCGCGAACAGATGATCGACGCCTTCAAAGGCGCTAGCTACCCCGTCTCGAGTCCGATGGATCTCGTCCCTGCGCTGCCGGATGGCCCCGGAACGAAATTCGAGACAGGCGACTTCTCGATGACGGCAATGGAGCTGAACACGAAGACATCCGGCGGGGACTTCCCGTACGATGAACCGGAGCCACTCGTCGACGACATTATACAGGACCTGAAAGATCAGAACGAACTCTAAGGTCCGCCCGCGAACACGAGCCCACTGGAGCGTCTCGACTGGAGTACGATCACGCGGGATCGAACCACGGTCACTGAGTCAGGTAGTGAACCACTACCTTTTTATTCCAACGCGGTGTCTTGAGCAGAAAGGGGAGTGGCGTCACGAACAGGTGTGGGTGAGGACCACCGGTGGGTATGACAACAAAACCTAACAGCGGACCAATCGTGCTCGTCACGAGGTCACACGACCGTGAGAGTCGTCTGGGCGAATCACTCGAGCGTGCAACCGACCGGACGGTTCACTCGATTCCACTCACTGCACTCGACCTCGAGGACGACGTCAATTCCGACGGGCCACAGCACCGGGAGACCGACTTCGATGCCACGACCGGCGGTGCAGGCCACGACACGAGTGGTATCGAGACGCAATCAACAGTGGAATCCAACGACGGCCTCCGGCAGTTTCTCACGCCCAACAGCGCCACGGACCTGACCCCACTTGCGCAGTCGCCGGCAGCGCTCGTCTTCGAACTCACTACACCCGAGCGACTTCGTGCGATGTTGCGAGCAGTCGAGGAGCGAACATCCTCGATTCCAACCGTTGTGGCACCGCCATCGGGGAGTGAAACATTGGCGACAATCGCAGTTCGGACGGACGCTGACGAGTACATCCCCGCCGACAGCGACGAGGCGATAGAGCGGATTCTCGAGACAGCCTCGAGTGCACCATCCACGACCGAATCGGCGGTCGACCACGACTACCACCGGATTCTGGCCGACGAACTCCCGGATGAGGCGTTCGTCATCAGCGAGAATGGCACCTATCTCGAGGCCCAACTCAGACCCGAATCCGCCGAACAGTACTCAATGGGATCGACAGAGTTGATTGGGGCACATCTCACCGATGTCTTCTCCGATGACATTGCAACGGACCTCCAACACTGTATCGACGAGGCGATTCAGACGGACGAGATTCAAACCGTCGAGTACGATGGCGAGACAACCAACGGCAGCCAGCGATTCGAAGCCCGAGTCGTTCCAACCGACGAGCGACTCGATGGCCACCGCGCAGTCGTCTGGCTCGCTCGAGACATCACAGAACGCGCCCAACGCGAGCGCCAACTCCGGGCGCGCCAGTCCGAACTCGAGACACTCAACCGGATCAACGCAATCGTTCGTCAGATCATCGAAACACTCGTCGAAGCGCCAGCACGGGAGACCATCGAGCGCGAGGTCTGTGAGCAACTCGTCGACTCCGAACTATACAGTGGCGCTTGGATCGTCGAACGAACCGGCAACGACGGCCTCTCACACCGGATCGAAGCCGGCGATGCACAGTTGTATCTCGAGTGTGCACGTAACATTGAGGTCGACCACGAGCGCCCCGTCGAACGGGCCGCACGGACCGGCGAGGTGCAGATGGTCAATCACATTCTCGAGACCGAGCCGTTGCCCGACCCCCTCCAGACTGCCGCACAAAAAAACAATGTCCGCGCTGCGATTGCGGTGCCGATCACCTACGAGGACGTTACCTACGGCGTTCTCACCGTGCTCGCGAGCCGAAAGGATGCGTTTACGACCAGCGAAACAGCCGAGTTCGAGCTGCTCGGTGAGACGATTGGCTTTACGATTATGGCCGTCAAAAACCGGCAGCTACTGCTCGCCGACACCGTCGTCGAACTCGAGTTTCGGATCGACGGCGGCGACTCGTTCTCGTTCGATCTCTCGAGAAACTACGACTGTACGTGTTCGCTCGAGTGGGCCGGGGCGACCGCAAGCGGCCGAACGTACCAGTACGTCACCATCGACGGACTCGAGGGAGAGACCGTCCTCGAGGCGGCACAACAACACGACTCCGTCGAGGAGTGTCGGCTGATCCACGACGGCATTCAGCACTGTACAGTCGAGATGCGACTCGCAGAATCAGGCGTCAGGACGCTGACGAATCACGGGGCAACGATTCGCGATATTACGGTCGAAGACGGCGTCGGAACCTGTCTCGTCGACGTGCCACAACATGCAGATATTCGAGAGGTTGCCGACGCGCTGGCGATGATCTACGAGGACACGGAACTCGTTGCACGCCGCGAAGTCGACCGCCCGGTACGAACCGCCGCAGAGCGGCGAAATCGGATTCTCGACGAACTCACGGATCGACAGTTGACGACGCTGCGACTGGCGTACTACGGCGGGTTCTTCGATTGGCCCCGCGAAAGTACCGGCGAAGACATCGCTGATGCGATGGACGTCTCACCACCGACGATGCACCAGCATCTCCGCAAGGGACTCAAATCGATTCTCGGCGAGTTCTTCGAGGAAGGCGGCGGCACGACTGAGTAAGCATCCACGTCCAATTTCGCGGCCTGTCGATTCTCACTGAATAGAGATGGCACCGTCCTCCTCGAGCGCCGCAGTCACAATCCCATCCTCGAGGAGTGCGACGACGGCCTCGATATCGGGCCGCACTGGCCGATCACCGGTCGCTGCGAGCGGCGGGACGACCTCGCGAACCAGTTCGCGGGCGGCCGCCGTGCCAGCGCCGAGCGAGAGTGCCTCATCACTCTCGAACGCATCGTCGAGATAGTCGGCAGCCTCGGTCGCACAGACCAGTTCGGCGGCGACGACCCAGCGTGCCGACTCGAGAGCATGTCGGACATTGAGTGCCGAGTGCGCGCTCATGCTCACGTGATCTTCCTGTCCGCCGCTGACTGGCACGGTATCCGTCGATGTAGGCCCGAGCGAGCGAATGTCGGTACACTGTGCCGCAGCCGTGTACTGGGCGATCATGTAGCCCGACTCGAGGCCGCTGTCGGCCGCAAGAAACGGCGGGAGGTGTGGCTCCTGCAGATTCGGATTGAGAAGTCGGTCGATGCGGCGCTCACTGATCGCTGCGAGATCCGCAAGTGCGAGTCGCACGTACTCGAGGCGGAGGGCAAGCGGCGTGCCGTGGAAGTTGCCGCCCGAGAGCACGGCAGCGCGGTCGGTACCCGATGCCCGGTCGTCGACGCGGTCGGCGGCAAAGACGAGCGGGTTGTCAGTCGCGCTGTTGAGTTCAACTTCGACGGCGGCTCGAAGGTGCGAAATCGCGTCGCGAACCGCGCCGTGAACCTGCGGGAGACAACGCAGCGAGTAGGCGTCCTGCACGCGGTCGCAGTTTCGATGTGCCTCGACGACCTCGCTCCCTGCAGTAAGCGCGCGGACGTTCGCCGCGCTCGCTTGTTGGCCGGTGTGTGGACGAACCTCGTGAATCGCCGGCTCCGACGTTGCTGTCGTCCCGAGCGTCGTCTCCGTCGTCAGCGCACCTGCTGTATCAGCCGCGGTGACGAGTCGCTCGGCGTCGACCACCGCAAGTGCCGCGAGCCCGGTCGTTAATTGCGTCCCGTTGATCAGCGCCAGCCCTTCCTTTGGCTCGAGCGTCAGGGGTTCGAGGCCGATCTCCTCGAGCGCCCGTTCGCCGGAGATGCGCCGCGGTGTGTCCGAGTCGGCTGCATCGAGGTCGGCTTCGCCCTCGCCGATGAGCACTAGCGAGAGGTGGGCAAGCGGCGCGAGGTCGCCACTGGCACCGAGGCTACCACGAGCGTAGACGACCGGGTGAACGCCCTCGTTACACAACTCGAGGAGGTGATCGACGACGCGTTCGCGGATCCCCGAATAACCCGTGACGAGGGAGTTAATCCGCGCGACAAGCATCGCACGGACCTCCTCGCGGGCGAGTTCTCGACCCGCGCCGGCCGCGTGGCTTCTCAACAGGTTGACCTGCAGTTGCTCGCGCTTTTCCGGCGGAATCCGCTCATCGACCAGTTCGCCAAAGCCGGTGTTGATCCCGTAGACGGCTTCGTCGCTTTCGATAACGTCCTCGACGCGCTTTCGGGACGTCCGAACGCGCTCGCGCGCATCGTCAGCGATTTCGACGCGCTTGTCGCCTCGAGCGACTGCGGCGACATCCTCCGGCGTGAGCGTTTCGCCGTCGAGAACGACGGTCATCGGCGGCCACCCCGGATGGCTCGCCGTGGAGCAGCGGTGCTCGAGTAAGTCGGTCTGAGACAACAGGCACACGAGCGCACAAGAGTGAGGCGGATGGCGTCGTAACTGGCTGTTGTATGCCAGACGCAGCTATCGTCGTGCTCGCCGGTACTGACTCGCCTGCCGAACTTGGCCGCGTCGTCAACGCGCTCCAGACCGCCCAGGAGTTCGACGAAGCAGGCGACAACGTCGAAATAATCTTCGACGGAGCGGGAACGCAGTGGGTCCCCGAACTCAAAGACGACGACCACGACTATCACGACCTCTACGACGGGCTGACCGACCTCATGTCGGCGTGTCACTACTGTGCGAACGCCTACGACGTTGCCGACGAAATCGAAGCCAGTGCGGCCGACCAACTCGACGAGTACGAGGGCCATCCGAGCATCCGCTCGCTCGTCGCCGACGGCTACGAAGTCATTACGTACTGACGCCGTGGCCCGTCCTCGAGCGCCGACGCCGTCCGCAGCACCTGCAGTGGCGAATGCCGTCTCCATGATACCTACTTACACCCGGCATCGTGAAGGACATTCGGGTGCCCGTCGACTTACGGTTCGACGAGTTCCGCATCGGCCGCGACGGCTTCAGCGCGCTCGAGCAGGTCATCGGGTTCGTGCTCGAGCAACTGTGCAAGTCGGGCGTTGGTCTCGACCTGATCGGGGGCGACGCGATTACAGCCAGCGTTGATCGTCGACTGCGTGTAGGTATCGATCTCGCGCGCCTGTGCGACGATTTCCTGTTTGTCTCGAGTGAGCAGCGGCCGGTGAATCGGAAGCGTGGTGGCGCGGCTGGTCACCGCGAGGTTCTGCATCGTCTGGCTCGATTTCTGGCCGACGGCTTCGCCCGTGACGATGCCGGGGGCGTCGACGCGCCCGGCGAGTACCTCGGCAGTGCGGTAGAAGAATCGCCGCAGCGAGAGCATCCGCCCCTGTTCCATCTCGGTGACGAGCAGGTCGACGATCTCGCCGCCGGGAACCTTGTACACCGGCATATCGAAATTCGGTGCGTACCGCGAGAGCGTACCCACCGTCTCCATCGCGCGTGCCTCGTGATCGATGCCGCCGTAGGCCCCGAGATCGACGTACACCGGGACAATCGGGCTGCCACGGCACATCATCTCGTAGGCTGCAACCGGCGAGTCGATCCCGCCGCTGATCAGCGAAATAACGGGTTCTTGCGCACCAAGGGGAAGGCCACCGGGTCCGTCGACTGTCTCGAGGTACAGAAACGCGATGTCCTCGCGAACCTCGATCCCGAACGTGAGATCCGGATCGTCGAGGTCCACTTCTGGCTCGAACTCGTCTTCGACGGCCTCCCAGATGGCCGTCCCGCCCTCACGCGCCAGGTCCTCGCTGCTGTAGGGAAGCGTCTTGTCCGCTCGCCGGGCGTCGACCGCGAACGTGCCGCCCTCGTAGCACGCCTCGGCCATCGACTCGAGTGCCTCGAGAATCCGCGCTTTCTCGATACTCGTCGTCACGCAGGGACTCACCGAGACGACGCCAAAAGCGTCCGCCGCAGCCTTGGTCGCCGCGTCAATGGCGTCTTCGTCCGTGTGAATCAACGGCCGGTTCCAGCGGCGTTCGACCTCGCCGGGGATCGACCGGTCCTCGAGCAGCGCCTCGAGATTCTCGATGAGGAGTCCTTCCATCTGGCGCTTGACCCTGTTGCTCTTCGTGTTCAGGTCGCCATGGCGAACGAGGACGGTGTCGGCTCCCGGCGGGTGCATAGCCATGGATAGATGACTGTAGCTATAAGGGGGTTACGAGGTGGCGGGTCGTCTCACTGGAACGGGAAACAGTGTAAAAATGAGGTAACGGCCCGAATCCGAGTCGAAAGCCAGTACTATGCGGTTATCCGAGGATGTATCGGAGTTTCGGGTACTTCTCGACCAGTGTCTGGCTTCCAACCTGGATGGTCTCGATGTAGCGGTCCGCACCGAGGATCCGTCCGGCCCCGAAGGCTGCCAGGGCCAGGAACAGGACGGCGTAGATCAGCGTCGAGTCGAACAGCGCCAGAATGTCTCCCTCCCAGCCGCCGAGGTAGAACATCATCATTTGGATGGCCCCACCCAGCGCAGCCAGGCGTAGGAGACCCCCGACGATCAGCCCGATGCCGATCAGGATCTGTGTGGCCGGGACGACGACGTTGATGATCTCAAGCAACGCAGCGTTGCCCGCCATTGCCCCAAAGAGGCCGCTAACGGGGCTTGCCGGGTCGACACCGTGGACCAAGAAGCCACTCGCATCGAATGCCTCGCCGCTGACAATCGCCAATTTGCCAAGGCCGGCAAACAGTATCATTCCGCCCAGCAGGAATCGGAGCGCAACGACAAACCACGCTGACAGGGCGTGTGGCTGGCCCTCGAGTGAGATTCCTGCATAGCGGCTTTCGAGTCGGTTTCGGGTTGTTGTGGACATAGTCAGTCAACTCCTTCTATTTCAAACGAGGGCGGATACACCCTTGAACGGAGAGCCATATTCCTGTCCGGTGGGAACTGATAGGATTCTACTCGGGGTCGAGAGTGAGCTATATAGTCTCATTCGTCAATACAAGAACCAATGTTCACACAACGCGGAGAGCGGTGCTGGACCTACGAGGAACCGCTCCGGTTTTTCGGCCTCGAGATCGGCCGGATCATGTCCGTGATGAAACTCTCGAGCGGCGGGCTGTTCGTCCAGTCACCAGCCGAGTTGACCCCCGAACTGAAAGCGCAGTTAGACCAACTCGGCGAGGTCCGGTTCGTCGCAGCGACGAGCAAACTCCACGGCCACATGTACATGGAGCAGTACCGAGCGGCGTATCCGAACGCCGAACTGTTAGCTGCCCCCGGACTCGCTGCGCGACGGACCGATCTCCGATTCGATCACCTGCTGGGCGATGCGCCCGATCCGCGGTGGGGAACCGACATCGATCAGGTAGCCGTCGCCGGTCACCGGTGGCTCACCGAAATCGCCTTTTTCCACCGGCCGAGTCGGACGGTCATCCTCGGCGATATGGGCTACCACATCGGCGACAGCAGCCCGCTGAAAACGCGGTTGATCGCTCGCGCGTTTCAAATTTACAAGCGGATTAGCCCGCCACTCGAGGTCCGGGCGACAATCGTCAACGAGGAGACGTTCAGGCGGTCGATCCAGGATATCCTCGCCTGGGACTTCGACCGCGTCATCCCCGGCCACGGCGAGATCATCGACAGCGACGGGAAGACAGCCGTCGCTAACGGGTACGACTGGCTCGTTTAGGCCTCGAGAAACAGTGCGAAGGCACCTCGAGATGCTCGAGGTGCAGTCCGTGTGGCGTAGCCTGCCGTGTTCGTATTCAGATCACCATCGCGAACGGTGACTGTATAGTAGCCACTGCAAGTCAATACACACCTGATCGACAGACGGCTCGGCGATCAGTGTGTACATAGTTGCAGTTGTTACTATAGCGGGTCAATCAGGGTACTCGTTCGATCCCATCGGCATAGGAGTCGCTGATTGGCAGGGGTAGCCAAATGGAACAGTTGCTACCCTCTGTCATGTGGTAGCAATGATCAGTTAGTTGAACCGTGTGCTAGAACTTCGGCTGGACTCTCAAAATCATTTCGGCTAGCGGACAGTTATCGGTGTTTCAGTCAGAATATGTTTCCGTAGTAAGTAGTTCGACGTGCTATGCCCACCTCCTACTCACGGCGGGGCGTCCTTGCAGGAGCCACCGCAGTGGGCGTGACGGCCGCAGCCGGTCGCGTTCCGACCGCCGCGCAGGCGACCCCCGACGAACCGCCTGATCCTGACGGGGACGACCTCGAGTCGTTCGTCGACGATGCCATCGACTCGACACTCCAGGCGCACAACGTGTCGGGTGCCGTCGTCTCCGTCGTCCACGACGGTGCTGTCGCGCTCGAGAGCGGCTACGGCGAAACGTCGTTCGACGGTCGAGCAGTCACCCCGGACGAAACACCGGTCCACACGGGGTCGGTCTCGAAGGCTGCCACGTACACCGCGGCGATGCGCCTCATCGATGACGATGCGATTGATCCCGACGTGGACGTGAATCAGTACCTCGAGTCGGTGTCAGTGCCGGAGACGTTCGACGAGTCGATCACGCTCACGCATCTGGCGACACACACCGCCGGCTTCGAGCCGCGGATGCGAAACGACACCGTCGCGGATCCCGATGCCCGCCAGCCCCTCGCGGAATCGGTTGGCACCTATCAGCCGAGTCGCCTTCGACCACCCGGTGAAGTGATGGGGTATACGAACTATGCACCAGCACTGACCGGTCAGGTGATCACTGACGTTGCCGGCATGCGATTCGCCGACTACGTCAATGACGCGATTTTCGACCCGCTCGGCATGGACCGAACGACGTTCGATGTCATCCCAAACCACGTCGATGATGAAACTCGCGAAGGGATTCGACGAGACCTTCAGTTTCACTCGAACGTTCCGCCCGCATCGGGGATGTGGTCGACCGGGAGCGATATGGCCCAGTTCCTGCTCGCTCACCTCGAGGGCGGCGCGACCGACACTGGACGAATGCTTTCCGAAGACGCCACGACGGCGATGCACGAACAGTGGTTTACCCCACACGAAGAACTCGAGCGGATGGCGTTCGGACTCTTCGTGCGAACGCGCGACGATATCCGCCTGCTCTACCACGGCGGCGGGGGAATGGGATATCACAGCCAGTTCCTCCTCATCCCTGAACTCGATCTCGGACTGTTCGTCTCGTTTCAGGGCGCTACGCCCGGACCGGCCGTCTCGGAGTTCGAAGACGAGTTTCTCGACCGGTATGTCCCGACGACTGATGCAGAATTGACTCCCGACGGGCGACCCCACCGTGCCGACGACCTCGAGGGGAGCTATCGGGCGTTTATGACCCACGAACTCACAACATACGAGAAGACCCTGTTCTCGGGAACGAGTCCGGGCGTAGACATCTGGATCGACGATGACGGCACGCTAGTTGTAGACGGGAGCAGCCAGTCACGCTGGGTCGAACTCGAACCACTGGTGTTCCGTCGCGTCGACGGCCAAGCGACACTCGTGTTCCACGAAACCGACGGCGAGATTACGGACTTCACGTCCGATAGCGCGGTGTGGACGTACACGCGTACCTCGTGGTACGATGACCTATATACTCAGGTCGGGCTCGGCCTGGGCTCCGCACTCGTCGTCCTCTCTGGGGTCCTCGGGTGGCCGCTCGCCGCCGCAGTTCGCCGGGTTCGCGGTGAGGGCGCGTCACCGACCGGCTCGAGAGGCTCTCACCGCGCTCGACTCACAGCCGGAGGCGCAGGCGCGCTGCTCGTCGGGTTCGTGATCGCGCTGTTTGCCCTCGAGGTCGTGCTTTCGGTTCTTGGCTGGGGATCGCTGGTCAACGCTCCGCCACCAGGCTTGTCGCTTTCGTTCACAGTCCCGATACTCGCAGCGATTGCAACAATTGTCGCAGCATGGTATGCCGTTCAGGCGTGGCGAGAGTCCTACTGGGGAGTCGCCGGTCGCATCCACTACACGGCAGTCGTCCTCGCACTCGCCGTGTTGCTCTGGGTGTTTCGCTACTGGAACCTTATGGGACTGCCAGTATAAATCAGAAACAGTGCGAAAATCGGATTAGAACGTCGAGAGTTCGCCGTCGATGACGCGGCGCGTAATGCCCGTCACGTCGGCGAGTTCCTCGTCGACGATTGTTTCGACGTCGCTCTGGACATCCTCGAGGGAAACACCGTCTGCGGTGACGAGGTGGACGTCAGCGACGTGGGGCTGGTCGATTGGACGACCGATCTGAGAGAGGAGACGCACGCGAAGGTCACGGATGCCGTCGACCTCGCTGACGACTTCCTCGGCGATTTCGGTCGAGAGCAGGTTGTAGATCTTCCCGATGTGGTTGACCGGATTCTTGCCGCTCGTGGCTTCCATCGACATCGAGCGGTTCGGGGTGATGAGGCCGTTTGCACGGTTCCCCCGACCGACGGAGCCGTCGTCGCCCTGCTCGGCGGACGTGCCGGTGACGGTGAGGTAGATCGATCCCTCCTCGTAGTCGTCGGCGGTGTTGACGTGAACGTGGACCTCGCGGTCGGTGTGTTCGGCGGCAACCTCGGCGACGAACTCCCGAACCGATTCGACAGCGTCAGCGTACTCGTCGATATCGGCGATGTGCTGATCGACCATGGCTGCGGCGACGGTGACGTCAATCGTGTCACCTTCGCGTTTGCCCATCAGTTTCACGTCCTGACCGAGATACGGGTTCTCATCGGAGAACTCGCCGTTGAGTCGTGCCTCGGCTTCCGAGACAATCTGCTCCGTCTCCGTCAGCGGCGCATGACCGACGCCGAAACTCGTGTCGTTTGCCATCGGAACGGTGACTTCGTCCTCGCCGAAGACATCCTGCAGGTCACCACTCCCCTCGCCAAGTTTCACGTCGACGACGATGTCCTCACCGATGGTCAGGTGCGGGATCGTCTCCTCGAGGTATTCGCGGGCGGCCCGGAGTGCGATGGTCTCGGCAGGAAACATCTCGCCCTCGTAGCGTTTGGTGGCGCGGCCGACGATCAGCAGATAGATGGGATCGACGACTTCGCCGCCGCCGAAGGCGGGTGCGGCCTCGCCAGCGACGAGTTGCGTTTCGTCCGTATTGAAGTGAAGCACCTTGCCGATCCGATCCAGATACTCGCGTGCCAGCGCGCTAGCGACGCTCTCTGCGACGCCGTCACAGATCGAGTCGGGATGCCCGATTCCTTTTCGCTCAACGATTTCGACTTCTTGATCTTCGACTGCCTGACGGTCGATTGGCTCGACCCGAATGTTCCGCTCGCTCATTATCGAGTCTTGGCAGACCGTGGTTCTATAACTTGCGGAAACAGATTCCGCTCTGAAAATGCGCCGCAGTAATTTCACTCGTCGGCCAACCGATCAGGACTCGAGCAAGAGCCCCAGATATGACGTTCGAAGCTGGTCGTCCGGCTCGAGATCGAGTCGCTCGAGGACAGCATATGCGCCCTCGCGAGCGGGCTCGAGTGCGCCCTCGTGTTCGACATCGGTTTCGACCTCGACGAACTCGCCGACGTCGTCGACGCTGTCGAGGGTGATCGTGTAGGCGAAGTCGTGGGCCTCGAGTGTGAGGTGAAAATGCTCGCGTTCCTTTCGAACCGTTGCGGCCGGCTCGAAGCCCAGATTCGTCAGGACGGCGTCCATCGTCTCGCCGTCCGCAACGCCGGTCTCGTGCTCCTCGCGGCTCTTCGATTCGTCGTCGAGTAGCGGCCCTTTGTACGTCACGCGGCTCTCGGACTCGTCCGTTTCGGACGTCGACTCCCGCCGAATGCGAAGCGCCTCGTCGGTGTCGGGGAAGGATCGATGCGGCGCGTCGTAGTACGTATCCGCCTGTACGACTGTATTCTCGTGTTCGGCACCGAGTGCCTCGAGACGCTCGCGAACGGCCTCGAGATCGGCTGGCACCTTGACTTCAACCTCGTACATAGACTACTCGAGTGGACGGCGAGGGCGAGTAAGTAACGGTCGTTCTCGGGCCAAAGCGTCGTACTTAAATGTGGACGGCGGGACGTACAAGGTATGACCGAGGAACAGGAAGCCGAGCCTGCAGAACAGGCCGATGACGTTGCAGAGGATGTCGATGAAGACGCAGACGGACTCCAGAACGGCGATTTCGTCGAACTGGAGTACACCGCGTACACGAGCGACGGCGACCAGTTGGTCGACACGACCGACCCAGACGTCGCCGAGGAAGAAGGCGTCGACGATCAGGGCCAGGAGTTCAAGCCCCGAACAATCGTTCTCGGAGAGGGCCACATCTTCGAAGACGTCGAAGAAGCCATCACCGGCTCCGAAGCCGGCGACGAGGGCACCGTGACGGTTGCCGCCGAAGACGCATTCGGCGAGTACGATGCTGACAACGTCCAGACCGTCAGCGCCGAGAAGATCGACGAAGACGACCGCTACCCTGGTGCAAACATCCAGATCGACGGTGAGCAGGGCTACATCAGCACGATCATCGGCGGTCGCGCACGCGTTGACTTCAACCACCCACTCGCCGGTGAGGACGTCGAGTACGAGTACGAAATCCTCGGCGAAGTTGACGACCGCGAGCAGAAAGCCGCCGGACTGTTCGAGATGTTCCTCGGGATGGAACCCGACCTCTGGATCGAGACGGACGAGGTCGAAGAGGAAGTTCCAGTCGAACCCGACGAAGACGACGACGAGGACGCCGAACCCGAGTTCGAAACCGAACTCGTCGAGAAAGAGACGCTCTATCTCGAGGCCACGCCCCAGATGACGATGAACCAGCAGTGGATGATGGGCAAACAGCAGATCGCCCAGCAGATTATGGAGAAAGTCGATGTCGACCGCGTCATCGTCCAGGAAGTCATCGACGGCATGGGTGGCATGGGCATGGGCGGTATGATGGGCGGCATGGGCGGTATGGGCGGCGAGGACATCGAGGAAGCCCTCGAGGACGCCGACGTCGATGCTGACGAGATCGTCGAAGAACTCGAAGGCGCAGACGAGTAAGACACTCGACTCGCTCGAAACCGACCACAACCGAACGCACAACGACGATTTTCGGTCCGTCTATCGGACCATCTCTTACACACTCGAGAGCGCTGCCAGCGAAAAAACAAGCAGTGCTAGACGTGAGTTTACACGTGATCAATCTGAACGAGCGAGAAGCCTCGAGTCAGGCGATATCTCGACTCGT
Source organism: Natronolimnobius baerhuensis (assembly GCF_002177135.1). Taxonomy (NCBI): domain Archaea; kingdom Methanobacteriati; phylum Methanobacteriota; class Halobacteria; order Halobacteriales; family Natrialbaceae; genus Natronolimnobius; species Natronolimnobius baerhuensis. The sequence goes on from NZ_MWPH01000001.1 coordinate 1,117,418, forward strand.
GTCGATCTGGACTTCTTCCGTCAACTCGAGTTTGATCGATTCGGTTGGCTGGCCGCCGTTGCGGAACTTCGGAATCGTCAGGCGGTTCTCGAGTTCGGTGCCGGTGACTGTGGTTTCGAGGGCGAAGACGGCGTCAGCGGCGTGGTGGGTCCGCGCCCGGTTCTCGGGTTGAGACTCGCTCTCGAGACAGTGGAGGACGGCAACCGAGCCGGTTTCGATCATTCGCGTTTTGAGATCATTCAGAAAGGAGATGTACTCGTCCATCGGCGCACGCTCTAAGACGTCTACCGTGTCGATAATCAGGTTTGCACCCTCGGGGAGTGCCTCGACGAGTTGGCGTGCCTCCTCAAGTGGGTCCTCACCGCTGATGTGACGAATCGTTGGGGTGCCGATGGAGGACGGTGAATTCTCGAGGGCTCGTTTGACGGCTGGCTTGGAGCGTTCGGTTGTGATGTACAGCGTCCCGCGCGCGGCGGTGAGTTCGTACAACAGCAGTTCGGATTGACTGGCCGGTATCGCCGTATACGAGATAACACAGCCCGGTGGCAAGCCACCGTCGAGTTTCCGGTCGAGGACGTCGATTCCGGTTTCCAGCCGACTCTCCATACGAGGGCGTGTTGCCACAGAGTCTGTATAATTCTTTGCCTTCGTCGGTAGGTCACGCGATCAGGGCTATCGACCGTCGCGGCGATGTCGAATGGAGGGATTCAAGGGGGTTCCGAGAGCGTACACGAACGAATGCGTCACGATCACCTCATCACGAGTAAACAACTCTCGCGGGCGGATATCGAGGCCATCCTCGACCGGGCGGCCGAAATCGACGCTGACCGCGCTGCCGTCGCCGACCGCCACGCGGGATCGCTACTCGGCTTGCTCTTTTTCGAACCGAGTACGCGAACGAAGATGAGCTTCGAAACCGCAATGAAACGCCTCGGCGGCGACGTCGTCGACATGGGCTCTGTCGAATCCTCGAGCGTCAAAAAGGGCGAGACGCTCGCGGATACCGTCCGCGTCATCGAGGGCTACGCCGACGCGCTCGTACTGCGCCATCCCAAACAGGGGGCAGCGAAGATGGCAAGCGAGTACGTCGACGTGCCGCTGTTGAACGCCGGCGACGGGGCCGGCCACCATCCGACACAGACGATGCTTGATCTCTATACGATCCGGGAGAACGCGGGGCTGGATGACCTCACAATTGGTATCATGGGCGACCTAAAGTACGGTCGCACAGTCCACTCACTGGCACACGCACTGACAAACTTCGACACACGCCAACACTTCATCAGCCCTGAGAGTCTGCAACTTCCGCGAGAGGTTATCTACGACCTGCATCAAGCACAGGACGCACAGGTCCGCGAACACGAGACGCTCGAGGACATTCTCCCCTCGCTCGACGTGCTCTACGTGACGCGAATCCAGCAAGAGCGCTTCCCGGACAAAGACGAGTACCAGAAAGTCGCCGGCGAGTATCAGATCGATAAGAGAATACTCGAGGCCGCACGCGACGACTTGACGATCATGCACCCGCTTCCTCGAGTCGACGAAATCGCGCCCGAAATAGACGAGACTGAACACGCGGCGTACTTCGAGCAGGCACACAACGGCGTCCCGGTGCGGATGGCGCTGCTGGATCTCCTCTTGAGCAAGAACGGAGGTGGCGCCGATGAGTGACGACCACGAACATCACGACGGGAACACAGACCACGAACTTCGCGTTAGCAAGATTCGGGACGGCACTGTCATCGACCACGTTCGCGGCGGACAGGCGCTGAACGTCCTCGCAATTCTGGGAATCGATGGCAGCAAGGGCGAGGAGGTCTCCGTCGGGATGAACGTCCCCTCGGATCGCTTTGCGCGCAAAGACATCGTCAAGGTCGAGGGCCGAGAGTTGAGTCAGGACGAAGTCGACGTCCTCACGCTGATCGCACCCGACGCAACGATCAACATCGTTCGCGATTACGAAGTCGTCGAAAAACACCGCGTCGAACGGCCGGACGTCGTCGTGGGCGTGCTCTCTTGTCCGAACGACGGCTGTATCACGACCGGCAACGAACCTGTCACGTCTCGCTTCGATGTGCTCGAGGGTGCAGTTCGGTGTTCATACTGTGAGACGATTGTTCGCGAGGAAATTGCCGCGTTGATCGACACTGCCTGAGACGGATTGTGGTACCGATCTGTATTTGTGACCGTTCTTCATTTCTAGCAGACCATCCAGAATATCTAAGTGTGTGACGACCGAAGTATGACGTGTACATGTCGCGCACACTCAAGATTGTGGTCGCCCTGTTCGTCATCGCTGTCCTCTGGAAAGTCTTCGCCGGCGGCTCCGAAGATATCGAGGTCGACGACGTCGAATTCGAACCAGCAGAATAACACGGAACATCCCGAACCGAACGGCTTACGGGGTCGGCGTCGTACCCTCCACTATGTACGGCGTCGTCACCCGAAACGCCGAGGAAGTCGACTGGCCGGAGTTCGACCGCGGATTCTACGAGGTCAAAGACGTGACCGGCCGGTCCGCCGAACCACTCGAGAACGCAGTAAATATGGTGTCGTGTTTCGGCGATAATGCCGCTGCCGACGCAGACCCATCGCTCGTCCCCGTCGACGACATGGGTCGACCCGCAGACAGAGAACAGCCCTATTTCGACTGGGCCTACATCTGTCCGAGTCGCGAAGACTACCGCGAGGGTCTGCTCGAGATTATCGACGACTGCGCCGCCGAAAATGGAGACGTTCGCCTCGACGACATCGGCTTCCCTCGAGCGGAGTACTGCCGCTGTGGAGTCTGCGAACAGCGCTTTGCGAAGAGCGAGTACGACGACCGCCTCGAGTGGCGTGCAGCCGTTATCACTGATTTTCTCGAGGAGGCCGTCGAGCATATCCCCGGCCGGGTGTACATGACGCTTTATCCCGATCCGTATCCCGGCCACCTCTACGAACGCGCCGGTATCGACCTCGAGGCACTCGAACCCTTCGTCGATGAGTTCGTCGTCCCGCTGTACGATACGGCCTACGAGACGACCTACTGGCTCGAGACGATTGCCAAGGGCTTCGAGAGTGCCCTCGAGACGCCGTTTAGTATCGAACTGTACGCGGTCAACGTCGACATCGAAAATCTGCTCCACGCACTCGAGGTGGCAGACGCGTACGGAAACGATGTGTTCTTCGGCTACGACGCCTCGAACGCGCGGGCGGCGTTGCGTCGACGCCGGGCTGACGACCGCGACGGCGAGTCGTTCGGTGAGCCGGGTTCGGGAGCAGGGAGCTAAGTAGCAACTCGAGTGGTCTCACAAAAGGCTCAATCGTGTCGCCGCGGACCGGAAATTCTGAAGAAACTGAGAGCTGAAAATCTCTTCGACGAGTGTGTACGATGGCAAGCGGTGGTTATCGGGTATCGTCGCCGATGAGGTCGTCATCATCGTCGTCATCATCACCGAGTAACTCATCGTCATCATCGTCGTCGTCCATCAGCCCGCTGTCGTCATCGTCTCCGATCAGGCCATCATCGTCATCGTGTCGCGTCCCACGGTTATCGTCGTCGTCCATCAGCCCGCTGTCGTCATCGTCTCCGATCAGGCCATCATCGTCATCGTGTCGCGTCCCACGGTTATCGTCGTCGTCCATTAGCCCGCCATCGTCATCGTCGTCACCAAGCAATCCATCATCGTCGCCATCGTCGTCCATCATCCCACCGTCGTCATCATCACCGATCAGGCCATCATCGTCATCGTCGTCACCAAGCAATCCATCGTCGTCATCATCGTCCATCATCCCTGTATCGTCATCGCGGCGCATCTCGCTATCATCGTCGCCCATCAGATCGTCATCGTCGTCCGCGATCCCGGCTCCACGGCCCGTATCCGTTCCAGCGCCTGCACCTGCACCGGTGGTTTCGGCCCCGCTTTCGCGGCTCATGTCGGTATCCGTGTCCGTATCGGTATCCATCGCCGAATCAGTCGCTCCCATCCCTGTGTCCGCCGTTTCGTCACCCATTGAGCCAGCACCCGCACCAGCGCCGGCACCAGCACTTGCCCCAGCATCACTCCCACTTCCCTGCAGGTCACTCTCGAGGTGAACTTCGTCGTCGGTCACCTGCGAAACGGCTTCGTGCTGCAGCGGATACGCGTCGTCATCGGTGCCACCCCAGCCGAGTTTGGCCTTGATCGTATCCGTAATGCCGGGGTCCGGTTCGACGTGTGCGGTCCCGTGGTCGACATCTGCAACGATGCCGACGTCCTCGCCATTTGCATTGATAACCGTCTTGCCGATGTCGTCGTCGGTAAACTCTGGACTCATTACGATGTGAGTGTCAACGGAGTCGTCCATGATGGTGGTGCTTGCGGTAGCTTGCGAGCGAATGACAAGTGACCCACCTGTATCTCGAGCCTAGACATCGAACTCCGGCTGACGACCCTCGAGAAACGCAGTAACGCCTTCCTCGTGAGCGTCAGTGTGGCGTGCTTGGACCTGCAACAGGGTTTCGTACTCGAGGGCGTCGTCCCAGGGCCGGCCCATGTTCTCGTGGAGTGCCTGTTTCGTCATGCCGAGAACGTCGGTTGGTCGGCGGGCAAGTCGCTCGACGGTTTCCGTGACCCGATCCTCGAGGTCAGCTGGTGGCACTGCCTCGTTGATCAGGTCGATCTCGGCGGCGTACTCGGCGTCGAAAAATTCGCCGGTGAACGCGAGTTTCTTCGCCGTCCGCAAGCCGACGAGTCGCGGAAGCATGACCGTCCCACCGGTGTCCGGAATCAGGCCAACGCGGACGAACGCACAGGAGAACGTGGCATCTGTCGATGCGTACGCGATATCCGAGAGGGCGGCAATCGCCAGCCCCGCGCCGACGGCATCGCCGTTGATCTTCGCGACGATTGGGACCGGACACTCGAGCAGTGCTTCGACGACCCGGCCGAAGCTCTCGGTGATCGCCTCGTACTCGGCGCGTGGCTCATCAGGCCCCGCAGTCATCGCCTCGAGGTCACCGCCGGCGCTGAACGCCTCGCCCTCGCCGGTGAGGACAATTGCGTCGTACTCCTCGGGCGTGGCGTTGGTCACCTGCTCGACGAGTTGTTCGGCGACGGCTTTCGAAATCGCGTTTCGGACGCCAGGTCGGTCGAACGTCAACTCGAGAATGCCATCGGTAGACTCGACGTGCATACCTAACGCTGCGTCTCGAGGCCCTTAATACTGCGAGCAGAAACAGCGAGGAATGGAGTGGTGCCGCTGTTTCGCCGAATCGATCACAGGTACAGTAGTCCGTCTTAGTCAGAGGGCATCGGCGGCGCAGTCGTCTCCTCTTCGGCGACGTTGAGTTCTGAGGTGACAAGCGCGCGGTAGGCTCGGCGCAGACGCTCCGACAGGGCCTGATGGGAGATGCCGAGTTCGTCCGAGAGTTCCTGCATCGAGACTTCACGCGGAATCTCGAAGTAGCCGTGATCGATTGCTGCGACCAGCGTTTCGTACTGTCGAGAGGTTAGCCCACACTGCGAATGCGTCTCCTCGGCCATGTCGAACAGTCGGACAATCGTCGGTCCGACGTCGTTGTCGACGAGGCGGTCGTACAGCGTGCTCACGTTCTCGCGGTCGACAACGCGAACGCTGAGTAGCCACGTGTTATTCGAGGCCGACGCGGACAGCACTGTCCCACCTTCCTCGAGGACGACCGTGAACGGGTCGACCGTTTCGGGGTCGAATTCGATGTCGTAGAGCCAGCGATCGGTATCCTCACTGACCAGCGCATACGCTTCGATTTCGCTCGAGGTCGCAAGCGCCCGTTCGATTTCGTCCTGTGTCGCCCCCGAAAGCCACAGGCAGTGCCCGCTCGAGGCGATGACGCGTTCCATCTCACAACTCAGCGAGGGAACGTCCTCGAAGAGGTCGCCCAGTCCGGTACCTGCGGCCGGAATTTCGATGTCTGCGATCGATGTCATAAGTTCGTCTCTCAGTACAACCGGGACTGCAATAGTCTCACTTCCAAAGCAATTAGACGCGCTCAAACCGACTTTCATCATCTCCTATCGCTTCATTCATGGCCAAACACACACTAATGAAAATTGATGTATAGCACCACCGGTAGTGCTGTCGTACGAGTGACTACTGCGCTATAGCATCATGGCAGTGCCACAACAGTAAAACGGCATTCCTTGCGATTTCAGCTGGTGTCACGAACATCCTCGAGTGCCTGAACGCTCGTGATCAGCGCCTCGAGTCCGTCCTCACGTCGGCCGATCACCGGCCCGCCGACGGCGTCCGGCGACCGATCTCCGACGAGAATCGTCGGCAGCGGAGCCTCGGTAAAGCCCTCAACGAGAACGATATCGTAGCCGCGGCGCTCGAGGCGTGCAAGCGTGGCAGCGAGTGCTTGTTGTTCAGGGTCATCCTCGAGCAGCGACGCGAACGATGCAGGTGGCTCCGGCGGATTCCGTTTGCCCTGGCTCGAGATGTCGAACGTGAGTTCGGGCGTAATCCCGACGACGGTTTCGGCACCGGCCGTGCGATGGCGGTGGGTGTCTGTCCCGGGCGTATCGATCTCGATATCGTGATGAATCGATTTGACGGTCCCAACGCTGGTGTCGTCGTCTATGAGCCGCGGGATGAGTTCCTCGACGAGCGTCGTCTTGCCCGAATCACTCGGACCAGCAAGGCAAACGACACGGAACGGGGAGTGTGAAGTCATGGATCGCATTCGGACCCCAGATACAAGATGCACTCGAAGAAAAATGATCAGAGTATTCGCCGTCAGTCTGGACGTCCGCGTCATCCCCAGCCTCGAGTATGAACTGTGCGAACGAAATGCGGTTGTAAACGGTGTGGGGCCGGGCGCGATTATGAACTACGCCGAGACGTTCCTGCTCACTTCGTTGCGCGGTCGTCGGCGCAGAGCGCCGACTGCTCGAGGGATCGAAGATCCCTCGCTGGCTGCGACTCGTCTACTTCAAATCACGCCGGTTCCGATGCTCGCCGCTCACGAGTTTGTTCGCGGCGAGAATACGGGCCGGGCGCGATTTGAACACGCGACCGTCTGATTAAGAGTCAGACGCTCTGCCGAACTGAGCTACCGGCCCTATACCCTCGAGTTTCCGGCGGTCGTTCAAATACGTTTCCCTTGAAGACTGTCGTGACAGACCGGGACACGCACGGAGGCGTCCTCGAGAGGTATCGAGTACTGGATCCGATGACACTATCGAAACGTAACAATCTTCGGGACCGTTAAGTGTGGCCGGTCCGACCACACGTGCAATGAGTACGGGGGTTACGATTTCGTCGATCTCTGACTACGCGATCTTGGGCTGTGGCAGCGTGGGCTACGCCGTCGCTGAAGAATTGGTCCAGCAGGGCAAAGACGTCCTCATCATCGACCGCGATGAGAGCCGCGTCGAATCGCTGCGCGACCAGGACCTAGACGCTCGCACCGCCGACATCAGCGAACCCGAGGTTGCCGATCTCGTCAGCGAACGCGGCGTTGTCCTCATCCTCGCGTCCGATGTCGAATCGAACAAAGAGGCAGTCAAACACATCCGCGACCAAAACGACGGCCAATTCATCGTCGCGCGCGCGAGCGATCCAGTCTCGGGCGACGAACTCGAGGAGTTGGGCGCTGACGTCGTTATCAACCCCTCCTCAGTCATCGCCGAATCCGCACTGCGAGCGCTCGAGTCGGGTGAACTCGAGTACAACGCCAGCAAGCTTGCGGACTTACTCGAGGAGACGTCCTCTCGACTGGCGATCATCACGCAGGACAGTCCCGATCCGGATTCGATTGCGTCTGCGGCCGCACTCCAGGCGATTGCGGACCATCTCGGCATCGACTCGGATATCGTCTATTTAGGCGATATGGGTCACCAGGAAAATCGTGCGTTCGTCAATCTTCTAGGAATCGAACTCCTCCAGTGGGACGAACTCGAGGATCGGTCGGTCTATGACACCGTTGCACTGGTCGATCACGCGACCAGCGCGGAAATGGACCTCTCGGTTGATGCGGTGATCGACCATCACGAACTCGAGGCCGATTACGAACCTGAATTCGTCGATATTCGGCCGAACATGTCCTCGACGTCGACGATCATCACGAAGTACATTCAGGAATTCGACATGAACGTCTCGGAGGAAGTCGCGACTGCGCTTCTGTACGGAATCCGCGCGGAGACGCTGGATTTCAAACGCGACACAACCCCCGCAGACCTCACCGCTGCGGCGTATCTCTATCCGTTCGCGAACCACGATACCCTAGAGCAGGTCGAATCACCGTCGATGTCGCCGGAAACGCTCGACGTGCTCGCCGAAGCGATCACCAACCGCGACGTCCAAGGCAGCCATCTCGTCTCGAACGCCGGGTTCGTCCGCGACCGCGAGGCACTCACGCAGGCCGCGAGTCACCTCCTCGATCTCGAGGGTGTCACCACGACTGCGGTCTTCGGAATCGCCGACGAGACCATCTTCCTCGCCGGCCGGTCGAAGGATATCCGTATCAACATCGGCAAAGTGCTCGATGACGCCTACGGCGAGATGGGCGAAACCGCCGGCCACTCCACGCAGGCCAGCGCAGAGATCCCGCTCGGCATCTTCACCGGCATCGAAATATCCGACGACAACCGGAATACGCTCCTCGAGTTGACCGAAGAGGCAGTCACGCGGACGCTGTTCGATACGATGGGCGTCGACGGCACGGAAGGTTCGAACGGGTCCTAATGCTCACATCCAGCGCGAAGACGTGCGTGTCTCGCGTGTCGATTCTGCAGTCTCAGATCGTCTCGCCCCAGCCCGAAGAAATCAATGACTTGGTCACAGTAGGCATCGCTCCCCTGTTTCAAAGTGCCTCGAGAACAGCGCGCAGATTCATACGGGTTACTGTCCGTCATTTCCGTCGTAACCGCGATTCGGTGGCGGTTACAGCGGTGGACTCGCTGCACTCCCCCACCGAGACTCGTCTCACACGGTTCGACTCACCGCCGGCAAATCGGTACCGCAATCCGTATCAGGCGAGAATTTCGTCTTCTTCGTCGTCGGGGTCGCGAACGCGTTCGACAACTTCGTTGACCAGAACCACGTCGCCAACGGAGCGAACCCACCGGTATGGGACGATGACGCCCTGGCCGGACTGGGCTTCCTGTGAAAACAGTTCGCGATTCAGATTGCCGAGTGCGAGGCCAGTGACGACCTGGCCGTCGATATTCAACTGGAGGTCCTCGATTTCGCCGACGAAAACGCCGCTGTTCGAGTAAACCTCGCGGCCGACGATTGAGGTGATTTCCTGCGGGGTGTCGTCCATGTCTCCCATGTCTTGGCTCATGCGCGGCGGACTCTTAATTGTTGGTCAGACAGTGCAGTCACCTCACCCACCGATGGACGGACCAAAAATACAGAAACGGGCTGAAATCGAGCCATAGCCACCGTTTCGTCCCACGACAGCCCCGCGATGGTTCCGGCGACTACCTCTCGAGTCCGAGAACGTCCTCGAGTGCGGCGTGGTCCGACAGTAACGCCTGCATCTGTGCGACGGTGTCGGCGTCTCGAGTGCGTCCGCTTCGGACGACATCTTCTGCGCGCTCGACGGTCGTCACGGTATCCGTCTGGACCGAAAGGACGGGAACGCCCTTCTCAGCGGCCTGGCCCAGTATCGCACCGGATGGTCGGTGGCCACCAGTGAGAATTAAACAGCGGATTCCGGGGGCCTCGAGCGCGGCGGTGTGAATCTCGGCGCGGTCGCCACCGGTGATGACGGCCGCGTCTTTCGTCCGGCGGAAGTGCCGGAGTGCGCTGTCGGCACCCATTGCGCCGACGGCGAAGCGTTCGACATAGCTGTCTTCGCCCTCGTCGACGAGCACCGACGCGCCGAGTTCGTCCGCGAGTTCGGCGACGGTGACACCTGCGAGCGTCTGTTCGCTCGGAAGCACGCCGTAAACCGACACGTCTCGGCCCTCGAGGAAGGGAACCACGTCGGTCTCGAGTTGGTCGTAGGCCGCGTCGGGCACGTTGTTGAAGATGACGCCAGCAAAGTGGTCACCGAAGGCGTCGGCCGCGGCGAGGACGTCGTCGACGTCGCCGGGCTGTTGATAGGGCGCGACCAGTACGACGCGAGCCTCGAGCAGTTCCGCGACGTCAACATCAGTAAGGTCGACGATGCCACCAACGGCGTACTCGCCGCCGCCTTCGACGAACATTCGGTCGTGGCCTGCAGCGAGGTCGTCGAACGCCTCCGTAATGCGTTCGCGCAGTTTTGCTGGGTCTTCGCGCCCGCGGATCGCCTGCTCGATGAACGTCGGCGAGTAGACCACGGGCTCTAAGTCGTGCATCTCGGCCTCGAGACCGAGCAGTTCGCGTGCGAGCATCGGGTCTTCGTCGACGGTCTTGCCGACGTTACTCTGCAGGCGCGTGCCCTTTGGCTTCATGTAGCCGACGCTGTCGCCGTCTTCGTGGGCGAGTTCGGCCAGCGCAAGCGTGATCGCAGTCTTGCCGACGCTTTCGGCGAGCGAACTGACGAGGATTGTCTCGGTCTCGCCGGCGCTCGAGTCGGGGCTGCGTGTCGGTTCGGTCTGTTGATCGGTGTCGGTGTCAGTATCGGTATCTGTGTCAGTCATCGGTGAACGCCTCCGTATCGACAGTCAGTCGCAGGTCAATCGCCTGTACGCCTTCGGGGCCGGCCACGAGCGGGTTCACGTCCAACTCGAGGATCGACGGGAAGTCCGTCACGAGCTGTGAGAGTCGCTGGATCGTCTCGACAACCGCGTTGACGTCCGCCGGTTCGCGGCCACGCGCGCCGCGCAACAGCGGCGCAGCCTGAATCTCGTCGACCATCGCGCGGGCTTCGTCCTCACCGATTGGGGCGACTCTGACCGACGTATCCTCGAGAATTTCGACGAAGATCCCGCCGAGGCCGAACAACAACAGCGGGCCGAACTGCGGGTCACGGTTCATCCCGACGATGGTTTCGGTCGAGGCCTCGAGATCGAGCATCTCCTGGACCTGCACGCCGATGATGGTCGCGTCGGGCTGATAGTTACGCGCCCGTGAGACGACATCCTCGTAGGCGTCGTAGACGTTGTCGTCGCTCACGCCGACTTTCACGCCGCCGATGTCGGACTTGTGTGAGATATCCGGGCTAACAATCTTCATCACGACGTCGCCCTCGATTGACTCGGCGACCTCGTGTGCCCGCGCCGGGTCGTCGACGATTTCGCCCGTCGGTGTGGGAATCCCGTACGCCTCGAGGAGGTCCATCGACTCGACGCCGAGTCGGTTGTCCTCACGATCCGTTGCTCGCGCGATGATCTCGCGGGCACGCTCGCGGTCGACATCGAACGCGATGGGGTCGTCTCGAACCTGCGCGCGAACGTCACGATAACGCGTCAGTCCGTCAAGACCCGCAATCGCCCGCGAGGGATCGAAGTAGTTCGGGATGCCAAACTCCCGGAGCACTTCGTCGGCCGCTCGAGCGCGGCTCCCGCCCATCAGGCAGGTGACGACCGGTTTGTCGTAGGCCTCGCGTTTTTCGATCACCGTCTCGGCGAGGTTGTCGTAGGTGAGGACGGCCGTTGGCGCGGCGACGACGACGGCACTGCCGACGTTCGGGTCCTCGAGTGCGATCTCTAAGGCCTCGCCAAAGCGCTCGGTGTCGGCGTCGCCGATGGCATCGATTGGGTTGTAGATGTTCGCCTCGTCGGGCATCGCCGCGCCGAGTCGGTCGATGGTTTCGTCGGTGAAGTTCGCCATGTCGAGCGTCGAGTCACCGACGGCATCGGTTGTCAGGACGCCGGGGCCACCGGCGTTAGTCACGACGGCGACGCCGTCGGCGTCGGGTTCGGGCAGTCCTGACAGTGCCCGCGCGTAGTCGAACAGTTCCTGGACGGACTCGGCGCGAATTACGCCTGCCTGCTCTAAGCCGGCCTGATAGGCGCGTTCACTGCCCGCAATTGCACCCGTATGTGAGGACGCAGCCTGTGCCCCCGCGTCAGTTCGCCCTGATTTCACGAGGACGATTGGCGTGTCGTTAGTCACCTCACGGGCTGTCTCGATGAATCGCTGGCCATCATCGATATCCTCGAGATAGCCGATGATCACGTCCGTCTCAGGGTCTTCGCCCCACTCCTCGATGAAGTCCGTTTCGTCGAGGACGGACTTGTTGCCCAGTGAGACGACGTCTTTGAATCCGATTCGCTGTTCGTTCGCCCAGTCGAGTACAGCGGTGATGAACGCACCCGACTGGCTCATAAACGAAATCGAGCCTTCGCGGGCGTTTTCGGGGCCGAACGTGGCGTTCATGCCACTCGGCGTCGACATAACGCCGAGGCTATTCGGGCCGACAACGTTCAGATCGTATTCAGTGGCGATTTCTCGGAGCCGTCGCTCGCGCGTGGCCCCGTCGCCGCCGGTCTCCGCAAAGCCGGCTGTGATGACGACGACGTTTTCCGTCCCCGTCTCGCCGAGTTCCCGAACCGCCTCGAGAACGATTGGCGGGGGAACGACGACGACACCCAGCTCTATCGGCGGCGCACTCGACACGTCTTCATAGCACTCGAGCCCAAGAACCTCCTCGCGAGAGGGGTTTACCGGGACGATCTCACCGTCGAAATCCGACTGTAGATTCTCGAGGATCGCCCGGCCAACTGCGCCGTCACGGTCGGTTGCACCGACCACGCCGACAGTCTCGGGATCGAAGAGTGTAGCTAGCCGTCCCATCATCTGAGACGTCACTTCGAAGTGAGTTAAAGCCCGCTCTCGTTCCCACGGCGTAGGCAGACAGAAGAATCGAACTGTGACTGCTCGAGCAGTTACTCGATAGCCTCGAGAAATTCGTCCAACGTATCGGTCAATTCATCGACAGGATCGCCATCATCGTCGGCCGAGTAGCGGACGATATACGTGTCCGTCTCGACAGCTTCGCGCGTCGTATCGACGCCGTTGACACCTTTCCAGATTGCTGAGACCTCGACTGTTCCGTACTGGTCGTGGTCGTACGTTTCCCCCCGTTCAACGACGGTATCCGCGCCGGAACTGGGGAGATCGGTTGTCTCATCCATTCGCAGTCGACCTCGCTGTTTCGTCTGTGCTCTCGATGGCCGTCACTGTAGGCTCGAGGAGTCGATGCGCATATGGCTCCGGTTTACTGTCGGACAGAGTGAGAACGTCTCTCGAGTGCTCGATGTCGCGCACACTCTCTCTAATCACGTCGAACATCTATGGCTGACTTTTGCATACGTAACCTCACTATACGTCATCGGGGGTATCGTCGGAGTGTATTGTTTCTCGCTGACAAACCAAGAGACAGCGCTGAAGGCCCGGTTTCAAGGGCGCTGGGAGGCGACGATACCCCCTCAGTCCGTCGCGCCAATGAGTGTACTTGCAATCAAGTTCCGCGTTCCGCGTTGCAATCTGGATGCAACTGCCTGTCGCGTAATCTCGAGTTCAGCGGCGATATCGTCCTGTGATGCAGTCCGCGGTGAATCGTAGTACCCATGCGAGTACGCAAGCACTAACGCCTCGCGCTGGGCATCCGTCAAGTCGTACTCACTGCCCGAATGCAACGGCGAAAGTGCGTGCAACTGGACGAGTTCGATGGGGATCCCACACTCACGACAGTACGACTGAAACTCCGAGACGGCCGCCTGCTCCGTCGCTCGGACGTCGAACGTCCACTTCTCGTGCGTGCCAACTGCCGATACCAGCGCGATATCTGTCTCGAAAATGGCCGTCAGCACGCTTTCGTAGTCGAAATCCCAGTCGATCCGAACGAACACCTCCGTCTCGAGGGCGTCGATAATCTGGAGGTCGTTGATACCCGGATGGTCAACACCCTCGAGATCAATCGCTGCTGCATCGACGTCTTGCAACCAGAAGTACGGAACCAACGCGTCGTTTGTCGGGATGACCCGCTCGAGTTCGATACGGGAAGCGGGAAACTTCGAGAAGACCTCTGCGAGCGGAAACTCTCCTTCCTCGGCGGTGAACGAGGCTTCGATGGCCATACTGAGTATTCGACTGCAGCGACAAAGGATCTGTGAACGGATGGCATACTCGGGCACGCGACCAAATTAATGCATGGAGAGTGCAACACCAGAGCGACTCGAGAGCGCAATTGTTGCGAGATAACAACAGATTGCGACGACGATAATCGAACCACCGGGTGGGAGACTCTGACTGAGCGCGAACGCAAAGCCGCCAAGTATCGAGACCTGGCCGAACAGAATCGAGAGAAACAGCGTTTCACGGAAGCTATTGGCGATCTGTGAGGCAGCCGCGACGGGAATAACGAGCATCCCGGCGACGAGGATCACACCGAGAATCTGCATCGCGCCGACGACGACGACGGCAGTCATAACGACCAGCAGAGTGTTGTAGGCGGTGACGTTGAGTTGGGCGACGCGGGCCGCCTGCTCGTCGAACGTGATAAACAGCAGTTGTTTGTACGTCAACGCGATGACGGCGACGACGGACACCGTGAGAACTGCCATCATACGCGCGCCACCGGATGGCACAACCGAGAGGCTCCCAAAGAGCCAGCCCTCGATATCGATGGCAACCGACATCGTCCCTCGCCCCCAGCTAATCAGCAACGTCCCAACAGCGAAACTCCCGGTGAGCATGATTGCAATCGGCACGTCACCGAACGTGTTGGTGTGTTCGGTCAGCCACTGGACGCCGAGTGCACCGAGTATGCTGACAATGAGTGCGACGATCAACAGCGAGCCCTCCCAGCCCGTCACGGCGATGACAAGGAAGCCGACTGCAACGCCCGCGAACGCGGTATGGGCGAGCGTCTCACCGATCAGCGCCATTTGCCGGTGGACGAGGTAGGTCCCGATTAGCGGCGCGACGATTCCGATGAGGACGCCAGTGGCGATCATTCGCCACATAAACGCGTGCTGGAAGACGTTTGTCCCAACCGAGTAGTCAATCCACATGCCAGCGATGAGGAACTGCTCGAAGAGCACCGCCGCACTGCCGTTGAGGTGGCGCAACCAGTCGAGGGCGATAAACGCGATCATCGCCGTTGCAAGCAGCGCAACGAGGCCGATCCCGACGATCTCGAGGCCGTAGCGAAGATCGAGCCCCTCGTGTGTCTCCGGTTGCTGTGCCTCCGCAGCGTCGCGTGCTCCTGAGGCGCGTTCGTCCCCGCTCATCAGTGGTGATGGTGGACGACCGTGCCTGTCGCCCCGTAGGCTTCACTTAGTGCATCGCTTTCGACGAACGATTCCGTATCGCCGTGGTGATACAGTTGCGTATTGATGCAGGCGATTCGATCCGCCCGATCCGTGACAACGCCGATATCGTGCTCGATCAGAATAATCGTGATTCCCGACTCGTTTAACGACTCGAGCAACTGATAGAACGCATCACGCGATTCTGCATCGACACCGACCGTCGGTTCATCCAGTGCGAGCAAGTCGGCTTCCGAGGCCAGCGCCCGCGCGATATAAGCTCGTTGGCGCTGTCCACCCGACAGTTGGTTCATCTGCTGGTCAGCGAGGTCCGTAATGTCGACCGTCTCGAGTGCGTCATCTGCAATTTTGCGATCTTCATCGCTGAGTCGACCGTGACCCACGTGAGCAAATCGGCCCATTCGGACACACTCACGAACGGTGACGGGCATCGTCCCGCCACGATCCGTTGCTTTCTGTGAAACGTAGCCGATGCGCTCGCCCTGATCGAACGAGTCCACGGGCTGGCCGAACAGTTCGACGACGCCGCTATCGGGGCTGAGAAGCCCGAGAATAATATGGAGAAGCGTCGTTTTCCCCGATCCGTTCGGCCCAATCAATCCCAAGAAGTCCCCGGACTCGATAGTCAGCGTGACGTCCTCGAGTGCAGGCTGGTCACCGTAAGCGAACGAGACGTTTCGAACGTTGACTGCGTTACTCACTCTCGATTCACCAGCAGTTCGACCGCGAGGATATGTACATGTTGCATTCTACTCAGCTCCAAGTGCTGCCCGCAGTGATGGAATGTTCAACTCCTCCATCTGCTCGACCCAGCCCCAGTCCTGTTCGTTCCACTCTGCAGTCGTTCCCTCAGTGGGGCTGATCGGGACGGCGTCGGTCGCCATACTGTTCTCGAGTAAGTGTTCAGCTTCTCGAGGCATCTCGCCTTCGTTCGCGTCGAACGGATCGTACAGAATCGTCTCGATTGCTTCCTCGTCAATCAGTTCGATGGTATCGGCCAGATCACCGGGCGTTAGGTCCGCATCCGGCGAAATCGGGGACGGCGTATGAACGTCGAACCCGTATCGCTGCTCGAGATACTGGAACGAGTCGTGGCCGGCGAGGACGGCAACGTCGCGTTCAGCTTCTGCGACGACCGTCTGGAACTGCTCGTGGACGTCCTCGAGACGCTCGCTGTAGGTGTCGGCGTTGTCCTGATACGTTTCGGCGTTGTCCGGGTCGAGTTCGGCGAGGCCGTCCGCAATTGTCGTGACCATCTCCTGGACGAGCATCGGATCGGTCCAGACGTGTGGATCGTAAAACTCCGGAACCTCACTCTCGTCGAGTTCGTCGACAACCTCGAGTGTGAGCGTATCGGCGCTCGAATCCCAGACGACGTCGCCGTCTGCGACGAGTTCGAAAATAACGCGCGTTCGGCCCGTCTCGAGGCCGTGGAACTCGAGGTGGTCGCCATGAGAGTCGATATCGACGAGTCCCTCAGTTGCACCGTCGACGATGCGGGCCTCGAGCGAGAACGGGTCGCCCTCGCCGAGTGGCAGGACGCGTCCCTCGTCGTCTTCGACGACTGCGCCGACGGCACCGTAGCTGTCGACTGGGACGTCAGGCAGCCCCTGATGCCAGTGGTCGTTGTGCCAGGAGGCGGCGTCATTGCCCGTCTGGCGATTGATGAGTTGGAACTCCGCAATCGAGACGTCCGCTGGGTCACCGTCGTACTCGTCGTGGTCGTCACCATCGTGGTCGTGGTCGTCGTGGTCGTCGTGGTCGTCACCATCGTCGTGGTCGTGGCCATCCCCTCCAGCAGCCGGCAACAGTTCCGACTCGAGGCCGTCCATCGCGTCAATCAGCGTGATGTGATCGTAATCGCTCTCGAGGTCAGCGGCGACGTTCTGTGCCCACGAGAACTCGGGTGTGTCGAGATAGACGAACACTTCCGTGGAAGCGATGTCGGCGATGAGATCGCTCTGTGGATCCCAACCATGTCCCATCTCGCCCGTACTCACAGGGTTCTCGAAGTCCATTTGGTCGCCAGAAATCTGTTCGGTCCAATCCCAGAGAGCGAAAAATGCTGCATAGCCGCCGTCAGGATCACGTCCAGTATCCGGCTCGCTCAGACACCCCGCGAGCCCGCCGAGTGCAACGGCACCTGCACCGACGCTCGCACTCGAGCGCAGTACTGAACGGCGTGTTCGGTCCATGTACGAGGGTACGCTCTCTCGGGTAAAAGGGTTGTTATCCAAAATAGCGCAGTTAATAATCGAAGGTAGCTATAGGCCGATTCGCTAGTAACACCGCAGAGGGGATCGAGCGCGAGGCGGGGACCGCGACCGCAACCAGTTCGGCAGACGGGGTCGCCGGATGCCACGGCGAACCCGACAGTCAGCAGGGTCCGTTAGTGGTCTTCGACCGTGATTGCGAGTGGCTCGCTTTCCCAGTCGGCGTGGTCGTCATGCCAGAGCATGAAGACGACCTCGGTCTCGCCGTCTGCTTCGCCGTGGATGTGGACGTGGTCGCCGTGGAAGTCGTCGGCGTCGTCAATCTTGACGATATCCTCGTTGGCGTCGTCGGCAACGCGGACACCGAGTTCGTACTCCTCGGACCCACCAATCGGAATCTCGTCACCGTGGTCATCGTAGAACTCGCCGCCCAGCGAAACGTGTGCATCGACGTGGACGTGTGGGAGTTCACCGTCCCAGTGGTCGTCGTGATACGCCGCGACCTGCTCGTGGGGATCTTCAGCGCGGTCGAGGATCTTCAGTTCCTCAACCTCCGCGTGGCCGTGATCGTCGTGATCGTCGTGATCGTGGTCACCAACGTCGACCTCGAGTTCTGGCGTTTCGTAGCCAACCTCGCCGTCTTCGACGAGTTGGAACGTAATATCTGCAAAGCCATCGTCCTCGCCGTGAATGTGGACGTGATCGCCGTGGAAGTCGACGTCGATCACGTCGTCGCCGCTGACGATATCGACCTCGAGATCGATTCCGTCGCCGAGTTCGATCTCATCACCGTCCTCATCTTCGACGGATGCTCCGAGCGAGAGGTAATCGTCATGGGGGATCTCGAGTGGGTCGTCGTGCCAGTGGTCGCCGTGGATGTAGACGAGGACATCCTCGTCGTGGTCGCGGTCGAGAACGTCGAATTCGGCGACGGGGAGATCGTGGTCGTCATCATGATTATCGTCGTGGTCGTCGTCATGGTCGTCGCTGCTTCCATTGCCGTTTCCATCGTCATCATCGCTGAGACAGCCGGCAAATGCGAGTGCTGCAAGGGAGCCGGACGTCGCGAGCAATGACCGACGAGACGAGCGTCGTGAATCAGTCACTAGTAGTCACCACTCATCAGTTGCGGGTAGTTAGTAATGAACCTAACGATGTTATTAATAGGAGCCAAGGGAGTTCGTGAGGATAGCAATATTGCTCGAGTGAGTCAAATCAGCACCCACGAGAACAGCCATCCTACTCGAGTGAGACGTCGACTGTCACGCCATCACACCGATGATACGTGGGACTCCGCTCGGGGTCGGAGTCACGCAACACCTCGAAGGCGTCGAACCGAATCACGAGACGGCCGGGATCAATTGTCGCTCGGACCATCGGCCCGCGACTCGTGACAATAACGTACGGCGGTGCTGGAACCGGCGACCCCTGACACTCGTAGTCGAGCGCCTCGACGACATCGACTAACAGCGACGCGAGCGTCTCGAGCAATCCGCGCTCCTCGAGTGCGTCACGAAAGGGGCCGACAACTGCGTCGGGGTTGGTGGTTCGGGCGGTATCCCAGGGAGCAGCGACCTGTATTGCACAGTCATTGATCGCCGCGATAGTCGGGCGATGGGCCGTCTGAATCCGCTGGCGTGCCTCCCGGACAGGATACGACACGGCCGAAAGTGCGCGCTCTCAGTACTAAGGTGTCCGGGTTTCGCTCAATGGTTTACTGTACGTCAGTACCGACGCAACCGCAACCCGGCGGCGGTTGCAGCGGTGGACTCGCTGCACTCCCCCACCGGGACTCGTTTCACACGGTTTGACTCACCGCCGGTAGATCGGTACAGCAATCCGTATTAGTCCTGTTTGGTCGTCCCGATTCGAATCGTCCGGACGTGTGCAAGCGCCTGCCGGGCGACCCAGCGCCACCCCGAGGTCTCCTCGGCAACATCGAGTCGCTGTCGCAACCGGACGTTCTCCGCCTCGAGTCGGTCACGCTCGCGCGCTATCGATTCGCGTTCGGTCTCAAGTCGTTTGAGTCGGTCCTCGAGATGATACCGGCGCTGGCGCTGTGCGCGCAGGTCGTTCTGGAGAAGGTCACGCTCGCGCGTTACAGACTCGAGTGAGCGCTCGAGACGCTCGTGTGTGCGCCGGGCGTCGTCGACGAACGGTGGGCGATCCGAGTCGGGAATACCGGGCAAGTCGTCGTTGTCATCGTCTGGAATCTCGATGCGGCCAGCCCCAATTGCGTTGACGACGCCGCCGACGAGCAGGATCATCGACCCGAAGTACAACCAGGTGAGCAAGAGCAAGATGGCTCCAATCGGGCCTGCAGCCTCGGAGTCTCCGGCAAACGAGACGTAGACGCTAAACAGCGACTGCAGTATCGTCCAGCCGACGGCGGCGACGAGGACACCGGGGATGACTTCACGTTTGGCAACGCCGACGTCGGGGAAAAAGTAGTACATCGGGAAGAACGCAGCCGAGAGGATGACGACGAGAAAGAGCGGTTGCACAATCCCGATGAACGGAATGTCAGGGAAGAACGCGAGCACGAGACTCGCGACAACGGCAGCGATCAGGGCACCGCCAATCGTTCCGAGCACGAGCAGTGCGTCCTGGAGCTGTGAGACAAACGAGCCCTTGTCGTCGGACTCATAGATCTCTGAAAACGCTGTGTCGAGCCCGCGGAAGATTTTCAGCGACCCCCAGAGCAGGATAACGAGGCCAATGAGCGTCGACCCCGCAGTCGCGGGCGAGTCTTCGATTGCCTCCTCGATCAGCAACTGCCCGCTTTCGGGCAAGAACCCTTCCGTCGCTGCGGTGGTCTGGGACGCAAACTGCTCGTCGCCCACAATCGTCACGAGGAAAAAGACCAAGACGAGCAACGGCAGGAGTGAGATAAACGCCTGATACGCGAGACTCGCAGCCATAAACGGCACCTTCTTCGCTTGAATCCCTGCAACAATCGACTTCCCGAACGAGACGGCGTCTCCGGCGGTCGTGGCCATAGCTGATACACGAGCGCCACGATGATAGTAATTCGCTTGCAAGTCATACGAAAGCGCCACACGAGCGCCGAAACCGGGTGTGTTCGACCGCTTTCACAACTATTAGGCCGCCGCCGTCCAACAGCAACCTATGAAAGAGCTGTTCATCAGGGCGGCCCAGGGCGAGCGGACGGAACGCCCCCCGGTGTGGATGATGCGCCAGGCCGGACGCTATCTCCCCGAGTACCGCGACCTCCGGGAAGACTACTCATTTCTCGAGGCGATTTCAACGCCAGAGGTCGCTGCCGAAATCTCCCTCCAGCCTTGGGAGCGGTTCCAGCCCGACGGCGTCGTCATGTACTCCGATATTCTGACCGTCCTCGAGCCATTGGGCTTTTCCTATCACCTCGAGTCCGGCGTCGGCCCGGTCGTCGAAAACCCGGTCGAGGAACCTGCAGACACGGCCCGCGAACGCGGCGACGTCCGCGAGGAACTGTGGTACGTCGGCGACCTCCTCGAGCGTCTAACGGATGAACTCGGCTCACAGGCTGCCGTCCTCGGCTTTTCCGGCGGCCCGTTCACGCTTGGTGCGTACGTCTGTGAAGGGACGCCGTCGCGGTCGTTCATGGCGATTCGGCGACTCCGTGCAGAACACCCCGAGGCGTTCGAACGGCTCCTGCAGGCGTTTACCGACATCATCGTCGAGTACGTCACCTATCAAGTCGAGTCGGGCGCAGATGCAATCCAACTATTCGACACCTACGCTGGCCTTCTCTCACCCGCAGACTACCGCGAGTTCTTGCTCCCGCTCCATCAAGAGATCCTCGAGGCTGTCGACGTCCCCACGATCATCTTCGCGCGCAACATGAGCGGCAACCTCGAGTTGCTCGCCGAAAGCGGGGCCGACGTGGTCGGCCTCGACTGGACGGTCGATATCACGCAGGACCACGACGCACTCGAGGACGTCGCGATTCAGGGCAACCTTGATCCCGCGCTGTTGTACGGCGATCCGGCAGACGTTCGCGAACGCACGCTCGAGGTGATCGATGCTGCGGGGAGGGACGGACACATTCTCAATCTGGGCCACGGCGTCGACCGGAAGACGCCGGTCGAAAACGTCGAGGCGTTCTTCGAGACGGCAACACAGTACGACGCGGACGGCGAAAATAGCTTGTAAACTGAGTTATACTGAGCGCAATTCGTTCTGAGAGTGGATTCTCATTCCGTGGCTTCGATGAACTCATCGAGCGGTCCCGTGAGTTCGTCTCCCTGTTCGCTGCCCTCTTCCGTCGAGTACCGAACGATGATGACGTCCCTTTGACCGGTGTGACGTGCTGAATCGACGTGGTCAATTCCCCGCCATATTCCGGTCATTTCGACGAGACCGAAGTTGTCATGCTCGGATGTTTCGTCCTGTTCGATTACTTAATCCGACTCGGATCCCGGTAGATCGTCCGCGTTACCCCTCTATAGAAGTATTTGGGAGACAAAACGTCAAAATCTCACAGCCCTTTTTACGTCATCGCTCTCAGACGGTTGTCGACTTACCCCCACCATTCCGACTACGTGTTCTCCGTGGGTTTGGCCTCAATAACTCCCTCGCTGGATACGGTCACTTCAAATCCTTCGTACAAAAATGAGAGGGACCCATTTCTCTGCCCTTCGGAGACTGTTGGAGCGAATAATTTATCGAGCGCTTCGGTATCAATCACATAGTGAAGCGGTGTTAATTCGTGGGGATTTCGTTGGTCAGCAGCCGCTATCGCCGCGATAATTGCGATACTCAGCTTATCACGACTACTGTCGTACTCCGCTCGGTAGACACCATCATCAACGACGAACTCAACGGATTTCATCGACGGAACGATTTCGACGGTATCTACTGCCGTATTAGAGAATTCCATCACCAGAACAAACGGGAGCCACCGGGATGACGATGAATTTTGCTCGTGCAATACCTATTTAAGTATCATTTGTCACTCTTGAGACGTTATCAATGTACTTGCTACAAGCCGTCGAAGCCCACGTTGTAACCGTGACGAAACAGCCTGTCGGCTGATATCGAGTTCGTCGGCGAGATCATCTTGTGTGGCGTCACGTGGCGAGTCAAAGTAGCCGCGAGAATACGCCAATACCAACGCTTTCCGCTGTCCGTCGGTTAGGTCGTACTCCCGATCCAACTCGAGTGGCGAAAGCGCATGCAATTGAGAGAGTTTGATGGGAACATCGTTCCCGTGGCAGTACGTCTGGAACGCAGAGACGTTCTTCTGATCGCTGCTTCTGACTTCGAACGTCCAGTTCTCCGCATCACCCAATCCAGAAAGAAGGGTGACGTCGGTGTTGACGATTGCGGTGAGAACGCTTTCGTGATCGAGGTTCCAGTCGATCCGGACAAGCATCTGATTCTCCAGTTCGTCAACCACTTTGAAATTATCGACCCCTTCGTCGCCACTCATATCAGCCGAGAATTCGCTGATGTTCTCCGAATAAATCCAAAAATAGGGAACGACGGCATCCTTGGTCGGGACAACCCGGTCCAGTTCGATTCTGGCGTCTGGTAACGCCTTGAAAATGGCGTTCAATGGAAATTCGGGTTGATCGATAGTGAATGAGGCTTCGATGGCCATAGACACGAATAGTGATCTGGCCCTTTGAGTGTTGTTCGTTACCTCACTATCTGCTGTACAGGCACAACGCTCTTCGCTCAACCGACGCTAACGGATCTATGACTGGGCGTCAACTGCCCCGCGCACGGTGGCGCGGGGCTTGTCAGTGAACTCGACCTCTACCGACTAAGTTAGTCAGACGGGACAAATCCCCGGTTCGGTGTCACCATTCCTGACTTCAGGGCGAGTTGACTGTCGCCCGTCCGCCGAGACGACTGTAGGCCCCGACGGACATACCGCCACCCAACATTCTTCGCACCGACGTAATCTGCATTTTGAGTTGCACCACACGACTCACACTCAAACTCCGCCTGTCGCACCCTATTCCCTTCGCTCGTATGCCCACACTCGGGACACCGCCGACTCGTGTTCTTCGGGTCTACAAACTCGACACTAATCCCGTGGGCTTCAGCTTTGTACTCTACAAGGTCAACGAGTTGCCGGTGTGCCCACTGGTGGAACTCTTTCACGGGCGGCGCACGCTCTCGGATGTGCTTTAGATTCTCGAACGCGATGTATTCGCAGTCGTGTGTGCGTGCTTCTTCGAGAATCTGGTTAGCGACTTGATGGAGTTGGTCACGGAGATACCGTGACTCGCGCCCACTCATCTGCTGAATCGTCCGATGGGCGGATTGTGTCCCGGTCTGCTGAAGGTTTCCGCGAATCCGCTCGAACTCTCGATGCTGGTGTCGAAGCTCTCTGCCGGATGCGAAGTACGCTGTGCTGGTGGTGGCGATGTTTACGATGCCGAGGTCAACGCCGAGAACTGTCCTGTCCTCGTCGTCATCCTGTCTTTCGACCTGCTTCTCGGGCTTCGGCTTGCGAAACCCGAGGTGGAGGTAGTATTCACCATCACGCTTTGACAGCGTAGACTCTGTTACTTCCCACTCGTCATCGTTGAGGTATTCGTGTTGATACCCGTCTTCTTCGTCGGGAAGGTTCAAGTCACACCGAATCCGGCCATCGACAGTGGAAAGCGACACAGACCCATCATCGAACAGCGTCATCGTCCGGGTGTCGTATTTCACCGTATTACTGGTGAACTCTGGTCGGGACGTTTTGTAGTGTTCATCGAGGTCTTCGATTGCTTCGACACCATCGAGGGCGGCTGCGGCCTGATGGGTGGCGAGAATCGCGTGTTGACTCCCGAGATGTGTTTCCTCCAACACCGTGTCGTAGGCGAGGTCTTGGAGGTAGGTTTTCCGCGTCTCACCGTTTTCCCATCCGATGCGGCTACTGATGTTACAGGCAGTTTTCCACTCAGTGATGGTGGCTTCGAGCAAGTCCTGTTGATCGGTGGTGAGGATGGGGCGGGTGATTGCGGTACGTCTCAGGTAGTCGTCTGCCACGGGTTTCAATAGATGGTATAGATACTTAATAGTCCGTGGTTAGTGGTAGCGAGTGTCGGCTTCAACCCCGGGCACGGTGGCCCGGGGAATCCGCCTTGGTTTTCTTTTGAACTCGATGAGGTTGATCGCGCCATCCTCCACGAACTTCAAGCGGACGCACGCACGACCACTGCCGAAGAGATGGGCGAGGAAGCAGGCGTCTCCGCTAGCACCATCCGCAACCGAATCGAGCGGTTGGAAGATGTGGGTGTGATCGAAGGATACCACCCGCACATTGATTACGAGGCGGCAAATTACCAACTTCACCTTTTTATCATTTGTCGAGTGTCGCCTGACGAGCGTGCGAAACTCGCCGAAGAAGCGTTGAAAATCGTCGGCACCGTCACTGTCCGCGAGATGTTGACTGGACCGAGCAATCTTCACATCGAGGCTATCGCCGAAGATTCTGCTGCAGTAGATACCGTAACCGGGAAAATAACGGATCTTGGCCTCGAAATCATGAGTACGGAGATTGTGAAGGAAGAACACGTTCAACCGTTCAATCATTTCGGTCCGGCTCCCAGCACCGACGAGGACGAAGCGTAGTTCTCATCGCCGGTCGATCAAAGGAGGGAGAAACTGTTGAAATGAGAGCGTTTTCTGCGATACGCTGTGAAAATACTAGTGTTTCCAGTTGCGGTGCCCGTAATACGCTTTCCCATACGGCCCCTTATTGTATCTGTGACTACGAATTCCCCAACTGAGCAAGGCGAGTCGGGCCTCCGACCAGCCAGTCTGTCCCACGATACGATCTTTACTCTACTTTCTCACCGCCACCGTCGTACAGTCCTCAATTTGCTTCTCGCTCAGTATCGGGCATTGACTCTCCGGGATCTCCGCAACGAGATCGTCGAACGGAAACACGGCACCGAGATAACGGAACTTGACGACGAGCAAGTCAAACAAACAATGGTGTTGCTCCATCACGTCCACATCCCGAAACTGGCCGAGACAGACATCGTCACCTACGATCAAGACCGGATGATTGTAGAACCGACAGAAAAGCTTGAGCAGATGGAGCCCTTCCTTTCTTGAGCGTCTGAAACTCGAGTTGCTGTCGAAAAAACATAACTACTATTTGATTTTACGCCGAACTATTTGCATGGCGAGTGTTATTTTACCAACTAATAGATGGACGGATGCTGCTGAGTCCGTGATCAAAGATCTCCGAGATTCAGACGAGTTGCTCATCGTTTGTGATTCGTCTACGGCCCCAGTTGCTGATGAGGCCCCGAATCAGGCAACTGTCGTTATAGCTGGTGAGCCAACTGGCTGTTCAGGAAAGGCGCACGCGCTTGCAACAGGAATGGAACACGCAACTGATGATATTATCGTCTGGACGGATGATGACGTGCATCGTGAAGCGGGATGGATTGAAACGCTCACGTCGAAAGTGCAGACTCACGATGCCGCGACAGAAGTGCCCGTGTATACTGGGTCTGGGCTCTGGCAACTGTTTGAACCAGCACTGATTATCGCGGGAACGTCCGGGACCGCATCTGGACGGTACGTGTGGGGCGGTGGCGTCGCATTTGATCGGACGAAGCTGGATGAAACAGCGTTTCTTCGGGACCTTCGTCGAACGGTCGGCGATGACTCGCTGCTGAGTGAGTACGTAGACGACATCTGGGCAGAGACGGATCACTGTCGACACCTCGAGGTAGATGGATCTCCCGAGGCCGTCTATCACCGACTCGTTCGATTTGGCAAAACATCCTGGCGCTTTGAGCCACTCCAAACCTCCATCCTTCTGGGGATGTCACTCGCCTTCTCCGCAGGTGCGCTCATGTTCCCGATTGTCGGCGTGATCGTAGCAACGGTACTTGGAGGGCTTGCATATTGGAAGCTGGGCATTACCCGGGCATCGGTCCTTCTGTCGTACCCATCCCTGCTTCTCGTCCCCGTTTTTCTCATACTGGCACTCGTTGCGCCGTCGTTCGAGTGGGGTGGCCGAACATACAAGTGGTCCGGAAAGTTTGACGTGCAGGTCGTCTCGTAATCAGAGTACCAGATCTGGGTTGAACGTACCAATAAAGGAAGTAGACTGCGATACCGCCACGAGAATTACAATCCAGCCTGCTCGTCTTCCCAACTGCCGCTCCCCCGCGCCTACTGCGGCGGAAGGCCAGCGTTCAGACAGTACGATCCCGGCTCGTCGCGACATTGACACTGCCGGAGGTTGTAGTACGACGGCTCGAATCCGGAGACGAATGGCTCGAGCAGATCCGAGAGCAACTCAGGGAACCTCGAGTCGTCGTGTGGAACCGGCACCCGATGCAGCTCGAGCCCAACGTCTTCGGCGTCCTCGCGCAGGTCGATATCGAGTTCGACGAGCGTCTCTGACTGTTCGTGCATGAAACTCATCGGCTCGACGACGACGCGGTCAGCCTCGTCGTTTCGGCCGAGTTCCTCGACAACGTCTTCAGTTTCGGGTTCGGTCCAGTCGATATCCCGATTCGAGTGGTTCTGATACCCGATTTCGTACTCCTCGAGGCCGATGATCCCGGCCAGTGCCTCGGCGTGTTCCTCGACGTACTGATCGTACCGGCTGCCCTCCTCGAGATATCGTGTCGGGGTGCCGTGTGCCGAAAAGACGAACGCCGTGTCGGGGTCGGTCAGATCAATGCCTTCTGCATTGGCAAACTCCGTGATCGCGTCGGCTCTGATCCGGTTGTATGCCGGCGCTCGATGCCAGCCAGTCAGTGATGCGACCGTCGGGTCGTAGCCGTCGATCTCCTCGAGTGCGCCCTCGAGCGAGTTGATCGAGGAGACGGTCGTCGAGGGGCCACAGAGCGGGTAGATCGGAACCGCAAGGACGGACTCGATGCCGTCCGCAGCGAGTTCGCTCGCGAGATCGGGAATCAGTGGCTCCATGAACTGCATCGCGCGGTAGACCGTCACGTCGTGGCCGCGATCCGTCAGTTCGGCCTCGAGTGCCTCGGACTGAGCGTCGGCCTGTGCTTGCAGCGGCGAGCCGCCGATAGCTTCGTACTCCTCCATCAGACTGGGTAGTCGTCGCTTCGCCAGTTCGCGAGAGCGCTCCCACGCCTCATCGTCGGAGTCGGCCTCCTCGAGCGAGGCGTTGTCGTAGAAAATTCGCGTGAGGTACTCGAGGACGACCTCGCGGTCGGGCGTTGCCGGTTCGCCGAAATTCAACAGGACGATGCCTGTTGCTGACCCAGTTTCTGTCTCCATAGTGGGGCGTCAGGACCCGTTCCGTATAGGTACTTCGGAGGCGGAAGCCCCACACAGCACTCGAGACGAACTTATTCGGCCGTGGCCAGTTCGTCTGCGAGTCGGTTCGCGTTTCGGACACGTCCGGGAATTCCTGGGCGGCCAACGTAGTTCGAACAAAGGTGGATTCCGTTGGGAAGGTCAATATCGTCCATCGCCGTCCACGAGCGGTCGTAGGCCGGCATGCCGGGGTCCCAGCGGTGGATTCCGAGTGGCTCTGCGGGCGCGCCAGTGATTCGCTCGAACTCCGACGCGGCGACAGACTCGAGGTCACTATCGCTGCGCTCGGTCATGTTCGGACATCGGCCGGGGTCGATGTAGCAGGTAAACACCTCATCGCGGTCGAGAAAGCTCGCGTTCCAGGTGAGACCGCTGATCTGGCTCGGCTCCGTCGAGGGCACGAGCGTCCCGATGCCGTCCCTGTCGAACGGCGACTCGAGGAAGACGACGGCAATCGGGTTGTAATTGAACCGGCGCAACGTCTCGGAAAGGTCCGCATCGACCGACTCGAGCAGGTCAGCGCTCGTTCCGGCTGGCGTCGTCACGACGACATCGTCGACGACATCGGTCCCGTCGTCGGTGACGAGTTCGTAGCCTTCATCGACGGGATTGATCGCCGTGACCGGCGTCTCGAGTGAGATTACGTCGGCGTGGCGCTCGTAGAGGGCGTTCGAGAGGACGCCAAGACCGTCGTCGAACGTACAGATCGGCGGCGTCTCCCGGCCCGACAGCAGCTTTCGCAAGACGGCGACGACGATACTGCCGTCGATGCCGGCGTTCTCGATGGCGCGCCCGAGCGAGTACTCCATGAGCATATCGGTCGTCTCCGTCCCGTACAGACCACTGTACAGCGGGCCGAAGAAGCGGCGGGCAGCCTGCGGGCCGAACTTTCGGACGAGGAACTCATCGACGGTTTCGCCCGGCCGTGAACTCTCTGTCAGTGGCTCTTTGAGCAGTCGCAGTTTGCCACCGACGCTCAACAGATCCGTCGTGAGGAGTTCTCGAGCGGACAGCGGCACGACGCGAAGTTCGCCGTCGTAGAAGATGTACAGCGGCTGATCGTCCGCACCGAGTCGAAGCTGTGGGTACAACTCGAGGTCGTCGATCAGCGTCTCGAGACTCGGCGTGAGCCGGAGGCGCTGTGGACCGAGTTCGACGACGTGTCCGTCGATTTGACGGCTTCGCATGATACCGCCAGGATCTGCGCGTGCTTCGTACGCGCGGACGTCTTTGCCCTGTTTGCGAAGGGCATGAACGAGCGCCAGCCCGGACATACCGGCACCGACGACGCCGACAGTCATCGCTGCCCCCAGTGTGCTCGTCGTCCAATGGCGTTGCGCGTGCGCGAAACGCGATAGCCGTTCGTTCCAGCGATGAGCATCAGTACGCGAAATTCGGATTCCCCTCGCCCTAAAGGAGTCGGATTCGGCTCGTTAGGTGTGGAGACCAAACATTCAATTAGCTACACAAACGTCATTGTGACTATGCGAACTTCCGTTGGAACGGCACTCGTGACAGACAGCTGCGGTCGGCAAGCGGGTGAACGCGCTGCCACAGCGGCCCGCGAGCAGTTGTCGGGAACGCAGGTCGATTTCTGCCAGGTCTTCTGTCCGGTCGAATACGACTTCGACGCCGTTCTCGAGGGAATCAGAGCAGTTGTCGGCCCCGATACGAAGCTCATTGGCTGTTCGGCCAACGGCTCGTTCACACAGGACACCGTCGGCCACGGCGTCGCCGTCGGGCTTGTCGCGAGCGATACGCTCTCGTTTTACACCGGGCTCGGGACTGGACTCCAAGAGAACGTCTCGAGAGCGGTCCGGGAAGCCGTCAGCGACATTCCGGACGCCCTCGAAGACCATCCATACGCTGCTGCAATTGCACTCAGCGATGGATTGAGCGGGGTCGGCGAGCAATTAGCACTGACGACACAGCAAAAGCTCGGGCCGGAAGTGTTCATCGTCGGTGGCTCCGCAGCGGATGACCACCAACTCGAGGCGACGTACGTGTTTCACGACGACGAGGTCGTCGAAGATGGCGTCGTCCTCGGCGTGATCGGTGCGGACGAACGCCCGGCGATGGCGGTGGCACACGGTCACGAACCGCTCTCGGAGCCGGTCGAAGTGACGCGATCTGATGGCCCGACCGTCTACGAGTTCGACGGCAAACCTGCCTTCGAGGTCTGGAAGGATGCCGTCCGTGAGTCCGTTCGAGCGGAGTTCGACGTCGAAATCGACGATCTCGAACCGAGTGATCAACTCCTCCAGGAGATTCTCTGTGAGTTCGAGTTCGGGATCGATCAGGGGGCCCAGTACAAGATGCGCTGGCCCTGGATCGAAGACGAGGGCGGTGCGATGCACTTTGCTGTCGACATCCCGGAAGGAACCGTCTTCCGGGTAATGCATGGCCGACCCGACGCACAGATCGAATCGGCCGCAGAGACTGCGCGGCGCGCACGCGATGACGCTGGTGACGTCGAAATCGCCGGCGGGTTCATCTACGACTGTGCCTGTCGCGGCATCGTCCTCGGCGACGAGTTCGACACCGCCGTCGAGGCGATGGCAGACGAACTCGAGATTCCATTCGTCGGCTTTGAAACCTACGGCGAGATCTGTATGGGCCCAGGCCAACTCAGTGGCTATCACAATACAACGACCGTCGCCTTACTCCTGCCTGCCTAATGCGCCACGACGACCTCGTTTCAACGTTCGGCCAGACCGTCGGCGTCGAGAAAGCCACAGCACTGGTCACGGACGCTCTCGAGGAACTCGAGATCGAGCACCAGGACAGCTACTCGAGTCACGAAATCGCTGATATCTGTGAGACGATCAGCCGGCAAAGCGATGGCTACCTCACTGTCGTCGCAAACGAGGTTCGCGTCCGCGAACAGGCGAAACGCCGCTTCGACGCGCTACTCGAGCGAATTACAGACCCAGTAGTGATGGTAACGTTCGAGGAGTCAGAACCAGTTGTCAACGCAGTCAACCCTGCGTTTGAGGAGACGTTCGGCTATGGAGACAACGCCGTTGGCCACTCATTGTCGGCACTGATCGTCCCCGACCCCGCTGACGGCGAGACGGTCGATGAGTGGTTTCGGTCGGATACCGGCGGTGGCACCGAAATCGAACGCGTCACTGCCTCGGGTGACCGTCGAACCTTCCTCTTTCGGCCAGTCATCGTCTCGGGGTTCGACGGACGCATCGAAGGCTTTGGCATCTATACGGACATCACCGAGCGGAAACGCCGTGAACGCACGCTCGAGCGCCAGAACGAACAACTCGAGCGCTTCGTCAGTGTTGTCTCACACGACCTGCGCAATCCACTCAGTGTCGCAGACGGCAACGCCAGACTGGCACTGGAACTTACCTCAGAGCCGGCAGTTGAGGACCGACTCGAGGAGTTGCTGGCGGCACACGAGCGCATGGGGACGCTGATTGATGACCTGCTGACGCTTGCCAGTCAGGGACAGACCGTCGATGAACCGGTTGCAGTTCGACTGCGTGACGTCGTCGACGCCGCTTGGAACAGCGTCGGAACCACAGCCGCGACACTCGAGACGGAGTATGGTGAGACACGGATGGTTCGTGCCGACGATGGCCGATTGCGACAGCTGTTCGAGAATCTCTTTCGAAACGCAATCGAACACGGCTCGACACTCGAGGTGGGAGAGAAACCGCACTCGAGCAAGCCAGTCGATCCGGCCGTTACGGTCCGTGTCGGCTGGGACGAAGGCACGCTCTGGATCGAAGACGACGGGTCGGGTATCCCACCGGAGGAACGCGAAGACGTCTTCGAGCATGGCTATACGTCCTCACCGGAGGGGACCGGCTTCGGGCTGGCAATCGTCGACGCGATTGTCGATGCCCATGGCTGGGACATCGACGTCACCGACGGCGAAACCGGCGGTGCTCGCTTTCGGGTTCATGACGTTGCCAGCTGGATCGCTGCCAGCACCAAGTAATACCCCGACTACCGGTAGTTTTTGAACAGCAACGCTCGGACGTCGTCTTTCGTCTGGACATCCTCCGTCGAGCCGTCGGGGAGAGTCACAGTGTAGCGATAATCAGCTGAGGAGGACTCTTCCCACTTGCCGTCGTGGGTCTCGAGCAGACTCATCATTTCATCAAGCATGTCATCGTCGGAGGCGCTGCCGTCGCCGTCGCTATCGTCATCGTCGCCATCATCGCTGTCATCGTCAGCAGCGTCATCGCGTCCGGTGTCGTCTGCATCGGCGTCCGTCTCAGCACTCGAGTCAGTCGCTGCGTCGTCGCCCTCGTCGAAGGAGACTGATTCGCCAGTTGTCTCCGGTTCCGGCTCGCCCGCGATTGCGGCCTCGACGGAGCCGGCAACGTCGCTGGTCGCCGAGGACGACCCCTCGCCGTCGAGGTCGATATCGATGTCCTGCTCGCTGTCGATGTTGTCGATCAAAAACTGGACCGCGTCTTGCTCTCGGACGAAGCCGTACTTGCCGACGACATCCTCGGAAATCTCCTGTCGAAGCCGCTGGATGAACGCGTACTGTTCGTCTGTAATCTCGAGGGTCTGCATAGTTCACCGATGATGTGGCTGGTACAAATAGGTACGCCGTCGGTCTGGGCGTCTGCTGGCCCGCCACCCAAACGTCGACATCGCCGCGAGCGGGATTCTTAAGGATCAATAGGGCAAACAACGCCCCATGGCACTACTTGAATCCGACACGCAACTCGAGGCCGGAGATGCCGCGCCCGCGTTCGAACTCGAGGGTGCAGACGGCAAGACGTACACTCTCGAGTCCTTTGCCGACAACGACGCGTTGCTCGTCGTGTTTACGTGCAATCACTGCCCCTACGCACAGGCGAAGTTCGACCTCCTCAACGAAATCGCAGCGGAGTACGACGACGTTGCCGTCGTCGGCATCAACCCGAACGACGCCGAGGAGTACCCCGAAGACTCACTCGAGTCGATGGCGGAGTTCGTCGAGGACGGCACAGTACAGTACGACGCCTATCTGCGTGATGACACCCAGGAAGTCGCTCAGGCCTACGGTGCAGTCTGTACACCGGATCCGTTCCTCTTCGAGCGCGCTGACGACGAGGCGTTCGAACTAGCCTATCAGGGCCGTCTCGATGACGCCCTGAATCCGGACGACGACCCCTCCCGCTATCACGTTCGCGAAGCCATCGATGCGATTCTCGCCGGCGAGAGTGTCGACCTCGAGTGGCAGCCGTCCCAAGGCTGTTCGATCAAGTGGATCGACGAGTAATTGTCATCTGCTGTCTGACCGTCTCGGACGGTTGAACACGGCGGCAGTGCACACAAGCGGGCTGGGCGGCTAGGCGCAGTCCCGTTGTGTTCCGTAGTGAGTATCCGATTTGTGACGGTCTGCTCCGACAGGAAGCGATTTCAGAGCGACAAGACACGTTCGCCGCGACCGACCTTCAAATAGTTTTATCCGGCAGTATGAGAGAGGCTGCGACTGAACTACTCGAAGAATCGGTGGAGTACACCTGATTGATGCCAGAAACTAGCGCAAAACGACTTACTGGACGTCGATGTCGCCGGCCATCGACCCTTCGTGTGGGTCACAGACGTACTCGGCCATGTCGGAGCTGGCTTCGAACTCGAGCCACTGGTCGTCGTCGGGGTCGCTGACTTCGTCGGTCTCGAGGTCGTCGACGACGTCGCCGTTGTCGTCGCGGATCTCGATGTTGTGGTCCTGTCCGTCGCCTTCGGACCAGCCGAGTTCGTAGCTCTCGCCCTCCTCGAGGACGAGCGTTGGGTTGGTCTCGCCAGCGATGGCGTCGGGGGCAATAGCTTCCCAGCCAGCCGTCTGGCCGTCGAGTTCGATTTCCGTGCCTGGCTCGAGTGCCTCGGCCTCGCCGCCGTTATCCTCGCCGTTACCGTTCCCGTTTCCATTGCCGTCGTCATCGTCGCTACAACCAGCAACGAGTGTGACTGCGCCTGCGGCACCAGCAGCTTTCAGGAACGTCCGACGGTCGGTATCATGTTCGGTCATGGTCATCAGACTCTTTCGGGAGAAACCAGTTGAAACGACTGTCCATTCCCGAGCAGTGGGACGGGGGGCGAATATGTTCGGCTATACAAATACCAGTGTGTGGGACTAGCGGACGGCCCGCCGGTACTGGACTGGCCAGGCTGACGCCTCATCGTCGGTACACTCGCCGGCAGCCCGAAGACCGAAGTACGGATCACGGAGGAACTCACGCCCAACGAGAACGAGATCCGCTCTCTCATTTTGAACGAGTGCATCGGCCTGTTCGGGTTCGGTGACGCCACCAACCGCACCGACGGCGATGTCCGTTCCATCGCGAATCGCTTCGGCCAGCGGCACCTGGAAGTTCGGTCCGCCCTCGACCTGCTGGTCCGGGTGAATCCCACCAGAGCTGACGTCGATCAGGTCGGCACCGAGTTCAGCGAGTGAGTCCGCCAGTCGCACCGACTGCTCGAGGTCCCAGGACTCGCGGCTCTCGAGCCAGTCCGTTCCCGAAATGCGGACGAACACGGGCTTCTCGTCGGGCCAAACCTCACGGACCGCAGCCGTCACCTCGCGAACGAGTCGAGTTCGGTTCTCGAAACTGCCGCCGTACTCGTCTGTCCGGTCGTTCGTCACCGGCGAGAGGAACTCGTGGAGCAAGTAGCCGTGTGCTGCGTGGACTTCGGCGATCTCGAAGCCAGCCTCGAGCGAGCGCTCGGCGGCGTCGCGGTAGGCGTCGATCACCGCCTGAATATCGCGCTCGTCGGCCCGTTTCATTTCGGGCCGGTCGCCATCGAACGGCGGATAGGCAGCAGGAGACGGGGACAGAACCTCCCAGCCGCCCTCGTCGGGCGAAAGCGGTGTGTTTCCGTCCCAGGGCTTTCGCTTGCTCGCTTTGTGACCCGCGTGTGCGAGTTGGATCGCTGGAACCCCGCCCTGGTCGCGGATGAACTCAGTGATCGGCTCGAGTGCTGTTGCGTGTTCGTCACTCCAGATGCCGAGATCGCCGGGCGTGATCCGACCGCGCGGTTCGACGGCCGTCGCCTCGGTCATGACGATACCGGCACCACCGACGGCCCGACTCCCGAGATGGACGCGATGCCACTCTGTCGGCAGTCCATCATCCTCACAGGAGTATTGACACATCGGCGAGACGGCGAGTCGATTCGGTAACTCGAGATCACGCAGCGACAGGTCGGAAAACAGCGCAGGCATAGTCACTCGTGTGTAGCCACGGACGTCGCAAAACGCCCGCGGACGGCGACGGCTTTGCCGGCTTGAGTCACGGTGGCGCGTCTCTCACCCGCCAGCGAATCCGCTATGGCTTACCCGCTCGAGGAGTCACCTCAGGTATGCCCGCGATCACACCGCTTCGAGCGCGCGTCGAGTCGACCGCGCCCGTCTTCGGCATGATTCACCTGCCGGCCCTGCCCGGCGCACCCGCGTTCAACGGCGACCGAACCGCCATCCGAGAGCGTGCACTCACAGACGCCCGCCGACTCGAGGCTGGCGGCGTCGACGCAGTGATCCTCGAGAACTTCGGCGACGCACCCTTTTATCCCGAGTCGGTTCCGGCACACGTCGTCGCGGAGATGACCACGGTCGCAGCGGCTGTGGCAGACACTGTCGACGTTCCACTGGGGCTTAACGTGCTCCGAAACGACGCCGCAGCCGCGCTGTCGGTCGCCGCCGCAGTCGGGGCAGACTGCATCCGCGT
This sequence comes from Natronolimnobius baerhuensis, assembly GCF_002177135.1. Classification (NCBI taxonomy): domain Archaea; kingdom Methanobacteriati; phylum Methanobacteriota; class Halobacteria; order Halobacteriales; family Natrialbaceae; genus Natronolimnobius; species Natronolimnobius baerhuensis. The sequence goes on from NZ_MWPH01000001.1 coordinate 1,152,740, forward strand.
CAACGTCCACGTCGGCACCGCCGCGACCGACCAGGGCATTCTCGAGGGCCGGGCTCACGAGACCCTGCGACTGCGTGAGCGACTCGCCGCCGACGTTGCGATTCTCGCGGACGTCCATGTCAAACACGCCACCCCGATTGGTGAGACGAGCCTCGAGCACGCAGCCCTCGAAACCGTCGACCGCGGCCGCGCCGACGGCGTTATCGTCTCGGGACCAGGGACAGGAGAGGAAACGCCGCTCGACGACCTCGAGCGCGTCGCCAGCGCACTCGAGGACGCCCCTGTCCTCGTCGGCAGCGGCGTCACGCCCGACACCGTCGGCGACTGTCTCGAGGCAGGCGCAGACGGCGTGATCGTTGGCACCGCGCTCAAAGACGGCGGCGAGACGACGAACCCGGTCTCACAGGAGCGTGTCGACGCAGTCGTAACGGCTGCTCGAGAGAGCGACTCGAGCAGTGACTGAGTTGATTCAGACGCCGAGCATCAACGGGCCGATCAGCACACCCATTAGATGCACGCGGCGTGCGCGCAATCGAACCGGAACCATGCCAATTGCGGCTGCGACGGCGAAGATTGCGATCCCGATGACGCCGGTGAACAGATACGAAAGGATACACAACAGTGTCAGGACGACAGCCGAGATTTTCCAGTAGGTGAGTTGCCCCACGATCTCGAGATAGGTGTCGCCGACGACGATGACGAGGACAAACCCGAGCACGCCGGCAACGAGGACAGTTCCGATCAGAATCGGCAACTCGAGGGGTGCGTTGGCGTTTTCGAAGGCGACCATTACGCCGGTTCGGGGCTGGCCGATAGCGACGAGTGCGAACAGGGCAAAAATCATGTTCGACGTATCAACGCCACTGGTTGCGACAATGTAGCCACGATCACCAGCGCCGCCGGGGACGAATACGAGGACAACGACGGCGGCAATCGCAGCGGAAATACCGGGAATGTAGCCGACGACGGCACCAGCGAGCGCGCCAGCAACGGCAGTCAGCCCGACGAGTCGACTGGAAATCTCGAGTGTCTCCTCATCCTGTCGTGGAATGCCACTCCCGAAGATGGCGTCGATCAACACGGGTGCGCCAAAGAGACCGGCAAACAGCGGGGCAAGCGTTCCACCAGCCGTCAGCGGTGCTTCCGGTGAGAGATCAAGGGTGAGCGCTCCGAGACCGGCAGCCAGCGAAAACGAGAGCATCGCAGCCGCCTTCGTTCGCCACGTTCGCTCCGAGGCGACGAGCGCAACGACGACCATCGCCAGCACGAGCGAGAGGTTATCCCGTATCGTCGGATACACCGCCGTCACCGCCTCGGTCACTGGAATCGCAAGCGGCACTGCTGCGAGCACGGCCAGCAGGCTCCCAAGCGCCGACAGCCGAATCGCCTCGTAGCCCCGGCCCTCGAGTACCATCCGATGACCGGGCAATGCAGTCACTGCCATCTCAGCATCGGGGACACCAAGCGCCATCGCGGGAACGGCGTTCAGAAAGGTGTGGACGACACCAGCCGCAAGCATCGCACAGCCGACGAACAGCGGCGAGCCGGGAACTGCAGGTGCGAAGCCGGCCAGCAACAGTGCGAAATTGTTCGCGTGCAGCCCCGGTACGAGCCCACTCAGCGTACCGAGTGTCGCCCCTGCCAGAATCCACGCCAGCAACTGCAGCGACAGCGCCGGATCAGCAACGAACTCGAGGGGGCCGATGGCCATCGGACGGTTTGGCCGCCTATTCGTACTTAAACCCGCGCTCGAGTGAGCAGGTGCTGGCGCTGGAATGTGCGGTGGCGGTCGCGTCGCTCGGGGAGTTGCTGCCGAAAGAAAATGTGAGTGCTAACTCGTCGCGTCTCGCGTTGAGACCGACTTAGCCGAAGAGTTCGCCGAGGCCCTCGCCACCGGCTTCCTCGTCTTCGTCGTCATCGTCATCGTCGTCCGTCGTGTCAGGGACGTCGCTGGTTTCTTCGTCGTCATCGTCACCGTCGTCAGCAGCAGCGCCGCCTGCAGCGGCTGCGCCGCCTGCGGCTGCAGCAGGTGCAGCAGCGGCCTCGGACACTGCTTCCTCGATGTCAACGTCCTCGAGGGCAGCGACGAGCGCTTTGACGCGGGATTCTTCGACGTCGACGCCAGCAGCGTCGAGCACGTCGGTGAGGTTGTCTTCGTTGATCTCTTCGTCCGCTTCGTTCAGGATGAGTGCAGCGTAAACGTATTCCATTGTTGTAGTCTGTGTTGATTATCCGAACATCGCGCCGAGGCCTTCTGCGCCGTCGTCGTCGTCTTCATCGTCGTCGTCGACGTCAGCGTCGTCGGCCGCAGCATCGTCCTGGTCATCTGCCGATTCGTCATCGTCACTCTCGCCGTCGTCGGCTGCCGGCTGGGCCGGTGCCTCGACACCCTGCAGTTCCTCAGGCAGGGCCTCCTCGTCGTCGATCTGGGCCGCAAGCGCACGCAGCTGTGCGTCGGCCTTGCTGACGAGGTCTGGCATGAGTGCTTCGTCCTCGATGGCGGCCTGCAGGCCGAGGCTCTTGGCCTCGCCTGTGGCCTTCGCGATGAGCGTTGGGACCGTCGTCGCGGTTGGGAAGTTCGCATTGACTGCGAGGTTCTGTGCGCGAGCGGCGGCCGTCTGCACGTCGCTCTCGTAGGCCTCGATGTCGATATCGAGGTCTTCGGGGTCGAAGAGCACGCCCTCGGCAATGACTGCACGAAGGTCAAGCCCAACTTCCTTGGGCTCGATGCCGAGTTCGTTGAGGACGTTCGACAGGTCTGCGGAAACCTCCTCGCCGGCCTCTAAGACCGTCGAGTCTTCCATGACCTGAATCGAGCCCTCCTCGATGCGTGCGTTCGCGCCAATGCTCTGGAGTTCGCCAACGAACGGTCCGGGATCGACACCCGTGTCACCCTCAGGGATGACAATATCGTTCGGGGCGACCTCGCCCTCGTTGATCGGCGCAGGCGTTTTCGACGCCTCGAGTTCCTTGTAGAGTGCGAACGGGTTGTTGTTCGTGCCGATAATACCGACTTGGCCTTCGACCTGTTCGACGAGGTCGCCGAGGCCAGCACTCTCGAGCGCACGGACTTGTAGCGTGTTACGACTCACACGCAGTTCAGCGCTACCGTGAAGGTCACGGCGCATGTCCTGAAGCTGCTTGCTTGGAATGCCGGCGATGCCGACGATGCCGACGCTCTCGTAGCTGTCGATCAGCGCTTTGAGGTCGTCGACTTCTGCTTGCTTCCACTGGGGAAGGTTTTCGGTTTTGCGTTCAGCCTGTGCGCTCATCTTAGGCCACCTCCACGGATGGGCCCATCGTCGTCTTTACAAAGACGGCATCGATGTTCTGGGGGCCCTTCTCGAGGTCAGCGTGCAGGCGACGCAGGATGACGTCGATGTTGTCAGCGACGTCTTCGGACTCCATTGCCTCGGAGCCGACGAGCGTGTGGAACGTTCGTCGGTCACCGGAGCGAAGCTGCACGGTATTTTTGAGTCGGTTGACGGTCTCGACGACGTCGTCGTCGGGCGAGAGCGGGTCCGGCATTTTCCCGCGGGGACCGAGAATGGTACCCAGATGCCGGGCGATATCTTGCATCATCGCCTCTTCGGCGATGAAGAAGTCCGTCTCGTCAGCCATATCTTTGGCTTCGTCATCGTCCAGATCGGCCACATCACTGACAGAAAGCACGTCGTCCGCAGCGTCTTCGGCGCGGACGGCCGTTTCTCCTTCAGCAATGACGACAATAATCGTTTCCTGGCCGGTTCCGGACGGCAGGACGATAGACTCGTCAACACGGTTCGACGGTTCGTTCAGGTCAAGGTCGCGCAGATTAATCGCAAGGTCCACCGTCTCGGTAAAGTTCCGGTCGGGTGACTCCTCGAGTGCGCGAGCCACAGCGGTTTGAATATCCGTATCTGCCATCGTTCACCTCCGTAGTACGCAGGGTTGCTCCTACGGGTCAGTGAAACAGGCTACGCCTGTCTCCTTTGAACGAAGCGCCATGGCAAACTTAAACCCGTCGAACTGACAGTCCCAGCGCTCGAGCCTCGAGCGAACGGGAATCGAACACATGACACATGGACCAATAATATTTCAATACCATCGAAACTAATATTATAGCACCGGTTGTACGAGATGCGTATGTGGGCTGTGGAGGTACTAGCTACTGGGGGAGAATCGACGTATCTGGTCGCGTCCAGCGGTGGACTGGACGCCTACCGAGCACTGGCCCCGCCCATACGCGCGGGCGGACAGTTTCTTGGAACGCTCGTCATTGCGCTTGTCGTACTAGGCCTGTTACAGGAATCCGGCCCACGGTCGGTCCGAACTGTCCGCCGGAGTCCGATCATTTCCTGCTGTATCGGGCTGCCGGGTGCACTGGTCATTGCCGGCCTCGCTCAAACAGGCTCCCTACTGCTGGGTTCAAGTCTCGGGATTTTCTTCGGAATCCCGTTCGTCATCTTCGGCCTGACAGTCCTGCCACTTCTGACCACGATAGGGGTTGTCGCAATCGGCCAGACGATCACGACTCGAGTCGGTCGAGACGGACTGGGAGCCGGCGTTCTCGCTGGAAGCGCACTCGCGGGACTTGCGGGCCTCTCACTGGGTGCGACACTCGTCCTCGCCAGCCTCGCGGCAATACTCGGCGTCGGGGCCGGGGCTCGCGTCCTGTTCGCCGCAGGTGGATCGACACAGCCAGAAGAGCGCACCGTCCCACCAGCGAACAAGATCTGACGCGACGCCACACACTGGCGACTCGAGGCCGTTCCGTCCCAAACTGTTTCTCACTCGAGGTCGACAGAACTCGTAGATGCGCGTTGCGACCGAGAACTTGCAGGGAGCGTGGTCGTCGCTTTCGCCGCTCCACTGGCTCGGAATCGCCCTCGCAGCCGTCACTGCGCTTGTCCATCTCGTGTTGGGTGTTGACTTTCTTCCACACTGGATGGGCATCGCGTTTCTCGTCGCAACCGCTGGATTTCTCCTTGGAATCGCCCTCGTTGTCTTCGACATCCACCGGCGACTCGTCTACCTCGCCGGTATCCCTTTTACCGCCACCCAACTCATCCTCTGGTACGATCTCAATCGACCGACCGCAGTCGGCGATCTCTCGGCCCTCGAGGTCATCGACAAAGTTACACAGGCGCTCTTGCTCGCCGTGTTGATCGCACTGTATCGACGCGAACGGCCACCGCGTGAGACGAGCAATGAGTGAGACGACACTCGAGGACGAGTCGGGAACGCAACCACACCTTCTCCCGCTGTGGGGCCGTGTGACACTTGGCCTCTGGCTCAGCGCTGCAGCGCTCGTTCTCAGCCTCGCGTTTGGACTCGCGCTCGAGGATGGCGGGACAGCTGTGATTTCATCCGTCTGGTTCCTCGCGCTCGTCGGGTTTGTTCTGGTCCTTGAGTCAGGCATCTTCGTTCGGATCGTCTCGGAGACGCGCCGTAGCGCCGGTTCAGAGCCAGTTACACTCGCGACGTGGGTGACTGTCACACGAGGGGCAGCAAGTGCGGTGCTCGCTGGATTCATCGTCGTTCCGCGGCCGGATGGAGTGCTCGTCTGGGCACCTGCAATACTGTTCGCTGCGGGGGCCGCACTCGACGCCGTCGATGGGCTGCTCGCCCGCCGAACTGAGACGACGACGGCGCTCGGCGCTCGAGTCGACGTGGAAACGGACGCCCTGATCGTGCTCATCGGGACGCTTGTCGCCATCGCAGCCGATACCGTCCCGCTGGCGTTTCTCGCGGTCGGCCTAGCACGCTACCTGTTCATCTTTGGCTGCTGGTGGCGACGGCGACGCGGCCGTCCCGTCCTCGAGTTACCAGAGAGTCGACTCCGTCGCCCACTGGGTGCACTCGCGATGGGCACGATCTGGCTCGCCCTGTTACCGCCTGTCGATCCCGCGCTCTCGCGGACGGTGGCATTCCTCGTCCTAGTCCCGTTCGTCCTCAACTTCACTCGAGACTGGATCGCTGTCGCAGGCTATCGCCGCTGAGCGGGGACTACTGCTCGAGTGCGAATTCGACTCTTGAGAAGCAGACAAACGGTAAAGTATCGCCTCGTCAAAATGGTTCGTAGTGTGACTAATCGCAATCTGGAGAGACTGTCCGTCGTGTTCCAGCGAGGCGAGCACCAGTGAGCGCGCGGACACTCTATTTCACTGCGCCGCGCACGGTTGCCGTTCGACGTCAGCCGGTTCCTGAGCCCGGCCCCAACGAGGTCCGCGTTCGAACGACAGTCTCGGCTATCAGCGCCGGGACTGAGGGGCTGATCTACCGCGGAGATGCGCCGGCGAATCTCCCGGCTGATTCCGAACTCGAGGCGCTCACCGGCGATCTCTCCTTTCCACTCTCGTACGGCTACGCCGCCGTCGGCGAGGTAACTGCGGTCGGCAAGAACGTTTCAGAATCGTGGCTCGAGCGCCGCGTCTTCGCGTACAACCCACACGAGAGTCACTTCTGTGCGCCCACGGACGATCTGCTCGTCGTCCCCGAGGACATCTCCAATCGCGAGGCAGCGTTCGTTGCGAACCTCGAGACGGCCGTGACGTTTCTGCTCGACGGCGCGCCACTGCTCGGCGAGCGCGTCGCCGTCCTCGGACAGGGAGTCGTCGGCCTATTGACGACCGCCGTGCTCGCGGAGATGCCACTCGAGACGCTGGTTACATTCGACGCCTACGAACGCCGTCGCGAACGTTCAGAGGCACTCAGCGCGGACCGATCACTGGATCCGCTCGAGTTCGAGATTCGCGAGGGCGTCGAAGCCGTCGCCGGTGAGCGAACGGACCTCACGTACGAACTCTCGGGCAATCCGGACGCACTCGACGGCGCGATTGCAGCGACAGGGTACGATGGCCGCGTCATCGTCGGGTCGTGGTACGGCACCAAGCCGACAACGCTCGACCTCGGCGGGCACTTCCATCGTGACCGCCTCGAGATCGAGAGCAGCCAGGTGAGCACTATCGCCCCTAGCCTCCGCGGGCGCTGGTCGCGCGAGCGTCGCCACGAGGTTGTCTGGGACTGGCTTCGCCAACTCGAGGTCGAGTCGCTGCTGACACACGAATTTCCACTCGAGGATGCAGGGCGCGCGTACGAACTGCTCGAGGAGCGTCCGGAGGAAGCGATACAGGTGGTGTTGACCTACGAGTGAGGCGGTCCGAACTGCAGTTGCAGCGACCGGTGTAAGGGCTGAGATTTACTACCCGTGACCTGTACTGTGTGAGTCATGTACGAGGTTGCCGTGACGCGCTCGCTCGTCGCGCAGCACTACCTGACAGTGCCCGATCCGGGGCCGGAAGGGGAACTGCACTCACACCAGTTCACGATCACTGCGACGGTACGCGGGCCGGCACTGAACGAATACGCATATCTGGTCGATATCGACGCGCTGGCCGACGCGATGACCACTGTCGCTGACTATTATCGAGAGCAGACACTCAACGATCTCCCCGAATTCGAGGGAACCAACCCGAGCGCGGAGTACTTTGCGACGGTGTTCGCTGACCGGCTGCTCGAGCACGCTGCACTCGAGACCGACGCCATCTCGACGCTGCGCATCGAAATCGAGGAAGACGACGTGGCAACAGTTGCCCACCAGCGCGACCTCTCATGCACGTTGGCCTTGTGATCGCTGGCGACCTCGGCCAGACCTCGGGTGGCTACCGTTACGACCGCAGACTCCGCACCTATCTCGAGGGACAGGGCGAGACAGTCGACGTGATCTCACTCCCCCGCAGAGAGCACGGACGTCACCGCCAGCGAGCCGATCTGGACGACTCGATTCGGACACGATTGAACCAGCCGTTCGACGTGTTGCTCCAGGACGAACTCTGCTATCCGACACTGCTCGAGGTGAATCCACACCTCGAGGCCCCGAAACGAATCGTCTCGCTCGTCCACCTCCTCGAGTCGGCGGACCCTCACGTCACTGACCCACAGGTGCGAGCGCGCGAGCGACGGTATCTCGAGTCCGTCGACGCTGCGATCTGTACGAGCGAGTTTACCCGAACACAAACGACGGCGCTCACGGCGCTTCCGACGGCCGTCGTTCCGCCGGCAGGTCGCCACGAGACAGCAGCCGTCTCGCCTGCCGCCGTCGAGGCGCGTGCAGATGAGTCTCCCTTGCAACTCGTCTTCGTCGGGAATCTCGTTCCGCGAAAGAACATAGAGACCCTCCTCGAGGCACTCGAGCGAGTCGGCGAGCAAGCGGAGTGGGAACTAACCATCGTTGGCGACACGGGGGAAGCCCCCGACTACGTGGCCGACCAGCGCGAGCGCGTCGCCAGCGCCGGGTTGACAGACCGCGTCACGTTCGCTGGCCACGTCAGCGACGACCGCCTCGAGTCCATCCTCGAGCGTGCCCACATCATCGCCGTTCCCTCTTGCTACGAGGGATTTGGAATGGTCTATCTCGAGGCGATGGAGTACGGCGTGGTTCCAATTGCAAGCACCGTTGGTGGGGCCAACGAGATCGTCACGGACGGCCAGAGCGGGTTTTTAGTCGACCCAGCCAATGCCGAACGAATGGCGGAGGTAGTTGAGACACTCGAGCGCAACCGGACCGCTCTCGTTGCGCTTGGCACGCGGGCGCTCACCACTGCTGACTCTCACCCATCCTGGGACGAATCGATGGGGACGTTCCGAACGGTGCTCCAGGAATGGCTCGCAACCGATGACACACGCCTCGAGTCGGTCCCATCGAAAAACACTCGAGGTGAGCGCTGATGAAGGCGTATCTCGAGGCCAAACGAACGGTGGACGACCGGGCGTTGAATCGACGCGTTCTCGAGCGATTCCAGACCGAACTCCCCGATACTGATCCGGTTCGCATCGTCGAACTCGGAGTTGGCGTGGGGACAATGATCACTCGGCTAGCTGCGTGGGGACTGCTCCCCGAGCGCGTCAGCTACCGCGCCGTCGATCACGACCGAAAAACAATCGAACGCGCGCAAAGCCTGGTCCCAGCCGAACTCGAGACGCTGGGCTACGACGTGTCCCAGTCGACGACAGCGGATGCAAACACGGAGACACTCATCGCCGACCACAGCGAGGACCGAACGCGTCTCGAGATTACCCTCGAACAGGCAGACGCGCTAACGCTCGAGGCAACAGCGGACGTCGTCATCGCCGCCGCGTTTCTCGACCTCGTCGATGCCGACGCCGCGGTGCCCGCGCTCGAAGCCATGCTCGAGGATGGCGGGCTGTTGTACGCGCCAATCACCTACGACGGCGGGACCGGGTTCGCGCCACGTGACCCCCTCGATTCCCACCTCGAGCAAGCGTATCACCGCCACATGGACGAGCACAGAGACGGCGGCCGAAGCGATGCCGGACGGCACCTCCTGACCGAACTGCCAGCACGCGACTGGACTGTCCTCGAGTCGGGTGGCTCGAACTGGATCGTGCGACCGAGCGCTGATAATGGCTATCCGGACGCCGAACGGGTCGTCGTTGAACACGTTCTCGAGACTATCGATGACGCCGTTGCGGAGGTGGTCTCAACGCAGGAGACAGACGCGATTCCGGCGCGTGACCGACAGCGCTGGCTCGAGCGCCGACTGGACGAACTCGAGCGTGGAGATCTGGTGTATACGGTAACGAATCTGGATGTACTGGCTCGTCGGTGATCGGGGGAGTTGTGACTCGAGCAGGATGGGGAAAATGGGCTGAAAACGAGCCCGTCAGTTATCGTGTTATCGCGTGTTAGGCGTCGGCTGCGAGGATATCGTCGTACTCGCCGTCGTCGACTTTCGCCTTGAACTCGCGAGCATCGTCGCCTTCGATGGTGACGCCCATCGAGGCGCAGGTGCCGACAACTTCCTTTGCGGCGTTTTTCGCATCGTATGCGAGCAGGTCAGGGTGTTTCTGCTCGGCGATCTGTTTGACCTGATCGACGGAGAGGTCAGCGACGAAATCCTTCTGGGGTTCGCCACTGCCAGTGTCGAAGTCAGCCTCGTCTTTGACGAGTTCTGCCGTCGGTGGGACACCGACGTCAATCGAGAACGACCCGTCGTCGTCGTAATCGACGGTGACAGGCACTTCAGTGCCGTCAAATGCTTCGGTCTGGTCGTTAATTTCCTGTACAACCGCCTGAACGTCGACGGGCGTCGGTCCGAGCTCGGGACCGAGTGGCGGGCCAGGGTTGGCCTGTCCACCCGGAACGAGCACTTCGATGGTTCCAGCCATATCTGTCACAACCCGTGCGCGAGTTTTAAGGGTTGCTTTTTCGCGCAGTCACGTCTGTGACCGACTACCGAACGCACAGCCTCGAGAACGGTTACGGGTCGACGACCTCGTCTCGCCACGTCGCATACGACTCGAGGACGTGGTCCTCGTCAAATCGTTCGATATAGGGGACGTCGTGTGGATGCAGATCCGTGACGCGGTCGACCAGCGCGTCGTAGGCCTCGTCGGTCGTTTTCGCGAGCAAAACGACCTCCTCATCGTGGTGAATCTCGCCCTCCCAGCGATAGGTCGACGTCGTCGGAACGCGATTGACGCAGGCGGCCAGTTCCGCTTCGACGAGCGCTGTCGCAATCGATTCGGCTTCCGCTGGCGGCGTTGTGATGTAGACTGTCGGCATGGCTGATCGTATACTCGAGTGTGCAAAAAGCCCAGCGCTGTGCTATAGACGGCGTTCGAACCGCCTCGAGCAGAAGCGTCCTGCAGATTACTCGTCGGCGACGGGGTTGAACGTGCCGTTGATATCCCACTCGTGAAGGCAATGTGGGCTGCCAACCAGCTTTTTGCCGTCTTTGCGCGCGAGTTGCCACGCGCCGAGTTCGTCGTCCCACCGTTCTTCACGTCCACAGCGTTCGCAGACGCGGGCCGTTGGAGATCGTACCTGTGCGCTCATTATCGGCTGTGTGCACTGAACGCATATAACGCTATTTGTGTGCGCCGAAAATCGGCCACCTTCCGTGTGCGGAAACGGCAGATACTGCCGATAGACGCCCTTCTGACACCTGTTTTGAAAGTCAACGAGACGAGTACGTCACGCAGGTGAATATTTATTATCTATTGTTATAATGTATAGATGAACTGAGTTCTAGACTAGTATGATCAGGAATTCGAGCAATAGAAACAGCGGGCACGGGCAGAATAGAACGCAGACAACAGTCTGGGAGCGACCAGGCAGACACCGCACCCGGTGGGGATATTCATGAGTCGTGATGGCGAAGCAGGTGACACGTCGGCGCAGGCGAACGGATCACTGGTCCCGAACGCACTCAGAAGTCGACTCATCACCAAAGTCGCTCTCGGAATTCTCGTTGTCCTCGTCCTGACAGCCGGGATCAGTACGGTCTTCTATCTCGGCATCAGCGACCACCTCGAGCACCAGGTCGACGAACAGATCGAACAGACGACGGAACTGCACACCAGCGTCGTCGACAACTGGGTTGCCGACCGAGAGCACGACCTCGAGGAACGACAGCGACTGGATGTCCTTCGAAGCAGCGACGAAGACGAGATATCGAGGGTGCTCGAGACTGAATCCTACTCGAGTGACTTCGATGCCCTCCATCTCGTCGATAGCGAGACGGGAACGATCATCGCGAGTTCGGACGACGATGCACTCGAGCGTGATTTCTTCGAGGATGTTGACGCGGAGACGACAACACAATCGACGTTTATCAGTGACGAGCAGTACCGGTCTGCAGTAGGCGAGTCGACGATTGCGATTGGCCAGCCACACAGAGACTATCGGCTGAATCGGCTCATCGTCGGCGAGGTCGATGTAGCCGAGGGCGGGCCGGACCTCCCACAGGCAATCGACGGCGCGGCGACCGCTGTCGTCACCGCCGATGGCGAACTCGTACTCGGGTCCGCAGACGTCGACACCGCACAGGCTGACGTAGCGGGAGACAGCGTCAACACAGCGAGAGACGCCGTCCACATGCACGACGAGGGCGAGCATCGCTACGCTGCCAGCGGACTCGAGTCACATGAGTTTGCCATCGTCACTGAGACGCCCCACGAAACGGCCTTTGCGGTGCGAGACGAGGTACTCTGGAGTTTCGCTGCAACGATTGTCCTGAGTGGGGTCGTTCTCACCGCCGCCGGTGTCGCTGGCGGCCGCAGCGTCTCGAGTGATCTCTCCCGACTCGAGTCGCGTGCACACGCGATGGAAGATGGTGACCTCTCGGTCGAGTTGTCGACCCGGCGCGTCGACGAAATCGGCTCGTTGTACGCCAGCTTTGGGGCAATGCGGGACTCGCTTCGCCACCAAATCGAGACGGCACAGTCCGCCCGCGAGGACGCCGACGCCGAGCGCGAGCGCGTCGAGCAGATCAACGCCGACCTTGAGGCTGCAGCTGAGGAGTACTGTACGGTCATGGAAGCCGCAGCTGGCGGGGAGCTACAGGCACGCGCGGCTGTCGAGACTGACAACGAGGCGATGCAGACGATTGGGACCGAGTGCAACGAAATGCTTGCTGCAATCGACGCCACAGTCGCTGACTTACAGACGTTCGCCACACAGGTCGCACTCGCCAGCGAACAGGTCACCGCCTCGAGCGAGGAGGTTCGGACAGCAAGCGAGCAGATCAGCGACTCCGTCCAGGACATCGCAACGGGCGCGGAATACCAAAACGATGCGTTACAGACGGTCACGACGGAACTCTCGGATCTCTCGGCGACGACTGAAGAGATCGCAGCCTCCTCGAGTGAGGTCGCAGCCATTGCTGAACGAACGGCAACCGCCGGACAGACGGGCCACGAGGCTGCCACCGACGCTCTCGACCGAATGAACGAAACCGAATCCGAGGCCGAACAGGCCGTCACTGAAATCACCGCACTCGAGGACGACGTTAGCCAGATCGACGAGTTGATCGAGCAGATCCAACAGCTTGCAGAGCAGACCAACATGCTCGCGCTCAACGCGAACATCGAGGCCTCGAGATCCGAGGGTGGAGAGGAGACCGACGGATTCGGAGCCGTTGCAAGCGAGATCAAGACGCTCTCTGCTGATGCGAAAGCGGCTGCCCAGCAGGTCGAAGATCGACTCGAGCGGATTCGCGAGCAAACGGGTGACTCGGCAGCACAAGTCGAGGCAACGAGTGAGCGGCTGGCGACAGCGAGCGAGCAGGTCGAGCAGGCAGTTGCTTCACTCGAGGAGATTGCGACGTATGCCGACCGAACGAACGTCGGCGTCCAAGAGATTTCGACGGCGACGCAGGCTCAGGCAGCGACGACACAGGAGGTCTCGACTATCGTCGACGAGACGGCATCGATTGCAGCCCAGACGACTACCGAAACCGAACACGTCGCGGCGGCGACCGAAGAACAGACTGCAGCGCTGACCGACGTGACCGACTCGGCGACGACGCTGTCGACACGGGCAACCGACCTCTCGAACGCGCTCGAGCATTTCGAGACGACAACCGAGGCTCCGTCTCGAGACTCCGAGCGAGTGGATCGGAAAGCAGACATCGGGCACCCACCAGCAACCGGCGCGTTCGAGTTCGATGACTCGAGCGAGACGAACAAGTAACGGTGGACTCGAGCGGATGAGACTGACTGATTTTCACGTCTGGTATTTGGGCACAAAACACCAAGAGGTCGGTCTTAGTTTGTGTGGGCATGGCATACGGTCTCGATCTCGGCCCGGACGCGGTTCGGGCGGCACGCGATACCGGCAGGGGGATGGAAATCGACACGTCACCGCTCGGTGATGGTGGTGCGTGCGACACTGGCAGCGCTGGCGCTGTCGAGGGAACTGAACAAACACAGACTGTAGGACAGACGGGGGAGACAGGCGAACCCATCAGCATGGACACGCTCGAGGCTGCTGTTGACTCCGTTCTCACGCTCGAGTCGGGAGCAGAGACGCTCTGTTATGCGATTCCGGACCCGGTCGGGACGAACGACGTGGCAGCCACGCGCTATCGCGAGGCAGTCGACGCAGCCACTGCAGCTCACGACATCTCGCTGACGGCGATTGATCGCGGGTTCGCGGTGATCTACGACCAGCTTTCGGCGGACAAGTTCACTGGTCTCGGCGTCTATCTCGGCCGGCAGACGACGACGGTTTCGCTCGCGTATTACGGCGTCCCAGCGCTCTCGTTTTCTCTCCCCATCGGCAGTGAGTGGGTACTTGAGCAGGCGACAGCCGAGTGTGGGGCTGCCCGCGAAACAGTCGCCGAGACACTCGAGACGTTTGCACTCGATCCCGACACCACAGGCGAGATTGAACAGGCACTGGCCCAGGCCTACGATGCGGTGATCGCCAGCATTCTCGAGGAACTTCTCGAGCGAGCCGATGACGGGACGGTTCAGGAGAGCGTTGCCGTGCCGGTCGCGGTCGCCGGCTCGGGCGCAGTCGACGGCCTTGAGTTCCTCATTGGCGGCCGATTCGACGCGGCTCCACTCCCATTTTCGATTCGCGGCGTCCGATTTGCAGAGGCGCCGACTGAAAGCGCCGTTCGTGGGGCAGCCACAGCAGCCGCAGATGGCGTCGACGGGACAATCGAGTGGGACGAACTCGAGACGACAGCAGAGCCGGATACTGAAAGCACCAACTCGAGCGCCAGCGGCGGTGACACTGAAACAGCACTCACGTTCGACGACGGGGCCGCAACCGCAGCCGATCCATCAGACAAGGCGATAGACGACTTATTCGACCGTCTCGGCGACCGCGATGCCGAGCTCGAGGCGCTCAGAGACGACCTCGAGAGCGTCGATAGCTCACTCACGACGACACTCGAGGGTCTCTCCGACCGAACCGCTGCGGTCGAAGCTGAACTCGAGGAAACCGCCTCGACAGCTGCGAGTGAGACGGAACTCAACGCACTCGAGGACGAGGTCAGCACGCTCGAAGAGGCCCTCGACAGGCTCGAGGATGACCTCGAGAGTCGTCAAGAGGCCCATGAGGCGCATGTTGGGGCCGTCGATGACCGACTTGCAGAAACTGTGACGACTGACGACCTCGAGACGCTCGAGGATCGACTCGCAGACCTCGCGCAGACTGTTGACGACGACACTCTCACAGAAACAGTGGAGACGCTCGAGGACGACCTCGAGACGCTCGACCGTCGCTTCGAGACGCAGTCGAGCCAGTTCGAGAGTCAGGAAGCCCGTCTCGAGGGTGTTTCGGGTCGACTCGAGGAACTCACGACGCGAATCGACGCCATCGCTGGCGACCTGGACGATGAGCGTGATGCACGAGAAACACAACTCGAGGAGATCGAACGGGTGGTTGAAACGGGACTCGAGGACGTGGAAGACTCGCTCACAGCGGATCTCGAGTCCGCCGAGACACGTACTGCAGCCCTCGAGGAAGAACTCGAGGCGACGACAGCCACAGTCTCTGATGTGACAGACGAAATCGAGACCCTCGAGTCGAGCGTCGAGGACCTCGATGAGCGAACTGCGGCTGCTCCAACCGACGTAGATCTCGAGCGTGTCGAGGCACCCATCGACGCACTCGAGGCTGAAATTTCGGGGCTCGAGACGCGCATCGAGGAAAGACACGACAAACATACCGATCTCGCGGAAACGGTGGAGACGCTCGAATCGACGGTCGAGGAATTGCCAGACGAAGGCACTGTTGTCACTGCAACAGCGCACTCCGCGGTTACGGATCGGATTGGCGCACTCGAGGACGACGCCGAGACGCGGGCCGAGCGCCTCGAAGAACACGCCGACCAGTTGACTGCGCTCGACGAGACAGCCGACCGAGTGGCAGCGCTTGCAGAACAGGTCGACACAGTCGCGACGCAGACAGACACCAGCGATATCGAGTCCACACTCACGGACCTCGAGACGCGTCTCGAGTCGGTTGCCGACCAGCAGCCGTCGGCGGAGACGATCAGCGCGCTCGAGGATCGGGTGTCGACGCTCGAGGAGGGACATGCAGAGACGCCAGCGACGGCTGACGTGGCCACACAGACGGAGTTCGAAACGCTGCAGACCGAACTGGAGTCGGTTCGCTCGCGTGTCTCCGAGATGGACGAGGCTGACGACGACGCGCTCGATGGACCATCGCTCGTGCAGCCAATCGCCGCCGGTGGCGGAAGTGCTGGTCTCGTCGCCGGGTTCGTTGCCATACTTGGCGGCTCAGGAATGGTCGGTGCCGGTGCACTCATCGGTGGCGCACTGGTGCTCATCGGGGCGATTGCGACTGCTCGCAAGCAGTGACTCGTCTCCTATCGGTCCGTCACCCAGAGGAAGATACTGAGTACAGTTGCGGCCGCAACCGAGGCGGCCAGGACCGAAAACGCCAGTTGGAAGCTCGCAACTTCGGACAGCACGCCGACAATCGCCGGAGAGATCGCCCCCGCACCCATGAGCAGCGTTCGAACAACTCCCAGTCCACCACCTGCAACGTCATCCGGGATCGCACTCATGAGATAGGCCCCTCTGACGGGGCGAAAGCCGTGTGATCCGATTCCGACCGCGACGAGTGCGGCCCCGAGGACGACCGGGCCAGCCGTCTCAGTCAGTGCGATGAGCGTGACGAGTGCGACCGTCGCGAGCGAGAGTAAAGCGACGATGATCGGCAGTCGACCGAGCCGGTCGCTCAGTTCACCAGTCCCAAGTTGGACCAGACTCGCAAGGAAGAACGCACTGTAGAGCACTCCTGCCGTCGCATCCGTCACCCCCGCTTCGGCGGTCAGATACAACGGTGCGAACGCGACGAGGCCGTTGTAGGTAAACGCAAACAACACCGTCAGCAAGGCGAATATCGAAAATCGCCACTCTCGAAACAGGGTTGCATACTGGCCGAACGCAAACGCCTCGCGAAGTGCCGGTGTGGCATCACCCGCCGTTTCATCCGGCACTCGAGCCGGAACACGAACCCAGAACGCGACTGCGAGGACGAGTCCGAGAATCCCTGTCCCCAAAAAAATGAGCCGCCAGCTCGCGCCGAACGCGAAGTGGACGCCTGCGACTGCGACGACAGCCGTTGGCGCGATCACACCGCCGAACGTGCCGAACGTATCGAGGACGCCGAGTGCGCGGCCCGTCCGATGGGGATAGGCTCGAGAGAGCAATCGAACGGCGACAGTTTTGTGCGCGCCGGTTCCCGCCCCCATCACGAGCATCGCACCCACGAGCACGAGAAACGGCGAGTCGACGATGAGTACCAACGAGCCACTGGCTGCGAGCACCACGCCTGCCGTGACGACGGAGACGGAACCAAGCCGATCAGCGAGCACGCCCGACGGAAACTGCATTGCGGCATAGACGAGCATGAAGCCGGTAAACGCCAGCCCGAGGTCGGCGTTCGAGACGCCGTAACTCGCCTGAAACGAGCCAAATAGCGGCGGAAACGCGTAGCGGAGAAACTTCGCTAGAAACCAGATTGCAGCCGTCAGGACGAGCACGTCGGCTCGAGTGAGACGGCGAAGCGTTCCTCTCATTAGTGGACCCACGCGCGTTGAAGCGACGAGAAACCACCGATGCTCGCCGGCTGTGAGAGCAGCCATCAAACCAAGCCGTGACGAGCGGGCACTCGAGGTGAGAGTCCGCCTATCGTGAACGATGAAAATAGAGATTCAACAGCCATATCCAGATGTAGTAGCTTAAAGAGCAACTAAATACTCATTTTAGAGTACATTCATAATCCAAATAGCGT
This sequence comes from Natronolimnobius baerhuensis, assembly GCF_002177135.1. NCBI lineage: Archaea > Methanobacteriati > Methanobacteriota > Halobacteria > Halobacteriales > Natrialbaceae > Natronolimnobius > Natronolimnobius baerhuensis. The sequence goes on from NZ_MWPH01000001.1 coordinate 1,170,303, forward strand.
GTTTCGAGTTACATTTATGTAGTTGGTCGTTGACGACGTCCATATGGCAGTGAATGGTACTCGAGAATGGACTGATCCCACAACGTGTCCCTTCTGTGGGGACCAGTTGTCATCACCCGGCGTGGGGTTTGTTGATCACATAGACGACAGTGGTTCGTGTGAACAGGAGTTCGATCACTGGCGCGAAAACGTGGCTGGTGACCTCGCTGGAGAGTGGAGTGGCTGAGTCACAGCGAGGACCGCAACGGCAGACGGCCACCGACACACCACCCTTTTAGACGAACGTTCAGTATTAAACCACAATAGTAGGGAGAGTATTGTATAGAGTGATACACAAGCATCTCCACAGAACATTCTTTTATGTGGTATGTTCTCACAGTGCTATGGTCTACACGGACCCATACACACCAACCCGTTCGCGGTACGAATGCCGGCGTTGTGGCTATCAGGAATCAACCGACTCACTCAGTTCTTGTCCCGAGTGTAACGGACACACACAAAACATCGCTGTTGGCAGGGAGTAGGTCCCGACGCCTGCGGCGACTCTCACTGTGGTTCCACGGTTTCGTCGTCAGTCGAAATCCGGAAGATCCTCTGGCGGTTCGTACTCGGCTTCCCAGTCGATATAGTCATCTTTGAGCACCTCAGAGACGATTTGTCCGAACTCCGTCAGTTCGGCATTGATCGCAGAGACCGTGCCCCAGGTGTCGAGTTCCGGGTGATATTCTCGAGTCTGCCAATCCTCGGGGATTCCCGGCGCGTGATACCCCACGCGGTCGGCGAAATCGTCCCAGAAGAAGTCGAACTCTGAAAAGAGTTCGAGATCGCGAGCAATGTCGTACTCTCGACGCTCGAGGTCAGTCTCTGCGAGCCACATGTCGAATGCCGCCTCCCAGGCACCGGTCTCGAGGAACTCCTGAAGTTCCTCCCGGCGGTAGTCGACGTCGACGCCGTCGTCGGCGCTGATCGTTGCGTCTTCGTACTCGTTTGGATCGACGAACTCCAGTGCCGGTGGCGCTGGCGGTTCGGGTGCGTCGGCCGCGAGTGTCATACCTGTCCGTAGGAGCGGTCGGTGGATAAGAATTCTCACCGACGCCACACAGATGGCGGACCCGAAACTGGCGACGAACAGCGAACCATATCGTTATTCCTGTCGACGATATAGACACTCGTATGGCCAGCGATAGCGGTGGGCGAGACTACAACCTCACGGAACTGTTCGCCCTCAAGTTCGTCCTCGCGGACGTGGTGATCATCGCGGCGCTGTTATTGGCAGGCCCGTGGGTCGCAGTCGCGATCACTGCGCTGTTCGTACTCAGTTTTGTTCTGCTCTGGTATCTCACCCGACCCGCAGACGACACAGACGAGACCGAACAGGCTGTTGATCCGGTCACCCAACTTCAGCAACGCTACGCCGCGGGTGAACTCTCCGAAACCGAGTTCGAACGCCGCCTCGATCACCTCGTCGAATCGAACGAACGCGCCGAACGTGCTGGCGTCGACACCGACGAGTTAGAACTCGAGTACGAGCGCTCGGATTGACGCTGCTGGCGGAACCAAACACTCAATCACGCGCCACCCGTAGCACTGAATCATGACCGAGTACGAGGCCGTGATCCTCGACATCGACGGGACAATCATTCGCGGCGACGACCTCCTTTCCGGGGCGGCCGCCGGCATCCGAACCCTCGAGGAGGCGGGCTGTTCGCGGCTGTTATTTTCGAATAACCCGACGCGGGGTAGCGCCCACTACCGCGAGAAACTCGCACCGTACGGACTCGAGGTTGACCCGGAGACCGTCCTGACCTCGGCGACGGTGACCGCACAGTACCTCGCCGACACCCATCCCGACGAGCGCGTTTTCCTCGTTGGGAGCCCGCGACTCGAGACGATTCTCGAGGAGGCAGCAATCGAACTGACGACGGCCCCCGACGCGGCCGATGTCGTCCTTGGCTCGTTCGACCGCGAGTTCTCCTACAGCGATCTCACCGACGCCTTACAGGCACTCGAGGACGGGAGCGCGTTCTATGGCACCGATCCGGATACGACGATCCCGGTCGACGGGGGCACCATCCCCGGCTCGGGAGCGATTCTCGCGGCCATGGAGGCGGCCGCGGGACGCGAACCCGATGCCATCCTCGGGAAACCCTCCGCGGTCGCCGCCGAGGCAGCGAACGCGCGACTCGAGGCCCCACCCGAACGAACGCTCGTCGTCGGCGACCGGCTCGATACCGACATTGCACTCGGCAAGCAGGCTGGCATGGAGACGGCTGTCGTCCTCACGGGCGTGACGGAGCGGGCGGATCTCGAGGGGGGTAGTCCAGAGCCGGATCACGTCCTCGAGTCGCTCGGCGATATCGAGACGATTCTTTGAGCACTGTGGTTGCGACTCGGAGACATACTTATCCCGCTGAACAACATAGTCACAAGTGATTACATATGCGAGCGAAGCTCACAACCATCGTTCGACGGGCACGCTACGCTGCCTTCGGGGCCGCAGTCGGTGCCGCGGTCGGCAGTCTGTTCGGTCGAAACGGAGCAAGCACTGGCGGCGCAATCGGCGGACTGGTCGGCGCGTTCGTCGCCGAAACACGCGAGACAGCAGACGAGTACATCGGCGAAGCGAGAGGACGCGTCGACGACGCGAAAACCGAGTAGCGGCGTCAATCACTCACCTACCACTATTTGTCAGTACGCACATAGCATCTGCCATGACAGTCGTCACGACGCCACCGCCACTCGAGCGCGGCGACAATATCGCCGTCATCGCCCCATCATCGAACCCAATCGAGGAGTACCCACACGTCTACGACCGCGGCCTCGAGCGCTTGCGCGAGGTGTTCGACCTCGAGCCGGTCGAGTTCCCGACCGTCGCGATGGGCAACGAGGAGTTAGCCGACGAGCCCGAAGCGCGCGCTCGAGATATCATGGATGCCTTCGCGGATCCCGAGATCAACGGCGTCATTGCCCTCATCGGCGGTAACGACCAGATTCGCGTCCTCGAGCATCTCGATCCGAAAGTCCTCCGGGCAAATCCAACCAGGTTCTACGGCTACAGCGACAACACGAACCTTGCGCTGTATCTCTGGAATCTGGGAATTGTCTCCTACTACGGCCCCTGCGTCTTCACCGAACTCGCAATGGACGGCGAGATGTTCGAGCACACAATTGCGTACACCGAACGTGCCTTCTTCGCGAACTCGTTTGGCGAGATTCAGCCCGCCGAGCGCTTCACCGACGAACCCGGCGACTGGGCAGATCCCGACTCGCTCGAGCAGGCCCGCGACACCGAAGCGAATCCGGGTTGGCACTGGGCCGGCGGCGACGACCCCGTCTCGGGACGCGTCTGGGGCGGCTGCCTCGAGATTCTCGACCAGCAGTTCCTCGCGGACCGATACCTCCCCGACGAGGACGACCTCGAGGGGACGATCCTCGCGCTCGAGACCTCCGGGGAACTGCCCGATTCCAGGTGGGTCGCTGGCGTCCTCAGAGCCCTCGGCGAGCGCGGCCTGCTCGAGCGCTTCGCCGGCGTGCTCGTCGGTCGCCCGGCAGCGCGATCACACCTCGATGACCGCCCGCGGGAGCGTCGCGACGCGTATCGAGACCAGCAGCGCGAGGCAATCGAGGGCGTCCTCGAGCGGTACAATCCGAGCGCACCGCTCGTCTGCAACGTCGATTTCGGGCACACGTGGCCGACGACGCCGATTCCACTCGGCAGCGTCGTCGAGATTGATCCCGAGAGCGAGACGATTCGCTTCGAGTGAGTTGTCAGTCGCCGTTTTCGCCTGCAAGCGCCTGCTGGCGAAGCTGATTCTCCTGCTCGCTCGAGACCGTAAGTTCGGGCACCGGCGTCGGTTCGTTATCTTCGTCAATCGCGACGTAGACGAAGTAGGATTCGGTCGTCTTCTCGCGTTCGCGCGTCCGGAGGTCTTCGCGCTCGGTGACCAGTCGGACCTTGACGCTCGAGGTGCCGGCGTCGTAGACATAAGCGGTGATGTAGGCCGTGTCGCCGACTGGAATCGGGCGCTCGAAGTCCATGCGGTTGACGTGGGCGGTGACACAGGTTTCGCCCGCAAACCGCATCGCGCTCATTGCTCCCACCTCGTCCATCCACTTCATGACGTTGCCACCGTGGGCGACGTCGAGCATGTTGGCGTGATTCGGCTGGACCATCTCGCGGTTCTCGATGACGGTTTCGATCAGTGCAGTCATGGTCGTACGTTGTCAGGGAGGCTACTCAGGCCTGTCGTCACAACTCGAGGAGTTCGGCCCGAACAGACCATGTCAGCCTGCGAGAACGACTCGCAAGTTCGACACTGGTAAAAGCCCCGACCGAGTTGCATAGTGCTAATGAGCGATGCAGGCGACGCCAATGTCCCGGAACCCCCCGACAGCGAGACCGCCGAGCAGGGGTCCGTCGAGGTTCTCGGGACGGCCCACGTTTCCCAGGCCAGCGTCGATGACGTCCACGAAGCAGTCGACAGAGAACAACCCGATATCGTCGCCGTCGAACTCGACGAAGGGCGATATCAGCAGATGCAAGGCGGCACACCCGACGACCTCGAGGCCAAAGACCTCCTTTCGGGTAACACCGTCTTCCAGTTCTTAGCGTACTGGATGCTCTCGTACGTCCAGTCACGACTCGGCGACCAGTTCGACATCGAACCTGGCGCGGACATGAAAGCCGGCATTGACGCCGCCGAGCGAAACGGCAGCGGCGTCGCGCTGGTCGACCGCGACATTCAGATTACGATCCAGCGGTTCTGGCGGCGGTTATCGTTTACCGAGAAGTTGAAAATGGTCGGCGGGCTCGCACTCGGGATTACGAACCCGAAAACCATCGGGCTCGCCTTTGGCGCCGTTGGCGGCGCACTCCTCGGATTCGTCTTCGCCGCGTTCATCTCGCCGTATCTTGGTCTCGGCGAGACGCTGTTGCTCGGCATCACCGCCACCTCGACGCTGCAGTACGTCGGCGCAGTCGGACTCGGAACTGCTGGTGGCCTCTTCATCGGCCTCCTGTTTATCCCCTCTATCGAATCCGCCGACAGATACACTGGCGGCCTCCTCGATGGCTTTTCACTCAGTCTCGTCATCGGCGTGCTTGTCGGAATCGCGGGGAGCCTCGCGTTGGTCGCCACCAGCACGTTCGTCGGCCCGTTCTCCGCAGGCGCACTCGAGAGCGCTGGCATCTACACCATCCGTGGCGGCGTTGGACTGCTCGCAGGGCTCGGAATCGGCGTGACGCTCGGAGCCATACTGGGGCTCGTCCTCAGTGCACTCGGCGGTGACGTCGAGGAAGTCGAGCAGATCGATATCGAGGAGATGACCGACGGCGACGTCGTCGCCGCGATGATGGAGGAGTTCCGCCAGTTCAGCCCCCGCGGTGCAAACGCCCTAATCGACGAACGCGACGCCTATATCGCCCACAACCTGCACGCGCTTCGCCAACAGGGGCACGACGTGCTCGCCGTCGTCGGTGCCGGGCACAAAGCCGGCATCGAGAACTACCTCCTGAACCCCGACCAACTCCCACCGATGGAGTCGCTCACCGGCACGGCCTCGAGTCGGCGGTTCTCGCCGCTGAAAATCTTCGGCTACCTCGTGATGCTCGGCTTCTTCGGGTTTTTCTTCCTGCTGATTATGGCGGGCGTCCAGAACACCTTCCTCCTGCAATTGTTCCTCGCGTGGTTCCTGTTTAACGGCATCTTCGCGTTTACGCTCGCCCGGCTCGCAGGTGCACGTTGGACCAGCGCCGGCGTCGGCGGCCTCGTGGCGTGGCTGACGAGTATCAACCCGCTGATCGCGCCAGGCTGGTTCGCGGGCTACGTCGAACTCAAACACCGACCGGTCAACGTCCGCGACATCCAGACGCTGAACGAAATCGTCGGCGACACCGAGCGACCAGTTGGCGAGGCGATGGACGACATGTTCAATGTCCCGCTGTTCCGACTCATCATGATCGTCGCGCTGACGAACATTGGAAGTCTCATCGCGACCGTCCTCTTCCCGCTGGTCGTGTTGCCGTATCTGGCACCCGGTATCGGCGGCGTCGATGCACTGATGGCTGAACTGCTCCAGGGCGCTCAAAACAGCCTCGAGTTACTCCGTGGCCTCATTCCATGAGCATGCAAACGACTCGCCGGTCGGAGCCGGACCTTACCTTCAGCAGCAAGGAACTGTTCGATCTCGCGGTCGCCTGGATTGTCCTGAGCGTCGCGTTCGCGCTGTTGTTCGAGCCGATTCACCGCGTTGCTGGCGTCACTGTCGGCTCGTTCGTGACGATGATCGGGCTGAGCTTCGTCACCGTGGGCGTTGCATTCCTCTTACACGAACTCGCCCACAAGGTCGTCGCAATCGAGTACGGCCAACTCGCGGAGTTTCGCGCGGACTACCAGATGCTGTTTCTGGCGATCATGAGTGCCCTGATCGGCTTTCTTTTCGCTGCTCCCGGGGCTGTCTACCACCGCGGGCGCATCACGAAACGAGAGAACGCGATGATCGCCCTGGCCGGCCCGCTGACGAACCACCTACTCGCCGTGCTCTTCTTACCGCTGATGCTGTTCGGTGGCTACCTCGGGCTGATCGGACACATGGGCGTTTTGATCAACCTCTTTCTCGCCGCGTTCAACATGATCCCGTTCGGCCCACTTGACGGGAAAACGGTCCTGACGTGGAACAAAGCCGCCTTCGGCGCTGTCTTCGCCGTGAGCGTAATCCTGCTCGTCGGGTTTGCCCTGACGTTTGGCTTCTGGTGACCCGCTTGACGCGTCGTGCGGGACCGGTGACCTTTTGCTCACCCCACGCGGTCGTTCGCACATGACCGATTCAGCGGACAACGAAGATGACGAACGGCTCACCTACGCCGACTCCGGCGTCGATATCGAAGCCAGCGAGGACGCAACCGCAGCCCTGCTCGAGGCCTTCGGGAGCGACCTTCGAACCGAGTACGCCGGCTTGATCGACATCGGTGACCGCTATCTCGCGCTCGCGACCGACGGCGTTGGCACGAAACTACTCGTCGCGGAAGCACTCGAGGACTTCTCGACGATTGGGATCGACTGCATCGCGATGAACGTCAACGACCTCGTCGCCGCGGGCGTCGAACCCGTCGCGTTCGTTGACTACCTCGCCATCGACGAGCCTGACGAGGAGATCACGAATCAGGTCGGTGAGGGACTCGCAGTCGGCTTAGAGCAGTCAGACTTGACGATGCTCGGTGGCGAAACCGCTGTCATGCCCGACGTCGTGACAGGCTTCGACCTCGCGGGAACCTGCGTCGGACTGGCCGACAAAGACGAGATCTTCGAGGGCGAGGCCGCAGTCGGCGACGCGCTCGTGGGCTTCCCGTCGAACGGCATCCACTCGAACGGCCTCACGCTCGCTCGCGAAGCCGCGACCCGCAACCACGACTACACCGACACCTTCCCACTCGATCCTGAGCGCACTATCGGCGAGGAACTCCTGCGCCCGACTCGGATCTATACAGACCTCCTCGAGTCGATGCACGACCACGACGTTCGCGCGGCGGCCCACGTCACCGGCGGCGGGTGGACGAACCTGCTGCGGATGGGCAAGCGCAACTACGTCATCGAGAATCCGCTGCCGGCCCAGCCGATCTTCGAGTTCATCCAGGCGGAAGGGAACGTGACCGACGAGGAGATGCACCGGACGTTCAACATGGGAACCGGATTCGTCGTGGCTCTGCCCGACGAACAGGCCGAATCGCTCGTCGCTGAAACGGACGGACAGCGCATCGGCCGCGTCGAAGACGGCAAAACAGTCGACATTCGCGGATTGAGCCTCGAGTAAGTTCCACCGACTCGAGGGCACAGGAAAACCCGCTCGAGTCCCCACCCACTGGGGCTGTTCTTTAAATATGATCACGCGGCCAGAGCGGTGTATGAAACGACGAACGTTTCTGGCAGTAACAGCAACGACGACGACAGCAACGGTCGCCGGTTGCCTCGGCGGAGAGACGCTTTCGGCCGAACTGGCCGATGGCGAGACGGAGACCTTCGAAGCCAGCGAGGGCGACGAGTACGACGTTGCAGTCGAGGTCGAAGATGGCGACAACGCAGTTGTCTACCTCAGATACGATATCGAGAAAACGACCGAAGAAATCGAAGACGAAGACGACGCTGCAGCTGCGATTGGTGGGATGTTTAGCGGCCCACTTATCAGCGACCGCGTCGAGGGCGAGGAGACCTTCGAGGTCGAAATTGAGGCCGACGGCTACTACACGGTTGGCGTCGAAACCGGCGCGGCATCGATTACCATCAGCTAATCGCCGTTCGTATCGTTTCGTACTCCTCGTTGCTGTAGGCGATGAGTCGAACGTCCTCGAGCGTCTCCGGGTCGTAGTCCGAAATTTCCTCGGCGATGATCGTCGCGCCTGTCTCGAAGTCGAATCCGGCGACGCCACAGCCGAGTGCGGGAATCACGAGCGAGCGACAGCCACGGTCGTCGGCTGCCTCGAGTGCGTTTCGAGTCGCGTCGCGAATGCTGTCCTCAGTTGCCTGTCCGTCCCCGTAGTGGGGCATTGCAGCCGCGTGGATGACGTACTCGGCCTCGAGGTCGTAGGCGTCGGTGACGGCAACGTCGCCGAGGTCGACAGGACCCTTTGAGGTTGCCGCTGCATTGATTTCGGGGCCAGCCCGTCGTCGGAGTGCACCTGCGACGCCTGAGCCCATCTCGAGACTTGTCCCCGCAGCGTTGACAAGCGCGTCGGCGGACTGTGCGGCGATATCACCCTGGATGACATCGAACTCCATACAGAAAGCACAGACTCGAAGAGTATGAAACAACACTCGAGACAACTCACCAGTTCCCAAGGACTTAGGCCGACCAAAACCTTTTTAGAATTAGGCTCGCCTAACTCATAGTAATGGACGTTCCCGTTCGCAGGCAGGAGACAGAGACCGACGACACTGACGAGCCAGCAGCGGTGGTGAGCAGCCACGAACCGCGCCCTGGAAAATACGTTTTCACCGAGCGCGACAACACCGACGGCTGGATCGCGACAGATTTCGCTGTCGACCTCGAGCGCTGATCTCGGACCTGATTCGCGCCGCCCTCCACACTGATTTGGCGTCACTGCAGTTACAACACTCTATCTCACTGCGATACTATCGTACCTTTGTCGACCCTACTGAGCGATTCAGCGAGTTATCCTCGAGAAATAGTGGGAGGCCGCTGGGCAGCCGTCCGCGGTCAGATTACCGTTCTTTCGTCGCGTCTTCGAGCACGAGCGTGTCGTCCTCGAGGTAATGCTCGAAGTGGTGGCCGTCTTCCTCGAGCGTCACGAGGATTTCACGCAGGATTTCGGCAGTCGCGTAGTCGCCGAGATTATCCGCGAGTTCGATGCTGTCACGCATCGACTCGATGATATCACCGTACATCTCGAGGTCGTGCTGGAACATCGTCCGGGCGTCGTAGACGTCTTCGCCCTCGAACTCGACGGTGGCGCGCTCTTGCTGGTTCGCCGGTCCGGAGACGGGAACGCCGCCGAGTGCCTGCGCGCGCTCGGCGATGATGTCTGCACCCTCCTCGACGTGCTCGTAGGCCTCCTCGAGGAACTTGTGGAGCGGGAGGAACTCTGCGCCCTCGACGACCCAGTGGTGCTTTTTGAGTTGGTGATACAGCACGTACGCGTTCGCAAGTTCCGTGTTCAACGCGTCGACGATCTGTTCGGCCTTATCCTGATCGAGCCGAAGTTCGTTCTCCTCAACGACGTCTGCCGGTTGACGGACGGTTTTCTGGGTGCTCATCGTATGTCAACGGTACGTTCGCATTCCACTTAAAGCTTTTCCGTGAAAAAACAATTTTTCCTATTTCAAAAATCTATTTTGCTGCCACTCGAGTATGAGTTTCCTTGATTCATAATCTGTTCGACGAATATGTTCGTCATCGACACTGTTGAGCAGTTGCTCAACCCTATCGAAAAACAAGTATCGAAAACGCCGGGTCAGTACACGTGCTATCGAGCAACAACAACGTTTTTACTCGCGCTTGCGCTTCGCGTTGGTATGAGCGAACGCGAGGTGCTCGAGTTGCTCCGTGAGAATGCGCGCTACTCCACGGCAGATATCGCGCGAATGACTGACCTCGACGAGTCTGAGGTCGACAGAGCCATCGAGGAACTCGAGGCAGCAGGCGTAGTCTGTGGCTATCAGGCGGTCGTCGACTGGGATAAACTGGAAGACGAGCGCGTTCGCGCCGAAGTCGAGTTGAACGTTCACCTCGACCGCGAGACTGGCTACGGTGATATCGCTGAGCGCCTCGCACGATTTCCGCAGGTCACGGCCTTGCGACTGGTCAGCGGTGACTACGACTTCGATATGGAAGTCGAGGGAGACTCCATCCGCGAGGTCTCGCAGTTCATCAGTGAAAAGGTCGCACCCGTCCCCGAGATCACCCAGACGGTCACTCACTACGTGATGACCTCCTACAAAGAGAACGGGATTGAACTCGGCGACGGCGACGAGGACGACCGACTCTCGGTGTCGCCCTGAGGACCATGACGTTCGAACTTGCAGACCGCGTCCAATCGGTCCCGCCGTCAGGTATCCGCCGATTCTTCGAAATCGCCGAAGAGCGCGACGACGTCATCTCGCTTGGCGTCGGCGAACCGGACTTCGCAACGCCGTGGGCCGCCCGCGACGCCGCGATCACCTCCTTAGAGCAGGGGAAAACCTCTTACACGGCAAACCGGGGCAAACGCGAACTCCGCGAGGCAATTAGCGACTACGTCGCCGACCGCTTCGACCTCGGCTACGACCCCGACGAGGAAATCATCGCGACCGCCGGCGCAAGCGAAGCCGTCGACTTGGCCTTCCGCGCACTCGTCAACCCCGGCGACACCGTTGCTATCGCCCAGCCGTCGTACATCTCCTACGAACCCGGCGTCACCTTCGCCGGTGGCGAGGTCCTGCCCGTCCCCACGACGGAAGAGAATGACTTTCGGCTGACAGTCGACGCAATCGAGCAAGCGGGCGCGAGCGAGGCCGATCTCCTCGTCTACTGTTATCCGAACAATCCGACGGGCGCGATCATGCGCGAATCGGACCTCGAGCCAATCGCCGAGTTCGTCCGCGAACACGATCTGACCGTCCTCGCCGATGAGATTTACGCAGAACTCACCTACGACGGGCACACGCACACCTCGATTGCGACACTGCCGGGGATGCGCGAGCGCACCATCGTCTTCAACGGCTTCTCGAAGGCCCACGCGATGACCGGCCTGCGACTCGGCTACGCGCTTGGCCCCGCCGAGGTCATCGGCGCGATGAACAAGATTCACCAGTACACGATGCTCTCGGCGCCGACAACAGCCCAGTACGCTGCCCTCGAGGCCCTCGAGTCGTGTGAGAACGACGTCCAGGAGATGGTCGCAGAGTACGACCGCCGACGCAAGTTCATCCTTTCGCGATTCCGCGAAATCGGGATGGACGTCTTCGACGCGAAAGGCGCGTTCTACTGCTTCCCTGAGGTCCCCGAGGGCTGGACCGCCGAGGAGTTCGCCCAGGACGTCCTCACCGAGCAAGGCGTCGCCGTCGTCCCGGGCGACGTCTTCGGTGCGGGCGGCGAGGGCCACCTTCGCGTCTCCTATGCGACCGGACTCGAGGATATCCGTGAGGCACTTACCCGACTCGAGGCGTTCCTGGCGGACCACGAGTAGTCAGGACCAGCAACGTTTTCTCGCTCGCTGCAGCGTTCGTGTGTATGGCTGACTATCGGCAGATCCCCGACGAGCGGGGTGTGTTTCACGAGTATCGCACCTACGCGTTCGTTCCTGAACTGGGGCCGACACCGTACGACTCCGACGAGCACGACACGCCGCGAGCGCTGCTTGGCTCACCGCGCGGGATCTACCCGGATGCCGACGCGGACGCCAGCGAGCCACGCGCAGTCTGTCGACACTACTGGCTCACCGCCCGTGTGCGCGGAGACTTGCATCCGACTGCCGGACTCGCGGCTGTTGCAACCCCACCGGAGTATCGCCGACAGGGCTACGTCGGTCAACTGCTCGAGCACTCACTCGAGGAGTATCGCGAACGTGGCTGTCGATTCGCGGTGCTGTGGCCGTTTCGCTACGCCTTCTATCGGCAGTTCGGCTGGGACACGAGCAACACGATTGTCACCCACGAGTGTGATCCCGAAACGCTCGCGTTCGCCGCGGCTGCAACTGACCGCGAGGGATCGTTCACACGTCTCGACGCTGACGACTACGAACGCCTCGAGTCGGCCTATGACTCGTTTGCTGAGCGATATGCACTCACGCTCGAGCGCTCGGACGACTGGTGGCGCTATCGGCTGCTCGAGAACTTCGACACCGATCCGTACATCTATGCCTACGAGCGCGATGGGGCCGTCCGTGGCTATCTCATCTACACGGTCGAGGCGAACGACGATCACAACGAGCGGACGATGGACGTCTCCGAACTCGGATTCGAGACATACGACGACCTGCTCGCATTGCTGTCGTTCTGTCACACCCACGACTCGCAGGTCGACCGGGTTCGACTCCGCGTCCCTGAGCAAGTCCCACTACTTGAGATTGCGGCCGAACCGGACGAGATCGAAACGACGGTCGAAACCGGCCCGATGGTTCGGATCGTCGACGTCGAAAAAACGCTTTCGGCGCTTTCCTATCCTGCTCTCGAGGCACAACTCACACTCGCCGTCGCAGACGACGCAGCCGAGTGGAACGCCGGCCAGTTCACGCTCTCCGTGACCGACGGCGAGGGCGTTTGCGAGCGAATCGACTCGTCCCAATCGACTGCATCAGCAGCCGGCAACGCAGTCGCCCGAATCGACATCGGCGCGCTCTCCCAACTCGTCGTCGGCGCTCGCGGTGCATCTGAACTCGAGCGAACCGGTCGCCTCGAGGCGGACACGGCCACGCTCGAGACGCTGACAGCCCTGTTCCCCGAGACGGATGTCTATCTCAGTGATCGGTTCTGAGTAGCGACGATTGCGTCCAGTAAGCACTATAGGTCCGCCGACACTCGGCCGCGACACTGAAATACGCGGTTCCCAAAGTACGGGTAACGCGATTCTATGTCTCTCGAGCTCGGTCAGCCGATGGCGATACTGGCGCACATAGTAGCGTCTCCCGACGCACTGACAGTGCAGCGTCGTTTCCGCTCAGGTGATGCGACGTGAGTCGGCGCTCGATTCCCGCGCTCGACCGAATTACGGATGCGTTCTTTGCACTCGATACCGACTTTCGGTTTACGTATCTCAACACGCGCGCACAGTCACTGCTCAAGCGCTCCCGGTCGGAACTCATCGGCCGAGTCATGTGGGATGAGTTCCCCGAAACCGTCGAAACGCAGTTCCCCGACGGCTTCCACCAGGCGATGGACAAACAGGTCCCCGTCTCGTTCGAGGTCTATCACACCCGTCTCGAGACGTGGTTCGAAGCGCGGGCCTACCCCTCCGAAACCGGCCTGTCGGTGTACATGCGCGACGTTACCGAGCGAAAGCAACAGGAGACCGCCCTCGCCCAGCACGCGGCCGTCGTCGAAGCGATCAGCGACGGCGTCCTCACACTGAGTCAGGACCGGCGAATCGTCTCCGTCAACAGCGCACTCGAGGACCTGCTCGGAACGTCCCGCGCGGAACTCGTCGGTTCCCACGTCGAAATCCTCACCGAACTAGCAGACATTGCGGACGAACAGGCCCTCGAGATGGGCCGCGCAATTACGGATATCGACACCGGTGCGACCGAGACGCGCACGCTCGAGGCGTCACTCACTGACGCGGACGGCATCGAACGGATGAGCGAGTTACGGTTCGTCCCAGTCGAAGACAAAACGGCGACCGTCGCCTGTGTTGTCCGGGATATCACCGACCAGTACGAGTACGAACGCGTCGCAACCTCGCTCCACGAAGTCACCCGCTGGCTACTCGACTCCGATGACCCCGAGGAAATCTGTGCAGTCGCCGTCCACGCCGGCAGCGATCTGTTGAACCTGCCGATCAGTGGCGCGTGGCTCCTTGAGGAAGAACAGGGCTATCTCGAGCCTGTCGCGGGAACCGCGGACGCACACGACGAGTTCGGTGGTCTCCCCCGATTCAATCCGGGCCAAGGACTCGTCTGGGACGTCTTCGAAGCCGGCGGCGTCGAGCGATTCGACGACCTCGAGGCCAAAGACGACCTCTATAACCCCGACACACCGATACGGTCGGAAATTATCGCACCAATCGGTACCCACGGGGTTCTCATGACTGGGTCGTTCGAAGCAAACCGCTTCGACGAAACAGATGTCGACCTCGTCTCGACACTCGTTGAAAACACCCGTGCAGCACTCGACCGCGCAGACCGCGAACGCATCCTCCGCGAACGAAGCGTCGAACTCGAGCGCCAGACAGAACGCCTCGAACGGGTTGCAGACGTCCTCTCGAACGACCTGCAACAGCAACTCGAGGACGTTGCGGGTACACTCGAGGACGACCCGGCCGATGACTCATGGCAGTTCCCCCTCGCAGAGGAATCCGTCGGCACGACGCTGGACCGGGCTGAACGGCTCATTGACGACGTTCGGGAGTTCGCCCGAAACGCCTCTGCAGTCCGAACCCGGAGCCGAATCCACCTCGAGCAGGCTGTCAGCGAGGCAGCCCACGGCTCACAACTCACCACGGAGAACATCATCATCGAGCAAGCAGCAACGCTCAGAGCGGATACTGACCGATTCATCTCACTGCTCGAGGCGGCGTTTAACGACATCGCAGCGCGAAGCGATGCCGACAGCGAGAGCGAGGTAACAGTCTGGATCGATGTGGTCGGCGTCGAGAACGAAGACGCTCGCTCGCGTGGTTTTTTCCTGCGAGACGATGCCGCTGAGAGCTACGCCGAGGCCCACGACCGCGTGTTCGATCCTGCGTTTCCGGACAACGAAACGGCACGAAACGGACTTGGATTGGCACTCGTCAAAGCCATCGCCGATGCACACGACTGGCAGGTCGCAATCGAGTGCGGCCTAGACGATGGCACACAGATCGACATCAAAAACGTGATGACACTCGAGTTGGTCGACGACAAAAATCCATAGCTACTCCTCGGATCCACTACTGGCGATATCTTGCGAGAGTTGGCGTGCGTCGCCACCCTCGAGAACCGCCGCAACCGTCTCATCGACGCGCGTGCGCAACACGGCGAGTCGATCCTCGAGTTCGTCGTACTCGCGGCTGGCTGCAAGCTCAGCCTCGTTTTTCTCGCCGTCAAGTAACGCCTTCTTCGAGGCGAGTGCAAACAGCGTTCGCAACTGCTCGTCGTACGTCGAACGCAACAGCAACTGCTCGATAACGTGATGAAGTTCGGCTTTCGAGACGGGCTTGACGAGATAGTCGTCGAATCCCATACCGATAATATCGAAATCGGGTTCGACCGCAGTGACCATTGCGACGCGACAGTCGAGGTCGCGTTCTCGAATCGTCTCGAGCACAGTGTCCCCGGAAAGTTCCGGCATCCGCCGATCCAACAGGACGACGTCGACCGTCTCGTCGATTGCATCGAGTGCCTCAGACCCATCGTAGGCTGTACAGACGTTGTACTCGCTCTCGAGCCACGCGGTATACAGATTCGCGAGGTCGGGTTCGTCCTCGACAATAAGCACTGACGACAACTCGGTATCCATCGACTAGAGGCCTCCAGGGTCGTTATTGTGAGCAGTGGTTCTCGGGGTATTTTAACATATCGGGATCCGAGAGAAGATGCAATAGTTGCCGCGAGTGAGGACCCCACGACTGACTACCAAATCACTCGAGTTCGCTCGAAATCGTCTCGCGTAGGTCACTAATCGTCGCAGCCTCGGTCTCGAGCGTCTGCTCGCCGACCGTAATCTCGAGGCGGCCGTCCGTCGTCGCCGAGCCAAGGTCGACGACCGGCGCAACGCCATCGAACGCCTCGCGAACCGCATCGGGTGCGGTCGTCTGAATCAGGATGCGACCCGGCTGTTCGTGGAACAATGCGCCAGCAGGGTCGGCAGTCGAGAGGCTGACCTCGAGGCCAGCCGTCTCGGTGACCATCTCTGCGAGCGCAACGGCGAGTCCGCCGTGGCTCACGTCGTGGGTCGCAAGCGTCGCGTCGTCGTCTGCGACCGTCGCAATCGTCTCGATGAGTGCGGCTGGCTCCTCGGGCAGCGTGGGGAAGACGTCACTTCCATCGTGTTGGCCGAGGTACTCGGACCCACCGAGTGCGAATGACTCGAACTCGAGGCCGAGGTCACCGACGAGCAACAGAGACGACTCGCTGTCGGACTCGACCGCAAGCGGTGGCGCGTCGTAGCCGGCTTTCGTCCCGACGAGTGCGAGCGTCGGCGTTGGCGGAATCGGTCCGGAGACGGAGTCGTTGTACAGCGAGACGTTCCCGCCAACGACGGGTGCCTCGAGTGTGGCACACATGTCGGCCAGTCCATCGACGATTGCTTTGAACCCGCCGTAGACGTCGGGTTTCTCGGGGTTGCCGCCGTTGAGACAGTCGACTGCCGCAAGTGGCGTTGCCCCTTTCACGGCGACGTTCGTCGCGTTCTCGAGGGCAATCGCCTGTGCGCCCTCGTACGGTGCGGTGGCGGTCCAGTTCGGTGCAGCACCCGATGAAATCGCCAGCCCCGTCTCGGCTTCTCGGACAGCAATGATCGCGGCATCGTCGCCGGGACCGACGCTCGTTCGAATGCCGACCTCGTGGTCGTACTGTCGGTAGACCCAGCGCTTCGAGGCCGTGTTCGGACTCGAGACGATGGTTTCGAACGCCGACTCGAGGTCAGCGTCGGGAAGGTCGGGTTCTGGCTGGTCCGGCTCATCGGCGGGGAGGTCGTTCATCGGCGCGCCCTCGCCGAGGAAGTGCGCGTCGACGTCGACGACGGGTTCACCGTCGAACGTGCACGTATAGTTCCCGTCAGTCACTTCGCCGATGACCGAACAGCCCAAATCGAATCGCTCGGCGATGTCGGCCACGCGGTCGACGTTCTCGGGGGCGACCTCGTAGCACATCCGCTCCTGAGATTCGGCGAGTAGAATCTCGAGAGCGTTCATGTTCGGTTCGCGCTGGTGGACGCGCTCGAGTTCGATGTGTGCGCCGAGGCCACCTTTGGCGACGAGTTCGCTCGAGGCACCGCCCAGCCCGGCCGCGCCGAGGTCGCGGGCGGATTCGATGAGTTGTTCCTCGATGAGTTGCTCGTTGGCTTCGATGAGCAGTTTCTCGGCGTAGGGGTCGCCGACCTGGACCGCGGGGCGGTCTTCAGTTTCGGCGTCCTCTGCGAGGTCCTCGCTCGCGAAACTCGCGCCGCCGAGGCCGTCGCGGCCCGTCGCGTTACCGACGAGAACGAGTTTGTTCCCCGGTTCCTGTGCGACCGCGGTGACGAGTCGCTCTTCGTCGGTCAGGCCGACGCAGGCGACGTTGACGAGCGGATTGCCCTCGTAGTCGTCGTGGAAGTCAACGCTGCCCGCCACAGTCGGAACGCCGATACAGTTGCCGTAGTGGCTGATTCCCTCGACGACGCCCTCGAAGAGGTACTTCGAGTGCTCGCGGTCGAACCCGCCGAAGTACAGCGAATCGGCGAGTGCAATCGGGTATGCCCCCATCGAGAGCGTGTCACGGACGATGCCGCCAACGCCCGTCGCAGCCCCGTCGAAGGGATCCACGTAGGAGGGGTGGTTGTGGCTCTCGATTCCCATCGTGATGTAGGTGTCCTCGTCCCCATCGCTGTCGGGCAATGCGACGACTGCGGCGTCGTCACCTGGTCCGATGACGACCTGCTCGCCCTCGCTCTCGAACGCCGACAGCAACGGTCTCGAGGAGCGGTACGCACAGTGTTCGCTCCAGAGGTTCTCGAACAGCGCCGCCTCCGCCGGGGTCGGCTCTCGCCCCAGTTCCTCGACGACGAGTTCGCGGTCCGAATCGGCAAGACTCATTCACTTCAGTGATGAAAGCCGGTCGGTAAATGGGTTTCTATGTGCACGTTCGTGCATCACATGACAACGAGACAATATCCCGTCTCAGGATTGGTTACTCTCACTCGAGTCGGATGGCACGGCTCCGAGTGAGAACAGTACGATGAAGCCGACGATGGTGAGAACGAGTCCGACGACGAGGCCGCGAAACACCTCGTCGAACGTGAGCCCCTGCTCGACGAGCCAGCCGACGGCAAACGGGCCGACAGCGTGGAGTGGCATCATGGTCGCGCTGAAGATGGCATACGCACTTCCACGGTGGGCATCAGAAAGCGACGCAAGGACGTACGTATCCGAGACGGGAAAGAGACTGTGGATGACAAAGCCCATGATTGCACTGACGGCGATGACGCCCGCAAGCGACTGGACAATCGTGAGTGCATACAGGGTCCCGGCGAACGCGGCGGTGATCGCGAGCAAGAGCGGAATAAACGGCAATCGATCCGCGAGCGACCCCATGATCCAGAACGCCGGCAGTCCGGTGGCGAACATGACGGTCAACAGCGTGAGTGCGACGCCATCAGAGAGTCCCTTCGAGTCGACCAGATACGTCGCATAGAGATTGAACACGCCGTTCCAGACGAGGCCGATGAAGCCAACCAGTGCGACCGCCGTCACGATAAGTCGCCAGTTCGCTAACAACGCAGCCCGAAGGTTCCGGTCGGCCGCTCCAGCGTCGGGCAACGTCGCCCGCTTTGCGAGTACGTAGAAAACGACCGTCGAGCACAGCGAGACGAATCCGATTGCCAGAAAGATCACTCGCCAGCCGGCAAGCGGCCACAGTGTAATCGCCAGCACGATGCCGACGAACGCGGGCGCGATCACTGCGGCAAACTGTGCGGCGATACCGTGAATGCCGATCATCCGACCGACACGTTCCGGAAAGAGTTCGCTCACGAGCGGGTTCGCCGACACGAAGTAAACACCGCTCGCGACGCCCATGAGCAACGCACCGACGTAGAGCATCTCGAGTGAGACCGATGCGGCCGCGACTATCGATGACCCCGTCATGATGATGCCACTCCAGAGGACGATGGTGTGGCGCGGATACTTGGTGAGCAAGTAGCCGGTCGGCAGCCGAGGCAGTGTCGACCCAACCCAGGCCAGCGTCGCGAGCAAGCCAACGGCCGCCGGCCCAACCCCAAAGACGTCCCGCAGCGGCTCGAGCAGTGGCGCATAGATGAGCCGGCCGAGATTGACGAGAAAGACCAGCGTACAGAGCGAGCCGAACAGTCTCGTCCGACTGGTCGGACGGTCGCCGCCGGGGAGCCTGCTCGTCACCGAGTTCATAGCTCTGTTCTCGAGTGAAGCCCCTCAAGCGTTCTGGCTTGATGCCCCCCACCGACGACAGTGGCAACCGGGACCGGGGTGCTTTTGATCACGCTGCCCGAACTACCACGCGTGCTGTCGGTCGAACTCCACGCTCACTCGTCGCTATCGTACGACGGCCGCGACCCGGTGTCGCTCATCTTAGAGCAAGCCGAGGCCATCGGCCTCGATGCGATTGCGGTGACCGATCACGATGAGATTGATGCCAGCCTCGAGGCCGCAGAACGCGCCCCCGAGTATGGACTCGTGGGTATCCCGGCAATCGAAATCTCGAGCAAGGCCGGCCATATCCTCGGACTGGGCGTCGAGCGCGCTATTCCACCAGGGCTGTCCTACGAAACGACGCTCGAGGCGATTCGCGAGCAAGGCGGGATTGCGATTATTCCACACCCGTTTCAGGAGTCCCGACATGGCGTTATGGGCCGAATTTCGCGCAAACAACTCGCGAAAGGCGACGCAATCGAAGTGTACAACTCTCGACTGCTAACCGGCCGTGCGAACCGGCAAGCCGACCGATTCGCACAGTCACACGACCTCCCACGGACTGCCGGCAGCGACGCCCACATCAGCGAAATGGTCGGCCAGGCAGTCACTCGCGTTGACGCCGACGAACGAAGCGCCGAGGCGATTCTCGAGGCGATTCGCGAGGGAAAAACCTCGGTCGAAGGCAAACGAACACCGTGGCATATCAGCGTCCGGCAGTTCGCCGGCGGCGTCACGCGGCGTCTCAGAAACGGTATGCCGGGGGTGTGGCAATGACGCTTCGCGGCGCGAGCGAGGAAATCGTTCGTGATGCTCTCGAGCGTGTCGATCCGCTGCCCGGAACCGCCGGCTTCGCAGGCGAACTTGACGGGCAACTCGTCCGCGACGTCCTCGGGCGCGAACCGCTATTTCTCGAGCGCGCCGAACCGACCGAGCCACGATGGGCGTTCGAACCTGCCACACTCGAAGAGCCGATTGCAGTTCCAGCAGGGACCGCACTCGAGGGAACCGACGCGACTGCGTCGGCGGACACACCGACGGTCGACCGCCACTGGACGCTTCCCACCCCCGAACCGGTTTCGGATCAGGCGACCGCACTCGAGGACCTCGACGACGCGATTCAAACGGCACACAGCGCTGCAACAGCGGCTGAACGCGACATCGCCGTTGCCTTCTCGGGCGGCGTCGATTCCGCACTCGTCGCTGAACTTCTCGATGCACCGCTGTACGTCGTCGGCTTTCCGGATAGTCACGACATCGAGGCCGCCCGCACCGCTGCCGAGGCGATGGGTCGAGACCTGACGGTTGTCGACCTCGAGCCCGCAGACCTCGAGCGCGCGGTGCCCAAAATCGTCCGCGCGACGGGGCGGACGAACGCGATGGACATCCAGATCGCCCTCCCGCTGTATCTCGTCGGCGAGCGCGTCGCCGCAGACGGCTTCGACGCGCTCGCGGTCGGGCAAGGCGCGGACGAACTCTTTGGCGGGTACGAAAAGGTCGTTCGCCTCGACCACCGCGTCGACGCTGAGACGACCCGCGGCGCGGTCCGCGAGCAGATTCAGAGCCTGTCCGAGCAACTGCCGCGTGACGTGCTGGCGATTCGGGCAACGGGACTCGAGCCCGTTGCTCCGCTGCTCCACGATGCCGTCGTCGACGCCGCGTTACGGCTGCCGGACGATCTATTGGCCGACGAAGAAACTCGCAAACGCGGGTTCCGACAGGTCGCCTCGCGGTATCTCCCTGACGACGTTGCGATGCGAGACAAAAAGGCCGTCCAGTACGGTAGTCTCGTCGCCCGCGAAATCGACCGACTCGCGCGACAGGCGGGCTACAAGCGCCGGATGGACGACCACGTCGACAAGTACATCGCGTCGTTGCTCGAGGACGAGCCGACAACCCCGGCGGCCGAGTAATCGACTGCGTCGGATCAGTTACTGGTGCTATCGTACGCTTCGCTGCAGTCCCATTTATCGCGAAGGAGTTGTTTGGAGTACGCTCGAGTAACGGAAGAGACGCAGAGAATCAGTCTTCAGTTTCGGTCGGAAGCGTGCTATCCGGCGTATCCGAGGTGTGTTCGTTGACCGTGCGGCGGTTTGCCTCGCCGATGCGGTCGGAGGCTTCGGCGACGACGTCCTCGACGTGTTCCTGGACTGGGCTGTCGTCGTCTTTGACGATTGGCCCTTTGCTGCCGTCGGCACCGAAATCAGGATGGATCGGGATGCGACCGAGCAGTGGCACGTCGTAGTTGTCGACAATGGTATCTGCGCCTTCGGTCCCGAACAGACCGTGTTGGTCGCCACAGGACGGACAGACGAACGAACTCATGTTCTCGACGACGCCGAGTACTGGCGTGTCGTGCTTGTTGAACATCTGAATCCCCTTGCGGGTATCCTCGAGGGCCATCTCCTGGGGTGTCGTGACGACGACAGCACCCGTGACAGGCATCGACTGCAGCAGATTCAACGTTGCGTCGCCGGTCCCCGGCGGCAGGTCGACGATGAGGTAATCAAGACGGCCCCACTCGACGCCATCTAAGAACTTCATCATGAACTTGTTGACCATCGGGCCGCGCAGGATTGCGGGGTCGTCCTCTTCTTCCATCATGAAGCCCATGCTGATGATCCGGACGCCGTCCGAGCGCGGCGGGACGATGTCCTCATCGGGTGTCACGCCAGGGTCGCTCTCGACCGGCAGGATTTTCGGGACGTTCGGGCCGTGAATGTCCGCGTCTAGGAGGCCGACCATTGCACCGCGTTTCTCGAGGCCGGCAGCAATATTCGCTGCAACTGTCGTCTTCCCGACGCCACCTTTTCCGGAGGCGACGGCGATGACGTTTCGCACGCGCGGGAGGACCTCGTCGTCGAAGCCGTGTTCTTGGCCGACGTGGGCGCGCAGGTCAGCCTCGAGGCCGACCTCGTCACAGAGTTCCCGGATCTGGTTGCCCAGTTCCATTTCGGAAGGTGCGTATGGGGCGTTAAAGGCAAGTGAAATGCGGGCGGTTTCGTCGTCAATCGTGACATCGTTGACCAGACCGAGCGAGATAATGTCCTCGCCGATATCGGGGTCCTCGACGTCCTCGAGTTTGATCTTGAGTTCGTGTTCTGTGATACTCATGGTGCGTCGATAGGAGTTAGTGCACTGAAAGAGACCGACGGGGATACGTGTGATGGTTCGGGGCCGCAACTGACGCTGCGAGAGGTGGTGATGAAGCCACCCGTCGCTATGGTGGCCCGGCTGATCCGATTGGCTCCGGTGCGCCGCCGAAGAAAACGATACCGATGAGCACCGTTAGGAAGAACATTGGAACCCACATCCCCGCCGTGATCCCAATGAGGTAGACAACACCCATCCCGCCGAGTTTCGTATCGCGTGGAACGCCAGCGAACCACGCAATGATCATGACGTAGATCGGCACGAGGACGACACCGAAGATGATCCAGGTCCCAATGTTCGGAAAACCGGTCAGCCCCTCAGTGCCGTCGTAGCCGTGATAGAGCACCAGCGACAACGCCTCAACGATTGTGGTATGGAGTGACATCACTATAGTTCCCAGACACCCTCGAGCAGGGTCGTGCTAGTGCATGCGCTCTCAAGGCAGTTTCTCGAGTGACTCACAGTGAGATCAAGCGCGCAAAAAATCGGTGTCGAAATCTGCGGGCGGTTTATGGACCGGGCGAGCCGATTGGTTCCGGTGCGCCGCCGAAGAAGACGATGCCGATGAGCACCGTCAGGAAGAACATCGGAACCCACATCCCCGCCGTAATGCCGACGAGGTAGACGACGCCCATGCCGCCGGTTTTCGTATCACGGGGTGCGCCAGCAAACCATGCGGCGATCATGACGTAGATCGGCACGAGGACGACACCGAAGATGATCCAGGTCCCGATATTGGGGAACCCAGTCAGTCCCTCGGTCCCGTCGTAGCCGTGATAGAGCAGTTCTGGCGAGATCGATGCGAGTGCAGCGATGAGTGAGTTCATGCGTTCACCTCCTGTTCAGTTGCTTTGTCGTGGGTTGAGTCGTGATCGTGTTCGTCTCCGTGTCCGTGGTCTCCGCGAAGGTGTTCAACGGCGTGGAGTTCCACGACGGGAACAACTCGCGAGAGCGTAAGGAAGAACAGCGTCACCATCCCAATTGTTCCTGCGAGCGACAGCCACTCGATTACACTCGGGAAGTACTCACCAGGGGTTGCCGCGTAGATTTCGAACTCAGGGTGCAGGAAGCCTTCGATGACGAAGATCAGCTTCTCGAGGAAGGTGCCGGTAAGGACCGCCACTGCGGCGACGATTGCTCGTCCCTTCGTAAACAGCGATGGCCGAATCGTCTGTGCGAAGATGTACACGAGCGTCAGGAGGACAAGCCCCATCGCGGAGAGGTACATCCAGTGGCCAATCGTTGCCTCTTGTGCGACTTCCGTGCTGACGGGTGCAGCGAAGAGACCGGTAACGTTCTGCTGGAGCTGCAACCAGAGGAACAGCAGGCAGAAAAAGCCGAGCCAGAGGAGCAGGCCACGGAAGACGTCATCCGTCATGATGTGGTCCCAGTCGTAGGCGCGGCGGAACGCGTAGGCAACGATGATCACGCCACTGATCGCCGAAGTGAGTGCAATCGTGAGGAATTGTGGTCCCTGCACGGCACCGAACCAGGCTGGCATGCCTGGCAGGACGGCGAACAGCCACGGAATCACTCCGCCGTGAAGTAGGAGTGGTGCCATGATGATGATCGCCAGCGCGAGCCACCAGACCATCCGCTCGACGATTTGATCTTCTTTCTCGGAGTAGCCGATGGTCATGGTCTTGTAGATCGGCTCGTAGACGTTCGGCAGCTGTCGGCCAGCAACCGTTGGTCCAGAAGTCGGCAGCTGATCACGCAGGCGCGTGACGTCATACCGGAGCGTGAGTCCGAGATACGTTGCGGTCAGGACGAAGTACGCCGTAATGACCGTCACGTCCCATACCAGCGGCGAGTTATTGATCGTAATGTGATAGTGGCCGATAACGCTCGTGACCATCCGGTCCGGACGACCCATGTGGACAATCACGTAGAAGCCAGCCGCAGAAAGGCCGGCAAGCGTCAGCATCTCGGCGAGGCGGGCAACCGGCATGTACCGATCCATCCCGAGCAGTCGGACTGCGGCAGAAAGGATAATCCCGCCGTGAGCGATCCCGACCCACCAGATGAACGCCCCGATGTACAGCCCCCAGGTGGCACCGCCGCCGGTCCCCCAGTCGGAGAGCCCGGTGACGATCATCCCCTGTTGAAGCTGGTACGCCCAGGCGACGAGAAACGCGCCAAACGCCAACGCGGAGACTCCCGCGAGCAGGAAATACTTCTTCGTAAACAGGTTAACTGGCCGGAGGATGTCCTCCTCGGATGGCGTCTTCGTGCTCATAGGGACACCCCAGCGTCACCAACGGTGCCCTCGTCGAGCACCTCCTTGCGGTTGTCGGTCAAACTGTCCCAGCCATCATACGAGACTGGCCCTTCAACCTGCTCAGCGTTCGGTCCGGGTTGCTTCCCGATGTACGCGATGTTCGGGTTCGTTCCCATGTCCTCAAGCAATTTGAACATCGACCGAGGGTTACCGGCGAAGTTGCGGAGGCGGGATTCAGCATCGCTCTCCTCACCATCGCCAAGTCGAAGCTCGTCCAGCACATCTTCGTCCTCGAGATCAACGTACTCCTCAAGCGTTGCAACGGATTCGAGAACCTCCTGTTCCTGTTCGAGGATCGTCGTGTTCTCCTCGTCGCTGGGACCGAGGTCCTCGGTCGTAATCTCGATCGCTTTCATGATAGCGACCACATCAGACTCGATTTCGAGCGCTTCAAGCGCGTCCTCGAGATCGGTGTCGCCGTCGAGTTCCTCGTCGATCTCGTCTGGTGACGGCATGTTGTGGTGGACATCAATGATCGAGCGACTCTTGTTCGGGTTCTCGCGGTGCTGGTATGCATCGCTTCGCTCGTCGTTGACGTTTCCAAACTGGATTGCGTCCGGTGGACAGGCGTCCTCACAAGCCGTGGTTCCGACCATCTCGTCGCCCATCATGCCGTCCTGTCGAGTTGGACACATCGTACACTTGCTCATGACGCCCCGTGGGGCTCGAGCGTCGACCCAGCGACCACGCTCGTCGGTCATGTGGTCGCCTTCCTCGCCGGGCTCGACATCCATCTGAGCCGCGATCTCGTCCGTCGAGACATCTGGTTCGCCCCACTGGAAGTAGTTAACGCCGTAGGGGCAGGCAACCTGGCAGTATCGGCAGCCAATACACACGTCGTAGTCCGTGAGAACGAGACCGTCCTTGTCGCGGGTGTGTCGTGCTGTAGTTGGACACACCTTCTCACACGGTGCATCAGTACAGTGCTGACACGGACGGACAAGCATGTCGAACCCGTCCGCTCCACCGCGAACGTCGGGTGCTGGTGAGCCACCAGAGCTAAGCTCGTCCTCGAACGCGAGGACGTACATCCAGTTGACACCCTGATCGAGGTCGTTCTCCTGCGTACAGGCGTCAACACAGGTAAGACAACCGTCACAGCGCTCGAGGTCGATTGTCATCCCCCACTGGAGATCGTTCTCGCCTCCAGTGTCAGCAGCTTCATCGTCGTCTTCTTGCGCAGCTCCGAGACTGGCTTGGGGGCCGTCGTCGGCCGTGCCCCAGGCACCGAGGCCAACGGCTGCCGCACCGGCCCCCATCTTCTTCATCGTATCGCGACGGCTCTCCGTGGAGTCACCATCGCCGAAGCTTTTCAGCATCCCAGCGACACCACCGGCGGTCTTTTGGGCCTCTTCGTGGGCTTCTTTCGTTGGTCGTTCGTCCTCACCGAACTCCTCCATCACGTCGTCGTGATATTTCTCGTGGAATTCGGCTTCAGAGAGTTCGCCCTTGGTGACGCGGAACGCGTCTTGGGCCATTTGCATACCGAGGTCCGTATCGTACTCGGTATCGTCGAGCATCGTCTCGAGGTCGTCTTCCCACTCGCTTCCGAGTGGGTGGAATGATTCATCGTCCGTACTCATCTGGGTAAAACACCTCTGTACACAGCGTTTTCGTAGACCAGTAACTTTCTGGGGTGTACTTTAATATGTCCATCTATCCCGTCTCACTATCGCGCACTCACGCCTGTGTCTAATTGTACTACACTCCCAGTTTCCAATTCATGAGAATCGAGGCGAACATATTCGCACATATATTAGTGGCTGCGGTAGCGGCGCTACAGTCCACGAAAACAGCAACCTATGCGCTCTGGAACACTCGGGGAGGCCCGCTCAGTTCGCTGCAAGTTGGTCAGCGAGCGATGCTTCCGCATCGAAGCCGGGCAGTTCCTTGACGAACCGCTTGACAATCGCCTCCTCCGCACGATGCAGTGTCTCGCTGCAGGTCGATTTCGCGATTCCGAGGTGGCCCGCGAGTTCGGTGAGCGAGCATCGACGCGGCGTGTCGTAGTAGCCCTGATCGACAGCCGTCGCGATAACCTCGAGTTGGCGTTCCGACAGCAGTTGACTCTGATGAAGTCGTTCGCTGACGTTGTCGATGCGATAAGAGAGCCCGAAATACTCGAGTTGCTCGGCGAGGTCAGCAAGGCGGTCCCGCGAGCCGGTGACCTCGACCGTCGCCTCGCCGTCGACGATTTCCATGGGGAGTTCAATCGGAATGCCCGACTCCTGTGAGGAAAACAGCAACAGCGGAGCCGTCGTCTCGAAGTGAACCGTCGCTTCGTGTTCGCTTCGCTGTGCAACTGTCAGTTCCGTAATCTGATCGTGGTCCCGCGTCGCCTCGAGTACGTCGGTGACGTCCGCGCCGGCGATTCGAACGAGTGCAAACCCCGAGTCCGCGCCAGGAACGGCCGCCAGGACGCGAAACGTCATTTCGGGATGGGCCGTCGACAGCTGCTGAATCCAGAGCTGCTCGGGCATCGTCAGTGTGAGTGTTGCCTGAGCCATGGGAGTGAGTTCTAGTGGTCCCTATGCATAGCAGGCGGGAATATATTCGCCGTTGTTCCTACCGGCTGGGAATCGCCCGACGCAGAGTGAGTGCGTCAGACTGTCATGTGTGGGTCGCGTCTCCCGCAGCAGCATGCTCGAGTAACAACTCAGTCACGCGCTCGGGGTGTTCGTGCTGGACCCAGTGACTCGTTCCCTCGAGGAGTTCGAGTCGGCGCTCCTCTCGAGGGCAGTACTCGTAGCTGTCGAGGGCGAGTTCGGTCCCAAGCGCGACGTCATCGGTGCCCCAGATAACAAGCGTCGGGGCGTCAATCTGCTCTCGCGGCGGGTTTGGCGGGTATCTGGCGCTTGCACGATACCAGTTCAGCATGCCCGAGAGCGCACCGGGGACGCTCCAAGCGCGACGATATCGCTCGAGATCGTCGTCGGTGAACGTTCCCGGCGCGGCGGTGTCTCGGAGCGCGCGCTCGAGGAGTCGAAAGTCGTCGTACCGACAGAGTCGCTCGGGGAGCCAGGGTACCTGAATGCAGTAGGCGTACCAACTGCGCCGAATCTGGGCGGGATTCGAGAGCAGATGCTGGCGGAACGCCGTCGGGTGCGGTGCGTTGGCAATCGTAAGTCGGTTGACGTACTCGGGATACCGAAGCGCGAGGTCCCAGGCAACCATGCCGCCCCAATCATGGCCGACGACATGAGCACTCCCAGTGCCCTCAGACTCGATTAGCCCCGCGATATCGGCCGCGAGTTGGGGCTGGCGGTACGCGCGAACGCCGCGTGGCTTCTCGCTTCGATTATAACCTCGCTGATCGGGCACGAGCACGCGATAGCCCGACTCGACGAGCGGTGCAATCTGTCGTCGCCACGCGCCCCAGTACTCCGGAAAGCCGTGTAAAAAGACAACGAGCGGATCGGCCGGGTCGCCCGCGACGACCGTATGGAGTTCGATTCCGTTGATCGTCCGAAACTCCGTCGTCAGTTCGGTGCTCGAGTCGCTATCCTCGAGTGCCAGCGGGGAAGCCATACCGACCCTTCGATGAGGATCACAATAAGTGTCAGCCATCCCATGGAATGCACTCGAGGCCACACGAGTCGACGGACAGCCTACGTCCACACCTGCAGACAGTCCGTCGAACAAAAGTGCAGGTCAATCTGGTCATCGCTGCGCTCGAGGTGGGTCGTCAGCGTGTATGCGATCTCCGATGTTGACTCGCAGTTGTCGCATTCACCGTTCATACTCGACCAGTATCGAATTGAGACCTTCAGTATAGAGTGGCTAAACGATACTAACGAGAGATTGTGAACACGGACGCTAATTAAATTCTCCATTTCCAAGGCGAAGGTAACCCTGATTTGGACCTTCCGCGGTAGTGTGGGCCACGTCACCTGCAGACGGCCACGGTTGCACCAGCAGCGGCGCGCAGTCAGACCGGCGCGGCTTCTTCGGCCTCGAGCAGTTCGTGATACCGATTTCGGATGGTGACTTCGGAGATGCTCGCGACCTCGCTGACGTCGTTCTGGGTGACTTTTTCGTTCGTGAGCAACGCGGCGGCGTAGACCGCAGCAGCCGCGAGGCCGACCGGCGACTTGCCACTGTGGATACCCTCGTCTTTGGCCGTCTTGAGCAACTGGCGGGCGCGGCGTTCGGTCTCGTCGGGCAGGTCCAGATCGCTCGCAAAACGGGGCACGTAGCTCTCCGGGTCGGCAGGCTGGACCTCGAGACCGAGTTCGCGGATGACATACCGATACGTCCGAGCGATTTCGTCTTTCTCGACGCGAGAGACCGCCGTGAGTTCGTCGAGACTGCGCGGGGTTCCGGCCTGGCGCGCGGAGGCGTACAGCGAGGCAGTTGCGACGCCTTCGATGGAGCGACCCGGGAGAAGGTCCTCCTCGAGTGCGCGCCGATAGATGACACTCGCAGTCTCGCGGACGTTCTCTGGCAGCCCAAGCGCACTCGCCATGCGGTCGATTTCGCCGAGTGCCTGTTTCAGGTTGCGCTCCTTGCTATCGCGAGTGCGGAAGCGCTCGTTCCAGGTACGCAGCCGTTGCATCTTCTGGCGCTGGCGACTCGAGAGGGATTTGCCGTAGGCGTCTTTGTCCTGCCAGCCGATGTTCGTCGAGAGGCCCTGATCGTGCATCATGTTCGTCGTCGGGGCACCGACGCGGCTCTTCTTGTCTTTCTCTGCGGAGTCGAATGCGCGCCACTCTGGCCCGCGGTCGATCTCACCTTCGTCGACGACCAGCCCACAGTCATCACACACTGTCTCGGCGTGTTCGGCGTCCGAAACGAGACGACCGCCACACTCCGGACACTGTTCTCGCTCGCTTGCCTGCTTGTTGGACTCCCGCTCCTGTTCTTGGTCGGTGTGGCGCCGCTCGTCGCTACGGGTTTGGATTGTGGAGTCAGTCATTGTGTTGAAACCGTCAAATCGCAGTGAAAACGCTATGCAGTGCTCACCAATAACGGCCGAAACGTACTTAAATGCTGTGGTTTCTAGTTGGCTCGTAGACATGAATATAAGCGGGCAACTCGAATTCGCTCGAGTCACACCAATCGAGAACCGAATGCACTCGAACGTGTCGCTGCGAGCTTAGATTCGGTTGAGCATTTCCACGATATCCGCGAATCCGACCTCGCCGTCTCCAGCGAAGTCAAACGCCTCTGGGTTGTTCTGGATGTTTTCGTCCTCGAGATTTTCGAAGAAGGCCGTCACGTCGTCGTGGGTGGTCTCGCCATCACCAGTGAAGTCGTTGTGTAGACCGTCGCTCGTGGTGTCTTCGGTGTTGTACTCGCCGACCTGAATGCTATCACCCGTTTCGACTGGGTCGGGTTCGGGCGTCTCGTCAATGGTGCCGACAACTTCGGCCAGCAGCATGAACAGCGGCGCAGTGTAGTTGATCGCCCACTCATTCGTGGCATAGGAGTCGTGAATGTCCGCATACGCCAGCAGCGGTCCCTGGTCGAACGCGCCCGGCGAGTCGACACCGAGGTGCTCGAGCGTCTCGTCGTCTTCGACACCGTCGCCGAGGTGTGGGCCGCCGACGAGCATGCCCGGAATCGGCTCGTCCATCTCTTGGCTCTGGACGATGCGGTCGTGTGGGTTCTGCGTCGAGCGCTCGCCGTGGCCGGTGACGAACGAGTACCCCGTCGGACTGCGCCCGAGGACGTGATGGAGTGGCTCCGTTATCACGTCGGCTTCCGGCTGATCTGCGATCCACTCGTTGCCGATTTCCTCGTGCATCTCGACGGCCCAGATACCCTGGAGCGCCCTCGAGAGGCCAGATTTCGTCCAGCCCCAGTAGAGGCCGTAGACGCCGGTCGTCCACGCGTCGAACTCGTTGGCGGCCGGATCGTCGAGGTATCGTTGTGTCGCCCAGTACGCGCCATTGAGTCCAGCAGCGGCCGTCTCTGTATCCTCGTGGCTGGTGCCAGCGAGATCGCCGTCGGCCCAGAAGTACGCGTAGTGGCCGAGGCCAACTGGGTTGTTCCAGTCGATTGGCGCTTCTTCGTCCGAGGGCAGGTCATCGACCTCTCCCTCGAAGCTGTCGAAGCCAAGGTCAGTGTTCTGAATCCACTGATCGTAGCTGTCATCCCCGGTCGTCCGCAACAACTCGGCGGCCGCCCAGAATCGATCCGGTTCATCGAACCCATCGCGGCCGTAGGCACCCGACCCTTCGTCCTGATTTGCCGATTCCTCCCAGACAAGGTCCGGGTTGGCCTCGAGCCAGGCCCAGGCGTCCTCGGCATGCTCGAGCATCGATTGGGCGAAATCGGGGTCGTGGTCCTCGTAGACGCGGGCGGCCATCGCAAAGGCCGCACAGGCGTGGGCCGTGCCGGCCGAGGAGGTGCCGAAAACGTACCGATCCATATCGTCGTCTTCGGGTGCGACGTCCATGCCCGGGAAGCTCTCGTTGCCCGCGAGTTTGTAGAACAGCGACCCGTTTGGCCGCTGCATCTGCGTCAAAAAGCGCAGGCCCTCCTTGCACTCGACGAGTACGTCCGGCATGTCGCCGAGTTCCGGATCATCAACGAGATGGTCGATGTGGAACTGGCCGGCGTGGAACGACTCGGGGTTGCGCTCGTAGGCAAGCATGAGTTGCGCAACGGTAACCCCCGTCGGGTTGACGTACTTGCCGTAGTCGCCCGCATCGTACCAGCCGTTGGTAATGCTGATCGTGTCGCCGGCCTCGTAGTCCTCGAGCCAGTCGCCGAGTGGTTCGGCAATGATGGCTTCCTCGTCCTGTTCGTGGCCGGGTCCCATCTCGAGGCCGGTGTAGGGGTCCTCGATACGGGTGCTCGAGCGCTTGAGCGTATAGAGGCGACCGACGTCCCGAAGCACTGGTGCGTACAGTTCGCTCGCGTCATCGATTTCGAACGAATAGGACTCCTCGTCCCCGACGACGACCCGATACTCGCCCGGCTCGTCGAACTCGGTGAAATTGGCGTACTTGAGGTCGTGGTCCGTGCCGAACTCGTCAGTCACTGCGTCGTCGCCATCCCAGGGAGAGGCTGCATCTGGCCCCTCACCGAGGGTTTCGTCCATGAGGTCGCCCTCATAGACCGCCTCGCCGCTGTCGGCATCGACGAGCGAAAACGTCGAGACGCCGTCGACATCCATCGCCTGGGACGTGATAATCGCTCGTTTGAGTCCCTCGAGTGGATACCCAACTTGATTGACGCGCACGCCACGGTACTCGTCGTCGTGGGCCGCCATCCCCGTTCCGGTCATTGCCCCACCAAGAAGCGAAGCGGTTGCGAGTCCGCCCATTGCTTGCAAGACGCGTCGACGCTCCATCGCCGTATGTTGCTGTTGGCTCATACGTGAAATTATGTCGCGACAGACCATGATAAAAGTTCCCTATAGTGTTAGTTAATTTTTATATCACTATATCAGAATGAATAGGATAGTATCCGTGAAAATGGTAACAGTATGTAGGACCGAGTTTATTTGTATGGGCAGGGAGTCAAAATTATTGGGATTTATTCAAGAGTATTCACACGAATTTACTACAAAGTGGGAATTCCCCTATACGCTACGTTTGGCTCTCCACAAGAATCAGATGATGACTGTTGAGGAAATGAGCCGGGAGGAAATAGAGTCATTTCTCTGTGACGTGAATGCTGGGGTATTATCGCTCACTGACGGAGCAGAAACCTATGCCATACCAGAGTCATTTGGATACGATGGAGACGCACTCTACTTCCAATTCGTCTATACCGAAGAGAGTCATAAAATGAAAGTAGTAGAAACGACCGATATAGCAACGCTTACTGCATTTACTGAAACACCCACGAAGAGCGTCATTGTTCGTGGAGACCTCGAAATGATTCCAGAGGCTGAAAACAGCTGTGCGACAAGTGCACTTACAAGGAACGCGACACCCCCGCTGTTAAATGTCTATCCCAAAACGCCTTCTGAGAATCTCTCATTCAAGTTCTATCGCTTGAATATAGCTACGATGTCTGGAAGGAAATTTGGGGAGTCAGTAGTTAGTCCATTAGAAGGACTACCAGACAGAGGTCGGAAGCACCTCGAGAACGCATTAGACGCTAGTGATCCATCCGAAAAAGATAATCATATCCGACAAGTCCTACAGGCGTATTCATCATTTCCAGAATAGCGCATGCTTGGGAATGGTAAGTAGAGAAGAGAGTATACCGTTAGATTGGAAATTTAAAATTATTCAGCAACAACAAGAGAGCATGGCTGAACGCACTATCAGATCGTCCGCAACAGCGCAAGAGCGTCCCTGAACCCAACATCTCCGGTTTCAGCAAAGTCGAACAGTTGCGGATTCTCCTGAATCGTATCGCCGTCGATATGCTCGAAGAAAACGGCAACGTCGTCGTGGGTGCTCTGCCCATCACCGGTGATATCGTTGGCTAACCCGTCGCCTGTCGTATCCTGTGGTTCGTAGCCGCCAACCGAGATCTCCTCACTATCATCGGAGACCGTGACAACGACTTCCGTTGTACCGTCTGATTCTGTCACCGAAACCGTTTCCGTCACGGTCGTCTCGTCCACCGTCACCGTGACCTCGTGTGTCCCCAGAAACGCCTGCGTCTCGTAGCGCCCGCTCGAGTCGGTCGCACCCGATTCGTCGGTCCACCACTGCTCGAAGACGAGGTCCGTGTAGGCGTCGTAGCCAGGTTTCGGCTCCCAGTCCTCGTAGAACAAGGGTGCATCGGCCTCGTGGCCGTCGAAGTTCTCGCCCCAGTGATCGCCGTCCCAGAGCCCCCACAGCACGAACTGCTCGACCGCCGGGTGACTGTAGACCGTTGTGAGAAACTGAGACAGGAACTCGCCTTTCGCCTCGTCGCTCTCCCACTCGACGCCCTGTAACTCCTGAAACGTGTCGAACTCGGTAATTCGCAGGCCGACATCGTACTCCACGAACTCGTCGAGAATCGAATACACTGCCTCCGGCTCGAGCGTCTCCGCCGCGTCGAAGTGACACTGAAAGCCAATGCCGTCGAGGTCGATGCCTTCCTCGAGCAGGAACTGAATCTGGTCGTGATACGCCGCCTGCGTGTCCGCGTAGTCGCCCTCGAGCGTGTTGTAGTCATTGACGGCGATACCAACACCCTCGCGGTCGGCGATGGTTTGTGCGTGGTCGTACCACTCGGCGAGAATCGGCGCGGTAGCTGCTGCGGTCGGCTCGAGTTCCTCGTCCGGCCCCTCCTCGACCGCTGCGATCAGCGCCGTCTCGTGGAGCACCTCGTTGACGATTTCCCACTCCATGATATCGTCGCCGTAGTGCTCGATGAGATCCTCGATGTGATCGAGTGTGCGCTCGCGGACGTACTCGGGGTCGTAGTCAGGATCGTCCGCGCCGCCCTCGGGCCAGTCAACCCCCATGGCCTCGACAACGTCCGGCGGGATCGACCACGCGTTGACGTTACCCCAGAGGCAGGTATGGCCTCGGACGTCAAGGTCGTGCTCGAGCGCCCATGCCGTCGCGTCATTGGCTGGTTGGGGATTGTCATCGAAAAACCGCCACTTGTGATGGTCGCCGAGCACGACGGTATTGAATAGTTCTCGCGTGTGCTCGCGATAGGGATCGGTCTCGTCCGCCTCGAGCAACGTCGGCGCGTCGATTGCGACGCCGAATCCGAACGCGTGCTCGTCCATCTCGACGGCGACGTCGGCGTCAGCGACCCGCTCACCGGAGTCGTCTTCGACGACGACCTCGAGGTCGCCCGTTCGGTGTGTCTCGATCCGTTCGTCGGCTGCCGATTCCCAGTCATCGCTTGCCGCTTGCGCAGTCGCCGTCTCGCTCGCAGCGCCAAGCAGCGGGGTTGCCACGCCGAGTGTGGCGAGTAGCTGCATGTACGACCGTCGCTCGAGGGCCGTCTCAGTTTGATCGCGATTCGACGTGATGTCCGAACGCCGGTCCTCCGCGGCGGCGTCGGTCGTCGGCAAGTGGGTCCGATCAGTCATCAGTTCTCGTCACTGGTATCAACCCCTGTGTATTAAAATCACTAGTATGTACCTTGCAATTTACTTTACGAGGGGTCGCCGTGGCGTCGGTCAGGGTGGCCTTGCAGAGACGAGTTTCAATACACGACCCTCGAGAACGGTCATTCACTGTGAACCGACGTTTCAGCGGTGCGAGCGACATATCTGAACCGTATTACAGCACACACCGCCGGTGACTGGAACGCCTGAGTTCGGATAGCGTCGAGACGGATTTAGGAAACGGTGATTTCGACCTCGTGAGTGGTCGTCGTTCCCTCGTTGTCAGTCGCAGCTAGCGCGACCGTGTACGTCCCTGCGGAATCGTACGTGTGCTCGTTCCACCAGCCACTGGCGGTCGTCCCGTCGCCGAAGTCCCACTCGAGAGAGTCGATCCAGGTCCCAGCGCCCGTGGTATCCTCGACGGCGAACGTGATGCGGTCGCCAGCCGACGCCGACGTCGTGCTCTCGTTCATCACGGCGTTCAGGTTGTCATCATCGTCACCTGGGCTGTCGTCGTCACCGGTATCGCCGTCGTCATCATCGCCATTATCGCCGTTATCACCGTTCTCGCCATCTCCAGGCGGTGTGCCAGATCCGTCGCTCCCGCTGGTGTAGGTCGTTCCGTTGACTGTTACGTCGAGGGTATTGTAGGTGACGTCGCCCTGCGTGCCCTGCCAGTACTCGCTGCCGACTTCGATGCCGCTGACCCACAGGTCCTCACTGATACCAACGTTTTGCGTGAGATAGTCCATGATCTCTGTTAGATCGATCTGTCCCGTGGTCAGGCCGCCGCTAACGCGGAAAATATGGAAGGCTGCGTCCGTGCCGCCGCCCTCGTTGTAGACCGTCCAGTAGTCGATGGTATTGCCGAACTGGTCGGTCCAGGCGTTGTCTTCGATTGCCCCGCCGTGGCCGTGGTCGTCGCTCCAGTCGAGCACCAGCATGATCTCGTGGGTGTGGGTTTCGGTCTCCTGAGAGGGCGGTTGCTCCATCAGCCACCACTCCTCGGCGAGGTTCCACTCGCCGCCCGACACATCGAGGTCGACGTCGATGTCGAGAATCAGTTCGTCGACGTTGCCGCGCTGAATCGGGAACGAGTCGGCGCCGCTGTCGTCGCCCCACGGTTTGGTGCCGAGCAGCACCTGCGGATAGTTCGGCTCACCGCCTGCCGTCGTCCGCGTCTCCCAGTGGTAGCCGTAGCTGCCGTCCTCCGCGAGCCAGCTACACATCTCGAAGTCGTCGGCGGTCGCTCCCCAGTCGTTGTTGACCAGCAGGAAGTTGCCGTCGCCGACGGTGATCTCGCCAAACGACTCGCAGGTCTCGTCAGCGAGTTCCTGTCCCGCGGCGAGCGAACTGCCGGCGAGCAAGAACGCACCCGCGCCAGCGCTCGCCTTCAGAAAGCTGCGTCGCGATCCGGCTCCAAGACGGCCGCTCGAGGACCGTTTCTTCTGACTCTCCAGACTGTTGTTCTCCGCCGGTTCGCCGTCGGAATCAGTGGGTTTGCGTGTCATAGGTGTACTGCCCGTGCCGGACGCTCACGCGAACTCGAGTCGCGTGAATCGGTACCCGACCGTAACATCCTGTGCTAGTTACTGACGGACACGGGAAATATATTCTCCATACATAATTAAAATTTTCCCAGAATATAGTTGAAGTCAGATGAAAATTAGCGATGGAGACGAGACGCGTTTGACGTCCACCCGGACCGTGACGGCAGCACCTGCGTACCCGTATCGAAACCCTTACTCTCCGCTGGCGAGTGTGCTCGGACATGAGTGAGAGCCCGGACGAAGTCGAGCCGGACGACGTTCGCCACGTTGCAGACCTGGCTCGAGTCGATCTCGATGACGACGAGATTGACCAGTTTACGCGCCAGTTCGCGGACATTCTGGGGTACTTCGAAACCCTGGATGACGTCCCCGAAGTCGACCGCAAGGCAGACCTCGCGAACGTGATGCGACCCGACGAGGAACACGACTCCCTCGAGAAAGACGCAGCGCTCCGAAACGCAACCGAAACTGAGGACGGCTACTTCAAGGGGCCGAACGTTTCCTAACATGGCCGAGAACATCTTCATTACCGAGGAGCGAATCGAAGGCGAGAGCGACGGCCCGCTCGCGGACACGACCGTCGCCGTCAAGGACAACATCTCCACGGAGGGCGTACGCACGACCTGTGGCTCTGCCATGCTCGAGGAGTACGTCCCGCCGTATGACGCGACCGTCGTCTCGCGGCTGACAGACGCCGGCGCGACCATCGTCGGCAAGACCAACATGGACGAGTTCGGGATGGGCTCGACGACCGAAACCTCCGCGTTCGGCGAGACGGACAACCCCGCCGCACCGGGGCACGTCCCCGGCGGCTCCTCCGGTGGCTCCGCGGCCGCTGTTGCCGCCGGCGAGGCCGACGTTGCACTCGGCTCCGATACTGGTGGGTCGATCCGCTGTCCCGCCGCATTCTGTGGCGTCGTCGGCATCAAGCCAACCTACGGGCTCGTCTCGCGCTACGGCCTCGTCGCCTACGGCAACAGCTTAGAGCAGATCGGCCCCTTCGCGAACACGGTCGAAGACGCGGCATCCCTGCTCGACGTGATCGCCGGCCCCGACAACCACGACGCGACGACTCGAGCGCCGGATCTCGAGGGCGAGTCCTACGCCGACGCCGCAACGGGCGACGTCGACGGGCTCCAGATTGGTGTCCCAACGGAACTGCTCGAGGGCGCTGACGAGGGCGTCGTCGAGACCTTCTGGGAATCGATTGCCGAACTCGAGGCCCAGGGTGCGGCGTATCACGAGGTCTCCCTGCCGTCGGTCGAACACGCCGTCGAAGCCTACTACGTGATCGCGATGTCGGAAGCCTCCTCGAATCTCGCACGATTCGACGGCGTCCGCTACGGGCAGTCAGGCGGCTACGACGGCAACTGGAACGAGGCCTTCGCCAAAGCGCGCAAGGAGGGCTTCGGCGACGAGGTCAAACGCCGCATCCTCCTTGGCACGTACGCACTCTCGGCTGGCTACCACGACAAGTACTACAAAAAGGCCCAGGACGCCCGCGCGTGGGTCAAACAGGACTTCGACGAGGCACTTGCCGAGGCCGACGTGCTCGCATCGCCGACGATGCCAGTGCCACCGTTCGAACTCGGCGAAAGTCTGGACGATCCGCTCCAGATGTACCTGGCCGACGCGAACACGGTCCCGGTCAATCTCGCGGATCTGCCCGCGATTTCGGTGCCAGCGGGCGAGACTGACGGCCTCCCAGTTGGACTCCAACTCGTCGGTCCAGCCTTCGGTGAAGAGCGTCTGATTCAGGCGGCAAGTGCGCTCGAGTAAGAATCTCGCTCATTGCAACAAGGGATACACTTTTATCAGTCGTTGTGAATGACACAGCTACTGATCGAGACGCGATTCGCTGACCATGAAACATTCACACAACCATACCGTCGAGTTCGAGTTCGACGAGTTCTCCCGGGCCTGTGACCTCGTTGAAGCGTACTTCGATGAGACGATCAACGATGTCGCGCTGCATGCCCCAGTCTCGCGGCGACAACTCGTCGCCGTCCTCGCGAGAGCGCAGTTATCGGGTCGGCAAATCGAAACTGCGGGACTCACCAGGACTGGTGAGGTTGTCTACCAGTCCAATCAGGAAACACTGCTCTGGCTGGATGGCGAGTTCTGGACCGATCTTCGCGGTCGCCACCACCTGGAGCCAGACGAGAGTCGCGCCGCACGCGAAGTTCATCGCCGGATTCTCGAGGCACTCGATGGGGACGTTTCGTACTACAATCGAGAACGAGATCCGTTCGTGTTGATCGAGCAATTCGGCCAGTACGAGTAACGGACCGTCTCAAAGTGGTCGCGGCTGCGAGTTACTCTTCGTACGCGAGGTTCATAATCCACTGCGAGAAGGCGTCGCTGTTGGGATCGACTTCCTCTTCACCGATAAACGGCGAGAGCATGTCGCCGGCCATCAATAGCCGAAAGTCGAGGTCTCGAGCAGTTGGCGTGATGTGGTAGGTGTTGTGACCGCTGTAGACCGTCTCCTCGCGGTCGACAAGGTCCTTTTCGACGAGCGCTTCGACAATCCTGCTGCCCTTGCGCGAGGACACGCCCAGTTCCTTCCAGAAGTCACTCTGGTGAATGCCACCAGTGTCGCGAACGAGTTCGAGACCGGCGCGTTCGTCCTCTGAGAGTTCTGCTTCGGCCGCTGAAATGCTCACAGTGACCACCTCTCCGTGCCCGTGGCTACAGGCAAGAATGCGTCCATGTCCAACAGAGCGTTCGGGAGCCGCTTAAATGTGCCCTTCGGTGTTCCGACAGCGAGAGCGACCGCCCTAGTCGCCCTCGCGCTCGAGGCGCACGTCCTCGTAGGGGGTCTGACAGGGTGGCCCCGGTGCGAACGCGTATTCCCGGTGATCGGACCCGAGCGCGAGCAACGACGACGAGCGCGTGCCGAACCCGTCACCATGAACGCAGACGCCGTACTCGTGATTACCCAGAACAGTCCCAGCGCGCTCGAGCCAGTCCGAGACCGATTCGTCGCTATCGACGGCGAGGTCACGCCGAACCGCTCGAGCATTCGAAGCCTGCGCTCGAGCGGCCTCGGCCCGGTGCTCGGGAATCGACACGTCGTCATCGACGGCCGCGTTGACGACGACGTGGACGCCGGGTTCGAAGTCGATCCGCTCGAGGGAGCCATCCCACTGGAAGCAGTACGCGTCGGCCGCGTCGGCGACGACGAGATTGAAGCCATCGTACTCGTTTTTGACAGTCGCGTTCTCGACGACAGTTGCCGCCTCAGCGGCTGACTCGGCCTCGAGAACGTCGCCGACGAGCAGGCCGCGCGAGCGCTCACCCGCCAGTTCGGCGTCGAGCCAGCGATTCGTGATCCCGGCGAACACACTGTGTTCGTTGTAGCCGATCCAGGTACCGCCCGCTTCGGAATCCTGCGGGGCGACGATCAGCGGGTCCTCGCGGTAGACTCCCGGCGGCCGCGACTCGCGCTCGAGTGCTTCATCCCGGTTCGCTGCGACAGCGACCGGCGCGTCCTCAAACACCTG
Source organism: Natronolimnobius baerhuensis (assembly GCF_002177135.1). Lineage (NCBI taxonomy): Archaea > Methanobacteriati > Methanobacteriota > Halobacteria > Halobacteriales > Natrialbaceae > Natronolimnobius > Natronolimnobius baerhuensis. The sequence goes on from NZ_MWPH01000001.1 coordinate 1,210,023, forward strand.
CCAGGCGAGCGTGAGTGTACACACGAGAGAAAGCAGGGGCTGGAGCGTCTTAACTCCCGTTTCAAAATCGCACGCAGGTAGTGCTACCAGTCAGTGACGTCGACGCCGTCCTCGAGCAGTCGTTCGCGAACCGCCTCGCGGTCGACGGTCCCCGACGCAGTTCGGGGCAACGAGTCGGCGACCGCGAGCGTTTTCGGCCGCTTGAATCCCGCGAGGTGGGCGTCGCAGTGGGTGAGGACTGCCTCGAGGTCGAGGTCCGATGCTGTATCCGCTGGGACGACGAGTGCCCCGACCCGTTCGCCCCACTCCGCGTCCTCGAGTCCGAGCACGGCTGCGTCCTCGAGTCCGGCAGACTCGCGCAGCGTGGCGACGACTTCGCCGGGATCGACGTTCTCGCCGCCGGTGACGATCCGGTCGCTGCGCCGGTTGAGGATCCAGAGGCGGCCACCGTCGTCTCGGTAGCCCACATCGCCGGTGTGCAGACCGTACTCGCCGAACGCCTCAGCCGTCCGGTCGGCGTCGAGATAGCCCGGCGTCACCGTCGGCCCCGAGACGACGAGTTCGCCGGGGTCGCCACTCGAGACTGGCTCGCCCCTTTCGTCGACGATAGTCACGTCGGTGGTGACGAGTGGCTGGCCGACCGTTCGTTCGTGGGTTCGAAGGTCCGCCGACGTCGCCGTCGCCACCTGCGACGCCGTCTCGGTCATTCCATACGTCGGGTACACCGGCATCCCAGCCTCGAGACAGCGCTCGAGCAACTCACTCGAGGCTGGAGCACCGCCGAGGAGGACGAATCGCAGCGAGTCAGGAACGTCCCACCTCGCCTCGAGCAGTCGCTTGCACATCGTCGGGACGAGCGAGACACCCGTGATATCGTAGTTGTCCATCACGCGCTCGCTCTCGCGGGCGTCGAACTTGCGCTGGATGACGACGGTCGTGCCGTACAGCGTTGACCGGAGAAGCGGTGCCAGCCCGCCCATGTGGTACATCGGCAGACAACACAGCCAGCGGTCGTCAGGCTCGAGGCCGAGCCGAAACGCCGAGGCCGTTGCACTGGCCACCAGATTTCCGACCGTCAGCCGAACGATCTTCGGCTCGCCCGACGTGCCCGAGGTGAACATGAGCAGTTGCGTGTCGTCCGGTTCGAGCGCGACGGGATCGAGCGCTGCCTGTTCGGTTTCTTGGTCCGTCTCGGACTCGAGCGCGTTGCGGATGGATCCAACGCTGGACGCCTCGGCATCGTCGACCGACACCACCGGAACGGAACCGTCACACTGCTCGAGACTCTCGAGGGCCGTCGACTCAGTTTCGCGCTCACAGATGAGTGCCTCGAGATCGGTGCGCTCGACTTTCGCCGCGAGTTCGGATGGCGTTTCCCGGACGTTCAGCGGAACGAGCGTGCGACCCCGTCGCATCGCAGCGAAGAGAACGGCCCCAAAGGCCGGCCGCGTATCCATGAGCACGCCGAGTCGGCCATCCGTGCCAGCACCGGCGTCCTCGAGTGCCTGTACAACTCGGTCGACGCGGCGGTCGAACTCGCGGTACGTCCACGCCCGTTCGGTGTCGGCGTCAATCATCGCGGTCCGAGTCGGCGTCGTCGCGCCTCGATGCGAGAGCAGGTCTCGAGTGGGCCACTCCGGGGGCATCATTCGTCCGCCCACACCCCATCGACGCCGAGTCCTTTCGCCTGCGGGACGACGGCAGCGCCCTTCTCGAGCAAGACGGGATCTCGTCCGAGGTCCTCGGCGAGCAACTCCGCAGTCGCGAGGCCACAAGGCGGAATATCGGGAATCGCCGCTGCGAGGTGGACAGCACCTGTCCGCGCGACGACACCGTCGATAGTCGTCGTGATAATCGGCGTAATCCCGAGTTCGGTCACCCAGGCGGCGAGCTTTCGAGCGACGTCGATGCCGCCGAGCGCCATTGGTTTGAGGACAACGGCATCAGCCGCGCCCACCTCACAGATGTTGTCTACACCGTGCTCAAGCAGCCCTTCATCGAGCGCGATATCGACGCCCGACTGTTGTGCGCGGAGATCCGCGTGGCCCTCGAGTGCACCTGCCGGAAGTGGTTGCTCGAGGACGGCGACATCGAGATCAGCAAGTGTCTCAAGTGCACGCTCGGCTTCGTCGTAGCTCCAGGCCTCGTTCGCATCGACGCGGAGGGCCATCTCCTCGCCGACGGCGGCCCGTGTTTCCCGAATACGCTCGAGATCTGCCTCGAGCGAGCGCAGTCCGACTTTGAGTTTACAACAGGAGAAGCCGCGGTCGCTGGCACGGCGTGCCGCTGCGCTGGTTGCTGCCGGCGAGCCGTCGCCAATCGTCGCGTTCACGGGTACTCTGCCGATCATCGGCCCGTTGCCGAGATAGCGATACAGCGGCGTCGATTGACGGGTTGCCTGCAGATCGGCGAGGGCGAGCGAGAGCGCGTGTCGCGCTGCAACCTGCTGGTCGACCGCCTCGAGCGCCGCGCTTGGGCCGCCTTCCTCGAGCGCTGGCTGGACGCGCTCGAGTGCTGCCTCGCAGTCGGCTTCGGACTCGGTCCAGCCCGGCAGTGGGGTTGCCTCACCGTAGCCGATGGTGCCGTCGATATCAACGAGACGGACGAGAAACCCCTCGCGAGCGTCGATTGGGCCGGCAGCCGTCTCGAGTGGCTCCTCGAGTGCGAGCGAAAACGGCTGGTAGTCGAACTCGAGTGTGTCGTCCGCACCGCGGTCCGCGTCGAGGTCGCGGTCTGAGTTCACAGGACCACCCCGAGCGCGAACAGCACGGCGTACAGCGCGAGCAGTTTGCCAGTGCCCTCGAGTGCGGGGTTGAGCGCCTCGCCATCGGTTCTGGTCAGGACGGTCCGCGTGATCACCGCAGCGTACGGCAGCGAAACGAGTGGGAGCAAGGTGGCGACGCCGTAGCCCTCGAGCCAGAACCAGAACGGCACGAGATACGCGAGTGTGAGCAAGGCGACGTACTCGAGGCGACTCCAGCGATAGCCCAGTCGAACCGCGAGCGTTCGCTTCCCGGCCTCGATATCGGTCTCCCGATCTCGGATGTTGTTCACGATGATGATACAGGTCGAGAGACCGGCGATGGAGAGGCTGGCGACGAACGCCTCGAGCGTGACGGTGCCCTCGGGAATCGTCGTGATCAGCGTCTCCGTGGGGACGACCGCCGCAGCCTGGACGTAAAACGTGCCCATGACGGCGACGATGCCGAAGAAGACGAAGACGAACAGATCGCCCAGTCCGTGATAGCCAAGCGGGTAGGGGCCGCCGGTGTAGGCCCAGCCACAGAAGACGCTGACGAGTCCGATTAGGAGAATCGGTACGCCGCCGATGTAGACGAGATAGGTCCCCGAGAGAATTGCCAGTGCGAACGTAATCATCGTCGCGAGTTTGACCTGCTCTGGGGCGATCAGGCCCGACTGGGTAACGCGGGTGAATCCCTCACGGTCGTCCGTATCCGCGCCCTTGACCGCGTCGTAGTAGTCGTTCGCGAAGTTGGTCCCGACCTGAATCAGCGCCGCACCGATAAACGCCATCAGTGCCGGAATCGGGGCGAACACCCCCTCAGCGACCGCGAGTCCGGTCCCGACGATGACGGGTGCCGCTGCCGCGGGCAACGTCTGGGGGCGTGCCGCCATCAGCCACGCCTTCGTTCGTGACGTCTCGACCTCAGTCATGACTCGAGTGTCCAACTTGTGGGAGTGTCAACGTTGGCATTGCACTCGAGTTTGTGACTCGAGTCACACGCCACTGGCCGGGTCTCCGGCTCAGTGCCGGCGTTGGAGCCCCACCCAGAGCGCAATCGCCACGATTGCGCCCGGAATCGCGACACCGGGGACCGCGTCGTCACCCTCGTCGTCGGCCGCCGCAGCGTCGTCAGCCGCGTCGTCCGAGGGGGTACTCGAGTCGGTCGTGTCGTTCTCGTCCGCGGTGTCGTTTTGCGTGTCTTGCTCGGCGTCATCGGCGAGCGTGATGCCATCGGGGTCGTCCGTTCCCGTCTCGTCGCCGGACTCATCGGCCGGTTCCGAGTCGTCTGCACCGCCCTCGATGTGGACCTGGGCGTTTCGGTCGACGATACTCTGTGGATAGCCGGTGATCACTATCGCCTCCGACTCCACGATCTCGAGCGTCTCCGTCGCTGGCTCGGCGTCGTCGTCGACGGCGAGCGTCAGCGTCGCCGCCGTGTCCGTCGCGGTTGCGCCGTCACCCGAGGGCGTTCGTTCCTGCTCGATGATGACTGTCCCGTTCTCGTCGTCGATATCGGCTGTTCCATCAACTGTAGCGTCGGAATTGCCATCCGCGAGCATCGGCCCGTGTTCGACATCGGTCACCGAGAGGACGTCACTCTCGTGGGCAATCGTCAGCGAGAGGTTGTCGATCCCGTTCCCGTTGTAATCGCCGTGATCGCTGACGATCACCTCGAGTTCGACCGTCTCGCCTGCGTCAGCGTCGAGTGCAATCCCGTTTGCCGTGCTCTCGGCATCCTCGGCGTCGAACGAGATGATTGTCACCCCATCGCCCGCACTGGCCGGTCCAGTGCCAGCGAGGAGTCCAACGCCGAGACAACAGACGAGTACGAGCGCGAGCAGCGTCTTGCGTGATTGCTGGGTCACTCGTTGTCCACCTCCCCAGGAACCACGAACTCGAGCGGGTCCATCTCGAGGAACGCCGTCTCGTAGCCGCGGTGGCGGGCAACCTGTGGCGGCGACTCGACCGTGATCGTCACCGGCGTGTCGGCCTCGAGCGCCGACTCGAGTGAGACGCCGTAGTGGAGGCCGTACTCCCCGTCGAGCGTCTGCTCGAGGGATCGGTCCGTCGCCTCGCCATCCTGTTCGACCGTCGCCGAGAGCGACATATCCGCGAGCGGCACGCGGTTGTACGGCGTCCGCGGCGAGACGAGCAGGTACTGCTCCCCATCGGCCAGTCGAGAGTCCGACTCGAGCAGCGTGACCAGAAACGCCGCGTCGCCGCTGCGTGGGAGATCTCTCGTCTCGAGTTCGTCGGCGTCAGCGTCTCCGTCATCGCTCTCGAGCAGTGTTCCGGGGAAGGCGTCGACGGGCGGGAGTTCGGAGTAGGGGACGTGGTGGTGGCCGTCGTGGTCGTGGCTGTCGTCGTGCTCGCCATGATCGTGGTCGTGGCTGTCGTCGTGTTCGCCATGATCGTGGTCGTGGCTGTCGTCGTGTTCGCCATGATCGTGGTCGTCATGGCCATCGTCGTGGGAATGATCGTCGTGGCCGTCGTGGTCCCCGTGGTCGCCCTCGTGTTCGCCGTGGTCCTCGTCGTGACTCTCGTCGTGTTCCTCGTCGTGGCCGTGATCCATCGGCTCGAGGGCCCCTCGCTGGCCCCAGTGCTCCTCGTCGAGGTAGTCGACGCCGCCGATGACCTCGTGGCGGAACTCGTCGTCGTAGACGAACTCGAACTCGAGCGTCTGGCGCTCGTCGAGACGCCCCTCGAGATCGCCGGTTTTGCGCGTCGAAATCGGCGGCAGCGTGACCTCGACGGTGTAGGTGCCATCGCCAGGAAGGGCGACGTTGTCGCCGAAATGAAAGCCCATCTCCTGGGAGAGCATCGGCCACGGCGAAAACGGCGACCCGATCTGGTCGCCATCCTGTGCGATCCGAATCTGGACGCCTTCGTCGACCGGGAGCACCGTCTCGGTCTCGCGATCCCAGAGCGTGAACATCATGTGGACGCCGCGGCCGTCCTCGGGATCGACGCGCTCGACTTCGTCCTCGCTGTCCCCGCCCGCGATCACCCAGAACGGGTGCGGGTACGAGAGCATCGGCGCGAGCACGTAGTCGCCCGCCTCGAGCGGCTCGAGCATCCGCATCGCCTCGCGGTGTGTCGGCACGTAGACCGCATCCGGCGGATCCTCAATTTCGAAGAACTCGGGCGTCGTCTCGAGGTCGTCGTCTGCGTCGGTGTCAGCGTCATCGCTCGAGTCGTCGCCGGCGTCGTCACCGCCGAGACAGCCCGCGAGTGCGAGCGCGCCGGTCGTAACGCCGAGTCGTCGAAGTGCCGTCCGTCGGTCGAAAGTAGGTTCGTTCGTCATCGGTGAGATTGTGTACTGAAAGTCGGTTGCGTCGGATTAGGGCTCCGGCGCTGCTGGTGGCAGTGCGCGCAGCGACCGCGGCGGAACCAGGTAGTTACCGCGTCGATTCACGAAGATGTAGTGGCGAATGCCGTTGTTCGCCATCGGAACGTCCAGATCCGCGCCGGTCATCGCCTCGCGAACGCGCACGAACTCGTCGATTTCGCGCTGCAGCGAGAGGAAGTGCAAGCCCGGCCGGTCGCCGTCGACGGTGTTGAAATCCCGCCGAAGCAATAGCGGTTCGCCGTCCTCTCTGGCCCGTGCAGCCTTCTGGGAGTGGCCAACGACATTGTGTTCGCGCGCGTCCGCGTCGGTCGCGTCGATTCGCTCCAATGAGAGCCCGCTCGAGGCGGTCAACTCTTCGCCAACCTCCCCCGTCAGGTCTTCGACAGCGTGCTCGCGGCTGAACAGTTTCGAAACGCGCTGGAAGTGATTTTCCTGATCGAACCACTGCAAGAGGTTGATGTCCATCGATTCGATGTGCTGGGTCGCGCCGCCGGCGAACGGTCCGGACTCGAGTGTCGCTCGGTCCTCCGTCGCCTGACTCTCCCGAAAGCCCGAGCGAAAGCCCATCAAAAAGGGTGCGTCGTCAGGAACGGCCTCCGGCACGCCTGAGACGTCCGTGTGCTCGGCGGGCAGGCCATCGCCGACGAAGCCCGTTCGCCGCCGGTCCTCGAGTCGGTCAAAGACCGACGTCAGGTCCGTCTCGAGGTTGACGCCGTTGAGTTCCGATACCTCCCCGAACAGCCCTTCTTCGGCCTCGAGGACGACTTCGGGAACGTCGCTCGCGAGATGGAGAACGGCATCGAACTCGTCGAATTCGGGCGCTTCCTGTGTCGTCAGTGCCGTTGGGTCCGGCAGGTCGACCGAGTCCGGCAGCGACTCGTCGAAGCGCTCGAAGTACGCCGGCGTGTAGCCGAGCGTAAAGACCAGCCCCTCGTTGCTCCACTCGTAGGCGCGCTCAAGGGAGCGCAGTGCGGTTTCGGTCGCTTCTCGAGCGGTCTCGTCGACGCGTCCGTCTTCGATCACGTCGTCCTGGAGTGACAGCGCCACCAGCACGTGATGTGCTGGCGGCTGGACGTTGCCGTGCTCGTCCGCCGTGAGCGCATCGTTCCAGGCGTGCTGTCGTGTCGGAAGCGAGTCGGAGTCGTCGGTACCTGCAGGCACGTCGACGCTCGAGGTGTCGTCCTCACCACCGAGGCAGGCGCTCAATGCGGCCGTCCCACCCGCTGCGACGGCCAGCCGGACGTACTCACGTCGAGAGAGCGAAGACCGGTCAGGGAGCGTCACTATCCGGAACTCGGGGTTTGAGCTTCAAATGGTTTGCTTTCGCCGGCAAAGACGAGGGGCATCTATGACAGCCGACGGAGTCAGTAGTGCCACGGAAAGTCGTCGAACTCGGGGTCTCGGCCCTCGACGAACGCGTCTCGGCCTTCCGCCGCCTCGTCAGTCATGTAGCCAAGTCGCGTCGCCTCGCCGGCGAACACCTGTTGGCCGATCATGCCGTCGTCGGTCATGTTGAAGCCGTACTTGAGCATCCGCATCGCGGTCGGGCTTTTCGAGTTGATGCGCTCGCCCCACTCGAGTGCGGTCTCCTCTAACTCCTCGTGGGGCACGGCCTCGTTGGCCATGCCCATCTCGGCTGCTTCCTCGGCGGAGTAGGTCTTTCCAAGGAAAAAGACTTCGCGGGCTTTCTTCTGGCCGATCTGTTTCGCGAGATACGCCGAGCCGAACCCGGCGTCGTAACTCGCCACGTCAGGATCGGTCTGGAGGAACTTCGCGTGTTCTTCGCTCGCGAGCGTGAGGTCACAGACGACGTGCAGCGAGTGCCCGCCGCCGACCGCCCAGCCGGGGACGACGCAGACGACAACCTTCGGAATGTGACGAATCAGGCGCTGCACCTCGAGAATGTGAAGCCGTCCTTGCTCGGACGCTCGTTCTTCGTCTCCCTCGTACTGGTAGCCGTCCTCGCCGCGGATTGTCTGATCGCCGCCGGAACAAAAGGCCCAGCCGCCGTCTTTCGACGACGGACCGTTGCCCGTCAGAAGGATACAGCCCACGTCGGTCTGGCGTTTGGCGTGCTCTAACGCATCGTACAACTCGTCGACGGTGCCCGGCCGGAAGGCGTTGCGAACGTCGGGGCGGTCGAACGCAATCCGAACCGTCCCGGACTCGAGTGCGCGATGGTACGTGATATCTCGGAACTCGTCGTTCAGGTCGGCGACGGGCTCCCAGCGGTCGGGGTCGAACAGTTCCGAAACCATTGGTGCTCGAGAGTGGTGTGCGATTCCTGATAAGGCTCTCGTCACGCTCGACCGGACAGGAGGCACACTCGGCCAGGTGTAGTACGTTCACACGGGCCATATCACTCGAAAACGCGGTGTTCGGCCGTCAGATCGAACGACTCTTGTAACGGACCTCCATTCGGCGAGGTATGGATGCCGGTCTTGGAGTTGCGCTCGGTGCCGCCGTGGTGTGGGGCGTCTACATCTACCTACTCAAGCGGTTGTTTTCGGGCTACTCACCGGCGGCGCTGACGGTCCTACTCAACACCTTCGCGGTCGCGTGGTATCTGCCGGTCGCCGCGACCGAAGTCGACGGCGCAACAGCCGCGCTTTCGGGATTCGGCCCCTCGGAAATCGGAATTACCGCACTCACCATCGTCATGACCGCTCTCGCGTTCATCCTCTTTTTGCGCGCAATCGAGGACGGCGACGTTTCCTATGTCACGCCCATCAACAAGACCGTCCCGATGTTCGTTCTCCCGCTCGAGGTCGTCATTCTCGGCCAGGTTCTCACCCCGCTGCAGGTCGCCGGCGTCGTCGTCGCGACCCTCGCCGTGTACGTCGCCAACTACGATCCCGGCGGATTCCTCAAACCGATTGTCAAAGCCGCAAACTCGAGGCCGGCACAGCTGGCGCTGCTGAGTGCGATGTGTTATGCGGTGAGCGACCTCGGCAAGCGAGTCGCATTACAGGAGTTGGCGATTCCGGAGCGCCTGTGGGTGCCGCTGTTGCTCGTCGGTATCGCCGTCGTCTTGCTTCCGGGTGCGATTCGCAATCCGCCACGCGATGTCAGTCTCCGAGCCGATCTACCGAAGTTCGCGCTCGCGGGCGGGATGGTCGCACTGGGGGAACACCTGACGACACTCGCCTTCGCCGTCCTGCCGGCCAGCATCGCCTCGCCGATTATCAACACGCAGGCCATCGTCGCCGTCATCCTCGGCGGCATCTTGCTCGGCGAGCGCCACTTCCGGGTGCGGCTCATCGCCGCCGTGCTCGCGGTGATCGGTGTGACGATGATCGCGCTGTAGAGGCCGACAATCGCCCACGTCGATTCGCACGACACACTCCATTTTGGTATAGCGATATAGAATGTATATGTCTGTGTCCACCCAAAGACGAACCTCCGAACCAACCGCTCACAGACAGCCATAATCGCGAAAACAGCACTTTCACCGCCAGCGTCGACGCGACTCAGCGAATCGCATCTCGAGTGCGTTCGCCTAGATCCTCTCGTCGCCGATGACTCCGCTCGGAATCGAACGACACCGACAGCACCTGCGTGCCGTCGCGCTCGAGCGACCGGCGATACGCATCTTCGAACTCGACAGGCGCGACGCGCTCGAACTCGAGGCCGTAGGCCGCCGACAGCGATTCGAAGTCGATGCCATGGGGTGTCTTGAACTGGTCGGTAAACGGCGGCTCGAACTGCGCAATCGGGAGTTTGTGGAAGATGCCGCCGCCGTCGTTGTCCAGCAAGACGATGGTCGCATCGACGTCGCAACGGTCGACCGCGAGCAGCCCGTTCGCGTCGTGGTAAAAGGCCAGGTCGCCGGTGACGAGCACGAGCGGCTCGTCCGCCGCGGTTGCGCTTCCCGCACCCAACGCCGTGCTTTCGATACCGTCGATGCCGCTTGCACCGCGATTGGCGAGTACCGTCAGATCGGCCGCACGGGGCTGTCCAAACCGATCCGCGTCCCGGATCGGCATGCTGTTCGAAACGAAAATTGTCGCCGGGTCCGGGGCGCACTCGAGCACGTCCGCGATGATCGCCCCCTCGAAGGGGTCAGCCTCGAGCGCTCCGTCAGCACGCGCTTCGTCGGCGAGTTCCCAGTGTCGGCGCTCGGCGGTCTCGAACTGCTCGAGCCACGCCATATCTGTTGTTGAATCGGACTCGAGTACCTCGAGGACACCCGACAGAACCGACTGCGGCGTCGCCGCGACCAGATCCGTCGCGGTAAAGGTCGCCTCGCGCCACGCACCCGCGGGATCGACGACGAACTGGCGTACATCCGCGTCTCGGAGGGCGTGACGCAGCGGTTTCGAGGTCGGCGACGCCCCGATTCGGAGGACGACATCCGGCTCGTCAACGTGGACTATATAGGTGTCGTAGCCACCGAAGACGGGGGCATCGTCCGCCGAAACGTGCGGGCCGAATCGCAGCCCCGACAGCGGATCCGCGAGAATCGGCGCACCAAGCCGCTCGGCAAGGTCGACAACGGAGTCGGCCTCGAGCGTCTGCAACGCCACCGGATCGGCAGGACCAGCCACGATAAGCGGCCGGTCTGCATCCGTGAGCGTATCGGCGATTTCCGCGGCGTGGTCGTCCTCGAGCGTCCGATCTCCGCGGGTGGTCTCGACGAACGCGCCCTCGCGTCCCCGCCCGGCGAGCGTGTCGGCAAACGCGTCCGGAACGGCGTCGGGGACCTCGAGTGGCTCGAGCGGTTTTTTGAACGGGCAGTTCAGGTGAACAGGACCGGGTTCGACGCCGACGGTTTCCGAAAGCGCCCGCGCGGCCGTCGTGCGAAGGCTCCTGACTTTCCGTTCGTCGGCTTCGGGTTCCGGCAGTTCGGCGTGCCAGCGGACGGCATCGCCGTAGAGTTTCACCTGGTCGACGGTCTGATTCGCGCCGCTGTCTCGGAGTTCCGGCGGCCGATCCGCCGTGAGAACGAGCATCGGCACGCGGGCCTGATTCGCCTCGAGAACGGCCGGGTGAAAGTTCGCTGCCGCGGTTCCCGAGGTACAGACCAGTGCGGTTGGCTCGCCGGTTCGCCGGGAGCGGCCGAGCGCGAAGTAGGCCGCCGAGCGCTCGTCGAGGTGTGAGTAGACGTCGATCTCGGCGTGCTCGGCGAACGCGACCGTCAGCGGCGTCGACCGGCTTCCGGGTGCGATACAGACAGCCTCGAGGCCGCCTGCGGCAAGTTCGTCGGCGAGAATACGACCCCACAGCGTTGCGCGATTTGGTGCGTGCATAACAATCGTCGGTCGTTATCGCAGTTCGTCGAGAATCGGGCGGAACTTCAACTGGACTTCCTCCCACTCCTCGTCCGGGTCGCTGTCCGCGACGATCCCGTTGCCTGCAAAGAGTGTGACGCGGTCTGCTGTCGCGACTCCTGACCGAAGGCCGACCGCGAACTCGCCGTCACCGTTGGCGTCGAACCAGCCAATCGGGCTGGCGTACCAGCCGCGGTCGAAGGGCTCGGTGTCGCGAATCGTCTCCCAGGCTGCCTCCGGCGGCATCCCGCCGACTGCCGGCGTCGGATGCAGCCCTTCGACGAGTTCGAGGACGTGGCGATCAGCCGCAAGCGTCGCCTCGATTGGCGTCTGGAGGTGCTGAATCGTCGCCAACTTGCGGATACCGCGATCACCAATGTACAACTCGCTGGCGAGTCCCTCGAGTTGGTCGCGAATCGCTTCGACGACGAGGTCGTGTTCGCGGTCGAGTTTGTCGCTCGCGAGCATCTCGTCGGCGTACGCTTCGTCTTCTTCGGGTGCCTCGCCGCGGGGGGCAGAGCCTGCCAGCGCCTCGGTTTCGACGCGGTCGCCGCGTTTCGAAACCAGCCGCTCGGGCGGCGCACCAAAGAAGGTCGACCCATCGTGGCCGCTAATCAGGAATCGGTAACAGTTCGGGTACCGACGACGCAGGCGCTCGAGCGTCGACGCAACGTCGATCTCGTCTTCCAGATCGACCGAGAGCGCCTGTGCGAGGACGACTTTCCTGAGTCTGTCCGTCGCGATTCGCTCGAGGGCGGCGTCGACTTGCCCGGCCCACTGCTCGCGCGTGGTGGTTCGCTCGGTCGCGGCGACGCCCGGGCTCGTGCCGCTTGGCTGCATCGCAGGAAGGTCCGCGAGTCGCTCGTCCCAGCGCTCGAGTCGGTCACTCGTCTCGCTGGCGTCGGTGCCGACGGCAGTCAGCCAGATTTTCGCGTTGCCTGTGAGGTCGTCGGTATCACTGCGCGTGACGAACACGCGCGGGACGACGAAGGACGCGGCGTCGAATCCCTGCCAGTGTGAGTTGCGTGCGTCGGTGTCCGCAGTGTCGGCGGTGTCGGAGGTCGCCGTCTCGTCGTATTCGGCCACTGTATCATGGCTATCGTGAAAGGCAAAACCGCCAAACGCACGCGGACGAGCAATCGCTGGACCATCGTGCTCGAGGTCGGCAAAAAGATTGCTCGCTTGCTGGTGGATGTCGTCGAATCGAGTTGGGCCGGTTGCGGTGAGGCGAGCAGCAACGCCGCGGCCGACGATCTCGAGGCCGTCCGGCGTCGCCCACTGCAGTCGCAACTCGCTGGCCTCGTCCCCATCGAACTCGGCGTCGGTGATCGCACCGAACGACACGTCCGCGAGTTCGCGGCTCGCACTGACCAGGGGCTCCTCGAGCGTCTCGCTCGCTGGTTCGTGGGGCGTACCCGCCAGCCGTCCCTCCGAGGTCCCGTCCATCGCACGATGCTCAGGACCGCCTCGCCTTCAGCCTAACTATATCGCTCCTCGCGCCACGGGTTCGCCGTCTGCGAGTAGCCGCGTTTCTCCCAGTAGCCGCGCTCGGGATCGGTGAGAAACTCGATGCCGTCGACCCACTTTGCACCCTTGTAGGCGTATCTGTGTGGCGTGACGACCCGGAGTGGGCCGCCGTGGTCTGCGGGCAGTGACTCGCCGTCGTAGGCCCACGCAAACAGTACTTCCTCGCGCATGCACTCCTCGAGTGGGAGATCCGTCGTGTAGTCATCGAGCGCGGAAAACATGACGTGGCAGGCGTCGCCGTGGACACCCGCGCGCTCGGCGAGGTCCGGGAAGGGAACGCCCGTAAACTCGCAGTCGAACTTGCTCCAGCCGGTCACGCAGTGGAAATCCTGGCGCTGGGTTTCGTGTGGCAGGTCGCGAAACTCCTCCCAGGAGAAACTGAGTTCCGTATCAACAGCGCCAGTAACCGTAAACTCCCAGGTGTCGCGGTCCCAGGTCGGCGTGGCGCTCTTCGAGAGGACGGGAAATGCCGTCGTCTCGCGCTGGCCCGGCGGGAGTCGGTCGTCGCCGAACTCCTGATAGAGGTCTGTGACGTCGGTCGGCATACGAGTGTGTTCGTGTGGACAGACGTAGATGTGACGCAGTCACTCGAGTGCGTGTCAACGGACTGGTGACAGGGGCGAGTTTCGCTTGACCAAGCCCGAATTTCGGGGACTGCGTCGAGGTCGAAACAATTCCCAGCACTCAATTCAGCCGGACAAGTCGGAGCTTCTCATCGAAACCCTCGCCATCACTTAGTACCGTCTCACCCACCCACAGAGTGCATGGCGAGCAAACAACAGATGACGGAACAAGAGGTTTCCGGAGAAGCAGTAGAAGAGGTTGGAGAGCAAGCACTGGGGCCTGCGCTCCTCGCAGCCGGCGCGTCCGTCGCGCTCTCGTGGTATTACTTCTTCCTCCGCGGGGACCGACAGCGCGGACTGTTCGTTGGCCTCTGGCCACCGACGATCCTCGCGTTCGCGAGTTACTTCAACCAGCGAAAGATGCGCCAACAGCTGAACTCAATCACGCAGCCGGGAGCAACGCTGAAAAACGCCTTCGACTCCATGATGGGCAATCGCTAAGCGCAGACGACCGCTGGAGACCAATACGCCACGACGAGGGCCCCGCTCACAGCGCGTCATTGCTGTTCGACGCAAACACTGGCATCACTTCATCACGCAGGCGGTGTCTCTCGCACCGTGGACCCCCTTTCCACAACTACTCGGCAAGCCTCGGCTAACTGAGTTCCCCGGCCTACAGTGATTGCCTCGAGGATACGACAGTCGGGCACAAGGCGCGTCCCCGCGAGAGTATCCCCAGTGTGTGCGATTTCAACACGCGTACACTCCCCGTCAAACCTAAATACCCCCTCGCCGAAAGCCGAATCAGCATGCCAAAAGTAGAGATCACCATCCCGGAACATCTCGAGATGCAAATCGCTCAGATGGTCGAGCGTGGCGAGTTCGTCAATCGCGAGGAAGCAATTGAGGATCTCCTCTCGACGGGCATCAAAGCCTACAAGACCAGCGGACCGATGGACGAAGAGGACGGAGCAACAGGCGGCACTGGCCTCGAAGATGACGGTATGATGGGCCACGACGACGAATACGTCTTCTAACGTCTCCTTATAGACCGAGTGTCAAGAGTGGGACGCCAAATACGACCGCGATTCCGATCAGCATGACCACAAAGCCGATAGCGACGGCACGCGAGGAGTAGTCGCTCATCGGAGCCGTCGTTCGGTCGGCCTCGAGGTCGTGGCCGACGTCTGCGCCCGAGTCGTGATCCGCGGCTGGAGTGTCGTCTGCCATACGAGGGCGTTCACGTCTCACTCCCTTAAATACACCTACTTAGCCCTGCTTACGGGCCATCACTCGAGTGCCAGCACTCGACACCAACCCATCATCCAGAAGTATTTACCAATCAGCAGACGAATTGCTGACGAATGCCCTCCAGCACTCCCTCCCGAAGACGGCTGCTCGCCGCAGCGAGTGGTAGTCTGTCTATCTCTCTCGCAGGCTGTGTCGGCGACACCGGCTCATTCTTCGAGCAGAACGCGAGCGACAACGCAACGAGCACGACGACGCACGAACACGATGCAACGGAGACACCGACTCGAGACTCGAGCCACAGGTATGACACGCTGCAGGTCCGCACAGATGGCAACGACCACGTCGTGTATCCGGACGCAGAAACCGCAGCGGATGCCGCCGAAGGCGACGACGAGTACATCCACAGGCCTCATCGGGCGCTGTTCGTGACCGACACCGAAGACGTCGACGCCCTCGAGATCGATGCTGATGACGCCACTGCACGCGAGATACGGGAGTTCGCCGCAGACACCAATTTCGAACAGCAATCAATCGTCATCGACCAGCGGACCATCGACGATTGTTACGAGCGCCACCTGCTCGCCGTTACAGCGCGCGGCAACTCGTTTCGAACGGAGTACTGCCAGCGCCTGAAATCACCGGAAACCGCCTGCGAATCGGATCTCGAGCGTATGGAA
This sequence comes from Natronolimnobius baerhuensis, assembly GCF_002177135.1. Classification (NCBI taxonomy): domain Archaea; kingdom Methanobacteriati; phylum Methanobacteriota; class Halobacteria; order Halobacteriales; family Natrialbaceae; genus Natronolimnobius; species Natronolimnobius baerhuensis. The sequence goes on from NZ_MWPH01000001.1 coordinate 1,225,406, forward strand.
GCGGTTGTGATCCGTGTCGACAGGCCATACAACGAGGGGCCAACGAGCCGGAGTAGTGGCGAGAGCATGTCCTGTCACGGCGAAGGCGTCGTCGCGGACCGCCGTACAACCGAAGAGGACAACGAATGACTACCGATCTGTCGGAGAACGAGCGTCGTCCAGACCGCTCGAGTCGCTCTCGCAGAGCGATCCTCGCGGGCATCACTACAGCCGCAAGCGTCGCCGTGGCCGGTTGTCAGAACCTGCCCTGGGACGATGACGACTCGACGGCGAGCTACACCTCCGACGAGGCCAGCCAGGTTCTCGAGTCAGAGCGCCCCGAGATCGAGTGGCCAGTGCCCGTCGAACCCGAGCCAAGCGAACTCGAGGACGCCCTCGAGCGAGCGGACAGCCTCGTCAGTGAGATTCCGGACCCACTCGAGGAAGGCCACGTTCCGAACGGCGTGATTCGGGAGGCAATTGCGGAGGACCGAACCGAGGCGATGGCCGCTCGCGAGGAGGCAGTCGACGCGGCTGGGCCGGCGCAGTACCACGCGTTGCGCGACGCGCGCGAACTGCATGAGACTGCGCGAGCAGCCGCGACGGCGTGGCTTGCGATTGATGCAGATCGAGATGACTTGCTCCGCGAACTTCGCGACGAACGCGACGCCGTACAGTCGGTGATCGACGACCACCGCGAGGCGCTCGCGTATCATGGCATCGACACCGATTCGGGGCGACTTCGCGCGGCGCTTTACACGTATCAGCGCGAATCGGATCTCGAGCGCGCCGACCGAACAGTCGACCGGTGGAGCGTCCACAAGAGCAACGATGTCCTCGAAATCGGCGAATCTGCGGGCGACCTCGAGTTTGCGACGACCACGACACGAATCTGGGAGCACTTCGAGGACCAGTATACGCGCGAGTTTGGCGGCGACGACAGTGATGATCTCGAGGCAGTGTTCGAGCGTGCACTCGAGCGCTCGAGTGCGCGTGCCGAGGAGGCCGCGTTTCCATCGCAGGACGGGGATTCCGCGGAGTGGTACGACGCTGTTGGACTCGAGGAATTCGATCACCGACCACTCGAGTTCGTCGTGTCGCGGGCTGGCTCGTCGGTACACCGCGCTCATGATCGGATGGACGATGCGTTGGACACAGGCAGTCTCGGCAGTGGACTTCATCACGCCCTCGAGTTCGAACAGCGCCTGCGCGGATTCGAGCGCTTCCGTGACTGGCTTGCAGCCCGCGACGGGGCAGGACCGACAGACAGCGACGAGATTCGCGCCGAACGCGATGCGACACTCGAGGCGGCAGACGCAGCGCTCGAGGCTGTCCCAGCGAATGAGCCTTCACTCGGCGCGTATCGGCTGGCAGAAACCCTGCAGGAACTCGCCTGGGCCGACGACACGATTGCACGCGACGCAGATCGAGAGCCCAACAATAACGTCAGGCTGGACGAAGAGTTCGGCGAATACGCCCGATTGCGTGCCGAACTCGAGGCGCTTCCCGAGGCCGTCGACGCGTTTCGAGATCGGCTGCTCGAGTGATCGGCCACCGTCCGTCGCGGCGAGTCGAAATTGTTCGATCCAGACGGCTTTACTACCCCGGGTGCGAACACTCGCGTAACGACTAATGGCACTGACCAAGCGAATCATCCCGTGTATCGACGTTGACATAGACGAAGACGGGAACCCGGCGGTCTACACCGGCGTTCACTTCGAGGACCTCAAATACACCGGCGACCCCGTCGAAATGGCCAAAGCGTACAACGAATCGGGGGCCGACGAGTTCGTCTTCCTCGATATCACCGCCTCCGCGGAGGGGCGCGAAACGATGCTCGATGTCGTCTCGAGGGTCGCAGACGAGGTCTTTATTCCCCTCACCGTCGGCGGCGGCATCCGCACGACTGAGGACATCAAAGAGACGCTGCGCGCCGGCGCGGACAAGGTCTCGATTACGACCGGCGCACTCGAGCGCCCAGAACTCGTCAACGAGGGCGCGAAAGCCTTCGGCAGCCAATGTATCGTCATCAGCGTCGACGCCCGCCGGCGCTTCGACGAACAGGGCGAACACTACACCGAAATCGACGGCGAATCCTGCTGGTTCGAGTGTACGAAAAAGGGCGGCCGCGAAGGGACCGGAATCGACGTCCTCGAGTGGGCTGCAGAAGCCGAATCCCGCGGCGCAGGCGAGTTGTTCGTCAACTCGATTGACAAGGACGGCACCAAAGACGGCTACGACCTGCCGCTGACCGAAGCGGTCTGTGACGTCGTCGACACGCCCGTGATCGCCTCTTCGGGCTGTGGCAGCCCCGAGGATATGTACGACGTGTTCACCGAAGCCGGTGCCGACGCCGGGCTCGCGGCGTCGATCTTCCACTTCGACGAGTACTCGATTGAGGAGACGAAAGAATACTTAGACGAACAGGGCGTGCCGATTCGGCTCTGAAACGGTCAAGTGTACCGAGTGACCGGTTAGATTCAATACGCTTATTTCGTCGCGGTCGACCCCTTCTATCAGTGAAGTGGCGGTGTACGTGGTGTGGCAAACCACACGAGGACAACGACCCGCCCTGCGATAGCTGCGGGCACAACAAATTCGAGAAGGCGGTCGTCCGTGAGGGCGAGGAACCCGACCGCGGCCGCGACGACGGCACCGTCGACACCGGCACCCAGTACATGTGGGTCTGTGCCGACTGCGGCCGCCAGCACATGCGCAACAACCCGCCGTGTTCGCGCTGTGGCAGCCACGACCTCGAGAAAACCGAGCAGAACTACGACGAAATCGAGCGCGAACTCGAGACCCCCAGTTGGCTCGAGGTAGCCAAACCCTACCTCCCTGCCTTCGCCGTCATCGGCATTGTCTTCCTGCTATTTGCGACCGGAGTGATCCCGCCCTCGATCCTGCCCGGTATCGGCGCACCAGCGCCACCGGGCGCGCCCGGCGAGGGGAGCGAGGCAGCTGGGATAGATCTCGAGGCCGCGGAAGAAGAGGTCCACGAGCGACTCAACGCTGCCCGAGAGGCTGACGACCAGCGGACGTACGACGAGGATATCGCCGCGTTCGCCGAGCACCGCAATCGCGGGCTGGTCGCCCTCGAGTACGAGGATACAGAGCCCGAGTACGCCACCCCGGATGAGTTCGGCGTCGACTGCGATCTAGTCGGAATCTCTCAGCCGCCGCTCGGGAACCTCGAGGACTACGAGGACGCCGATGCGCTAGCCGACGAGATTGCGGCAACGCTCCAGGCCAGTGAAGCCGGTTCGGACGAACTCGACTCGAGTGCACTCGAGCGCGAAGGGCTCGACATACACGCCGGACCCGACGAGGGTGGACAAGCGGTGTACGTCTTCTATGCCGCGTGTTGAGTTGAGCGAGGGCGTCGTGACGCTCGAGGCAGGTGAGTAAGCGAGAGCGAGCGCTCGGCGACGAGTGAGTGTGGCAGTAAAACGAGCGATCAGCGATTATGCAGCGGCTTCGAACGCCTCGCGGAACGAAACCGTCTTTTCTCGGACGTCGACGGCTGCCTCCTCGAGTGCGTTGAGTGGGTCGACGCTGCCGTCGGTTTTGACCGTCAGAATCGGTTCTGTCTGCCCACCGGACTGTTCTGGATTCACGTCGTAGGTTGCTGCACTGACGTCCTCGTGCTCGAGCAGTGCGCCCTTGAGGACGTTCATGAACGTGTGATCCTCGCCCGCGATTTCTATCGAGAGTTCGTCCTCGGTGCTCTCGGTGACCCGCAGTTCCATGGCGACTACTCCGTTCGTCGGCCGCTTGTACCTTTCGAAGGCTGGTCCGCCAAGCCCGTCGCTCGAGTCGAGACGGTAAGACGATGAGCCGAACAGTATATACGCCCGCAGTCGCACCTCAGGCACATGTCACCGATTGCGGCGCTGCTTGCGGCCGTCATCGTCGTGACGGTCGCACTCTCGCTCGTTGTCGTCAGGCGACTGGCCACCCCCGAGCGACGATGGCGAGACGTCGCCGGCGAGCGCTTCATCATGGGCGTTCCATGGGGGACGCTCGTCGTCGTCACGGTTGTCCTCGCCGTCTATCTGTTCGTTCAGGATGGGATCACAGATCCGAGTGATCCCGTGACGATTCCGTACCGGTCCTGGTCGTACTTCTACCCGCTCGGCATGCTGACGGCCTCGTTCTCACACGCGAGCCCTGGGCACCTCGTGAGCAATCTGGCTGGAACCGTCGTCGCAGCGCCGCTCGCTGAATACGCCTGGGGCCACTACGCGAGTTCGAACGCTCGAGAAAACCATCCTGACGCCGGGGTTCGATCACAACTTCGCACGTGGTGGACGACGCCGTGGATTCGTGCGGTCGTGATCTTCCCGGCCGTCGTCATCGCCATTGGGCTGCTGACGAGTCTCTTCTCGCTCGGTCCCGTGATCGGCTTTTCGGGTGTCGTCTTCGCGTTCGTCGGCTTCGCAATCGTGCACTATCCAATCGTGACGCTCGTCGGCGTGATCGGCGTTCAAAGCGCACTCCAAACGCTCTATCGCGCGCTACAGGATCCAATCCACGTCTACACAGCCAGCCCGAGTCCGCCAACGGCTCCCTCGTGGGCCGAAATCGCGATTCAGGGCCACGCACTCGGCTTTTTCCTCGGGCTCGTCCTCGCAGTCGCTGTTCTCGAGCGCCGCGGCAGCCGGCCGAATCCACTCCACGTCTGGCTGGCGGTGTTGCTGTATGCGATCTCGCGAGGCCTCTGGCAGATTTACTGGTTCGGCGAGGGCCAGACGTACTTCCTCTTTCAGGGGCCAGGACTCGTCATCGTTGCGCTGCTGGCACTGGTCATTACGGTCGCACTGACTGCCACCGAGCGGCCCGTGATACCGGCTCGAGTCGACCGATTCGTCGCGACTCTCCGCGACTGGAACGCCGACGAGCATCCGGGCGTGGTAACGGATCGCGTGCTCGAGTTGGCAACCGGCCAGAGCGAGTCGAACAGCGACTCACGACTCGAACGCATCCGCGATATCGCCCGTGGCACGCACGCCCGCGAGCGCACTCGACTGTCGACGATCACCCAGCGAAGTTCGGCAGTGCTCGTCGTCTTGCTCGTCCTTGCCGTGCTGTCGGGTATGGCGATTCCGGTCAACCTGAACGTCGTTGTCTTCGATGACGATCCTGGGGAGGGAGCCATCGAAATCGAGGACTACACCATCGAATACGCCGAGGAGGCCGACAATCAGCTCGTCTCTGGAATCGGTCTCGACGAACTGATCGACGATTCGGGACTCGAGGCGACGGGGGTGATCGTCTCGAGCGAGCAGCGAAATATCTGGATGGAAACGGTGACAGAACAGCAGTTGGCGCATACGGGCGGAGAGACGATCAGTGTCGGCGGTCCCGGCTGGCGTGAGTCCGTCCACATCGACCGCAGCGGGTGGGAACCCGTTGGCAACGGGAATGTCTATCACATCCGCATGTGGGAGTCCGGCGAGGAGCCAACCGTCGTCTACGAATCGGACGAACAGATGGCAGACCTGCGAGTGAACAACCGGCTCATCACAATCGCGCCGGAGGATGGCGAGTTCGTCCTCGAGGTTGAATCCGAAAGCGGCGTCGAAACAGCGCCGATGCCGACCGCCGATGAGTCGACCGAAGCCAATGGCGTCGAGTTCGAGTACGAACGCGGAACGGTCTATGCCATCTCGGAGACGACAGCTGTCGCCATCGCCAGCGAGGAAACGTACACCTAGCCACCTCGAGGAGGCTGGCTACGGACAGTGAATGGTGACCTTTCTCGATCTGCCAGTCTGTGTTCGGCCTGCATTCTCGAGTGACTGTTCGCTCATCCATCCCAGAAATTGGCCCGTTTTCGTGACTATCATCGAACGCTGCATTGAGAATGTTCGCTTGAACGCACTCGAGTCGGCCGGATTCCCGAAGGGGTCTCGAACAGCCCCGTGTACGGTGGGATTTCGCATGTCGTGACGACAGTGTGTTCGTTTCGAGAGACTATTCTGTACTCGTGACAGTCGGTGTCAATCGACAGTCACCATGTCGCTGAACGGTTGCAACTGCCGGATCAGTGGTTAACCAGCATGTGGAAACAGGAAGTCGGTGGGAAACAATGGCCCGCTGTCGCATCCACTCGAGTGAGTTGACTACTGTCGATGATTAACCGCGTACTGTCGAGGGCGGCTTCGGCGTCTCGATCCACGACCGGAACGACCCCCGAGTCCGAGGGAGAGGCGACGGCGACGGCTCCGTCCGTGTCTCGAGTCGACGATGGACCACGTGCAGCCGTCCGACTCGAGAACGTGACCCACGAGTACGGCTCGGGTGGCGGCCGGTTCAGTTCGGGCAGTGGACGGACGGTGACGGCGCTCGAAGACGTCTCGGTCTCAGTCGGACGTGGCGAAATCGTCGGACTCGAGGGGCCAAGCGGGAGCGGGAAGTCGACGGTGCTGCATGCAGTCGCGGGGCTGGTCGTTCCAACCGAGGGCACCGTTTCGGTGCTCGAGAACGATCTGACGACGTTCTCGGATCGACAGCGGACGCGACTCCGACGACGCCACGTCGGGATTGTCTTCCAGCGCTTTCACCTGCTGCCGTCGCTGTCGGCGCGTGCGAACGTTGCGCTTCCGCTCGTCCAGGCAGGCGTTCCCAAGCGCCGGCGACGCGCCCGTGCAGAAGAGTTGCTCGAGGCAGTCGGACTCGAGGAGCGAATTACTCACCTGCCGAGCGAACTCAGCGGCGGCGAGCGCCAGCGGGTTGCACTCGCGCGGGCGCTCTCGACCGATCCCGACGTGATCGTCGCGGACGAACCGACCGGCGAACTCGACACGACGACCGGAGGGGATGTGCTCGAGTTACTGACCGACGTTGGGCGCGAGCGCGGACGGGCGGTGCTCGTTGCCTCACACGATGACGAGACACTGTCCGTCGCTGATCGGGTGGTAACGCTCTGCGATGGACAGGTGGTTTCGGATGGCGGATGACACCGATGGCACGCGCCGCGGGCGCTGGAACGCGCTCGTCGGCTTCTCGATTAGTCGGCTGTGGAGTCGTGCGACGCGCACCCGCTCGGGCCGGATCGCAGCGACGGTAACTGCCGTTGCACTGACGATTACGCTTCTGATTGTACTCACCGGCATCGCACTGGCACTTGCCGACGGCGGCGCTCTCAGCGAAAACGACGCAACCGTCGAGATCGAACCCGCCGATAGCGCGTCTGTCTCTGCCATCGACGGCGTCGAAGGCCCACGACTTGGAGAGGCGAACGAACGCGCCGCGACGATCAGCGAGACGGACGGCGTCGATCACGCCTCACCCGTCCTTGTCGAACCAGTCCGTCTCGAGAACGGCGACGGTGAGCCACGAACGATCCTCCTCGTTGGCGTCGTGCCCGATGGTGAGCCACGGACTGTTGCCGGCCTCCCAACGGATGGTCTCGAGGCGGGCGATACCCACTACGATAACGGTTCGTACGCGGGCATGCCACAGGAAGAGATTCTGCTCTCGGAAGCGGCCGCAGAGCGACTTGCGGCATCGGACGGCGACGAACTCTCCGTTTCGGGTGCCGATGCAGCACTGCCGATTGACGAAGCGCCCGCAGTGACAGTTAGCGGCGTCGAACCGGCTGGTGCCGAGGGCGAAAACGAGGCCCCCATTGCACTCGTCCACCTAAGCGAGTTACAGACCGTCTCCGGCGCTGCAGACGGCGAACTCGCAGACCGCGTGCTCGTCTGGGGAGAAGCCGGCACAGCCGAGACAGCAGGTGAAACCGCGTATCCAGACGCCGAAATCGATTCGCCCGACAGCGTCGCTCTCGGCTCGCTGTTCGACGACGGACTGGCACTCGCGACAAGCGTCCTCGCACTCGTCGCCAGCATCGCCATCTGTGCATCGTTCGTCGCGACCACGATGGGCATGACCGTCGACGAAGACCGCCAGACGCTCGCCGTCCTCGAGTCCGTCGGCTTCCCGACACTCAGCCGGCTCGCAGTCGTGGCGTTATCAACGCTCGCGACCACAGCCGTGGGTGCACTCATCGGGGTCGGATTGGGTGTCGGCGCGATACACGTCGTGAACGCGGTTGCGAGTGCAACGATTGCACCGGGTGCTGTCGCTGCAGTGCATCCGCTGTTTATCCCCTACGGCATCGGTGTCGCCCTGCTCGCCGGACTCGTCGCCGTCCCCTACCCGCTCGCAGTCGCCTCGAGAACCTCGGTTGTAGAGGAGGTCAGCCAATGATCAGTGGCACTATCGTCCGTACGAAAGCAGTCACGGGCCTCGCGGTCGCCCAACTGCGCCGGTCACCGGGTCGAACAGCCTTGACAGTTCTTGCAGTCACAATCGCCGTGCTCTCGATTACGCTGCTTGCAAGCCTCGGCGTCGGCGTCGTCGAAACCGGCGAGGACGGCCTCGAGAACGCCGATCAGGATATCTGGATCTCGAGCGACCCGGTCGATCCCTCCGCCAGTGGGACCGAGAATCCAATCGTCGGCTCCCACACCATCGCGGCTGATCTCGTCGAACGCGACGATATGACCTACGCGACGCCGATTGCGATACACGACGTCTATGTCGGGACCGAGCCCGACGAGTTAGAGCGCCGTCCCGCCGTCGGCGTCCAGCAGACGCACGAGGACTTCAATTTCGAGGACGGCGAGGGCTTCGAGACGCCTGACGAAGCCTACGAGGAGCGCTCGAGTGATCCGACGACCGAAGAGATCGTGCTCGATCCGCGCGTCGCAGACGAGATCGGTGCAGGCGTCGGCGACACGATCTACGTCGGTACCAGCCAGGAGACCGCGCCGGACTACGAGTTCACCGTCGTCGGCACGTCGCAGTACTACTCGCAGTTCCTCGGCTCGGAGACGGTCTCGCTCCCGCTGCTCGATCTGCAGGCTGTCGCCGGAACGACCGGCACCGACCGAGCGACGTTCGTCACCGGCAACGTCGCTGACGACGCCGACCGCGAAGAAGTCGCCGCCGACCTCGAGGAGGAGTACCCCGACTACGACGTCCGAACCAGCGACGAGCAGATCGGCGCACTGCTCGAGGAACAGCCCCTCGTCCTCGCAAGCGGCGGGACGCTGGTCGGGCTCGCCGTCGTCGGCGGGCTCGTCCTCACCGTCAATCTGTTCGCGCTCGTCGCCGCTCAGCAGCGAACACAACTCGCAGCGCTGCGAGCGATTGGCCTCTCGCGTCGGCTGCTTGCGGGAACGATTGGGATGCAAGGGCTTCTCATCGGCCTACTCGGCGGCCTCGTTGGGCTCGCGGCAACGCCGCTGCTCGTCCGCGGACTCAACGATCTCGCCGCGTCGGTTGCTGGCTTCGAGGACCTGCTACAGACGCCACTCGAGGTGTACGTCATCGGTTTCGGACTCTCACTCGTCGTCGGCACCGTCGTCGCACTCATCGCTGGCTGGCGAGCGGGACGCTACGCGCGGATCGAACACCTCGAGGAGTGAGACGGTTCAAGCGGCGGTCCACTTACCACTTGATCCGGAACACTTCCGCCTGCAGCGTCGACTCCGCTTCGGAGTGAAACTCAAACCGGTGCGCAATCGGAAACTCGGCCCTGAACGCGTGGGTCACCTCGCCGCCTTCGTCCGCGGCGAACGACTCGACGAACTCCTGACTGCCCTCGTTGTGGATCGTATATGAAACCGTCCCAATTTCGGCTGCAGCCTCGAGAAAGTCCCGATCTGCGTGTCGATTCCCGCGTTGTGCGCCGAAGGGCGGATTCGAAAGCACAGTTGCGTTCTCGAGTGCGAGCGGCGGGGACGTCCCGTCACCGCGAACCCACTCAATGTCCGCAGCGTCGACTCGAGTCGCGTTCTTCCGCGCGGTAGCCAGCGCATCCGAATCGATATCGACTCCGACCACGCGCTCGGCACCAGCAAGTGCGGCCCCAATCGCGAGCATCCCCGTTCCAGTCCCGAGGTCGACGACCGGCCGCGAGCAGTCGCCCTCGAGTGCAGCCAGATGACAGACGTGGGCGGCAATTTCGGGCGGCGTGAGATACTGCTCGAGGTCGGGCGAGGGATCAGCAAAATCAGCGACTGACTCGAGTTCCCGAGCAAGCGAGCGACGAGACAGCGACATACCCTAGTGGTAGCGCTCGAGCGTCATAGGCCCCTCGAGATCGAAAACGATCCCCTCGCGATCAGCGCGTTCGGCACAGGCCTCGAGTGCAGGTTCGACTGTCTCGGCCTCGGCAACGTCGTCGATGGTGACAGTCACGGACCCGACGCCGAGGAACGAACCGGCACGAACGTAGCCACGAATCCGGTCGATTTCGTCCTGCGTCGCGAGCGAACACGTTTCGTCAAAACAGGCGTCGATGGTGAGTTCAGTCGGTGCGAGACCGTCGTCGGCAAAGTCGCGTTTCAACTCTCGCAGATACGACGGGGCCGTCGACTCGAGGGCACGCGCCTCGAGTGTTACCGGGGTGACATCCACTGGTCGACACCCCTCGAGTGGTGATTCGTGGTCGGCAGACGAGGTCAGGCTCATACAGAGAGTATACACATCCTGCATACAAAAAGTTTTGTAGATGCACAGTAGTAATACCCGATGGGTGAAGTTGGCAGTCTCTGCCCCACCAGTTTCGTGACAACTTCGCATAGAGTTAAGGACAGGCCGTTCGAAGGCATTCTATGGACGAGTGTCCCCGGTGTCAGGGCTCGCTCGAGGAACTCTCCCTCGGTGACGTATCGACCGTAACCTGTCCCCACTGTGAGTTTGCGGACATCCCGGTCGACCACGACCGCGTCCCCGACACACCCGAATCCTGGCGGGACGCTCTCAATCGGTTCTACGAACAGTAAAGCTAGTTGCGTACTCGGTCTCGAGAACGCAGTCGCTCTTGTGTGGTAGTTTCTCGAGAGAGAACACCAAAATTGGTGCTTGCTGCGTGTCGTTACTCAGCAGCGGCTGCGTCGGCGTCTTCTTCCTCAACGTCGACATCCTCATCGGAGCGGGCGGCGACGAGGCCACCACGGGCGACGCTGTAGAGCGGTTCGTCGGCGTGGGTCACGCCACTGATCGAGAACGGAATGTTCGCTTCGTTCAGGTGGTCACGGAACAGATCCTCGAAGCCGCTTGGACTCGAGGTCCCGCCGGTGACGACGACAGGGACGTCGAGGCCTTCCTCGACGTCTTCCTCGTCGACTTCCGAGACGATGTTCTCGATAACGTAGTCAAGCAGGTTCTCGTAGTAAATCGAGAGTGCACCTTCGACGCCACCGACGTCGGTGGTGAAGTCGAGTTCGAAGTCGTCCTCTTTGATCGAGGTGACCTTGTCGACGGGCGTGCCTGTTGCGCGGGCGGCCTGCTCGTCGACCCAGTCGCCACCGCGGGCGACGGAGAACTTCATGACGGGAACTGCGTAGTAGGACAGACAGACGTTCGTCATGCCAGCACCGAACGAAATTCCGAGGCCGGTGAAGTTGTTGTCCGCGAGTTCGGAGTAGATGACGGACATCCCCTCGTTGATCGGCTCGGAATCGTAGCCCATGTCGTCGAGGAAGGACTCAATCGTCTTCTGGTGATACAGCGTCGAGAGATCGGAGTCAATTGGATCGGCAGGGGACGAGAAATACAGTTTCTCGTCAGGATAGGCCGGCTCGCCGACGACCTGTTCGATGATGAGTTTCATCATCGGAATCGCGCTTTGTTCGTCGTTCGACAGGATCCCGTGTTTCATCGGGCGCCGGGTTTCCTTGTTGAAAATGTTCGCAAAGTTCAGGGCGTCGTCACCGACGACGTAGACCTTATCATCTTTGCGAATGTGAAGCACTTCACTTCGCGAGAGCATCTGCTCGGCCATATCCGAGTACTCAATTTCCACGAAGGAGTTACGCTGTTGCACGAAAACCGTGTCGGATCCATCCTGCTGTGCAGACAGGATGTTCATCGTCCCAACGTCTAGGCCTTTAGCCATAGTTGCCCAAGGCGGCTGACGGATTATAAATCTATGTGCATTGATTTCATTTTGTGAAAATACAGAAAAATATAGTATTTACGTCAATTTATAAGTGATTAATTGCGCCGCAGACGGTTCCGCAAGGACGCTAGTATACCCGTCACCGAGTCACCAATTCCGCCGTCGTCCGTCGCCAACTCCTCAGCACGCTGTTGCTCACGAAGCTCTTTCAGTTTCTGTGTCTGATCGTCGACCGTCGCACTCGAGGTGGTCGTCTTCGTGTCGCCGCCTTTGAGTCCCTTGAGGCCGGCGACCTGTGCGTCGACGCCCGAGGAGCGGGTGGTCGTCGTGCCGACGCTGTCAACGTCGACCTCGTCGAACTCGTTTTCGGAGAAACTCAGGCGCTTGTGCTCAGTTTTCTGGACGCCACCCCAGGAGAGTTCGACGTCTTCCATCGCGGCGTCGATGTCGCTCTGGATTTCCTCGTCGGTGTACGACTCATCAGGTTCATCGTCATCACCGACCATAACCCGATCTGCCTCTCGAGCCATGTCGAGGTAGTGAGCGATTAACGCCGCGCCTGTCGAGGCAGTCAACCCGGCCAGACCAACGGCGTACGTTGCGGTAACCTCGACCGTGTAGTCCGTCTCGCCCATGAAGTTCCAGCTGTCTGGATAGGCAATCACGAAACCCACTGTCGCGCCAACCGTGATGACCGCGCCCGCCGTCGAGACGCCGAGTGCCTTCTTACTCGAGGGCAACAAGACGACGAGCCCGAGAATCATCGCCGGCAGTGAGAGCATCCCGAGCGCGTAGGCGGGTTCAACCCAGGTAAAGTAGGCCGAATCTGCGCGACTGAACGTGCTGCTCCAGAGGAAGAGAATCAGTGCGACGACCGCCAACCCAACCCCGCCGAGAAAGAGGCCGAATCCGACGTACACGTCAGTCCGATTCTCCGGTTCACCGATATACCGGCGATAGAGGTCGAAGAGATATCCGTCTGAGGACTGTTCCGCTGACATTAGCTCCCCGTTTACACTCCAGTACTATGACTGTTGGGTCGAAGCGAGGGAGGGTGGAATCGGCGAAACCCAATTCCTCACCTGCCGGCTACGAGTCCGTCAACTGATTTTCGAAAAGCGCCGCCGTTATACGTCCGTGGCCGTTATCACGGTCAATGAGCCAGGAGACGGAGTATACCGAGGGAGACCTCCGAAACACCGGAATGCAGCTGAAACACGACCGCGAGTGGGACTACGAACTCGAGCAAATTATCGACGCCATCGAGGAGCGAGACGCCGAGAAAGTCGGCCTGCAGTTCCCCGAGGGACTCAAACGCCGCGGCCCGAAAGTGGCAGACGACCTGCGCAAGTTGACTGACGACGACGTCACGTTCATGCTCTCGGGGCAGCCCTGTTACGGTGCCTGCGACCTCGACACCTATCTGATGAAACGCACCGACGTGTTCGTGCACTTCGGCCACTCGCCAATGAAGAACACGGACAAGGTCATCTACGTGCCGCTGTTCTCGAACGTCGAGGTCACGCCGATCATGGAAGACGCCCTCGAGACGCTTGATGACCCCGATGAAACGGAAGACGTCGGCCTCGTGACGACGGCCCAGCACATGAACCTCTACGAGGAGATGACCGAATTCCTCGAGGAACGCGGCTATGAGGTCCACAGCCGCCGTGGCGACGACCGACTGACCCACGAGGGACAGGTACTCGGGTGTAACTACGCGAGCGCGGACGTGCCCGCGGACCAAGTGTTGTACGTCGGTGGCGGGAAGTTCCACCCGCTCGGGCTGGCAATGGAACACCCCGACAAACACGTCGTCATCGCCGATCCAGTCAACAACGTCGTCACCGTCGCCGACACCGAAAAATTCCTGAAACAGCGCTACGGCGCAGTTCATCGCGCGATGGACGCCGAGAAGTGGGGCGTCATCTTCTGTACGAAAATCGGCCAGGGTCGCTGGGACCAAGCCCAGGAGATTCTCGAGAACAACGACAATGCCTACCTCATCACGATGGACGAGGTCACCCCTGACCGCCTCCTGAACTTCGATATGGACGCGTTCGTCAACACCGGCTGTCCGCGAATCACGACCGATGACGGGCCGCGCTTCCACAAGCCGATGCTCACCCCCGGCGAGTACGAAATCGCCGTCGGGAACAAGCCACTCGAGGACCTCTCCTTCGATACGTTCCACGGGACCTGGTAGTCACAAACGCTTTTCGAGCGCTGTTCACGGCTATCGTCGTTAGTGAAAGCAAAACGCGAGTAGAGAGTGATCTCCAATCCGCTACGACAGCAGTACACAAATTCGAACCAGTAGCGAAATACGAATAAACTATTCACAGAACGTTACGTATATTCTCGAGAATTTCACGTGTATGGTAGTAAAACACCACTTACTCCAAATTGATTTGGAACAGTTCTTTTGCCCAAACGGTCCCGACCAGTAAGTGATGAGTAATGCAGATGTCGGCGGACGAACGACGCCCTCCCAAGAGAAGCTCTTCAAGTTGCTCGCAGACGAGTCCCGTCGTGAAGTACTTCGGCTCGTCGCCGACCGCTCCCCGACCGGGATCACACCTGGTGATCTTGCATATGAGATCGCTGCAGTAACAAATGACAAACCGCTTGCCGAAGTCACAGATGACGAACACCAACGTGCACGCATTGACTGTCAGCACCGACTCCTCCCTGCCCTGAAAGACGCAGACGTTCTCGACGACGAAAACGGCATGCTCGTCGCAACCGACGCACTGCCAGACGCGACTCTCGACACCATTCGGGCTGGCGACGACCATCCCTCGAATGCAGATCTCGAGACAGTGTTCAGCGCACTCGCCGACGAGCGACGGCGGACGGTCCTCGCCGCCCTAGCCAATCAGAGCGACACGGTGTCGGTCGACGCACTCGCTCGAGTCGTTGCACAACGCGAGCCGTCGGCCGACGACACGACAGCAGCGGTCGACAGCATTCGGACATCACTGGTCCACGTCCACCTGCCACTGCTTGCCGACGCCGACCTGATCAAGTATGAAACCGAGTCGGGACAAGTCATCGCCGCGGATACCGCCGCACAGTGTGTCTCCTGGTTCGAGTCCGATGACGAGGGTATGACCGGAGAGTGTGCAGCTCTCCAGTCGGAAGTCCCGCTGTAGGTCGTGTTTGTCGCTCTACACCCGCACTATTCTCACCGCTCGCCGTCGCTCGAACTGCGAACTCGACAGCAACATTTACGCAGCCGTTGGTCTATCATCACGTATGGTCGAAAGCGACTGGGGAGACTGGCTTGTTCGCGACGTCGAAAACGCAACACCGGAAAGCGTCGGTATCTGGTATCTCGGCTGCAACGGCTTTATCCTCAAAGGTAGTGCAGGAACGACGATCTATATTGATCCCTATCTGAGCCTTGGCAATCCGCCACGGACGGTCCGAATGATCCCGGTTCCGTTCGATCCCACCGATGTCAGCGAGGCCGACGCCGTCCTCGCCACGCACGAACACACGGACCACGTCGATGGGCCGAGCCAGGCACCGATCCTCGAGAACACGGGCACAACGTTCTACGGGGCAGACGACAGCCTCGCGGTAACGGACGAAGAAGGCTGGACCGACGAGTGGGATATCAACGACGACCAGTTCAGCGAAGTCGCCGAAGGCGACACCCTCGAGATCGGCGAGTTTACGATTCACGTCGAAGCAGCCCACGATCCCGACTCGACGCATCCGGTTAGCTACGTGATCGAACACGAGAGCGGAACCATCTTCCATGGCGGCGATACGAAGCCGAGCGACGAGTTCGCCCGCATCGGCGAGGAGTACGATATCGATCTGGGCATCCTCGCGTTCGGAACGGTCGGCCGCGTCCCCGATTCAGACACCGGCGAGCCAACGCGAACCCGCTGGTACAGCGACGAAAACCAGATCATCGAGGCGACAAACGACCTCCAACTCGACCGGCTCCTCCCAAGTCACTGGGATATGTGGAAGGGCATGACCTCGGACCCGAAAATCCTGCACCATCACGCCAAGAGTTTCGAGTTCCCGCGCCGACTCGAACTCGCCGAGATCGGTGATCGCGTCGATCTCTAGATGCGTACATGACCTAAATTTGATATTCTTCCGTATCATTTATAACAATGGTGGGGCAACGTTGCCCGCATGAGCAGTACCGCCGATACGGACGAAGTGATCGAGGTCAACGCCGACGGGCTAACCGTCCGGAAGACGTTTACGGCGGATGAGTTCCCCGTGCCTGCGATCCGCTTCGCGATTGAATCCGAGCGAGACACACAGGTTACGTTTCGACTCTCCGAGGATATCCCTGAATCGTTCCCAATGGACAAAGTCGGCTTCCACCCCGACTATCACAGCGACGACTGGACCGCATTCCAGGACAACCACGTCGAATTCACCGGCACGCTCGAGGCCGGTGCGGAACTTGTGACGGTGTACGGTATTCGCATCGACGACGAGCGCACCGCCGAGGCATTTCTCACCGAGCCAACGGTTGTCGAGGTCAGTGCCGACGACGAACCCACAACCGAGGGTGACGAAATCGACGACGCCGTTATCGACAGCATTGTGTCCGAAGACCGGAATCAGGCCGTCCGAGAAATGATCTCGGGCGACTCGAGTACCGTTCCTGGACTCGACGATGCTGCCGACGAAAGCGACACGGCAGACGCCGACGACGCCGAGTCCACCCCCGACAGCGACGAACAGTCGGCTGCCGAGGAGACAGCAGCCGACGCTGCAGTCGACGTCGAAGAGCCGGCTCCTGATGATTCGGAATCGGTGACAGACGATGCCGATACTGACGCCGAGGACAACGGCGACGATGGCGGACTCGACCTCGATCTCAGTGACGTCGATACCGAACCGGATCTCGAGGCCGACGATGACGTCGACGACGACACGCCGGACATCGACCTCGGCTTCGAAGAAGACGAAATTCCAGACCCCGAACCCGTCGCCGAGGACGAGGAAGACGACCTCGAGACCGACGACGACCTCGAACTCGAGGTTGATCTCGAGGATGGCGACGACGACGGTGACGAACCAGAACTCGATCTCAACCTCGAGGATGCGGCAGCAAGTGTCGACGACGAGAGCAATGACGAGGAGACACTCGATCTTGAGGACGGCGAGACTGACGACGATCTCGAATCTGACGCAGATGAGACACCACTCGAGGACGACGAGGATGCCCTCGCAGCTGTCGATGAAGACCTAGACGCCGAGGAACCAGCTGCCGACGACCTCGAGCCAGTCACAGACGAGAGCGACGAGCCTCTCGAGGCTGACGACGAGGAAGACGCTGTTTCTGCCGAGGACGACGCTGTCGAGATGCCTGCCAGCGCTGACGATGCACCTACCAGCGACGGCGCTGACGATGCGTCTGGCACTGATGACGGTGTCGACGTCATCGCCGACACCCCGGTCGCACAAGAAGAAGAGAAACCAACAACAGACACAGCCCCTGAGACAGCTACTGCGGGTGCCGTCACTGACGACACCGACGCTGTCGCTGCCGCACTTGCCACCGAACTGCGTGCCGGCACCGTCGACGAGCGCGACCTCGAGGTGCTCCAGTCCGAGCTTGGAGCCGAACTCGATACTGCTGAAATCGCCCGACTCGACCACCTCCAGAGCCGCATCGAAGCGGTTGCCGCCTACACTGACGCCCTCGAGCAGTTCCTCAACGAACACGGCACCGGCAAACAGCTCATCGACGAGGTCAAATCCGATCTCTCTGCCCTGCAGGCTGACGTCGCGTCGATAGATAACCGACTCGGCGGGACCGAAACCCGCCTCGACGACTTCGGAAGCGAACTCGACACCCTCACCGAGTGGACGACCGACCTCGAGGAGGAACTCTCCGGACTCTCGGATCTTCCCGAGGGCGTCGAGTCACTCGAGGCTCAGACAGCCGATCTCGAGGGCGGCCTCGAGGCAGTCACGGACGACGTCGAAACCATCGAATCCGACGTGGACGCCGTCGACGAACACGTCGAGGCCGTCGAAGAGGACGTCGAAACGGTTGCAGACGATGTGGCTGCCGTCGACGAACATGTCGAAGCCGTCGAAGACGATGTCGAAACGGTTGCAGACGATGTGGCTGCCGTCGACGAACACGTCGAAACTGTCGACAGCGATGTCGTTGCACTCGTCGACGACGTTGACGACCTCGAATCTGATATCGACGACGTCGCAGACACCACGGAGACACTCGAAACGGATGTCGACGACCTCACCGGCGACCTTGAGGCCGTCGAAAACGACGTGGACGACGTTTCCGACCACGTCGAGGACGTCGAATCCGATCTCGAGTCGCTACAGGAAGACGTCACCGACATACAAGAGTGGCGTGACCAACTCGGCTCGATGTTTGCAGACGGCGGCGAGTAATACTGCCGGACAACACGAGTCTCGAAGGTTCGACCGCCCGAGGGTCGGACATCTGTACTGAGTTTTGTCTGAGCGTGTAAATAGCGGAAAACACAACTCGTTTATCCGTCGCCGGCGGAGTCTGGGTCGATGGGCGAGACGATTCCGATTGCAGTCCCGCGAAAAGGCCGACCGCTCGAGTCAGTACTTGATCGACTGGCACGACGACTCGGCCAGCCAGACCTCGCGGACGAAATTTCTTCGACGCTTCGCCACGAAAAGGCACTCACGAAAGGCTCACTCGAACCCGATGAGCCAAACGTCTACCATCGTCTCGCCGACTACAGTTCCGTCGACGATCCGACCGCCCCCGAATACACCCTCTTGCGGGACGACCGCGCCGGCAAACCGCGCCGAATCGTCTTCGACAGCGTCACGCTCCCGCTCGAGGATGTCGACGCCATCGACTCTGACGGCGAGATTCAACTCATCGGCCGAGAGGAACCGTTCCGTGCGCTTCGAACCCACGAGTTCGCACTGGGCTTCGACAGCGCCGACCTCATCCTCGAGGAAGTCGTCCAACTCCGGCCGGAGCCACTTGACCGAATCGAAGCGATTAACGAACGAATCGATCCTGCCGATACGGACGTTCGCGTTATTACGGGGCTCGGCGATACCGTCTACCACACACTGATGGCGACGCCCGAGGTCGCACCGCCATCCGAACACCTCGACCGTGACTTCCTCGAGACCTACGAGGGGCCACTTTGTATCGAACCGCGATATGAACGACTCGTCCAGGCCGTCCTCGGCACCCGGACACTCGACGGCGTCAACTTTCAGTATCCAGTGGCCCACCGCGAGGAAGAAGCTGCAATCGCTGACGCCGGCCTCGGTGTCTATCTGACCGTCACCGGGTCGACCGCCCGCGAACACGGTCTCCTGCTCGGCGAGCAACTGTTCCCAAGCGAAACCATCCTCCTCGAGAACAGTTCCGAGACAACCGACTCCGTCGATGCCGTTCGTTCGCTGCTAAACGGTGGCGACCTCGAGACCGAACTCGCCGTCGAATAAGTTCACCGAGCAAGTGGCACAACGTACGACTCGACGAAATCAACCAACCGTTCGACTAATTCCTCGCGGTCGGCGAAATATCGAAAGCGAAGGTCGTAGGCATCGTCCATTTCGTCAATCGAAGCGCTGCTGAATCGTGGTTCGTAGACGGGGCCGTTCTCGCCGTGTGTTTTGGTCGCCTCCGCGAAGAGACAGAACGTTCGTGGGTCACGGCGTCGCGTTTCGGGGTCACGAAGGCGAAAGTGTTCGGGAATTGCACCCGCTTCCGCACCGGCCCCAGTCGTGAGCCCGGCTTTCGTGAAGACGAAGGCGTTTCCCGCACTCGCGGTCGCGAACGCGACGGACTGATCGATAACGGCCATCCCCGACTCCGGGAGTTGTTCGCGCTCGGCTTCCCGTCTGGTCGGAATGTCGACATCGCTCGCGATGAACGCCGTTGTCCCCGTTTCGTCCGATACGCGCTCACAGATCGTCCGCAACGTCGCCTCGATTGCATCGGGTGCGCCAGCACCGGCCTGCGGTGCGAGCGGATCCGGCGGCAACGGATAGCCATCGTCAGGATACAGATACGACGGATCGAGCAGCCGATACGGCCCCATAAGAAACACGAACGTATCGTCCGGATCCGCATCCGGAATCGACCGAGCGATAATCGTCTCGACCGGCGTGCCATCGTACTCCGTGAGTGTACTCATTGCTTCACAATCCAAACTGCTGAATAGTAAATCTCGTGTCGAACATTCGTCTTAACGATGATTAAGTCTAAGTCACTCGAGTGTGTACTCTCGTGTATGAGCGAACGCGAAATCCAGCCAACCGACCACTCCGTGGCCCAAGAACGCATCAAAGCGAACCTCCTCGAGAACACGCTTGACCTCGAGCGGGAAGCGGATCGACTCGGTGCGATGGGCGAACCCACGCGCTTTACCATCCTCTATCTACTCGCCGAAGAGGGCCAACTCCAAAGTGGCGAACTCGCCGACTTGCTCGAACGGCGCCAAAACGATCTGTATCACCACCTCAACACGCTCGAGGATGCCGGACTCGTCGGTAAATTCCGCGAGGGCGGACAGCGAGTGTACGAACTGTCGCCGCTCGCCGAAGGCTTCGTCCCACACATTTTCGATGCGGTGAGCGCTCGCGCCGAAGCCGTCTAAGGCGATATCCGTTGCTGATTTTCTGTGCTGTTGTGTCGCTGCTTGCCTCGCTCGAGTGACGTTATCTCGACGAATCAGTGAGAGCGGACTCAAGGCGCCCAATATACTCGTATTTGACGTGAACTGTTGCGAGTCAGATCTTCATTTTCCATATAGCGATATAGACTTCATGTGGTCGGTATCGAACGTGCTTTGAGGGTAGAATACTAATTTCCAATGGGAATTGTAGAACAGATATTGGCAATATGAGTATCTCAGACGAGCCACGAACACCACTCGAGTGACGGTCTTACGCGAGACTCGCTAGCCAGAGATCGTATAGATGTGCTCGAGATAGGTATCTCGGACGCGATTACCCCAGTTGTGAGTGTACGTGTCGATCACGTCGCTAGCGACATCGCCCCGGAGGTACTGGACGATACCCCGGTCTCCAGTTCGATCCCGCAAGTGCGTCGTGAAGAAGTGCCGGAAATAGTGGGGCGTTACATTCTCAGCTGCCCCGCCACCAGTTCGGTACCAGCCGCGATCCGCTGCGTAGGAGGTCACGACGTGATGGACGATTTTCGGCGTGAGTCGCTCCCCCCAGTTGTCGGCCGTCCCGACGAACAGTGGTTCCGGCGTCTGACCCCCAGGGTTCGAGGGCGTATCAGGGCGGATCGCGAGCCACTGCACCAGCGCTCGTTTGACCTCCTCGTCGATTGGGATCACCGTCTCACGTTTTCGCTTGTTCGATGCAGTCCGCTGCTCGCCGCCCGATTCCTCACCATAGGTGTGTTCGGTCGAAATGAACAGTGAATCCGGCCGGCCGGCGATGTGCGCCCGTGGCTGCCAGTCCTTGGCCCCGTGTGCGAGGTGACAGTCGATCAGATCGAGATTACAGAGTTCGCCCGCCCTGAGCCCGGTCTTCAGCAAGAGGACGATGATCGCCCGGTGTAGCGGATGGCGAACGTCAGCGACGAACGCACGCATCTCTGCGAGCGTGATATCTCGCCGCGTCGGATTCGACTCGATAGTTTCGTTCATCTCCTCTAAGACGACCGTCATCGGGTTCTCCTCGGCGTGGCCAACCCGCTCGAGGTAGCTGTAGAAGCGGTTGAGATACGACGCATACGTCGCCACAGTGCTTTCGGAGTGGGTCGACCGCATCTCATGGATCCAGGCCATACAATCGCGATAGCTGGCCGCTGGCGGCGTCGTATCGAATCGTTCCTGGAGGAACGTCTCGTACTCCGAGAGGACCCGACGATAGGCCGCTGCAGTGCGTTCGTTCCGGCCGTGGTGCTCGATATCCTGCAGGAAGTACTCGATGGTGTCTACGTGTTGGCCCTCACTCATTCTCAGTCACCACGTAGCCGCCATCGCGGCCGCTATAGCGAACCAGATTTTCGTCCTGTAAACGCTGCAGTTCGGCATCGAGATCGTCCTCAACATCGTCGATCAAGGCGTCGACGAGTTCGTCCCAATTCTTGACACCTTCGCGCTGAAGCACCTCGAGAATGCGGTCGCCGAACCCCTCCGACTGGTCGGTTTCCCCACCCTCGTTCGGGGGTGTTTCCCCATCCCCACTCGAGGGCACTTCGAACGTACTTCGACCGGACTGGACCATCGTCCGAACGAACTCGCTTTGACTCATCTCGAGGTCGTCGGCGTGGTCCTGCCAGGCCTCTTTTTGGTACCGTGGCACATAGGTTTTCACGGCGACTCGGTCGTCGGCTGCCATAGCCGGCACCACTCAGGGGACCCACTTCAATCTGGCCCATTCTCGGAGATAAATGCCCTTATTTTCGAATGTAGCCATTTGTATTGCGGGTTGGTGGGGATTTAGATTCAAAAAGAGTGCCAAAAATAGACAGAATATAGTGCTATAGAGGAATATAACAAGTGCATTCACGAGTGGTGAGAACAATGGACACACTTCATTGGGACTGAACACGATCCAGTAGATAGCTAGAAAAACTCGATAGCGCTCTGTGGTACCAAACAACGTACCGACATTTCTCGAGAGTCAAACACAATTAATAATACAAGATTTCCAGACTAGTTGTTCCAGAGATACAATTTAGAAGGGTATTTTGCGCGCCTAGACCCTAGGGGTCGCGGTGGTGAAACAGGGTTTCAGATAAATTTATTTCTTGTTTATATTAGTTAGAATAAGGTTATAGAAAGGAGGAACAATAGTAGCCAGACGGATCAAATTTGAGGGAGAAATGCGGAGTTTTTGATTTCTGAGAGACGTGTTTCAAATCGGATAAATGAGTGTGTTCCAGATCGGATTCAGAATAACTCTCAGTCCTATCTGAATTCAAGTTTGAGTTCAAAATCGGCGAGCGAAGAGTCGGCCGTCGTCGAACAACCACTGATTTTTACAGCGTTAATCGTGTGTACCGAATCCGGGTTGAAGTACAGGGGGAGAACTGTTGCAACGGACTCAAGGAACAGACACGAATTGAGTCACCAGTACGAGCTCAGTAGCGAGAACACAGCAGCTCAGACGAGCGGTCATCGGGAACACAGCGGAGTGTTCTGTGACCGCACTGGAGAATGGTGTTGCGAGCAGCGGCATGAGGCCAGGTCTGTGGGGGCGAAAAGCGAGCGGACCCGCTCAGTGTCGATGTACACTCGAGTTTTGCTCCCGAATCGGTGTTTCCACAGCTTCACGGATGGGGAGAGTAACCGAAAGCGTCGAGATCAGACTGGGAACAACGAGAGTCCAGGACTCGAGCGTACTGCCGGAGGCACTCGCGACATGATGGCTATAGTAGTAACTGCAACTCTGGGCACACAGGGTGTACAGTTCATCCACGGGTACTCTGTACCCGTTCGCATAGGTCACGAGATCTTTGATCCCGCGGTATTCGCTAATTTGCGGTTATCATTCCTTCGTTCGGTCGTGGATCGTGCCTCTTCGTCTGCTCACGGCGCAAAGCGCCGTTTGCATGGTATGCGAGACCCCGGTCTCGCACTATTTGCTTTGCCGCGGTTCTCACTCACTTCGCGGCTCACGGGTCGTTCCTCCCCGTTCGCTAATCCGCGGCTCTCACTCACTCCGTTCGTTCCGAACCGCGTACCCGTTCCGAACCGCGCTCGCTCCAAGCATACTCACCCCGAACCTCGCGCCCATCGTGGGATCAGGTGTCCACTGACGGACAATGCATACAATAGCTGTTCGTGACGATGAACCGCTGTCAACGACCGTAGCGGCCAGTACTGGGATCGATCTGCCGGACAGATCGTGGGTTGAACGAGCAAATCATGCGAGTTGTTAACACATATTTTGAGAAGAAATTGTGCTCGAGACGGCCCAGATAAATCATATTTCGCTATACCTAAATGAGTGTCTCAAGGACAGTCAGCGAGAGTGATACTGACCCTATCGAGAAATCGCAGACGACAACACAGCAGGTGGCCTCGCCCCAGACCACAGCCCCCATCGCAACAGTCTCGAGAAGTGTTCAGCGCGACACTCAGTGCGTTGCAGTTCGGACGTCTTCGACGCGATAAAGGTCGTCTTTCAGTCCGTCCCCATCACAGTCGTCGGTCGGACACTCGTAGTGCCACCCATCCTGTGTTGCCTCGCCCTCACTGAATCGCTCGCCACAGACCTGGCAGAAAAGTTGCCCCTTCTGACAGGTATCTCGGTGTAACTCGAGTGCAAGTTCGGTCTGGAACGACTGATTGCAGTTGCGACAGGTGTGCATATTTCGTCTGACGCGAGCGTTCGTCAAAACTGCTTGGATTCGTTTATTCCGGCGGATTCTGGTTCGATTCGGCTCCAGGGTGTCGATTTGGATCGAACATCCTGGAAAGAAAGAGAAGTCAGCACTCGTGTGTACTGAAACTCGAGTGATCGGTCCGCTGGTAGATCAGACAACGAGGTGGATCGAAGCAACTCGAGACGCTGAAAGAATCGAGCGGAGTGCGTTAGTCGTCCTGACCCAGAATGCCCCGCTGGGCCATCTTCCGTGGATCGAGCACTTCGTCGGCTTCCGCTTCGTCGAGGTAGCCCTTCTCGAGGACGACCTCACGAACCGTTTTGTCCTCTTTGAGTGCCGTTTTGGCGACCTCGCTCGCTTTGTCGTAGCCGATGTGGACGTTCAGCGAGGTTGCCATCGCCATCGACTGTTCGACCTGATTCGCACAGAACTCGTCGTTGGCCTCGAGCGGGTCGACGAAGCGCTCGGCGAAGACCTGACCCGAGTTCGAGATGAGTTCAGCGGACTCGAGGAAGTTGTGTGCGAGGACGGGTTTGTAGAGGTTGAGATCGATCTGTCCTTCAGCAGCACCGGCGGAGACGGCGGCGTCGTTGCCGACGACCTGCTTGTGGACCTGATTGACGGCTTCGGCGACGACCGGGTTGATCTTGCCGGGCATGATCGACGAACCTGGCTGGTTCTCTGGCTGTTCGACCTCGCCGAGACCGTTCCGTGGGCCGGAGGCCAGCAGACGCAGATCGTTTGCGATCTTGTTGAGCGAGCCGGCGACGACGCGGAGCGCGCCGTGGGCTTCGGACATGGCGTCGTGGGCGGCCTGGGCCTCGAAGTGGTTGTCCGCTTCGCGGAACTGGACGCCGGTCTCTTTGGTGATGTACTCGGCAGCGCGGCCGGGGAACTCCTCGTGGGTGTTCAGGCCCGTGCCGGTCGCGGTGCCACCGAGGGCGAGTTCGGCGAGGTGTTCGCGAACCTTATCGACGCGCGAAAGTCCCTTCTCGACCTGCGTGCGGTAGCCGCTAAACTCCTGGCCGAGGGTTACAGGCGTCGCGTCCTGCAGGTGCGTGCGGCCCGTTTTGACAACATCGTCAAACTCCTCTTCTTTCGCCTCGAGCGCTTCACGAAGCGTATCGAGTGCTGGAATGACGTCTTTTTCGACGGCCTCGAGCGAGGCGACGTGCATCGCGGTCGGGATGACGTCGTTGCTCGACTGGCCGTAGTTGACGTGGTCGTTCGGGTGGACGACGCGGTCACCGATCTCTGCGCCCATGAGCTCGGCGGCGCGGTTGGCGATGACCTCGTTTGCGTTCATGTTCGAGGAGGTGCCGGAGCCGGTCTGGAACACGTCAACGGGGAACTGCTCGTCGTGTTCGCCCGCAATGACCTCGTCTGCGGCCTCGATGATGGCGTCGGCGACGTCGTCCTCGACGAGATCGAGGTCGCGGTTTGCCTGTGCGGCGGCCTTCTTGACGACACCGAGCGCGCGGATGAATCGCCGGCTGAACGAGATTCCCGAGATAGGGAAGTTCTGGATGGCGCGCTGGGTCTGTGCGCCCCAGTAGGCGTCTTTCGGTACCTGCATCTCACCGAGGCTGTCCTCCTCGAGTCGGTAATCGTCATCTCCCATACGCTAAGAGAGTCGGCCGGTCAGGTAAAAGGCACCGAAACCAACGGCACAACAGGATCAGGTAAAGTCGACGGAGAGGCCGAGGTCGTCGCTCTCGGCTCGCTCGCGCAGGGCAGATTGCAAGCGTTTTCGGCTCATCTGGTGAATGTCGCGGGCGTCCTCGAGGTCGATGTCGTAGATGGTCGTCGAGGACCAGACGAACGACTGAGAACTTGCAGTGTCGACGACGAGCGAAGCGAGCCCAAGTCGGCGCTGGAAGATCGACCGGCGCGTGTTGACGGTCTGAATGCGGTAGTAGGGAATGACGGTCGTTCGGCGTCGCCAGAAGCCGCTGCGGACGACGAGGTGGTCGTCGCCGACGAAGTAGCCGATGTTGACGTACCGAAGGTGAGCGGCTGGCGGGACGGCAACGAACACAACGGCGGCGAGATACCACTGTTCGAATGCTGTCACAGTGGAGAGTCCAAACGCGAGCGCGACGATCACGGCGGCAACGAGCGAGTAGCGCACAAGGTACCGTCGCCGTGCGACTGTCGGCGGACTGCTGAATTTCGGTGTCTCGACGCCGGTGAGGTTCTCGGTGAATCGATAGACGCGCCCGCGCTGGGCCAGCGGGACGGCAGACTGACTGCCGCCGTTGCTGTCGGGACCGTAGCCGGCCGTTTCGACCCACAGGCCGGCGTATTCGATCTGGCGCTGTAGCGGGTTGTCGGTGACCGTAATCGACTGGACTTTTTCGGATGGAATCGAGCCGCTGTAGCGCTGGAGCAGCCCGCGTTCGTAGACGAAGTCCTCGCCAACGCGCCCGAGTTCGAAGTCATAGTAGGTCGCAAACGTGTAGGCAACGCTGAGTACGTAGGCGATCAGGACGCTGATGAACCCCGAGATGATCGTGAGGATTCCGTAGCTCCCGGCGTTTCCACCCTCGAGATCGGCTGGCCCGCCGAAGGGTTGTGCGAGGGTGACGAACAGGTTGAGCACGGTATCCGTCGCAAAGAAGAAAATGAACAGAAGACCAGCAGCGGCAGCGGGACGGAACGACGTAAACGAGTACAACAGGAGCTCTTTCGCCTCGAGGTCGAACAGTCCCTGTCGGCGCTGGCTCGGGTGAGGCGCTGTCGACTCGGCGTCGGCCGTCGGGTCCGCCTGACGCATGTGTGGGGGTCGTTCCGGGCCGATTTCGTCGGGGCCCAGGCCGGGTGTGGGTTCGCCAGTCTGTGTCTCTGGCTCGGCCACGTCCGGTCGCTGTTGGTCGGCACCGTCGAGGTCACTGTCACGGTCGACAGCAGCCGAGTGGGAGTTGGCCGCGGCTTCGTCGCGACGGCGTTGCTGGCGGCGTTCTTTCACCTCGGCGGTGCGCTGGCGGATTTCTGATTGGAGGCGGTTCGCTTCTGCCTCGCTGACGAAATTGAGCGCCGCTTCGCTCTGGCCGCCACCGGCCGTTTCAATCGAGACGATTGCGAGGCTAAGCAGGCGCTGAATGACGCCCTGGCGGATATCAACGTTCTGAATCCGGCCGTACGGGATTTCTCGGTCGCGGCGGGCGAACACACCGGATGCCACATCGACGGTATCCTCGGTGATCTCATAGCCAAAGCGGTAGTAGTACGCGATGCCGTAGGCGCTTCCAATCAGAAATCCGAACGGCGCGGCAACGACCGTCCAGCCACCGCTGATCGGATCGAAGACCGCTGCGAGACCGATGACGGCGACCATCGGAATCCAGAGCCAGATGAACGCATACTGCAGGGCGTACATGACCGCGCTGAGTGGGTGCAGTCGATTCATGTTAGACAGCGTCGTCAGCCTCGCTCTCGACGGCCAGTTCGCGAAGTGTATCCTGTAGTTCTCGAGCACGATCCGGCGTCAGCCCCGGAATCCGAACGTCTGCGTTTCGCGTCCCCGCCGTGTAGACGACGACACTCGAGAGGCCGAGCATCCGTTCAATCGGTCCGAACTGGGTGTCGACGTGCTGGACGCGAACGAACGGGACGGCGGTCTCGACGAACGTAATCACCCCGCGCTCGAGGTAGAGCGCGTCCCCTTGTAGTTCGAAACGCCAGATCTGGTAGAGACGAACGGCATGGGCGACAGCGGCGATGAGGACGAGACCGGCGAGCCCGCCGATGATGGCCGTGGGCACGTCGACGAACAACTGATCGGCTACCACGAGGGCAACACCGAGAACGACTGCCATAATGACACCCTGGGCGATCCAGAGGAAGCGAATTCGCGGGTGAAGCGACTCCATACTGCTATCGTATCAGGAGAGAAGGAAAAGTCTGCGGGTCCTGGTTCAGCACGCGGCGATGCGAGGACGGGACGCGGCGCTACTCGAGGTCGTCGTACTCTTCGGGCGTGTACGTCGAGAGTTCGAGGGCGTGGATGTCGGTCGTCATGTGATCGCCGAGGGCGTCGTACACCAGTTGATGCTGCTGGACCAGTGAGACGCCGTCGAATGCGGGCGAGACGACCGTCGCTGCGAGATGGTCCTCGTCGTGTTCATCACGCGCGTGCGTGACGGTCGCGTCGGCGTCCTCGAGGTTCGACTCGATGAGTTCTGCGACGGCTTCGGGCTTCATATCCGTGTGATGAGCGCCTCGAGGCAAAAACGCCGCGGTCTGTGACGGACATGGCTGCGATGACGGCGAAGCGCCAGCGCCCTGAGCATCAGAAGGGCGTATCCGGCGGCACGTCGGGTCCCGACCCCGACCCCTGCGTGGCCATACCGTCGAAGCCGGTGGAAACGGTGACGTGATCGATGGCGTCGATTTCGGCCGGCAGCCGTCGCTGGATCGCCTGGGTGGTCATCGGGCTGACGCCACACCCGCTGCAGGCACCGGTGAGGTTGATTCCAACGCGGCGCTCCTCGAGGTCGACTTCCGTGATCGTCGATTCGCCGCCGTGCAGTTCGATCTGTGGAAAGTTCCGCTGGAGGAACAGGGACACGGCCGTTCGAACGTCGTCCTCGAGAGACGCGTCCGACTCGGAGTTGCTCATACGCTTCGTAGCGGTCGAAGGGATTTAATCTTGTTCGCGAACAGCGGCCGAGGACAGTCTCGAGCACCGGCGGTTGCAGATAGCGGCGACTTTATGTCATCACGGGACGCGCACCCCGATATGTCACTGGCAGCCGAGACGCGCCGTGTCGCCGACCAACACCCGTTTCTCGTCACGGCGCTCCGGGCGGGTATTGTCAACTATACGGCCGCGGCACGCTTTCTCGAGGTCGACGGCGAGACGGACGCAGTTGCGACCGCGCTGCGCCGGTACGCTGAGGAGCTGCCGGAGTACGAACCCGAGTCCCGAGATGTTCGCGTCCAGATGGAAAGCGGAATTGGTCCGATAGACGCCGGTACCGACACGCTTGTTTCGGTTGGCGGAACCGGATTCGGCTCGAATGGCGGTGATCAGACGGCCATCTTCGCAACCGGCGCAGTCGATGGCGCGGCACTGGCTGCAGTGCTTCAGGCGCTCACACTCGAGGGCATCGACCCAACCGCAGCGGCCGTCGGCGACGGCACGCTTCTCGTTGTCGTTGATCGACTCGAGGGGGCGAACGCGCTTCGGGCGGTCGAAGACGCGCTTGAGAGCGTTCCACAGTAGTACAAGAGGGAATTACTGGAGGATGAGAACGTATCGCTAGACCAATTGCGTGATGAGCGGGCCATAATAGCGTTTAACTGGGGTCCGCGGGTAGACGTTCGTAATGACCCTACACGTGACGAACACGTTGACGGGCGAGACGGAGCCGTTCGAGCCACAGGACCCCGAGAACGTACTGCTGTACTACTGTGGCCTGACGGTCTCGGATCCGCCCCACCTGGGCCACGCGCGGTCGTGGGTCCACGTCGACGTCATGCACCGCTGGCTCGAGTACCTCGGCTACGACGTGCGTCACGTCGAAAACTTCACGGATATCAACGAGAAGATCGTCGCCCGCGTGGGCGAGGACGATCTCGGCGAGGGCGAGTCAGCAGTCGCCGAGACGTATATCGAGCGCACGCTGTCGGACATGCGTTCGCTGAATCTCCTGCGCGCGGAGGTCTACCCGCGCGTCTCCGAGCACGTCCCCGAAATCATCGATCTCGTCGAGACCTTGGTCGAGAAGGACTACGCCTACGAATCCAACGGCTCGGTCTACTTCGACGTCGCCGCCTTCGAGGAGTACGGCAAACTCTCGAACCAGGATCTCGAGGAGATCGAATCACAGGGCGATCCCGAGGAACGCTCCGAAAAGCGCAATCCGGCGGATTTCGCGCTCTGGAAGGCAGGCGGCGTCGACGAAGGAGCGGTCGCCGAACACCGTCACGAGGGCGCTGCCGACCCAGAACACGCCTGCGAGACCTCGCTGACGTGGGACTCGCCGTGGGGCGAGGGCCGGCCCGGCTGGCATATCGAGTGCTCGGCGATGAGCATGACCCATCTCGGGGAAACGCTCGACATCCACGTCGGCGGCCGCGATCTCGTCTTCCCACACCACGAAAACGAGATTGCCCAGTCTGAGGCCGCGACCGACCAGGAGTTTGCGAACTACTGGCTCCACTGCGAACTGTTCCAGATGGCCGACGAGAAGATGTCCTCAAGTCTGGGCAACTTCGTCACCGTCGACGACGCCATCGACCAGTGGGGAACGAACGTGATGCGAACGTTCCTCACCGCCGGCTCGTACAACAGTCAGCAACTCTACTCCGATGAGACCATCGCCGAGGCCGAAGAGCGCTGGGACCAACTCGAGCGTGCTTACGAGGCGGCCGTCGACGCAGTCGACTCCCCCGACGCGGGAACGAAAGTCGAGGACGAGGCGCTTCGGACAGCCGTCGACTCGGCCCGTGACTCGTTCATCGCAGCAATGAACGACGACTTCAACACGCGTGAGGCGCAGTCTGCGTTGCTGTCGATTGCCTCGGCGATCAACGCTCATCTCGAGGACCGTTCGGAGTACGACTACCGCGGCCTTTGCGACGCCGTCGACGCACTCGAGGAACTGGGCGATGTCCTCGGGCTCTCCTTTACCGGCGAGACGGACGGCAGCGCCGAGTTGGCGGGCGATGTGGTGGAACTCGTTCTCGACGTTCGCGAGCAAGAGCGAGACGACGGCAACTACGAGCGCGCAGACGAACTCCGCGACGAACTCGAGGCGCTCGGTATCGAAGTCCAGGATACCGACGACGGCGCGACGTATCGGCTGCCGTCCGAATAACACTGGGGACGGACCGCGGCCAGTCGCGCACACGCACTCGAGGTACTCAACGACTGTGCGTTTCTCGAGGATCAGTCTCGCACCGAGAGTGTCGGCACGACACTTATCCGCCCGTTTGTTGAGGGTAGCGTATGGATCGACGGCGGTTCGTTGCAGCGGTGGCAGTCGGCGGACTCACAGCAACGGCCGGCTGTCTTGGCAGCGTCGAACAGTATTTTGACGACCTCACAACGGTTACTGCATCGCCAGCAGTCGTTTCGCAGTCGGCAGTTTCGGATGCCGGCTACGAGTATCAGGGGACGCTGGAAGTCCTCGAGACGGAGACGATTGTCGGTCAATCCGTCGACGCGATCAACTACATCAGTCAGTATACGCGAACGATCAGTACGCCGTTCGGGGTGCTCGGCGGCGAGGCCGAAGCCGGCGTCTTCGCTGCGATTACTACCCCTCAGGTGAGGATTATCGGTGAGAACTTCAACCCAATCAGCGACATGACAACCGCCGAAATCGCCGAACACGTCCAGGATCAGTACGCCGAACTCGAGGTGGGCGAGAAACTCGCGGAGCGAACTGTCGAGGCACTCGGCGGCGAGATTTCGGTGGATACGTTCGATGGCGAGGCGACGCTGCATGGCTACGAGGGCGTCGATGTCTACATCGACATTTCACAGCCCGACTACGGCGGCGACCATTTCGTCCTCGTCGGCGTTTATCCCGACGCTGGCACGCTCGACCGCGAGGACGAAGCCGAGCGAATTGATACGCTTCTGGCCGGCCTCGAGCACGGCGACGACGTCGAGGCAGACATCTCGAGGGAAGACACCACGCTACAAGGCGATGAGTGATACTGCTAGAAAGAACGATATAAAGCCGGTCGTATGCGTTCGGCCGTTCCGATGTGGAACGGCCGCGAATTCGCGACAGACGTGTTTTGCTTCGGTCGTCTCAACCATAGCCACCCTACCAGCAACGCCGCAAATTAGGTTCGGCGTCTGCTGTTCAGGGCGAGGAGGATGTCAAAGTCACTGTCCCCACCGATTCTTCCTCGAGAACGACCGTCCCCTCAGCGGTCGTCGCACGAGCGCCAGTCCGAATCCAGCGCGTCCCCGCAGCCGTGAGGACTGTCCTATCGGTCAGCGCTGGCCGCTCGAGATAGCCATCCATCGTTGCTGGACCGGTAACGGCAAGTTCGCCGGGAGTGTGTGCGGTGCTGTCGGTGGCCTGTGGGGTGTTATCGGTGGCTGTCTCACGAGTGGTCTCACTGTCAGCTCCGTCCCGGTGAACAGTCGTTTGAACGTCGGGCAACGACTGCCCGAGTCGCCCTGCATCGATATCGGCTGCCGTCCGAACGTGTGTCAGCCCCGTTTCCGGCGTTCCGACGAGTGACACACTGCCACCGTCGATAGCTGTCATCTCGCCGGCTGACTCGAGGACGGCGACACCAACCATGCTGTCTCCGTCTGCTGGCGTATTCGTTCCATCTGACTCGGTACCGGCGACTGCTCGCAGGCTCTCATACTGCGCTGGGGTCACGAATACCCGCTGCATCGCCGTCGTATAGCGCAGCGACCGAACTGTGTCAGGGTCCCACTCCTCGAGCGGCTGGTACTGGTCACCTTGAACGAGCGTGGCGGTCGCACCGAACAGCAACTCGAGTGGATTCGCAAGCGAGAGCGCACCGATCTGCCCTGGGCGCTCGCTCGTGCTCTCGGAGTCCGTCGCGTCTGCATGGCTAGTAGAGACGAGTTCGCCGCCGCCGGCGCGGGCAGCTGCGATAAGCGACGACTGAGGATACGTGATTGCGAGTGGCTCACGCTCGAGTCGTCCGAGATACGCGATCAGACCCAGATCCTCGTCCGCCCGACGAACGATGTCGATTCCAGAGCGCGTCCCCGTACTGTTCATCCCGCTGTTATCGAGAAACGACTCGAAGGCGACTCCCATGCCAGTCCCATCGCCGACGCGAACACCAAGTCGAACCGAGTCTGCACCCACCAGAATCGATGGCAGGCGCTTGAGGTCCGTCACAACTGCCGTTGCACCTGCCTCCTCGAGTGCTGTCGCAACCGTTCGTTCGTCGTACTCAAGTGGCATTGTTACCGGCACGCAGCCGTTTCTCAGCGTGCCAAAGACTGCGATCAGAAACGCACGTGGCTCTGCGATCCGAATCCCGATCCGTTCGCCAGCACCAACGTCTCGGTCACGGAGCCCGCCAGCAAAGGCATCAGTTTGCGACCAGAGTTGTGAAAACGTGAGCGACTCGTCCCCTGCAATCGCCGTCATGGACTGTCGGTCCATCACCGTCGATTGGAGTTGCTCGATGAGTTTCGACATTCGAATGCTAGAACAAACTACTCTCGGTTATGTGTTCACTGTATACAAATAATACAATATATATCGAGAGAGTCGTCCAGATTCACTGGAAAGGCGACTCAAATCAAATTCGAACAGCCTGTTGGGCGTTACGACTGGTCAGATTGTGCCGATGACGAGTTGGAACGGCCGTCGGAAACTGTCGTGTCCGATCCACCATCAGTGTCGGACCCACGATCAGCATCAGGCCCACGATCAACAGCGGACTCACCGTCAGCATCGGACACAGAGTTGGCGTTCGCTTCAGACCTCGAGCCTGCACCAGACCTGGTTCCGGATCGAGATGTCCTTGACCCCGTACTCGAGGTTGCCCCTGTACCCGAGTCTGCTCCCGTGTCGGTATCCTCGAGTGGAGCCAAGCGAGCGTCGCGCAACAGCACCTTCTTGACAATCGAGGGGTTCTCGAGCAGGCGGTGTTTCGCGTGTGCACCGCGACCGCGTCCCCGCCCCTCGCGTTCCGATTGGATTACGTTGAGGAAGTTCTGCTCCTGGAGGATTTCCTGAACGCGTCGTTCGGAGAGGACGTCGAAATCGAGCTGATTAGCGATCTGTTTATACTGGTTGTAGATGATCTTCGTCGGGAACTCTTTCTGACTGCTGTTTTCGGTCAGCAGCGTCAGTGAGTACAGAATCGCCTTTGCCTGCTGGGGCGAGCCCTCGATGAGTTCGTTGAACCGATCTGCCTCGGTCTTTTCTTTCGCGTCGCGGACGTGCTCGGCAGTGACGTGCGTATCAGTCTGTTTCTTTGCGATCCGTCCCGCATTGCGTAGAATGTCGATTGCCTTGCGTGCATCGCCGTGTTCCTGAGCGGCGAGTGCCGCAGTCAGCGGGATCACGTCGTCAGAGAGCACCCCGTCGTGGAACGCATCGCGGCGCTTCTCGAGGATTTCGACGAGTTGGTTCGCATCGTAGGGAGAGAAAACGAGTTCGTCCCGCGAGAGACTCGATTTGACCCGTTCGGAGAGATGATCCGGGAAGTCGATTTTGTTCGAGATGCCGATAATGCCGATGCTCGAGTCAGAGATACGTCGGTTCTCACCGGCACGCGAGAGTTTCCGGAGGACTTCGTCGTCCTCGAGCATGTCGATCTCGTCCAGAATAACGATGGTAACGTCGGTACAGCGGTCGATGGCCTGCCAGAGTCGCTTGTAGTAGTCACCGGTTCCGAGGCCACGGTCGGGAATGTTGATGCCACTCTGGTCAGGTTCGTTGACGAGTTGGGCGATGGTTTTGATGATTGACGCCTCCGTGTTCTGTTCGCCACAGTCGATAAAGGCGTATTTCACCGTCACCCCATCGCGGCCGGCCTCCGAGATGACGCGTTTCGTCACCGACCGCGAAATCAGGGATTTGCCGGTCCCGGTCTTGCCGAAGATGAACAGGTGATTCGGCTCGCTCCCGAAAATAGCGGGATTGAGCGCGTCCGCGACCCGTTGCATCTGCTCGTCACGCCCAACGATCCGGTCTGGCCCCGGGAGATGCGTAATCTCGAGGAGTCGCTCGTCAGCAAAGACCGGATCATCATACCGAAAGAGTGGATCGCGATCATCGTTCGCGGACATTGCAGTACCCGGTGCGTACCAACTGTACTGAAATAAATGTATGGGGATCGCTCGCGTCTGTAAATGACTGGTCTAAGTCCCTCCACCGTCGACTCGAGGGGTAATTGGAGACAAGGGACCGAATCGCCGGCGTCGCGCCTCTAAGACCGGACGTCGGTGCCGGCCGAGCACCGACACCCCCCTCGCGAGTGTAACCGCGACTCGCCGTCTGACGCGTCCGAGTGCGACTCATCGGGAATTGTCTGACGCTCGAGTGACGGGTGTCGACATCAGTATTGGTGGGTAGGATACCGTCAAACCCGTTATTTCCCGCGTTATGGTGCTGGAAGACGAGATTTAGTCGGGACACACACCCCCGTCGCGGATGTAACGGGAAATGGGTGGGTGGGTCTCGAGTTGAAGCCCGATTTTTGCTCGAGGTGGGTCCAGAAACCGGATTTTTACATCCGCGATGGAGGTGTGTTCCCATTCAGACCCCCCACACATAGAATGCCTTACAAACGCGAGGGGGGTGTGTCCCCCCAGCCCATCCAACAAAATCGAGCAGTAGAGCGAGCAATACTCACGAATACGCGGTAGAGAAGGTCTAAGATCTCGAGATGAAACTCATTACTATGTTGCTTTTCCTATCGGTGAGTCTATCTAGTTACTCTAGTATCTAGTTTCTAGAGACTAGTCTAGAAGAGAGAGAAGAACGACAAGACAGACACAAAGTAACAGCACAGTCTCAACACTCAATTCTCCTTCCCGATCACTACACTTACCACAGCTATCTGTCTCAGACTCGAGTCGCCATCTCGGTCCGGGACTGAACGCATCACTTTTCCTCGCCCGTTCGATAGCGACTGTATGCACACGGCCAGTCCATCTTCAGTCACGACTGCTGGGGTGGGTACCACATGAGTGATCTCCCATCCACGTCCGATCAGTCGGTATCAACTCAAGGAGAAGCCGATCACACGGGTTCCGACGACACAGAGACAGCGTCCGACTCACCCATTCGGTCACCACCGGCTGTCGCAGTCGTCGACGCACAGACGCCAGGCAACGTGGGAACGATTGCTCGAGCGATGAAGAATTTCGGCTTCGAGGATCTCCTGCTGGTCGACCCGCCGGAACTCGATCCCGACGGCGAGGCCTATGGCTTTGCGGGCCACGCACGCGAAGACGTGCTCCCAAATGCGACCGAACTCACGTTCGGGGACCTCGTCTCGGAGTACCACACTATCGGCTGTACCGCTGTGACGAACGAGGACGACAACAATCATATTCGGTTTCCGTTCTCCACGCCGGCAGCGCTCGTGGATCGACTGGCATCCGTCGCGGGCCCAACCGCGCTCGTGTTCGGCCGGGAAGGCGTCGGCTTGACCAACGAGGAACTCGCCCAGATCGACGAAATCTGCTCGATTCCGGCCAGTAGCGAGTATCCCGTGCTCAACCTCGGACAGGCCGCCACGATCACGCTCTACGAACTGCGAACGCTGGCGCTGGCTCCAGCGGACACGCAACTGCCCGACCTCGAGCGCGTGCGTGCACCCGAACCGACGCTCGAGCGTCTGTACGACCAGTGGGACGACTTACTGGTCGAGATCAACCATCCGGAAGAGAAACGCGAGAAGGCCGGGCGGATGCTGCGCCGGGTGTACGGCCGAGCCGATCTGACCGCCCGCGAGGCGAATACGCTGCTTGGCGTCCTACGACGAGCGACAGAGCGACCGGCCGAACGCGACCAGTGAGGCTGACCGTCAGGTTCTCGAGGCGTCGCCCGTCGGCGCACTCGCGGACCCGGTCCACAGCCAGGTGAGGACAATCGTGCCGAGCAGCGCGACTGCTAGCCCGACCGTCACCCACAGCGCGCGCCCGATGCCGTACCATTCTGCGAGCACGCCGACGACCGCCGGTGCGAACGCGATTCCGAAGTACGTCGAGCCGTTCGTCACGGCGTTCAGCGGCCCGCTGTACTCCGGTGCGGCCTCGACCGCGTAGGCCGACAGCGTTGGGAACCCACTCGAGAGGCCGGCACCGGCGACGAAGACGGCGACAAACAGTATGGGACCGGTCTGGCCGGAGAAGGCGACTGCGAGTGCCGGAATTGTGGGGATGGCGGTGGCGAGGACCAACAGCAGCGAGGGAACGCGGTCGATCAGGAACGTGTAGCCGAGGCGAGCGGGCATGTACGCGAGCAGGTAGACCGAGAGGAGCAAGTTGGCGGTCGCGGTTTCGTAGAACCCGCTCGCATAGTAGACGAGCCAGGTGAACAGGATGCCCTCGATTGCGCCGACGAGCATGATGCCGACGCAGGCACCGATCACCGACCGTCGCTGGAGCAACTCGCGGAGTGCCGACCGCGAAATGGACCGTTCGGCGTCCATCGAAGGGAGTTCGGTTCGACTCGCGATGAGAATCGTCGGAAGAAAACAGAGCGCGATCACGACGAAGACCGCGCGCCAGTCGGCCACCACGAGCACGCCGCTGACCAGTTGCGGGCCGAGAACGGCACCGACCGCCCAGACGAGCGCGTACGCCGCGTAGATTCGTCCGCGACGCGCTGCGTGGAGGTGGCTCAAGACTGCACGGTCGATGCCGCGAAACGCGCCCGCAGCAGCGCCCTGGGCGAGCAACGCGAGCAAGAAAACGGCATACAGCGGCGAGGCGGACATCACGAGCAACGCCACGACGACGCCGAGTGCAGACAGGACCAGTGTCCGACGCATCCGCACCCGGCCGGCCAATATCCCCGTTGCGACGACAGCGACGACGAACCCGGCGGTCCCCGCGGGCGCGATCAACCCGAGTGCGGCCTCCGAGACGCCGAACGTCTCCTCGAGACTGGGGAGGATCGGCCCTCGAGCCTGCATCGCAATCGCATCGCCGAAGACGAACAGAAACAGGGCTGCCGTCCACCATCGAGCGCGGTCCATGGGTTTTCTGCTCGCGTGCGGACGGAAAACGGTCCGCCTACAGGTAAAATCCGTTTTCGATCTCCTGACGTAATTCAGTTCCCAGTTAGTCGTCCGCCGGTTCGGCCGAATTCGTCGTGGGACCAGGATCGGCCTCGAGCGCTGACTCGGCGTCCGACTCGAGCGCAACGCCCCCGTCGGTCCGCGCTCCTGACTCGCCGCCAATCGAGTCATGATCGACTGGCCGCGTCGACCGACGTTCCAGCGTAGAGCGCAGGAGGCCCCGTAGCGCTGCTCGTTTGATGACGACGAAGCCGGCGAGGATCGTCAGCAGACCGAGCACCGTCAGCGAGTCGACGACGTACCCCATCACGGCCCAGCTGACGGCCATCGCGACCGCCGGCTCGGCGTAACTGACGAGATTGACCTGCGTCGCACCGGTTCGCTCGAGCAACTCGAAGTAGAGCAGAAAGGCGAACACGCCGGAGACGAGCGTCAGGTAGGCAAACGAGAGCACCGCCTCCGTCGTGACCGCGATTGCTGCGACGGATTCGCCACGCAGGGCCGCCCAGCCGAGCAACACGCCGGCACCGAGCAACATCGCCCAGGCCTCGAGGGTCTCGAGCGGCAGCGAGGAGCTGATCGGTTTGAGGAACACGCTCCCGAGGGCGAACGCGATGGCCGAGGCGAAGACGAGCCCGACGCCGACCATCATCTCGCCGCCGAGTGTCGCTCCGGACGGCTGGACGACGGCGATCACGCCGACCAGTCCGAGCACGAAGCCGATGATACCTGCGGGTGCGAGTCGTTCGTTTGGCAGGATCACGCCCGCAAACGCCACGGTGAGGATCGGTGCCGTGCTGACGACCGTCGCCGCGACTGCGCCGGAGACGTAGAGTTCGCCGAGATACAACAGTCCGTGATAGAGCGCGATGACGAAGACGCCGGCGACGGCGACCGCGAGCCACTCTCCTCGAGTCTCTGGCCACAGCTGATCGGTCACGACCGCCGCGTACGCGAGGACGATCACGCCAGCAAGCGCGTAGCGCCCGCCGGCAAACAGCAACGGCGGCACGTACTCGAGGCCGATTTCGATAGCGACGAACGAACTGCCCCAACAGAGTGCCAGAATCGAAAAGAGCACCGCTTCGCGGTACCCGTCCGGCAGAGATCCGAGTAGCGTCATATACACTCCGAAAATACGTCGACTACTTAGGGCCTTCTACAAGACTGCTCAATTTCTCGGATGCAGAATCATACATATGGATACTATCCGAAATCGTGCCAGTTGCACGTACTCGAGTGAGAGAAAACTCCAACCATGTCGCCCGGAAGACACATGAATTGGGGGACGAACACTCACCTATGGACGAGCGCGACGTTCGGCTGTTGAACGCGATTGCTGAACTCGAGACGGGGAGTCCGGAGCAGTTACACGAGGCGACCGGGATTCCGGTCTCGACGATTCACTACCGGCTCAGTAACCTCCGCGAGCAGGGGATCATCGCAAACGACCGCTACGAAATCGACCTCGAGAAACTCGGCCTCGGCGTCACCGTGCTGGTGGAGGTCCACGCCGACTATCAGGGTTCCTACGAGGAGTTTGCAGATCGGCTCCTGACTGTCGAGGGCGTGACGAACGTCTACTTCACGATGGGGAAGACGGACTTCATCGTCATCGCGCGACTGAGCAGCAGCGAGATGGTCGAGCGCCTGATCGCCGAGTTCGAGCAACTCGAGGGCGTCGAGCGGACGGACTCAACGTTCGTTATCTCCGCAATCGAAGAACGGGACGCGCTCCAGAGCTACGAGCTGGAGACGCTGCTCGAGGAGTTAGTTGACGACTGATACGGATTGCTGTAACGATTTACCGGCGGTGAGTCGAACTGTGTGAGACGAGGCTCGGTTGAGGAGCGAAGCGAGTCAACCGGTGCAACCGCGACCCGGGCGGCGGTTGCACCGGAAATGACTTACAGTAAACCGTATGACGGTGAAACGACGGCTGACGATAAAACGACAACTGCCGGCAAAGCAACGACTGACTGCGAAAACCGTACTCGAGCGTCTTCAGGCTCGCTTTTGAATCTCTTCGCGCAGGACCTCACTGACGAGGTCGCCGTCCGCCTTCCCACGGAGTGCGCCCATGCACTCGCCCATGAGTCCGGAGAACGCCTGCATGCCTTCCTCTGCGACCTGCGCTTCGTTTCGTTCGACGACCTCGACGATTGCCTCGCGGACCGCTTCGTCGTCAGCGCCGCCGAGGTCTTCCGCGTCGGCCGCCTCCTCGGCAGTCCGGTCGGGTTCGTCGGCCAGCGCCGTGAGGAGGTCACCGACGCCCTCGTTCGGTAGGTCTCCGTCCTCGACCATCCGAAGGACGCCCTGCAGATGCGTTTCCGTCACGTTCTCAACGGCCACGTCATCACGGCGGAGTTCCGTCAACGTCGACTCGAGCGTGGACGCCGCGAGTGTCGGGTCGATGCCGTCCGCGACGACATCTTCGAACAACGGCATGTGCGTGCCGTAGGCGACCTGTTCGGCTAGTCCCGCGCCGAGGTCGTACTCGTCCTGATAGCGTTCGACCTTCTCAGTCAGGAGTTCCGGCTCGGGAACCTCGCTCGGGTCAGGCTCGACCGGCGGCACGTCCGTTTCGGGGTACATCCGCGCCGCGCCGGGCAGCGGACGCAGGTAGCGAGTCGTCCCGTCGTCGTTCGCACCGCGAGTTTCTTCTGGCACGCCCTCGAGTGCGGTCTGTGCGCGCTCGACGACGGCGTCGATGGCGGCCTCGGCAACGTCGGTCTCGTCGGCGACGATGGCCACGGCGTCTTCGGGGTCCGCATCGACTGCGTCGCGCAGGTCTGCGACTTCCTCGTCGGTAACGCCGTACGCCGGCAGCTCGTCGGTGTGGAAGATACCACCCGCGCCGTGGCGCTTTGCGTGATCAGAGAATTCAGTGCCGAGGCGACGGTCCGGGGCGATTTCGCGGCCGACGAGGCCGTCAAAGCCCTCGAGTCGGACGCCCATGACGGTGCCACCCGAACTGAGTGCGCCCTGAATCACGCCGCTGTCGGTTCCCTCGAACACGTCGGTGACGTTCTCGGGGTCGCTGACGCTTGCCTCGCGCTCTGTCAGTTCGTCTCGAATCGCGACGAGTTCGGCCTGCCGCGCGACTTCGTTCCGGACAATGTCGTCGATGTCGTCGAGGCTCTGGACGCCTTTGATCTCGACGCGTGCGCCCTCCGCGATGGAGACGTTGACGTCCTGGCGGATCGTCCCCAGCCCGCGTTTGACCTTCCCGGTCGACCGGAGCAACATGCCGATCCGTTCGGCTGCCTCGAGCGCCTGTTCGGGACTCGAGATGTCGGGACTCGTGCCGATTTCGACGAGCGGAATGCCGAGGCGGTCGAGGCTGTAGCGGACGCCATCGTCAGTCTCTTCGACGCGCTGGGCGCTTTCTTCCTCGAGCAGGAGGTCCTCGATGCCGACCGGGCCGTCGCTCGTCTCGATTGCGCCGCCGGTGGCGATCAGCGTCGAGCGCTGGAAGCCCGACGTGTTCGAGCCGTCGACGACAAGTTTCCGCATGACGTTGGCCTGGTCGACCGGGTTCATCTCCATCAGTTGGGCGACCTCGAGTGCAGTCTCGAGGGCCTCGTCATCCAATTCGTGGGGCGGCTCGTCGTCTTCTTCGACGAGGCAGGTGGTGTCGTAGGCGAGGTACTCGAACTCGCGGTCGACCTTGCTTTCCTCGAGTGCGGCGTCGTCGATTTCGCCGAGTTCACTGCGCGTGGGATGGAGATAGCGCGTGAACGTGCGGGTCGATTCTTCGGGTTCGCGGAGGTCGGTCGGACACTGACAAAACAGCTTCGTCGCCGTATCGAGTTGCTGGTGGATTTCCAGCCCGGCGACGAGACCGAGGTCCTCGTACTCGTACTCGGTATCGCTCATTGGCGTGGACTCGGAGGCGGAGGGGTAAAAAACCGTCCAGTTGCGGCCAGACCGGCGATGCCCTCGCCCGTCGTCGCTTCGTTGGCCGTTCGTATGCGCGCGGCTGTCGCTGTTCGTTCGGTAGTTTCGGACGAGCGCAGTCGCTCGAGAGTATTAGAGAGACGGGGTAGGCCAGTCAACGACAGTGCACGTGGAAACCACGCGCAGTGAAAGGTGGTTGCCTGACCGTGCCGCCTACCAGGAAATTCGTTTATCGACGTAAAACACCTCCGGTCGGAGGATACACCAACAATCCAATGTGACGACGGACTGGACCGCCAGTGAGTGTCTCCGGTGTGAACGCCACTATTTCCCGCCCTGTCGCCGGTGCGAGCGCAAGCACAACCGCTACACGTCGCTCGCGACACACTCGAGTATGGTCCGGATTTCGACTATTGTGATCGTCCTCGCGATTATCTTGGGTATCGGTCTCCTTCCAATTCCGGTGCTCCCCGGCGTGGGCATCCTCGTCGGCCTCTCAGGGATTGTACTCGGGATCATCCTCCGACTCCTCGGGTACTAATCACCCCACCCAGCCGGTCAATCCGCACTCGAGGGCGTCTCGAGTTCTCGAGACGTTTTCTCGGCGATAGCCTCGAGAATCGTCTCCGGCGTCGCGTCAGTCGTTCGCGCCTGATCGAAGCGTGAACTGCCTCGAGATGAGGCCCCTTCGTGGTCCTCGTTTGCTCGAGTTGCAATCACGACCGATTCGGCTGTCGTCTCGACCGTCTCGAGCAGTTGCTTCGTTCCGCCCCCTGGCCGCTCGAGGATGGACGCAGTGACGACGGTGACGTCGGCCACCTGCACCGACTCCTCGAACGCCGCCAGCGTGGCTGCCGACAGTGATTCGAACGGGGCGACCTCGAAGCGGTCGACGCCGAGTGAGCGCGCGGTTTCGGCTGCGGTCTCATCTGCGGTGACTGGGCCGAGCGTGAGATCGACGGGGGCTGCAGCGGTCTCGAGGCGCGCGAGGACGCCCGAAGCGGTGGCTCCCGTGCCGAGGACGTGAACGCGAAGCGGTGGGCTGTTGGTGCCATTGGCGTCGTCTCCGTCTGCGTCCGGTTCGTCGCGCTGTGATCTGCCGGCGTCCGAGAGCGCTGTCACGGTTTCTGTCCCTGTGATCGGATTCGTCGTCACCGCGGCGGTCGCATCGAAGACGTCGGCGACCGACTCACCTGTCAGGACGTCCGC
The DNA here is from genome assembly GCF_002177135.1 of Natronolimnobius baerhuensis. Taxonomy (NCBI): domain Archaea; kingdom Methanobacteriati; phylum Methanobacteriota; class Halobacteria; order Halobacteriales; family Natrialbaceae; genus Natronolimnobius; species Natronolimnobius baerhuensis. The sequence continues at coordinate 1,268,467 of NZ_MWPH01000001.1, forward strand.
TGGCGACCCGCTGCGATAGACCGCACCGTCTGCGAGCATGACGAGTCGATCACAGTACCGCGCCGCGTGGTTCAGGTCGTGGATGGCTGCGACAACGGTTCGACCTTCCTCGACCAGTTCTCGGACCAACTCGAGGGTTTCGACTTGATGATTCACGTCAAGACTCGCGGTCGGTTCGTCGAGCAACATGACGGGAGTGTCCTGTGCGATGGCGCGCGCGAGAACGACTCGCTGGCGCTCGCCACCGCTTACTTCGTCGATTGCTCGATCTGCAAACTGTGCCGTTCGGGTCCGCTCGAGTGCGGTATCGACTGCCTCGCGATCCGCTTCGGTGGGCGGCGAAAACCGTGAGCGGTGGGGGTGACGCCCCATCTCGACTACGGTCTCGACGTCGAACGAGAACGAGAGCGACGTATCCTGCGGCACGACCGCGACGAGCCGACTCGAGGCCTTCGAGGAGAGGTCGTGGACGTCGGTGCCGTCGATGGCGACCGTTCCCGACGTGGGCGAGAGTGCCCCGCTGATCGCACGGAGCAGTGTCGTCTTTCCAGCGCCGTTCGGGCCGACGAGTCCGACGAACTCGCCCGGTTCGACAGTGAGCGAGGCGTTCTCGAGGACGGAGACGTCACCGAAGGAGACGGAGACGGCGTCGACCTCGAGTCGGCCGGTTGCGGTGCAGTTGGTGTTGCTGTCGGTGTCAGTGTTCGTACTGGCGTTGCTATCGGTGTCGTCACTGGCACCAAACCCGATCATAGGGCGTGCACCTCGCGTTTCGTGAGCAGGTACAGAAAGAAGGGCGCGCCAAGCGCTGCGGTGACGATGCCGACGGGGACGATTGGCAAGCCGTAGAGGCCAACGCGGGCGAGCGTGTCCGTGATGACGAGAAACGAAGCCCCGGCGAGTGCACTCGTCGGCAAGAGAATCCGGTGATCCGGGCCGACGATCAGGCGCATGATGTGGGGGACAACGAGGCCGACGAAGCCGATGACGCCAGCCACAGCAACGCCCGCAGCGGTGACGATGCTCGCAACCGCGAGCAACAGCACCTTCGTTCGCTCAACGTTGACTCCGAGATGGTGGGCGTCTTCCTCCCCGAGCAACAGGACGTTCAACTCTCGCGTGTAAACGACGAGAATCCCGACACCGACGAGCGAAACCGGGAGTGCAAACTCGACATCGCCCCAGTTGCTCCGGTGGAGATGACCCATCATCCAGACGACCGCCTCCCGGAGGTCGTCGCCGCTGTGGACGAGCATGTACGAAATCATCGCGCCCAGAAACGCCTGAATCGCCACGCCCGCGAGCAACAGCGTCGCGACCGGCGTTCGCCCGCCCTCTGTTGCGATTGCATAGACCAAAAACGCCGTCGTTATTGCACCCAGAAATGCGGCCATCTGCAGGGCAGAGACCTCGAGGCTGGTGATAAGCAGTGGGATCGTCACGCTCGAGAACGGGATGAGCGCGGGGAAGGCAATAGCGGCGACAGCACCCGCTGCAGCGCCGCTCGAGACGCCGATAATTGAGGGGTCTGCGAGCGGATTTCGAAAGAAGCCCTGCATGACCGTTCCGGCGGCGGCGAGGGCGAACCCGACCGTTGCGGCGAGGATGATCCGGGGCAGTCGAACGTCCGTGATGATCGTCTGGTGTGAGGCGGGGATGTCGTAGCGCTCACTGCCGATGTGGTTTATGACTGCGTGGACGACGGTGGGTGCATCGATTCGAACCGGGCCGAGCATCGCGCTCCCGACGATAACGCCGACGAGAAGCGCTATTAGGGCGATTGACCACGAAATGACTCGTCCCGACTGCGACACGATTGCAACCTCGCTTGCAGTAGTCAAATATTTGTTGGAGTGGGCAGACGTACCAGCCGATGCAACAGAAACTACTCGCACTCGTTGTCACCGTTATTCTGGTGGCAGCGGTCGCTCCTGCCTCCGTTGCCGGCACCGCGGGGGCACCAGCCGTTCAGGGAGTCGACCAGCAGGCACAGTCTATCCCAACACTTTCATCATCGGCTCAGGACTCGCTCACCTGTGAGTACCCGCTCGAACTTGAGGATGGCACCGGTGAGACGGTCACACTCGAGGAGGAACCCGAATCGGTCGTTGCCCTCCAGCCGAGCGATGCGCAGGTCCTGTTCGAGATCGGCGCTGAAGACACGGTCACCGGCATGCCAGTCGGGCAGTACACCGACTATCTCGACGCTGACGAGGACCTCGATATCACGGACGACAGTGACGTCGAACCAATCACGGAGGAAGTGATCGACCGCGAACCCGATATCGTCCTCGCTGCGGACGCCGTCTCCGGCGCTGACGCCGTCGATCAACTTCGCGATGCTGATGTTCCGGTGTACGTCTTCCAGACAGAGGACTCACTCGAGGGCGTCGCTGAGAACATCCGACTCACCGGCCAGATCGTCGGCGAGTGTGAGGGTGCCGAGGACAGGATTGATGAAATGAACGACCGCCTCGAGATCATCGAGGAGGCACTCGACGGTGAGGATCGTCCGCTCGCGTTCTACCCGATGGGACCTGACGGATTCACCCCCGGTGAGGGAACCTTCCAGGACGAAATCCTGACGACGGCCGGTGTTGAAAATCTCGGCGCAGACGCCGGCATCGAGGGCTGGGAACAGATCAACGACGAAACCGTTATCGAGGAAGACCCCGAGTGGATCATCTACGGCGAGTCCTGGGGCGAGCCGCCCGTCAGTGAAGCCGTTATGGGAACCACTGCCTACGAAACCGAGCAGTTCGTGACCGTTCACGACAACTTCATGAGTCAGCCTGGCCCGCTCGTCGTCAACGCAATCGAAGACATCGCACAGGAGGTTCACCCTGAGGCCTACGAAGAGGCTGCAGCCGACTTCGAGGACGACGAGACAGACGACGGCGACGCGGCTGACGATGATGAAAGTGGAACAGAATCGGATGAGAACGGCGCGGACGACGGTGCAGTCGGCGCGGACGACGCAGACAATGACTCGATCCCCGGCTTTGGCGCACCAGTCGCTATTGTCGCTGCACTCCTCGCTGGTGCGTTTCTGGCGCGTAGGCAGTAACAGCCTCGAGTAACGAGTTTTCACTCGAGTCTCGGTCGGATTGCTCCGGTTCAATCGACGCTGTTCAGTGCGACTTCTTTTGAAAAGGATTTACACGTCGGCCATCGCAGAGTAGCGCATGGTCGAGAACGTTATCTGGCCCGCCTATCTCGACGCGGCCCGCACACGCTCTGAGGGACGCCGCGTCGCGGAGGATCTGGCCGTCGAAGAGCCGTCGGTCGATGAAATCGCGAAAGCCGTCCAGCAGATCGGCTACGACGCGACGATTGAACGCGATAAAGCCTACTCGAGAGAGCCCTGGGCTGATCGCGGCCGCGTCGTCGTCCGTGGCGCTGACGACTCAAAGAACGATCTCGTACAGGCCGTCGCGGCCTACGTCGTCGCGATGCGTGAGTAACATGCAGCGAGTAGGTTCCGTTGTCCGAATCGCACAGGGACTTGCCATCCTTCGCGCTGATGAGAGTGACAACACCGACGACATCTCTGACCTGCAGAACAACATCGGGACAATCGTTCTCGACGACTCACTCGAGGAAGTCGGCCGCGTCGTCGACGTCTTCGGGCCTGTTTCCCAGCCGTATCTGGCGGTGACGCCGGACAACGACGTCCACGTGCCAGCGCTGGTTGGCTCGACGCTGTACGCTCGGTAGGTGTCGGTGGAAAACGGCCTCGAGCGCCAACGAAAACACCCATAGGAACGGGGTGCAAACGCCGCGCTATGAACGACCGGATGCGGGTTCTCCTCGCCGTTGGGTTCGTCGTGGTGCTCTTTCTCGGCGTCCAACTCGGCTCACTGGCGCTTATCGAGCCGTTCGATGCATCGGGCCATCAGGCCGTCGAGGATCCTGAGAACCCCACCAACAGTATCGTCTACTTCGGGATTATTCTCGTCGCAACCGCGTTGATGCTCGCCGCGTTCAAGTACGACTTAGAGCGCCTGATTCAGGCGTTGATCATCGGTGTCAGCGTGATGATTTCGTGGTTCGTCTTCACGGAGTTCGTTCCGCCCGTCGTCACGGCCGGTCCGATGAACGTCCTCGCCGTCCTCGCCGCGTTCGGCGTCGGTGGCGCGCTCCTATTGTATCCGGAGTGGTACGTCATCGACCTCGCCGGCGTGTTGATGGGCGCAGGTGCGGCCGCGCTGTTTGGGATCAGTTTCGGGCTGTTACCCGCGCTCCTGTTGCTCGCCGTCCTCGCCGTCTACGACGCCATCAGCGTCTACGGCACCGAGCACATGCTCGACCTCGCCGAAGGCGTGATGGACCTGAAAATCCCCGTCGTCCTCGTGATCCCGACGACGCTCTCGTACTCCTACCTCGCAGCCGGAAGCGGTCCCGAGACCCTCGAGGACGAATCTGAACCCGACGACGCAGACACCACAGCAACGGCTGACTCTCCAACGCCGGACACAAACGGTGGCGCAGATGCTGAACCGGCGGACACAACTGCCGACGACAGCACAGCAGACGAGCGCGAGTTCGACCGCGACGCGCTGTTCATCGGCCTCGGCGACGCCGTCATCCCGACGATTCTCGTCGTGAGCGCGGCCTTCTTCCTCGAGGCCGACCCAATTGGTGGCTCGCTGCTGACGATGAACGTCCCGGCACTCGGTGCGATGGTCGGCACGCTCGCCGGACTGCTCGTCTTGCTGTGGATGGTCCTCAAGGGCCGCGCCCACGCGGGTCTACCCTTGCTCAACGGCGGCGCAATCGGCGGCTACCTCATCGGCGCGCTCGCCAGTGGCGTCTCGATTATGACCGCACTCGGCCTGTAGCCCGCTCTCGCGTCCGACCGTCTCATCGTTTTCTTTCGTTTCTGTTCCTCGAGACGTGTTTTTGCAGCATAATCTGACACGAGTTCACTCTTAACATGGTCCTCGAGACATATGTGCAACCTTAAGTGTGATTCTCTCTCACGGTTGGGTATGCCAAGAGATCGATCCGTCGAAGAGTTGCTTCCAACTGTCGCGTCGTACACGAACGACCTCGATTTCGAGGATTTCATCCAGGGCGAGCGCCCGATGGTCCTTCGTGGCTTTCTCGCGACGGACGACGACGAACATACCGAAATCGCCGAACAGTACATCGATTGGGCCGTCCGCTCGCAATCAAGCGACGGCCTGATGGCGTACGGATCGATTGACGTGGTTCCCGAATGGGACGAACACCGCATCTTCCGGCCCATTCCGGACGCTGGCGCAGTCGCCGTCCTCGCGCTCGAGGTCTACGAAAACGGCGGCCCAGAGTCCTATCTCGAGGCCTGTAAACGCCAGTTCGAGTATCTCCACGAGGAGGCTCCGCGCAGCGAAGACGGTGGGATCACCCACCATATGGATGACATCGAACTCTGGATCGACGCGATCTACATGATGTGTCCGTTCATGGCTCGCTACGGCCAGTTGACCGATACGCCCGAGGCAATCGACGAAGCCGTCGATCAGATTTTGGTCCACGCGAAACGACTGCGCGACCCACACAGCGACCTGTATCGTCACATCTGGCGCGAACAGCCAAACAGCTTCCCCGATGGCTCGCTCTGGCTCCGCGGGAACGGCTGGTTCGCGACGGGCGTCCTCGACACGCTCGATTACATCCCCGAGGACCACCCCAAACGCGACCGCGTCGAGGAACTTCTCGTCGACCACCTCGAGAGCATGGCCGACTACCAGGACGCAAGCGGCTTCTGGCACCACCTCATCGACGACGACACGATGTATCTGGAGACCTCGGGCACGCTCCAGTACGCCTACGCGTTCGTCGACGCTATCGAACGCGGGCTGCTTGAGGACGACTATCTCGAAGTCGCCGAAGACGCGATGAACGCGGCCAAGACGGTCGTCACGACGGACGGGGCAGTCCAGCGTAACGCGGCGATGCCCGGCGGTCCCGAGGCACCCCAGGCCATCAATCTCTACGGCCAGGGCTGGTTCCTGATCGCGGGGCAACGGCTCCTCGAGTCCGACGCTGACGTCTAAGGCAAAAAAGCGGTCAAACTACTTCTTTCCGTGTGTGCGCGTTTGCAGTTATTCGCTGAGGTGGCTCCGAAGCGCCTCGTTCATCGCGTCGACTGGCGCGTCTTCGCCCGTCCACGTCTCGAACGCGTCGACGCCCTGAAAGAGCAACATCCACGCGCCGTCGATTGTCTGTGCGCCGGCGGCCGCCGCATCGCTGAGGAATCGCGTCTCGAGAGGTTTGTACACCGCGTCGAACGCCGTCAGATCGCCGTGCCAGGCGTCAGCGGGGGCGGCGGAAACGTCTTCCTCGAGACCCACGCTGGTCGCGTTCGCGACGACGTCCGCCGCGGCCATCAGGTCGGGGAGTTCCTCGAGTCCGTGGCCGCTCGCGTCGGGAACGTCGGCTGCGAGATCGTGGGCCTTCGATTCCGTTCGGTTTGCAATCGAGACAGTTGCGCCCGCCTCTTCGAAGCCGAACGCGAGCGCGCGTGCGGCGCCGCCGGCTCCGATGACGACAGCCTCGGCTCCCTCGAGTGAGACGCCGTGGTGTTCAAAGGCCTGCAGCGTGCCGGTCATGTCGGTGTTGTAGCCGACCGGGCCGTCGTCCGTGAAATCGATTGTGTTGACTGCGCCGACGCGCTGAACTGGGTCGTCGACGTCGGCGAATTCGAAGGCGTCATGTTTGAACGGTAGTGTGACAGTCAGGCCATCGACACCGAGCGCTTGTGCCCCCTCGAATGCTTCCTCGATCCGGTCGGGGTCGGCCTCGAAGGTGACATACTTGGCGTCAATGCCACGCTCCTCGAAGGCGGCTTCGTGCATCGGCGGCGACAACGAGTGCTCGACGGGGTGTCCGATGATTCCGTAAACGTCCATATCGGGTGTCGCTCCGGCGAGCAAAATAATGGCCACGATTTGTTCCTCGATACCGCGGTGCCTTTTACGCTCTATTCCTGAGTCGAGGTATGAACACCGTCGATGCGGCGGGACTGCAAATCGGCGACGAGCATCCACCGCGGATCATGGGCGTGTTGAACGTCAGCGAGGAGTCACCGTACGATCCCAGCGTCTACGATGACCCGGCTGACGCCGCCGCCTACGTCGACACGGAACTGATCGATGAAGGCGCAGATATCGTCGACATCGGCCTCGAGTCGGCGAACAAACGCTTCGAGGTGCTCTCGGCTGCAGAGGAACTCGAGCGACTCCACGTTGCCCTCGAGACGATTGATCACGTTTCGGGCGATGCGATTTTCTCAATTGAGACGCGCTACGCCGAGGTTGCAGATGCGGCGCTCTCACAGGGCTTCGATATGGTCAACGACATCTGTGGGTTTGCTGACCCGGACATGCCGACTGTCTGCGAGGAACACGACGCTGCCGTCGCGAAGATGGCGAGTCCGCCGGACCTCGAGCGTCCTGGTGCTGTCGAGGAAACCGACTGGGCAGCCCAGAAATCGCCCGAGTGGGCGGCCGACGCTGACTACGTCGATCAGGTCTATGAGGCGCTGAAACAGAACGGCCTCCCGGAGAAGACGATCATCGATCCGGCGTTCGGTGGCTGGAGCGAGGCACAGACGCTCGCGGACGATCAGGAGACGTTCCGCCGATTATCTGAGTTTCGCGCCCTCGAGCGGCCGATGCTCGTCTCGATCAACCGGAAGAATTTCCTCGGTACGATTGCAGACCGCGAGACTGACGAGCGATTGCCGGTGAGTCTGGCGGCGACGTCGATGGCCATCGAACGGGGGGCACACATTATCCGCACGCACGACGTCGCTGAGACGCGCGATGCTGCGTTGATCGGTGACGCATTCACCGACCGGTGACGCGTCTCGACGGAGTCGGTCTCGCTCTCCCGCCTCGAGGTCGACTCATCACGTGCGCTTCGTCGCCACCTCGAGGAACGTGGTCTCGACGCCACAAAACATACCGAAATACGGATACATCTACTCGAGATTGGTGTGCACTCACAGATACAGCGCCAGGCGCTTGTGACGGCAGCGGAGAACACGGGTGTAATTACCATGCATGAATGCGGTAACATCGTATTACTGGGTGGAACAGCTGACTCGATATCGGCGTCTTTGGGGCGTCTCGAGGCGTCTTATCGTGGTATGACGAGATTACAAGTAGAAATTGAAGCATTACTGTAGTAAGAGAAAGCTTATGGCGGAGGCTTCGAAAGGAAGGAGTGGACGCCGGGCGGCCTCCCGGGTAGGGGTACTTTGGAGGCGACCCCCGGCCCACAACACGGAATTATTGCGACAGTCACGCTCTGTAGTCCCAACAGTCACCTTGAGAAGCTACTAGATACCTGATAGTTACAGCACTATTCAGTCATTCCACAGCCTCTTCGAGCCGGTTGCCCGCAGAACGGATGGACTGTTATAGCTTCGACAGGGAGTGTCAGTATGGAGTTCGATGAGTGGGAGCCCGTCTACGATGCGATTTTGCAGGACTTCGGCTACGACCGTCAGGGGGACGAACACGCGCGGGACGTCCTCGCATCGCTGACCGAGCCGTTCGACTCGAGTCGACTGCCATCGATGCGAGAGCAGACTGTCGCCATCGCCGGTGCTGGTCCCTCACTCGAGACCGAAACGGACCTCGAGCGCGCTCGAGCAGCCGATGTCGTCGTCGCGGCGTCGACGGCAGTGGACACGCTCACCGCGAACGATATCGCTGTCGACTGCATGGTGACGGATCTCGACAAAAATCCAGAGACAGTCTGCGAGCTGACGGCCAACGAAATTCCGGTCGCGGTTCACGCCCACGGCGACAACGTCCCTGCGGTCCGAACCGTTGTTCCCGACTGCGCTGGTGAATTCGTCCTCCCAACGACCCAGGCAGCGCCGCGAGCACACGTCCAGAATATGGGTGGCTTCACGGACGGTGATCGAGCGGCATTTCTCGCAGATCACCTGGGCGCGGCAACCCTCGTATTCGTCGGCTGGGATTTCGACGATCCGAGCGTCGATGCCTCGAAAGCACGAAAACTCGAGTGGGCAGAACGCTTGCTGTACTGGCTCGAATGTCGCCGTGACGGCCGATTCGATATCCTCGAGGGGCGACGCGAGCGCCTCGAAACGGACGTGTTACCGATTTCGTAGTGTTCTCGAGGAAACGAGGGACAGGGCAGCAGATCAACCGTGTTGCTATGTGGGCACTGGCGCTTTCGACTGGGGTTGAAAACAGTTGGACTACTGGATGCGGTACTCGACGATATCGTCACAGTCACAGACCGGACACACTGTCTGTCGTGATTCGACGGTTTTGCCACAGCGACGACACTCCTCGATGGTCGTCACCTCGTCGGTGCGCGAGAGGACTGATTTGACCGCGCTTCGCATCATTGTGCCTGCTGACATCGACCGCGAGTTGTTCTGTCCGTTCATGTTCTACCCCACCTCGATATCATAATTCGTTATTCTCTTGCTACCATGACAGTCATCAACTTGAATGGATCAGCACTGATGAACGACTGGGAGAGAGCGTCGGTAAGAGCTTCCTACCGCTCGATCTACCATTACGTGTCAGGAGAGAGTCCCTCGAGTGTCGTCTCAATGTCGTCGCTCGAGGCACCTCGTGGGAAGCCAATCGAGAGATCGTCGACGCCTTCGAGTGATTCGAATTTCGCGAGTTCCTTGCGGGCGCGTTCCGGGGTACCGACGGCCGCGAGGTCATCGAGCAGTGCCTCTGGAATGCAGGCAATCGCTTCGTCGTGGTTGCCGTTGGCCCAGGCCGTTGCGATCTCGAGCGCTTCGTCCTCGTAGCCCTGTCGAGACAGCGACTCGCGGTAGTAGGTCCCCATCGCGCCGACGTAGAACGCCAGATGCTGGCGGGCTAACTCGCGGGCACGGTCGCCGTCCTCGAGCGCGCAGGCAGTCACCGACAGGGTCACCCGGAGGTCGTCGCGGTCGCGATCACCGAGGTCGACGCCGCGGCGGAAATCCTCGAGTCGGTTCCGGAAGCCCTCGGGCGTAAACAGGATGGCGTGCCAGCCGTCGGCGAAGCGGCCGGCGAGTTCGACCGATTTGGGGCCCATGCCGGCGGCGTCGATGGGGACCGGTTCGGCAGGCGGGTCACAGCGCAGTCGAAAGCCCGAGAGCGAGAAGATATCGCCATCGTAGTGGACGGTCTCGCCGCTCATCACCGCGCGCATGATCTCGATGTACTCGCGGGTTCGCCGAAGCGGGCGGTCGAACTCGAGGCCGTGCCACCCCTCGATGACGGCGGGACCGCTCGGGGCGATACCCATTCGGAGGCGTCCATCGGCGACTTCCTGGAGCGTCGTTGCCGTCTGGCCGAGCAGGGCTGGCGAGCGCGAGTAGACGTTGACGACGCTCGGGCCGAGTTCGATGGTGTCGGTTTCGCGGGCGATACTGGTGAGCACTGTGACGGCGTCGCGACCCCAGGTTTCGGGGAGCCAGGCGGTGTCGTAGCCGTGGCGCTCGCCGAGTTGGGCGAGGTCGACGAGTGAGTCAACGCGTGGCTGTGCAGCAACCGGGAGGTGCAGGCTTCGAGTAGTCATGTAGATCACAGGTGGGTGACCAGTGGCTCCGAACCGAGACACGAGCCGGGTCCTCAGAACACGCGAGCGTGTCGGTTCGGACAGTGCGTGTCACTCCCACTCGAGTATACACAGTGAACGCTTGTAATGTTCATGGGAAAAGCAGACAGCAGGCGACAGACACGGGACCAAATCGTCAGCGGGGAGGGGCCGACCGGCGCACGTTAGAACAGTGCGTCGAGTTCGCCGCCGGTGTCGACCAGCGACGCGAACTCGTCTTGGGCGTTGGCTTTGACCGTCTCGGTCGTCTCCTGAGCCTCGATTGCGACCTGCTGGAGCTGGTCGACGCGCGGGATGTCGGTGACACCCGAGAGGAGGACGATTGCGCCGACTTCGTCGCGGTCCGACATCGGGTAGTCGCCGCCGCGAATCTCCATACTGGCCGTTTCGTCCTCGAGCCACTGGCGGCCGCGTTCGACGCCTTTGCGGTTCAGATGCTCGGCGGGGCCGGTTGCGACGACCAGTCCGCGATCTGCACTCGAGACGTCACAGGGGAGGGTCATGCGCCCAAGCGTTGCTTTGCGAACGAGACTGGTCATGCGGTTGGTTGCTTCGCCTTCGTCGAAGGTTTCCTCGCCGCGGAACGACGAGAGGAGGCCGTCGTCGGAGTCGACTGTTTCGCGTGCGTAGCCGATGGTCGAGATACCGCTCTCGAGTGTGTTGATGATCTCCGAGGAGTCGACGACGCTTTCGGCGACATCGTCGTCGTGGCCGACTTCGCCGGCCGCAAAGAGCAAGCCGAAACGCTCGACGATCTCTTTGTTGATGCGGTCGTAGCCGCCTTCGACGGATTCGCCAGCGCTGCGCCAGGCGTCGTTGTCGAAGACGAGCAGGTTGTCGACTTCGCGGACGAACGTCTGGAACGAGCGGGCCGCGTTGAGCGTGTAGATACCACCCTCGTCAGTGCCGGGGAGGACACCGAGCCCGTAGACTGGTTCCGTGTAGATCCGGTTCAGGTGCTTTGCGAGAACAGGTGCGCCGCCGGAGCCGGTGCCCCCGCCCATGCCGGCGACGACGAGGAAGGCGTCGATCTCGTGAACCGGGATCTTATCGACTGCGCCCTGAATCTCGTCAATATCCTCTTCGGTGACTTCAGCGCCGAGTTCGTTGTCAGCGCCGACGCCGTGACCTTTCACGCGTGCCTGTCCGACCAGTACGCGATTCTCCTGTGGGACGTTCTCGAGGCCCTGCAGATCGACCGTTGCCGAGTTGACGGCGATTGCCGCCTCGACGAAGCCGCCGTCGATCTGCTCGTCGAACGCCAGAAATTCATCTACGATCTTCCCGCCTGCCTGACCAAAGCCGATGAGTGCGAGTTTCATGGTTCGTTATGTCTCTCGTGGTCGTTCCGTGGGCGCTCGAGGCCGGCCATCACCGCTCGTCTCGAGCGTGGCCGGACCGCCCAGCGTTGGGAACGGATTCCACACTCAGTGAGTTGCCACAGACAGCCATTGTTATGGCCGCCATACGAACGGAGAAAAGAGACTCTCTAATCGAAGACACTCATTACTATCTGATAGTAACTAATTTATGACTGTCATCGACTCGTGACTGTTCGGACGACCGATTTCATATGGACGATTGGTATCAAGAGAATATCTGCCTCAAAAAGCCACTCTGTGGCAGTAGCGGGCTTCATACGACGGTTGTAAGCTATCGGTGAGAGAGTAAGTCCTATACGCTGGGATGGCGTAAGGTCGCCAGTATGGTCGAAGATGCGTTGCCGGTCTCCCGTCGAACCCTCCTCGCTGGCGTCGCCGGTGGGACCGCGAGTTCGCTTGCTGGCTGTTCCGAGCAGTTCTGGTCACGAGCCGAAAATACGGCTCCGGACCAAGTCGAACTCACCATCAAGACGCTCCCCGCAGATGACGACGCCTTCGCCGCCCAAATCCTGAGCCAGTTCCGAGAAAACCTCGAGGAAGCCGGTATTGACGTTTCCCACGAGCCAATCGGCGAACCCGAACTCTATCGGGACGTGTTGCTCGAGGGCGAGTACGATATTTTCGTTGCTCGCCATCCTGGTGTCACCGACTACGACGACCTCTATGAGTTGCTGCACTCGCGATTCGGTGGCGAACGCGGCTGGCAGAACCCGTTTCACTACTCCGATGTCACGGTCGACGACACACTCGAGGAGCAGCGATTCGCAGTCGATACCGAGAATCGGCGCGAGGCGGTCGGTGAACTGATTTCGTATCTGGATGAGGTTGTCCCGTATACGACGGTTGCCTTTCCAAACCGAATCGCTGGCGTTCGCGAGCCACTCGACGTCTCCGCGCCGCCACACCGTGGGCTTGACTACCTCCGCGTGCTCAGCCACGAACTCGAGGATGGGCCTCGAGACGGACCACTCGTCGTCGGCGTGTTTGGCGAGCAAATCGGTGAGCGACTGAATCCCCTCGTCGTCGACCGAAACCGAATCGATGGCTTCCTCGAGTTGCTGTATGCGCCGCTCCTGCGTCGAACGGATTACGAGCGCAGTCTCAATGGTGACACCACGGATGGCTATACGCCATGGCTAGCAGCCGATATTGAGTGGTCAGATATCGGGCCGCTCGAGGCGACGGTCACACTGCATGACGGGCTGACCTGGCACGACGGAACGCCACTCGAGGCGACCGATGTCGCGTTTACGTTTGGTTTCCTGCAGGATACCTCGGACGGCGACATCGAGGGTGGACTCCCAGCACCACGGTTTCGCGGACGCTCGTCGCTCGTCGAACACACGGAGGTACTCGACAGCGAGACGATCCGTATCCGATTCGATGCTGGGACGCAGTCAGTTGCGATCCGAGCGCTTTCAGTCCCGATTTTCCCGGCCCACATCTGGGAGCCACGGACAGCGGTCATCGCAGACTATCAGACACAGGCACTCGTCACCGATAACGACGAGCCGGTCGGCTCTGGGCTCTTTCGCGTCTCGGACGTTTCCACCACTGAAATTGAGCTCGAGCCGTTCGACGAGCACGTCTTTCGTGTCGATCCCGAGACGCGACCCGACGAACTCGAGGAGTTGTCACAGTTCGAGGGCATCCGATTTCAGGTCGATCCGAACCCCGGCGCAATGATCGAAGCGTTGCTCGAGGGCGATATCGATATCACGGGCGATCCGGTCCCGCCGTCGGAACTCGAGGCAATTCGTGAGGAACCGGCGGCTCAGACGGTGACCGGAGAGACGACCGCGTTCTACATGGTCGGGTACAATATGCATCATCCCGAACTCGGCAATCCGCACTTTCGCCGCATCATTTCGCAGTTGATCGACCGTGAACACGTCGTCGAGGAATTCTTCGATGGCGAGGCACTGCCGGCGACTGGACAGAGTTCGATGCTTGGCATCCGCAACGATGGCTGGGGATTCGAGCACCGGTCGACGATTTCGACGTTCCCTGGGTCTGACGGCGATATTGACTCCACCCGCGTCCAGTTACTGTTCGAAGATGCGGGCTATCGCTACGAAGATGGCGAACTGCTGCGCTGATCGGTTGCCCCTTCGTCGGTAACCGGGCGCTATTAATGTTCTCGCAGCACTAGGACTCAGTAGTTGCATGTCGTTTGCCGTTGTCCTCCTTGAACTTGCCCTCGTCGTCACGACGATGCTCGTGACCGCTGCGTTAGTGCTGGTTGGGCCACGGCCACTCGTCGCAGCACTCCGTGATTTTCGTTGGCGACTCGAGTTCTGTCTCCTGCCGTTGCTTGCTCTCGGCGTTGTCCTCCTTATTCGCTGGTCGACGGTCGATATCGTCACGCGCCTCGAGCGCCGCGTCTTTAGCCAGAATATCACGCCGCTGTTGTTCGAGATCGACCGCGTGATCCTGCCGGGTGACCCAGTCGCGATTATTCAATCCTACCAGTCGCCGGAGCTGACGTCGTTTTTCATCTTTATCTACATCTATGGCTATGCGTTCTTGCTGTTGTTCCCGTTTCTCGCCTACTTCGCACTCGAGGAGATGGACCAACTGGAAACGCTGATTCTCTCGTTTACGGCGAACTACGGGATCGGGCTGCTCTTCTATATGCTTTTTCTGGCGTATGGGCCGCGGAACTTCGATCCGGTCCTGTTTGAGGGGCTGATGTATGAGGCGTTCCCACGCTCGAGAGAGTTGACGAACTCGGTGAATCAGAGTACGAACGTCTTCCCCTCGCTCCATACGTCGCTGTCGATGACCGTCTTGTTCCTGGCGTGGCTCACCCGAACAAAGTACCCGCTGTGGCTCGGCCTGTCGGCGTTTCTGGCGATCAGCGTCGTCGTCTCGACGATGTATCTCGGCATCCACTGGTTCTCTGATGTCATCGCGGGCACGTTGCTCGCCCTGCTCAGCGTCTACATCGGCCACAACTATACCGTCAGCGGACTCTACGAGGCCGCTCGAGGGTATCTTACTGCGCAATACGAACAGGGATGGCCCGACCGATAATCCTCGGTCTCATGACCATCCGATTCCGCAACCCGGAGAAGTTTGTCTCTCGAGTACGCGTCTCGAGGTATGATCATCCACTGGCATCGCCGTGATCTCCGCGGGCCGGACAACCGCGCGCTCGCTCGCGCTGCTGACACCGACCGCGTCGTGCCCGTATTCGTCTTCGATCCGACGATTCTCGAGCACGCCTCACCGATCCGCGTCGCGTGTCTCCGGCGAGCACTGCAGTCGCTTCGAGACTGGTATCGCGACCGCGAGAGCGAGTTGGTGATCGCCCACGGCGAAGCCAGTGGTGTGCTTCCGGAACTCGTCGACGAGTACGACGCTGATGCCGTGAGCTGGAACGCCGATTACAGCGGCCTCGCTACTGAGCGGGACCAGGCGGTGACTGCTGCACTCGAGGACGAGGGCATCACGGTTCGAACGGTTCACGACAGTGTGTGTCACGAACCGGGGTCGATCTCGCCGAATCAGGGCGAGCACTACTCGGTGTTTTCGTACTTCTGGAAGAAGTGGCGCGACCGGGAGAAACAGTCACCGTTCGACGCGCCCACAGCCGACGACCTTGCAACCGATAGTAAGTCTCTATCAGCCGTTCCAACACTCGAGGAACTCGGCTTTGACGAGCCTGATGCAGTCGTGCCAACGGTGACACGTGAAGCAGGACTCGAGCGCCTCGAGACGTTTTGTGCCGAGTCGATTGGGGCCTACGACGACGAGCGCGACTATCCGGCTCGCGATGGCACCTCGAAACTCTCGGTTCACTTCAAGTGGGGAACGCTCGGGCCACGAGAGGTGTATTCGGCAACTGAATCCGCACTCGAGGAGGCGACGGCCGACGAGCGCGAGGGTATCGAGGCGTTCCAACGACAACTCGCCTTCCGAGAGTTCTACACACACGTACTCGCGTACAATCCCGAGATCGTCACGGCAAATTTCAGTGGCTACGAGAACCGGATCGAGTGGCGAAACGATCCCGACGAACTCGAGGCCTGGAAGGCCGGTGAGACAGGGTATCCTATCGTCGATGCGGGGATGCGCCAGTTACTCGCGGAGGGGTGGGTACACAACCGGGTTCGGATGCTCGTCGCGGCATTTCTGACGAAGGATTTGCTGGTCGATTGGCGTGAGGGCTATGACTGGTATCGCCAGCACCTCGCCGATCACGAGACGGCAAACGATGTCGGCGGCTGGCAGTGGGCCGCCTCAACGGGAATGGACGCCCAGCCGTACTTTCGCGTATTCAACCCAATGAAACAGGGTCGTGAGTACGATCCTGATGCAACGTACATTAAACACTATATCCCAGAACTCGAGGGGGTGTCGGCTGAGACGATCCACGATTGGTGTGTTCTCTCGAGTGAGGAACGCGAGGACGCCGCGCCCGACTATCCGGAGCCACTCGTTGATCACAGCGAGCGCCGAGACCAGGCAATCGAGGCGTTTGAACGGGCACGCAGTGACGGATCGAGTTTATAAGACGTGATCGACTCGAGCGACTGTTCTTGCGTTATCGATACTGGCTGAGGTGTGGCGTTTTCGTTGCTGGGAGTGCCCGAACCAGCGCCGTTGCCGGTTCGTAGCGGACGCGATCCGTCGCTGCCTTTCTCGCGACGAGTTTCTGAAAGCCGGGTGTGGTGAATTTTAACTGACAGCGCCCGGTGGAATCCGTCCAGTGACGTCCTGATCCCGCTTCGATGCGCGCGCCCTCGATGGGTCTGTTCGTCGTGTCTCGAACGCGGACGGTGATGGTGTCACCGACCGATACGTCGCGGCGCTCGAGGTCGAGTACGAGCGTTCGTTTGACTCTCATGTCTTCCCCTCTGGGTTCGTCTAGCCAGTTATTGACTCTCACGGGAGAAAAAAGCGAGACCTGCAGATGACCGCGATTGGCAACAGCCCAGGTGTTCGTACGCGGTCGTCGTCACTCTCTCATAGCGACCGTCTAGCTTCGCTCGCTCGAGTCATAGATTGCTGAGATTACGCGCTGGACCGACAGCGCCTGGTCGACGCTCTCGTGGTCGTTGCGTCCCGCTGCGATATCCGCGAAAAACGCCCGCTGCTCTGCCCGATGGGTGTCGTTCTGGCGCGTCTCGATGGTTGTATCCTCGAGATGGTGGGGGGGCTCTGTGCCGACCGAGTACAATCTGAGATCACCATCGAGCAGGTCGAATCGCGCCGCGGACTCGGTTCCGCGGGCGACGAACTCGTGGGTCGAGGGCCGGTTCGTTGCCCACGCAACCTCGAGGCTGATCGTTCGGTCGTCCCCACAGCGAACGAACGCGCTCGCGGAGTCATCCACGTCGAAGCCGGCCGGCCCGGCGTCGTCGCCCCACATCTCGAGGTAAGTGTACTCTTCGCGCGAGCCGAAATCGCTGCGAGTGACGCCAACGACTTCCTCGACGTCGGGATAGTCGAGCAAGTAGAGTGCGAGATCAACCGCGTGGACGCCGAGATCGATCAACGCGCCCCCGCCAGCGATCTGTCGACGGGTAAACCATGACCCTCGACCGGGGATGCCCCGCCGTCGGACGTAGTTGGCTTCGACGTGGGTTACCTCGCCCAGTTCCCCTCGGTCGATCCGATTCCTGACGATCTTGACGGTGTTTGCGAACCGATTGTTGAATCCCACCATGCAGTGGCTGTCGGTCTCCCGGGCTGCCTGTGCGATTCGTTCGGCACTCTCGAGTGAGTGAGCCAGTGGTTTCTCGAGGAGGACGTGTAAGTCACGTTCGAACGCGTCGACCGCATAGGATTCGTGGTACTTGTTCGGGGTTGTGATGATGACAGCGTCGACGGTGTCGTACAACGCCTGGTGGTCTTCGTAGACGTCGACATCGTACCGGCGTGCAAATCGCGTCCGTGCCTCCGTTGCGACGTCCATCCCACCGACGAGTGGCACCTCGAGGTCGACCAGTCGCTCGGCGTGGTACTGCCCGATGTTCCCGAGGCCGACGATTCCGGTTCTAATTTCGCTTCGGTCCATTGTCATCCGTTCCGTTGTGTGTCGTGTTTCACACCGATATACCACAGAGGGCTATATGAAATTCGGTACTCGAGGCTCTTTGTTCCATCGCCAAACGCGGCCGTCTCGATCAACTGTCGGCTTCCGACCGTGTGGTGTCCGAATCACGTTCAGGCGCGTCGGTGAGTCCGTGGCGAAGCGCATCGCCAGTCGCAGTCTCGAAGAGATGAATCTTCGACCGGTCGAGGACGACGTTGACGTCCTCTCCTTCCGCAATTTCCGTATCCGGCGTGACGCTCATGAGTAACTGATCTGCCGAGGCAGACGGATCCTTCTCCATCGAGCGCTCGATGCCTTCGGCGAGCAACAGGTAGACAAACACCTCATCGCCCATCGGCTCGAGAACATCCGTCCGTGCACTGATCGTCCCCGTCGAGTCCGGAATCGAGTCCGCACTTCGCTCGAGGTGGACGTCTTCCGGTCGAATCCCGAGGGTGACGGCGTCGCCCATCCCCACACCCGGGATATCGGCTGGATCGAGATCGACGCGGAAATGCTTGGTCTCGAGGCCGTCGCCGACGAGTTCACCCTCGGCGAAGTTCATCGACGGCGAGCCGATGAAGCCGGCGACGAAACGATTTGCCGGCTCGTTGTAACAGGTCAGCGGCGGGGCGATCTGTTGGAGTTTCCCCTTGTTCAGGACGGCGATCCGGTCGGACATCGTCATCGCTTCCGCCTGATCGTGGGTGACGTAGATGATCGTCGTCCCGAGTTCGCGATGGAGTCGCTGGAGTTCCGTGCGCATGTGCACCCGGAGTTTGGCGTCCAGATTCGCGAGTGGCTCGTCCATCAGGAACACGTCGGGGTTGCGCACGATTGCGCGGGCAATCGCAACGCGCTGGCGCTGCCCGCCGGACATTTCGTCGGGCATCCGGTCGAGCATCCCCTCGAGTTGGACGATATCCGCCGCGCGTTCGACGCGGCGTTGAATTTCGTCGTCGTCGTAGGTCCGCAGCCGGAGGCCAAAGGAGATGTTCTCGAAGACGTCCATGTGGGGGAACAGGGCGATGTTCTGGAAGACCATCGCGACACCCCGATCCTTGGGTGCGAGATTCGTGACTTCGTCGTCGCCAATGTAGACCTGGCCCTCAGTGGGTTTCGTCAGGCCGGCAACGGTCTCCATCGTCGTCGACTTCCCACAGCCGGAGGGGCCGACGAAGGTGACGAACTCCCCGTCTTCGATCTCGAGGCTCACATCGTCGACTGCGGTGACATCTTCGTAGCGTTTCGTGATATTCTCGAGTTGAACTCGTGCCATAATGTTACTCTTTGAGTGCGCCTGCGGTCAGTCCGCTTACGATCTTTTCCTGGGCCACGATCACGAGGATCGCGACCGGAATCACGCCGATGATGCTCGAGGCGGCCATCAGGTGGTACATCACCTCGTACTGGCCCTGGTAGCCCAGGATGCCCTCGAGAATCGGTGCCCAGTTCTCCGGCTGGCCGTCGGTCATCAGGAACGAGAAGAAGAACTCGTTGTAGACGGCGATGAACGTCAGGACGCCCGCGGTGGCGACGCCGGGAGCCGACAGCGGGATGATCACGCGAAAGAGCGCGCCGAGTCGCGTGGTGCCCTCGACGCGGGCGGCGTCCTCTAAGCCGTCCGGAATCTGGCTGTAGAAGGTCGTGAGGATGAAAATTGCCAGCGGCATGAAGATGGCCGACAGCGGCAGGACCATCGCGCCAGGCGTGTTGTAGAGGGTGCCGTCGCCCGTGATCGGCTCGAGGGCGAAGAACGAGGTGTTAAACAGGTCGTTCAGCGGGATGAAGAAGGCCGCTGGTGGGAAAAAGGATATGACCAGCACTAACAGCATGAGCGGAATCTTCCCGGGGAACTGCAGGCGGCCGAAGGCGTAGCCGGCGAGGCTGCCGACCACCAGGACGATGATCGTCGAGGCGGTCGCGATGACGAAGCTGTTGAACATGTACCAGTGAAACGGCAGCACCTGAAAGACCTCGATGAACGCGCCGGGGTTGAAGCCGTTCGGCGTGAGGATGATGTCCTGCTGTCGGCCTTCCGGCGTAAGCGCGACCATGAGCAGCCAGTAGAACGGGAACAGCGTCGTCAGCAGGAAGAAGATCGTCGCGGTGTAGAACATCGCGCGGTAGGTCCGCTCGGGGTTTTTGATCGCGTTTGCTGCCCAGCGCTCGATGGGGCCGCGGTCGAGTTCAACGTCCTCGTCGTCTTCGAATACTGCGCCGTGGTCGGCCTGTCCGCCGGGCTGGCCGCCATCAGCTAGCCGCTGTGCGTGTTTCCAGTGTTCGGGAACGTCATCCTGTCGGTCGTCACTATCGGTGCTGTCGTCGACTGTGTCATCGGGTTCCATGGTGTCGTCGGTCATCAGTAGAGCCCTCCCTCGGTGTCACGGAAGAAGAACACGTACACCGAGATGATCAGGCCGATCACGAGTGCAGTCATGAACGCAACTGCCGCCGCGGTGGCGTAGATTCGGGTCCCGCCGAACATCGCCTCGACGACGAGACAGGTTAGCGACGGGACGGTCGTACAGCCCGCGGTCGATTCGATCAGCCCGTAGACGCGCATTGCGTCCATCGTGCGGAACAACATTGCGACGAGCAAGGCTGGCATCACCAGCGGCAGCGTGATCGTTTTGAATCGCTGCCACGGCGACGCGCCCGCAACGCGTGCGACATCGTACAGGCTGCGGTCGACGCTCTGGAGGCCCGCCAGAATCAGGAGCGCCATGAACGCCGCTGACTTCCAGATATCCGCGACGAGGATGATGATGAACGAGTCCTGGCTGTCCGCGAGCGGATCGGCACCGAAAATGCCGAGCCACTGCATCAGGTCGCTCCCGAAGCCGACCGTCGGCTGGAACAACAGGAAGAAGATCATCCCCTGAATCACGATTGGCACCGCCCACGGGAGGATAATCGCAACCCGCACCCAGCGCCGCCCGCGAAAGTCCTGATCCAGCACGTACGCCTGCCCGAAGCCGATCACCGTCTCGAGGATGACACTGATCACGGCAAAGCCGAGCGTGACGAACAGCGCCTGCTGGAGCAACGGCACGCCAAACTCGAGGAAGGGAAACGACGTCGACAGCGTCACGTCCATGAACTGCCGGGCAAGGCGGGCGTTCCCGGTGAGGATGTCGACGTAGTTTTCGACGCCGACGAAGCCGCCGAGTGGCTCGAGGCCGCGGGTGCGGTCCTCGCGCAGGGACATGACGAACGTCATCACCAGCGGGTAGAACGCAATCAGCGCGAGCAGGGCGAACGCGGGGATCAAGAGCAGGTAGGCG
Source organism: Natronolimnobius baerhuensis (assembly GCF_002177135.1). Taxonomy (NCBI): domain Archaea; kingdom Methanobacteriati; phylum Methanobacteriota; class Halobacteria; order Halobacteriales; family Natrialbaceae; genus Natronolimnobius; species Natronolimnobius baerhuensis. The sequence goes on from NZ_MWPH01000001.1 coordinate 1,289,772, forward strand.
TAGGCGGCCTCGCTCAGATTTTCCATCCAGTTGATGACGGCGTTGCCGCTGCGCCCGCGTTCGGTTTCGCTGTCGCCGCCGATCAGAATCCCCTCGTCACTGTCGGTTCCGCCGCTCTCAGATTCAGTTGCCATTCTGACCCTCCACGTCGACCTCGCTTCGCTCGAGGCGGTCGCTCAGGTCGCCGAGTGCCGCCTCGGGTGTCTTTGCGCCGCGGTAGGCGGCGTTAATTTCTTGGGCGATGACCGACGCCTGTTCGGGCCAGATGTCGGTGACTGGGCGCGGAATCGCGTTGTCCGCAGCCTGCTGGATCTGTTCGCCGTAGCGCGCGACGGGGCCGACCTCGTCCGGGTCAGCGTCTGCGACCAGTTCGACTTCCGGCGGGATGTACCCCAGTAACTCGAAAATCGTCAGCATGACCTCTTCTTGGGTGAACGCCTCGAGGACCTCGACGGCCATCTCGGTTCGGTCGGTGTTGGGGTTGAGCGTGAGGTGCCAGCCGCCGAGTGCGTTGGCCGAACCGCCGGTGCCCTCGAACTCGGCCTCCTCAGGCGAGATCGCATACGGCATCGCCATGACGCCTAAGTCCTCGCCGAACTCGTCTTCAGCGCCAAGATCCATGATCGAGAACGGCCAGTTGCGGTGCATGACGGACTCGCCGGAGGCAAACGGGCCGAGTGACTCCTCTTCGGTCCACTGGACGATTGTCGACGGCGCGATCTGGGGGTAGCCGTCGAGGGTATCCGACGCGTCATCGCCGAAGATAAACGAGCGCATCATCCGAACCGACTCGAGAACGGGTTCGGAGTCGACAGTGATCGGCCGGTCGCCGGCCTCGAAGAGGGTCTCGGTGCCGCCGAAGTACGCGCCGCCCCAGGTCGTCATCACCTCATTGAACGTACAGCAGGCGAGCCCTTCGTAGGCGGCCGCCTGCGTCGTAAAGCCGTACTCGATGCCGGCCTCGTCACGGGCGTCGGCTGCGGCCTCGGCGAACTCCTGCCAGGTGGGCGGGTCGGTATCCCACTCACTCGTGTCGTAGCCGGCATCTTCGACCAAATCGCGTCGATACTGCATCAAGCCGAAGTCCGGAAAGAGCGGGATCGCGTGCAGGTCGCCGGTTACTGGATGGCGCGCCGTCTCGAGTGAGGCCTCGAGATAGTCGTTTTCGACGCGCGAGAGGACGTCGTCGGGGAGGACCTCGGTCATGCTGGTCGTCTGCTCGCGCAGGATAAACGGGAGCGTCCAGCCGCTGTCCATCATGAAGATATCGGGCGGGGAGCGCCCGGCCTGGAGCGTCGACTGGTAGTTTTGCATGCGCTGGTCGGTGTCATCGACGCTGGCCTGAACATCGACGGTGATCGACTCGTCGAGGCCAGCATCCCAGAGCGCCTCCTGAATGGACGTCTCGGCGTCTTCACCGTCCATAGCGCCCTCGAAGTCGGTATCGCCGCTCATCACAATCGTATTCTCATCGCGTGCGCCACCGAGACAGCCAGCGAGTCCAACGCTGCCGAGTACTGCCGAGGTCGACGCCGCCGTGAGGTACTGGCGACGGGACCAGTCTCCGACACTGGCCCGAGCAGACACAACACGCCCTCGTCCCTGCCTATCATGGCCCATCCTTCGTCTTTCAACGCGATTGAGTGACTTTAATCGTGGCCCTGATTATACGCAATTAATCGAGACAGTCGGACAGCTGTGGCTGTCTAAGCTACTATTATCCGTTTTCCGTGGCTCAGCGCTGGCGTGTAATGTAGTCCTTCTGCTCTTTGCGTGTCACTCGAAGCGAGAGAATCGTGTTGTTCGTGTCCTCCTCACCAGTCGAACTCGAGGGTCCAACCCGTTGTCCGGAGAATTAGTCGTCAATCACCGGCGGTTCGTGGCGGCCGATGTGAATCTCGTGAGCTTCGATATCCTCGAGTGCGGCCACGCGGCCGCCGATGGTCAGTTCTTCGCCAGACTCGGTCTCGAGGGTGAGTGCAGCAACCTCTTCGCTGACTTCGAAGGAAACGTCCATCACGCGCCCGCGCACGATGCGCGAACCGCCGACTTCGACGTCGCGGCCATCGATGGTCGCGTAGAACTCGCCGCCGTCGTCGATGATGTCTTTGACACAGCGTCGGATCGTCGCATACTTGCGGGGGTAGCCACGGTTCGAGCCGTCCTCACAGAGCGTTTCCTCTGCGGTGGTCCAAAGGACAGTGCCGAAGAAGCCGGAGACGAGAAAACCAAGCGCCGAGCGGTTGAAGATGACGCCGTAGCGGTCCTGATCGTCGCGAAGTGCGTCCTGGGTCGCGTAAATCGAGTAGTTTCCGTCAGCGACGGCGACGACCGGCGTCGTGATCCCGCGACGCGCTCGAGCGGTCGTCGCGACTGAGAGGTAGTTGAACTCCTCCGACGACGGTGCTTCCGAAGCTGGCGTGACGATGAGGTCGATACTGACGCCGTCGTCGACCGCGACAGCAAGTTCGTCTTCGAATCGAACGAGGAGGTCAGGCGTCAGCGAGAGCGAGAGTTCGTACTCCGCCTCGGTGATGACCTCCTCGAGATAGCGCAGAATTGTCGAGCGGGATTTGACCAGCGAGACGGCTTCTGTTTCGCGAGCGGGTGCCGTGTAGCGGGCCTCGAGTTCGTCGATCATCTGCTCGAGAGAACTCTGGACGTCGTTGAACGCATCGCCGGGATCGAGCGCGACGACTTTCATCGGGCGGGATTCACGGAGTTCGACGAGGCCACGATCACTGAGACTGCGGACGGTATCGTAGACACGCGGTTGTGGAATCTCGGTTCGGTCCGCGATTTCACTCGCCGTCAGTTGTCCCTGCTCGAGGACGGTGAGGTAGGCGTCGATCTCGTATTCGCCGAGGTTAAACCGGTCGCCGACGCGTTCGACCGTTGTTCGAAGCTCATCAGATGCCATATCCCCCGTGAGGAACGCGATGGATAAATGATTTATTATGTACTGAGTAGCACCTCTTTTTACAATCGGGTTGTCCCGGGAAGTGGCGGGGTGGTCGTTCAGAACCCTTAACCACCATGGCACAGAGTATGTCTGCATGCGCGCGGCCGTACAGGACGAAGACGAGCCAGTCGGTAATGGGGGCGAAGGGCCCTCAGGTGAGGAGATTGATGGCCTCATCGAAGCTGTGGGTGACATCCTCCCGGGATCGGAGTTTATCGCCCAGTTAGCCGTCGCCGCTATTGTCCTCGTTATTGGGTGGTATCTCTCGAATCTCGTGGTTCGACTGGTCGGTCGCACGGTCGCACGGCGGATCGAACGCCCAAGCGTCACGCGAACAGTGCTGCGCGGCGTCAAAATATCCGTTCTCATCCTGACACTCGTCACCGTTGCCGCCGTCTTTGGCCTCAGTGGCACCGAAATCTTCCTCTCGGTGACCGTCATCTCCGCGGTGATCGCAGTCGTTCTCGCGCCGCTCGTCGGGAGTCTGATCAACGGCATCTTCGTGCTCGCGGACCGACCCTACGAGATCGGCGACATGATCGAAGTCGTCGACGAGGGTCATCGCGGCTTCGTCGAGGATATCACGATTCGCTACACGAAAATCTTCACCCTCGAGAATACGTTCATCGTGATGCCCAACTCCGAGATTCAACAACGAGACGTGATCAACTACTCCGCAGAAGACGAGCGAACGCGCGTCTCGGTTGATTTTGAAATTACCTACGAAAGTGACCTCGAGGCGGCCAGACAGCACGCAGAACGGGCCGCACGGAACGTCGATATGGTGATCTCCGGTGGGCCGGATATTCGCATCGGCAGCGCACGCTATGCGGCGGCACCGGATTGCTCGATTGTCGAGTACGGAGACGATGGAATTTTGCTCCGCCTGCGATTCTGGATCAAACACCCCTACAAACAACTGGTCGTCCAGTCGGACGTTCAAGATGCGATCCGCACTCGATTCGAGACGGCTGATGCCGAGTTTGCCTACCCACATCGCCATCACGTCTTCGATGCGACGAGTGGCGTTGCACAGCTCGCGGTTGAGGAACAGCAACTGACGTCCGTCTCTGACGCATCGTCAATGGCCGACAGAGATGGGACCACTACCGATTCGGGCCAGACATCGGCTGGGGAGTCTCCAAGCGATTCGGCCGCTAGTGACTCTCTCGAGTCACAGGCAGATGGCGACGGGACGGGCGGACCCGAACGCGAGTAAGCGCTGCGTTCCTCCGTCGTGGGGAGTGCGGATGCTTTTATGGGCTATCTGGCCGATGAGGTACACGAGACGATGTACGACGATATCCTCATCCCGACTGACGGCAGCGATACCGTTCGCGAGACACTCGAGCACGCACTCCCGATTGCACAAGACAACGATGCCACGGTGCATGCCCTCTATGTCGTCGATAGCCGGATCACCGCGGCTGCCGGTGGCGAGGCCGGCACCGACCTCGAGCGCTCGCTCACAGACGAAGGTGAGGAAGCCATAGCTGCAATTCGAGAGCAAGCATCCGAAGCGGGACTCGAGACTGCCGACGCGGTTCGGCAGGGAACCCCCGCGAAGACGATTCTCGAGTACGCCGACGACAACGAAATCAATCTGATCGTAATCGGGACGCAGGGAAAGAGTCCGCGCGAGAAAGTCACCTCGCTCGGCAGCGTTTCTGAGCGCGTCGTTGACAACGCGTCACTACCGGTGTTTGTCGTTCGAAACGCTGGCCGAGAGTAACTATGCGCGTGCGCTTTCAACTGTAATCACGTCACAGTCGAGGTGATCGCGCAGGTAGCGTTCGATGTTGGGGTTGTCGGTAAAGCGCTGGAAGATGCGCCGCAGGCGACTTGCCTGTTTGCCGCCGATGACGACTGCATCAGCCTCTTCGGCGGCAACCTCGTCGAGAATACTTTCTTCGACCAGAAAGCCGGTACGGACGACGTAGCGAGCGTTTTCAATCGGCCCGAACGTCTTCTCGACGTTGTTCTTGAGGTCGATTCGGGTTACTTTTCTTCCATTCTGATACAGATCGACGTGAAGGACGGTCAACGCTGCATCCCGTTCGCGAGCGACGTCAACGGCGCGCTCGAGCGTTCGGCGAGAGTGTTTCGACAGCGGGTAGCGAACGGGAACCACGACCAGCGACATTACTCATTCGAACGATTTCCGCGCGGGTAAAGGTTTCAGTTATCCCGCCTGTGGTGGGTAATGCTCTCATACCGCATTTCATCGTGACAACAGTCATTTATCCCACGCAGGGTTACGTGTGGGTATGCAACGGACCGCAACTGCGGACGGAGAGACCGTCTACGTCTCGGAGACAGATGGCGACCGCGGGTCGAAAGGCCCGTTTCTCGCCGCCTACGAGTCTCAGGACGCGGACCGTCGGTACGGCTGGTTCTGCTCGAACTGCGAAAGTTTCGACAACGCAATGGACTCGATGGGCCGCATCAAGTGCAACCAATGTGGGAACTTCCGCAAGCCAACCGAGTGGGACGCCGCCCACGAGTGACGACCACTCTGGTATCACGATAGTTCTCGAGAATATCCGCCTCAAAAACGAAATTCATTCAGACACAATGGCGATTCTCTGCTGACTTTCAGGCAATAGTACGTTTTAGTCCATAATCGCGGAGATACTTCGTTAGACACTAACCTTTATGATGTGGTGTGACATACCTATGGGTGAATGGGACCTGTTAACATGCGTCTCGCCGAGCAAGCCAGGTCGATTTTTGCCGAGCTAGGGTACACCGTCGAGGGTACCGGCCCCGAATTCCGTGCTGAGCGAGCATGGAAAGTTGTGCACGTAAATACCGTCCTCGAGGACGACGAACTCCCGACAGCATCGTCGGGGCAGTTCCACTGTTTCGTCGCTGAACCCGACGATGCAGACACTCTCGAGGAGAAATTGACTCGGACTGAGCCCAGTTATGAGTGGGCAATTATCGTCGTCGACGGAGACGACTATCAGGTCGAACGCGCCCCACCGGGCCCACGCGTTTCCGCGTAGGTCCACGACTACTCGTTTTTATTGAGCGCTCGTCGCGTCGCAGTGACACCTGCGCCCGGATCCACAGCTGCACCCATCGACTCGAGGACGTCGCCGAGTGCCGTCACCACGTAGATCACGTTCTCCGGACGCGCGGAGTGGCCCATACAGCCAATTCGGAAGATCTCGCCCTCGAGATCGCCCAAACCGCTAGCGACCTCGAGATCGTAGCGCTCGAGCAATTCGGCACAGACCTCGCCGTCGTCAACACCGTCGGGAACGCGAACGGCGTTCAGACTCGGGAGCCAGTACTCCTCGGGGGCGTTCATCTCGAGGCCCATCGCCTCGATACCGGCTTTGAGCGCGCCCGCAAGCTGCTCGTGGCGTTCCCAGCGCTGTTCGATGCCCTCCTCGGCGACGAGACGGAGTGCCTCGCGAAGTGCGTAGACGTTCGTGATCGGCGCGGTGTGATGGTAGGAGCGATCTTCGCCCCAGTACCCCTCGAGCAAGGAGAGATCGAGGTACCACGAGCGCGGATCTTCCTCCCGGGAGAGGACCTTCTCCATCGCCGCATCCGAGAGGGTAAGCGGACTCGCACCAGGCGGACAGGAGAGACACTTCTGTGGGCCGGCATAGGCCACGTCGATCCCCCATTCGTCGACCCGCAACTCAACCCCGCCGATGGAGGTAACAGTGTCGGCGATGACGAGCGCATCGTGGTCGTGGGCTGCAGCCGTCAGTTCCGGAACGTTGGGTTGGCAAACGCCAGTACTCGTCTCGGCGTGGACGAACCCGAAGACATCGGGATCGTGTTCGGCCAGCGCATCGGAGACCGCCGCGGGCTCGAGGGGTTCGCCCCACGGGGCATCGACTTCAACGACGTTTCCGCCTGCCCGACGGGCCATCGACGCCATGCGTCCGCCAAAGTAGCCGTTCGTCGGAACTAACATCGTGTCACCAGGTTCGACGACGTTCCCGATTGCGGCCTCCATCGCGGCCGAACCGGTCCCCGAGACGGGAATCGTCCACTGATTGTCCGTCCGGAAGGTGTAGCGTAACAGTTCCTGTACCTCGTCCATAATTTCGACGAACGAGGGGTCGAGATGGCCCACCAGTGGCGTACTCATCGCCCGCAACACGCGCGGGTGGACGTCGCTCGGACCTGGCCCCATTAGCGTCCGGTCTGGCGGCGTCAACTCGTCTATTTCGGAGACGTCGATTGGATTGTCAGCGCCTGACATAGACGATACGTGGGACCGGCATCCTCAAAAACGTTCACGCAGCGGCGACCCACAGTCTCCCTCGAGTTCGGTAGCGACTGTTCCTCGAGTTCACCGTTTCGGTCCGCCCGTGATCTGACTGGTCCCGTTTCATCCGTAATCGTCTCAAAACCAGTGATGGTTGCTATCACTAGCCATACATTGAAGACACGCGGGACTGTACATCCACGGGCAATGGTCTTCAAGAAGATTACACTGATCGGAACCAGCCCGGAAAGCTTCGATGCAGCCGCTGACGATGCTATCGACCGTGCTGAAGAAACTCTTCAGAACGTCCACTGGGTCGAAGTCGACGAACTCGGGGTCGAAATCGCCAGTGCTGACGACCGCGAATATCAGGCCGAAGTCACCGTCGCGTTCGAACTCGAGGACTAAGGAATCAGGTACTGATCACAGGGCAGCGCTTACGTTCGGAACGACTCGCCACAGCCACATTCGCTGACCACGTTCGGATTCTCGACGTGGAACCCTTCGGCCTGCAGGCCGCTTTCGTAATCGAGAATACTTCCTTCGATATATTTCATGCTCGCCGGATCGACGAAGACACGCAGCTCATGGTGGGTGTAAATCGTGTCATCCTCGTCAGGCGCATCATCAAAGCGCATCCCGTAGGACAGTCCGGCACAGCCGCCCTGCTGGACGAACAGCCGTAGTCCTGCCTCCGATGTATCCATCCCTTCGCCCTCGAGGAGGTCTCGAGCCTGCGCAGCGGCGTCCTCGGTTACTTCGATCTCAGGCTGGGTCTCTGCTGTCCCGCCGTCGACGCTATCCGTACTCATACGATTGTATTCTGTCGCAACGATGTTAACTGTGACGCCTGAGTCCCTGGCCGATTCGGTGAGGCAATTGCTCACGATATAGTACCAACTGCACCGAGTGACACACTGATCGCCGAACCTGCTCGCGGTTCACTGCGTTCACCGTCTGCTCACGGCGCAACGCGCCGTTCGCATGGTATGCGAGACCGCCGGTCTCGCACTATTCGCTTTGCCGCGGTTCTCGCTCGTTTCACTCGCTCCAAACCGCGTACTCGTTCCGAACCGCGCATCCATCTGGCGATCAGGTGTGCAGTGACGTGCAGTGGCTACTATAGGCCACACATGAGACAGCGGAATACCACCAGCGGGCGAACGGACTGATACCGGTCTCAAACTGTCGAACGCCGCTTGACCGAGTGATAGTACGTCCCGAATAACCGCTCGTCGTTCGACGACAGCGCCACGTCGTTCTCTGCGAGGAGTTCGATCATCCGCTCGAGGTCACACTCGTACCACATCGAGAGCAAGCGAGCGTTCCGCTGCGCGTAGTCGTAATTGCGCTCGAGGACCCGCGCATCGGTCGGGTCGACGGTACGCGGTTGCATTCCAGATAGCCTTCGTGATGCGAGACTGTAAAACCAGTTCGTACTGTGACTGACTTACTCAATGTTGAACCTGTTACGGACGTAGGGGACTCTCGCATAGTAACTACGCGCGCTGTTACCTCATTTTCGTTCTGCTGCGATCTTTCCGCTGCGACGCCACCCACTTCGACGCACCTGCTGTTGCGTCGGCTCAGGTGCCAGTGCCGCGTCGTTAGTCCGACGACTCATCGTCCAGTCGTCGACGAACGCTTGCTGCATGTGCCTCGAGTCCCTCCGCATCCGCAAGCGTCGTGATCGTCTCACCGATTTCGGAAAGTCCCTCACTCGAGAGTCGCTGCACCGTCGTCGACCGCATGAACGTCTCGACTGAAAGGCCACCGGTGACGCGTGCACCGCCGTTCGTCGGCAAGACGTGATTCGTCCCGCTGGCATAGTCACCCGCCGCAACTGGCGTGTTCGGCCCGAGGAATACACTTCCAGCACTGTCGATGCGCTCGAGAACCGATTCGTCGTCGTCCGTGATAATCGAGAGGTGTTCCGGGGCGTACTCCTCGGTAAAGAGGATAGCTTCGCTCATCGACCGCGCCAGAAGGACTCCGCTTGCGTCGTTGTCCAGCGCCGCTCGAATTGTCTCCTCGCGCTCACGCGCGTTGGCCTGCTCGTCGACTGCAGCAGCGATTGCTGCTGCGGTGTCCGAATCAGCAGTGACGGCGACGACCGATGCGTTCGGATCGTGCTCGGCCTGTGCGACCAACTCTGCAGCCACGTCGCCCGGATCTGCTGTCTCGTCTGCGACGACGACAATCTCGCTTGGCCCCGCCAGGAAATCGATCTCGACATCGCCGCGAACCGCGGCTTTGGCCGCCGTCACCCACTTGTTTCCCGGCCCGACAATCTTCTGTACGCGCGTGATCGTCTCCGTCCCGTAGGCGAGACCCGCAATCGCCTGGACACCACCGACGCTATACACCGCGTCTGCACCTGCAACGTGAATTGCTGCCAGCGTCACCGGATTCATTTCATCGGCTGGCGGCGTGACGACCGTGACGTGTTCGACACCGGCGACAACCGCCGGAACGACGCCCATGATCGCACTCGAGGGGTACGCTGCTGCACCACCGGGAACGTAGACCCCAACCCGCTCAATCGGACGAAAGCGCCGCCCCAGTTCTCGACCGGGACCGAACTCCTCGCGCCAATCGTCGGGTACTTGTGCCTCGTGAAACTCGCGAACGTTCGCTGCTGCCGTCTCGATTGCCTCGCAAACGTCGTCCTCGAGTTCATCGTACGCGCGTTCGCACTGATCGGTGATCTCGAGGTTACCAACCGTAACCCCATCGAACTCATTCGTATACTCGCGGACGGCGACATCTCCTTCTGTTCGAACACGCTCGACGATCTCGTGAACGTCGTCGCTGATCGCGTCAATCCCAGCATCCCGCTCGAAGAACGCGACGCGATCATCCGGTCCGAGATCGGCGATAGTGTGGACCTCTATACTCATTTCTCTACTCACGCGTTCGCATGGCGTGCGAAAAACGGTTTCCCTCTCTCGCTCGAGTGCGTCCGTGCTCACTCAATCGTCCAGACGCCGACTGCATCGAGTGTTGCCCGAACGAAGAGGTACACGAGCATGCCGAAGCCAATCACTGCAATCGGTGCTGAGACGAGAACCGCACTGTCCCGGCCAACAATCAGCTGTCCAACTCCGCGCACGACAAAACTCGCAAAAACGATCCCGAGTGCTACCACCGTCAGCAGTACGAACCGTTCCTTGCGCATACGACCGACTTTCGATGCAGCCACCAAACACCCTCCGGTCTCCTCGAGCGTGTCCTCACCCAGGTTCCGGTGTCTTCGCAGCTCATGGGTTGGATTTCCACATTGGTGCTATGCGTCGTGGCACCGCGAGAATGATCAACGTAGGCCACTCGTCTCTCGAGACGACGGCCTTATGTATGGACCCGGCACTCGTATTGAATGCGAACGACGTGGCGCACGCCGCCACGTTCCCTCCGGCCGGTTCCCGGCGCGGAGGCAGGAACTCACATCCACGACATGGATCGGACGCGACTCCAAGACGTTGCCCTTAAGTAATCAGGGCGCGTCTGATTGAGTACGCAACGGCGCTCCCCGGTTGCGATTTCCGGCGGGCGACCGATCCGATGCCCTTAAGTGTATAAGGGCACTCGGATGTGATGTGTTCGACCTCACCGACGACCGGGGATCGGTCATCGGCCTCGAGGTCGACTCGGACTGATGGTCCGAAGGGGTTAAGTACCCCAGACGGACTACGAATAGGTCCGAAGGAGATGAGGATTCCACCCCTGCGGTCTTCCGTTAAGATGGGATCTGATGTGAGCCATGGTAGTTCGGTGACGCTCGATCGGTCGACGATTGGGATTCACCGAACGTGGACCCATTTAGTGTGAGTGTGTACAAGAAGACGACATTCACCGCCAAATGAACCCTCCCACCCATAGCGGTGGGAGTTATATAGCATTCCGGTTGATCCTGCCGGAGGTCATTGCTATTGGAGTCCGATTTAGCCATGCTAGTTGCACGAGTTTAGACTCGTAGCAGATAGCTCAGTAACACGTGGCCAAACTACCCTCTGGACGCGGATAACCTCGGGAAACTGAGGCTAATCCGTGATAGCGTTCCCACGCTGGAGTGCGGGGAACGTGAAACGTTCAGGCGCCAGAGGATGTGGCTGCGGCCGATTAGGTAGACGGTGGGGTAACGGCCCACCGTGCCAGTAATCGGTACGGGTTGTGAGAGCAAGAGCCCGGAGACGGTATCTGAGACAAGATACCGGGCCCTACGGGGCGCAGCAGGCGCGAAACCTTTACACTGCACGAGAGTGCGATAAGGGGACTCCGAGTGCGAGGGCATATAGTCCTCGCTTTTCACCACCGTAAGGTGGTGGTGGAATAAGTGCTGGGCAAGACCGGTGCCAGCCGCCGCGGTAATACCGGCAGCACGAGTGATGACCGCTATTATTGGGCCTAAAGCGTCCGTAGCTGGCCAGGCAAGTCCATCGGGAAATCCGCGTGCTTAACGCGCGGGCGTCCGGTGGAAACTGCGTGGCTTGGGACCGGAAGACCAGAGGGGTACGTCTGGGGTAGGAGTGAAATCCCGTAATCCTGGACGGACCACCGGTGGCGAAAGCGCCTCTGGAAGACGGATCCGACGGTGAGGGACGAAAGCTCGGGTCACGAACCGGATTAGATACCCGGGTAGTCCGAGCTGTAAACGATGTCTGCTAGGTGTGCCACAGGCTACGAGCCTGTGGTGTGCCGTAGGGAAGCCGTGAAGCAGACCGCCTGGGAAGTACGTCCGCAAGGATGAAACTTAAAGGAATTGGCGGGGGAGCACTACAACCGGAGGAGCCTGCGGTTTAATTGGACTCAACGCCGGACATCTCACCAGCATCGACAGTAGGAGTGACAGTCAGTTTGATGAGCTTACTAGACCTACTGAGAGGAGGTGCATGGCCGCCGTCAGCTCGTACCGTGAGGCGTCCTGTTAAGTCAGGCAACGAGCGAGACCCACGTCCCTAATTGCCAGCAGCACCCTTGTGGTGGCTGGGTACATTAGGGAGACTGCCAGTGCTAAACTGGAGGAAGGAATGGGCAACGGTAGGTCAGTATGCCCCGAATGTGCTGGGCGACACGCGGGCTACAATGGTCACGACAGTGGGATGCTATCCCGAGAGGGAACGCTAATCTCCGAAACGTGATCGTAGTTCGGATTGTGGATTGAAACTCATCCACATGAAGCTGGATTCGGTAGTAATCGCGCCTCAGAAGGGCGCGGTGAATACGTCCCTGCTCCTTGCACACACCGCCCGTCAAAGCACCCGAGTGGGGTCCGGATGAGGCCCGGTTTCCGGGTCGAATCTGGGCTCCGCAAGGGGGCTTAAGTCGTAACAAGGTAGCCGTAGGGGAATCTGCGGCTGGATCACCTCCACAGACCGGGATCGGGGCGACGCCCCGACCCACCTTAGCGGTTTTCACGTTCGGTCATCCCTTCTTGGGCCGACCGGGCACCTTAGAACTACCATGGCTCGCCGTAAGTTCCCGCTCGTTGAGCGGGAGTGGGCCCATAGCTCAGTGGGAGAGTGCCTCCTTTGCAAGGAGGATGCCCTGGGTTCGAATCCCAGTGGGTCCATACTCGGAACTAATCTTTGAATCGTGCCCCTTAAGTGGGGCAGGAGCCGAAGATTGGATCCGACCGAACCAATGCACCAGTCCGCGCAAGTGTGACTGGGAAGGGTCAATGCAGGCCAGCCGTCTACTGGCGTGCAAATGCGACCGTGTGTACGTGTAGTCCAGGCGTCCACTGGACCCGTTCCCGGGTCACTCAACATTACACTTTTAGTGTAGTGCCGATCCGATGAACGTGGCTACTGTGCCAGCTGGTGGATCGCTCGGCTTGA